>NZ_JBICTY010000003.1:34476-83858 GCF_043197895.1 Cryptosporangium sp. NPDC048952 | reverse complement strand
CGGCGACGCCCGCGCCGCACCGGACCCGGCGCGGCGGCGCCCGCGCCGCGCCGGACCTTCGCGGGCTCGGTGAATGCCGCACCGGCAACACGTGCCGCGCGACCAGAGGCCGTCGTCAGCGACCCTCCCGAGGTACCGTGGTCGCTGATCCGCCCCGGGCGAGAGGGACCTTCCGACGCGATGAGCGGTGACAGATCTTCGGCCGGGCTCGACGTCTTCGCCTCCGACCCCGAAGTCGGCGCCGATCTGGCCCGCGTGGACTGGCAGGCGACCCCTCTCGGCCCACCGGCCGAGTGGCCCCAGAGCCTCCGCACCGCGGTCAACATTCTGCTCCCGTCCCGCTTCCCGATGTGGATGGCGTGGGGCCCGGACCTCACGTTCTTCTGCAACGCCGCCTACCGCCGCGACACGCTGGGCCGCAAGTACCCGCGGGCCCTCGGTCAGCCGGCGAGCACGGTCTGGGAGGAGATCTGGAACGACATCGGCCCCCGGATCGACACCGTGCTCACCACCGGCAAAGCCACCTGGGACGAGGGGCTCCTGCTGTTCCTGGAGCGTTCCGGCTTCCCCGAGGAGACCTACCACACGTTCTCCTACAGTCCGCTCCGCGACGACGACGGCGTCCTCGTCGGCATGCTGTGCGTCGTCAGCGAGGACACCGAGCGGGTCATCGGCGCACGGCGGATGTCGACCCTGCGGGACCTCGGCTCCGACCCGAGCGTCGTCCGCACCGAGCGCGAGACGCTGACGTTCGCCGCCGAGCAGCTCCGGCGCAACCTCCGTGACCTGCCGTTCGCCGCGATCTATCTGTTCGACCAGCACGGAAACGCGGAACTCGCCGCCACGTCCGGCATCGACGCCGGCCACCCCGCGGCGCCGCAGGTGCTGACGAAGGACTCCCCCTGGCACGTCGATCCGACCCAGCAGGAGTCGAGGCTGATCGATCTCGACGACGAGCTGTCGGCGTCGCTGCCCCGCGGCGACTGGCCGTTGCCGCCGACGAAGGTCCTGCAGGTGCCGCTGCTCGGTCAGGGTGGCGCGTCGTACGGCGTCCTGGTCGCCGGGCTCAACCGCTACCGCGACCCCGACGACGTCTCGTACCGCAGCTTCATCGAGCTGACCGCCACCCATGTGGCCAGCGGCATCGCCAGTGCACGCAGCTACCAGGCCCAGGAGCGGCGCGCCGAGGAACTGGCCGAGCTCGACCGTGTGAAGACCGCGTTCTTCTCCAACATCAGCCACGAGTTCCGCACCCCGCTGACGCTCATCACCGGCCCGGTGCAGGAGCTCCGCGACCGCCTTCCCGCCGACGACCAACGCTCGCGCGACGACGTCGAGATGATCCACCGCAACGGTCAGCGGCTGGCCAAGCTGGTCAACACGCTGCTCGACTTCTCGCGCATCGAAGCCGGCCGGATGCAGGCCCGGTTCGAGCCGATCGACCTGGCGCTGTTCACCGCGGAGCTCGCCAGCGTGTTCCGGGCCGCGATCGAGCGCGCCGGTCTGGTCTTCGACGTCGACTGCGCCCACCTCGACCAGCCCGTCTTCGTCGATCGTGGAATGTGGGAGAAGGTTGTTCTAAACCTGCTCAGCAACGCGCTGAAGTTCACGTTCGACGGCACGATCCGGGTCCTCGTTCAGCAAGCCACCGAGGGCGCAACAGTCCAGGTCGTCGACACCGGCATCGGCGTACCGGCCGACGAGATGCCGCGGCTGTTCGAGCGGTTCCACCGCATCCCGATGCCCCGCTCCCGCTCGAACGAGGGAAGCGGCATCGGCCTCGCGCTGGTGCGCGAACTCGTCGAACTGCACGGCGGCAGCATCACCGCGGAGAGCGAGCCGAACCGCGGCACGACGTTCACGATCGGTCTGCGGTTCGGTTCCGCCCATCTGCCGTCCGACCAGATCTCGACGACGACCGACGTCGATCTGCCGACGAGTACGGCCGAGCCGTTCGTGCAGGAGGCACTGCGGTGGCTTCCCGACGTGACCAGCACGATCGGAGACACCGCCGTCGTCCGTCCGATATCGACGGGGGACGCCGGCCGCGCGCGGGTCCTCGTCGCCGACGACAACGCCGACATGCGTGACTACCTGCAGCGTCTGCTCCGCAGCCGGTACGACGTGACGACGGTCGTCGACGGTGTCGCGGCGCTCGGTGCCGCCCGGGCCCACCCACCCGACCTGATCGTCAGCGACGTCATGATGCCCGGCCTGGACGGTCTGGAGCTGGTCACCGCACTCCGCGCCGACACCCGCACCGCCGGTATCCCGATCCTGCTGCTCTCGGCGCGGGCCGGGCAGGAGGCAGCGGTCGAGGGCCTCGACGCCGGAGCGGACGACTACCTGGTCAAACCGTTCGCGGCGCAGGAGCTTCTGGCGCGGGTGCGCACGATCGTCGACCTCGCCAACCTGCGCAACCACCACGCCCAGTGGCGTGCGGCGCTGATCGACTCGCTCCAGGAGGGCTTCTTCGTCTCCGACGGCGAGGGCACCGTCGTCGAGATGAATGCGGCCTTCACCGAGATCCTCGGCTACCCCGCCGAGGGCCTCCCGTACCCCGCGCCCCAGCCCTGGTGGCCGGACGCGCAGTCCGATCCGTCCGCCCACCAGCAGGTCGTCGAGGCCTACCGCCGCATCCTCGAAGGCCCCTACGGGGACTTCACCGTCCCTCTGCGGCACGGTGACGGTCACCGGCTCTGGGCCGCCGTTTCGATCAATGTTGTCGACGACGACCGCGGCGAAAAAATGATCGTCGGCACGATTCGTGACGTCACCGCCGAACACCGGGCCGCGCAACGGGACACCGCGCTCAACGCGATGAACGAGCGGCTCGGGGCGGCGCGCACCGTCCCCGAGGTGCTGCAGGCAGGCGTCGAACAGCTTCGGAAGCAGTGGCAGGCGCGGACGGTGTTCGCCCGCGGTTCGGGAGTGGCGGCGCAGGCCGGGCCCGGACCGGAACCGGCCGAGCTGGGCGACGTTCCACCGACCGGCCTCCGGATCGAGGGGGATTCCGGTCGGCCGGCCGGGGCGGGTACCACCGTCGATTCGGCGCTCGGCCCGGTCGCGCTCTGGCTCGTGCTCGATCCGACCCGCGGTTTCGGCCCAGAGGACCAGGACCTGCTGTTGGGGCTGCGGGGCTCGCTGGCGCAGGCGCTGCAGCGCGCGTACGCGTTCGACCAGCAGCGCGCGGTCGCCGAGGCGCTGCAGCGCTCGATCCTCGGCCCGTCGGTGCTGCCCGGCGGTTTCGCGGTGCGCTACCAGCCGGCCGGGCGTCCGCTCGAGGTCGGCGGGGACTGGTACGACGCGGTCGACCTGCCGGACGGGCGGATCGGCATCATGGTCGGCGACTGCGTCGGGCGTGGGCTGGCGGCCGCAACGGTGATGGGGCAGCTGCGCAGCGCGGGGCGCGCGTTGCTGCTGCGGGAGAGCGGTCCCGCCGCGGTACTCACCGCCCTGGACACGTTCGCCCGGCTGCTGCCCGGCGCAGCGTGCACCACTGCGTTCTGCGGGATCCTCGACGCCACCACCGGCCGGCTCGTCTACAGCAGCGCCGGTCATCCGCCAGGCATCGTCACGAACCCCGACGGGCGTACCGAACTGCTCGAAGCCAGCCGCGGAACGCCACTCGGGCTGAAGCGGGGGAACCCGCGCGCCGACGCCGAGATCGTGCTGCCGGGCCGGGCCGTTCTGCTGCTCTACACCGACGGGCTGGTCGAACGTCGGCGGGTGTCGATCGACTCCGGCATTCAGCAGGCCGCCGTCACGGTTCGAGACCACCGGTCGCTGCCGGTCGAGGACCTCGCCGACCACGTCATGGACGAGCTGGCCGGCCAGGACGGCACCAGCGACGACGTCGCCCTGCTGCTCTACCGGCACCCGGCGCCGCTCGACGTGTCGTTCGAGGCCCGGGCGGGCGAGCTGGCGGGGGTGCGGTCCACGTTCCGCAACTGGCTAGCCCGCGCCGGGATCACCACTGCCGACGCTCAGAACGTGTTGGTCGCGGCCGGAGAAGCCTGCGCCAACGCCGTCGAACACGGCTACCGTGGCGCCACCGGCCGAGTGCGGCTGGTCGCCAGCGCTTTGGGCGACGATCTGCGCGTGACCGTGTCCGACACCGGTGAATGGAGGGACACCACGGGTAACCCGCACCGTGGGCACGGACTCCATCTGATCCGATCGCTGATGGCCGACGTCACCCTGCACACCGGCGCCACCGGCACCACCGTAGAAATGACCACGAGGATCGCGTCATGACCGTCCCCCTGCAGATGACCAGCGGCGTTACCGAGGACGGACGCGCGCGGCTCACCGCTACCGGTGAGATCGATCTGAGCAACGCCGCGGACTTCCGGGACCGGCTGGCGGCCGAGGTCAGCCCGAAGAGCAAGCTCCTCGTCGATCTGACCCGGGTCGAATACCTCGACAGTGCGGCGCTCGCGGCGTTGTTCGTGCACGCCGATTCGATCGAGGTGCACATCGCGCCGTTGAACGAGTACCTGTTGACTGTTTGCGGACTCACTCAGTTGGCCGATGTGCGGGTGGTTCGGCCGGAGGATCCCGCGTCTCACTCATGACCCGCCGCCCCGTGCCGACGAGGTAGTGGGGCGCCTTTGCCGACGCCCTACTCCTGATTCCGGATCGCGGGGGCGACGGGTCATGCGACAGTCCAGGAGAACAGGCCGAACCTTTCTGGCCAGCGGCATGGTGGCCGCAGCCACGCTAGCGGCGGGCGTCCTGACACCCGCCACCGAAGCCACAGCCACCACCCGAGCCGCACCGGCCCACGTGGCCGCCGCGGCCGACACAGCCGCAGACGCTGCGCGCGGCACGGGCGCGGCCGTGGGTAGCGCGGGTGATGGGGTGGTGCGGGTTGCTCGGCGGCTCCGGGTAGGGAGTGCTGGGGCGCCGACCGGGGGTGCGCGGGGGCTGGCCGTGCAGCCGGTGGGCGTGCCGCTCGCGGACGGGCACGAGCTGGCGGTCGACGGCACGGCGCGCGTCCTGCGCGCCGCGACCGCAGGCGTACGGTTCGCCGCCGTCGGCGTGACCTGGCGTCGCGACGTCGCACTCGGCGAGGTGAGCGTCGCCGTCCGCACGAAGGCGTCCGGCACACCCAAGTGGTCCCCGTGGACCACGAACGAATACCACGGGGCGAACAACCGCGCCGGCCGCACCGGTCCAGGCCTGATCTGGACCGGCGACGCCGAAGCGATCGACGTCGTCCTGACCGGCGTCAGCGGCCGCTCACCGAAGGACGTCACGCTCGACCTGCTCGATCCGGGATCCAACCCGGTGACCTTCCGCGGCCTCCCCGCCGCAGCCCGGCAACCGACCCGCTACGGCAACGGCGTAGTCCAGATCTTCAGCCGCAGCGCCTGGGGCGCCAGCACCGCCTACATGCGCAAACGCCCGCGCTACGCGTCCAGCCTCAAGGCGGTGGTACTCCACCACACCGCAACGACGAACAACTACAGCGCCGACGACGTCCCACGCATCATCCGCTCGATCTACTACTACATGTCGGTCACCGAGAAATACGGCGACATCGGCTACAACGTCCTCGTCGACAAGTACGGACGCCTCTGGGAAGGTCGGGCGGGCGGCCTCGACCGCCCGGTGATCGGCATCCACGCCGGCGGCTTCAACACCGGCACCTCCGGCATCGCGATAATCGGCAACCACGACAAACAGCCGATCAGCGCAGCCGCCCGCGAAGCCGTCGCCCGCTACGCCGCGTTCAAACTCGGGCGCTACGGCGTCGACCCGCTCTCGACGCAACGGATCACCGGCGGCCCGTCGACGCGCTACAAGAAGCGCACCACCGTCCGCATCCCGGCGATCTCCCCGCACCGCGAAACCAGCCGCACCGCCTGCCCCGGCGACGAAGGCCTCGCGATCCTGCCGGGCGTCCGCACCCGCACGAAGGCCCTGATCGGCCGGTACCACCTCGACCCGAGGTCGCGTACTTAGCGGCCGCTGGAACGGGCAGTCCTACGGCCATGGTGAGCTCATTCGCGCAGTGGACGCTGGACGTCCGGGACGTCGATCTGATGGCGCAGTTCTGGTCGCAGGCCCTGGGCTACCGGATCGACAAGGGCGACGACGGGTCGGCGAAGCTCTACCCGCCGGCCGGTGCGCCGCCGAGCACCCCGACGGTCTGGCTGCAGGCTTCCGGCGAGGCCAAGGCAGGCAAGAACCGGTTCCATCCCGACCTCGTCACCGTCGGTGACGTGGACGACGAGGTGGTCCGGCTCGAAGGGCTCGGTGCGCGCCGCATCGACGTCGGCCAGACCGGTGAGGAGCCGTTCGTCGTCCTCGCCGACCCGGAGGACAACGAGTTCTGCGTTCTGCGCAGGTAGCGTTCCAGGATGGAGAGCCGGGCGATCGCGGAGTTCTGGGCCGGGGTGGGCGGGGCGCCCGAGGCGTTGTCGCGGCTGCGTATCGCGGGGCCGACGCAGACGTTGCCGTCGCCGCTGCCGGTGACGGATCTGGCCGTTGCGGCGGTGGCGTCGGCCGGGCTCGCGGCCGGTGAGTTCCTCGCCTCGCGGGGCGGTTCGGTCCGGAACTGCACGGTGGATCGGCGTGCGGTTGCGACAGCGTTCACCAGTGAACGCCACCTGCGTCTCGACGGGGTCGAGGTAGGCGGTTGGGCACCGCTCTCCGGCTTCTTCCGGACGCGGGACGGGTGGGTTCGGACGCATGCGAACTATCCGCACCACGAGTCGCGGCTCCTCGGCGCGCTCGGTCTCCCGTCCGGGGCCGACCGGGACGCGCTCGCCACCCACCTCGCCCAACGTTCCGCCCTCGACGTCGAGGAGAGGGTCACCGCTGCCGGCGGCCTGGCCCTGGCCGTACGCACCCCGGAGTCCTGGGCCACCTCCCCCGCCGGCCGATCCGCGGCCACCGGCTCTCTCACAGAGACCAGCCCCGGCTACGCCGCAGCCGCCGGCCCCCTGGTCGGAACCGGGGCCGACAGCGGCGCGGCGGCGCGCGGGATGCGGGTGTTGGATCTGACTCGGGTCATCGCCGGGCCGGTGGCCACCCGGACGCTGGCGTACCTCGGGGCGGACGTGCTCCGGGTCGACTCACCGAACCTGCCCGAGCTGATTCCCCAGCACCTCGACACGGGGCTGGGCAAGCGCTCGACGCTCCTGGACCTCCGCTCCCCCGCGGACCGCCGCACGTTCGACGACCTGCTGGCCGACGCCGACGTCGTGGTCACCGGGTACCGCGCCGGCGCCCTGGACGCGTTCGGGCTCGACGCGGACCGACTCCGCGCCGCGCGTCCGGAGCTCGTCGTCGCGAGCCTCACCGCCTGGGGCGCGACCGGACCGTGGCGGACCCGCCGCGGGTTCGACAGCCTCGTCCAGGCCGCCAGCGGCATCGCCGCATCCACCGCCGACGCGGACGGCCACCCGGGAGTGCTGCCCGCGCAGGCCCTCGACCACGCGACCGGCTACCTGCTCGCCGCAGCGATCCTCCGCGCACTCACCCGCGGCGGCGGCGCCACGATCCGCGCTTCCCTGGCCCGCACCGCCACCTGGCTCCTCCGAGCTCCGCGCAGTGCCGGCGCCGGAGCGTTCGATGCCAACGACTGGTTGGGGGAGCTGAACAGCCCGTACGGCGTCGTGCGGCACGCGCTGCCGCCGTTCCGCCTCGACGACGGCCCGCGCGACTGGCCGACCGGCCCAGTCACCTGGGGCTCCAGCGAACCCCGCTGGAGCACCTAGCCGCGCGTGTGGATCACCGCGTACTCCCCGGTGAGCCGCCAGGACTTCCCGGTGGCGTCCAGCCGAACGAGCGTCTCCTCCGTCAGCCCAACGGCGACATCACACTTCAACGTCCGCAACGCGGCCAACGGACTCGGGAAATGCGAGGTGAGCCCCGCGAACGGCGCGGTCGCGTGCCAGTGGCGGTCCCCGACCAGGCGCCGGTAGTTCAGATCGCCCTTCGAGATCGTCAACGAAGCCTCCGCGAACCGGCTACGGAGATCGACCGGCAGGGCCTGATAGGTCAACGGACCACAGAAGAACTCGTGCGCGTCGATCTCGAGCCGCCCGTCCCGCAGGAACCCGTCCAGCCGCTCGCCCACGTCCCGCGCCCGCCCGGGGGCACCCGTGAGCCGGTTCAGCGCGGCGAGCACGTCCGCCGTCGTGGCGTCGGAAACGTAGTAGGGATGCGGCTTGACGTGCAGCACGGCAGCGGTCGCGAGCCCGGCGTCCAACAGATGATCGAGCAGGATCAGATCCGGGAGCAGCTCCCGGCCGGCGTTGTCGGCGATCAGGTGCACCGCGCCCGGCGCCCGGTCGTGCACGAGCGCGCGGAACGCGTCGCTGTCGTCGGCGATCAGCCCGCCCGTCTCCGACCCGGCGGTCGGGCCGGCCTGGAAGCTCAGGTCCGCGCGGTTCCCCCACAGCGACGACTGCACGAGCGCGTCCCACTCGGGCGACGCATCGAGGGCGGCGAGTTCGTCGTCGACGGCCTCACCGGCCAACTCGCCCATCTTGGTGGGCGCGAACGGGTCGACGCCGCGCCACGGACCGGGCACGAAGTAGTCGACGGCGTCGAGAATGCGGCGGTAGAAGTAGCTTTCCGCCCAGAGGAACGGTGTCTCGCCCCACGGCAGGCCGCGGTACTCCGGGCGCCACCACGGCCACGGTTCGTGCCGCAGCGCGTCGACGTCGGGCGCGGTGATCGTGCCGGACGTCGATTCGAGCAGCAGCGCGTCGAGCGCCGCACGGTGGGACGCCGGGCGCGGCAGTTGCGTGGCCACCCGCTCGATCAGTACCGGGTGGCGGTCGTGGAACACGCTCCACGGGAACGACGAGGGGTCGCTGCTGTCGATCTCCGGAGCGAGCGTTTCGGTCACCGCTCGATCCTAGGCCGGGCCGTTCGCCCGCCCCGGCGCGCGCCATCGCAACGCCGGGGCGGGCAGCTCCGTCAGGCCGCGTCGTCCGAGCGGCGCTCGGCGCGACGGCTGAGTGCCTGGTCGGCTCGGCCGACGAGCGCCCAGGCGCCCGGGAGCACCAGGGCAGCGAGCGCGACCTTCACCGCGTCACCGATCAGGAACGGCGTCAGGCCGAGCTCGAGCGACTTCGAGAAGCTGACGTCCAGCGACGCCATCAGCCACGGCACACCGATCGCGTAGACCGCCAGGTTCCCGGCGATCATCAGCGGCACCGTACGCAGCACCGTCCGGTCGGCGCCCCGACGAGCCAACGCACCGACGACGGCCGCGGCCAGCACGTACCCGAGGATGTAGCCGAACGACGGCATCGACCAGCCCGACATCTGGTCGGAGAACCACGGCACTCCCGCCATTCCGGCGAGCAGGTACACGAGCATGCCCAGCACACCGCGTGCCGGGCCGAGTGCCGCCACCGAGAGCAGCACCGCGAACGTGCCGCCCGTGATCGGCACCGGGGTGAACGGAAGCGGGATCGCGATCTGCGCGAAGAGCCCGACGAAGAGTGCCGACCCGCCGACGAGAGCGGCGTCCCGAACGATGCCACCGGGGATTACGTCGGCGAGGACGCGGGGGGACCGGGTGACGCTGAGCGTGGACATGAGCCTCCTCCTGAAAACTTCCTGTCAGGAGGCTATTTACTCAGTTATCTCGGGCTCCAGGGCGTTCCGCGACGAACGTCACGTCCATCGATTTGGAGGAAACCTCCAACGACGTTCACCACCGACTACCGATCGTCAGCAGCTTCGAGGCTACGTCGTCCGCGCTGAGCGGCCTGGAGAACAAATAGCCCTGGCCTTTCCGGTAACCCAGCGCAGCGAGCTCCGCGGCCTGCTCCTCGGTCTCCACGCCCTCGGCGACGGTCCCCAGGTGCAGCGTCTGACTCAGCCGGACGACGGCCTCGGCGATCGCGGCGTGCTGCGGAGTGCCGTCCAGCTTGCTCACGAACGAGCGGTCGAGCTTGAGGATGTCGACCGGCATCTGCGTGAGGTACTGCAGCGACGAATACCCGGTGCCGAAGTCGTCGATCGCGATCCGGATGCCGGCCTCGCTGAGCCGGCTCAGCGCCGGGATCGCCAGGTCCGGATCGACGAGCGCGCTCTCGGTCACTTCCAGGACGAGATGTTCGGCGTCGAGGCCGGCGGTGGCGATCGTCTCCAGCACGATGTCGACGACACGGGGCTGATCGAGGTCCCGCGCCGACAGGTTGACCGACACCGAGAACTGCTGGTCGTCCGGGAGCGAACGCTGCCACTCCGCGACCTGGCGGCAGGCGTGGTCGAGTACCCAGCGACCGAGTTCGTGGATGATGCCGGTCCGCTCGGCGATCGGCACGAACTCCGTGGGAGACACCGGGCCGCGGGCCGGGTGGGCCCAGCGCATCAGCGCTTCGAAGCCCCACAGCGAGCGGTCGTCCAGCAGCACGATCGGCTGGTAGACGACCGACAAGCCGCGTCCGGTCGCCAGCGCGACGCGCAGGTCGCGTTCGAGTGCCGCCGCCGCGATCTCCGCTTCGTCCCCGCTGAGCCGACCCGCCCCGTCGGCGGCGCCGGGCCCGCACTCCGCCGCATACGATGACCAGCGGTTACGTCCTTCGCGCTTGGCCCGGTACATGGCGTGGTCGGCACGCCGGATCATCTCGACGGCACCGGCCTCGTCGTCCGCGAGTGCGATGCCGATGCTGGCGCCCACCTGCACCTCGGCGTGCGGAAGGCGCATCGGGGTGCGGAGGGCACGGAGCACCCGCTCGGCGACAGCGATCGCGTCGCTCTCCCGGGTGATGCCGCCCAGCACGACGACGAACTCGTCACCGCCGATCCGCGCCACGGTGTCGACGCCGAGCACGTTGCGCTCCAGCAGTCGCGCGACGGTCACCAGCAGCGCGTCGCCGCACTCGTGGCCGTAGGTGTCGTTGACCGGCTTGAAGCCGTCCAAGTCGATGAGCAACACCGCGACGGTCGGCATGCCCTCGTCGCCCGCCGCGGCCATCGTCGCCGCCCGCAGCAGCAGCGCCTCGTCCAACGCGCGGTTGAGTTGGACGCGATTGGCCAGCCCGGTCAGCGCGTCGTGCGAGGCGTCGAATGCGAGCAGGTCGTGGTAGGCCCGGCGCTCGTGGACGTCCCGGCAATTCAGGACGACGCCCATGATCTCCGGGTCGTCGAGGAGGTTGTAGGCGGTGAGTTCGTGCCACCGCGGCGTGCCGTCGGCGTGCCAGAGGCGCAGTTCGGCCCGGTGGTCACCGGACGAGGGCTCCATCATGCCGTCGAGGAAGACCGCGAACGCCTCGCGGTCGATCGGGTCGACGATCTCGTCCGCCGGACCACCCAGCAGGTCGGTCGGGCGATGCCCGAGCCGCTGCTCGGCGGCTTCCGACACGTAGGTGAACAGGCCCGCCGAGTCCACCACCGTGATGACGTCGCTGGTGTTCTTGACCAGGGCACGGAACCACCGTTCGCTGCGCCGGGCGGCGGCCCGTGAGCCGACCAGCTCCCGCTGCGTCTCCTCCTGCTGCTCCAGAATCGTGCCGTAGCTCCGGATCACCAGGACGACGACCAACAGGATCAACCCGCACAGGACGTAGGACTCGGGCGAGCCGAAGTAGTCGGCGACGAGGCCCCGGTCGATCGCGAGTGCGCCCAGCCCCGCGGTCACGCACGAGTACGCGACGGCCAGGCGCCAGACCCGCGCACCGCTCCAGCGCATGTGCAGGCTCGCGACCACGATCAGGCCGCCCATCATCACCGGACCCCAGCCGGTGACGAACGCGGCGACGCCGAAGCAGACCACCATGTGCAGGAACATCCGCAGCGCGACCCGCTGCCGCAGGACGCCGCCGGCGAGCCACAGCTGCACCGCTGTCGTGTTGGCGAGCAGCAGCGGAGCGGTGAGCGCGAGCAGCACCGGTGTCGAGTGCCCCCCGTACCAGCCGACCTCGTTGACGACCGCGATGATCGCGGACAGCACCACGACCTCTGTGAGCTCGGCGAGCAGCTGTGCGCGGCGGGACGTCATCGTGACGGCCTCCTTCCGCGCACGGCTGCGGCGCTCGGGACGGCCGCCTGACGCCCCATCGGCATTCCGCGGGGGAACCTGTGGGATCGGCCAGCTCAGGTGGGGTGCCGGGCCGTCACGTTCGGAGGAAACACCAGTAGCCGCTGGTCACTGGCAGTGATGTGATGATCGGGGAAGCACGTCCCGGAGGTGCCCAGGTACGAGGACTGAGCGTGGACCTGAACACGATCGACGAGGTGACCGGCGCGGCCGAGGCCGGCGACTGGCGGCCCGGCGACGGCTGGCTCGCCGGCGGCACCGTGCTGTTCTCCGAACCGCAGCCGGATCTGCGCCGGCTCCGCGACCTCACCACGCTCGGCTGGCCCGCGCTCACGCCGACGCCTGACGGCCTGGAGATCGCCGCGACCTGCACGATCGCCGAGCTGGACGCTTACGGTCCACCGCTGTTCCGTTCCTGCTGCGACGCATTCCTGGCCAGCTTCAAGATCCAGAACGTGGCGACGGTGGGTGGCAACCTGTGTGCTGCGCTTCCGGCTGGTCCGATGACGTCGTTGACCGCGGCGCTCGACGGGGTGTGCACGGTCGAGGCGCTGGATGGTGCGCGTCGTCTGGTTCCGGTCGTCGAGTTCGTGACCGGTGAGGGCACGACCGATCTGCGGCCGGGCGAGTTCCTGCGGTCCATCTTTCTGCCGAAAACGGCGGTCAGTGCACGCACCGCGTTCCGCCGCGGGTCGCTGCACACGCTGGGGCGGTCGGCCGCGCTGGTGATCGGTCGCGTCGACGCCGACGGCACGTTCGTCCTCACGGTCACCGCGTCCACGCGCCGACCGGTGCAGCTCCGCTTCCCGTCGGTTCCGTCCGCGATCGACCTGACGGCCGTCATTCCCCCCGAGCTCTGGGTCGACGACGTTCACGGGCTTCCCGCCTGGCGTCGGCACCTCACACTGCGTTATGCGGACGATATTCGCAGCGAATTGGCGGCGACCCGATGATCGTCAACGGAAAGCCGTACGAGCAGCCCCCACGCCCGGGCCAGTGCCTGCGCACGCACTTGCGGGAGCTCGGGCACTTCGGCGTGAAGAAAGGCTGTGACGCCGGCGACTGCGGTGCCTGCACGGTCCACGTGGACGGCTCCCCCGTGCACAGCTGTCTCTATCCGGCGGTCCGCGCCCGGGACAAGACCGTGACGACGGTCGAGGGGCTGGCTCGCGACGGGCACCTGCACTCCGTCCAACAGCAGTTCCTGGACGCCCAGGGTTTCCAGTGCGGCTTCTGCACGGCCGGGTTCGTGATGACGACGGCCGCGTTGGACGAGTGGCAGAAGGACGACCTGCCGCGGGCGTTCAAGGGCAACCTGTGCCGCTGCACGGGTTATCGCGCGATCGAGGACGCCGTCCGCGGAGTGCAGCACGCCTCGGACGAGGCCGGTATCGGCGGCAACGCGCCCGCCCCCGCCGGTCCGCTCGTGGTCACCGGCGCGGCCCGCTACACGTTCGACGTCGACGTTCCGGGGCTGTTGCACCTCAAGGTGCTGCGGTCACCGCACGCGCACGCGCGGATCGTCCGCATCGACGCCTCGGCGGCGCGGGCCGTTCCCGGCGTGCACGCCGTCCTCACGCACGAGGACGCACCGACGAAGCTGTACTCCACCGGCCGCCACGAGCGCGATCAGGACGATCCGCTCGACACCCGTGTCCTCGACGACGTGGTGCGCTTCCACGGTCAGCGGGTCGCCGCGGTGGTGGCGGAGTCCGAAGGCGCCGCGGAAGAGGCCTGTCGCCTGATCGTCGTCGAGTACGACGTCCTCGACGCGGTTTTCGACGCGGAGGACGCGTTGCAGCCGGGCGCACCCGTGCTGCACGCCGACAAGGGACCCGGGGACGGGATCGCACGGGCGGAGGGAAACGTCGCCGGCGAGGTGCACGGTGAGATCGGGAACGTCGAGGCAGGTCTCGCCGCCGCCGACGCGACGTGGACCGGAACGTTCCGTACCCAGCGAGTGCAACACGCCAGCCTGGAGACCCACGGCTCGGTGGCCTGGTTCGACGACGCCGGGCGACTGGTCGTGCGGTCGAGCAGCCAGGTGCCGTTCCTGACCCGGCGGGCGCTGTGCACGGTCTTCGACCTGCCGCTGGACCGGGTGCGGGTGCTGACCGGCCGGGTCGGCGGTGGGTTCGGCGGCAAGCAGGAGATGCTGGCCGAGGACCTGGTGGCGCTGGCCGCGCTCGTCACGAAGCGCCCGGTGAAGTACGAGTACACGCGCTCCGAGCAGTTCGAGGGCGCGACGACGCGGCATCCGTTCACCACGCGGGTCCGGCTCGGCGCGACGAGCGACGGAACGCTCACGGCGATGGATCTGCGGATCGTGTCGAACACCGGTGCGTACGGCAACCACGGGCCGGGGGTGCTGTTCCACGCGTGTGGTGAGTCGATGGCTGTGTACCGGTGCGACAACAAGAAGGTCGAGGGGTACGCGGCGTATACGAACACGGTGCCGTCGGGGGCGTTCCGGGGGTACGGGCTCGGTCAGGTGCTGTTCGCGGTGGAGTCGGCGATGGACGAGTTGGCTCGGGAGCTCGAGCTCGATCCCGTCGAGTTCCGGGCGCGCAACGTGATCCGGGGTGGGGATCCGCTGGTCACGCCGGCGGGGCACGAGGCGGATCTGACGGTGGCGAGCTATGGGCTCGATCAGTGCCTCGACGTTCTCCGGGAGGCCCGGCAGGCGCGCGCGGACGACGTTCCCCCCGGGTGGCTCGTCGGGGACGGCAGTGCGATCGCGATGATCGCCACCACGCCGCCCAACGGCCACTACTCCGACGCGACGGTCACGCTGCTGGCCGACGGGCACTACGAGCTCGCGGTGGGAACCGCGGAGTTCGGCAACGGCAGCACGACCGTGTTCCAGCAGATCGCCGCCGACGTGCTCGGCACCACCGTCGACCGGATCACGATCCGCCAGTCCGACACCGACGCCGTCCCCCACGACACCGGCGCCTTCGGCTCCACCGGCACGACGGTCACCGGCAACGCAGTCCTATCCGCCGCCCGCGCCCTCCACTCCACCCTCCTCTCCACCGCGGCCGGCGCGCTCCCAACCGCAAACACGTCAGGCGCCGCAGGCGCCGGCGGGTGGCGGCTGGAGGCGGATGCGGTCGTCGGTGGCGCCGGCCGGGTGACGTTGAAGGATCTGTGGGAGGCCGCGCACGCTGCCGGGCGGCGGCTCAGGGGGGAGGGGCATTTCGGGGGGACTCCGCGGTCGGTCGCGTTCAACGCGCACTGGTTCCGCGTCGCGGTGGACCCGGGCACCGGCGAGATCCGCATCCTCCGCAGCGTCCACGCCGCCGACGCGGGCCGCGTGATGAACCCGATGCAATGCCGCGGTCAGATCGAAGGCGGCATCGCCCAGGCCCTGGGCGCCGCTCTGTTCGAACACGTCCGGATCGACGAGACCGGCGCGGTGACGAACCCGACCTTCCGCACCTACCACCTCCCCACCTTCGCCGACGTGCCCCACACCGACGTCCGCTTCGTCACCGACGTGCACGACCCGATCGGCCCCCTCGGCGCCAAGTCGATGAGCGAATCCCCGTTCAACCCGATCGCCCCCGCCCTCGCGAACGCCGTTCGCGCCGCGACCGGCGTCCGCTTCACCCAACTCCCCCTCGCCCGCGACATCGTCTGGCGAACCCTGTCCGCCCGCACCCCGGCGTGACCGCGCTCCCCCGGAGTCGCGTCGCCCCGCGGCCGGTGGGCCAGGGTACGGCGGGCTCACCGTGTGGGCGGGGCGGTGTGCGGGAGGTGTAACCAGGCCTGCCCGAACCGCGTGACGTCGACGAAACGCCTGGTTCGCACCATCGAGGCGTGTCCGAACGCGTTAAGACCGTGTGCTCGTACTGCGGCGTCGGCTGCGGCGTCGTCCTGGAGATCGGGCGCGACGCCGACGGGCGGCGGCGCGCACTCACAGCGTCCGGAGACAAGGAACATCCGGCGAACCGGGGCAGGCTCTGCACCAAGGGCGCCACCAGCGTGGACCTGTTGTCGGCCGAAGGCCGGCTCTCCACGGCCCTGGTCCGCGACGACGCGGGCCAGACCCCCACCCCCGTCGACGAGGCGATCACCCTGACCGCCCGGCGCCTCCGGGCGATCCGCGACGAGCACGGCCCGGACGCGATCGGGCTCTACGTCTCCGGTCAGATGTCGCTCGAAGCCCAGTACCTGGCCACCAAACTCGCCAAGGGCTACCTGCGCACGAACCAGATCGAGTCGAACTCGCGGCTCTGCATGGCCAGCGCGGCGAGCGGCTACAAACTCTCGCTCGGCGCCGACGGCCCACCCGGCTCGTACGACGACTTCGACCACGCCGACGTGTTCCTGGTGATCGGCTCGAACATGGCCGACTGCCACCCGATCCTGTTCCTCCGGATGCTCGACCGGATCAAACGCGGCGGCGCCAAGCTGATCGTCGTCGATCCTCGAAGGACCGCAACCGCCGCGAAGGCGGACCTGTTCCTGCAGCTCAAGCCAGGTACGGACCTGGCTTTGCTGAACGGGTTGCTCGCGCTGCTGCCGGTGGACGCCGACTTCGTCGCGAACCACACCGAGGGCTGGGACGCGATGCCGGCGCTGCTGCGGGACTACCCGCCAGCGCGGGTTGCCGAGATCACCGGCGTTCCGGAAGACGACCTGCGGGAGGCCGCGCGCCTGATCGCCGGCGCCGGCGACCGCTGGATGAGCTGCTGGACGATGGGCCTCAACCAGAGCACCCACGGCACGTGGAACACGAACGCGCTGGTCAACCTGCACCTGGCGACGGGGGCGATCGGGCATCCCGGGGCCGGGCCGTTCTCGCTGACCGGTCAGCCGAACGCGATGGGTGGCCGGGAGATGGGGTACATGGGGCCTGGTCTGCCTGGTCAGCGGTCGGTGCTGGTCGAGGGCGATCGGGCGTTCGTGGAGTCGCAGTGGGGGTTGCCGGCCGGGACGATTCCGACGGCGGTGGGCTCGGGCACCGTCGATCTGTTCCGGCGGATGGCCGACGGCGAGGTGAAGGCGGCCTGGATCATCTGCACGAACCCGGTCGCGTCGGTCGCGAACCGGCGGACGGTGATCGAGGGGTTGGAGGCCGCGGAGTTCGTCGTGACGCAGGACGTGTTCGCGAACACCGAGACGAACGAGTACGCCGATGTGGTGCTGCCTGCGGCGATGTGGGCGGAGTACGACGGGGTGACGGTCAACTCCGAGCGCAACCTGACGCTCGCACCGCAGGCCGTGGATGCGCCCGGCGAGGCGTTGCCGGACTGGCTGCTGATCGCCCGGGTCGCGACCGAGATGGGGTTCGAGGGCTTTGCGCATGCGTCCGCTGCGGAGGTGTTCGCCGAGCTGACCGCGTTCGCGAATCCGGTGACCGGATACGACCTGCGGGGCGTTTCGCACGCGCGGCTGCGGGAGGGGCCGGTGCAGTGGCCTTCGCCGCCGGGGGATGCGGTTGCGCGGCATCCGCAGCGCTACGCGGTCGATTCCGCGGACGGCGCGCGGACCAGGATGGTGTTTCCGACGGGGAGTGGGCGGGCGGCGTTTTATCCGCGTCCGCACGTGCCGCCGGCCGAGCTGCCCGACGAGGATTTTCCGTTCGTGCTGAACACGGGCCGGTTGCCGCATCAGTGGCACACGATGACGAAGACCGGCAAGGTCGAGAAGCTGGGCCGGCTGAACCCGGGGCCGTTCGTCGAGGTTCACCCGGCGGACGCCGCTGACCTCGGGGTCCAGGACGGGGACCGGATCGACGTCGCGTCGCGACGGGGGCGGGCGGTGCTGCCGGTGGTCGTCACGGACCGGGTGCTGCCCGGAACGTGCTTCGCGCCGTTCCACTGGAACGACGTGTTCGGCGAGTACCTGAGCGTCAACGCGGTGACGAACGACGCGGTTGACCCCATCTCGTTTCAGCCCGAGTTCAAGGTGTGCGCTGTCGCGCTCACAGTCGTTCCTGCTCCTGTCGACGTCACGGCGCCCGCCGCCGTGGACGCGTTGACCGACGTGTTCGGGCTGGGCGCAATGGCACCGCCAGTGCTCTCGGCCGCGGAACGCCACTACTTGGCGGGCTTCCTGACGGGCCTGCAGGCCGCGCCAGCGCTCGACGGACGCATCCCGGTACTGCCGGCGGGCGCCCCGTTCGCCCCGGACACGGCTCTCTGGATCAACGGCTCCCTGGCCGGCACCCACTCCCGCACGGGCACCGTGAGCCCAGGCACCCTCGGCGCGGCAGGCGCCACCAGCACGGCGGGCGCATTCGGCGCGGCCGGTGCCGGGAGCGCGGTCGGCACCGTCGGTATCGCAGGCGTGGGGGCGCGGGGGGTGATGGTTCTGTGGGCTTCGCAGACCGGGAACGCGGAGGAGTTCGCGTTGTCGGTGGCGGCTCGGCTCGCGGAGGCAGGTCGCACAGTGACCGTGTTCGACATGGCCGACTGCTCACCAGCGGCGCTGCGCCAGGCGTCGGACCTGTTGTTCGTGACGAGCACGTACGGCGACGGCGAGGCACCCGACAACGGCGGGTCGTTCTGGGAGGCACTGTCCGCACCGGACGCTCCCCGGCTCGACGGGCTGCGGTACGCGGTACTGGCCTTCGGCGACTCCAACTACGACGACTTCTGCGGCCACGGCCGCCGCCTCGATCTCCGTCTCGCCGAGCTGGGCGCCCACCGCCTGACCGACCGCGTCGACTGCGAACCGGACTACTCCCCCGCAGCCGAAGCCTGGATGACCCACATCCAAACCGCACTCTCGACCCATCCGGTCGCAGCCGGCGCGGTCAGCACGAACAGCGCCGCAGCCGGCGGGGCCACTGACGCCGGAATGGCGCTGGACCGGGGTGGGAGGGGGGCTCCGGTTGCGGTTCGGGTGGTGGGAAATCGGGTGTTGAGTGGGTCTGGGGCGGTACGGGAGGTGCGAGAGTTCACGTTCGAGGCCAACGAGCTGGAGTACGACGTCGGCGACGCTCTCAGCGTCCGGCCCACGAACTGCCCGAAGCTAGTCGACGAATGGCTCACCCTCACGGGGCTCGACCCCACCACCCCGGTAACCCTGTCCGGACAGGACCTCACGCTCGACGAGGCGCTACTCCACCACCGCGAAATCGCAGCCCTGACCCCGAAGCTGCTCCGCTTCGTTCTCGACCGCACCCGGAGTCGCGAACTCAACAAGCTCCTCCGCCCCGACAACAAGGGCGAACTGGCCCGCTGGACCTGGAGCCGCCAGGCCCCCGACCTCCTCGCGACCTACCCCGTCGACGCAGCCGCCCAAGAATGGATCGACGCCCTACCGGCGCTCCAACCCCGGCTCTACTCGATCTCGTCGAGCCCGCTCGACGACCCGACCCTCGTGCGCACGACCATCTCCGTCGTCCGCTTCGACAACGAGGCGGGTCACCAACGCAAGGGCGTCTGCTCGACGTTCCTCGCCGACGCCCCCACCGGCACCACCGTGCCGGTGTTCGTCCAGCGCGCCACGCACTTCAAGCCCCCCGCCGACCCAGCGACCCCGGCGATCATGGTCGGCCCCGGCACCGGCGTCTCGCCTTTCGTCGGGTTCCTGCAGGATCGCCGCGCCCGCGGCGCGACCGGCCGCAACTGGCTGTTCTTCGGCGCCCCGCAACAAGCCACGGACCACTACTACGCCGACGAACTGGAGCAGCTCCGCGCCGACGGAACGCTCACCCGCCTGGACACCGCGTTCTCCCGCGACCAGCGCGCGAAGATCTACGTCCAGGACCGCATGCGGGAGCACGGTGCCCAGCTCTGGTCCTGGCTCCGCGACGGTGCGCACTTCTACGTCTGCGGCGACGCCCGCCGCATGGCCAAGGACGTCGACGCGGCCCTGCGCGAGGTGGTCGCCACCCACGGCAACCTCTCCTCCGACGACGCCGCGACCTACGTCAAACAACTCTCAGCCGACCGCCGCTACGTCCGCGACGTCTACTGATCAGTCCTCCCAGGGAGGGGTCTCGCCTAGCTTGGCGTAGTACTTGGCCAGGTGGCTTTTGACTCGGGCGATGTCGGCCTCGGGGAGGTCGATGCCGCCGTGGGAGCCCTGCATGATCGCCGCGGCAGCCATGAAGCCCCGTGGCATCGCGACGAGTTCACCGTCGACGACGTCGGCGATGAGGAGCTTGTAACCGGTGAACTTGTCTTTGCGGTCCTTGTCGTACCAGACGTGCGCGTTGCGGTACTTCTCGTTGGGCTCGTCCTCGGCGTCGGCCCAGGCACGCACGCGCTTCTCCGCGGCGGAGCCGTCCCAGCGGGCAGCGCGGTCGCCCAGTGGGAAATTCTGGAATGCGGTGACGGACATGGTCAGATGCGTTCCCCGGTAGCGGCGGTCTCATGCGTGCGCGCCTCGGCGGTGGTGAGCCAGGCGGCGGCGAGGACGCCGAGGGCGGAGGCGGCGACGAGCCACCAGAACGCGCTGTGGAAAGCCACGTCGGCGCCGCGCGGCAACCCGTTGGCGACCACCACCGCGAAGATCGCGCCGCCCAGTGCCCCGCCGACGCGGTTGACGATGTTGACCTGCGCCGCCGCGTCGGGCAGTTGGGTGGGCGTGACCGCCGCGAACGCCGCGGTGACCGCCGGGGTCAGCGCCCCTGCCAGGCCGGCTCCGCGAACGAACAGCAAGCCCTGGACGATCCACTCCGGGGCGTCGATCGGAAGTAGTGCGAACGGGAACGTGGACGCGACCGTCACCAGGCTGCCGGCGAGGCTGACCCAGCCGCCGCCGATGCGGTCCGACAGGCGTCCGGCGAGCGGGAGCGCGATAGTGGTTCCGAGGCTCATCGAGAGCAGGAGCAGGCCGGTCTCCAGCGGGTCGGCGCCGCGCCCGAGCTGGAAGTACAGCGGGTAGAGCAGGCCCGCGCCGAAGAGCGCGGCACCGGCGAACGCGCCGGTCGCGACGGCGGCCCGGTAGGCCCGGTTGCCGAACAGCCGCAGGTCGAGGATCGGGTTGGCCGATCGCGCCGAGTGCACACCGTAGACCACAAGCGCACCCACCCCCGCCCCCACCAGGACCAGCGGACCGGCGTCCCGCGACTCCCCGAACCGTGTGCACCCGTACACGACCAACGGCAGTCCGACGCTCAGCAGCACCAGGCCGAACGCGTCGAGCCGTCCGGGATCGCCGGCCTCACCGCGCGGCAGGTACCGGAGACCGAGCCAGATCGCGACGACGCCCACCGGCACGTTGATCAGGAACAGCCAGGGCCACGACCAGACCTCGATCACCGCGCCACCGACCACCGGGCCGAGCGCGGGCGCCAGCGTCACCGCGACGCCGAGCGCCGCCATCACCCGGCCGAGCCTGGCCGGGCCGACCGCCTGGCCGATCACGGTCTGACCGGCCGGGATGAGCATGCCCGCGGCCAGGCCCTGGACGACGCGCAGACCGATCAGCCAGCCGATCGTCGGTGCGAACGCGCAGGCGGCCGACGCGATCGTGAACGCGGCCGCGCAGGCGAGCCAGAGCCGGCCGACGCCGATCCGTCGGCCGAGCCAGCCGCAGATCGGGAGCGACGCGGCGAACGCGACGAGGTAGCCGGTCGCTACCCACTGGGCGGTGCCGAGCGTGGTGTGCAGGTCGCGGGTGATCGTGTCGAGGCCGACGTTGACGACGGACGCGTCCAGGCCGGTGAGAAACGCGCAGGACGCGATGATCGCGCTGACTCGCCAGATCGGCCAAGGGATCGGTTCGTTCATGACCCCGACTGTAAAGTAATCGTTTTACTTTACGCAAGGATAAAGTAGCCCCATGCAGCTCCAGGCCGAGAAGCGCGACGCGATCACCCGGGCCGCGCGGATCGTGTTCGGACGCGACGGGTACGCGCGCGCCGGGGTCGACGCGATCGCCACCGAAGCCGGGGTCTCGTCGCGGACGCTCTACAAGCACTTCGTGAGCAAGGACGTGCTGTTCGCGTCCGTGCTGGAGGCCAGTGCGACGCAGGTCGCGGACCGGTTCGAGGCGCTGCTGCGGGACGTGCCCGGGGCCCGAACCGCGGACGACGTGCCGCGGGAGCTGATCGCGGTGGGGCACGCGCTGGTGCGGCAGGCGATCGACAACCCGGAGCACTTCGCGATGGTTCGTCAGATCACCGCGGAGTCGACGCACTTCCCGGAGCCGGTGATCACGGCCTGGCAGGAGGCCGGGCCGCGGCGCGTGGAGCGTGAGGTCGCGCGGAGACTGGTTGCGCTCGGCGAGCGGGGACTTCTGACCGTGCGGAACGTCGACCGCACCATGCTGCACTTCATGGCGTTGACCACGATCGAGGCCAATCCGCGGGCGATGAAGCCGGTCGGGCACCTGGGTCCGGAGCGGACCGCGGAAGCGGTTGCGGCCGGGGTTCAGGCGTTCCTCACCGGCTACCAGCCCTGACAGAACCGGAGCGTCCGCATGTCCACGCCGATCGGACCCGTCGACAACTCGCTGATCCCGCGCTATGCGGGGCCACCGACGTTCGCCCAGCTGCCCCGAGCCGATCAGGTCGCCACCGCGGACGTCGCGGTGCTCGGCGTCCCGTTCGACTCCGGCGTCAGCTACCGACCGGGCGCACGGTTCGGCCCCGCGCACATCCGCACGGCCAGCAAGCTCCTGCGCCCCTACAACCCGGCGCTAGACGTCGCCCCGTTCGCGGTCCAGCAGGTCGTGGACGCCGGTGACCTCGCGGTCAACCCGTTCGACATCGGCGAGGCGGTGGCCACGATCGAAGCCGCCGCCAAGACCTACAGCACCACCAAACTGCTGACGCTCGGCGGCGACCACACGATCGCCCTGCCGCTGCTGCGAGCCGCCCACGCACAGCACGGTCCGATCGGCGTCGTGCACTTCGACGCCCACCTCGACACCTGGGACACCTACTTCGGCGAACCCACCACTCACGGGACGCCCTTCCGCCGGGCGTCCGAGGAGGGGCTGCTCGACCGCGAGCGGTGCCTGCACATCGGCATTCGCGGGCCTCTCTACACCGCCGAGGACCTCACCGCGGACGGTGTGCTCGGCTTCCAGGTGATCCGTGCCGACGACTACGAGACGAGCAGCGTCGCGGACGTCGTGGCGCGCATGCGTCGGCGGCTCGGGGCCGGCCCGGTGTACGTCAGCGTCGACATCGACGTCCTCGACCCCGCCCACGCGCCGGGCACCGGCACGCCGGAGGCCGGCGGGCTGACCAGCCGGGAGCTCCTCAACACGCTGCGCGGCCTGGTGGGGCTCGACGTGATCGGCGCCGATCTGGTCGAGGTCGCCCCCGCGTACGACCACGCCGAGATCACCGGGGTGGCCGCCGCCCACGTGGCGTTCGAGCTCCTCTCCGTACTGGGACGGAACACCACTGCCTCGTAACGGACGCCGAGCCGCCGGCCGTGGCTGGTTTCGGCGCGCGACACGCCGATTCCACCCCTCACTGGCGATGCTCGCGCACAACGCGTCGCGGCATAGCGTCCGTTATAGGGTTTTTGTACTAACCTGAACCCATGCTCGTGCGTCCGCCAACCGATCTTTCGGCTCCGCTCGTCCACGTGGGGCGCCAAGGGATCTACGACCAGACCGGCGACGTCGTTGCCTACGAGTTGTCGTTCCGCGACGCAGCGGACGCGCCGAGGGCCTCCAGTCGCGGTCCGTACGCGACCAGCCGGGTCATCGTCTCGGCGTTCACCGACTTCGGTCTGGAACAGCTGGTCGGTGCGAAGGCCTGCTTCATCAACGTGACCCGCGAGTTCCTGGTCGGCGAACTGCCGATCCCGTTCGACACCGGGCACGCCGCGCTGGAGATCGTGCCGTCGGTCGAGGTCGACGACGAGGTCGTCCAAGGCGCCACTGACCTGGTCGAACGCGGCTTCACGATCGCGCTGAGCGCGTTCGAGTGGGGCAGCGGGCACGAGCGCCTGCTCGACATCGCCAGCTACGTGATGATGGACATGCGCGGAGCCGACCCGGCCCAGGTCGACTCGACGATCCAGCGGTGCCGGGACTACCCACACCTGCGGCTGATCGCCGAGCGGCTGGAGACCGAGGAGCAGCTCCAGGTCGCATTCCTGCTCGGGTTCGACCTGTTCCGCGGCAACATCCTCGGGCGCCCGTACGTCCTGTCGACGACCGGTCTCTCCCCCGCCCGGGTGAGCCGGCTGCAGCTGCTCGCCGCGCTGAGCGCGGAAGACGTCAACTACGACGAGGTGGTCGACCGCGTCGCGATGGACCCCACGCTCGCGTACCGGCTGCTGCGCGCGACGAACTCGGCGGCCTCCGGGCTGACCGTCAAAGTCTCGTCCGTGCACGAGGCAGCGGTCTTCCTCGGGCTGGACAAGGTCCGGCAGTGGGTGACGCTGATGCTGCTCACCGACGTGTCGGACGCCACCGAGGACCAGCTCGCGACCACGATGACCCGCGCGCGCCTCTGCCAGACCACTGCGGAGTTCCAGCACCTGCCGGGCAGCGTCGCGTTCACGATCGGGCTGCTCTCCGGCATCGCCGAACTGACCGGACGCTCCGTGCAGGCGCTCGCCGACGAGCTGCCGCTGGCCGACGAGGTCCGCGAGGCGCTCACCGAGGGCGCCGGCGACCTGGGCGAGATCCTCACCGCGGTGCGGCACTACGAGGAAGGCGCGGTGAGCGAGCTCGCCGCGCTGACCGGACCGGTGGAGCCCACCGAGGCGTACCTGTCGGCGATCAGCTGGTCGACGAAGATGCTGGACGACGTGGGGGTCGAAGGCGCCCGGCGCCCGATGCCGAATCCACCAGCCTAAGTAGAAGCGGCGAGCCGCTCGAGGTCGATCTCCGGAAGCATCCGGCCCGACTCGGGCGTACCGACCTTGATCAGGCGGCGACTGAGCGGATCGGTGCCCACACCGCGCTGCTCGTCCTCCACCTCTTCCCAGATCGACTCCTCGATCGCGTTCAACGACGGGACGATGAACCCGACGTAACCCCCGCCTTCGGCGTCCACGAGCAGCACCCGCGCCGTCGCCCTGTCGACCTCCTCGTACCGTCCGAGCAGCGTCGAGAGGCAGATCAGCGGCACCGTGGCCCGGCGGTGGGTGAAGACCCCCTGGATCGTCGCGCCCACCGCGTCGAGCGGGATGTAGTCGGTGGGGTACGGCAGGATCTCCTTGATCTGGACGAGCGGGCTCGCCACGTCCACACCGGCGTTGTACGTGAGCATCTTCTTGACCACCGGCACGACCCGGCGGCCCTCCGGCGCGTCGTCCGTGCTCTCCTCGTGTTGCGCTCGCCGGTTGCGCGCTTCCTCCTCGGCGAGAGCTTCCGCCGACCCCTCCAGCGGCATACCCATGTTCGCGAGGTTGTCCAGGTGTTCGTCGCAGCGCAGCGCCTCGCCGTTCAGGACCAGGTTCTGACCCTTGCCGGGGATCAGCAGCGCGCCCTGCACGAACCGGTTCTGGGCCATGCCCGCGGTCGGCAGCGGCAGGACGTCGGTGGCCGGCACCGACTCGATGTTCGTGACGTCCGAGACACTCAGCACGACGAGCCCACGCGGCATCGTCAGCACGATGCCGCGCTCGGTGTCGTTCTTGGGCAGCTGCCCGAATCCCAGCACCTGCAGCGAGTCCACGACCGGCACGGACTTCCCACCGAGCGTCACCACGCCGAGACAGGACTCCCCGACCAGGGGTGAGGGGCGGATCACCAGCTTCGGGATGACCGAGTGCACATGGTTGACGTCGATCGACAGCCCGATGTTCGCGCACCGCAGCAGCATCACGACGCGCCGGTTCGTGTCGCCGGCCTTGATGAACCCGGCGTCGGCCGAGTCCGGGCTGGTGGCAGCGGCCGCCAGCGCACTCTGGTTCCGGGTGCCGGACTCCTTGACCACGGGGACGCCCGGCAGCTCGAAGATCGCGGCGGAGTCCAGCACGGCGACGATGCTGCCGTCGTCGGGCTGCTCGAAGCTCTCCTGGAACAGCGGAACCCCTGGTCCGCCGACCGCCATCTCCATCAGCGCGTCGTTCGGAATCCGGACGACGCCGCGGATCTCGTCCGCGAGCAGGCCGAACATCTTGCCTTCCCGGGCGACGATCACGATGACGTCGGTGCCGGTGGTGTCGTCGATGCCGATCAGCTGGCGTAGGTCGAGCACGGGGATGACCAGGTGGCGCAGGTTGACCGCGCCTAGCAGGCCCGGTGCGCGGGCCGGCAGCTGGCTGAACTGCGACGGGCACGGAAT
Organism: Cryptosporangium sp. NPDC048952; assembly: GCF_043197895.1. Classification (NCBI taxonomy): domain Bacteria; kingdom Bacillati; phylum Actinomycetota; class Actinomycetes; order Cryptosporangiales; family Cryptosporangiaceae; genus Cryptosporangium; species Cryptosporangium sp. NPDC048952. The sequence goes on along the minus strand of NZ_JBICTY010000003.1, from coordinate 57,675 downwards.
CACTTCGCGCAGCTCGGAGAGCGGCAGCGCCACCAGCGACGGCCCGATCGTGAACATGCCGTAGACCGTGGTGTCGTTGCCCGTGACGATCTGCACCAGGCTGCGGTTGTCGGGGATGGACCCGGACAGGAACTCGTCCGCGGCCGCCGGCCGCTCGGCCAGCAGGGTCACACCGAGACCTCTTCCTGCTTGTTGGCCGAGGTCAGCGCCACGATGATCTCACCGACCCGCTGGGATGCGGCCTGCTGCTCCTGCGTCGACGCCGCGATCCGCTGGATCGAGTCGCTGGTCTGCCGGACGCTCTTGAGGATCTCGGTGAACGCCTCCTGCGCCCGGCGCGACACCGACGAGCCCTGGCTGACCCGGTTCGCCGACTCGGCGATCAGCTTGCTGATCTCGCGCGCGGCCTCCGACGAGCGCTCGGCCAGCTTGCGCACTTCACCGGCGACGACGGAGAACCCGACCCCGTGCTCGCCGGCCCGTGCCGCCTCGATCGACGCGTTGAACGCGAGCAGGTTGGTCTGGCTGGCGATCTCGCCGATCACGTTCACTATCGACGCGATCTCCTCGGAGGACTTCTCGATCAGGTCGATGGCCTCGATCGACTTGCGCAGCTCCTCGAAGCCCGTCTCGGCGTTCTCCTGCGTCGTGCCGGCCATGCCGCTGGCGGTCTGCGCGCTCACCACGATCTCGTCGATCGACTTGGCCAGCGCCGTGACGTTCTCGCTCATCTCCAGCGTCTTACCCGCCAGCAACTGCTCGAGCTGGACCTGCTCGGTGATGTCGGTGGCGTACTTGACCACCTTCACCGGCTCGCCGCCGAGGTTGAAGATCGGGTTGTACGAGGCCTGGATCCAGACGTCACGGTTGTACTTGCCGACCCGGTGGAACCGCCCGCTGATGAACTCGCCCTTACGCAGCCGCAGCCAGAAGTCGCGGTATTCCGGCGACGTGATGTAGTCGGGGGCGCAGAACATGCTGTGGTGCTGGCCCTTGATCTCCCGCGCGGAGTAGCCGATCGTCCGCAGGAAGTTGTCGTTCGCCTCGATGACGTTGCCCTCGAGGTCGAACTCGATGACCGCCTGCGACCTGTCGATCGCGTTGACCTTGCCTTCGAACTCGGCGTTGCGCAGTTTCTGATCGGTGACGTCGATCGCGAACTTGACGACCTTCACCGGCTTGCCGTCGAGGTTGAAGATCGGGTTGTACGTGGCCTGGATCCAGACTTCCTTGCCGTCCTTACCGATCCGCTTGTACTCACCGGCCTCGTATTCGCCGCGCCCCAGCCGCTCCCAGAAGTTCGCGTAGGCCTCGCTGCCGGCTTCCTGCGGGTCGATGAACATCCGGTGGTGCCGACCGATGATCTCGTCCCGGGTGTAGCCGGTGACGTTGAGGAAGTTCTCGTTGGCGGTGAGGATGCGGCCGTCGAGGTCGAATTCGATGACGGCCTGCGCCCGGTCGATCGCCTTGACCTTGCCCTCGTACTCGGCGTTCATCTGCTTTTGCTGGGTGATGTCCGACGCGTACTTGACGACCTTGTACGGCTTGCCGTTGAGGTCGAAGATCGGGTTGTAGCTGGCGTAGAGCCAGATCTCCCGATCCCCCTTGCCGAAGCGCTTGTACTCGCCGGACTCGAACTCACCCTGGTTGAGCCGCTTCCAGAACGATCGGTACGCATCGGTGTTGGCATAGTTCGGGTCGACGAACATCCGGTGGTGCTGGCCGATGATCTCGTCCCGCGTGTAACCGGTGACTTCCAGGAACATTTTGTTCGCGTCGAGGATCTTGCCGTCGAGGTCGAACTCGATGGACGCCCGCGACCGGTTGATCGCGTTGACCTTGCCCTCGAACTCGGCGTTGCGCATCTTGTCGGCGGTCTCGTCGATCGCGAACTTCACGACCTTCACCGGCCGTCCTTCGAGATCGAAGATCGGGTTGTAGGACGCCCGGAGCCAGATCTCCTTCCCGTTCTTGCCGTACCGCTTGTACTCGCCGGCATCCATTTCGCCGTGGCCGAGCTTCTGCCAGAACATCCGATAGGCGCTGCTCCGGGCCGTCTCGTCGTCGACGAACATGCGGTGGTGCTGGCCGACGATCTCCTCGAGCGTGTAGCCCGTCGTGTTGAGGAAGTTTTCGTTGGCCGTGATGATCGTGCCGTCCATCTCGAACTCGATGATCGCGCGGGCGCGGCTCATCGCGTTGACCTTGCCCTCGTACTCGGCCGCCACCATCTTCGTGTCGGTGACGTCCATCGCGTACTTGACGATCTTGTAGGGCTTGCCCTCGAGGTCGAAGATCGGGTTGTACGTGGCCCGGATCCAGACCTCGCGTCCACCGCGGCCGATCCGCTTGTACTCGCCGGACTCGATCTCGCCCTTGCGCAGGCGCTCCCAGAACTTCGCGTACTCGGCACCCTCGGCGTAGGCGGGGGGGACGAACATCCGGTGGTGTTGGCCGACGACCTCGGAGAGCGAGTAGCCGGTGAGGTTCAGGAAGTTGTCGTTCGCCGCGAGGATCGTGCCGTCGAGGTCGAACTCGATGACGGCCTGGGACCGGTCGATCGCCGCGTAACGTCCGCGCAGCTCGCCGACCTGCTCGCGGTCCTTGGTGATGTCGTAGGCGGTGACCAGCACCTGGTCGGGGTCTTTGCCGCCCGTGAGCTTCGCGGCTCCCACCTTGGCCGGCGCGGCCTTCGCGGCGGCCTTCGCAGCGGCCTCCGACGGTGCGTCCGCAGGCTTGACCGGGAGCTTCTCGCCGGGCTTCTCCGCGGCCGCCGTCACCGGAGCGGGCGCGCCGGTGACCTTGGCGGCGGAGGTCGTCTTCGCCGGCGTGGCCGTCGGCTCGGCGGGCGGGATGCCGGTGTCGGCGGTGATCGGCCCGGCCTCCGGGGTGACGCCGTCACCGAGGACGGGCGCGCAGTTCAGCCGGAGCCAGCGCGGTTTGCCGCTGCCGTCGCTGATCTGGATGACCTCTTCGACGAACTCACCGCGTCGACCGGTGCTGAGCAGTTTCTCCACGGAGGCGCTGGAGATCGACCAGAGCGCGTCGAGCCGCTGCCCGATCAGCGCCTCGATCGGGCGGTCGGCCAGCTCGACCACACGGTCGTTGACCGACAGCACCGCGCCGGTCTTCGCGTTGACCGTGAGCACGAGGCGTTCTTGAACGAGCAGCGCCAGGGACGCCGCCTTGATCGCGGGAGTGGCGTTCGCGTCGATCAGACTCGCGGGCTGCGTCACCGTTGCTCCTTCGGAACCACAACGTAAGAGAGACCACTCCGAACGTCGGCACGAGAACACCCGGTCTGAGACCAACCAGCACTCGAGCTGCACTTATCTTTCTTCGCACTCGTGTTCGAAAGGATGGGCGAGACAGCGTCGGTCCAGTGTGGATAGACTCCGGCCGTGGCCGAGACGACCCCCACTCCGGTGGACACCAGCGTTCCCAGCGTCGCCCGGATGTACGACTACTACCTGGGCGGCAAGGACAATTTCGCGGTCGACCGCGAAGCCGTGCGTCAGCTCGACGCCGCCGCACCGGGCACCGCGGCGCTGGCGATCAACAACCGTCGGTTCCTGCAGCGGGCGGTGCACACGCTCGCGACCGAGTTCGGTGTGCGCCAGTTCATCGACCACGGATCCGGCTTACCGACGCAGGACAACGTCCACCAGATCGCCCAGGGTGTGGACCCGGCCTCGCGGGTCGTGTACATCGACAACGACCCGATCGTGCTAGCGCACGGGCGGGCGCTGCTGGCCGAGAACAGCAACACGACGGTCATCCAGGCCGACATGCGCGACACCGACGCGGTCTTCGACCAGCCCGACGTCGTCCGGCTGATCGACCTCGACCAGCCGGTGGCGGCGCTGTTCGTCTCGGTGCTGCACTGCATCCCCGACGCCGACGACCCGGCCGCACTCGTCGCCCGGGTGTTCGAGAAACTGCCGTCGGGGAGCTTCCTGGTCATGTCGCACCTGGCCAGCGACGACCCGGCGGTTCGTCAGCAGCTGACCGACTTCATGCTCACCAGCACCGGCGGCAACTGGGGCGCGGTGCGCCCGCCGGCGCAGATCGAGACGTTCCTCGCAGGGCTCGACGTGCTGGAGCCGGGGCTCGTCGAGATCTCGACGTGGCGGCCCGACCCGGCGTTCGCGGGCCCGGAGCAGACCAGCCTCGAGTGGATCGAGTACGGCGGGGTGGCCCGCAAGCCGTGACTCAGTGCGGGGCTGGTGCACCGTGCCGCAGCTGAGCGGGGTCGATGAGCGCCTCTTGAGCGTGGTCGACCTGCAGCGTCGTGTGGTGGATGCCGTAGCGGTCGGCCAGTAGCGCGGCGATCTGCTCACGCCGGGCGTGGCAGTCCTGGTCCTTGGCGAGCAGCAGGTGCGCCGAGAGGTTCGGGAATCCGGACGTCACCTCCCAGACGTGCAGGTCGTGCACGTCCACCACGCCGTCCACCGCGTGCAGGTCGCCGTCGATCTTCGCGACGTCCAGCCCGCGGGGCGCCGCTTCGAGGAACACCCGCCAGGAATCGCGCAGCAGGCCCCAACCGGCGTAGGCCATCAGCACCGCGACGATGAGCGTCGCCACGGCGTCGGCCCGCGCCCAGCCGGTGAACAGGACGACCGCGCCGGCGACCGCGGTAGCGATGAACGCGAACAGGTCGTTGAGCAGGTGCTGGAACGCGCCCTCGACGTTCAGCGAGCGACGGTCCGCGCGCGAGATCGCCCAGGTCGCGAGTGCGTTCACGCCGATGCCGACGATCGCGGTGACGAGCACGAGCCCGCCCGCGACGTCCGGCGGGTTACGGAACCGGTCGATCGCCTCGAGGACGAACACCGCCGCCAGCACCCAGAGCGTGATGCCGTTGACCTGCGCGGACAGGATCTCGACGCGGCGCAGACCGAACGTGAAGTTGCCCTTGGCCGGGCGTGCGGCCAGCCGCATCGCGATCAGCGCGAGGACGATCGCGGCGGCATCGGTGAGCATGTGCGCGGCGTCGGAGAGCAACGCCAGCGAGTCGGCGAGCAGTCCGACGACCACCTCGCCGATCATGAACACGACGATCAGGCTCAGCGCGGCGACCAGCCACCGCCGGTCGGCGTCCCGGCTGATCGCGTGCGAGTGCCCGCCGTGGTCATGGTTGTGGTCGTGCATGACTCCAACATATGCGCGATTCGCTATATGACGCAAAGGTGACGACGACAACGACTGTCATCACAGCTCAGCTGACGCGTCGGCGAACAGGCGGCGCAGCCACTGGCGCCCCGGATCCGCCGCGTGCAGCGGGTGCCACCAGGCCGCCTCGACGAGGTCCGTCACCTCGATCGGACACGGCAGAATGCGCACTCCGGCCGCGGACGCCAGCCGCTCGGCGAGCCGACGCTGCAGCAGCGCCACTCGTCGCGTCCCCGAAAGCAGGAACGGGAGCGGCAGGAAACTCTCGATCACCAGATCGACGCGGTGTTCGAACCCGAGGAGCGCAAGCTGCCGGTCGGCAGTAGTGGACGCGGTGGGGCGGTGGTACTGCGTGATCCACGGCAGTGAGCGCAGCTCGTCCGCGCTGATCGAGTCACCGATCGTCGGGTACCCCTCGGAGACGACGCAGACCCAGCCATCGGTGTAGAGGTTCTGCGACGGGTAGTCGCTGATGAAGCCGTGCGGCAACAGCAGCAGGTCGTTGCCGCGCAGCGTCGTCTCGGCGTCGTCGATCACGCTCGGCCCGTGCGGCTCCAGTCGCAGCCGGACGCCGGGCGCCCGCTCCTCCAGCGCCGAACACCCGCTCGACCGCTGCCACCGCCAGCTCGGTGCGGTGTCGCAGCGCAACGCCGAGCGGCGTCAGCTCGTAGCGGTTGCCGTGGCGCACCATCAACTCGTCGCCGAAGTGCCGCCGGAGCCGAGCCAGCGCGGCGCTCATCGCCGGCTGCGTGAGCCCGACCCGCTCACCCGCGCGCGTCCTGAACTCGCCGAACGCGGCGGCGACCCGCGACTGGTACACCGAGCACCTCTCGTTCGCGCTCTCGGACACGCTGTCGCACCCGTACATCGGCGACGTCATGTACTTCATGCGCTGCAACCCGCAGCACCACAGCCTGGCGATCGCGCAGGGCCCGCACACGTCGCCGCACCACGCGTCGTTCGAGCTGCGGGGCATCGACGAGTGCATGTTCGGCACCGGCCGGCTGCTGCGGGCGGGCGTCCAGAAGATCTGGGGACCGGGCCGGCACATGGCCGGGGACAACACGTTCACGTACTTCTTCGACCCGCACGGCAACACGGTCGAGTACACGACCGAGCTCGAGCAGCTCGACGAGGACGCCTGGCACCCGCACATCTACGACTTCTCACAGCCCGAGGTCGCCGACCAGTGGGGCACCGCGAACCCGATGAACGAACTGGTCGCCAAAGAATCGTTCAACGACCCGGATCGCGGCGTGTTCACGGCGCCCCCGATCTAGGGCGTGTATCAAAGTCTCAGGCCGACGTAGGCGCGACCCAGGCGGCGATCCGGCAAGGCGGAGGTGCTTTCGGATACCGCTTTTGTATCCGGAAGTGCCGGCAACGCGGCCGGTCGTCGTCTGGGCCGCAGCTACGTCGGGCTGCTGGGCTTTGATACCCGGTCTAAAGGGCCGCGTTGCGCATCGCTCGGGCACCCACGGTCAGACCCACCGCAGCAGTGACCACCGCGCCGATCGCCCCGTACAGGACCGAGGTGTCCAGGAACTCACCCGCGAACAGCGCCCGCTCGGCCTCGACCAGATAGGTCAGCGGATTGAGCCGAGCGGCTGTCGCGAGCCACCCGGGGCCGTTCTCCACCGGCAGCAGCACGCCGGACAGGAGCACCAACGGGAACAGCAGGAACTGGTGGGCGCCCCAGAACGTCTCCGGCTGCTTGCGGGTGAGGATGGCCAGCGCGATCGCCAGCGACCCCAACCCGATGCCGAACACGGCCAGCAGCGCGAGGCCCGCCAGCACCTGCAGCGGATACAGCTGGAACCCGAGTGGGATCGCGACCACGATGATCAGCACCGCCTGGGCCAGCAGCGAGAACCCTTCCTTGAGCGTCTTCCCCGCGAGGATCGACGCCCGGCTGACCGGCGCGACCAGGATCCGCTCCATCGACCCGCCCATCAGCTCGGCCTGGATCCCCCAGCCGGCGCCCGCGGTGGCGAACAGGCCGGTCATGACGAGGATCCCCGGTACGAACCACTGCCACCCCGTGCCCGGAACGTCGCCCAGAAGTGGCCCGAACAGCAGCAGGAACACCAGCGGCTGGGCGACCGTGAACACCAGACCGAGCGGGTTGCGCAGCACCGGAGCGATTTCGCGCTCGAAGACAACGCTAGTCATCACGCAGGCTCCTGCCCGTGAGCTCGAGGAACACGTCGTCGAGCGAGTCCTTGGAGGTTCGTTCTTTGAGCCGGGCCGGGTCGTCGTCCGCGATCACCCGGCCGTGGTCGATCACGATCACTCGCTCCGCGAGTGCGTCCGCCTCCTGGAGGTAGTGCGTCGTCAGCAGGATCGTCGTGGCGAACTCGTCCCGGAGCTTCCGGATGACGTCGGCGAGGTTCGCCCGGTTCTGCGGGTCCAGGCCCGTCGACGGCTCGTCCAGGAACAGCAGCGGTGGACGATGGACGAGCCCGATCGCGATGTCCAGGCGCCGCCGCTGGCCGCCGGAGAGCGAGGCCGCTGTCCGGTTCGCGAGGGGTTCGAGGTCGAGGGTGGCGAGCAGCTCGTCGGCCCGTTCTTTCGCCCGCTGCCGTTTCAGGCCATAGAGACGGCCCTGGGTGACGAGCTCGTCGCGCACCCGGAAGTAGTCGCCGGCGCCGTGCCCCTGTCCGATGTAGCCGATCTGGCGGCGGGCTCCGGCCGGGTCGGTCCGGATGTCGCAGCCCGCGACGACGGCCGTTCCCGCGGTGGGCGGGAGCAGCGTCGTGAGCATGCGCAGCGTCGTCGATTTCCCGGCGCCATTGGGTCCGAGGAACGCGACCAGCTCCCCGGGTCGTACGTCGAAGTCGATGCCGCGGACGGCCTCGACGGTCTGCCCTCTGCGTAGCCGGAAACTCTTCGTGAGATTCCGCGCGACGATCATGCGTGCCTCTTTTCTGGGCATGACTCATTAGCCGCTTTGAGGCGGCTAGGGCTGGATTGAGAGGCTTTCCGGCGCCGGAAGCTCAAAGAGCGTAGGCCGGAATATCACGTAACTGTTAGGGTCCCTGACGATGGAACCTCCGGTTGCCTATCTGCTGGCCCACGCCGGTGGCTTGGCCGCCCGCTATTCCGACGCCACACTGCGGCCGTTCGAGCTGACGACCCGGCAGTACTGGCTGCTCGTGCAGCTCGATCTCGAGCCGGAACTGACGATGACCGAGCTGGCCCAGCAGCTGGACGTCTCGCGCCAGTCGCTGCACGAGATGGTGTCGCTGCTGGAGGGTGCGGGGTACCTGGTGCGGGCGCCGGGCGCGAGTGGTCGCACCCGGCGGTTGGCGCTGACGCCCCAGGCGGTGCGCAATCTGCCGCTGATCGCGCGGGCTCTCCGCGAGGCGGAGGAGGCGTTCTTCGCGGGGGCCTCCCCCGCGGCGGTCGAGGCGTTGCGTCGCCTGCTCCGTTCGACGCTGGCTTTGCGCACTGACGACGAGGCGTGGCTCAGTTGAGGGCCGGCGCGCCGGGGGTGTCGGGGGTGTCGGAGGCGTTGGTGGCGGCGCTGGCGGCGGGGGGTTCGGTGCCGGCGCTGGCGGCGGGAGGGTGGGCGTCGGCGCTGGCGGCGGAAGGGTGGGCGCTGGCGCCGGGAGAGTGGGCGCTGGCGCCGGAAGGTTCGGTGCCGGCTCTGACGCCGGGAGGTTGGGCGCCGGGTCTGGCTCCGACGGGTTGGGGGCCGGGGCCGTTCGTCGTGCGGGTGCTCGAGGCTGTTCCCGACGTGGTCGGGGAGCGGCCGATCACCGCGAGTCAGACGAACACGTCGGTGGTGGTGGGTGAGCGGCTCGTCGTGAAGTGGCTGCGTCGGCCGGAGCCTCGGCCGCCGGTGCTCGCGCACCTGTCGGCGGTCGGGTTCGCCGCTACCGCGCGTCCGTACGCCACGGTGTCGGTCGCTTCGGGCGACGCCGAAGCGCTGATCGCGACGGTCGTCGAGTACCTACCGGAGGCTGTCGACGGCTACGACTGGTGCACAGCATCCGCCCTCGCCGTACCGACCGAAGCCGCGAGCGCGGTCGCCGAAGGCGCCGTGGGCGGCCCGGACTCGCGCGCCATGGGCGCCGTAGACGGTCCGGACGCCACGGGCGCCGTAGACGGCCCACGCGCCACGGGCGCCGTAGACGGCCTGGGCCCCACGGGCGCCGTAGACGGCCCACCCGCCATGCGCGCCGTAGACGGCCAAGGCCCCATGGGCGCCGTAGACGGCCCACCCGCCATGCGCGCCGTAGACGCCACGGGCGCCGTAGACGGCCCGGGCGCCGTAAGCCCCGTAAGCGGCGCGGGCGCCGTAAGCGGCGCGGGCGCGAGCGGCGCGGGGGCTGGGTTGGGTGGCGTCGAGGTGGGGGCGCTGCTTGGGGTGTTGACGGGTGAGTTGCACGGGGCGTTGGGGACGGCATCGGGGTTGTTTGGCTCGCCTCGGGGGGAGGTGGGTGATCTCGAGATCACGGGGTGGGTCTCGCGGGCCGAAAGGGCTGTCGGGGAGGCGGTGGAGGCGATCGAGGCGATGGACGTCGGTCCGGTGCTCCCGGCCGACGCTCCGAACGACGGGCGCCATCCCGACCCGGCCGTGGGGCTCCGCGAGGACCAGCGCTGGCTACGGGACCACGCTCCCCTGCTCCGCGATCTCGTCGCCCGGCTGAGCACCGTGAGGGGCCCCTCGCCGGTGCAGCTCATCCACGGCGACCTGCACGTCGGCCAGGTACTCCGGTGGCGCGACGGCTACGCGGTGGTCGACTTCGACGACAACCCCGTGGCGCCGTCCCCGGGCGCCGACCCGCTCGAACCCGTCGCTCGTGACGTCGCCCAAATGCTGTGCAGCATCGACTACGTCGGACGCATCGCCGACCGGCGGACGGGAGGCACGAGACGCGCGCGGATCGACGCCTGGATCCGCGACGCTCGGAGGGCATACCTCACCGCCTACCGCGCGACGCCGGCCGGCGACTCGCTCGACGAGCGGTTGCTCACCGCGTTCGAGGTGGAACAGGAGTGCCGCGAGTTGATCTGGGCCGCGCGCGTCCTCCCGCGCTGGCGTTACGCACCCATGGCGACACTGCGGAGCCGCGTGGCTATTCTCCGGTCATGAAGGGGTTGTTGCTGCGGTTGTCCGCGCTCGACGCCGACGCCGAGGCAGCGGTTCGGGTGATTGCGTACTTCGACGCGCTCGTCGAGCACCGTGCGACGGCAGCGGCGTTGGTCCGGGCCACGGCGGGGTTGGCCGAGTGCCCGTGCGGTCTGGAGCTCCCCGACGGCCGGATCCTGCGGTACGGCCCCGACGGCGAGCCGTCCTCCCCGAGCGAATCGCCCACGCTCGGCAGCCCGGCCACCGCGGCCGGACCAGCCGCCGCAGGCGCCGCGGCCACCGCAGGCGCGGTGGGCGCTGGCGGCGCGGTGGGCGCGGCGGCTTCTGGGGAGATCGCGTTCGGGGGTGGGCGGCTGTGGTTGGAGCGGTTGGGTGGGCCCGCGCCACTGGACGAACTGGTTTTGGAGCGGGCGTCGCTCGCGGCTCGGGTGCTGCTGTTGTCGTCGGAGCGGGTCGGGGCGCCGCACCTCGCCGATCCGGCGCTGGTCGAGCTCGTGCTCTCCGACCGAGAGGCGGCCGCTGACCGCACCCGCGCGCTGCGGCTGCTCGGGCTGGAGCCGGATCGTCCGGTTCGGGTCGTGGCGGTCACCGACGACCGGGGGCGCGACCCCGGCGCCGAAGCGGTCGCGCTCGTCGCTCGGGGGCGGCCGGTGCGGTCGGTGCGGGTCGCGGTGATCGGTGGCGTGGCCGCCGTACTCCTCCAGCGACGCGACAGTACGGCCTCCCCCGCCGAAGACCTGCGCGCCGCCCTCAGCAGCCGCCAAGCTGAATCCCGCAATACCACCGCGAGCTCCGCCACCGCCCCGGGCGCCCCGGGCGCCCCGGGCGCCACCGCTCCAGGCGCCACCGCTCCAGGCGCCACCGCTCCAGGCGCCACCGCTCCAGGCGCCACCGCTCCAGGCGCCACCGCTCCAGGCGCCACCGCTCCGGACGCCGCTGCTCCGGACGCCACCCACCCAGGCACGACCACCCCGGGCGCGGCCGGGGTGCGGGGCGGCGACACGGTTCGCGTCGGGAGGGGCGGGGTTCGGGTGGGGGTCGGGGGGAACGTGGACGGGCTCGCGGCCGAGGCTTCGTGGGCTCAGGCGCGGCTCGCGCTGCGGTTCGCGTCGGCGGCGGGTAGCCCCGCCGACGCCGTCGTCGACCACGACGAGCTCGGCCCGCTCGCCCTCCTGGCCGACATCCCGACCGCGCGTCTGCGCGAACAGCCGGACGTCCGCGCCCTGGACGCCCTCGCCCGCACGGACAGCGGCGCGCTCGACGTCGCAGCGCTCGAGGCGTTCTGCCGGACCGGGTCGCTCCGGCAGGCGGCCGCCACCCTCTACCTGCACCACAGCTCGGTGGCGGCCCGCCTGGCTCACGTCGAGGACGCCCTCGGCTGGCACCTCGACGACCCCCGCGACCGCTTTCGAGCCCAACTAGCCCTCTGGGCACGCAAACTAGCCACCGACTAGCCCGCGCCCACCGCCGCACACGCCGAGCCCCCGCACGCCGCAGCCACCGCGCGCCGCAGATGCGCGCGTCGCGGGCTAGAGGCGTAGGGCTCTGCGCAGGACTGCTACCGCCTCGGTGGATTCGCGCTTGGAGACCTCCGCGGTATCCACCAGACCCGACCCGTGGAACGTCCCGGGGAACAGGTGGAGTTCGACGCTGACTCCCGCCGCCACCAGCGCCAACGCGTACGCGACGCTCTCGTCGCGCAGCGGGTCGAACTCCATCGCCGACACGTACGCCGGCGGCAGACCGCGGAGGTCGGTGGCGCGCGCCGGCGCCGCGTACACGCTGACGTCGGAGCCTCCGCGCCGCCCGGCACCGAGGTACGAGTCCCAGCTGACGATCGCGTTGGGCCGGTTCCACACCGGGGTGTCGACGAACTGCGTCATGCTCTGCGTCGCCAGCCGATCGTCCACCTCGGGAACACCCAGGTACTGGAACGCGAGCTCCGGCCCACCGCGGTCCCGGCTCAACAACGCCAGCGCGGCGGCCAGCCCGCCACCCGCGCTGACCCCGTGCAGCGCGATGCGCGAGGCGTCGATACCGAGTTCGTCGGCATGGTCGCGCACCCACACCAGTCCCGCATAACAGTCTTCCAACCCTGCCGGAAAGGGATCCTCCGGCGCGAGCCGGTACTCCACGCTCACCACGACGACGCCGAGCTCGTCGCAGAACCGCGCGTTCGCGGAATCGTCCATGTCCATCGACCCGAGAATGAACCCGCCACCGTGGATGTCGTAGATGGCGGGCACCGGCCCGGCGGCCCGCGTCCGCGGCTCGAGGATCCGCAGCCGGACGTCCGGCGCCCCCTCGGGCCCCGGCACGGTGACCTCCCGCACGTCGGCGGGCAGTTCACCGTCCGGCGCGGCCAGCAGCATCATCGAGTCGGTCGACGCGCGTGCGGACGCGATGTCCGAGACGTCGACCTGCGGCAGCAACGGGATCACGGCGGCAAGTTCGGGGTCGAAGGCATAGGTCACGGCAGGTCCTCCTCGCTGAGGCACAACGACCGGGGAATCGTGACATCCGCGCACTACACAGGTCATCCGACGCTCGTCGGGGAAGGACGGCGACCAGACCGACGTACGCTCACGGCGTGAGCAACCTGGATCCGGCTCCCGCCGAAGCGACCTGCGGTGGGGAGGCCGACGCCACCCCGGCCCACGAGCTGCTGATCGGTCGGGACGTCGTGCTCGGCGGCCCGCGCAGCATGGCCGTGTCCCGCACGCTCCCCCACAAGCACCGCCGGATGGTCGGCGCCTGGTGTTTCGTCGATCATTACGGGCCGGAAGAAGCCACCATGCGGGTGCCACCGCATCCGCACACGGGGCTGCAGACCGTCAGCTGGCTGGTGCAGGGCGAGGTGCTGCACCGCGACAGCATCGGTTCCGAGCAGGTGATCCGGCCCGGTCAACTCAACCTGATGACGGCGGGCGTGGGCATCTCGCACTCCGAGGAGTCCCCGCGGATGGTGCTGCACGGGGCCCAGCTGTGGGTCGCTCTTCCGGAGAGCGACGCGACGACGGCTCCCGCGTTCGCCCACCACGACGACCTGCCGGTGGTGACGAAGGACGGCCTGACCGCCACCGTTCTGATGGGGACGCTGGCGGGCGCGACCTCGCCCGCGCGTACCTACACCCCGCTGGTCGGCGCGGAGATCGTCGGCTCGGGGACGCTCGAACTACGTCCGGACTTCGAGTACGCCGTGCTGGCGTTCGAGGACGGCCCGGTGATCGACGGTGAGAGCGTCCCGGCGGGGGCGCTGGTGTACCTCGGTCGCGGCCGCACCGAGCTCATGTTCGGCGGCGAGGGCCGCACCCTGCTCCTCGGCGGCGAACCGTTCGAGGAGCAGATCGTCATGTGGTGGAACTTCGTCGGGCGCAGCCACGACGAGATCGTGGCCGCTCGCGCCACCTGGGAGTCGCACGAGGCGTTCGGCGCGGTCACCGGCTTCGACGGCGCACCCCTGCACGCCCCCGAGCTTCCGACCACGCCCCTCAAACCCCGCGGCCGCACCCGGTAAGGGTTGAACGTCGTGGGGGCGTATGGGCCCCCACGACGTTCAACCCTCAGGAGCGCAGCGAGAGCGTCGGGTGGGCGGCCCAGAAGTCGCAGTTGTGGTCGGTCGCGAACGACGTCGACGGCAACGCCTGCGAGCCCTGCGGAACCAGCGCCTGCATCGCCGGCCCGAACTTCTCCCACTTCGCGACGCCGTCACCGTTCGGATCGCCGTCGACGGCGAAGTTCGTCCAGTACGCCACCATCTCCTTGCCGAGCTTCTGCGCCGGAGCGGGCAGGGAACCGAGCCGCTTCATGTCGAACAGGTAGGGCAGCTCGGCAGCGTGCGCGGCCTTCAGCGGGTAGTTCCCGATCTTCGGCAGCGGTGCGTTCGGGTCGTTGAACTCGTACGCGTACACGGTGGAGTGTTTCGCCGCTGCCGTGTTCGTCCGCAGCGCCGGGCAGGAGAACGTGGCGTCGGTGATGACCGCGCCCAGGGCGTCACCGGCCGTGCCGTACTTCGACAGCGGGTACTTCGCGATGATCTGCGGGGCCAGGCTGCCCGTCGCCCGGCGCACCGCGGTCTGGTACTGCGCCGCCCCGACGTTCTGCAGTCCCAGCGACAGGACGAACAGCCGACCCTCGTCGTGGTTCGTGCCCTGCAGCAGTGGGACGTCCTGGAAGTCGCCCTTCGTGAACGCGGTCTCGATGTCGGTGGGCAGCACCGGCCCGCCACTCGCCGGAGCGTAGGTGAGGCTCGTTCCGGCCACATTCGACGCTGCCCGGATCTGCGCGGCCGACTTACCCCGCAGGCACGTAAGCACTCCGGTCCCCGTGCACCCCACCTTCGCCGCGAACGACGTCCCCGTCTTCTCCGCGACGGCCTGCGTCGGCCCCCGCAACGCACACCCACTCTCCGCGATCGCCTTCGCGAACAACCCTTCGGCCTGCGGCGCGACCATCTGCGAGCAGACGCTGCCGCCACCCGCCGACTCCCCGAACAGCGTGACGTTCTTCGCGTCGCCACCGAACTTCGCGATGTTCGACTGCACCCAGCGCAGCGCCGCCTGCTGGTCGAGCAGCCCGTAGTTGCCCGAACCCAGCGACTGTTCGGCGGTGAGCTCCGGCAGCGCGAGGAAGCCCAGCGCACCGAGCCGGTAGTTGATCGTCACGACGATCACGCCGCCCTCGGTGACCAGGCGCGCGGGCCCGTAGTCGGAACCGGCACCGCTGGTGTAGCTGCCGCCGTGGATCCAGACCATCACCGGCAGCTTGCCCTCGCGCGCCTGCTCCGGCAGCGTCCGGCGGGCGGTGCCCTCGGTGGGTGTGTAGACGTTCAGGTAGAGACAGTCCTCAGTGGTGCTTCCGTTTCCGGAGTCACCGCCGCTGACGATGCTGCCCTGCTGGGTGCAGGCGGGCCCCGCCTCGGTCGCGTCGCGTTCGCCGCTCCACTTCGCCGCCGGCGCCGGCGGCATCCACCGCAGCTTGCCGACGGGGGGCGCCGCGAACGGAACGCCGAGGAACGACCGGTAACCCGCCTCGTTCGCCCCTCGGAGCGCGCCGTTGTCGGTCTGTACGACCTTTGTGGTCAGATCGACGGAGCTCTCCGCCGGTTCGTCCGACGACTCGCTGGTACAGCCGGCCAGCAGAGCGAGCGCGAGCAGGGTAGCGAGAATTGCTGACCGCATCTCTGGGGCCTCTCTGAACGCCGGACGACCGGAACCCGGACGGTACCGCTAAGTACCGCCCGGTTCCACCTCGTGGGCTTTTTACCGCAAACGCCGACCGGCTACGCGAACGGCCTCCCGCACCTCGGGAATGCGGTCCTCGACGCCGTCGGCCAGCGCCTGCTCACCCCGGTGCAGCAGCCCGAACGTGAAGCCGTTCTCACCGGCGAGGTGCGCCTGCATGCCGAGTTCGCGCAGCACCTGGCGCGCCACGACGCTGTCCTGGTGCGCGCCGAGGCTCTCCTGGACGTCCTCCATCGCACCGGCGAACTGCTTGGCGACCTTGCCCAGCGCCGGCTGGGACGCCTCTCCCGCGTACCGCGCGCGCTTCGCGGACTTCCGCGCTTCGTGCAGCAGGTGGTCCCGCTGCTCGCCCGGCGGGAGCGTGACAGCGGCGTCGATTTCGCGGGCGACCCGCCGGTGGCTGCGCCGCAGCGTCTGCGGCAGCGCCCGTGCCGCCGGGTTCCGCGCCTCGCGCGTCAGCGGCGGGTTCTCGGCCAGGTCGTCCAGCGCGTCGAGCAGTGCGAAGTAGCGTTTGCTGTTCAACGCTTCGAGCACGTGTTCGCGCGCCTCGGCCTGCTGCTTCGCCAGGTGTCCGGTGACCCGGGCGCGCACCGGCCCCACGACCAACTCGTCGGGTGTGGCGTCGATCTTCTCGCCCAGGCTCGCGCGCAGCACCTCGAGGTCACGCGCCTCACCGAGCACACCGGCCAGCCACTTCAGCTCGTCACCCACCGAGCGGGTGGCGTCGCGGTCCACGACCGTCTTGAATGTCCGCAGCGCCGAACGCAGGCGCCGGGTGGCCACGCGCATCTTGTGCACGGAGTCCGGCTCGTCCCGCCGCACCCGCGGGTCGTACTCGAGGATCGCCGCGGCCTGCTCACGCAGGTGGTCGACAACAACAACAGCAACAGACTTCTTCTTCTGACGTCCGGCGCGCGCCGATCGTGCGTCGGGCATCCGGTCGGCCAGGACCCGGGCGAGCTTCGACGCGTTCGGAGAGCGACGCACGCCGGCGGCGCGGAGTCGCTTCTCGACGGTGTCGAGCAGCTTGGCGTGTCCACCGGCCAGTTCGACCTCGAGTTCCGACCACGACGACACGGTGGACTCGCGGCCGAGCGTCTGGCCGGCCACCTCGTCGGCGACGACCTCGGCCAGCACCGAACCACCGGGGTCGCGGAGGCGGCGACGGGTGCGGGTCGTCTTTATCCGTGCGACCGGCGCCAGCGCTGCGCCCCGCGTGTACGCCGTGACCAGTGCTTTCAGTTCGGTCGGGACCGAACGGCTCGCCCGCCCGAGCGGCCAGCGGATCTCGTCGCGACCGTCGGGACCGGCCGGCAGCTTGAGGTGCCAGCCGGCGTCGTCACCGCCGGTGCGGCGCCGCAGCGTGACCCGGTGGGTCGCCAGCCGCAGGTCCTCGGTGTCGAAATAGACCGCCTCCAACTCGAAGACGTCCGCTGCCGGGTCGGCCTCGATCCCCGGCAGGTCGTCGAGGGTCGGCAGCACCACACCCTCGGGTAGTTCGTACTTCCGCTCGATCTCCCGGACCACTGTCTCAGTCACGCAATCACTCCTTCGTCCAGCCGATATCAGCGTTTCCCAACGCAGATCCGGCAAACGCCCAGACGGTGCGGTGAACTGGTGGCGCGCCGCACACGTCAACCCAAGTGCAGTAGTTGGCAACGCTGGTGAGCAGGGATCAGACCCGCAACGCGGGAACGTCCCGGTGCACTAGCATCAGCCGCGACGGCTGGGTGGGGGTAGGACGGGAGTCCAGTGGACGGGCGTGTGAGGTCGACGAGTTCGATCCAGCCGTCCGCCCGCGGTTCGCACCGCCGGGCGGCGAAGAGTCCCGCCGAGCTCACCAACGACCTGACGAAGCTGATCGCGCGAGCAGCGGCGGTGGCTACGCCCGCTCCCCCGTCGGCGCCCGCCCCCTTGGTCGGCCCGGGCCGCCACCACGCCGACGCCCCTCCCCCCGTGACGGAACCCGACCCACCGCGCTTCCGGCTCACCCGCTTACACCTGATCGCCGCCGGCGCCGTGGCGTCCGCTGCCGTCGTCGTCGTTTCGCTGTTGTTGGTCTGGCCGCCGGGCGAGGAGGCCGCAGGCACGACGACGACCCCGTCGAGCCGCGGGTACTCGTGCCGGCCGGGCAACCGTTTTTCGGACGCTTTCACCGCGTGCCGGGCGGCAGCGAAGGTGCGTCCGGCCAATGGCGACGAACCGGCCGTCGGCCTCGGCGACGGAACGGACGTCGGTGTCACCGACGTCGGCGACCGGCACCACGAGGTCATCCCCGACACGCGGCTGTGTAGCGCGGGCCGCGAGCGGTACCGAGGCCTCGACCTGGCTCGGGACGACTGGCCGGTGACCACGCTGAAGAGTCGCGGCAAAGCCACGTTCATCTACCGCATGGACGATCGGCACAACGGCGTTCTGCGGTTCTACCTGACGAAGTCCGGCTACGACCCCAAGAAAGCGCTGACCTGGGCGAGCCTGGAGAAGGAACCGCTCGCCGAGGTGTCGGGCAAGCCCGGTGCCGACAACACCTACCGGGTTCCGGTGACGCTGCCGGAGCGGGCCGGGCGGCACCTGATCTACACGATCTGGGAGGACGGCGACAGCGACGCGGCGCTCTACGCGTGCTCCGACGTGACGTTCGGGGGCACCGCCGGGAGCAGCCCCACCGTGGCGAAGTCCAGCAACACGAGCCCGGGCGCCAGCACGGCCACCCGCGACTGGGCCACCAACGTCGACTACCAGGTCGGCGACCAGGTCGAGTACGACGACGTCACGTACCGCTGCCTGCAACCGCACCGGTCCGTCCCCGGCTGGGAGCCCGACTTCGCCCCCGGGCTGTGGGAGCCGTCCGCTAAGCGGTGACCGCTCGGGCGCCCGCTACCGCGTACCCGCCGTTGCGGGTGGCCTTGACCTGGTACATCGCCGCGTCGGCCGACCGCATCAAGTCGTCCAGATTGCTGCTGTCGGCGCCGTGCTCGGCGAACGCGACGCCGATGCTCGCGCCGACGACGACCGGGTGGCCGTCCGCGGTCACCGGGGTCCGGATCGACTCGACCAGTCGTTCGGCGATGCGCAGACCCTGCGTGCGATCACGGACGCCGGGCAGCACCACCGCGAACTCGTCGCCGCCGAGCCGCCCGATGGTGTCTCCCTGGCGCACGCACCCGACCAGGCGGTTCGCGACCTCGCAGAGCAGCTCGTCGCCGGCCTTGTGCCCGCAGGCGTCGTTGACCTGCTTGAACCCGTCCAAGTCAAGCAACATGAACGCGACCAGCGGGTGCTCGGACCGGGTGTGCAACGCCAGCCGCAGCCGGTCGTGCACCAGCGCCCGGTTCGGTAGGCCGGTGAGCGAGTCGTGGAACGCCTGCCGGGTGAGCTCCTCGTTGAGCTGCAGCGTCTCCAGCGACGACGCCACCTGGGCGGCCCAGGTCACCATGCTGGTGCGGATCTCCGAGCGGAGCGGACGCTCGGCGCCGATCGACATCGTGCCGAGCCAACCGTTGGGGGTCCGCAGCGGCACGAGGAACAGTCCGCCCTGACACACCTTGGCGTCGGCGACCGCGTTCAGGGCCGAACACTCGGCGCCTTCGAGGTAGATCGGATCGCCGTCGCGGAACGTGTCGTGCAGCGGCTGCGGCATGCGGTCGTAGTGCACTTCGAGACCGACGAGTCCCTCGGTGCGGTCGCCGGCGGCGGCGCGGACGTGGGTACTCCAGCCGTCCCCCTGCGACAACGTCGTCCGGACGCCCGTGCCGTCGCCCGCCAGGCCGAGCGCGGTGCGTGCCGCGATCTCGTAGATGGTCTGCCGGTCGGTCGCCGCGACGGCTGCCGCCGCGCCCTGGGCCAGGATCCGTTCCCGGGCGACCATCCGTTCGTGCTGCTCCAGCGCGTTCTTCAGAACGAACATGAGCAGCGCCAGTACCGCGATGGCCGCACCGAGCGACGGGCTCGGCCCCTCGAAATCCGGGGTGACGATCCGCCGGGCGAGCGGCGCCAGCAGCAGCGCGGCCTCCACGTACACGACGCGCCGGACCCAGTCCCAGGTGTTGCCGTAGAACGCGCGGAAGCAGATCGCGCCGAAGACGAGGTTGACGGCGGCGTCGTTGTCGTCGCTGCAGGCGATCGACGCGCCGATGATCGCCCACTCGAACGGCTCGAGCAGGCGCGGGAACCGGGTGCGGTGCCAGCCCAGCACCCACCAGCCGACCAGCAGGAACAGGGAGCCGTCGATCAGCGCCTTCTGCGACGGGTGCAGCCACTGCGTTCCGCCGATCTGGACGAGTGGCCCGAGCGCGCAAAACACCGCGTAGAACAGGAAGACGCCACGGACGCGGTGCAGGAGCGACCAGCCTCGGATCACCTCGCGGACGTTCACGTCGCTCCTGGGGGATTCGCTCTGGGGATTTCGCGTCAATAGAGCCCATCGGCGCCGGTCAGAACGGTCTGAGCCCAACCGGAAGTCCGATCCGTGATGGAACGAGCCCCATTACGATGACCCGGCAGAGCCGAGCCGACCAGGGAGAACGAGTGGGGCCCGACGACGTCGTCGCACTCGCGAGCCGGGCGTATCTCGACGGGGAGCCCGTCGACATGTCCGCGCTCGCCCACCAGCTGGGTATCGGGCGTGCCACGCTCTACCGATGGGTCGGCAACCGCGAGGAGTTGCTCGGGGTGGTGCTGGCCGAGGCCACCGAGCGGACGTTCCGGGTGGCCGAGCGGGCTGCACGGTCCGTCGACGGGGCCGGGGGCCCGGAGTACGTCGTCGACGTGATCGCGCGGTTCATGCGTGCGGTGCTCGCGGCGCCGGGGCTCAAGGCGTTGACCCAGCGTGAGCCGATGGTGTTCATCCGCTTGGCGACGACGCCCGGCGCGATCGAGGATCGGGCAGCAGCGCTGGTCGAGGGGTTGTTGGCGCAGGAGTGCGCCAACGGGCGACTCACGCTGGCCCTCCCGGTTCCCGCGCTGGCGGTCGCGATAGTGCGTGTCTGCGACTTCCACATGTACGCCCACCTCCTGGGGCGCGGCGCCCCAGAAGTAGACACCGCCCTGGCCATAGTCCGCGTCCTCGTGGGCGCGGAGCTCTCGGACTAGCCACTGCCGCACTCGCTGCGCGGCAGACTAGCCGCGCGGTTGCGCGCCGGACCTCGCAGCGCGGTCGCGCGCCGGACCTCGCAGCGCGGTTGCGCGCCGGACCTCGCAGCGCGGTCGCGCGCCGGACCTCGCAGCGCGGTCGCGCGCCGGACCTCGCAGCGCGGTTGCGCGGCGCAGCGCGGTCGCGCGGCGCGGTTTTGCGGCGGGGTGGGCTTTGCAAAGGTGATACTTTGCAAAGCGTGGAGGACCATCCGATCCGTGAGGCGCTGCTGGCGCTGCTCGCCGACGGGCCGGTCACCGCGAACCAGGCCGCCCGCGAGCTCGGCGAGAGCTCCGGATCGTGCTCGTTCCACCTGCGCCAACTCGCCCGCGCCGGGCTCGTCGAA
Source organism: Cryptosporangium sp. NPDC048952 (assembly GCF_043197895.1). Classification (NCBI taxonomy): domain Bacteria; kingdom Bacillati; phylum Actinomycetota; class Actinomycetes; order Cryptosporangiales; family Cryptosporangiaceae; genus Cryptosporangium; species Cryptosporangium sp. NPDC048952. Next base: position 36,685 of record NZ_JBICTY010000003.1, on the reverse strand, counting down.
GAGGCCCCGGTCGCCCCGGGTAGCGGCTCCGGACGCCGCCGCCCGTGGCGACTCCGGGATGCCGAAACCTCCCGGCTGCGCGGCGCGGAGCCCGAACAGACCCCGCGGCTGCGCGACACGGAGCCCGAACTGACCCCGCGCCTGCGCGACGCGGAGCCCGAACTGACCCCGCTGCTGCGCGAGCTGGAAGACGAGGGCTACCGCCGCTGGCTCGCCGGCCGCGACACCGTCGACCCCCGCTGGCACGCCGACGAGGCCGCCAGCCACGTCCTCTGGCTGACCCCGGCCGAGATGGCCGAGGTCGCCGCCGCGGTCCGCGCGGTCGCCGAGCGCTTCGCCGCCCGCGAGCACCCGGACGCCCGCCCACCCGACGCCCGACCGGTCGCCCTGGTCTCCCGGGTGTTCCCGCTCGTAGCCCCCACCGACTTCCCGGAGCAGCCGTCATGACCGTGGTACTCCCCGAACGCGGCCCCAGCGGGCTGCTCCCGATCGTCATCACCGGGCAACCCGTGCTGCACCGCCCGGCCGCGCCGGTCACCGCATTCGACGCCACGCTCGCCGAACTCGTCGAGCAGATGACCGCATCGATGAAGGCCGCCCCCGGCGCCGGCCTGGCCGGGCCGCAGGTGGGCGTCGGCCTGAGGCTTTTCACCTACGACTGCGGCCCGGGCAAGCGCGGCCACGTCGTGAACCCCGTGCTGGAGCGGCTCTCCACCGAACTGGAAGAGGAGATGGAGGGCTGCCTCTCCGTCCCCGGCCTGCGCTACTCGACGCCCCGCGCGGCGCGGGTGCGGGTGACCGGCGTCGACGTGGACGGCGCCGCCGTCGACGTCGTCGGTGAGGGATACCTCGCCCGCTGCTTCCAGCACGAGGTCGACCACCTCGACGGGGTGCTCTACGTCGAGCGACTCGGCGGGAGGGTGCGCAAGCAGGCGCTCAAGGACATCCGGGCGGCGTCCTGGAACGGCAGCGCCTCCCTGGAACCCCCACTCACGGGCTGAGTCCGGTTCGATCGGGCAGCGCCTCCCAGGAGCCTCCGCTCGCGGGCTGAGCGCGGCCGACCAGGTCAGGCCAGCTCTGCGATCGCGTCGATCAGGAGCCAGATGCCGAAGATGAAGAACAGTGCGGCGGCGCCGTACTTGATCGCCTTCTCCGGGAGGTGCCGGCCCAGCGAGCGCCCGACGACGATCGCGAGCGCGTCGGCGGCGACCATGCCGATGGTCGAGCCGAGCCAGGTGCCGAACCAGCCGTACTGGGTGGCGAGGGTGATCGTGGCGAGCATCGTCTTGTCGCCGAGTTCGGCGAGGAAGAACGCGACCGATGCGGCGACGATCGCCGATTTGGTGGTCTTCTCGGCCTTGGAGCGCTCCTCGTCGGTCAACGTGTCGCCGCGGAGCGTCCATGCGCCGAACGCGAGGAAGGCGATCGCGGCGACCAGCGCGATCCAGCCGGTGGGGAGCGTCGCGCCGAGTCCGTAGCCGACCGCGACCGACACCGCGTGCACGATCGCGGTCGCGATCGTGATGCCGATCAGCACCGGGAGGGCGCGGAACTTCGTGGCGAAGGTCAGCGCCATGAGCTGCGACTTGTCGCCGAGTTCGGCGACGAAGATGACGCCGAAGCTCACGGCGGTCGCCACTAGGAATCCAGACACGAAACACCTTCCGGTCTTCAGCCGGATCCAGGTGCGCGCACGACCTCGACCCGGCGTACACAACGCCTGAGTCGAAGGTCTCGCTCGCCCGTGAGGGCCGCGCGGCCGGAAGCGCGAGCGCTTCAGCATGTCGACCGCGACATTGGGAGCTACTCCCCTTCGCGCCCCGAACGCTATCAGCCCACCCGACCCCAGTCGCCTCCCCAAGACGCGACACGTCTCACATCTCCATCCCGCGATGGACTTACAACTCCCCGCCCGCCACCCCCGCCACCACACAGGCCGCGGAGGGCCGGAGGGCCGCGGAGGCCGCAGAGGGCCGGAGGGCACGGAGGGCCGCGGAGGCCGCAGAGGGCCGGAGGGCACGGAGGGCCGCGGAGGCCGCAGAGGGCCGGAGGGCACGGAGGGCCGCGGAGGCCGCGGAGGCCGCAGAGGGCCGGAGGGCACGGAGGGCCGCGGCGGCCGCGGAGGCCGCAGAGGGCCGGAGGGCACGGAGGGCCGCGGAGGCCGCAGAGGGCCGGAGGGCACGGAGGGCCGCGGAGGCCGCGGAGGCCG
>NZ_JBICTY010000003.1:0-34376 GCF_043197895.1 Cryptosporangium sp. NPDC048952 | reverse complement strand
CGGAGGCCGCGGAGGCCGCGGAGGCCGCGGAGGCCGCGGAGGCCGCGGAGGGCGCCCCCGCCAACCGCGCAGCGCGCGCAAGCGGCGCAGCGCGCAGGACCCGCGAGACGCGCAGGACGCGCGAGACGCGCAGGACGCGCAGGACGCGCGAGACGCGCAGGACGGGCACGGCGCGCAGCCGCCGCTCGCGCGCCCAAGCCGCGCAGCGCAGACCCGGCGCGCGGCGCCGGGGAGGTCAGCCGAGGGCGGCTGAGGCGATGGCTCGGTGGAGTAGGAGGGGGGCGAACCAATTCGCGCCGGTTGGGGAGAAGTGGAGGCCGTCGGGGCGGGGGTGGCGGCCGTGGACGTCGTCGGTGCAGATTTCGTCGGGGCACAGCAGGTCGGACACCGAGATGACGGTGACCCGCCCGGGGAACGCGGCGGCCACCGACCGGCGCAACGCGTTGTACCGCTCCGCCTGCGGATCCCGCAGCTGTCCCCGGCACGCCGCGAGCGAATTCCCGAGCCTCCGGCACAGCGACTCCGCCGCCGGAATCGGCTCGATCAGCACGACGTGGGCCCGCCCGGCGGTCAGCCGACCCAGTGCGGTGGCGAGCTGACCACGGACGTAAGCCACGTGCTCCGCCGTCCCCGGCCGCACGACCACCCCGTCGGCCCGGCGAACCGTCTGGTTCTCCCAGCGCGAGTGCACCAGGATCAGCGTCGGATCGAAGTTCCGCACCAGTGCCCGCTGCATCGGCGGAACGACGTCCGGGCACCGCCGGCCCGCCCGGTACGGCGACCCGTCCGCCTCCACCATCAACAACCCCGCCACCGAGCACGAACTGACCGCGCTGTCGGCGTACCCCCACCCCTGCGCGTCCGCGACCTCACGCAGCCCCGGCGCCAGGCTCTTGGCTACCGAGTCCCCGGCCGTGGCCAGCCGGATCGCCACCGGCGACGTCGCAGCCGCCAGCAGCCGCGGCTTCGCCCCGGGCCTGGCCGGCTCGTCGACCAACGACGGCGCCGCCCGCATCGTCGCCCCCACGACCACCGCAATAGCGACTCCCGCAGCCGCCACCACGATCAACACCCCGCGGGCCCGCCTCCCCGCGGCTACACCAGCGGGCCGACCGCCCGCGACACCAGCGGGCCGACCGCCCGCGACACCAGCGAGCCGACCGCCCGCAGCACCAGCGGGCGCGCGTCGCGGCGCCCCGCGCCGCGCCCGCAGCGGCACCTCCACCAGGTGGTACGACAAAAGCGCCAGCACCACGGTCAGCCCGAGCTTCGCCCCGACCCCGTACGACTCGAGCCAACAAAAAACCGGCCAGTGCCACAGATACAACGAGTACGACCGCCGCCCTACCCACGGCAGCGGCCCCGCCCCGAACACACGACCCACGGCACCAGCCGAAGCCACCGCTCCCACCAGTACGGTGGCAGCCAACGCCACCCCGAACCCGACTCCTCGGTAATACCCCGCCCACGAGTCCGAGACCAGCGCGAACGCCAGCGCCAAGACAAGAGCAGCGGGGAGCGCGAGCCATCCCAGCACCCGCACCCACCGGTCCCGGCCCGGACCGAGCAGCACGATCGCCAGCACCGCACCCACCAGCAACGCATGCGCCCGCGTGTCCGTGCCGTAGTACGCCCGCGATGGATCCGGCGCCGCGTACAGGTGCCGCATCCACCCGGCCGACACCACCGCCCCCACCACCCCGGCCGCCAGCAGAACACGGCGCCACCGCAGCAAGACCGCGACCACTATCGGCCACACCAGGTAGAACTGCTCTTCCACCGCCAACGACCAGGCATGACGCAACGGCGACGGCGGCGCGAACGCCTCGACGTACGACTGCCCCGAGACGACGAACCGCCAGTTCGCGGCCTGCAGCACGGTCCAGATCCCGTCGAGCCGCAACGGCCCGAGCCGGTCGGGCGTCGCCGTGAACGCTCCGACGACCGCCACGACGACGACCATCACCAGCGCCGCAGGCAGCAGACGCCGGGCCCGACGCCCCAAGAAGTCGATCAGGTCGACCCGGGCACCCTCCCCCGCCCGCGTGACCAGCAACGTCGTGATCAGGAACCCGGACAGCGCGAAGAAGACGTCGACCCCGAGGAACCCACCGGGCAGCCACGCAGCCCCGAGGTGGTAGACCACCACCGCGACGACGGCCACCGCACGCACCCCGTCGAGGCCGGGCCGATACGAAAAGCTCCGGGTGATCGAGTTCACACCCGCATCAGCACCAATCACCGGAAATTGACGCGTCGCCGTGTGATTAGCGCTGACTCTTATACCATTTTGCCGCGTATGCATCAAATTCGAGCCTAGTAAGACCGCCCGATTCGCGACGCCCCGCGCGACTCATCCGTTTCGGTGACAGCCAGCGCGAACGGCGTTGCCTGCCGCAGGCGCGAGCAGGGGCCGCGCGGGCATTTGAAGCCGATTACGACTAATTGACGGCGCTATTGCGACCACGCAATTCCGCCGCATTTAATTGCGCCATTGCTCAACGGCGTCACGCTGCGCGAACATGCCGGCAAACGGTGATTACGCACCCCCTGGCGGGGTAGTCCTAAATTTGTCGTATCGTGCGCCGACAGTTTCATCGGCGGCTGTATCCGGGTGAACGGCAAGGGGCGGAGCCGAGTGGGCGTAGGCAGGAGGAGCGGCACACCGTGGACCACGGTGGGCCTGATCTTTGGCGTCGCCCTCCTCCTGGTCTCGGTCGGCACGATCGGCGTCGGCTGGGCGATCAACGAGCGCTACGACAAGAACATCAAGCGCGCGGACCTGCTGGGAGACATTCCGACGACCGTCCGCACGGATGACAGCGGTGACGCTTACGACCCGCAAGAGTCCGGCATCGTCGGTCCGCTGAACTTCCTGGTCCTCGGCTCCGACTCCCGCACTGCCGACCCCACCGTGCAGGCCGACACCGTCGGCGAGCGCTCCGACACGATCATGCTGATCCACGTCGCCGCGGACCTGCAGAGCGCCTACGTGGTCTCGATCCCGCGTGACAGCTACGTCGACGTCCCAGCCGGGGGCGCGTGGCAGGGCGGCAAGAACAAGATCAACTCCGCGTTCTCGTTCGGCGGCGCCCCGCTCGCCGCGAAGGCCGTCTACGAACTCACCGGTCTCCCGCTCGACGGCGCCGTCGTCGTCGATTTCAACGGCGTCCGCACGATGGTGAACGCCGTCGGCGGCGTCCGGGTCTGCACCACGTACGAGGTGCGCTCGATCCACACGAGCCGGGTCTGGAAAGCCGGCTGCAACCACATGGGCGGCGACTCGGCGCTGGACTTCATGCGCCAGCGCTACAACGTGCCGGGCAGCGACTTCGGACGCATCCACAACCAGCAGCTCGTACTGCAGTCACTGCTGAGCCGGGCGGTCAGCCGCGGCACGCTGACCAACCCGCTGCGCTTCGACGCGTTCCTGCGCGCCGCCACGAACTCGATCACCGTCGACGACAACATGAACGTGCAGGCGCTGGCCCTCGCGCTGCGGCACCTGCGGCCGGAGAACATGACGTTCGCGACGCTGCCGCACACCAGCGACTCGCTCTGGACGCCGTACGGCACCGCTGTCGGCGTCGACGAGAAGGCCGCCGCCGCCATGTTCACGGCGATCAGCGAGGACCGGCTGCCCGAGTGGCAGGCGACCCGGACGGCGAAGACCACCAGCCTCGCCCAGGACGACACCGCGAAGCCCCGCCTGCTGCCGACTAATTGAGCGTGGCGCGGGCCCGGTCGACCGACGGTTCCACGAGGTCGCTGCGGAACGCGCAGAGCGTCAGCGTGAACCGCGCGACGCCGTGCTCGGGCGCCACCAGCCGGATCGTGCTCCCCCGGCTCTCGTAGGCACCGACCAGACTGTCCAGCAAGCGCACCCCGGCACTGTCGAGGAACGTCACCGCGGACAGGTCCAGCACGACGACCGGTAGCTCGATCGTCTGACGCAGCACGGTCTCCCCCAGCGCCGGCGCCGTACCGAGGTCGATCTCCCCGACGAACGACACCAGCGCCCCGGGCGGCTCGTCCTCGTTCAGGTCCTGGAACGACACGGTCGCCGCGGCCGGCGGCGCGCTCCGGCCCTCCACCCGCACTTCATCCCCCGTCACGGCCCCACCCACCTCACCCGGCGCGACATCGTCACGGTGGTTCCGGCCGTCCCCCGGTCGACCGTCACCTCGTCCATCAGCCGCTTCATCAGCATGAGTCCCCGCCCGCGATCCGGCGGGGTTTCCCGAGGCTGCCACAGTCCGCCGTCACTGATGGTGACGTCCACCCGCTCGTCGACGATCGACGCCGAAATCGTGACCGAGCCGGCTGCGGCGGACGCCGGATCGCGGTACCCGTGCTCGATCGCGTTGCCGATCGCCTCGGAGCAGGCCAGCACGATCGCGAACCCGTCGTGCCGATCGACGTCGTGGTCGGTGAGCCAGGTCCGCAGCCGGTTGCGTACCCCGGTGAGTTCCACCAGGTCGGCCGGGATCCGCTCCTCGAACGGCGTCGACTCGGCCAGCGACACCGCCAGCAGGCAGACGTCGTCCCGGCCCGCTTCGTCGCGCAGCATGGCGTCGGCAATGCTGTTGACGATCACCGTCGCCGGCGCCGAACGATGGCGCTGCATTTCCTCGCGGAGCAGTTCGAGGCCGCGCCAGATCAACCGACCGCGCCGCTCGACCAGCCCGTCGGTGTAGAGCAGGAGACGCGCACCGGGCAGCAGCCGGATCTCCGCCTCCGAGCGGCCGGGCTGGCCGGAATACGCGTCCAGCGGCGTCGACCGACCGTCCCACAGGTACTGCGCTTCCTCGTCGCCCTGAATGACCAGCGGCGGGAAGTGCCCGGCGCAGGCGTAGCGGACGTGCCCGGTACGCGGGTTCAGCTCCAGGTAGACCAGCGTCGCCATCCGACCGGCGTCGAACTGGCCGACGAACTTGTCGAGCTGCCCGAGCAGCGCGGCCGGCCCGAGACCGGCTCCGGCCAGCGCACGGATCGCGCTGCGGAGCTGACCCATCGCGCTCGCCGCGGTCAGTCCCCGGCCGACGACGTCGCCGACCACGATGCCGATCTTGTCGTCACCCAGCTCGAACGCGTCGTACCAGTCGCCGCCGACCTCGAGGTTCTCCATCGCGGGGCGGTAGTGGGTGGCGATCCGCAGCCCCTGCCGCTTCGGCAGGCCGCCCGAGAGAAGGCTCCGCTGCAGCGTGTACGCCACTTCCCGCTCTTGCTCGTAGCGGCGTGCGTTGTCCAGCGCGAGCGCCGCCGTCGCCGCCACCTCAGTACAAAAGGCCACTTCGTCGACGCTGAACGCGCGCTCGTAGCGGCCGAGGACCAGGGCGCCGAGCGTCCGCCCCGACGCACGCAACGGGAGCGCGAGCCACCAGTTCGCCGGACGCGGGCCGGACGGTCCGATCGGCTGCCGCTCGGCGAGCAGCTTGGGCCGGGTTCCGCTGACGACCTGCGCGATCAGGTCACCGGCCCGGCCCGGTTCGATGCCGATCAGCGTGCCGGTGCCAGGCTGCGTGCCCCGTTCGGTGCGGGACTCGGCCAGGCGCCGGTTGCCCTCGGTCTCCATGAACTCGACGCTCGCGACCTCGGCGAGCTCCCTGGTGACGAGGTCGACCAGGCGCTGGGCCCGGTCGACCAGCCGCACGGTCTCCTCGAGGGAGCGGCTGGTCGTGGCCAGGAAGTCCGATCGGTCGGCGGATTTGGTCGCCTCCGCGTGCAGTGCGGCGCGTTCGAGCGCCTGCCCGCCCTGGCGTCCGAGTGCGTGCAGCAGTTCCCGATCGTCGTCGGAGAGCTGACGGCTGGCGGCGCACGCGGCGGCCAGCACACCGACGCGGTGGTCACCGACGTCGAGCGGGATCACGATCAGCGCACCGGCGTTCGTGCGCTTCATCGCGGCCGCGATGAGCGGGTGCCGGAAGCCGATCGACTCGGGCGAGTCGAACAGCATCGGGCCGCGGCGGCGGAGGGAGAACGCGTCCGGGTCGGGAACCGGGATGCGGGACAAGTCCTCGGAGTCGCCGATGTTGACGGCGGCGACCTGCACCAGGCCGTGGCTGGAGAAGGCGGTCGCGGCGGCCAGGCCGTCGTTGCCGAGTGCTTCGTCGGCCTCGGTGGCCTGGGCGAACTCGGAGCGGTCGAGGAGCCACAGGCCGGCGCGGTCGCCGTCGACCGCGGTGATCGCGGCGTGCACGAGGACGCGCCCGACCTCGGCGAGGTCACCGGCTGCCGCCAGTTCCGCGGCGACGCTCTGCAGCGCGCGGACACGTTTCTCGGAATTCTCGGCCCGGCGTCGCTGGGTGAGCAGTTCCTCTTCGTACCGACGCCGGTCGGACGCGCCGAACACGGTCGTGCGGATCACCCGCGGTTCGCCGTCGGCGTCGCGGTCGAGGACGGCGTTGACGAGGACCGGGAGGCGCTGGCCCGCGGTGTCGCGGATGTCGACAGCGATCTCGCGGACCGCGCCCTGCATGAGCAGCAGGGGCGAGTAGTGCGTCTCGTAGTAGATCTGGTCGCCGGGGGCGAGCAGGTCCTGGAACCGAATCCGCCCGACGAGCTCCTCGGCCCGGTAGCCGGTCGACGTCAAGAAGTGCTGATTGACCTGCGTGATCGTGCCCCGGGGGTCGGTGATGACAAACCCGCACGGCGCCTGATCGAGCGAGTCCCCCGCGCTGACGGGGCCGTCCGGGTCGGCAGCGGTCTCTTCGGCCGCAGCCGAGGCGGCCGGATCCGGCGTGGCCGTGCGGCGGCGGGCGCGGGCGCCCTGCCGTCGCCGACCCGAACCGGCGTGCGCCGCTGCCAGCTCAGCGGCCGGATTGGACCGCTCCGGCGTCTCCACTCGGTAACCCCTCCGAATCCGTCAGAGTCAGCAGAAACCCTGCATGGCGGCGATGGTCTCGGCTGGAGCGCTCAGATGCGGGCAGTGACCGGTGGCCGAAAGCAGCACGTACTCGCTCTCCGGTAGGTGCGCGTGCACGTACTGACCGACGACCTCCGGCGCGATGACGTCCGCCGTGCACTGCAGCACCAGCGACCGCACCGGCACCTTGGGCAGGTCGGCCCGGTTGTCACTGAAGAACGTGACCCGCGCGAACTGCTGGGCGATCGACGGGTCGGTGCGGCAGAAGCTGTTCGTCAGCTCCTCGCCGAGCTCCGGCCGGTCGCCGTTGCCCATGATCACCGGCGCCATCGCACTCGACCATCCCAGGTAGTTGCTATCCATCGAGTCGAGTAAACCGTGCAGGTCCTCGGTGCGGAAACCGCCGACGTATCCCGCTGAGTCGTCGTCGAGGTAGCGCGGCGACGGGCCGATCATCACGAGGCTCTCGAACCGGTGCGGCTGCTGAATCGCGGCCAACGCACCGATCATCGAGCTGACCGAGTGCCCGACGAACACGACCGACTCGGCGTCGAGCGCGTCCAACACCTCCAGGACGTCCTGCGCGTACCCCCCGAGCGAGTCGTACCGCTCCCGGTCGTACGCGGCCAACTCCGACTTCCCGTGCCCGACGTAATCGAACACCACGATGCGGTAGCGGTCCGCGAAGGCCGGCGTCAGATAACGCCACATCGCCTGGTCACAACCGAATCCGTGGGCGAACACCATCACGGGGCCGCCCTCGCGGCCACTCAGCTGCACGTGGTTCCTGCTCAGGATGCTCATCGCGACTCGCAATCGGTCGGAGGCTGTGAGGGGGGAGCTACCCAGCGTCATCCGGTGGAGACCTTACCGGTCCTACTGGTCCCCTTGGCCGCTCCGGCAGCCCCCGTTGAAAAAGTGATATCACTTTGCTACTCTCAAGCTATCGACGGGAGGAGCCGATGATGACCATCGACCAGCCAGTGGTGGAAATGCCCGCCCCGCAGGTCCGCGAGCGACGCACCGACGGACTGCCGGGCATCCCGATTGCACTCGTTCTGCTGATCGTGCTGCTGGGTTCGGCGGCGCCGATCGTGTACGGCGCCCAGGACGCTCCCGGCGCCGGCCCGGTCGCGCTGATCATCCTGGGCATCGTGTTGGCCCTGGCCGCCCTGCTCGGCCTCTGCGGCCTCACCGCGGTGGCGCCGGGTGAGGCCCGGGTCGTCCAGCTGCTCGGTCGGTACACCGGCACGATCCGCGCGGACGGTCTGCGCTGGGTCAACCCGATCACCAACCGGCAGAAGGTCTCGACGCGGGTGCGTAACCACGAGACCGAGCTCGCCAAGGTGAACGACGCCGACGGCAACCCGATCCAGATCGCCGCCGTGGTGGTGTGGCAGGTGTCGGACACCGCGAAGGCCGCGTTCGAGGTCGACGACTTCGTCGAGTTCGTGGCGATCCAGAGCGAGACCGCGGTGCGTCACATCGCCAACAGCTACCCGTACGACGCTCCGGAGGACCAGCTCTCCCTCCGCGACAACGCCGACGAGATCACCGGCCGGCTCTCGGCCGAGATCGCAGCCCGGGTCACCGCCGCCGGTGTCGAGGTGATCGAGTCACGCATCACCCGCCTGTCCTACGCGCCGGAGATCGCCCAGGTCATGCTCCAGCGCCAGCAGGCGAACGCGGTGGTCGCCGCCCGTACGCGGATCGTCGAAGGTGCGGTGGGCATGGTGGAACTCGCCCTCGACCGGCTCGCCGAGCACGACGTCGTCGAGCTGGACGAGGAGCGGAAGGCGACGATGGTGAGCAACCTGCTGGTTGTTCTGTGCGGTGATCGGGGCACGCAGCCGATCGTCAACGCCGGCTCCCTCTACTGATCGAGGGGCAACCCGATGGCCAGCGAGCGCAAGAAGATCCTCCTGCGGCTCGACCCGGCCGTGCACGACGCGCTGGCGCGGTGGGCATCAGACGAACTGCGCAGTACGAACGCGCAGATCGAATTCCTGCTGCGCCGGGCGCTCGGGGACGCCGGTCGGCTGCCCCGTGAGGCGCAACGCATGCGGGGGCCGGGCCGCCCCCGCCTGGACGACGACGACAACGACGAATCGTAGGAGGACAGTCATGGAGAACCAGACCTTCCTACCCGCCAGGCTGTACGTGCTCGCGTACGACCCGAAGAAGCAGCGCCTCCGGACCGCCTGGCACATGGGCGCCGTCCTGCGCGCCGCGGCTCTCGCCGAACTGCAGTTCGCCGGGCACATCGCGGACGAGAACGGCCGGGTCGTCGTCACCGCGCATCGTCACCCCTCCCACCGCGACCCGGTGCTCAGCGACCCGTTACTCAGCACCGTGCTGGCGGAGATCTCGGCCAGTGCGAAGCCGCGCAAGTGGCAGCACTGGATCGGCCGGAAGCACAGCGCCACGATCAAGCTGGTCCGTGAGCAGCTGGCGACCGACCACACGATCAAGGCCGAGCGGCGTCGCGCGCTGGGGCTGTTCCCCTACTGGGCCGTGACCCTGCGGGACACCCGCGCACGGAGCAAATTCGCCGAGTCCGCCCGGCGTGCGCTCCACGGCGGCGAGCCGATCGAGCGGCTCGACCGACGGGACGCGGCGGTGGTCGCGCTGGCCGCGAACGGCGAGCTGAAGACCGTCGTCAGCGGAGCGGACCGGCGCAAGTACAAGCAGCGGCTGAAGGCGATCGGCGAGCACGTCGGGCCGGTCGCGAAGGGTCTGAAGTCGGTCGTGCAGTCGGCGCAGGCGGCCGCCGCCGCGGGTTAGGCAGCGACAGGTTCGGCGGGCTCCTCGTCTTCGGCGGGGGGCTCCGCCACGAGCGCTGCCAGCGCGGTGGTGATCGGCACGGACGCGACCAGGCCGATCGTGCCGACCAGGGCCCGCACGATCTCCTGCGCGAGCGACTGGCCGGTGACCAGCGAACCGAGGCTCTGCCCGCTGACCGAGATGAGCAGCAGCAACGGCAGCGACGCCCCCGCGTACGCCAGCACGATCGTGTTCACCGCCGAGCCGACGTGGGCCCGCCCGACCCGGATCGCCGCCCGGTACAGGTCGAACCTGCTGCGCGGGGTGCGGGCCAGCTCGGACACGACCTCCGCCTGGGTGATCGTGACGTCGTCCAGCACACCGAGCGAGCCGATGATGATGCCCGCCAACAGCAAACCGCGCATGTCGACGCCGCCCTCGACCGTGGCGAGGTAGACGCTCTGCTCGTCGCCCAGACCGGTCAGCTGGGTGAGCGCGGTGAAGCCGGCGCCGAGCAGCCCGGTGAGGACCAGGCTCGCCAGCGTGCCGAGGATCGCCACGGACGTGCGCACCGAGACGCCGTGCGTCAGATAGAGCACCGCGAACATGATCGTGCTCGAGCCGACCACCGCCACCAGCAGCGGCGGCGAACCGCCGAGAACGCCCGGCAACACGAACAGCAAGAGCACCGCGAAGCTGACGATGAGCCCGCCGATCGCGGCGAGCCCGCGCAACCGCCCGAACCCGATCACGACGGCCGCTGCGAGCGCCACCAGCAGCCACAGTGAGCCGGAGCGCTGCTTGTCGACGATCGTGTAGCGCGCGGCATCGTCCCCCTGGCCGCCGGACAGGACGACGAGCACGACGTCGTCGTCGGCGTGGACGACTGGCGCACCGGGGCCCTGGGGCAGTTCGATCGTGACGGTCTGGCCCTTGTCGGCACCGTCGGTGAGCTTCACGGCCGCGGTGCCGCAGGGGCCGGTGAGCCCGGCGGCCTCGGCTTCCTCGGTGTCGGGGCAGGACTGCTCGGTGACCTCGGTGACCGTGCCGGCGGCCCGCTGCTGCTGACCGCTGTCGCCGGTGCTGCTGCTGTAGTGGATCTGTCCGGGCCAGAGCCAGATCAGGCCGACGATCGTCGCGATGACCGCGGGGACGAGGATCGCGATGACGGCCTTGCGCGTTCGCGCGGACACGGGCGTGGCGGCGCTGTGGGTGTGGCTGTGGACGTGTTCGTCGGGGCGGAGTTCGGGGCCGGGGGCGCTTTCCGGGCGCGGCTCGGTTTGTCCCGGGCCCGGGACGGATGCTCGACCGGCGGTCGGGTGGTCGTGCTCGGGCGCGGGGGCGCCCGGGTTCTGGAAGTTCAGCCGGTCGTACGTGCCTTCCGCATACCGCGGAGCCTGCCCCCCGTACTGATGCCCCCCGGCCTGGTGGGCCCCGGCCGGGTGAGTTCCGGCCTGCGGACCCCCGGACTGCGGAACGCCGTACTCGGGCCCTCGGTACTCACCGGCCTCGTGTCGGCGCCCCGGGTGCTCAGGCCCCGGATAGCCGGAAACCTCGTGCTGGCGCTCCTGGTGCTGCGAACCCGCGTACCCGGAAGCCTCCTGCCGGGAAGCCTCGTACTGGGGCGTCTCGTACTGGGGAGCCTCGTCCTGGAGCGCTCGGTGCTGCGCGGCCGGGTACCCAGGACTCGCGTGCCCAGAGGCTTGATGCCGCGAGCCCGAATACTCGCCGCCCTGGGGCGCCGGGTACTGCGACCCCTGGTACTCCGGAGCCGCCGGCTGAGCGGATGGGTATTGCGGACCCGGATACCCCGGCGCCCCGTGCTGGCGGGCCTGCTGGTGCGAGCCGGGATACTCCGAAGCCTCGCGCGAAGGGGCCTGGTACTGGGCCGACCCGTACTCGGAAGGCGGATACCCGTACCGGATCTGATCGTCGTGCGGACGGGGAGCGTCCGCGTCAGGCGGTGCGTTCCGGTCCGGTTGACCGTCGCGGTCGGGCCACTCCGGGAACTGATTGGCCATGGCCGCTTTTCTTCCTCGGGATAGAGCAAACCGACGCTATCAGAGCCCCATTACCGCCCGAAGAGCAATCGTTCCCCCACCCCGCACACCCCCACCCCGGTGACCAGCGGCAGCCGCACGAGCACACGTGACACGACCCCCAACCCGACCCGGTCACTCACCACCCGCTGCCCAGCAAAGCGAACGAGTGCGCCCTGGGCGCGTTGGTAGTACTCGGTCAGCCGCGCCTGCTCGACGTACGTGACCGCGGGCGCCGACCAGGAGCGGCCGTCGCGCGGGTGCGTCCGTAGCCGTGCCTGGAGTGCGGTTACGCACCCGTCGGTGCCGCACTCCCCCGCGACGACGACCGCCGGACGGGCGGCAGCGCGCGGCGGGGCGTCCGGAGTGGGCTCGAGCAGTACCGCGGACGCGAGCCCGGCCGCGACCGGCAGAACCGCGACGCATCGGGACTGTCCTCTCAGGAGCTGCCCGGCCTGCCGGCCGGGCCATCGGAAGGGTAGGAGCGCAGACCCGGCCCGCCATCAAGAGGCACGACGCCGCATCCCAGACGCGAAGTGCGCCACAGTCACAAGGCGCGACGCCGTCAGGGCGTGCGGCGGCGGCGCCAGAGCCAGGCCGCGCCGAACGCGAGCAGCCCCGCGCCCCCGACCGCCGCACCCAACGGCACGAGATCGCTCATCTCCGCCGCGGACGCGTTCGCCGCCGGCGACGGATTCCCGGCATCACCCGTGAGCATCGACGGCGCAGCCGAAGGCGCCGATGCACCCGCCTGCGGCGTTTTCGACGGCGAAGCGCCGGACGAAGCACCCGCCTTCGGCAACGCCACATACGGGAACGACTTCTCGAACGACGTGTCGTTCGTGTCCACCGCGTCCCCGAGATCGTTCGGCGATCCGACCAGCTCACCGTCCACCACCTGCAGCGTGATGTCGACGACGTCGTCAGTGAGCCGCCGACCGTTCGGGAACCCGGCCTTGTCACCCTCCAGCACCCCGAGCCGCTTCGGCGACGCCGCAGGCGGAATCGACGTGTTCAACCGCAACTGCTCACTGGGGGTGACCTGGCGCGGCTGGTTCAGGCCCGGCACCCCGGTGAGGAAGGCCTGCACCAGGTCCTGCCGAGGCGTCGCAGGTGACTTGATCTTGTAGATCTTCTCGATCAGCCGAGGCACCTCGGGATCGGTCACGGACTTCACAAAGGCAGAATCTCCCGACGGCGACGACGCATTGAACCGGTCCTTGTCCCGCACCGGCACCACGACCTCGTTCACCAGCGGCATCCCCAGCCGCGACATCTGCACGTACTCACCCGACGCGTCCCGCCGCGACGTCGTCGACCAGATCCCGATCACCGGATCACCGCCGCGCACCAGACGCGACTTCGGCAACTGCAGAGCCACCGAATTGACGTTGTACGGCGCGAGCGTGTCGTTGCCGACCTCGCTCAGGTCCCCGCCGTACAGCACATCGAAGAGGCGCAGGTCGAGGAAGAACGGGTCCTCGGTCTGGCCGGCGAACATCGTGACGCCGTCCTTCGACCGAATCGCCCGGTCGCGGAGCTTCCGGTAGTCCGGCATCGACGCCGCACCGACGTTCGACGGAGCAACCGGCAGCGCCTCGGCGAGCATCGTCCGGCCGGTCTCCGAACCGTCCGGCGCCCACTGGATCTCGTCCAGGCGGTAGGTCTGCCAGAAGTTGAGGTCGGGGTCGTCGAGGCTGGTCACCGGTCCGGTGTTGTAAAGAAAGGTGTCCTGGCTCGCGTACTTGCTGGTGAACTGCCACCGATAGGTGACGTCACGCTTGGCGTCGCCGTTGTTGTCGACGTTGATCTCGTAGCGGGCGTCGGTGGCGAACGGGTAGAAGTTGGGGCCGCCGGCGGGTTCCTCGAACGGAATCCAATTGGCGATCACCGTCACGCTGTCAGGCTTGTCGGGACTGACGAACGCGTACACATCGGTGTTGTCGTACTGCGGGAAGCCCGCGATCGTCGGTGCTTCGCGGTGGCTCGAGGCGGTCGCGGCGGTCGGCGCGAGCGCGAGGGCGGTGACCGTCACTGCGGCGACGGCCGCCGCAACAACGCGGGGTCCGGCCCGGCCAGGTCGGTGCTGGAGCATCGGATGTCCTTCGGTGCGCGGAGTGCCCCCGCGGGGACAGCGACGCCCCGTGACGTCGCATCACCGGTTCGGATTCGCGCGGCCCCCGGATGGGGGCGTGTCACCTAGTTGACAGAACCGATCCAGGCCGACTCGCCCGGTTACCCGGACCACACTTCGGTCAGCCCTGACCGGAACGGTCATACCATCCGGGCATGACGGTGCCGTCCGAGAAATTGCCGCTCGCCGCCGGCTTCGAGCCTGCCGATCGGGAGCGCTGGCAGGACCTCGTGCTTGCTGTCCTGCGCAAATCCCGGGTCGCGGATGATGACACGCCCGCCGCCGCGGTCGAGGATCTGCTCGCGACGACCACGTACGACGGGATCCGCGTCGCGCCTCTGTACACGGCGGCTGACGCGCCCGCCGGAGCTGGCGTTCCCGGATTCCCACCCTTCGTGCGTGGCAACCGTCTGCGGGACCTGACGGCCGAGAACGGCGAGCGTCCGGGCGGTTGGGACGTCCGGCAGCGGCACGCCGACCCGGACGTGGCCGCCTCGAAGGCCGCGATCGCCGCGGATCTGGAGAACGGCGTCACGTCGTTGTGGCTCGTGCTCGGTGACGAGGGCATCCCGGTGAGCGCGCTCCCCGACATCCTCGAGAACGTCTACCTCGACCTCGCCCCGATTTCCCTGGACGCCGGCCCCGCCACCCGTGAGGCAGCCGAAGCCTTCCTCGCGTTGGCAGTCACCCGCGCCACCGACACCGCCCCCGCCACCGCGCACACCGCCGGTACCGCGCCCGCCGCCGGTTCCGCGGACACCGCGCCGGCCGCCGGTTCCGGCCCGGGGGCCGGTGTGCGCGGCAACCTGGGGGCGGATCCGATCGGGCTGCGGGCCCGTACCGGTGCGCCCGTCGACTTGAGCGTTCTCACGGAGCTCGCGCAGCGCACGAGCGGCACCGGGATCCGCGCCGGGCTCGTCGATGCCACGCCCTATCATGACGCCGGCGGCTCGGACGCCCAGGAACTCGGCGCCTCGATCGCCACGGGCGTCGCCTACCTCCGCGCCCTCACCGACGCGGGCCTCAGCGTCGAGCAGGCCCTCGAACAGCTCGAATTCCGCTACGCCGCCACCGCGGACCAGTTCCTCACGATCGCCAAGCTCCGGGCGGCCAGGAGGCTCTGGGCACGCGTCGCCGAGGTCAGCGGCGCCCCCGACGTCCCCCAGCACCAGCACGCGGTCACCAGCAACGCGATGATGGCCGGCCGCGACCCCTGGGTGAACATGCTCCGCACCACCCTCGCCTGTTTCGGCGCGGGCATCGGCGGCGCGGACGCGGTCACTGTCGCACCCTTCGACGCGGTCCTCGGCCTCCCCGACGCGTTCTCCCGCCGCATCGCCCGCAACACGCAGTCGCTGCTGCTCGAGGAGTCGAGCCTCGGCCGCGTGATCGACCCGGCCGGCGGCTCCTGGTACGTCGAAAGCCTCACCGACGAGCTCGCGAAGGCCGCGTGGGACGTGTTCACCGGCATCGAGAGGGCCGGGGGTATCACCGAGGCCCCGCTCGCCGCCGATATCGCACAGACCTGGGACGAGCGCCGGAAGAACATCGCCCACCGGCGTGACCCGCTCACCGGCGTCAGCGAGTTCCCGAACCTCACCGAGAAGTTGCCGGTCCGGAAGCCCGCGCCACCGAGGGCAAGCGGAACCCTCCCCGTGGTGCGGTACGGCCAGGATTTCGAATACTTGCGGGACGCCGCCGACAAAGCCGAAACCCGCCCGAAGATCTTCCTCGCGACGCTCGGTCCCCTCGCCGCCTACACCGCCAGGGCGACGTTCGCCGCGAACCTGTTCCAAGCCGGGGGCATCGAAACCGTCCCGGCCGGTCCGAACCTGGACCCCGAGGCACTGGCGCAGGCCTTCCGGGACAGCGGAGCGAAGACAGCGGTGCTCTGCTCCAGCGACAAGATCTACGCCGCCGACGGCGAGGCAGCGGCCACCGCGCTCACCGAAGCCGGAGCCACCAAAGTTTGGCTAGCCGGCAAACGCGGCACGCTGCCCAACGTCGATCATTATGTTTTTTCTGGTTGTGACGCGGTCGAGGTGCTGACGACGACGCTCGACGACCTGGGGGTTACGCGATGACGATCCCGGATTTCTCGAACGTCGAGCTGGGAGAGCCGAGCACCACGCCCGGCGAGACCGCGGAAACCCCGGTCTGGGACACCCCGGAAGGCATCCCGGTCAAGCCGCTCTACACCGCGGACGACACGCAATCACTGGACTTCCTCGACACCTATCCCGGTATCGCCCCGTACCTGCGCGGGCCCTACCCCGCGATGTACGTGACCCAGCCCTGGACGATCCGGCAATACGCCGGCTTCTCCACCGCTGCGGCGTCGAATGCGTTCTACCGGCGGAACCTCGCCGCCGGTCAGAAAGGCCTGTCGATCGCGTTCGACCTGGCCACGCACCGCGGTTACGACTCCGATCACCCGCGGGTCGGCGGTGACGTCGGAATGGCCGGAGTAGCGATCGACTCCATCTACGACATGCGCCAACTGTTCGACGGAATTCCGCTCGACCAGATGAGCGTCTCGATGACGATGAACGGCGCCGTGTTGCCGGTTCTCGCGCTCTACATCGTCGCCGCGGAAGAGCAGGGTGTCGCTCCGGAACAGCTCGCCGGGACCATTCAGAACGACATCCTCAAAGAGTTCATGGTCCGCAACACCTACATCTATCCGCCACAGCCGTCGATGCGGATCATCTCCGACATTTTCGCGTACACGTCGCAGCGGATGCCGCGCTTCAACTCGATTTCGATCTCCGGGTACCACATCCAGGAGGCCGGAGCGACCGCCGATCTGGAACTGGCGTACACGCTGGCCGACGGCGTCGAATACCTGCGCGCGGGCAAAGAGGCCGGGCTCGAGATCGACAAGTTCGCGCCGCGCCTGAGTTTCTTCTGGGCGATCGGCATGAACTTCTTCATGGAGGTCGCGAAGATGCGGGCGGCCCGGCTCCTGTGGGCCCGCCTCACGAAAGACGCCGGCGCGAGGAACGCGAAGTCGCTCAGCCTGCGCACGCACTCGCAGACCTCCGGCTGGTCGCTCACCGCCCAGGACGTGTTCAACAACGTCGTCCGCACGTGCATCGAGGCCATGGCCAGCACCCAGGGCCACACGCAATCCCTGCACACCAACGCGCTCGACGAAGCACTCGCGCTGCCGACGGACTTCTCCGCGCGCATCGCCCGCAACACCCAGCTGCTGCTGCAACACGAGTCCGGCACGACCCGGGTGATCGACCCGTGGGGCGGATCGGCCTATGTGGAGCGCCTGACGCACGACCTCGCGAAGAAGGCCTGGAGCCACATCGAGGAGGTCGAGGCCGCCGGTGGCATGGCCCGCGCGATCAACGAGGGCATTCCGAAGCTGCGCATCGAGGAGGCCGCCGCCCGCACCCAGGCGCGGATCGACTCCGGCCGCCAGCCGGTCATCGGCGTCAACCGCTACCGGCCCGACGCCGACGAGCCGATCGAGGTGCTGCGCGTCGACAACGCCTCGGTGCGGCGGGAGCAGATCGAGAAGCTCGAGCGGCTGCGCGCAGAACGTGACCCCCGCGCGGTCGAGGATGCGCTGGCCGCCCTCACCAAGGCCGCAGACGCCGCGCTCAACGGTCACCGCGGTCCGGGACTCGACGAGAACCTGCTCGCCCTGGCCGTCGACGCCGCCCGGCACAAAGCCACTGTCGGCGAGATTTCCGACGCGCTCGAGAAGGTCTACGGGCGTCACGCGGGTCAGATCCGTACGATTTCCGGCGTGTACCGGGACGAGGCCGGCGGGGCCGGGAACGTGGCCGCCGCCCGCGAAGCCACCGCCGACTTCGAGCGCGCCGAGGGGCGTCAGCCACGCATTCTCGTCGCGAAGATGGGACAGGACGGGCACGACCGCGGACAGAAGGTCATCTCGTCGGCCTTCGCCGACCTCGGCTTCGACGTCGACGTGGGCCCGCTGTTCCAGACCCCCGCGGAGGTGGCGCGCCAGGCCGTGGAGGCCGACGTCCACATCGTCGGGGTGAGCACGCTGGCCGCGGGACACCTGACCCTCGTGCCGGCGTTGCGCGAGGAACTCGCCGCACTCGGCCGCGACGACATCATGATCGTCGTCGGCGGCGTCATCCCACCCGCGGACGTCGAGCCACTCGCCTCGCTGGGCGCCTCGGCCGTGTTCCTCCCCGGCACCGTGATCGCCGACGCCGCCCTCGGCCTCCTGGCCGAACTCCGCACCCGCCTGGGCCACCCCGACCCGTCAGAAACCGCCCACCCGTGACGGTTGCCGCCCAAGGTTCCACCGCGGGGGCCCGATGACGCGGCCGGCGCCGGACGTCGACGACTACGCGCGAGGGGTGCTCGCCGGGGAGCGGGCATGGATCGCGCGGGCGATCACGCTCGTGGAGTCGCGGCGCGCTGACCACCGGGTGGCGGCCCAGGAGCTACTCACGCGGCTGACCGCAGCCGTGCAGGCGCCGGTCGCCGGGAGCGGACCGCGGCGCCCCGCGGTCCGGCGGGTCGGCATCACCGGCGTGCCCGGCGTCGGCAAATCGACGTTCATCGACGCGCTCGGGGTGTCGCTCACGTCATCCGGCCACCGGGTCGCGGTGCTCGCCGTCGACCCGTCGTCCACCCGCACCGGCGGCAGCATCCTGGGCGACAAGACACGCATGGCCCGGCTCGCCGTGGATCCGTCCGCCTTCGTCCGGCCGTCTCCCAGCGCCGGGACGCTCGGCGGCGTCGCGAAGGCCACGCGCGAGGCGATGGTGATCGTCGAGGCTGCGGGTTACGACGTGGTGCTCGTCGAGACGGTGGGGGTCGGCCAGTCCGAGACGACGGTCGCCGAGATGGTGGACTCGTTCCTGCTGCTCACGCTCGCCCGCACCGGCGACCAGCTCCAGGGCATCAAGAAGGGCGTGCTCGAACTCGCCGACGTGATCGCGGTGAACAAGGCGGACGGCCCGCACGTCCGGGACGCGCAGAAGGCCGCGCGGGAGCTCGCGGGGGCGCTGCGGTTGCTCCACGGTGACCGTGGTGGCTGGGACGCACCCGTGCTGACCTGCAGCGCCTCCGAGGGCACGGGGCTCACCGAGGTGTGGGAGCAGGTCGTGCGGCACCAGGACACCCGGATGGCGTCCGGGGCGCTGGAGGCTCGGCGGCGCGAGCAGCAGGTGCGGTGGGTGTGGACGATGGTGCAGGATCGGCTGCTGGCGTCGTTGCGGGACAACGCGAGGGTGGCGGAGGTTGCTCCGAAGGTGGAGCAGCAGGTGGCCGAGGGAACCCTCACCCCGGCCCTGGCCGCCGACGAGATCCTCACCGCCTTCCACACCGACCGGGATTAGGGTCGGGGGGTGCGATTCGACCCCGTTGACCTGCCGCCCGCGGCGCTGGAGTTCCTCACCGTTCGGCACCTCGCCACGCTCACGACGCTGCGTCCGGACGGTTCGCCGCACGTGACGCCGGTCGGGTTCACGTGGGACGCCGACGCGGGGCTGGCGCGGGTGATCTGCTCGGGGCCGTCGCGCAAGGCACGGAACGCGGCCGTGACGAAGCGGGCCGCGTTGTGCCAGGTCGACGGTGGGTACTGGCTCACGCTCGAGGGCGCAGTCGAGGTTGTCTCCGACCCCGCCCGCGTGGCCGACGCCGAGCGCCGCTACGCCGCCCGCTACCGCCAGCCCCGCGAAAACCCGCTCCGAGTGGTCCTGGAGATCACCGTCACCACAGTCCTCGGCCGCATCTGACTCACTCGCAGCCGATGCCGTCGCCGTCTCGGTCCAGGTGTTTGGCGTAGCCCAGGTCGCCGACGTGGATGGGAGCGGCACCGGCGGCGCGAACGGCGTCGCAGTTCTTGTAGTAGACCGACGCCGGAGCAGTGGTCTTCGGCGGTGCGGGTTTCGGGGCCGGAGGCTTCGGTGCCGAAGTTGTGGGCGGCGGGTCGGCCCGGCGGGTCGACGGGGCCGCGTAGCGAGTCGACGGTGCCGCGTCGCGGGTCGACGGGGCCGGGTCGGAGGCGGAGTCGGCCCCGTCCGTCGCCGAGCCGGGCTCGGCGTCGGCCTCCGCGGCGGGGGCCTGATCCCCGATGAGCGGCGCCGCGGTCGACGGCACTACCGACGGCGACGTCGTCACCGACGGGGTCGGTGACGCAGAGCTCGCCCGGGCCGGCTCCGTGGCCGCGACGATCGAGGCACTCGGTGCCGGGTCATCCCCGAGCGATCCGATCACGCCGAGCACGCCACAGAGCCCGCACACGGCGAGGATCGCACCCCCGACTCCGAGGAGCACCCAGTGCAGCGGCTGCAAACCTGTGCGACCGCTGGGAACTTGCGGTGAATAAGACACCGCGTGATGTTATGAACTGGCGACGCTCCGCAACGACAGCCGCACGTCCCGCGTCACCTCAGGCAGACGGCCCCAGCCGAACGGCTAGCTTCGGACGCCATCGGGCACCCCCGGCAAACCCACTCACCCGTTCGGCACCAAACCCCACCCGCGAGTCCGTAACACCCCCCGAATCACCGACCACGGCGCGCGCCGGTTCCTGGTCGCCGGCGAGATCCGGCGCGGCTGCCACCGACTCATTCGCAGCCGATGCCGTCGCCGTCTCGGTCCAGGTGTTTGGCGTAGCCCAGGTCGCCGACGTGGATGGGAGCGGCACCGGCGGCGCGAACGGCGTCGCAATTCTTGTAGTAGACCCCGGCGCCGCTGTCATCAGCCGGAGCCTCGGCCCGCGCCGTCGTTCGGGCCGGCGCGGGAGCCTGGGTCGTGCGGCGAGGCGCCGCGGCGCGGGTCGTCGGCGCGGCCTCGGGCACCGCCCGTCGGCCCGCATCGACATCCGCAGAGACGTCCACCTCGGCGGAAGCCTCCGCAGTCGCCTCCACCGAGACGTCGACGTCAGCGCGCCCTCCGAGAACCTCGTCGTCGCCGACGAGGGGCGCGGAGGCGGACGGGGGCGGCGTGGCGGACGGCGACTGCGGTGCGCTCGGCGACGCTGGGGCCGCCTCGACGCCGGCAGTCGGGACCGGGTCGGTGTCGGCGAAGAACACCGAGGTCACGCCGCACAGGCCGCAGAACAAAACCAACACCCCGCCCAGCGCGATCAGCACCCAGTACGGGGCATCCGAACGACGACGGACGGGGTGTTGCGGCGGCGCATAGGACACGACGTGAGCCTACGAACCCCACGTTTCTGCAGGTCGAACGGCCCTCACGCGATTGTGACGCCCGTTACTCCTGCGAGAAACGTTACTCCAGCGGGCTCGGGTTGGCGGTTGGCGAGAGAACGGCGCCGGCATTACGCCAGCCGGTCCAGTCACTCGCCACCCGCCCCACCCCTGACTTGGTGTCCCCGAACTCCGCGATGGCGGCGGTCAGCGCGAGCGTCGCGTGCACTTGCGCGAGCGCCGCGTGCGCCGTCATCCACTCCGGTTCCTTGTCGGTAGCCGACTCGGTCGCGTACTTCTGCGCGTTCAGGTAGTGCTCAGGTCCGTTCACGAAGTCCCCCGATCAGCGCTTAACACCCAGATCGGAAGATAACCGACAGAAGACCTGTTAAAACTCAGACCCCGGCCCGACGTCGCTTGTTGTAGAAGTCGAACGCCACTGCCGCGAGCAGCACCAGGCCCTTGATGAGCTGCTGCCACTCCGTGCCGACACCCAGGATCGACATGCCGTTGTTCAGGATGCCGATGATCAGACCACCGATGATCGCGCCCGGGATCGTGCCGATACCGCCGGTCACGGCCGCGCCACCGATGAACACCGCGGAGATCGCGTCCAGCTCGAACCCGTTACCGGCGCTCGGGTTCGCCAGGTTCAGCCCCGCCGTGTAGACGAGCCCGGCCAGCGCCGAGATCACGCCCATGTTCACGAACAGCCAGAACGTCACCGACTTGGCCTTGACGCCCGACAGCTGCGCCGCCGCGAGGTTGCCACCGATCGCGTAGATGTGCCGACCGAACACCGCCCGGCTCATGACCGCGGTGTACCCGACCACCAGCACACCGAGGATCACCAGCACGATCGGCGTGCCGTCGTAGCTGGCCAGCTGCACGGTGACGAGCAGGATCAACGCAACGGCGAAGGCCTGCTTCGCGGCGAACCACCAGAACGGCTCGTCCTCGAGGTCGTACTTGCGCCGCTCGCGCCGCTGCCGGAAGGCCGAGGCCACCAGGGCCAGCGACGCCAGCACACCGAGGATCATCGTCAGTGGCTCGTACCCGCTGGAGCCGAACGTCGGCAGGAAGCCGGAGCCGAGGTCGCGGAACCCGTCCGGGAACGGGGCGATCTGCTTGTTGTCCAGCACGATCTGCGCGAGGCCGCGGAACGCGAGCATGCCGCCGAGCGTCACGATGAACGCCGGTATGCCGAAATACGCGATCCAGTAGCCCTGCCAGGCCCCGACCAGCGCACCCGCCAGCAGGCACAGCACGACCGCGAGCGGCCACGGCAGGTCCCACTTCGTGATCATGACGCCGGCCAGCGCACCGATGAACGCCACGACCGACCCGACCGACAGGTCGATGTGCCCGGCGATGATCACCATCACCATGCCGACGGCCAGAATCAGGATGTAGCTGTTCTGGATGATCAGGTTGGAGACGTTGATCGGCTTCAGCGTGATGCCGTCGGTCGTGATCTGGAAGAACACCACGATGACGATCAGCGCGATGAACAGCCCGACCTGGCTGAGCTGGCCGGTCAGGTAACTCAGGGCGCCACCGAGCGGGCGCTTCGCCGGAGCGTCCGGCGCCCCCGCCGGTGGTTTGTCCAATCCCGTGGGGGCGCTCATGCGTCCACCTCTCGATATTTGGTCATGTACTGCATGAGGCCCTCGGCCGTCGCTTCGCTCCGCGGGACGTCGGCCGTGATGTGACCCTCGGAAAGCGTGTAGATCCGGTCGCAGATCCCGAGGAGCTCCGGCAGTTCGGACGAGATGACGATGATGCCCTTGCCCTCGTCGGCCAGCCGGTTGATGACGGTGTAGATCTCGTACTTCGCGCCGACGTCGATGCCCCGCGTGGGCTCGTCGAGGATCAGCACCTCGGGGTCAGCGAACATCCATTTCGACAGCACGACTTTCTGCTGGTTACCACCGGACAGCTTGCCGGTGTTCACCGTGACGTTCGGCGCCTTGATGTTCATGCTCTTGCGGAACCGCTCGGCGACCGTCGATTCCTCGGCGTCACTGACCATTCCGAACCGAGCCAGCTTGCCGAGCGCGGAGCCCGAGATGTTGCGCTTGATGTCGTCGATCAGATTGAGGCCGTAGCGTTTGCGGTCCTCGGTGACGTAGGCGATTCCGGCCTTGATCGCGCGCGGAACCGTGTTCGTCTTCACTTCGACGCCACGCTTGTAGACGTGGCCGCTGATGTCGGAACCGTAGCTGTGGCCGAAGACGCTCATCGCGAGCTCGGTACGACCGGCGCCCATCAGGCCGGCAATACCGACGATTTCGCCCGCACGCACCGAGAGCGACGCCCCGTCGACCACCTTGCGGGTGCGGTCGATCGGGTGGTAAACGGTCCAGTCCTCGATCCGCAGCAGCTCCTCGCCGGGGGTCGACTCGTGGTCCGGGAACCGGCTCTCCAGGCTGCGGCCGACCATTCCGCGGATGATGCGCTCCTCGGTGACGTCACCGGAATGCATCTCCAGGGTCTCGATCGTCTTGCCGTCACGAATGATCGTGACGCGGTCGGCGATTGCCTCGATCTCGTTCAGCTTGTGACTGATGATGATCGACGTGATGCCCTGCTCGCGCAGCTGGCTGATCAGCCCCAGCAGGTGGGCGGAGTCGTCGTCGTTCAGCGCAGCGGTGGGCTCGTCGAGGATGAGCACCTTCACTTCTTTCGAAAGCGCCTTCGCGATCTCGACGAGTTGCTGCTTACCCACACCGATGTCGGTGACCTTCGTGATCGGGTTGTCGCGCAGACCGACCCGCTTCAGCAGTTTCGCGGCTTCGAGGTTCGTCTTGTTCCAGTCGATCCAGCCGCGCTTCGCCTGCTCGTTACCCAGATAGATGTTCTCGGCGATCGACAGGAACGGGCTCAGCGCCAGTTCCTGGTGAATGATGACGATGCCGGCAGCCTCGGAGTCGTTGATCGACTTGAACTGCACCGGCTGACCGTCGTATTCGATGTCGCCGTCGAACGTGCCGTGCGGGTAGACGCCCGAGAGCACCTTCATCAAGGTGGATTTTCCGGCACCGTTCTCGCCGCAGATCGCGTGGACGGTTCCGCGTTCCACCTCGATCGACACGTCTTGCAGGGCTTTGACACCCGGGAACGTCTTCGTGATGTCGCGCATCACGAGGATCGCGTCCTGCATGAGTTCTCCCAAGGCAGTGCCGGTGGGTGGCTGACGCCACCCACCGGCAAGCGGCCTACTTGTCCAGTTCCGCCTGGGTGTGGTAGCCGGTCGAAATCACGTCGGACTGCACGTTGTCCTTGGTGACGACGACGGGCTCGAACAGGTAGCTCGGGACGACCTTGACCTTGTTGTTGTACGACTTGGTGTCGTTGACCTCGGGGTCCTTGCCGTTGAGCAGGTCGTCGGTCATGGTCGCGGCCTGGTGGCCGAGCTTGCGGGTGTCCTTGAAGATCGTCGAGTACTGCTGGCCGGCGAGGATCGACTTCAGGCTCGGAACCTCGGCGTCCTGGCCGGTGATGACCGGGAGCTTCTTCGCGCCGGAGCCGTAACCGGCACCGGTCAGCGCCGAGACGATGCCCAGCGAGAGGCCGTCGTAGGGCGAGAGGACACCCTGGACGGTCGCGCCACCGGAGTACGACTTGGCGATGAGGTTCTGCATACGCGCCTTGGCCGTGGCCGGGTCCCAACGCAGGGTGGTGACCTGGTTGAACTCCGTCTGGCCGCTCTTCACGACGATCGTCTTGTTGTCGATGTAGGGCTTGAGCACCGACATCGCGCCGTTGAAGAAGAAGTTCGAGTTGCTGTCGTCGTTGCTACCGGCGAAGAGCTCGACGTTGAACGGGCCCTTCTTGTCGGTGGCCTTGCCGTCCTTGTCGACGACGCCGAGGCCCTGCAGCAGGCTGGTGCCCTGCTGGACGCCGACCTTGAAGTTGTCGAACGAGACGTAGTAGTCGACGTTCTCGCTGCCGGTGAGCAGTCGGTCGTACGAGATGACCTTGATGCCGGCCTTGTGGGCGTCCTCGAGCTGGTCGCTGAGCGAACCACCGTCGATCGACGCGACGATCAGGACCTTCACGCCCTTGGTGATCATGTTGCCGACCTGCTTGACCTGCGTCGGGATGTCGTTGTTCCCGTACTCGAGGTCGACCTTGTAGCCGGCCTTCTCCAGGTCGGCCTTGACAGCGTCACCGTCGGCGATCCACCGCTCGGAAACCTTCGTCGGCATGGCTACGCCGATCAGCGCGCCCTTGTTGTCGCCGGGCTTCGCCTCGTCGTCCGACGAGCCGCGGCCGCCGCCGCATGCGCTGAGTGCCAATGCCAGGCTCAGGGCAACTGCGCCGCCGAGCACCTTCTTCGCCTGCATTTCTTGTCCTTCTGTGGAGGGGGTTGGGTGGAGCCTTACTACTGGCCGTAGACGTTCTGGTAGCGGTCGTACAGCCGGTCTACGGACGTTTTGTCGACCGGTTCCACCGGTCCGGCTTGCTGTGCGATGTGGACGGTACGCGCGACGTCCTCTAGCATCACCGCCGCCTTCACCGCCGCTTTCGCGCTCTTGCCGATCGTGAACGGACCGTGACTTTTCATCAGCACGGCTTTCGACCGGTGGCCTTCGAGCGTCTCGACGATGCCGCGGCCGATCGAGTCGTCGCCGATCAGCGCGAACGGGCCGATCGGGATCTCGCCGCCGAACTCGTCGGCCATCATCGTGAGCACGCAGGGAATCGGTTCCCCCCGCGCTGCCCAGGCGGTGGCATACGTGGAGTGAGTGTGGACCACTCCCCCGACGTCGGCCATGTGCTTGTAGACGTAGGCATGGGCGGCGGTGTCACTCGACGGGGACAGATCCCCCTCGACGAGGTTGCCGTCGAGGTCGCAGACGACCATCGATTCCGGCGTGAGCGCGTCGTAGGACACACCGCTGGGTTTGATGACGAAGAGGTCCTCGCCCGGGACGCGAGCCGAGACGTTGCCGGCGGTCCAGATGACCAGACCCCAGCGGATCAGCTCCTGGTGCAGGCCGACGAGTTCCTCGCGGAGCTGCTGGATCATCGGTGGGCCTCGTTCCGGATCCGGCGCAGGCGGTGCAGGAGACCGTTGCTCCCGAAATAGTCGTGGAGCGTGCGGTACTCGACGTAGAGGGCCTCGTAGGCCTTCGCGCGGGCCGGGTCGGGCCGGTAGACGGCACGTTCGACGCGGCCCATCGCGTTCGCGGCGGCCGGCACGTCCTCGTAGGCGCCGGCGGCCACCGCGGCGTGGATCGCCGAGCCGAGGGCGGGCCCCTGGTCGGAGCCGATGACCGAGATCGGGCGGTTGGCGACGTCGGCATAGATCTGCATGAGGAATTTGTTCTTCAGCAGGCCACCGGCGGCGACGAGTTCGTCGACCGGGACGCCCGACGCCTCGAACGCGTCGATGATCGTGCGGGTACCGAACGCCGTGGCCTCGACCAGGGCGCGGTAGATGTCCTCGGGCTTCGTCGCGAGCGTGGCACCGACCAGGACCCCGGAGAGCTCGTGGTCGACGAGGATCGAGCGGTTGCCGTTGTGCCAGTCCAGGGCGATGAGGCCGGAGGCGCCGACGGCCTGTTCGGCGGCCAGTTCGGACAGGTACTCGTGCGGGTCTTGATTCTTTTCGGCCGCAGCTTGGTGGTACGAGGGGGGCAGTTGCGTGTCGACGAACCAGCCGAAGATGTCGCCGACGCCCGACTGACCGGCCTCGTAGCCGTAGAGGCCCGCGACGATGCCGCCGTCGACGACACCGCACATGCCCGGTACCTCGGCGAGCGTGGCGCCGTTCATCACGTGGCACGTACTGGTGCCCATGATCGCGACCATCTGGCCGGGCGCGATCGACTGCGCCGCCGGAGCGGTGACGTGGGCGTCGACGTTGCCGACCGCGACCGCGATGCCGGCCGGTAGCCCGGTCCATTCCGCGGCGCTCTCGGTCAGGCTGCCGGCGCGGTCGCCGAGTGCTGCCAGTGGGTGCTTGATCTTCTCTTCCACGAAGTCCGCGAAGTTCGGGTTCAGCGCGGCGAGGTACTCGCGGGTCGGCCAGGCGCCGTCCTGGAAGATGCCCTTGTAACCAGCAGTGCACTGGTTGCGCGTCTCGACGCCGGCCAGCTGCCAGATGATCCAGTCGGCGGCCTCGATCCAGCGCTGCGTCTCGGCGTAGATCTCGGGGTCCTCTTCGAGGACCTGCAGGCCCTTGGCGAACTCCCATTCCGACGAGATCTTGCCGCCGTAACGGTTGATCCACGGCTCGCCGCGTTCGTGGGCCAGCGCGTTGATGCGGTCGGCCTGGCCCTGTGCCGCGTGGTGCTTCCAGAGCTTCGGCCAGGCGTGCGGGCGGTCCGGGTGGAGCTCGCTCAGCGGCGTGCCGTCGGCCGTCGTCGGCAGGACCGTGCAGGCGGTGAAGTCGGTGGCGATGCCGATGACGTCGTTCGGATCGATCCCAGCGTTCTTCACGGCGGCGGGCACTGCCGTCTTCAGCACGTCGATCCAGTCGCCGGGATGCTGGAGAGCCCAGTCCGGCGGTAACTGCTTGTCGTCGCCCGGCAGCGTGCGTTCGATCACCGCGTGGGCGTACGGGTGCACGGCGGTGCCCACCTCGACGCCGTCCTGCACGCGCACCACCAGTGCACGGCCCGACAGCGTGCCGTAGTCCACTCCGACCACGTATGTCGCTGCGTTGTTAGCGCTAACATCAGTCATGGCCACCTCCTTTAGTTCTTGTGCTGCACGGGGCCGGTGCTGTCGCGAAGTACCAGGTCAGGCGGGATGACGACTCGTTCGTCCGAGCGGGGGGCGCCCTCCACCTGGGCCACCAGCAGCGCGAGGCTGCGGCGGCCGACCTCGCCGAAGTCCTGACGCAGCGTGGTCAGCGGAGGCGCGAAGTACGCCGCCTCCGGGATGTCGTCGAAGCCCACGACACTCACGTCGCCGGGGACGTCGATGCCGGCCTCGGCGAAGGCCCGGAGCACGCCGATCGCCATCTGGTCGTTGGCGACGAAGACCGCGGTGTGGTCGTTGCGTGCGGCCAGGGCGAGGCCGGCTTCGTAGCCGGTGCGGGGGCTCCAGTCGCCGCGGATCACGGTATTCGGCATCTCCCCGGCTTCGGCGAGCGCGTGGCGCCAGCCGCGCTCGCGTTCCTCGGCCTCGTGCCAGTCGTCGGGGCCGGCGATGTGGGCGATCCGGCGGTGGCCGAGGCTCAAGAGGTGGCGGGTGGCCCGTACCGCACCCAGGTACTGGTCGACCGCGACCGTCGGCATCGGACCTTCGCCGCCCTCAACCGCGACCAACGGCATTCCCCGCGGGGCCTCCCGGAGCGCGGCCGCGGTCGCCGCCCGGGACGTGATCGCGACGATCCCCTCCACGGACTGGGCGGTGAGGTGCTCGAACGCCTCGCTGAGCGAGCGCCGGTCGGGTTCGCGCAGGCCGGCGATGCTCACCGCGTAGCCGGCGTCACGGGCCGCGCGCTCGATCGCGACCAGCATCGACGCCGGTCCGTAGAGCGTCGTGTTAACGCTCACCACGCCAAGCTGCCTCGTACGGCCGGTGGCCAGCGCACGGGCCGCCGTGTTCGGGCGATAGCCCAGCGTCATCATCGCGGCGCGGACTCGTGCCCGAGTTGTGGGGCTGACGGCGGAGCTGTCGTTGAGGACGCGGGAAACCGTCATGTGCGATACCCCCGCCAATCGAGCGACGTCGGCCATGACCACGCGCCGCTCCACGACGTTCTCGCCTGCCGGTTCGGCCAGTCCCACCACGACCCACACCTCCGCCCGCTTGTCGGCGCTGTGGCTCAGGTCACCGCGCTGGCCGTGATGTTAGCGGTAACACGAGGCGGGTCAAGAGAACGTTGCCGTTCGGTTACATAGCCGGGCACTGAACCGATACAGTCCATTGTGGTCCGGGGAACTTCACGTGGCGAGGTTTCTGGTCCCGGTGACGGCGGGTAGCCGAATGTCGCAAGGATTTCTCGTTCGGAAGGTGGTTCTGATGGCGACCGGCTCGGCCGTGAAGAAAGACGTCAAGAAGACGGCGAAGACCGCCAAGAGCGAAGCCAAGGGCACCGGCAAAGCCGTGAAGAAGGACGCCAAGAAGGCCAAGCGCAAGGCGAAGGCCAAGGCCTGACGCCTCCCCTGCCCCGCCCCGCCCATCCCCTCCGGGCGGGGCGGTTTTCTGTCCACACTCGCCCATCCAGGTAGGGGTAGTAACCCACCTGGTCACAGTCGCTCGCCGAGCGTTTGGCATTGTGAGCAGTGTGTCCGGTGGTCGTCACCCAGCGGGCACGCTGCTAGGGGCGAGCAGGGACTTGGGGCATCGGGGGCGCAGTGCGGTCGAATGGTTCGTGGTGGGCATCGTTACCTCCCGGTCGCGTTGTCCACCTCATCGACGTAGACCCCGAAGCCCTCGCCCTCGCGCTTGATCCGTTACCGCGCGACGCGCCCGTAGTGCTGACTTACCGGCCGCGAGCGACCGCTTCACAACCGGCGATCGTCGCAGAGGTGCTCGGCTTGCTCGAAGCATCGGCCGTCTCGCTGTTTCCGGCATGGCTCCCGGAAGCCGCCGGGATCACGGACCCCACCGAGACGAACGTGGCGGCGGTCCGCGCGCTCGCGTCCCGTCTCGCCGGCAAGAGCCGCCACTTCGGCCCATTCCTCGCCGATCTCGCGGTTCGGGCCCTGACCGGCGTCGGCTCCAGCGCGACGTTCCAACCCGAAATCCGCGCTGCGGGCCTCACCCGTGTCTTGCTGGCTGCGTACTCGCGCGCCGACGTCGTCCTCGCCGTTGATGTTCCGGAAGACATGCCGCCCTCTCACGAGACGCCGCTGATAGCTGCTCTGGAGTGGCTGGCATTCCGCGGCGGGTTCGGTGGGGTGTGGCTGACCGGGTCTCCGCTCTCGGACGTCGACCGGGTCCAGACGCAGCGCGTGCGGCTTCCCACCGCAGTCGGGGGACCGCTTCCTCCGACGGACGAAGTACTGGCGATTCCCTCTTTGGGTGGACAGCCGAACCCGAACAGCGCTGCGGAGAAGTTGCTCGAGAAGGTGCTCAGCAGTCGCGCCTGGGCCCGCGGCCGCGCCTGGAACCGGCCGTTCTCGTTCGGTCCCCTGACGAACGAAATTCGCATCGACCTTTTGTGGGAGGCCGAGCGCATCGCCGTGGAGGTGGACGGCCCGGAACATCGAGGCCCTCTCCACTATGCCACCGACCGAACCCGCGACGTCCTCCTGCAAACCGCAGGTTACGCGGTGCTCCGCTTCACGAACGACCAGGTACTGGACGACGTCAACGCCGTCGTTCAGCAGCTCGAACTCTTCCTCGACAAGCGACGCGTCGTCGGACGCGGAAAGGGATCCAGCCATGCCGATTGACGCTCTGACGCCCCCGCAGCGCGCCGCACTGCTGCTTCTGTTGGGCGTGACTTCCCAGATCGGCAACAACGATCTGAAGGAGCGGTACGGGGTCACGCTCACCGGCAAGGACAAGAAGCAGCTGAACGATCTGAAGCTCGTTGTATCCGGGAAGGTGGCCGGCTTCGGCAACCAGATCTTCCACGAGCTCGATGAGCCGGGCTGGGCCCGTGCGCGCGAAGAGTTGACCGGGGACCTGCCCACGGGTCTGTGGGGCCGGGCGGTGGCGCTCAGCACCGCGGAGCAGTTGGACCGATACCTGCGTCGCGCGGATCTGCGACTGCACGACGTGTTCCAGGCAGCGGACAGTCCTGAAGAAACCGCTGCCGCCGAACCGGTGGGGCTACCGGACCGCATTCGGGCCGCTTACTGGGAGATCACCAAGAAGCCGAACGGGTGGGTGCTCCTCTCGGCACTGCGCGAGCAGTTCGCTGACGTTTCCCGCGCCGATCTGGATACCGCGCTGGTCGCGCTGAACTCCGCGCCGGATGTCTCGTTCTCCACCGAGACGAACAAAAGGTCACTCGCCGATGGCGGCGCAGGGGCAGTGACGATCGGCAATCAGAAGAAGCACCTGATCGCGATCGAGGGCGCATGACTGACATCGAGCTCAGAGCGCTCCGCTCCGTCCGGATTCATTTCGCTCCGACCCCTGACGACGTCTGGAATCCCAATCCGTTCCACGTGGACGGCATGCACCAGGGTGCGATCGACACCGTGCTCGACGGCTTGGAAGACGCCTTCGACAGTGACGGGAGCAGCCCCATCGGCGTCATCATTCAGGGGCAGCGAGGTACTGGAAAAACCCACCTGATGGGGTGGCTCCGCGACCAGATCCAGGACCGTGACGGCTACTTCTTCCTGCTCAGTCTCGTCGATCCCAACGCATTCTGGCCCAGCGCGGTCGTGTCGATCCTCGACGGTCTGACCCGCAAGGTTCGCCGCCAGATGCCACAGCGGAGAACGCTGCTGACCCGCCTGGCGAGCGACGGCGAGCTGGCCCCCGAGCTACTCCCCCAGATCCTTGGAGACGAGCCACTCACTCCGCCGGCACTCACCGCCTTCATCCGCGCACTTCAGCGAGTCGACGACCAGATCGCGCGCGACTGCCAGGACACCGCTCGGGCACTCGTCCTGTATGGTTCCGCCGATCTGGAGACCCAGGACATCGGCCAGAACTTCCTGCACTCGCACGCGGACGAGGCCGGTTACGGCGCTGCTTGGGGCATCGGCAAGTACGTGAAGGATGCGCGACTCATCGTCCGCGACCTTTCCCGCCTCCTCGCGCTGACGGGGCCGAGCGTGATCGGCGTCGATCAGATCGACCCGATCATCACCGCTGCCGCGAGCGGTGCGGCCGGCGGCGCATCCGGTGACGGAGCTGCCCAGAACATCGCGCTGGACCAGATCGCCGAAGGGCTGATGTCTCTCCGCGAGAACACTCGTCGGACGCTTACCGTCCTGACCTGCAGCCCGACCGCGTGGACGTTGATCACCGACGAGGCGATCGACGCCGCCCAGGACCGCTTCCGCGAGGCACCGCACCTCAACACCATTCCGACCGAGGACTTCGCTCGGGCTCTGATCGCAAAGCGCTTCGAGCGGTATTACCGCCGAGTCGACTTCGAGCCGCCCTACCCGACCTGGCCGGTCGCCCCCGGTGCGTTCCAGGGAGCCGACAAGTTCACGCCACGGGAACTGCTGAAGCGCGTCGACAAGCATGTGCGGGCGTGTGTCGACCGCAGAGAGGTCGTCGAACTCACGACGCTCGCCGATCGCATCGGCGGCTCGGAGCCGAAGAAGCCGCCGCTGGATGTGATGACGGCGCTGGACGCACGATTCGAGCAGCTCATCGCCTCGGCCGACGTCTCCCGTGTGCTGGACCCGTCCACCGAAGACGCGATCGTGCCCAGGTTGCTCAATGCCGGGCTGGAAGCCTGGATCTTGGAGAAGGAAGACACCGAAAAGCTGTTCTCATACGACCCGCTCCCTGGCATCAAGCCGCCGCTGCACGCCCGCCTACGGATGACGCTGGACGAGAGAACAGAGGACGAGGCGCACTGGGCGTTCCGCGCGATCGGTGCCGAACACCTCAATGGCGCCCGGCCGCGGATCCAAATGGCCTGCATGATGTCCGGTCTCTCCCAGAAGATGCCGAAGCGGCGCCTGTTCCTGCTCCGGAACGCGGAGTGGCATGCGACTCCGGGCACGAAGACCTGGCACGTGTTGGAAGAGTTCAAGAACGCAGGCGGTCGCACGCTTCCGGTTTCACAGGCCGACCTCGCGGTGCTCTCCGCCTTGAGAGTGTTGCTGGACGAAAGCCCCAACCACCTTGAAACTTGGCTCGAAGATCGCCGACCGAGCGAGCGCATCGAGTTTCTCCGTGAGGCGCTCTCCGATCTTCCGACGGGTGGCGGACCGATCGACGTTCCACAGCCCGACCCGTCGCCGCTCGAACCCCGCACACCGCTGGAGACCCCGGCGCCGGGTGTTCCGACGCTCGTCGTGGGGCGGGCGATCGACGACGGCGGGCCGGTGAGCGTCGAGTTGGAGGCTTTGCGTAAGCACACGGCGATCTTCGCGGGATCGGGGTCGGGCAAGACCGTGCTGATCCGACGGCTGGTCGAGGAGTGCGCCCTGCAGGGGGTTTCGTCGATCGTGCTCGACCCGAACAACGACCTCGCGCGGCTCGGTGACGCCTGGCCGAAACCGCCGTCGGGATGGGGCGACGGTGACGCGGCGAAAGCCTCCGACTACCTGAGCGGCACGGACGTCGTCATATGGACGCCTCGGCGGCAGGCCGGACGTGCGCTGAGCTTCCAGCCGCTGCCGGACTTCGCGAGCGTTCGCGAGGACCCGGACGAATTCGACGCCGCGATCGACGCCGCGGTGGCGACGTTGGCTCCGCGGGCTCGCGCGGACGGCGGGACCGCCCGATCGGTCCGGTCTCGCGCTGTGCTCACCGAAGCGCTCCGGTTCTTCGCTCGGAGCGGCTTTTCCACCTTGCGCGAGTTCATCGGCGTGCTGGCCGCGTTTCCCGAGGACGCCAGTCGGCTCGAGAACGCCGACAAAATCGCCGCTGAGCTCGCCCAGGATCTCAACGCCGCGGTCGTGAACGATCCGTTGTTCGGCGGCTCGGGCGCGCCGGTGGACCCCGGAGTTCTACTGACGCCGGCGCCGGGCAAGCGGGCGCGGGTGTCGGTCATCAGCCTGGTCGGGCTGCCGTCCGACGAACAGCGACAGAGTTTCGTCAACCAGTTGCAGATGGCGTTGTTCGCCTGGGTGAAGAAGAATCCGGTCGGTGACCGCCCGCTGGGCGGTCTTTTCGTGATGGACGAGGCGCAGACGTTGGCGCCGTCCGGGGCGATGACCGCATGCACGCAGAGCACGTTGGCATTGGCGTCGCAGGCGCGGAAGTACGGGCTTGGCCTGGTGTTCGCGACGCAGGCGCCAAAAGGTCTGCACAACCGTATTCCGGGCAATGCGGCGACCCAATTCTTCGGACTGCTGAACGCGCCGGCGCAGATCAGCGCCGCTCAGGAGATGGCGAAAGCCAAGGGCGGGAGCGTGCCGGATGTTGGCCGGATGCGTACCGGCGAGTTCTACGCGGCGCCTGAGGGGTCGCAGTTCGTCAAAGTGAAGACGCCGTTGTGTCTGAGTTATCACCCGAAGAGTCCGCTGACCACGGAAGAGGTCGTGGAGCGGGCGCACGCCGGGGCGTGACACCAGGCGCTGCACGGTTTGTGACCCCATAAGGGGTCAAGTGTGCAGCGCTTCCCTGGGGATCGAACCGGCGGCCTTGGTTGGCACGTTTTCGGGAGAACGGGGTCTGCCGCCACCTCTAGCGTCTTGATCAACAGCCGGCCCACTACTCCGGCCGGCGGAAGTACCGAAGTTCCTCCCCTCGACATCAGGAGCACCGACCATGAGCGAGTACGAGACCAACGTCGACGTCGACGGCGACGGCACCTACGACGACGTCAACTTCTCGGAGAACGCAGACGGCAGCGTCACCATCAC
>NZ_JBICTY010000002.1:580261-1673335 GCF_043197895.1 Cryptosporangium sp. NPDC048952 | reverse complement strand
TAGTTGGGTCGGGGGGTGCGGCTGTGGTTTCTTGGTGGTGGTGGGGTTGGGGGGGGGGGGGTGGGCGGGGGGGGGGGGGCGGGCGGGGGCGGGGGGGGGGGGGGGCCGGGGGGGGCCCCCCCCCCCACCACTGCATGTGCGGTTCCCTTTCGTATCGACGCGCTACGCAGGAGAACGCCATGGCCAACACCATCAAGCTCGACGGTGAGAAACTCGCGCTGACGATCCGGGAGCGAGTCGCGGCTGAGCTGGAGGAATTGTTCCGGGGATCGGGCGTCACCCCTGGTCTGGCGACACTGCAAGTCGGGGACAATCCGGCGGGCGCGAGCCACCTCGCCCACGTGCGGGGCGCCGCCCACGCGGCGGGTATGCGCGATTTGCATTGCCGGCTACCGAGAGGTGCAGGGCACGACCGGATCGCGGCCGCGATCGACGAGTTGGGGGCCGACCCGAAGGTCTCGGGCATCGTGGTTGACCTTCGGTTGCCGGTCGGGCTCGATGCGAGCGCGCTCATCGATCGGATCCCGGCAGAGAAGGACGTCAACGGACTGACCACCCTTAGCGCCGGGCGGCTCGCTCGCGGCCAGTCAGGCTTCCGGCCCTCTGCACCGCTCGGCGTGATGACTCTGCTGGAGGGGGCCGGGGTCCGGATCAGTGGTTCGCGTGGTCGTCGTGGTAAGCACTGGGCGTGGTGTCCAGATGGCGGCGGAATGTCAGCTGCACTGCGCGGACACTGACGCGTGCGGCTGCGGCGATGTCGGCGAGGCTGATGTCCACGGCGGCGTGTGGCCTGGTTGGCGGTATCGGGCTCGCTCACGGCAACCCAGTACTTCTGATCAGATCCGGACGCGCGCCAGGTTGTCGATGCGTCCGAAGGGCGTGTCGGGATCACCGTCACGCTGGGCCGAGATCCGCACGCACGCGAAACGGGCGCCCGGCTCGGTGTAGACGTGGTGCCGCCGGAGCACCACCCGGCCGGCCGGCTCGATCGCCTCGTCGATCTCGTAGTGCCCGTCGCCGTCGAGGTCCCAGCACACACGGACGATCGGCGGGCCGCCTGGCGGCGTCTCGGCCACTGCCTCGAATACGACCGAGTCTCCGCTGACCTCGGCGGAAAGGCCGACGACCGGTTGGACGCCCAGGCGGTCGGCGGCGCGGGCAGCTACCCGGACCTGGCCGTCGTCGACGGAGTACACCGTGCTCGCGGGTGGCTCCACGCCGTCTTCCACCCAGGCGCTCACCGCGCGCAGCGCCTCGTGCAGGACGCCGAGATAGCTGACGGTGCGGGTGGGATGCTCCTGCTGCTCGACGTCCGAATGCAGGGCGTTGTCGACGTACCAGAGACGGACCTGATCGTCCGCGACGCGGGCGCGGTACCAGTCGGCGTGCCAGGGGAAGGCCTCCCGGTCGAGCAGACCGGCGACGAGGATCATCTTGCCGCTGATGCGGCCGGTCGGGACGTGACCGGCGGCCCCGGCAGCGAACAGCGGGCCGAGGAGCGTCGGACGCTGGGGAAGACCGGCGTCCCGGAACTGGTCCCAGGCCGGGTACTCCGGGCCGGGGATCTGGTGGCGGTGATAGGTCTGAGCCGCGAGGTAGTTGCTGTTGTCGATCTCGACCCGGTCGCCGGGGCAGATTATGTCCAGCCCCTCGTGGCGGTCGGGCAGGTCGATCACTGCCAGGTCGCGGTCGAACCCGGTGAGGCGGACGCGGATGTCCCCGGCGAGGAGCTCGGCCCCGAGGACGTCCACGCCGGGAACGACGTCGAGCCGGAGAGCCACCGGGCCACTCCCGGCTCCTTTGAAGGCCTCGTCGACGCCACCGCTGTGCGTAGTGCTCCCCGCACGACGGACGATCTCGACGACGGTGGCGGTCAGCCGCACCCGCGCCGCGTGGACGGAGGATTTCGGATCGGCGCCCAGGTACCCCGGTGTCGTCCAGAATTCGTCGAAATAGCCGGGGTCGGCGGCGAGGACGCCTGGGTAGACCGCGCCGAAGGCGTGCGTCCCCATCGTGCGGTGACCGAACCAGGACCGCACCGGGAAGCCCATCCGGGTGACCTCGGCGAAGGCCTCGCGCTGCTCCTCGGTGAGGTCCGGCGGCGGGACGCCGGTGCCGCCGGCGTCGAACGCGTCGGCGATGTCGTCGAGCCGGTCGCGGAGCACGCGCTGGGCGTGCAGGCGGATGGTGAAGTTGCTCGGCGTCGCCACCGGACTGCCGGGGACGTAGGGCACGAAGCCGTCCCAGACCCCGGTGGTGTTCTCGGCGCCGCCGATCGTCCGGTAGGCGCCGCCGCTGCCGCCGTAGGCGTAGCCGTAGACCCGGTGCTCGCCGTAGATCTCCTGGGCGATCACCCGCGCGTACTGCGCGGCTGCGGGGTTGGCCTGATGACCTGCGGACGGGCCGGTCCCGCCGCCGTTGGTCTCCAGGAAGAAGCCGCCCGCGCCGAACGCGAAGCCGATCTTGTTCTCCTGGCCGGTCGCCGATGCCGCCAGGTGTTCGCTGCCCGGGACCGGGGTGAGGTGCTGGAAGAAGCGGCCCCGGTAGCGGTCGGCGGGCGGGAAGTACAGCGAGAAACGGGTCTCGGTGCCGGCGAACCCGCCGTGCACGTGGCGGTGCGGATGCGGGTGCATCCGCAGCTCGTCGAGGTCGACGTAGGCCGGTGTATTCATCCCGCCTCCTCAGGCGTCGGCGGTAGGGATGGGACGGAGTGCTCGATCCGGACCCGGCGTCAGGGGAGCGGGCCTACTGCCGGCTCTGACGTGGCGCCCCGGCCGCGGTCAGGCGGTGTTTCATCATCTTGCCCGCGACCGAGCGGGGGAGTTCGTCGACGAAGCGGACGGCTCGCGGGCACTTGTAGTGCGCGATCCGATCGCGGGTCCAGGCGATGATGTCCTGCGCCAGCGCGTCCGACGGCGTGAAGCCGGACTGTATTGTGACGACGGCCAGCACCGACTCGCCGAATTCCGGATCCGGCGTGCCGATCACCGCCACGTC
The DNA here is from genome assembly GCF_043197895.1 of Cryptosporangium sp. NPDC048952. Lineage (NCBI taxonomy): Bacteria > Bacillati > Actinomycetota > Actinomycetes > Cryptosporangiales > Cryptosporangiaceae > Cryptosporangium > Cryptosporangium sp. NPDC048952. The sequence goes on along the minus strand of NZ_JBICTY010000002.1, from coordinate 1,670,338 downwards.
GTCGATCGCTGGGTGACCGATGAGGACGTCCTCGGTCTCGCGCGGGTAGATGTTCACCCCGCCGGAGATGATCATGTCGTCCGACCGCCCGGTGACGTAGAGGTAGCCGTCGGCGTCCAGATGGCCGACATCGCCCATCCGGGCCCAGCCGTCGGCGTTGTACATCGACGCTGACTTCTGCTCGTCGTTGTGGTAGCGGAAGCGCTTCGCCGGGTCGGTGAACCAGATCGTTCCGTCCTCGCCGGTCGGTAACGCGCGCCCGTCCTCGTCCGCGATCGCCACCGTGCCTTCCCGAGGCTTTCCGACCGAGCCGGGGTGCTCCAGCCATTCCTCCGGACCGATCGACACGTGCCCGGCCGCCTCGGTGGCCGAGTAGTACTCCCAGATCACCGGGCCCCACCACTCGAGCATCCGCCGCTTCACGTCGACCGGGCACGGTGCCGCACTGTGCGCCACGGCTTCCAGGCTGCTGACGTCGTACGCGTCCCGGACGTCCGCCGGCAGACGCAGCAACCGGACGAACATCGTCGGGACGATCTGCGCGTGCGTGACCCGGTACCGATCGATCGCCTTCAGCGCCTCCAGAGCGTCGAAACGCGGTAGCAGGACGACGAGCCCGCCGTACCGGTGCGTCGCCATCGACGACACCAGCGGGGCGGCGTGGTACAGCGGGCCGGAGGTGAGCGAGACGGTCCCAGGGCCCATGTCGTAGCGGTTGGTCCAGAGCATGTCGCCGGTGATGTCGCCGAACGCCCGGCCGAAATCGACCGGGCCGTGGACGATGCCCTTCGGCCGCCCGGTCGTGCCGGACGAGTAGAGCATCGCCTGGCCTTCGAGGTCGGGAGCCTCGCGCTCGGTCGGGATGCCGGCGATCGCGTCCTCGTACCGCTCCCAGCCCTCGCGTTCGCCGCCGACGATCAGCCGCAGGCCGGGCAGGCCGCGGGCGGCCTCGTCGGCTAGCGCGGCCAGATCGTCGCTCACGACCAGCGCGCGGGCCTGCGAGTTCTGCAGGATGTACCGGACTTCAGCCGGGGTGAGGTGCCAGTTGACGGCCGTGTAGTACGAGCCGCTGCGCCGGGCACCCCACACCACCTCGAAGTACTCGGCGGTGTTCGTCATCAGGATCGCGACGTGGTCGCCGGGCCGCAGCCCGCGCCGGTGCAGGAGGTTCGCGAACTGCGTGGAGCGATCGACCAGCTCCCCGTAGGAGACCGTGCGGCCGGTCGACGGGACGACGACCGCGGTCTTCCGGGGGTCGTGGTCGTCCGGGCGGAACAACATGTCTTTAGAGCTTACTGAGTAGAATCATCTACCGGTAGGTATCGAGGGCGGGAGTCGGAACCGTGGTGGAAACCGTTCGGGCCGAGCAGCGCGGCCGCGTGCTCGTCGTCACGATCGATCGCGAGCACAAGCGCAACGCGATCGACCGGGTCACGACCCGGGGCATCGACGACGCGCTGAACCGCCTCGAGGACGACGACGAGCTGTGGGCGGGGGTACTCACCAGCGCGGGGAGCGTTTTCTCGGCCGGCACCGACCTCAAGGACGGCACCGGCGGCGGAACCGAGCGCGGCGGCGAGTACGGCGTCATCCGGCGGCGGCGGCGCAAGCCGTTGATCGCCGCGGTCGAGGGGCTCGCGCTCGGCGGGGGATTCGAGATCGTGCTGGCCTGTGACCTGGTGGTGGCGTCCCGGACGGCGCGTTTTGCCCTACCCGAGTCGCGGCGGGGTGTGATCGCGTCGTGCGGCGCATTGTTCCGGGGCCCGCGTGCGCTGCCCCTGAACGTCGCCACGGAGTTGCTGATCACCAGCGCCGGCCTGGACGCCGAGCGTGGTTACACGTTCGGCTTGGTCAACCGGCTCACCGAGCCGGGCGAGGCGCTCGCAGCGGCACTCGAGCTGGCCGAGGACGTGTGCCGGTCGTCGCCGGTGTCGGTGCGGTTGGCGCTGGACGCGATCAACGCCCAGTTCGCGGACGGCGATGCGGTGGGCTGGCGCCTGACCGCTGAGGCGGTCGAGCAGGTCATCGCCAGCGACGACATGCGCGAGGGCATCGACGCGTTCTTCGAGCGCCGCGAGCCCCGCTGGTCAGGGAAGTAGCGGTTGTGCCGGGCCGCGGCCCGGCACGATCACTCAGTCGGTCAGGCGGACGCCCACCCGGATCGCGTCCCGGCCGGGAACCTTCCGGCCGACCAGGTCGAGGGCATCACCCAGCTGCTCCAGCGGGAAGACCTCGCCGAGTAGGTCCGCGGTCGGCACCCGGCCGGTCCGGATCAGCTCGATCGCGGTCTTCACGTGATCGCCGGGAAAGCCGGCGTGGATGTGCAGCTGGCGCATGGGAATCCAGTCGCTGACGAACCCCTCCACGGTCTTCCGGTCTTTCAGCGCCCCGATCACCACCGATCCACCCCGCCGGACCATCTGCATCGCCTGCGTCACGGTGATCGTCGAGCCGGACGCCGCGTCGATCGCGACGTCGACGCCGCCGTCGGTCAGCGCCCGCAGGTGCTCGACCGGGTCGACGACCGTGACGTCGATCGCCTCCTCGGCGCCGAGCTTCCGGGCGGCGTCGAGCCGTAACGCGTCCGCCGCGGTGCCGGTCACGAAGATCCGCGCCGCACCCGCCGCGCGGGCGGCGACGATCGTGGCCAGGCCGAGGTGCCCGGGACCGAGGATCGCGACGGAGTCACCCGGCTGCACCGCCGTGGCCCACCGCACGGCGATCGACAACGGCTCCCAGACCGTCAGCTCGGAAGCGGAGAACCCGTCCGGCAGCGGCTCGACCTCGGACTCCGGCAACAGCTCCAGGTAGTCGGCGAACCCGCCGAACAGCCCGGACCGCTCCGAGATCGCGAAGTCGTGCCCGTAGACACGGGTGCCGCCGGGCAGCGGGATCGACGCGCGTACCGCGACCCGCTGTCCCTCCTCGACCCCCCAGCGCGTCCGCGCCTCCGGGGTCAGCGCGTCGATCCGGCCGACGATCTCGTGCCCGGCGATCGTCGGGTACGCCCCGCCGTACGGCGTGTGCACGATCCCGTGCATGTGGTCGACGTCGCTGTGGCACACCCCGGTGGCCTCGACGCGCAGCAGCGCGCCACCGTCCGGGGGCGCGTCCGGCGCGGTGAGCGTCTGCAGATGCCAGGTGCCGTCGCCGGGCATCACCGCAGCCCTGCTGGTCCGCGTCATGTGGTTGGTGACTCCTTATCGGTTGGTCCGGCCGAGGTCGACCGGTAGCTGGATCCCGGTCACGTGCCGGGCTTCGTTCGACGCGAGCCAGGCGACCGCCGCGGCGATGTCCTCCGGCTCGCTCACCTGGTCCGGCAGGGCGCCGAGGAACAGCGGGCCGATCTCGTCGTTGTCCTCGATCAGCTCGCGCAGACCGGGCTTGAGCGCGGTGTTCACGCCGTGCGGGTGGACCGAGTTGACCCGGATCCGGTACTTCGCCAGCTCGTTGGCGAGGGTTTTGGCCAGGCCGGTCACGCCGTGCTTGGCCGCGACGTAATCGGCCAGCAGCGGCAGACCGCGCAGCCCGGCGACCGAACTGGTGAAGACGATCGCGCCGCCGGTGCCCTGTTCGATCAGGATCGGGATCGCCGCCTTCGCGGTGTGGAACGCGCCGGTCAGGTTGATGCCGATCGTGGCGTCCCAGGCTTCGAGCGAGATCTCCCAGGCCGGGGCGACCGTTGTCATGCCCGCGTTGGCCACCACGACGTCGAGCCGGCCCAACTCGGCCACGCCCGCGTCGAGGCCGGCCTTCAGCGCGGCGTAGTCACGGATGTCGGCGATGTAGGTGACCGCGCGCCGGTCGTGCTCCTCGATCAGCTTCGCGGTCTCGGCGAGATCCGCCGGCGTCGGTCCGGGGTAGCTGGTCGTTTCGAGATCGGCGCAGACGTCGACCGCGATGATGTCGGCGCCCTCCGAAGCCAGCCGCACCGCCTCGGCCCGGCCCTGACCGCGCGCGGCGCCGGTGATGAACGCGACCTGCCCGGCGAATCTCACGTGTGCCTCCTGGCAGCCGAAATGCCTCCGTCGACCCGCAGGTCGCAGCCCGTGATGTAGCCGGCGTTGTCGGAGGTGAGGAAGTCGATCGCGGTCGCGATGTCGCTGGGCATCCCCAGCCGCCGCAGCGGGGTCAGGTCCGCTGCGCGCACGGCGAGCGGGTTGGCCGCCAGCTCGGCCCGTCCCATCGGGGTGACGATCATGCCGGGGGAGACCGAGACGATCCGGGCTCCGTGCTGGGCCCAGTCCTCGGCCGACCGCTCCACCCGGCGGACCGTGCCGTACTTGGAGGCCCCGTAGGCCCGCACCGTGAAGGCATGACTCTCGGGGTCTTCGTCCGGCTCGCGCAGCAGCGGCTCCAGCTTCTCGATGAGGTCCCGAGCACGTGGCTGGTCGAGTACGGCGTCGATCTCGGGCTGGGACCGGAACGTGTAGGCCGCGACCGACCCGACGCAGACCGCTGAGCTGCCCGGCCCGGCGAGTGGGAGGAACGCGTCCAGCAGCGCGGCCGTGCCGCCGAGGTTGACCGACACGACGGTCTTCCAGTCGGCGAGGGCGGGCGACAGCCCGGCCAGGTGGACGAGCGTGCCCAGGGTGCCGGTGCCACGGGTCGCGTCGGCCAGCTCTGCGACGCTTTCCGCGTGCGCGACGTCGGTGACTTGCGCCAGCGCGACGTCGTAGCCTTCCTCCTCGAGATTCTCGCGGAGCTGCTTCAGCGGCGCCTCGGCGCGGCCGCTGAGCACCAGCCGATACCGCGCCCCGAGCCGCCGGGCCACCGCCCGGCCGACCCCGCCGTACGCACCGGTCACCACCGCGAGCGGCCGCGGATGGGTGCCGGTGAGGTTCACCGGGCGCTCCAGATGATGCTCTTGGCGTGCAGGAACTCCTCCAGGCCGAACTCGCCGCGCTCCAGGCCGAGCCCGCTCTGCTTGTAGCCGCCGAACGCCGTGTGCGGGCTGGACCCGGCGCCGCCGCCGTTGAGGTAGACCATCCCGGCCCGGATCCGCCTCGCGATTCGATACGCGTCCACCGGGTCGGAAGCCCAGACCCCGCCGCCGAGGCCGAACTCGCTGTCGTTCGCCAGGCGGACCGCTTCGTCCTCGTCGTCGAAGCCGATGACGATGCCGACCGGCCCGAAGAACTCCTTCTGCGCGATCGTCATCGCGTTCTCGACGTCGACGAAGAGCGTCGGCTCGACGAAGAAACCCCTGTCGAGGTGGGCCGGGCGTCCGCCGCCGTAGGCGACATGGGCGCCCTCGTCGTGCCCGGTTGCGATCAGGCTCTCGACCTTGGCCCGCTGGGCCGCGCTGATCAGGGGGCCCATCGTCGTCGCCGGGTCGGCCGGATTGCCGACGACGACCTGGTCCAGGCTCGCCTTGACCAGACCGACGAGCTCGTCCAGCCGGGAGCGGTGCACGAGCGTGCGGGTCAGCAGGCTGCAGCCCTGGCCGGCGTGCGTGGTCATGCCGCCGACGACCGACGGGACGACCCGCTCCAGGTCGACGTCTGCGGTGATGATGTTGGCGGACTTGCCGCCGAGTTCGAGCACGACCTTCTTGAGTGACGGTGCGGCCTGCGAATAGACCAGCCGGCCGACCGTGTCCGAGCCGGTGAAGCTGACCAGGTCGACGCCCGGGTGGCTGGTCAGCGCCTCTCCGGCGGCGGCGTCACCGGTGACGATGTTCAGCACGCCGGTCGGCAGGCCGGCTTCCTCCGCCATCTCGCCGAGGACGAACGCCTCCAGCGGGGTGGTCGGGGCCGGCTTGAGGACGGCCGTACAGCCGGACGCCAGCGCCGGTGCGAGCTTGAGGATGTTGAGGAAGAACGGGAAGTTGTAGGCGGAGACCAGCGCGGCGACACCGTACGGCTCCCGGCTGACGACGCCCTGGGCAAGAGTCGCCCCGATGGTCGGCGGCATCGGCTGCTCGAACTGGTACGAGAACAGCACCCGCTCGGCCATGTCACGGAAGTGCAGGAGCGGGATCGTGACCTGCAGCGTGTCGGCCAGTGCCCGCGTCGACCCGGCCTCCCGGATGCTGAGCTCCTTCAGCTCTTCGGACCGCCGCTCCATGACGTCGGCCATCCGCAGCAGCACGGCCGAGCGCTCGCGGGGGGTGAAGTTCGGCCACGGCCCGTCGTCGAACGCGCGGCGGGCGGCGCGGACGGCCCGGTCGATGTCGGAGACGGTCGCGTCCGGGACCGTGCCGATGACTTCCTCGGTGGCCGGGTTGAGAACGGTGAGCACCGCGTCGCCGTCGCTGTCCTGCCAGGAACCGTCGATGTAGAGGCGATAAGTCAACGACGTCACGATCAACCTCCTACTTCAGTTAAATCTGCTTACTGATTACCCTATTCGACAGGACCGAGCTGGGAGGGTCAATGGGACGCATGGACGGCAAGGTCGTCTTCATCACCGGGGCCGCGCGGGGGCAGGGCCGGGCCCATGCTGTCCGGATCGCCGAGGAGGGTGGCTCGGTCATCGCCACCGACCTCTGCGCGGACATCGCCTCCAACGGGTATCCGCTCGCCACCCCGGAAGACCTCGAGAGCACCGCGCGGCTGGTAGAGAAGCGCGGTGGCCGGGCCCTGACCCGGATCGCCGACGTCCGCGACCGGGACGCGCTCGCCGCCGCGATCGAGGACGGGATCGCCGAGTTCGGGCGACTCGACGGCGTCGTGGCGCAGGCCGGCATCTGCCCGCTCGGCTCGCGGCAGCCGCAGGCGTTCGTCGACGCGGTCGCGGTGGACTTCGTCGGGGTGTTCAACACGATCGACGTCGCGTTGCCGCACCTCGGACGGGGTGCGTCGATCGTCGCGACCGGCAGCACGGCTGCCCTGATCCCGGGCTCGCTGGACAGTTCTGCCAAGGGAGCGGGCGGTATGGGGTACGCGTGGGGGAAGCGCGCGGTTGCCACGATCGTGCACGACCTAGCCGCCGTGCTGGGCCCGGGAGGCGTCCGGGTCAATGCCGTGCACCCGACCAACGTCAACACCGACATGCTGCACAGCCGACCGATGTACCGGGCCTTCCGTCCTGACCTGGACGATCCCACCCGTGAGGACGTCCTGCCCGCGCTTCCGGCGATGACCGCAACCGGCGACCCCTACGTGGAGCCGGAGGACGTCGCCGACGCGGTGTTGTTCCTGCTCTCCGACGAATCGAAGTTCGTCACCGGGATGCAGCTGCGCGTCGACGCGGGCGGCTACGTCAAGCTCCGGCCTCAGCCTCCGGCCTTCTAGGGGTGTAGCTCAGGAAGCCGGTCTCGCCGGGTTTGGCCGCTGCGTCGCGGCTGTTGCGCGCGGCGGCCGCCCGCAGTGCGGCGAGGCGGGCCTCGAGGCCGGGGTCGGAGCCGGACTCCACAATCGACGCCTCTACCGCGGCGATCTCCGCGTTCAGCCGGGTGTCGGACTCCGCGAACGTCAGCAGGTCGTGGTCGTCGTCGAGTTCCGCCATCGTCGTCCCTTCGTCGTTGCCCTAGATAGGATAATAGGTTATATGATTAAGCCTAACCTGGGACAGGAGGCACCGATGCCGCTGCAGGACCACATGCAGATCATCTCGGTGGACGATCACCTCATCGAGCACCCGAGGGTCTTCACAGACCGCCTGCCGAAGAAGTTCCTGGCCGAGGGACCACGCATCGTCGAGGACGAGCAGCGCCGGCACGTCTGGCACATGGAAGACAACGTCTTTCCGTACATCGGCCTGAACGCGGTCGCCGGCAAGACGCCGGAGCAGTTCGGGATGGAACCGCTGCGATTCGATGACATGATCCCGGGTTGTTACGACCCGGTCGCCCGGGTCGCGGACATGGACGTCGACGGCGTGCAGGCCGCCTGCTGTTTCCCGTCCTTCCCCGGGTTCGGTGGTCGGGTGTTCATGCGTGCCAAGGACAAGGAGCTCGGGCTGGCCTGCGTGCGGGCCTGGAACGACTTCAGCATCGACGAGTGGGCGGGTTCCGCGCCGGACCGGTTCGTCCCGCTGGCGATCCTGCCGCTGTGGGACGTGGAGCTCTCGGTCGCCGAGCTCCGGCGGGTGGCCGCGAAGGGCGCGAAAACGGTCTCGTTCCCCGACAATCCCCTTCCCCTCGGCCTCCCGTCATTCCACAGCGACGACTGGGGCCCGCTCTGGGACGTGTTCGAGGACACCGGTATCCCGGTCAGCCTGCACTTCGGATCGGGCAGCTTCGTCCCCGGCTTCTCGGCGTCGGCCTCCGCGCTGGCCCCCGGGGCGTCAACGGAGTTCAAGTCGATTTCGACCCGGCTGAACGCGGCCGAGCGGGCCAAGGACGAGGCTCCGTCGGCGGTGTCGTTCATCCTCTATTCGACCAACCTGATGTGGTCCACGGCGGACCTGCTCCTCTCCGGCCAGTTGCAGAAGCACCCCGGGCTGAAGTTCATGCTCTCCGAGGGCGGCATCGGCTGGATCCCGTACATCGCGGAGCGCGCCGACTGGGTCTGGGAGCGGCACCGCTACTACCAGCCGATCGACTTCGATACCCGACCGAGTGACCTGCTCCGGAAGCATTTCTGGGGCTGCTACATCGACGACCGCTTCGGTCTGAAGAACCGGTACGAGATCGGCGTCGACCGGATCTGCGTCGAGATCGATTACCCGCACTCCGACTCGATGTGGCCCAACAGCCGCAAGACCATCGCCGAGACGCTGGTGGACGTGCCCGACGACGAGGCGCACCGCATCGTCGAGCTCAATGCGCGTGAGGTCTTCGATTTCCCCCGTCGCTGACCGGCCGCTGCCGCAGCCGACACCGGCCAGCCGCGCGTTCTGGGAGTCAGGCGCGGACGGCCGGCTGCGGGTCCAGCGCTGTGGTGACTGCGGCGCGTACACCCATCCGCCGCTGCCGCGCTGTCGGGTCTGCCGGAGCAGTGTGGCCGAGTCGGTGGCGGTATCCGGGCGCGCCGTGGTGGTCGGGTTCACCATCAACCACCAGCAGTGGCTCCCCGGGTTCCGGCCGCCGTACGTCGTCGCGATCGTCGCGCTGGAGGAGGACGACGGCGCCCGGCTGACCACGAACATCGTCAACTGCGAACCGGCGGACGTGCGGATCGGCCAGGCCGTCCGAGTCGTCTTCGAGAAGCACGAGGACGTCTGCCTGCCGCTGTTCGAGCCGGACCCCGATCGAGCCGGGAACTTCCCCGTCCCCGGTCCTCGCGAGCTCGGTCCGGCAGCACCGGCCGCGTGGGAGAAGTTCGAGAGCCGGGTCGCGCTGACCGGTGTCGGGCAGTCCCGGGTCGGCCGTCGGCTCCTCGTCGACCCGCTGGAGCTGACCGTGCAGGCTTGCCTGGCCGCGGTCGAGGACGCCGGGCTCGACCTTGACGAGATCGACGGCCTCTCGACCTACCCGGGCCGGGTGGGCTCGCCGGGCATGTTCGAGGGCGGCATCGCCCCGCTGACCGAAGCGCTGCAACTCCGCCCGGTCTGGATCAACGGCGCGGGTGACACCCCCGGCCAGTCCGGCGCGATCGTCGCCGGGATGCTGGCAGTCGCCTCCGGGCTGTGCCGGCACGTGCTGTGTTACCGCACGGTGTGGGAGTCCTCCCACGCCGCGCTGGTCCGGCAGGGGCAGTGGGACGACCCGGCCGGCCGGGCGACCGGCATGCTCGAGTACCGCGCGCCGTTCGGCGCGGTCTCGGCCGCCAACTGGATCGCGATGCAGGCCTCGCACTACTTCCACCGCTACGGCGGTGACCGGACGACCCTCGGCGCGATCGCGGTCACCGAGCGCGCGAACGCCGGACGCAATCCCGAGGCCGTCTACCGCGACCCGCTGACGATGGACGACTACCTCGCCGCCCGGCCGATCTCCACACCATTCGGTCTCTACGACTGCGATGTACCGGTCGACGGTGCGGTCGCGGTGGTCGTCTCGGCGATCGAGACCGTGCCCGATCGCCCGAGCCCGGCCGTGCTGGTCGACGCCGTCGGCACCCAGATCCTCGAACGACTGAGCTGGGACCAGGACACGCTGACGCACGAACCCCAGACTCAGGGCCCGGCCCGGCACCTCTGGCGGCGCAGTTCGCTGCGCCCCGACGACGTCGACCTGGCGCTGCTGTACGACGGGTTCACGTTCAACGCGCTGTCCTGGATCGAGGCCCTCGGGTTCTGCGAGCGGGGCGGTGCGCGCGACTTCATCGACGGCGGCCGGGGGATCGCACTGGACGGCGGCCACCTCCCGCTCAACCCGCACGGCGGCCAGCTCTCCGCCGGGCGGCTGCACGGATTCGGCTTTGTCCGGGAGGCGATGCTCCAGCTCCGGGGCGAGGCGGCCGGCCGGCAGGTACCCGGCGCCCGGGTGGCGGTCGTCTCCACCGGCGGGGGCGCGCCCGGCGGTGCCCTACTACTCCGAACCGCGTGAAGGGGAACTCATGCTGCGACCGATGCACGGCGTCCGGGTACTGGAAGTCGCCCAATTCACCTTCGTTCCGGCTGCGGGCGCGATCCTGGCCGACTGGGGCGCCGACGTCATCAAGGTCGAGCACGCCGAGCGCGGCGACGGCCAGCGCGGCCTGACGACGGTGCTCGGCGTCGACGCGATCAGCCAGGGCAGCAGCTTCTCGCCGATTGTCGACGGTCCCAACCGGGGCAAGCGCAGCATCGGCCTGGCCCTGGAGAAGCCCGAGGCACGGGCGATCCTCGACGAGCTGATCAAGCAGTGCGACGTCTTCATCACGAACTTCCTGCCGGACTCCCGGGCCAGTCTCCGGCTCGACCTCGAGGACATCCGCGCGGTCAACCCCGACGTCATCTACGTTCGCGGGTCGGGCTTCGGGGCCCGCGGGCCGGAGGCGAACAAGGGCGGCTACGACATGACGTCGTTCTGGGCCCGGGGCGGCAGTGGGGCCGGCGCGACCCCGGTCGGCGCGGACCGGCTGTCGCCGATGCCCGCGGGTGGGTACGGCGACAATCTCGGTGGGATGACGATTGCCGGCGGCATCGCGGCGGCGTTGTTCGCCCGGTCGACCACCGGCGAGACGTCGGTGGTCGACGTGTCCCTCCTGGGCGTCGGCGCCTGGGCCACCCAGTTCACGGTGAACCTCGCGCTGATGGCCGGCGGGCCACCACCACGGCCGCCGGTGCCCCGGCACGGATCTGCCCGCAATCCGCTGATCGGCCCGTACCGGACGTCCGACGACCGCTGGCTCCTGTTTTCGATGCTGCAGCCCGGGCGGTACTGGGACGAGTTCTGTACTGTGGCCGGCCACCCGGAGCTGACCACCGACGAACGCTTCGACACCGTCGAGAAGCTGATGGCGAACGCGCCGGCAGCGGCGGAACGCGTCGCCGAGGTCATGGCCGAACGGACCTTCGAGGAGTGGCTCGGTTTACTCGAGACCATCGAGGGCCAGTGGGCCGTCGTCCAGGACGCCTGGGGCGTGGCCAACGACGTCTCGCTGCGGGCCAACGGGTTGATCGCGACCGTGAAGGACGCCGAGGGCGTCGACCGCGAGCTGGTGACCAACCCGGTGCAGTTCGACGAGCAGCCGGCCGAGCTACGGCGCGGCCCGCTCTTCGCCGAGCACACCGACGACATCCTGCGGCAGCTCGGCGTGACCGACGAGCGGCTGATCGAGCTGAAGGTCGCGGGGGCGATCACGTGAAGGTCGTCGTCGATCGAACGAAGTGCACCGGCCACGCGCGGTGCTTCGAGGCGGACGAAGAGCTCTTCCCGCTCGACGACCTCGGTTATGCGCTGCGATCGGAGTTCGACGTCCCGCCGGGCGCTGAGGCCACCGCGCGCGAAGGGGCGGCCATGTGCCCCGAGCGCGCGATCACCCTGCGAGAGGAGTCGCCATGACCGAGTGCCCCGTCCACACCTACTCCCCGCACGAGTACCGGCCGGTGGGGGAGTGGGCCGCGTTCTACGACGGCCTGCGCGGCGAGGCGCCCGTCGTGCGCAACACGTTCGCCGACGGCTATTACGTCCTGACCCGGTACGAGGACATCCTCGGCGCCTACCAGAACACCGAGACGTTCTCCACCAAGGCCGTGACGCCCTTCGAGCCGGATCCGACCTACGTCTGGATCCCCCACATGCTCGGCGGAACCGCGCACACGCAGTGGCGCCGCCAGCTGGGGCCTGACTTCTCGCCGCGGGCGGTCGGAGCGCTGGACGATCGGATCCGGGCCTGGGCGATCGAGCTGATCGACGGAATCGTCGACCGGGGCGAGTGCGACGTCATCGCGGACTTCTCGTTCCACTTCCCGACGACGATCTTCCTCGAGCTGATGGGGCTGCCGACCTCGGACCTGGACCAGTTCATGGCCTGGGAGGCGAGTATTCTGCACTCCGACGGGTCGACGCCGGAGGAGATCCAGGCCAACCGCGAAGCGGGTATGGCGGCGGTGCGCGAGTACTTCCGAGTGGTCATCGCGGACCGCCGGGCGCAACCACGGGACGACCTGATCAGCCACGCGCTGGGATTCGAGATCGACGGGCGGCCGGTCACCGACGACGAGGCCGTCTCGTACTGCTTCTTCATGTTCATGGCCGGCCTCGACACCGTTGCCGCGGCCTTCGGCTACGCGCTGTACCACCTGGCGACGCACCCCGAGGACCGCGAGCGGATCGTCGCGGATCCCTCGCTCATCCCGGCGGCGATGGAGGAGATCCTGCGGGCGTACGCGTTCACGGTGCCGGCCCGCAAACTCACCCGGGACGTCGAGGTGGCGGGGTGCCCGATCCCGGCCGGCTCGATGGTGAGCCTGCCGATCCGGGCCGCCACTCGCGACGAAAACGTGTTCGAGGACGGCACCGAGGTCCACATCGACCGCAAGCCGAACAACCACATCGCGTTCGGAGCCGGCCCGCACCGCTGCCTGGGCATGCATCTGGCCCGCCACGAGCTGCGGATCGCCCTGGAAGAGTGGCACAAGCGCATTCCGGAGTACCGGATGGCCGACGGAGCCGTGGTCCGGGAGGCCGGACGCAGTTCCGGCCCCGACGAGGTACGGCTGGTCTGGAAGTAGGTCAATCGAACAGGTCGATGACCGGTTTGTTCGACAGGTCGTCCTTGAGGAGGTACTGGGCCGCCGCGTCCATGTGGGTGTGCCAGTGCTTCTCGGCGCCCGGCCCGTCGCCGGCCTCGACCAGCTTGATGAGCTTCCGGTACGCCCGGATCATGCGCTGGAAGCGCTCGGGGGTGTCGTACTCCTGCGTGCTGCGGGACACCCTCGTGTGCAGGTGCATCGTGACGATGTCCTGGAGGAGAGCGCCCTGCAGCGCCATCGTCTTGTTGCCGCACCGCTGCAGGATCAGCTGGTGGAACCGGCCGGTCAGGTTCGCCCAGGCCGTGGGTTCCGGCGTGCCGGGCTTGCGGGCGGCGATCTCCGCCTTCAACTGGTCGACGACCGCGTTGAGGTCGTCGAGATCCTGCTGGGTGCGGTTCTCGGCGAGCAGCCGGGCGCACGGGGGTTCAGAGACCATCCGGGCCTGGTAGACGTCGTTGATGGTCGTGCCCTGCATCTGCAGCAACAAGCCGACGGTGCGCGCCGCGACCGCGGGATCGGGCACCGTGACTTGCGCCCCGCCCCGGACGCCCCGACGCACGTTGATCAGCGTCTCGGCCTCGAGAATGCGGAACGCCTCGCGCAGCGTCGGCCGGGAGACGCCGAACTGCGTCAGGAGCTGCTGCTCCGAGGGAAGGGTGTCGCCGGCCTTGAGCTCGCCGCGCACGATCTGCCGCCGCAGGTGGGTGGCGATCAGCTCGGCCGTTTTCGGTGCCCGGACGAACATACCGACCTGCGGTGGCGTCGTGGCTTGTGTACTCACCCCGTGGATGCTACCGGTTACCTCTCTGAGATCAGCGAACTGATTCAGATTGCGCCTTTCGGGGTAAATCGCAGCGCGCCGTCGAGCCGGATCGTTTCGCCGTTGAGGTAGACGTTCTCGGCGATCTGCTGGGCGAGCTGGGCGTATTCGTCCGCCCGTCCCATGCGCTTCGGGAACGGTACGGCTGCGCCCCAATGCGCGTCGAGCTGCTCCGGGTCGGCGTCTTTGAATGCCGGCGTGAGGAACGTCCCCGGAGCAATCGTGACGACCCGGATACCCAGTGGCGCCAGATCGCGCGCGAGGGGGAGGGTCATCGACACGATGCCGCCCTTTGCGGCTCCGTAGGCGGTCTGGCCGATCGTGCCGTCGTACGCCGCGATCGACGCGGTGTTGATGAGGACGCCACGCTCGCCGTGCTCGAGCGGCTCGGAGCGGGCGATCGTCGCGGCGGCGAGCCGGTCGACGTTGTACGTGGCGGCCAGGAAGATGTCGAGGACCCGGGTGAACGACTCCTGGGGCGCCGCCTTGCTCTGCTTGTCGAGTGTCCGTGGGCCGCCCGGACCGCCGTGGGCGACGACCGCGATGCGTACCGGGCCGAGTTCGGCCGCCCGGTCGAGCGCGTTCTGAATCGACGTTTCGTCGGTCACGTCGGTCTTTGCGTAAACGGCGCCCAGTTCCTCGGCAACGGTCGTGCCCTTGGCCTCGTCCAGGTCGGCGACGACGACCTTCGCGCCCGCCGCGTGCAGCCGGCGCGCGGTCGCACTCCCGAAACCGCCGCCCCCACCGACCACCACTGCCACCGCGCCCTTGATCTCCATCGGGCCACAGTAACAGTTGAACGATTTAACTGAACTAGCTAACCTAAGCGAATGAGCGCCAGCTTCACCGCCGAGCACGAGCAGCTCCGTGAAGTGGTCCGCGAGTTCTTCGCGAAGCGGTCGCCGATGAACGCGGTGCGAAGCCTCCTGGATTCCTCGCGGGACGACGACGTCTGGCTCCGGATGGCTGATCAGCTCGGCCTTCAGGGGTTGGCGATCCCGGAGGAGTACGGCGGCAGCGGTTACGGCGCGGTCGAGCTCGGGATCGTGCTGGAGGAGATGGGCCGCGCGTTGCTGGTCGCGCCCTACTTCGGCACGGTTGTCCTGGCCGCGACGACGCTCGCCCTCTCCGCCGACGAGAAGGCTCAGCGACGCTGGCTGCCGCACATCGCCGACGGAGCCCTTACCGCCACCCTCGCGCTCACCGAGGCGTCCGCCTCCTGGAACGTCGGCGACCTCACCGCCACCGCGGCACCGGACGGCACGATCTCGGGGGACAAGCTCTACGTCGTCGACGGCGACAGTGCCGATCTGCTCCTCGTCGTCGCGCGGGCGTCCGACGGCCCGGGGGTGTTCGCCGTCGAGGCCGGCGCGCCCGGCCTCACGCGCACGCGGCAGGACGCGCTGGATCCCACGCGCGCGCTCGCCTCGGTGCGGCTCCGCGACACACCCGGCACCCGCATCGGCGCGGGCCGGGACACCGCCGAGTGGATCGGCGAGGTTTACGACCGGGCGCTCGCTGCGCTGGCCTCCGAACAGCTCGGCGGCGCCGCCCGCTGCCTCGGCCTCGCGGTCGAGTACGCCCAGGTCCGCGAGCAATTCGGTCGTCCGATCGGCTCGTTCCAGGCCATCAAACACAAGTGCGCGAACCTGCTCGTCGAGGTCGAGAGCAGCCGCTCGGCCGTGTACCACGCCAACGCGGCCCTCGACGCCGCCGACCCCGACGCGCCCGCTGCCGCCACCGTGGCCAAGGCCTCCGCCTCGGAGGCGTTCACCCACGCCGCCAAGGACTGCATCCAGATCCACGGCGGCATCGGCTTCACCTGGGAACACGACGCCCACCTCTACCTCCGCCGGGCGAAGTCATCCGAACTCCTGCTCGGCACCCCCACCGAAAACCGGGCCCGCCTCGCCGATCTGGTAGGACTCCGATGAACGACGGCGAGTTCCGCGCCCGACTCCGCGACTTCCTCACCTCCCACCACCCGGGCCGCCCGCCCAAGCCTCCCGAGGAACGCCTCCGCTGGAACAAGGCCTGGCTCGCCACGCTCTTCGATGCCGGGTTCGCGGGCCCGAGTTGGCCCCGCGAGTTCGGCGGCATGGAGCTCTCCTTCGCCCACCAGGTGATCTACCAGGAAGAACTGGCCCGCGCCCGGGTGCCGGGCCCGCTCGGCACCGGCCTCGGCATCGCCGCGCCGACGATCCTGACCTATGGCACCCAGGACCAGAAGGAACGCTGGCTGGCCCCGATGCTGCGCGGCGACACGATCTGGGCCCAGGGCTACTCCGAGCCGGGCGCCGGCTCCGACCTGCCGAGCCTTCGCACCACCGCGCGCCGAGACGGCGACTACTACGTCGTCGATGGACAGAAGGTCTGGACCTCGCACGGGAAGACCGCCGACCACCTGTTCACGCTCGTCCGGACCGGCTCTCGGGAGAGCCGGCAGCGGGGGATCACCTACCTGATCATCGATGCGCACGCCCCCGGCGTGGAGGTCCGGCCGCTCCGCGACCTGACCGGCGGGCACCTCTTCGCCGAGGTGTTCTTCGACGACGTCCGGGTGCCGGTGACCGACCGGGTCGGTACCGAGAACGAGGGCTGGAAGCTGGCCCGGACCAGCCTCGGCCACGAGCGGGCGGCCGGTGCGATGAACCAGGCCGCGCTCTACCGGCGGGTGCTCACCGACCTGGTGGCGCTCGCCCGTGAGCGGGGCCTGCTCGCCGACCCGCTCGTCCGGGATCGGCTGGCCGGCTTCGAGATCCGCGTCCGCCTGATGCACTACAACGCCGAACGCGTGATTTCGGACATCCTGGCCAAAGGCGAGCCCGGCGCCACATCGTCGGTGTCCCGCCTGCTGATCTCCGCGTTCGAGCAAGAGCTCCACGAGTTCGCCGTCGACGTCCTCGGGCCCGCCGGTCTGCTGCTCAAGCCCGATCCGGACGCGGTGCAGGGCGGGCGCTGGCTGCAGGGGTTCTTGCGCACCCGGGCCTCGACGATCGGCGCCGGCACGCGCGAGATCCAGCTGAACACGGTGGCCGAACAGGTGCTTGGGTTACCGCACGACCCCGCGATGCCGCCCCGCTGAGAGGACGTATTCATGAGGCTGGACTCCGGTCCGGAGCTGGAACGGTTCCGCGCCGAGGTGCGGGCATTCATCGCCGGGAACGCGCCCCCGGCCCGGCGCCGGACCGGCGTCCGCGCGCCCGAGCCCGACGAACTGCCCGCCCTGCGAGCCTGGATCGCCCAGCTCTACACCGCCGGCTATTTCGGTCACGCCTGGCCGGTGGAGTACGGCGGCCGGCCCGACTCGCGTCCCGAGTACGGGTTCATCGTGGCGGAAGAGCTCGCCCGGGTGCGGGCCTGGGGCGAGATCGGCGCCGCGCCGCTGGCCGCCGGTGCGCTGATCACGTTCGGAAGCGACGCGCTCAAGCAGCGGTTCCTGCCCCGGATCCGGACCGCCGAGCACCTCTGGTGCCAGCTCTTCAGCGAACCCGGCGCCGGCAGCGACCTGGCCGCACTCAGCACCCGTGCCCGTCGCGACGGTGACCACTACGTCGTCACCGGCCAGAAAGTGTGGACCACGAACGGCCACCACGCCGACTGGGGTTATCTGCTCGCCCGGACCAGCACCGAAGGCAAGAAGCAGGCCGGGATCACCGCGTTCGCGGTCGACATGCGGAGCCCGGGAATCGACGTCCGGCCGCTGCGGGAGATCACCGGAACCAGCGACTTCAACGAGGTCTTCCTCGAAGAGGTGCGAATCCCGGCCGACCAGGTGATCGGCGCGGTCGACGACGGCTGGCGGGTCGCGAACGCCAGCCTGGCCCACGAACGCAGCGGCGTCGGCGCCCGCGGCGTGGAGCTCTTCGGCCAGCTGGACGAACTGCTCGCGCAGGCCGCGCGCCCTGGGCTCGAGGGTCGGGCGCCATTGGCCGACAACGCGGTCCGGCAACGCGTCGGGCGGCTCGCGGCCCGGGTCTACGTCGCCGACCGCATGAGCAAGGCCGTGCAGTCCAGGATGATCAACGGCACCGAGGACGCGGCCGATGCACCGCTGGCCAAGGTGTTCTACAGCGACGTCAACCTCGAGCTGGCCGAGACAGGGGTCGCGCTGCAGGGCGTCGACGGAATCGGCATCGAGGCCGACGCCCCGTGGTCCGGCGGCTGGTGGCAGGACGCGTTCCTCTACGCCCGGGCCTACACGATCGCGGGCGGGGCGAACGAGGTGCTCAAGACGATCGTCGCCGAGCGCGCGCTGGGGTTGCCCCGATGAACCGCCGGTACGGGCTGTCATGGAAGGGTCCGGTGGCGGCCGCGGCGGCCGAGAAGGCCGGTGTCACCGCGTTCTGCAGCGGCGAGTTCGTCGACCACGACGCCTACTCGGTGCTGACCGAGATGGCGCTGGGCACGTCTAACGCTCTGGTGGGGCCGGCGATTGCGTATGCGTTCGCGCGTACTCCGTACGCCCACGCGGCCGGGATCCGTAGCGCCTGGAACCTGGCGCCCGGCCGGGTCTTCCTCGGGCTGGGCTCGGGCGCGTTCCGGATCAACCGGGACTGGTTCGGCGTGCCCGCGGACCGGCCGGTGGCCCGGATGGCCGACCTCGTCGGTGCCGTGCGGGCCTGGCTGCACGCCGAGAACGGCCGGCCGGTGACCTACGAGGGCGAGTTCTACCGCGTGGACGCCTCCGTCGGGGCACCCGTGCTCGGTCGCATCGACGCCCCGGTGCTGGTCGCCGGATTCAACAAGCTGATGGCCGCGACGGCCACCCGGGTCGGCGACGGGCTGATCGGGCACGGGCTGTTCACGGCGTCCTGGTGGGAAGACGTGGTGCGTCCGGCGATGACCAAGGACGCCGACCACCCGCTGGAGCACGGCTGGGTGATCACCGCGATCAACGACGAGGACCCGGAGCGCGCGGTCCTCGACGCCCGCCGGATGATCGCGTTCTACCTCACCGTGAAGACGTACGACCCCTACGTCGAGCACCACGGCTGGACGCCGCAGGTCACCGCGATCCGCGAGGCGTTTCGCCGCGGCGACAACGAGGGGATGGCGGCAGCGGTGACCGACGACATGCTTGAGGCGATCGCGATCTGCGGCACCACCGCGGAGGGGCGGGCGGCGATGGTCCGCCGAGGCGACACCCTCCCGCGCGACGTGGCCTACCTCGCGCCGCCGTCGTACCTGGTCAGCAGAAGCCGCGGCGAGCGCTACGCCCTCGCGGCCCTCGGCTTGATCGCCTAGCGCCCCGGGCGACGCCCGGGGCGCTCTGCCTCAGTGCAGACCGCCGTCCACGCGGATGAGTGAGCCGGTCGTGTAACTCGACGCCGGGGACGCCAGGTAGAGCGCGGTGCTGACGATCTCCGGCGGGTTGCCGGGCCGGCCGGCGGCGTTCTTCCAGGTGCGCTTGCTCGGCTCGGGCCAGTGCTTGGCGATGTCGGTCAGGAACGGCCCGGCCGAGAGCGTGTTCACCCGGACGTTGGGCGCGTACTCCAGCGCGAGCACGGTCGTCAGCGCGTTGAGCGCCGCCTTCGCCCCCGCGTACGGGCCGAACCGCGGCGTCGGGAACAGCGCGCCGCTGCTCGAGACGTTGATGATCGACCCACCGTCGCCCTCGTGCATCCGCTGCCCGATCAAGGAGCCGAGGCGGAACGGGCCTTTGAAATTGACCCCGATGACCTTGTCGAACAGCTCTTCCGACGTCTCCGCGGACGACGGCGCGAGCGGCGACATCCCGGCGTTGTTGACCAGCACGTCCACGTGCCCGAACGCCGTGTAGGCCTGCTCGACCAGCGCCGCGCACTCGTCCCAGTGCCCGACGTGCGCGGCCACCGGCAGCGCCTTCCGGCCCATCGCCTCGACTTCCTTGGCCAGGACCTCGCAGGCGTCGAGCTTGCGGCTGGCGATGACGACGTCGGCCCCGGCAGCCGCGAACCCCAGCACGATCTCCCGGCCGAGCCCCCGGCTGCCGCCGGTGACCAGCGCGACTTTGCCGGTCAGGTCGAACAGATCGGTGCTCACCGGCCCTCCAGCACCGAGGCGTACTTGGCCCGCGCGGCTGCCCGCCGGGTCGGGATGTGCTCGGTCGGGAACAGCCCCGGCGCCGGCTGGTATCCCTTGAGAACCTGCTTGGACACCGTGACCTTGTGCACCTCGGTCGGCCCGTCGGCCAGGCCCAGGTGCGGCTCGCCCGCCCACCACTCGCCCAGCGGCGTCTCGTGGGTGACGCCCAGCGAGCCGTGCAGGTGGAGGGCCCGCTGGAGGATGTCGTGCTGCACCTCGGTCAGGGCCACCTTGCACATCGCGATGTGCTTGCGGGCGGCCCCGTGCGGCTCATGGTCGATGATCCACGCGGTCTTGAGCACCAGCAGCCGGTACATCTCCAGCTGGATCGCCGAGTCGGCGATGAAGCCCTGGACGAACTGGTGCTCGGCGAGCAGCTTTCCCTGGGTACGCCGGGACAGCGCGCGCTCGCACATCATGTCGAACGCCCGCTGGCACTTGCCGACCACCCGCATCGCGTGGTGGACGCGGCCACCGCCGAGCCGGGCCTGGGCGACCTTGAAGCCGTCGCCGGGCTCGCCGAGCATCGCGTCCAACGGCACCCGGACCTGGTTGTACCGGAGGTACCCGTGGATGCCCTCGTCCAGTTCGTCGCGCTCGTTGATCGTGCCGACGTTGCGGAGGATCTCGACGCCGGGCGTGTCGGTCGGGACGACGAGCATCGACATCCGCCGGTGCGGGGCCGCGTCGGGGTCGGTCACTGCCATCACGATGAGGAATTCGGCGTAGCGGGCGTTGGAGGAGAACCATTTCTCGCCGTCGATCACCCACTCGTCGCCGTCGCGCGTCGCCGAGCAGACGAACTCCTTCGGGTCGGCGCCGGCCTGCGGCTCGGTCATCGAGAACGACGAGACGATCTCACCGTCGAGCAGCGGCTGCAGATACCGCTTCTTCTGCTCCTCGGTGCCGAACATCGCGAGGATCTCGGCGTTGCCGGTGTCCGGAGCGGCGGTGCCGAAGACCGTCGGCGCCCAGTACGAGCGGCCGAGGATCTCGTTCATCAGCGCCAGCTTCAGCTGCCCGAAACCCTGCCCGCCGAGCTCGGGGCCGAGGTGGCAGGCCCAGAGGCCCTGCGCCCGGACCTGCTCCTGGAGGGGCTTGAGGATCGCGCGCGACATCGTGTTGCGGACGTCGTACGGGTCGCCGCCGTGGGGGAAGAGCAGGTCGAGAGGCTCACACTCCTCGCGGACGAACCGCGCCATCCAGTCCAGTTTCTCCTGGAACTCGGGTTCGGTCGAGAAGTCCCACATAGGTTCGCTCCGCTGTCGAAGAGGTGCAATCATCTAACTCAAATGTAGGAGATGGCTGATTAGCTGTCGACCGGGGCGGAGAATCGATGGCGGCACATCCACGAATCAGCGTCAGCGGTCTGTGCTTCCCCGAGCTGTCGGCGGTGGAGACGATCGAGGTGGTCGCCGGGCTCGGCGTCGCCAATACGTCATTGACCGGACGCAAGGTCCGCGAGTCCGGCGCCGACAAGGTCGCGGCCGCCGCCCGCGCGCACGGCGTCCGCGTCGTCACGACCACCGGCGCCCTCGGCCCGGGCCTCCGCCGAGCCGACGCCGACGCCGACGCGCGGCACGCGGCGGGCGGCGCTGGCGACGCATGGCTGCGCGACGCCCGGCGCGACGTCGACAACGCGGCCACCGTCGGCGCCGGCGTCGTGTACGGCCTCACCGGCCCGCGCCCGATCGCCGACTGGGACGAATCTGCCGCCGCGTACCGGCACGCGATCGCCCCGCTGGTCGCGTACGCCGCCGAGCGCGGCATCGTGCTCGCGGTCGAGCCCACCAGCTGGCTCTACGCCGACCTCACGTTCGTCCACACGTTCCACGACGCGCTGCGCCTGGCCCGTCCGGCCGGGCTGGGCGTCTGCGTGGACTTCTTCCACGTCTGGACCGAGGGCGAGCTCCGCACCGAACTGCGCGACCACGGCGACGCGGTGGCCCACGTCCAGCTCAGCGACATGGTCCTCGGCGACCGCTCGCTCCCGTGCCGTGCGGTACCCGGCGACGGCGGCATCCCGCTGGAAGAGCTGGTGCGATGGACGCTCGACGGTGGCTACGCCGGCGTGTTCGACGTCGAACTGAACGGCCCGCGGGTCGACGTGATCGGCGCCGCCGCCGCCGAGCGCGCAGTGACCTGGTTGACACGCGTCCTCTCCTAATCAGTTATATGATCTCACTAAAAAGGAGAATCTGTGGCCGACAACGACGTGCGTCCACCCGACGGTGACTGGCTCGGGACGCCCTACCTGCGCTTCGAGCGGAAGGCGCCGTTCGCCCACGTGGTCGTCGACCGCCCCGAGGCCCGCAACGCGCTGAGCCCGTCGATGTACTTCGGCATCCGGTACGCGGTCCGGCACGTCGACGCCGACCCCGATCTGGCCGCGACGATCCTCACCGGCACCGGCAGCGTGTTCATCCCCGGCGGCGACCTCGGCAACAGCCCGGGCGACGCCTGGCTGCGCCCCGGGAACGTCGCCGGCGTCATCGACATCCTCCCGTTCGACGTGCTCCGGCAGAGCGTCAAGCCGGTCGTCTCGGCGGTCAACGGCATCTGTCAGGGCGGCGGCCTGCTGATTGCGCTCTGCTCCGACGTCGCCGTGGTCAGTGACCGGGCCACGTTCCGGGTGCCGGAACTGCTGCGCGGAATCTCCGACACCTACTTCGCGCAGCTCCTCGTCCGCCTGATCGGGCCGGTGCGGACCCGCGACCTGATGCTCACCGGGCGCTCGCTGAGCGCACCGGAGGCCGAAGACTGGGGCCTGGTCAGCCGGGTCGTGCCGCACGACGACCTGATCGACGCCGCCACCGAGGTCGCGGCCCAGTGCTGCCGCTCCGCTCCGGAGGCCCGGCGGGACACCAAGCGCGTCCTCGACCAGTACATGGGCCTCCAGGACCGGCTCGCGTTTTTCGACAGCCTCCAGCGGGAGGAGTCGCGCGAGGGTTTCCGCGCCTTCCTCGAGAAGCGCTCGCCGTCCTGGGTTCCGGAGGCCTTGAAAGTCAACGGCCGACTCTGAAAGGACCGACATGACCGTGTGCCCCGTCCACCTCCGCCGCTCCGCTCCTCGGTCGCTAGGGCTCCCTACGATGCTCACTTCGGAGGCGGCCTCATGACCGAAGCCGTCATCGTCAGCGCCGTACGGACGCCGATCGGGCGGTCGTTCAAGGGCACCCTCCGCGACACCTCGGCCGAAGCGCTGGCCACCGCCGTGGTGCGGGCCGCGGTCGAACGGTCCGGGCTCGATCCGGCCGACATCGACGACGTCATCCTGGCCGAGGAGCTGGCCGGCGGCGGCGACATCGCCCGGTACGCGGCGGTCGCCGCCGGACTGACGCACGTTCCCGGGCAGGCGATCAACCGGCACTGCGCGGGCGGCCTGGCCGCGGTGAGCAACGCGGCGGCCACCATCCGGGCCGGGATGGACCGCGTGGTCGTCGCCGGCGGCACCCATGCCCCGTCGATGAACCCCAAGCTCAGCTGGCGGGTGCCGGGCTCCGAGGAACCCCGCCTCGGCTTCGGCCCGACTTTCCCCTACTACGAGGGCGCGAACGACGACGTCGCGGTCGCGGTGGGCTGGAACGCGGCCCAGGAGGTCGGCATCACCCGCGAGGAGATGGACGCCTGGGCCAAGCGCTCGCACGACCGGGCGATCGCGGCCATCGACGCCGGCATCTTCGCTGACGAGGTCCTCCCGCTCGATGTCGTCGCCGGCGGCGAGAAGGTCAGGTTCGAGGTCGACGAGCACCCCCGCCGCGGCACCACGCTGGAGCAGCTGGCCTCACTCAAGCCGCTGCGCCCGGCGATCGAGGGCTTCAGCATCACCGCAGGCAACGCCAGTGGTATCAACGACGCCGCGGCCGCGCTCACGCTCGTGGCCGGAGACGTCGCTCGAGAACGCGGCCTGCGACCGCTGGCCCGGATCCGGTCCTGGGCCGCGGTAGGCGTCGAACCGCACCGTTGTGGCATGGGCGCGGTCGAGGTCATTCCCCGTGTGCTCGAACGGGCCGGTCTCGGGGTCGACGACATCGACCTCTGGGAAATCAACGAGGCGTTCGCCTCGACGCCGATCGCCGCCTGCCGCGTCCTCGGCATCGACGACGAGCGGGTCAACATCTACGGCAGCGGCTGCAGCCTGGGCCACCCGGTGGCCGCTTCCGGGGCCCGGATGCTCACCACGCTCGCGCACGAACTGCACCGGCGCGGCGGCGGGGTCGCGGTTGCCGCGATGTGTGCCGCCGGTGGCCAGGGCGGCGCCGTCGTCATCGAAGCTGTCTGAGAGGAGTTCCATGAAAGCCGCACGCTGTGAGGTCTACGGCGGGCCCGAGAACATCGTGATCCGCGACATCCCGGATCCCGTCGTGAAGCCCGGCCACGTGGTGGTCGACGTGGCCGCCGCCGCGATCAACTTCCCGGACCTGCTGTTCATCGCCGACAAGTACCAGATGTCGATCCCGGTGCCGTTCACCCCTGGTAACGAGTTCTCCGGCCGGATCGCCGAGGTCGGTGAGGGCGTCAGCGGGTTCGCAGTCGGCGACGCCGTCTACGGCTCCGTTCCGCAGGGTGCGATGGCTGAGAAGGCGTTGGTGGCGGTCGAAGCGCTGACCCTGGTGCCGGACGGCCTGTCGATGGTGGAGGCGGCGGCGTTCCGCGTCACCTACCTCACCGGTTACCTGTCCCTGGTCACGGCCGGGAACGTCCGGCCGGGACAGTGGGTGGTGGTGCTCGGCGCCGCCGGAGGGGTCGGCACCGCCACCGTCGACATCGCCACCCGCCTGGGGGCCCGGGTCATCGCGGCGGCCTCGTCCGACGACCGGCTGGCCGTCGCCAAGGAGCTCGGCGCGGAGGCAGGCGTCAACTACGCCACCGAGAACCTCAAGGACCGGATCAAGGAGATCACCGGTGGAGGCGCGGACCTGGTCATCGACCCGGTGGGTGACCGCTGGGCCGAGCCGGCGCTGCGCGCGATCACATGGGGCGGCACCTTCGTGACGCTGGGCTATGCCGGTGGCGAGATCCCACGGATTCCGCTCAACCTCGTGCTGCTGAAGAACGTCACGGTGCGGGGCCTGGAGCTGCGCACCTGGATCGCGCGGCTGCCCGAGGCGACCGCGGCCGCCAAGGCGGGCCTGGCCGAGCTGATCGCCGGCGGTCTGCGTCCTCGCGTCTCCGAGACCCATCCCCTGGACGACGTCGCGGTGGCGCTGCAGCGCGTCGCGGACCGGGTGCCGACCGGCAAGGTCGTCATCACGGTCACCGAAGGAGCCCGGAATGCCTGACGAGGTCCTGGTCGAGCGGCGCGACGGCGTCCAGATCATCACGATCAACCGCCCCGAGGTGAAGAACGCGGTCGACGGCAACACCGCCCGTCAGCTGATGGCCGCCGTCGACCAGCTCGACGCCGACGCCGAGCTGCGGGTCGGCGTCCTCACCGGGGCCGGGGGCTCGTTCTGCGCAGGCATGGATCTCAAGGCCTGGTTACGCGGCGACAAGCCGGTGATTCCCGGGCGCGGATTCGCCGGGATCACGATGACCCCGCCGCGCAAGCCGCTGATCGCCGCGGTCGAGGGGTACGCGCTGGCCGGGGGATTCGAGCTGATGCTGGCCTGCGACCTCGCGGTCGTGGCCGAGAACAGCCGGTTCGGGGTACCCGAGGTGAAGCGGTCGCTGGTGGCCGGCGGGGGCGCGGCCATGCTGCTGCCACGGCGGATTCCGTCCACCGTCGCGCTGGAGATGTTGCTGACCGGCGATCCGATCGGAGCCGAGCGAGCGGCAGCGCTCGGGCTGGTCAACCGGGTGACGCCGGTGGGCGGGGCACTCGACGGCGCGCTGGAGCTCGCGGCCACGATCGCCGCCAACGGCCCGCTCGCGGTCGCGGCGACCAAGGAGATTGCGAGCAAGCAGGCCGACTGGACGGTGACCGAGGGCTGGAAGATCCAGGCCGAGATCTACGGCCCGGTGATGGCATCCGACGACGCCCGCGAGGGCGCCGCGGCGTTTGCCGCCAAGCGGCCCCCGGTCTGGCGAGGTCGTTAGTCCCTGTCTCGCCGGTCGGCGCCGTCGCCGGGTGCGCTCCGGCGCACCCGTGCGGCAGGCGCGTGACTAGGCGAGCAGTGACACGATGCGCTCGTGGTGGTCGGACGGGGTGCCGTGGAGCACCTCGTCCACCTTCAGGCGGCGCAGGTAGAGGTGCAGGTCGTGCTCCCAGGTGAAGCCGACACCGCCGTGGGTCTGCAGCGCCTCGCCGGCGAGCCGGCTCATCGCCTCGGACGTGTAGGCCTTCGCGACGCTGGCCGCCAGCACACCGTCGGGAGCGCCCGCATCCAGCGCCATCGCGGCGTAGTAGATCGCGGCCCGGGCGCCCTTGATCGAGATCAGCATGTCCGCGGCCTTGTGTTTCACGGACTGGAAGGTGCCGAGCGGCTTTCCGAATTGCTCCCGGGTCTTCACGTGCTCGACCGTCCCCTCCAGCAGGCGCTCGCCGGCCCCGAGCGCGTCGGCGGCGGTGAGCACCGCCGCTGCGGCGAGCAGCCACTCCGCGTCCCCCAGAATCTGAGCGACGGGCACCCGTACCCCGGTGAGGGTGACCTCGTACCAGGCCCGGGTCTCGTCGAGCGTGAGCAGGCGACGCGCGTCGGCGAGCCCCGCTTCGACCAGAATCAGCGTGGGCGTCCCGGCGAGGTCGGCGGTGACCAGCAGCCAGTCGACGTCGTCGGCCGACTGCACCGCGGTCAGCCGGCCGTCCAGGGTCAGGACGTCGCTGCCGCGGGTGGCGCTGACCGCGCCGCTCACGGCGAGGCTCGCCCTGACGTCGCCCGCGGCGAGCGCTGCGGCCAGCTTGCCGTCGCCTCGGCCCGCGGCCGGCGCCGAGGCCTCTCGCGCGCCGTTGCGGGCGGTGGGCGCGGACGGCCCTCCAGGGCCGCGCGCGGCGATCAGCGCCACCAGGGCGGACTCCGCGATCGGTCCGGGTGCCACTGCACGACCGAGTTCCTCGGCGACCAGGCAGAGCTCGACCAGCCCCTGCTCGACGCCACCGAATTCCTCCGGAACCGCAAGCCCGATCCATCCCAGCTCGACGCCACGCCGCCACAGATCCTGGTCGCGTCGGTCGGCCAGCATCGTGCGGGAAACTTCGCGCAGCATGGTCTGCTCGTCACTGAGTTCGAAGTCCACGAGGTATATGATCTAACTCTTTACACTTGATTGGCAAGGGAGCCGGGATGGCCGAGAAGTACGACACGGTGCTGTTTGACGTGGCCGACCACATCGCCACGATCACGCTGAACCGGCCGGAGCGGCTCAACTCCTTCAACCAGACGATGATCAACGAGTTCCGCGATATCTGGGCCCGGGCCCGCGCCGACGACGACATCTTCGTGCTGATCCTGCGCGCGGCCGGCGACCGGGCGTTCTGCACCGGCGTCGACACCACCGAAGGCATCCACATGCCGGACGACGTCTGGCAGAAGAACGACCCGGGGCGGGGCCTGGGCCCGAAGCAGAACAAGGTCTGGAAGCCGCTGATCGCCGCCGTGCACGGCATGGTCGCCGGTGGGGCGTTCTACTGGCTCAACGAGGCCGACATCGTGATCGGCGCCGACGACGCGACGTTCTTCGACCCGCACGTCAGCTACGGCCTGACGTCGGCGCTGGAGCCGATCGGGCTCGCCCGGCGGATTCCGCTGGGCGAGGCGCTTCGCTGGGCGCTGCTCGGGCTGGACGAGCGGATGTCGGCCGAGCGGGCCCGGGAGATCGGGCTGCTCTCCGAGCTGGTGCCGTACGAGCGGCTCTGGGACCGGGCCGACCAGCTCGCCCGGATCATCGCGGCCAAGCCCGCGGTCTCCATCCAGGGCACGGTCAAAGCGATCTGGGAGACGCTCGACCTGGAGCGCGAGACCGCCCAGGCCGTCGGCCTCAACTACACGACGCTCGGCAACCCGATCGGCAAGGCACAGGTTGCCAGGGAGGGCTTCGTGAAGCCCACCTGGCACCTGCGCTGACTCAGGCGAGCCGGGTGATCTCGGCCGCTAGCAGCTCGTCGAGGCTGTCGGCGGGCGGCTGGGGGAGATCGACCGGCGCGCTGCGGGTCGGGAGCAGCACTACGGCCGTGCCCGGCGTCGTGGTCTCGCCGCGCTGGTTGGTGCAGCTCACCTCGAGGTGCACCTCGTTGCGACCGTCGACCTGCCGTTTGTCGGTCACCCGGCCGTGCACCCAGGTAGTGTCGCCGATGTAGTTGAACTTGCGGTGCTCGCACCGGAGCCGGAACAGCCAGCCCTCGTCACCCATCCAGTCGGTGAGCGCGTGGGTCAGCCAGGTCTCGCGCATCGCGCCGTAGTCGTAGCTCATCGGGATGCCCAGCTCGCGGGCCCGTTCCGGCTCCCAGTGCAGGCGCTGCACGGTGTCCGGAACGTTGCGGGCGTTCGGCGGATAGAGCCCGGGCGCCTTGCGGCGGATCTTCCGCGAGATCCCGAACGCTCCGGGCGGCGTCAGCTGCATGCCCCAGCCGACGTGCCAGACGACGACGTCGGTGACGAGCAGCGGGCCCTTCACCCGAGGCTGGATCTCCTCGCCGACCACCACGTCCTCGAAGTACCGCGGCTCGCTGCCCCGGCGCGTTTCGGCATCGTAGGCCGCATCGATCTCGGCGAGCTGCGCCGGCGTGTACGGCGGGAATTCCGGCGCGGACTTTTCCCGGGATCCGTGCCGCTCGGCATTGATCCAGGTCCCGCGCTGGAGGGCGACGACCTGCCCGGCGCCGTTGGCGAACAGGAAGTCGTTGGTGACGTGGGCCGTCCGCCCGCCGAATCGGCTCGCCTTCTCCTCGACGCCGACCTGTGCCCGCAGCATCCGGCACCGATCGCCGGCCCGGAGCGGCCGGTAGTACTCGAACTCCATCACGGCCTGGTATGAGCCCAGCCCGGCGAACGGATCACCCTTGAGCAGCTGTTTCTGCGCCGGCGTCGGATCCGGGGCGGCGTTCTCGCCCATGCAGTAGAGGAAGTTCGGCGGCGCGATCAGCCCACCCCAGCGTGTCTTGCGACCGTAGTCGGAATCGCAGTACAGCGGGTTGTCGTCGCCGTAGCCGTAGGCGAAGTGCCGGGTCGCGTCGACGTGGACCTCGGTGATGTGCGGCGGACGCAGGCGCTGCGGCACGCCGATCCGCTGCCGCGACCGGGCGAAGGCCTCGTCGGTGAGGACCCCGAAGGTGGTGGTCACGCTTTCCTCCCTGCGCGGAAGATCTGTTCGCGGACGATCGCGCGGCTGATCTTCATCGACGGTGTGCGGGGTAGCTGGTCAACGATCTTGAGCTCGACCGGGCGCTGGTAGCGGGTGAGCCGCTGGGCCAGGAACTCCAGGAGCTCGTCCTCGGTCGCCGGGCCCGTGAGCGTCACCGCGACGACCGGTACTTCGCCCAGCCGGACGTGCGGAACACCGACCGCCGAGGACTCGTCGACGGCCGGGTGCTCGGCCAGCGCGTCCTCGATGACGCTGGGCGGGATCTTGAACCCACCGCGGTTGATCGCGTCGTCGGCGCGGCCGTGGATGAACAGGAATCCGTCCTCGTCGAGCGAGGCGAGGTCAGTGGTCCGCACCCAGGAGCCGTCGTCGGACAGTTGCCCGCCGCGGGCCTCGAGCAGCCCGACTTGCCCGGTCGGGCGCAGGTCACCGTTCTGCGGGTCCACGATCCGCAGCTCGACGCCCGGGTGTGCGCGCCCCGCGCTGCCGCGTTTGCGAGCACCCCACTCGCGCTTGGCTTTCAGGCTCCAGCCGGCGATCGCGCCGGCGAACTCCGTCGCCCCGTAGACCCCGAGGACCGGTACGCCGTAGCGCTCCTCGAACGCGTCCGCGAGGTCCGGCGGCAGCGGGGCGGTGCCGGAGCCGACCGCGGAGACGCTCTCGAAGACCTCACGGGGCAGTTCGGCGTTGAGCACCATACGCAACGCGGTCGGCGCCAGCCGGACGTAACCCGGCCGGTGCTCCCGCACGAGCTCGACCCAGTCGTCGACATCGAACTTCTCCAGCAACGCGACCCCACGGCCCTCCAGGGCGTGGGCGATCACGAAGTAGAGGCCGCTGATGTGCGCCAGCGATGCCCAGAGGATGGCCGGGCGGTTGTAGAGGCGTGGCTCCTGGGCGTCGTCGACCGGGGTGCCCGCGGCGCGGAACGCTGCCACCATCTTCGGGTAGGTGAGCTCGACCCGCTTCGGCCGGCCGGTGGTGCCGCTGGTCATCATCAGCACGGCGACGCCGCCGGTCGGCTTGAGCGCCGGAGCCGGCAGCCAGCTCACCGGGTGGCTCACCAGCGCGCGCTCGACACCGGCGCACACCGGCACGGCGCCGACGCTCTCGGCCGCCGCGGTCACCGCCTCGCGACTCCAGTCGTCCGTGTCCGCGATCAGCACGTCTGGCGCCTGGTCGATGATGTCCTCGGCCAGTCCGACGTCGCCCAGGTGCGGGCTGAGCGTGACGACCGACCGGCCCGTCGCGATCGTGGCGACCACGGCGGACAGCTGAGCCGGGCGGTTGCGGAGGACGATCCCGACCCGCTTGGCGTCCGGAAAACCGGCCAGCAGGGTGTCGAGGTCGGCGATGGCGTCGGCGTAGTACGACCACGGGAAGCTGCGTCCCTGGAAGGTCAGGGCGGTCGCACCGGGATCAACGGCCAACACGCCGCGGATGCGGCGGGCCATCAAGGTCCGCGCGTCGTCCTCCGCGGAACCAGCTGCGTCAGAGGTGGTCATGCCGGCCTTTCAGTCTGGTCGACTGGGTTCGATTATAGTGTAATGAGATAACTAATCTAAGTCGATTCGTCCGAGCGGGTGATGAGGTCGAGATGCTCCTCAACGAAGAAGAACGCGCGTTGCGCGACTCGGTACGGTCCTTCCTCGAGAAGAAGGTCGCCCCGGTCGTCGCCGGGCACGAGCGCGCCCGCACGTTCCCGTGGGAGTTACTGCCGCAGCTCTACGAGTTCGGCTACGTCCGGGGTGGCGTTCCGGAGGCTCTGGGCGGCGACGAGCTGCCGATGATGATGCAGGCCATCCTCATGGAGGAGGCCGGTCGCTGCTGGGGCTCGCTCCGCACGACGGTCAACGTTCAGGGCATGGTCGCCCGGACGCTGGCCGCGACGGCGAACGAGGAACAACGTGCGCGCTTCCTCGACCCGCTGCTGGCCGGGCGTCGCTTCGGCTGGTTCGGCCTCACCGAGCCCGAGGCCGGGTCCGACGCCGGGTCGCTGCGGACGACCGCCCGGGCCAAGGGCGACGGCTACGTGATCAACGGCAGCAAGCTGTACATCACCAACGCCCTGGGCAGCGACTTCGGCATTCTCTTCGCCCGCGTGATCGGTGCCGAGGGCACCGACCACGGCGTGACCGCGCTGCTGGTCGAGAAGGACGAGTCCGACTTCGGGGTGTCCGACATCCCGCACATGCCGCTGCGCTCCACCACCTCCTGCGAACTGTCGTTCCAGGACACGTACGTTCCGGCGGAGAACGTCTTGGGCGCGCTCGGCGGCGGGCTGGGGCTGGGGATGAAAGCGATCAACGCCGGGCGGCTGAACATGGCGATGGGCGCCGTCGGGCTCTCCCAGGCCTGCCTGGAGGCGTCGATCACGTTCTGCCGGCAGCGCGAGCAGTTCGGCAAGGCGCTCGCGGGCTTCCAACTCGTGCAGCAGATGGTGGTCGAGATCGCCACGATCACCGAGACGTCCCGGCTGCTCGGCTACCACGCCGCGCGCGCCATCGACGCCGGTGAGCCGGGCCGGTACGAGTGCTCGATGGCCAAGCTCTACTGCGGCGAGTCGGCGGGCCGGGCCGCGACCCTGGCGATCCAGCTGCACGGCGGGGCCGGGCTGATGGAGGAGTCCCCGGTCGAGCGCTACTTCCGGGATGCGCGCGAGGCCACGATCCCCGAGGGCACCAGCCAGATGCAGATCCTGCATCTGGGCAAGGCGCTGCTCGGCCAATCCGCCCTGCGATGACAGCCGCCCTGCGCTGAGAGGAGTTCTCTTGTCCGACGCGGTTCTCGTCCACCAAGACGGTGCAGTTCTCGTTCTGACGATCAACCGTCCCGCGCAGCGCAACGCCGTCAACGGCGCGGTCTCGCGGGAGATCGCGGACGCCCTCGACCGGCTCGAGTCCAGCCCGGACCTGCGGGTGGGCATCCTCACCGGCGCCGGCGGCGTCTTCAGCGCGGGCATGGACCTCAAGGCGTTCGCCGCCGGCGAGACGATCGCCGACCCGGTGCGCGGCTTCGCCGGGCTGGTCAAGCGTCCGCCGACCAAACCGCTGATCGCCGCGGTTGAGGGCTGGGCGCTCGGCGGCGGGTTCGAGATCGTGCTCTCCTGTGACCTGGTCACGGCCGGCAGTGGCGCGCGCTTCGGCTTACCCGAGGTCCGCCGCGGCCTGGCCGCTCGGGGCGGCGGCGTCTTCCGGCTGCCCCGGGTCCTGCCGCGCGCGGTCGCGCTGGAGCTGATCATGACCGGCGCTCCGTTCGACGCCGAACGGGCGGCCCACTTCGGCCTGGTCAACCGCCTGGCCGACGAAGGCGGCGCGCTGTCCGCCGCGCAGGAACTCGCAAAAATGATCGCCGAGTCGGCGCCACTGTCGGTGCGCGCCTCGAAGAAGGTCGCGATCGAGTCGGCGGACTGGCCGATCGACGACGGCTTCGACCGGCAGAGCGCGATCCTCGACCCGGTTTTCGCGTCGGAGGACGCCACGGAGGGTGTCGCGGCGTTCCGGGAGCGGCGGGCCCCGGTTTGGAAAGACGCATGACGCAGGCCCTCGGCGACGTCACGGTCGTCGCGCTCAGCGCGATGGGGCCGGTGCCGTTCGCGACCATGCTGCTCGCCGATCTCGGCGCCCGGGTGATCCGGGTCGATCGCGTCAACGGGGCAGGCGGCGTCACCGGTCTGCCGCTGGAGGACGACCCGCGGACGCGGGGTCACCAGGGTATCGGGATCGACGTCCGCAGCCCGGCCGGCCGCGCCACCCTGCTGCGGCTGCTGGACACCGCGGACGTGTTCCTGGAAGGGATGCGCCCCGGCGTCGCCGAACGGCTGGGCCTCGGCCCGGACGACCTCGACCCCGCGCTGATCTACGGACGCGCGACCGGCTGGGGCCGGACCGGCCCGCGGGCCCTGCGCGCCGGCCACGACATCAACTACGCCGGCTTGGCCGGTGGCCTCTATCCGCTCGGGCCGGGAGAGCTGCCCCCGGTGCCCCCACTCAACCTGCTCGCCGACTTCGGCGGCGGCGGTGCCTACCTGGCGCTGGGTGTGCTGGCCGCGCTGCACCAGCGCGCCTCCACCGGCACCGGCCAGGTTGTCGACGCGGCGATGGTCGACGGCGTCGCGAACCTCACCACGATGATGCACGGCATGCTCGCCGCCGGGCTCTGGAGCAATGAGCGGCAGGACAACCTGCTCGACGGTGCGGCCCCGTTTTATCGCACGTACCGGACCGCCGACGGTGGCTTCGTGGCGGTGGGTGCGCTGGAGCCGCAGTTCTACCGGCTGCTCCTGGAGACTCTCGGGCTCGACCCGGCGGACTGGCCCCAGCACGACCGCTCCCGGTGGCTCGCGCTGGAAAAAGAGCTGGCCTCGATCTTCGGCACGAAAGCCCGCGCCGACTGGGAGACGATCTTCGACCCGCTCGACGCCTGCGTGACGCCGGTGCTCAGCCTGGCCGAGGCCGCGTCCTCGCCGGAGCTGCGGGAACGGGCCACGTTCGTCGACTGGGACGGCGTCCCGCAGCCGGCGCCGGCCCCTCGATTGTCGGCTTCCCCGGCGACGGAAAAGCCGCGCGGCGGTCACTGCAGCCACACCGACGAGATTCTGACCGGCCTTGGGCTCACCGCTCCGGAGCTGGCCGAACTTCGCGCCCAGAACGCGATCGCCTGACGGATGGAGGACTCGATGCCGGAGAACGAGCACGCGGGCAAGGTCGCCCTGATCACCGGTGGCGGCCGCGGCTTCGGCAAGGCGTTCGGTGCGGCGCTGACCGCGCTCGGCGCGCACGTCGTCCTCGCCGACGTCGACGGCGAGGCGGCGAGCGAAGCCGCGGCCGAACTCAACGGTAAGGGTGGCAGCGCGACCGGGGTCGCCTGCGACGTGACCGACGAGGCCAGGGTCGGCGAGGTGGTGGCCGAGATCGTCGGCGCCCACGGCGGCCTGGACATCCTGATCAACAACGCCGGGCTGCACTCGGCCGCTTATAACAAGCCCAGCGTGGAACTCGGCGTCGAGCGCCTGCGCCGGCTCTTCGACGTCAACGTGATGGGCGTCGTCGTCTGCACGCTGGCGGCCGCGGACGCGATGCGCGGCCGGCTCGGCGCGAGCATCGTCAACCTCTCGTCGTCGGCGTCGTACCCCAACCGCACGGCCTACGGGGTCTCGAAGCTCGCCGTGCGCGGCCTGACCGCGCAGTTCGCCCACGAGTTGGGGCGCGAGGGCATCCGGGTGAACGGGATCGCGCCCGGGCTGATCTTCACCGACACACTGCGGGCCGAACTTCCCGAGTCCGAGGTGGCGCGGGTCATGAGCGGCCAGGTTCTGTCCCGGGAAGGCGCGGAGACGGACATCGTCGAGGCGTTGCTCTACCTGGTCTCCCGCCGGGCGTCGTTCATCACCGGCGAGACCCTCCGGGTCTCCGGCGGCTTCACGCTTTCCGTCTGA
This sequence comes from Cryptosporangium sp. NPDC048952, assembly GCF_043197895.1. Taxonomy (NCBI): domain Bacteria; kingdom Bacillati; phylum Actinomycetota; class Actinomycetes; order Cryptosporangiales; family Cryptosporangiaceae; genus Cryptosporangium; species Cryptosporangium sp. NPDC048952. The sequence continues at coordinate 1,635,764 of NZ_JBICTY010000002.1, read as the reverse complement.
AAGGAGCTACACCGTGCGCGATGCTGTGATCGTCGAGGCGGTACGGACGCCGATCGGCCGGCGCAATGGTTCGCTGAAGGGCGTCCACCCGGTCGACCTGGCCGGCGAGGTACTCCGCGCTCTGGTCGAGCGCGCGCAGGTGGCGCCCGACCTCATCGAGGACGTGATCCTCGGCTGCGTCACCCAGATCAGCGACCAGTCGACGAACGTGGGACGGCTGTCGGTGCTGGCCGCAGGCTGGCCGGAGTCGATTCCCGGCGTCACGCTGGACCGAGCCTGCGGATCGAGCCAGCAGGCCGTCCACTTCGCGGCCGCCAGCGTGATCGCCGGCCACTACGACCTGGTCGTGGCGGGTGGGGTCGAGTCGATGAGCCGGGTGCCGATCGGCTCCGCGCGGGCGATCGGCGAACCGTTCGGCCCCCGGGTGCGCCAGCGCTACCAGCGCGACAGCTTCAGCCAGGGTCTGGGCGCCGAGGACATCGCCCGGCGCTGGAAGCTCTCTCGCGAGCAACTGGACGATCTCGCCTACGAGTCGCACCAGCGGGCGATCGCGGCCATCGACTCGGGGGCGTTCGACGGGCAGGTGCTGCCGATCGAGGGGCTCAAGGCCGACGAGGGCATCCGGCGGGAAACGACGCCGGAGAAGCTCGCCGCGCTCAAGCCCGCGTTCCGGCCCGACGGCGTGATCCACGCGGGCAACAGCTCGCAGATCTCCGACGGCGCCGCCGCGCTGCTGATCACGACCAGCGAGCGCGCCGCCGAGCTGGGCCTGCGCCCGATCGCGCGCTTCCACACCGGAGCCGTGGCCGGGGACGACCCGGTCACGATGCTCACCGGTCCGATCCCCGCCACCGCCAAGCTGCTCAAGCGGGCCCGCCTGACGATCGGCGACATCGGCGTGTACGAGGTGAACGAGGCGTTCGCGAGCGTGCCGCTGGCCTGGGAGATCGAGACCGGCGCCGACCACGCCAAGCTCAACCCGCTCGGCGGGGCGATCGCGGTGGGTCACCCGCTCGGGGCCTCCGGCGCGATCTTGATGACCCGAATGATCAATCACATGCGTGACCAGGGCATTCGTTACGGCTTGCAGACGATGTGCGAGGCGGGCGGCATGGCCAACGCGACGATCCTCGAACTGCTCTAGGAGCCTCCATGCGCCTCGATTCCGTTTCCGCCTTCGTCACCGGCGGTTCGTCCGGCCTCGGCCTGGCCACCGTTCGCCGCCTGCTCGCGGCCGGCGCCCGGGTCGGCATCGCCGATCTCAACCCCCCGGAGGACGGCGCGCTGCTCGGCTCCGTCGTGTACGCCAAGACCGACATCGCCGACGAGGCTTCGACCGTCGCTGCCCTCGACGCCGCCGAGGAGGCGCACGGCCCGATCCGCGCGGTCGTGCACTGCGCCGGCCGCGGTGGCGACCGGGTCCGGATCCTCGACCGGGACGGTGAGCCGGGCTCGCTGGACACGTTTGCCGAGGTCATCCGGGTCAACCTGGTCGGTACCTACAATGTGCTCCGGCTGGGCGCGGCCCGGATCTCGAAGGCCGAGCCGGTCGACGGGGAACGCGGCGCGATCGTGCTGACCGCGTCGGTCGCGGCGTTCGACGGCCAGATCGGCCAGACCTCGTACACCGCGGCGAAGGCCGGGGTCCACGGCATCACGCTGGTCGCGGCCCGTGACCTGGCGAGCCGGCTGATCCGGGTCAACACGATCGCTCCGGGAGTGTTCGACACCCCGATGCTGGCCCGGCTACGCCCGGACATCCGGGAGGCCCTGGAGCGTACGGTGCCGCACCCGAGCCGACTCGGCGCACCGGACGACTACGCCCACATCGCGGTGACCCTGCTGGAGAACAGCTACGTCAACGGCGAGACGATCCGCCTGGACGGCGGCATCCGGATGGCGCCCCGCTGATGGCCACGGACCGGAAGGTCGCGTTCATCACCGGTGTCGCCCGCGGCCAGGGCCGCGCGCATGCGGTGAAGCTCGCCTCGGCCGGGTTCGACGTCGTCGGCCTCGACATCTGCGCCGACATCCCGACGATGGACTACTCCAACGCCACACCGGACGATCTGGCGACGACCGTCAAGGAGGTCGAGGCCGCGGGCGGGCGGATCGTCGTGGAAGTCGGTGACGTGCGCAGCTACGACGACCTGCGCCGAGCGCTCGCCGCCGGGCTCGACCGGTTCGGCCGGGTCGACGTCCTGATCGCCAACGCCGGCATCATCAGGCTCTCGCCCGACGGCGATCGCGACCGGACCTGGGTCGACATCATCGACGTCAACCTGACCGGCGTCTGGCGGACGATCGAAGTCGTGCTCCCGGCGATCCGGGCCGGCGGACGCGGTGGGTCGATCGTCCTCACGAGTTCATCGGCCGGGCTGAAGGGGACCGGGACCGACAAGGCCGGCGCTCTCGCCTACACCGCGGCCAAGCGGGGTCTGGTCGGTCTGATGCAGTCGCTGGCCAACGAGTACGCCGCGGAGATGATCCGGGTGAACACGATTCACCCGACCGGGGTCGCGTCCGGGATGACGACCAGCGCGGTGATGGAGCAGCTGATGGCCGAGGCCGCGCGGGGAGAGAACAACACGATCAGCCGGATGCAGAACGCCCTGCCGATCTCGGTGCTGCAGCCCGAGGACATCGCCAACGCGGTCGCCTGGCTGGTCTCCGACGAGGCGGCCTACCTCACCGGTGTGCAACTACCACTCGACGCCGGGTTCGCGATCCGATGAGCGCGCCCGAGGTACGGCTGCGGTACGGCGCCAAGGCGCTGACCGAGGGGTGAACTCGCGGACGAGAACTTCGTCGAGCCGACGGTGTCCGTCCTAGGAGAATAGTTCGACGACGGCTTTGTTCTTCAGATCGTCCTTGAGCAGGTACTGGCCGGCGGCCTCCATGTGCGCCCGCCAGTGCCGCTCGGCATGGTCGGGTTGGTGGTCACGGATCAGCCCGACGAACTTCTCGTAGGACGTGATCAGTCGCTGGTAGCGCTCCGGGGTGTCGGCCGCGCCGTACCCCTGGACCCGGGTGCGTGTGTGCGTGCGGACGATGTCCTGCAGCACGGCGCCCTGGATGGCCAGCGTCTTGTTGCCCGAACGCTGCACGATCAGCTCGTGGAAGCGCCCGGTGAGCGCGGTCCACACGTCCGGGTCCGGCACGAACGTCTCGCGGGCGGCCAGCTCGGTCCGCAGCGCCTCGATCACCTCGGCGAGGTCGGCCAGATCTTGCTCGTCCCGGCGCGCGGCCAGCAGGCGGGCGCAGGCGGGCTCGGAGACCATCCGGGCCTGGTAGACGTCCTCGATCGTCGTGCCTTGGATCTGCAGGAGCAGTCCGAGTGCTCGCACGGTCACCGACAGGTCCGGCATCATGACCTGCGCTCCGCCCCGGCTGCCGCGGCGCACGCTGATCAGCGACTCGGCCTCCAGAATGCGGAACGCCTCGCGCAACGTCGGCCGTGAGACGCCGAACTGCTCCATGAGCTGGGTCTCGGGCGGCAGCGTCTGCCCTGGCTGCAGTTCGCCGCGCACGACCTGGCCGCGCAGGTGTGTGGCGATGATCTCGGCCGTCTTCGGGGCGCGCACAAGGACGCCGACCCGCGCTGCGGAGTCGTTGGTGACGCTCATCGCGCTCCTTAACCGGTAGTTACCTTTGAATAGCATACCTATTGCTCGAATTTACCCGACCCCTTGGCTTAGATTCAGTGAACTGATTAAATTAATTTGGACGTGGGAAGCGCAGCGACGAGCCGAGGAGTGGCCGATGGCGGTCATGCCGATCGAGTGGGGCAAGGTGCGGGAGTACGCCCGGGCAACCGGCGCGGACCGTCCCGTCTACCTCGACGATCCGAAAGCGCCGATCCCGCCGACATTCCTTTCGACGGTCGTGTACTGGACCACCATCGGCCGCACGCTGCGGGCCCCGGAGGTGGCCGAGGCCTGCGCCGAGGCCGGAATCGAGCCCGGCTACGGCACACTGCTCTCGCTGGAGCAGGAGTACGTCTTCCCCGGTCCTCCCCCGCGCGCGGGGGAATCGCTGTACGCCTCAGAGCGCCTGCGAGACGTCCGGGTGAAGCAGACCCGGCAGGGTCCGATGGTGATGGTCCGGTTCGTCGTGTCGTTCCACGACGACGACGGGGAGCTTCGCGCGGAATGTCTCTACACCTCGGCCTACCTCCGGAAGGAGAAGTCATGACCGATCTCCCCGAGCGGACGTTCGGACCGATCACGATGACCGACATCGTCCGATACCAAGGCGCCAGCGGTGACCTCAACCCGATGCACCACGACGACGAGCAGGCCCGGGCGTCGGGCTACCCCGCGGCGTTCAGCGTGGGGATGCTCGCGGCCGGGTGGCTGGCCACCTACTGCACCGAGCACCTCGGCGAGGAGAACGTCCGGCGCTTCCGCACGCGGTTCACGAAAGTCGTCTACCGGGGCGCGGAGCTGACCGCGTCGGCCGAGGTGGTGCGGTACTTCGACCAGGATCACGAGCGACGTGTCGAACTCGCCGTCCGCATGCGCGACGACGACGGCGCGCTGGTGGTCGACGGCACGGCGGAGTTCGCGGTGGCCGGCTGATGGCGGTTCGCCAGGCGTACGCCGACCCCGCACTGCTCGCCGACCTGACCGAGCGGATGGTGGTTCCGCTGCAGGGCTGGCGCCCCGACGCCAAGGTGCTCGACGTCCGCCCGCTGACCGGCGGCAACTCGAGCCTCACGTTCCTGGTCGACCTGGGTGGCGTGGCGGAGAACGAGACCCCGATCGTGCTGAAGGTCGCTCCGCCGGGACTGGAGCCGGTCCGCAACCGCGACGTGCTGCGGCAGGCCCGCCTGCAGGCCGCGTTACGCGCGGCGGGGCGGCCGCCGGCACCGGCCGTCCTGTTCACCGACGCCGGTGCGCCGCCGTTCATGGCCATGAACTTCGTCCCGGGGGAGTGCGTCGAGCCGATCCTCCGGCCGGTGGACGAGCGCCCCGCACCCGGCGTGGTGCGGGACCGCTACCTGGCCGCGGCCCGGGCGCTGGGCGATCTGCACGAGATCACCCCCGCATCGGTCGGCGCCGGCGACGAACCGGTGATCGATCTCCGGACCGAGATCGGTCGGTGGACGCGAGCGTTCGGGACGCTTCCCCCGGAGATGCAGGGAAACTTCGAACGCGCCGGCGACGCGCTTCTAGCGACCGTTCCCGAGCCGCTTCCTCCGGTACTCACCCACGGCGACTACCGGCTGGGCAACACACTCTGCGAGGCCGACCGGCTCGAGGCGATCATCGACTGGGAGATCTGGTCGGTCGGCGACCCCCGCGTCGACCTGACCTGGTTCCTGTTCTTCACCGACGACGCCGGCCACCTGGCGGCCGAGCCCGGGCCGCCGGCGGGCACGCCGACCCAGGCCGAGCTGGTCCGCGAGTACGAACGGCACCGCGGAGTGACCGTGCCTGACCTGGAGTGGTTCCACGCGCTCACCCGCTACAAGGAGGCCGCGGCCACCGGTCTGCTGCTCAAACGCGCGGCCAAGCACGGCTTTCAGGTGAACCCGGCAATGGCCCGGATGGGCCCGGTACTGCCGGATCTCGTCGAGGAGGTACTGGAGATGGTGGGCCGCTGATGCGTACCGGAACGAGTGAGCGCCCCGATCTGCCGGTCGCCTTGGTCATCGGCGGCGGGGGCATGGGTATGTCCGCCGCGCGCCGGCTGGGCCAGTCCCACCGGCTCGTCGTGGCCAGCCAGTCCGCGTCCAAGAACCCGGAGCGGGCGGCCTCCCTGCGCGCCGACGGGATCGACGCCGAGGTCGTGAGCTGTGACATCACGGATCCAGCGGCCGTCGCGGCGCTGATGAAGACGGTGGCCGACCGGGGCCGGCTGCGGACGCTCGCGCACGTCGCCGCACTCTCGCCGTCGGGCGGGGACTGGCGGGCGCTGCTGCGGGTGAACCTGGTCGGCGCCACGCTCATGGAGCGGAACACGCTGGACCTGGCCGGGCCGGGCACGGCGGCGGTGTTCGTCTCCTCCAGCGCCGGGCACCTCGCGCAGCCGCCGGACCCTGCAGTCGTCGAGGTGCTCGACGACCCGCTGGCACCGGAGTTTCTGACCCGGCTGGAGGAACTGGTCGCTGAGCACACGCCGCTGCAGGCTTACCGGCTGTCGAAGTACGCACTCAACCGGATGTGCCGGCGCCGGGCGGCGGAGTGGGGCGCGAAGGGCGCTCGGATCGTGTCGATGTCACCCGGGCCGATCGACACCCCGATGGGCGCGGCCGAGCTGCAGGGCCCGAGCCGGCAGATCAAGCTCGACCTGCTCGGCCGTTCGCCGATGGGGCGCGAGGGAACGATGGTCGAGACCGCTGACGCGATCGAGTTCCTCACCTCGGATCGCGCGTCGTACATCACCGGCACTGACCTCCTGGTCGACGGCGGCCTGACCGCGGCGACCAAGAACTTCTGACGGGGCTGTCATGACCGATACCGCTGGCACAGGCCCGCTGGCCGGGCTCGTCGTGATCGACCTCTCGACCACGCTGGCCGGTGCCCAGGCGACCCAGTTCCTCGCCGACTCCGGCGCCGACGTCGTGTTCGTCGAGCCACCCGGCGGCAGCGTGCTGCGGAAGAACCCGGGCTGGCCGGGTCTGCTCCGCGGCAAGCGCAGCATCACGCTGGATCTCGATTCGGACGGCCACGTCCTCGACGGGTTGCTGGCGCGGGCCGACGTGGCCGTCGCGACGATGTCACCGGCCGAGGCCCAGCGGGCCGGATACACCGCGGACCGGCTCGCCGAGCGGTACCCACGGCTGGTCGCAGCGCTGATCACCGGCTGGGGTACCTCCGGGCCGTGGGCGCACTACCGGAGCGACGAGTCGCTGGTGTTCGCGAAAACCGGCGTCTTCCACTCCAAGCGTCAGCTGACGACCGGACCGGAACCGGCGTTCGTGACGGTGCCGTACGGGTCGTTCTCGGCCGCGCACGCCGCCGCGCAGGGGATTCTCGCCGCGCTGATCGAGCGCGACCGCAGCGGCCGCGGGCAACTCGTCGAATCCGATCTGGTCACCGCGGTCGGGGCCCTCGACGCCTACAACTGGTTCTACGAGCTCGTGCTCAAGCGGTATCCGGGTGCGTTCCGGCCGGCCGACGCGGGCTTCGACGACGATGGCCGGCCGCAGACGAAGCTGCTGTACGCCTTACTGATCGCGCCGACCGCCGACGGGGTCTGGCTGCAGTTCGCGCAGTCGGCGCCGCGCCTCCAGCAGGCACAGCTGGCGGAGCTCGGGCTGGCCGAGGAGGTCGCGGACCCGAAGTGGGCCGGATATCCGATGCTGCCGACGCCGGAGCTGCGGACCGAGTGGTGGGACAAGATGCTCAGCCGGGTCGGGGAGCGGACCAGGGCGGAGTGGGACGCGACGTTCGCCCGGAACCCGGACGTCTTCGGTGAGCAGTTCCGGACCCCGGACCAGGCGTTGGAGCACCCCCAGATCGTGGCCGAGGGCCGCGTGGTGACGATCGACGACCCGGACCTGGGCCCGATCCGCCAACCGTCGACCCTCGTGCACACCGCCGAAGGCCCCCTGACCGGGCTCCGCCGCGCCCCCCGCCCGGGCGAACACACCGCAGAGCTCCGGCAACTGGCCACCGGCCCGATCGAGACTCCGGACATCCGTGCGCAGGCGGATGCCGGGCATCCGCTCTCCGGCGTCACGATTCTGGAGCTCGGGGCGATGTTCGCCGGGCCGTACGGCGCGACCGTGCTCACCGACCTGGGGGCGCGGGTGATCAAGATCGAGCCGCTCGACGGCGACCTCATCCGCAACATCCTCGCCTACCCCGAGGCCGGCGGGGCCAAGGTTCTGCAGGGCAAGGAGAGCGTCGCGCTCGACCTCCGGACCCCGGAGGGGCTTCGGGTCCTTTACGGCATCGCGGCCCGTTGCGACGCGGTGCTCCAGTGCTTCCGCGGTGGGGTGGCGGCCCGGCTGGGGGTCGACGAGGCCTCGCTCAAGGCGATCAACCCGGACCTGGTCTACGTGAACGCCACCGGGTACGGCCTCGGCGGCCCGTACGGCCGCAAACCGGCGTACGCGCCCTCGATCGGCGCGGCGAGCGGCGTCGCCCTCGTCGACGCTCAGGTCCGGGCCGACAAACCCGCCGACCGGGAGGATCTGCGGGCCCGGGCCCGCAAGCTCTACGCCGGGGGAGCGGTTCCGGCCGTGCAGGCCGACGGGCTGGCGGCGATGGGGGTCGCCTCCGCGCTGATCCTCGGCCTGTACGCCAAACGGCGGGGCATCTCCTACACCGACTTCGGCGTGACGATGCTCGGCTCCGCGAGCCAGGCGCTGATCTCGTACAACACCCGGTACGCGGGGCGCCCGGACTCACCGGCCGCCGACCCCGACCTGCTCGGCACCGGCCCGCTGCACCGCATGTACCGGGCCGCCGACGGCTGGATCTTCCTCGCCGCCGACGCCCCCACCGACTGGGCCTGCCTCGTCGCGACGCTCGGCACGCCGTCCGTCGCCGGCGGCGGTGCGGTGTCCGGCGGCGCCCCCGGCCTCGACGACGCGCGCTTCGCCACGGCGGAGTCGCGCGCCGCACACGCCGGCGAGCTCGGCGACGTGCTCAGCGGGATCTTCGCCACGCAACCCAAAGGCCACTGGGAGGCCGAGCTCAGCGCGCGGGATCTGGGGTGCGTGGTGGTGGCGCAGGAGCCGGCCGAGCGGCACATGCAGAGCGACGAGTTCGCCGCCGCGGGCTACACGGCCGACGCGGTCAGCCCGATCTTCGGGGAACACCGGCGGCTCGCGCCGCTGAACCGATTCTCCCGATCGCGCACGAAGCCCGACGCCGGCTGCACGCTCGGCCAGCACACCGACCAGATTCTGCGCGAAAGCGGCTACAGCGAGGCCCGAATCGCCGAACTCCGCGAGCAGAAAGTCATCTCGTGAGCGTCCATGTCCCCGCCGAGCTCGCCACGAGAGGCCCAGGGCCCTCCGCCCCGCCCCGGCGCCGCGGCTCGATCCGCCGCACGAGCACGATCGACGCCACGTTCCCGGACGGCCTGGGCGGCGAAACGATCCTCGAGGGCCGAGCCCGCGACCTCCTCACCCGGGACGACGGCACCATCACAGTGACCGCCGAGGCTGTCCTGCACGCGCGGCTCGACGAAAAGCGGCGGATCCTGCAGATCGAATCCTCGCCGGAACTTCCGCGACTCACCGAACTCGTCGGCGAATCCGCCATGGGCGGCCACCGCCGCCGCCTGGCCGGGCTCACCACCGCCGACGGCTCCCCGTTACATCTCCTGCTCGACGACCTGCCGGGCGCGACGCTCGTCTCCCAAGCCGCCTTCCAGTCCTGGCTCGGCCTGGACGAGTACCTGAACGCCAAACTCGACGTCCGCCAACGGATCATGCGCGACGTCTGCAGTGGCTATCAGGACGGCTCCGAGGCCCTGCACCCCGACGGCACACTGCGCTGGGACAACCAGCGCCGCGAACCCGCCCGCCCCCTCGACGACGTCGGCGACCCCGAAGCCTGGCACGAACTACGAAACCCCACCGGCATCGCCATGCGCCGGGCCCGCCGCACCGACGTCTGGAACGCCACCGAAATAGACGCCTTCTTCCAGGACTCCTCCACCCTCCCCACCGGCGGCCGCCAGGCGATCCACGAATACCAGCTCACCGCCGAAGCCACGAACGGCGTCCTCCGTAGCGTCCACCCGATTGCGCGGGTGCTGCCCTACCTGGAGTGCCCGCTCGCGGTCCCGCGGACCGGAGACCTCATCGGACGCGAGCTGGCTGAGCTGCGGACGACCGTGCTGCGCGACCTGGCCGGTGCAGCCGGCTGCACCCACCTCAACGACATGCTGCGTTCCCTCGCGGACGTCCCGGTCCTGCAACGCACCCTAGACAGTTAAATCAGTTAGTGATTTAGTCGACGTATTCCACGCCGAGGAGGATCCGAGAGATGTCGAAGATGTGGACCAACTCCGGGGACTCGCACTTCCTCGAGCCGGCCGACCTGTGGGAGACCCGGCTGCCCAAGAAGCTGGCCGACCTGACTCCCAAGTCCGAGAAGGACCCGGACGGCGAATACGAGACCGTGCACGTCGACGGCCAATCGTTCCGGCGCAAGCTGCCGACCTCGGCGGCGGTGGAGTTCCTGGAGGAGACGCGCAAGGCCCAGGGCATCCGCGACGCCCAGGCCCGCCTGCGCGACCTGGACCAGGAAGGCGTCTGGGGCGAGGTGATCTTCCCGTCGCTTGGCATGTGGTCCTCGACGTTCCGCACGCCGAGCCTGCTCAAGGCCTGCCTGCACGCGAGCAACGAGTGGGCGCTGGAAGAGGTCGCCGCGGTGTCCGACCGCTACGTGGTCACCGCGCAGGTCTCCACGCTCCGGGTCGAGGACGCCGTCTCCGAGCTGGAGTGGGCGGCCGAGAACGGGTTCCAGGCCGTGTTCCTGCCGACGACACCGCACCCCAGCGCCCCCGACTGGCACCGCAAGGAGTGGGAGCCGTTCTGGGACGCCGCCGAGCGCGCGCGGATCGTGCTGGCCTTCCACATCGGCACCGACCCGGTCGACATGACGGCCGGCGGCGCCGGCGTCGTGTACCGGGGGCCGGGCGGCGCGGTCATGAACTACACCGAGACCACGTTCTCCGGGCAGCGGGCGGCGATGAAGCTCGTCGCGTCGGGCGCGCTCGACCGGCACCCGGACCTGAAGGTGCTGATCTCCGAGGGCGGCGCGACCTGGATCCCGTTCCTCGGTGACCGCATGCTCGAGGGCTACCGGCAGCACGCGATGGCCGTGCGGCCCAAGCTCACGCGCGACCCGAAAGAGACGCTGATGACGCAGGTCTACGCGTCGTTCCAGCACGACGAGACCGCGGTCGCCGCGTTCGACGCGATGGGCTACCGCAACGTGATGTTCGGGTCGGACTACCCGCACATGGAAGGCACCTACGGCCACACCCAGGACACCCTCAAGTCGCTGTTCCACGGCGTGTCCGACGAGACCCGGCTGCGGATCACCCAGGGCGCGTTCTTCGAACTGTTCCCCTCGGTGCCGCCGATCCCGGCGGACCAGAGTTGAGCCGCGACACCGCGATCGTCGGCGTCGGCGCGACCGACTACTACAAGCGCGGCGGCTCCGCCGGGCGCAGCATCACCGAACTGGCCGGCGAGGCCATCCTCGCGGCGTGTGCCGACGCCGGGCTGAGCGCCACCGACATCGACGGGTTCGCGTTCTACTCCGGGGCCGGGGCCGGGTACGGCGACAAGATGGAGTCGGTCGACTTCATGGAGACGCTCGGCATCCCCGAGATCGGCTTCTCGGCCACGCTCACCAACGGCGGCGGCGGCTCGGCCGGGGCGATCGGCCTGGCCCGCGCGGCGATCCTCGCCGGCGACGCGTCGGTCGTCGTCACGGTGATGGCCCTGCAGCAGCAGAAACAGCGACTGGGCACGGTAGTGGCGAGTAAGCCGCCGACCCCGGCCGGCTCGTTCGTGCAGCCCTCGGGTCTGGCCGGGCCGGGGCACCTGATGTCGGTGCTCGCCCGCAGGCACATGCACCAGTACGGCACCACGAGGGAGGCGTTCGCCGAGATCGCGATCTCCACCCGGCAGAACGCGCTGAACCGCCCGAAGGCGATCCAGAAGGCGCCGCTGACCCGCGAGGAGTACTTCGCCGGCCGGATGATCGCCGAGCCGCTCTGCGTCTACGACTTCTGCCTGGAGACCGAGGGCGCGGTCGCGGTGCTCACCACGTCGATCGAGCGCGCCCGCGACCTGCGGCAGCCGCCGGTTCCGGTGGTCGCGGTCGCCCACGGCGGCACCCGCGAGTGGGGCCGTGGCTTCTCCTGGTTCGGCATGCCCGACGAGGTGTTCGCTTCCTCCGGGCACAAGCCGATCGCCGACCGCCTCTACCGGCAGGCCGGCGTCACCCCGCAGGACATCGACGTCGCGCTGATCTACGACCACTTCACCCCCATGGTGCTGATGCAGATCGAGGACTACGGCTTCTGCGCCAAGGGCGAGGGTGGCGCCTTCGTGGAGAGCGGCGCGATCCGGTACGACCCGAAACCGCCGGCCGGGCACATCCCGGTCAACACGCACGGCGGCCAGCTCTCGGAGGCCTACGTGATCGGGATGACCCACATCCTGGAAGGCGTCGAGCAGATGCGGGGCGCGGCGATCAACCAGGTGGCCGAGGCCGAGCTCGCGTTGGTCACCGGGGGACCGGCCAGCCTGCCGGTCAGCGGCCTGATCCTGGGGCGGGACTCATGAGCCTCGCGACCGTGCTGCCCGCCGACCGCGTCCGCATCTCGACCGACGAGGCGACCGAACCGTTCTGGGTCGCGGCCCGCGAACGGAGCCTGGTGGCGCCGCAGTGCGGCGAGTGCGGCACGTTCCGGCTGCCGCCGACCCCGTTCTGCCCGGAGTGCCGGTCCCGCGCCGTCGACTGGGTTCCGCTCGTGGGGACGGGGACCGTCTACAGCTTCGCCGTGGTTCACGGCTTCCCCGGTCTCCCGGACGTCACGCTGGTGCCCGCCGTCGTCGATCTGCCGGACGCGCCCGGCGCGCGCCTGGTCAGCAACGTGATCGACGTCGAACCGGACGACGTGCGGATCGGCCTGTCGCTGGTGGTGGACTTCCATCCCATCTCCGACGGATGGCTGCTTCCCGTGTTCCGACCCGAGGGGAACTGATGGCTGACGACTACGAGAGCGCACTCGAGGAGAAGCCGCTCGAGTTCCTGACCAGCATCGCCAACAGCGGGGGCTCCTGCGACGGCCAGGCGATCGTGCCCGACGGAGATCACTACCGGGCCTGGTGCTCGTGCGGTGAATGGGCGATCGAGGCGCCGTCGCAGGAGGCCGGGCTGCACCTGGCCAGAGTGCACACCGGCAGCGTCCCGGCGTGACTGGGGCCCGGCTCTCGGTCAGCGCGCTCAGCTCGGTGCGCTGGTCGTTCGACCAGGACGTGAAGCTCTGGTCCGGGCTGGGAGGCCACCCGCCGATACCTGCACCGGATCGTCGACGCGGTCGCCGACCACGGTGGCTGGTCGGTGTACCTGACGACCGGTCGCACCACCGGCGAGGTCTGGGACGACGTGCTCGAGACGTTCGCGCGGGCGATCGGGCCGAGCGTCGAGTACGCCGGCGAACGCGGTGTCCGGCTGGCGATCGAACCGACCACCCGGGTCGACGTCTCGTTCGTGACCACGACCCGCGACGCGGTGGACGTGGCCGAGCGCACCGGGGTCGGCGTGGTCGCCGACCTCTGCAACACCTGGATGGAGCGGGATCTGGAGGCAGCACTGCTCCGGGCGGCGCCGCGGATCGCGCTCGTCCAGGTCGCCGACGTCACGATCGGCACGATCACCGGCCCGGACGAACCGGAACCGGTCGGCCGGGTGCCATTCGGCGAAGGTGAACTGCCACTGGCACGACTGCTCGGTTACGTCCGGGAGACCGGGTACGCCGAGCCGATCGAGCTGGAGCTGATCGGCCCGCTCGCCGAGCGGGAGGGCTACGAGCCGGTCATCCGCCGCGCCGTGGCCGCCGCCGGCCCGGTCCTCGCCGCGGCCGGGCTCGGCTGAGTAGCCGGACTCCAACTAGGAAGGGTAGCGACATGCTTCGAGTGGGATTGACGTTGCTGAGCGCCGTCGACAACACGTCCGTGCTGGTCATGCGCGCGTCGTCCGGCGACGGCGTGCTGACCTGCGGTGGTGCGCCGATGCTGGAGAAGGGTGCAGCCGACGAGGCCGCCACCGCGGACCCGGCCCAGCTGGGCGGAACCCAGCTCGGCAAGCGCTACTCGGACGAGGCGAACTCGATCGAGGTGCTGTGCTTGACCGGCGGTGAGGGCAGCCTGGCGCTCGACGGCCGCCCGCTGTCGATCCAGGGTGCCCGCCCGCTTCCGGCCTCGGACTGAGCCGTGCGCCTGACCTTGCTGCTCGAGATGGCGGCGGACGGGTTCGGCGAGCGCACGCTGATCGGCCGCCGGGCGGAGGGGATCACCGCGGCGGACCTGGCCGCGCGGGCTCGCGCCGGCGCGGCGGTGATCCGGGAACGCGGTGCCGACGCGATCGTCTACCTCGGACTGAACGGCCCGGCGTTCCCGGTCGCGCTGTTCGCCGCCGCGTACGCGGGCGTGCCACTCGTGCCGCTCAACTATCGCCTCGGCAGCGCACAACTCGACGGGCTGCTGGCCAAGCACCCGAAAGCGCTGGGTATCGCCGACACTCCCGGCCTCGGCCGGCTCGCGGCCGCCGGGATCGACGGCCTGACCCCCGACGGCTGGCTGAGGCTCACCGAGAACGACGCCCCCGAGCTGGAGGAACCGGCCGACGGCCCGGCCGTCATCATCTACACCAGCGGTACCACGTCCGAGCCGAAGGGCGTCCTCCTCCGGCACGGCAACCTCGTCTCGTACGTACTCCAGACCGTCGAGTTCGGCGCCGCGGGGGAGGACGACGCCGCGTTGGTGGCCGTGCCGCCATACCACATCGCGGCGGTCGCGAACGTGATCACGAACCTCTACGCCGGCCGCCGGACGATCACGCTGGAGACGTTCTCCCCGGCTGACTGGCTCGGCACGGTGCGGGACGAAGGCGTCACGAACGCGCTGATCGTGCCCACGATGCTGGCCCGGATCGTCGAGTCCGGGGCTTCGCCGGGGATACCGACCCTGCGCTCGCTCGCCTACGGGGGAGCGCCGATGCCGTCCAGCCTGATCGAGCGCGCGCTCGAGCTCTGGCCGGACGTCGGCTTCGTGAACGCCTACGGCCTCACCGAGACCAGCTCGACGATCGCGCTGCTCGGCCCGGATGACCACCGTGCGGCGGCGGCATCCACCGACGACGCAGCGCGGGCCCGGCTGTCCTCCGTCGGGCGGCCGGTTCCGGGCGTCGAGATCGAGATCCGGGGTGCGTCCGGCGAGGTCGTCCCGCCGGGAGTGCCCGGACGGATCTGTGTTCGCGGCGACCAGGTCTCCGCCGAGTACGCCGGGGTGGGCCGGATGGTCGACGAGCGTGGGTTCTTCGACACCCGCGACGAGGGTTATCTGGACGACGAGGGCTACCTGTTCATCGGTGGCCGCGCCGACGACACGATCATCCGGGGTGCGGAGAACATCGCCCCGGCCGAGATCGAGGACGTCCTCCTCCGGCATCCGGCCGTGCAGGACGCGGTCGTGGTGGGCCTGCCGGACGAGGTGTGGGGCCAGCGGATCGGCGCCGTCGTCGTGACCGGAGCGTGGGGCGTGGAGCCCGAGGATCTCCGGGCGTTCGCCCGCGCCTCGCTGCGATCGAGCAAGACCCCCGAGGAGATCTGGTTCTGGCCCGAACTGCCGCGGACCGAGACCGGCAAGTTGATTCGCCGAACCGTGCTCCAGCGCCTGCTTGGCGAAAAATCCGCTTAATCAGTTTACTTATTGACACAGTTTATCGACGGTCTTATGTTCGCCTAAACAGTTAACTAAGTGGGCTCGATCACATCTCGCCGTCGAGAAGAGGATCATCCATGCGCGTCATCCCTGCCGCCGTCGCACTCGCGTTGGTGCTAGCGACCGCGACGGCCTGTGCCGACAAATCCAGATCGTCGACCAGCGACAACGACCTGAGTACCGGCTCCACCTCGCAGGCCATCGCCGACGCCCCGGACGGCACGTTCGCGGGCAAGAAGGCCAGCGGCTCCCCGGTCAAGATCGGCCTGATCAACAACGAGAACGGTGCGTCGGTCTCGCAGCCCGAGGGTCGGGTCGCGGCTACTGCGGTCGTCGAGTACGCCAACGCCAACCTGGGCGGCCTCGGTGGACACCCGATCGATCTGATCATCTGCAAGCAGAAGGAAGAGCCGGCCTCGGCCGCGGACTGCGCCAACCAGATGGTTGAGAAGGGCGTGGCCGCGGTCGTCGTCTCCGATACCGGCTTCGGCTCGGTGATGGCGCCGATCATCCAGAAGGCCAAGATCCCCTACGTCTCCTACAACGCGGCGTCGGGCGCCGAGCTCAGCGCCAAGGACTACGGCTACGCCTGGACGGGGGGCTTCCCCGGCGACCTCAACGGCATGGCGCAGTACGCCAAGCAGAAGAACATGAAGGACGTGACGATGTTCGCGTTCGATGTGCCCGCGGTCACGACCGGCGCGAAGGCCATCGGTATCCCGGCATTCGCCAAGCAGGGCGTCAAGCTCACCGTCGTTTCGGTTCCCCCGGGCACCCCGGACGCCACCCCGCAGGTGTCCGCCGGCCTGAAGACGAACCCGCAGGCCATCGCCGAGATCGGCGACGCGACGTTCTGCACCTCGATCCTCAAGGCGATGACGGCGCTGGGTAGCAAGGCCGAGAAGTGGATCATCCAGTCCTGCTACGACCCGACGGTGTTCAAGGCGGTCGGCCCGGCCCTGGACGGGGCGAAGATGTTCTCCACCGGTGACGGCGTCACCGACGACCCGGAGGCCAAGATCTACCGGGCGATCATGGCCAAGTACGCGCCCGGCGCGCAGACGACCGGTGCGGCCGTGCCCGGCTACCAGTCGATGATGGGCCTGATCCGGGGTGCGTCGGCGGTGACCGGCGACGTCACCGCCGCATCGATCAACCAGGCCATCCGTGCGGCCAAGAACGTGCCGGTGCCCGCCGGCCACGGTGGAACGATGACCTGCGACGGGACCGCGCTGCCGAGCTTCCCATCGGTGTGCAGCGGCTCCAGCGTCGTCTCGACGATCCAGGGCACGAAGGTCGTCGACAGCTCGCTGCTGCGATGAATTACGTCGTCTTCCTGATCCTGGGGCTCGGGAGCGGCGCCGTCTTCGCCGCTCTCGGGTCGTCCCTGGTCGTGACCTTCCGCAGCTCCGGGGTGGTCAACTTCAGCACGGGCGCGATCGCGCTCTACACCGCGTACACGTTCGCCTACCTGCGTAACGGCTCGCTGCTGATCCCGATCCCGGGCCTCCCGCAGTCGGTCTCGGTCGGTGCGCCGCAGACGGTCGCGTCGGCAATGGTGATCTCGCTGCTGGTGGCCGCGGTCCTCGGCCTGCTGCTCTACGTCCTGGTGTTCCGCCCGGTGCGGACCGCCTCGCCGGTCGGCAAGGCGGTGGCGAGCATCGGCGTGATGCTCGCCGCGCAGAGCCTGCTCGCGCTGCGGGTGGGCACCAATCCGGTCTCGGTCGACCCGTTCCTCACCCAGGAGCGGTGGACGGTCGGCGACGTGGAGATCCCGCTCGATCGGGTGATGCTGGCCGGCATCGTCGTCCTGATCGCGCTCGCGCTCGGCGCGTTTGTGAAGTACACGCGGTTCGGTCTGGCCACCCGCGCGGTGGCCGAGACCGAGCGCGGCGCTCTGGTCACCGGTCTGTCGCCGGACCGGATCGCGGCCATCAACTGGGCGCTGAGCACGGTGGTCGCCGGCGTCAGCGGCATCCTGATCGCGCCGATCGTGCCGCTGGTCCCGCTCTCCTACACGCTGTTCATCGTGCCCGCGCTGGCCGCCGCAATGGTCGGCGGTTTCAGTCGGCTCGGGCCGACGGTCGCGGCCGGCCTCGCGATCGGCGCGATCCAGTCGGTGCTGACCTACCTGCAGAACACGATCGACTGGTTCCCCTCGTCGGGCACCGCCGAACTGGTCACGCTGCTGATCATCCTCGCGCTGCTGATCGCGCGGCACGACCGGCTGCCGCAGCGAGGCTCGGTCGCCGCACCCTCTCTCGGCCAGGCCCCCCGACCCCGGAACCTGTACGTGCCGGCCACGGTCGCGGCGCTGGCCGGCATCGTCGCGCTGCTGCTGACGCACGGCAGCGTCCGGGCCGCGATCATCACCACGTTCATCTTCGCGGTGCTCAGCCTGTCCCAGGTCGTCGTCACCGGCTTCGCGGGCCAGGTCTCGCTGGCCCAGCTCTCGCTGGCCGGTGCGGCAGCGTTCACGCTCAGCCGGCTGACCGACGGCCTGCACATCCCGTTCCCGATCGCGCCGCTGCTGGCCGCACTGGCCGCCACCGTGCTCGGCGTCGTCGTCGGGTTGCCGGCACTGCGTTTGCGGGGGTTACCCGTGGCCGTGGTGACGCTGGCCATGGCGGTCACCGTCCAAGCACTCTGGTTCACCAACAACGACCTCAACGGCGGCAGCGGGGGAGCCCGGGTCACGGATCCGAGCCTGTTCGGCCTCGACCTGGGGATCGGTGGCGGCCGCGGCTATCCCCGGATCTCATTCGGGCTGCTCTGCCTGGTCGTGGCACTCCTGGTCGGGCTGGGCGTCGCGTGGCTCCGCCGGAGCCGGCTCGGCGCCTCGATGCTGGCGGTGCGGGCCAACGAGCGATCGGCCGCCGCCGCGGGCATCGACGTCCGCCGGGTGAAGGTGATCGCGTTCGCGATCGGCTCGTTCATCGCCGGCCTCGGCGGCACGCTCCTCGCCTACCAGCAGAACCTCGCCTCGTCCGAGAGCTACGGCGCGCTGCTCGGCATCGGGTTGTTCGCGAACGTCTACCTGGCCGGGGTCACCTCGATCGGTGGCGGCGTGAACGCCGGGGTCATCGGCGCAGGCGGCATCCTGTACCTGCTGATGGACCGCTATCTCGGGCTCGGCGAGTACTTCGGGTTGTTCAGCGGCATACTGCTGGTCGTCACCGTGATCCTGAACCCGGAGGGCATCGTGGCGCCGCTGCACGCGCTGATCGCCCGCCGGCGTCGCACACCGTCGGGGCCGGTGGACCTGGACCTCTCCGGCTCGGCGAAACCCGGCCCGCCGCCCGAGCCCGGGCCGGACGTCCTCACGGTGTCGGACGTGGGGATGCGCTACGGCGGGGTGGTCGCCCTCGACGGTGTCACGTTCGCTGCCCACGAGGGTGAGATCCTCGGCCTGATCGGCCCCAACGGGGCCGGGAAGACCACGTTGATCGACGCGCTGAGCGGCTACGCGCGCTCGACCGGGTCGGTAGCGCTGAAGGGCGACACTCTGGACGGCCTGCCGCCGCACCGGCGCAGCCGGGCCGGCCTCGGCCGGACGTTCCAGGCCGTCGAGCTCTACGAGGACCTGACCGTGCGGGAGAACGTCCTGGTGGGGACGAACGCGGCGCCGGCCGGCGCCGACGTCGACCTGAGCCGGATGTTCGAGGTGCTGCACCTCGGCGGCGTGGCCGACCGGACCGTCAAGGAGCTCTCCCAGGGGCAGCGCCAGCTCGTCTCGGTGGCGCGCGCGCTGGCCGGACGGCCCGCCGTGCTGCTGCTCGACGAACCGGCCGCCGGCCTGGACAGCGCCGAGAGCCGCTGGCTCGGTGACCGGCTCCGTGGCGTGCGCAACTCCGGGGTGACGGTCGTGATGGTCGATCACGACATGGGGCTCGTCCTGGACGTCTGCGACCGGATCGTCGTTCTCGACCTCGGACGGGTGCTCGCGACCGGCACACCGGACGAGATCCGCGCCAACCCGGACGTCGTCCGGGCGTACCTCGGCAGCAGTGAACCGGCCCTGGCATCGGCCCCGACCGAGAAGGTGAGCCCCGCATGACCGCTGCTCTGGTGTGCGAGGGGCTGGCCGCCGGGTACGCCGGCGCGCCGGTCGTCCGCGGAATCGACCTGACCGTCGCCGAGGGCGAGATCCTCGCCCTGCTCGGCCCCAACGGCGCCGGGAAGACCACGACGCTGCTGACGCTGGCCGGGCTGCTCGACCGCAGGGCGGGCGCCGTCTCGGTCGGCGGGGTGCCGCTCAAGTCCGGCCGTCCGCGGCAGGCGGTGCGACGGGGCATGGTGCTGGTGCCCGACGATCGCGCGCTGTTCACCACGCTCACGACGCGGGAGAACCTGCGCCTGGCCGGGCGCAGCAAGATCAAGATCGACGAGGTTTTCGACTTGTTCCCGGCCCTGGCCGGGCGGTCGTCGGTGGCGGCAGGGGTTCTTTCCGGTGGTGAGCAGCAGATGCTCGCGATCGGACGGGCGCTCATGCAGGACCCGACCGTGTTGCTGATCGACGAGTTGAGCATGGGGCTGGCGCCGGTGATCGTCGAGGCGCTGCTGCCGCTGATCCGGCGGGTCGCGGACGAGACCCGGGCCGCGGTGGTGCTGGTCGAGCAGCACGTCCACCTGGCGCTGGAGACCGCGGATCGGGCCGTCTTCCTCGCCCACGGCGAGGAGGTCGTGAACGGCGACGCCGCCGACCTCCTCGCCCACCCGGACAAGACCCAGGCCGCCTACTTCGGTTGAGCCTTCTTCAGGTCGAGAGCGATGTCGACGAGCATGTCCTCCTGGCCGCCCACCAGCTTGCGCTCCCCGGCCACCGTGAGCAGGTCACGAGCATCGGCGCCATACGTGTGGGCGGCGTCCTCGGCGTGCCGGAGGAAGCTCGAGTACACGCCCGCGTATCCGAGCGTGAGCGTCTCCCGGTCGACCCGGACCGGCCGGTCCTGCAGCGGACGAACCAGGTCGTCGGCCGCGTCCTGCAGCGCGAACACCGAGCATCCGGTCTCCCAGCCGAGCTTGTCGGCGACCGCGACGAACGCCTCGATCGGCGTGTTCCCGGCGCCGGCGCCGTGCCCGGCCAGCGACGCGTCCACCCGGTAGGTGCCCTCCTCGACCGCGACGACCGAGTTGGCGACCGCGAGCGAGAGGTTCTGGTGGGCGTGGATGCCGATCTGGGTCTCCGGCCGCAGCACCGCACGGTAGGCGCGGATCCGGTCGCGGACGTCGTTCATGGTGAGCGCCCCGGCCGAATCGGTGACGTAGACGCATTGCGCGCCGTAGGACTCCATCAGGAGCGCCTGCTCGGCCAGCTTCTCCGGCGGCGCGAGGTGGGCCATCATCAGGAACCCGGCGACGTCCAGCCCGAGCTCGCGCGCGGCCGCGATGTGCTGCGCCGACACGTCGGCCTCGGTGCAGTGGGTCGCGACCCGGACCGATCGGATCCCGAGCGAGGCGGCCTGTTTGAGGTCCTCGACCGTGCCGACGCCGGGCAGCAGCAGGCTGGTCGGGATCGCCCGGGGCATGTGCCCGCAGGCGGCCTCGATCCATTCCCAGTCGGTGTGGCTGCCGATGCCGTAGTTCAGGCTGGACCCGGACAGCCCGTCGCCGTGCGTCACCTCGATCGCGTCCACCCCGGCGGCATCCAGCGCGGTGACGATCGCGACCAGCGGGTCGATCTCGATGCGGTGGCGCATGGCGTGCATGCCGTCCCGCAGGGTGACGTCCTGAACATAGAGCTTCACAGGCGTGCTCCGGACTCGAGGCGGGCGGCGACCTGCTCGCCGACCTGCAGGGCGGCTGAGGTCATGATGTCGAGGTTCCCGGCGTACGCCGGGAGGTAGTCGGCAGCGCCCTCGACCTCGAGGAACGTGCTGACCTTCCAGCGGACGTCGGCGTCTACCAGCGGTTTCACGCTCGACGGTTCGATCGGCGTGACCTGGACAGCCTGCTTGAGGCGGTAGCCCGGGACGTAGCGGGCGACCTCGCCGACCATCTGCTCGACCGACGCGACGATCTCGCGGGGGTCGGCGTCACCGGCCAGGCAGTAGACCGTGTCGCGCATGATCAGCGGCGGCTCGGCCGGGTTGAGGATGATGATCGCCTTGCCCTGGGCCGCGCCCCCGACCTTCTCGACCGCGTGAGCGGTCGTCTCGGTGAACTCGTCGATGTTCGCCCGGGTGCCGGGGCCGGCACCGCGGGAGGCCACCGAGGCCACGATCTCCGCGTAGGGGACCGAGGCGACCCGGGAGACGGCGGCGACGACCGGGATCGTGGCCTGCCCCCCGCACGTCACCATGTTGATGTTCGGGGCGTCGAGGTGCTCGTTCAGGTTCACGGCCGGGATGACGAACGGGCCGATGGCGGCCGGCGTGAGGTCCACCAGCCGTTTGCCGTAGGGCTCCAGCGCGGCCGCGTTCGCCCGGTGCCCACCCGCGGAGGTGGCGTCGAACACGATCTCGATCTCGCTGAAGCCCGGCAGGTCGATCAGGCCCTTGACGCCGTCGGACGTCGTCGCCACCTTCATGCGTCGCGCCCGGGCCAGGCCGTCGGACTCCGGGTCGATGCCGACCATCGCGCCCATCTCCAGGGCGGTCGACCGGCGGATGATTTTGAACATCAGGTCGGTGCCGATGTTGCCCGACCCGATGATGGCGACCTTCGTACTCATGCCTGCTCGCCTCCTGTGAACGTGACGCTGACCGTGCCGAGTGGACGGAGCAGCACCGAGAGCTCGTCACCGGCCGCGACCGGGGCCAGCGGGCCCAGCGCGCCGGAGAGCACGATTTCGCCCGCGCGTAGCGGGGCGCCGAACTCGATCGCCGTGCGGGCCAGCCAGGCCACCGCGGCCAGCGGGTCGCCGAGGCAGGCCGTGCCGTCTCCGGCGGACACCTCCACCCCGTTGTTCAGCATCCGCATCGTGACCGTCCGCGGAACGAATTCCTCCAGCGACAGCTGCGCGCTCCCCAGGACGAACACGCCGCTGGACGCGTTGTCGGCCACGGTGTCGGTGATGACGATGTCCCAGTCCCGGACCCGGCTGTCCACGACCTCGATCGCCGGGCTCGCGTACGCGACGGCGCGGGTCAGCGACTCCGGGGTCACGTCCGGGTCCTCGATGTCCTCGGCCAGGACGAACGCGATCTCGGCCTCGGCCCGGGGCTGGAGCAGCCGGCTGATCGGGATCGCATCGCCGTGCCGGTAGAGCATGTCGTCCAGCAACAGCCCGAAGTCCGGCCGGTCGACGCCGACCTGCTTCTGCACGGCCTCGGACGTGAGCCCGATCTTGCGCCCGATCTGGCGGGCACCGGCGGCCAGTTTGGCCGCGATGACGCGTTGCTGCACGGCATAGGCGGCGGCGATGTCGCTGTCGCCGAGCAGGTCACGGACCGGCGAACCGGGCCGGCGCTCGCGCTCCGCGGTCAGGAGCCGCTCTGCGGCTTCGTGAAGCACGTCGATGTCGGTCATGCCCGAACTGAAACAGACGACGAAGCGTGAAGTCCGTCGTCGTTCCCGTTGAGTGGAACGTGGCCGGGCACCCGCGGCGTGACCCCGCGCACGATGACGCGGACCAACCTGGAGGTGCCTGGTGTCCATCGAAGCGACCACTGGTGTCGGGGACTCGGTGCGCGCGGCGCTCGCGCGCGTGGCGTCCGTGGCGGACGAGTTCGAGGCCGCGGCCGACGAGACGGAGAGACTCTGCCGGCTGTCCGATCGCAGCGTCGCGGCGCTGAAGCAGGCGCAGCTGATGCGGCTCCTGGCGCCACGGGAGCACGGTGGCCACGAGGCCCACCCGCGGGCGTTCGGCGAGGCCGTGATGGAGGTGGCCCGGCGGTGCGGGGCCAGCGGCTGGGTAGCGGGCGTCGTCGGCGTGCACCCGTGGGAGCTGGCCATGCTCGACCCCCGCGTCGGCGAGGAGGTCTGGGGCGAGAACCCGGACACCTGGGTCGCGTCGCCCTACACCCCGAGCGGTGTCGCCGAGCGCGTCGACGGTGGGTACGTGGTGAACGGCAACTGGCAGTTCTCGTCCGGGACCGACCACGCCGACTGGGTCGTCCTGGGTGCGCTGACCGGCGACGGCAACGGCCGGCCGGCCGTGATGCCCGAGTACCGGCACGTCCTGCTGCCCCGCGGCGACTACGAGATCGTCGACGACTCGTGGAACGTGATCGGGCTCAACGGCACCGGCAGCAAGACCGTCGCCGTGAAGGAGGCGTTCGTGCCGGACTACCGGACCGTGGCGCACCTGGACGTAGCGACCGGCGTCGCCGCCGATCGGGTCGGACGGCAAGGGACGCTCTACCGGCTGCCGTTCCCGGTGCTCTTCCCGCTCGGGATCACCGCGGCGGTCATCGGGATCGCCGAAGGTGCCCTGGGACTGCACCTGGCCTACCAGCGCAACCGCATCAACGCCGCGGGCGTCCGGATCAAGGACGACCCCTACTCGATGTACGCGATCTCCGAGGCCGCCGCCGACATCGCCGCCTCCCGGGCGCAGCTGCTCGACGGCGTCAGCCAGGCCTACGACCGGATCGACCGCGGCTACCCGCTGACCCCGGTGCAGACCGCCGAGCTGCGCCGGAACCAGGTCCGCAGTGCCTGGCGCGCGGTCGCCGCGGTGGACGAGATCTTCGCGCGATCCGGCGGCAACGCCGGACGTCGCGACAACCCGCTGCAGCGGTTCTGGCGCGACGCGCACATGGGTCTGCAGCACTTCATCCACGGGCCCGGTCCCGTCTACCACGCGACCGCCCTACTCATGATGGACGTCGAACTCCCGGACGCACTGCGAGGAGTGATCTGAGCCGATGGTCTTCCCGAGTTCTCCGCAGGACGTTCACCCGGGGCGGTACTTCCGGGACGTGCTCGGCAACCTACCCACCGGGGTCGTGATCGTCACCGCCCGGGACCCGGACGACGAGCCCGTCGGGATGGTGCTGGGGTCGTTCGGCTCGGTGTCGCTGGATCCGCCGATGGTGCTGTTCACGGCCGATCGAGGGTCGACCTCGTTCCCCAAGATCCAGGCGGCCGGCCGCTTCGTGGTGAACGTGCTCGCGTCGGATCAGTCCGCGTTGTGCCACGCGATGGCCACCAAGGTGCCGGACCGGTTCGAGACGGCGCGTCGGGGCTCGTCCGGGGCACCGGTCTTCGACGGCATCGTGGCCTGGATCGGGTGCGAACTGGCCGACGTGATCGAGGCGGGCGACCACCTGCTGGTGCTCGGTGCGGTCACCGATCTGCAAAAGGTCTCCGACAAGCACCCACTGGTGTTCTTCCGCGGCGGGTACGGCGGGTTCGAGCCTCACGCAGCGCGGCTGATCGACTGGTTCCCCGGCTGGGGCTGACGCCCAGCCGGCGAACCGGTGAATTCAGCGGTGGACCCAGCCGTAGTCCATCCAGAACGTCTTCAGCTTGCCGACCGGCACGCCCCACGTCTCGATGTAGGTGACGCCCTCGTCGCCGGCCGTCATCGTGTAGGGCGTGCCGGCCCGGCTGGTGAAGAAATTGCCGGCGCCGACCGTCACCTTCTCGGGCTTCTCCGGATCACCGAATTCGATCGTGTATTCGCCCTTGAGGATCAACACGGTCTCGTCGATGTTGTGACTGTGCCGCGGCACCATGAAATTCGGCACGACCCGCAGCGGATTCCGGTTGAACGTGCCTAAACCGATCGGCTTGGTGGTCACCCACATCGACTCGCCGAACGTCGCCGCGAAGTCCACCGGCGCGTCGGCCAGTGGCCGGCCGTCTTCCCACAGATAAGTAGGGTTGTCTTGCTGGTTCAGCGGCATCGGAATCCAGCCGTCTTCGGTCAGCAGATCATCCAGAGCAATCGACATGTCCCGGAGGATAAGCCGGGGAATCCGGGGGCTGTCCCGCCCCCGTTCCGCCCAGCGGGATCGGGCTTTGACCCTGGTCGGGCCGGGAGCCAACGATGTTTCCGTGCCTATCTTCTTCACCGATCTCGCCGATGACGCCGGGTGGGAAGCACTCCACTTCGACCAGGCCGACCCGAGTTTCTACTGGAACGACGGCGGCACGTTCGCGGCCGCCCCGGTCGACGTCGCCAAGACTTTTGATGGTGCGATGTGGGCCTCGACTCAGATCGAACCCGCTTTCAAATGGCGGGGCCGACGTATCCGGCCCGATTTCACCGTGCCCAAGCGGCACCACAATCTGCCGCAGTTGATCCTGGTCGTCTCCGGCGACCTGACGGTGGAGACCGAAGACGGGGCTCGGATCGGATCGGTTTCCGCCGGTGGGTTCTTCACCGCCGAGGCGGGAACACCGTACGTCCTCACCGCGGGTCCCACTGGCGTGACCTACACGGAATGCTGGGACGAGCCGATGTCGCTGGTCGAAACGGTCTGGCACGACGACCCCCGCTGGATCCGGCGTTAAGGAGCCTCATCCATGCCCATTCATTCGCTCGGCTATCTGAGGCTGGAATCGTCAGACCTCGATGCCTGGAAGACCTTCGCGGGTGATTTCCTCGGCCTGATGCCGGTAGCCGGCGAAGGCGACGAGTCGCTGCGGTACCGCATGGACGCCTACCCACCGCGGCTCGTCGTCACCCCGGGCTCGGAGAGCAAGATGACCGGCCTGGGCCTGGAGGTCCTGAACGAGCGGGACCTGCGCCGGGTCGCGAGCGCGGTCGAGGCGTCCGGGATCAAGGTCGTCGAGGGAACGCACGCCGAGGCCGACGAGCGCCGGGTCACCGGCTTCGTGAAGTTCGACGACCCGGGCGGCAACCCGATCGAGCTGTTCTACGGGCCGATCCTGGACCACAAGCCGGTCGTGCTCCCGACCGTGACCTCGTTCGTCACCGACGACCAGGGCATGGGGCACGTGATCATGACCGGCGAGGACGGCCGGGCGTTGATGGAGTTCTACACGAACGTCCTGGGCTTCTACGAGCGCAACACGATGGGCGGCCGCGAGCGGACGGTCTGGTTCCTCAGCTCCAACGACCGGCACCACACGATCGGCATCACGTCGGCTCCCGGCCCCGGCCGCCTGATCCACCTGATGGTCGAGGCGTCCAGCCTGGACGACGTCGGGCTGGCGCTGGACCGGGCGGGCGAGCTCGGCGTGCCGATGATGAACTCGCTCGGCAAGCACACGAACGACGAGATGGTGTCGTTCTACGTGTGGTCGCCCGAGCGCTACGCGATCGAGTTCGGGTTCGGCGGCCTGCGGGTCAAGGGCGAGCAGCCGACCTACGAGATCACCGAGGGTGCGTACTGGGGGCACAAGTTCACGCCGCCGCCGGCCTGATCGGCGGCTGAAGGGGGCTCCCCGGCCGGGGAGCCCCCTTTCACTGTGCCGAGGTCCAGCCGGCGACCTGACGCGCGTACTCCTGGTAGGCCGCGATCGCGCCGGCCACGATGCCTTCGATCGCCCCCGGCTCGGCGTCCAGGGAGAGCTGGACGAGCACGTTGTGCGGGCCGTCCTCCGGCGTGAGCGCGATCGCCAGCTCCTCGTCGATCAGACCGGCCTTCTGCGCCGCGGCGAACGAGGCCTCGGACGTCGGGGGCGCCTCACCCAGGACGACGACGGCGACGTGCCGGTTGATCGCGAAGGCCAGATCGTCGAGGATCGCCAGCATCCGCTCGATCGCGATGCCGTGCCCGTGGTACTGGTCCAGCCGCGAGACGTCCACCCGGCCGGCCGACTCCAACTGCACGACGGTCTTGCGGATCGTGATCAGCCGATGCTCGATCGCGGCCTTGTCCAGGGTGGTCACCCCTCGCATCCTGGCACGGCGGCGCGGAGAATCGCCGGCGGCGATTCCGTCCACCGGGACGAGCGGTGGAGCGCGGCCGCCGATTGGAAAAAGATAACTGAATGCGATCGTTGAGCGACCTCTTCCGCAATTTCCTGCAGCTGGGCTACGTGACGGACGACATCGACGTGGCCGCGACCTATCTCGAATCGACCCTCGGCACGGTCGAGGTCGTCAAGCATTACAAGTCGTCGCTGGGCGGCGGCCGGCCCGGGGAGTCGGACTTCGTGGTGGTCGGCGGCGAACTTGCCGACGAGTGGACCATCGACGTCGCCCTGGTCAACGCCGGACCGACCAACCTCGAGATCATCCGGCCGGTCGGGGGGTCGGTCGATCTCTACCGCGGCGCGGTCCGGCCGGGCGTGCCCGCGACGCTCCACCACGTGGCGTTCACGGTCGACGACTTCGACGAGGCCACGGCGGTCGTGGAGGCGAGCGGCAAGGCCTGGGCGCAGTTCGGGCGCAGCGGCCCGATCCGCTTCGGCTATCTGGATCTGACGGCCGAGCTCGGGCACTTCGTCGAGATCATGGAGTACTCGGGCGAGGGCAACTCGCCGTTCGACGCTCTCGAAGCGCTGTCGAACGCATGACCGGGGAGAGCTACGACGTCGTGGTCGTGGGCTCCGGCGCCGGGCTGATCGGCGCCTACACCGCCGCGTCCCGCGGGCTGCGCACGCTGGTGATCGAGAAGACCGAGTTCCTCGGTGGTACGACTGCCTACTCCGGCGCCGGGATCTGGCTGCCGGGCAACGCGGCCGAGCTCCGGGCCGGGGTCGAGGACAGCCCTGAGGCGGCGCGTCCGTATCTCGACGCTCTCGTCGGCGACGACGCCCCGGCCGTGCTGCGGGAAGCCTTCCTGCAGGGCGGCCCGGTAATGATCGAAGAACTCGAGCAGAACCACTGGTTCCAATGGTTCCAGTGGCTGGGCGTGCCGGACTACTTCGCCGACGCCCCGGGGGCGCTCGCCCAGGGACGGACGATCTTTCCGCCGGACCTCAACCGGTCCGAGTTGCGCAATCTGGAGCCGCTGCTCCGCCGTCCGCTGTGGACCGAGCGGTGGGGCGTCGACGTCCCGCCGATGATGGTCGGCGGGCAGGCGCTCATCGCCCGGGCGCTGCTGGCGTTCCTGGAGACCGGCAACGGCTCGGTGCGGACGAACACCGCGCTGGAGCGGCTGCTGGTTGAGGACGGCAGGGTGGTCGGGATCGAGGCGCTGAGCGAGGGGGAGCGGGTCACGATCCGCGCCGAGAAGGGCGTCATCCTCGCGTCGGGCGGGTTCGAGCGCAACGCCGAGCTACGTGCCCGATACCAGCCCGGCCTCACCGACGAATGGACCCAGGGCTGCGAGGGCAACACCGGCGACGCGCTGCTCGCCGGCCTGGAGATCGGCGCCGACACCAGCCTGCTCGACGAGGCCTGGTTCGCGCCGGGGCTCGTGGTACCCGGCACCCGGCCGGTGTTCTACACGACGGTCTGGAGCGGCATCTGGGTCGGCGCGGACGGTCAGCGCTACCTCAACGAGCGGCTGCCGTACGACCGCGCCGGCCACGAGATGCGGCGGGCGGGGCAGGAAGCGTCCACGCACTGGATCTTCGACCAGCGGCAGATCGACAATGAGCGGGCGTTCGCCGCGCTGCCGGTCGGGCCCGACGTCCCGGGCTGGTTCGACGTCGAGAGGTTCCTGGCGGCGGGGGTGCTGGAGCGGGCCGACACCCTCGAGGAACTGGCCGAGCGGATCGGCCTGCCGGCCGGCGTGCTGACCAAGACCGTCGAGGAGTTCAACGGGTACGCGCGCAGCGGCGTGGACGAACAGTTCCATCGGGGCGAGGCCCCGTGGGACCGGACGATCGAGTACCTGGCCGGGCCGCACACCGACGGCCCGAACCCATGTCTGGGCGTCCTCGACCGGGGACCGTTCTACGCGGCGAAGATCGTGCTCTCCGACCTCGGGACGAAGGGCGGCCTGGTCACCGACGCCGCTGCTCGCGTGCTGCGGCCGGACGGCTCGGTGATCGGCGGTCTGTACGCGTCGGGGAACACGATGGCCCCGGCGACCGGCCGGATCTACCCCGGTGCCGGCGGCCCGATCGGCTCGTCGATGGTGTTCTCGTACCTCGCCGCCGTGGACCTGGCGCAGCAGTAGTGCGGTGGGGCCCCGTGAGGCCCCACCGATCAGCCCTCCGACGAGTGGCCCGGGAACAGCGACAGGCTGGGGTCCATCGTCACGGCCGCGTTGTTGACCGCGGTCGCGACCTCGCCGAAGCCGACCGACATCAGTCGGACCTTGCCCGCGTAGGCCGTGATGTCGCCGGCCGCGAACACCCGGTCCACGGTGGTGCGCATCCGGGTGTCGACCACGATCGTCCGGCGCTCCAGCTCGACGCCCCAGTCGGCCAGCGGCCCGAGATTGCTGATGAAGCCGAGCGCGGCGACGCAGGCGTCGACCTTGAGCACGCGGACATCGTCTTCGCCGTCCACCCGGACGTGGGCCTCGTGCAGCCGTTCCTCGCCGATCAGGGCCGACACCTGCGCGTTCGTGACGATCCCGACGCCACACTCGAGTACCTCGCGGACGCTCGCCGCGTGGGCGCGGAACGATCCGCGGCGGTGCACGAGCGTGACCGAGCGGGCGATCGGGTGCAGGGCGAGCGCCCAGTCGACCGCGCTGTCGCCGCCGCCGACGACCAGCACGTCCTGGTCGGCATGGACGCTGGGGTCGGGGACGAAGTAGCTCAGCCCACGACCCAGCAGCTCTTCGCCGGCCGGCAGCGTGCGGGGGGTGAACGTCCCGATACCCGCGGTCAGGATCACCGCACCGGCGTCGATCGTCGTGCCGTCCGAGAGCGTGACCTGCGGGCGCCCCTCGGAGGAGTGAGTCAGCCCGACGGCCTGCCGGCCGAGTAGATACGTCGGCTGGTAGGCGTCCGCCTGCAGTTTGAGAGCGTCGACGACGTCGCGACCGCGAGCGCCGGGAACGGCGGCGATGTCGCGGATCTGCTTCTCCGGATAGAGCGCGGTGATCTGGCCGCCGCAGGCGGGCAGCGCGTCGACGAGCACGGCGCTCAGCCCGCGGAAACCCGCGCAGTAGGCGCCGTACAACCCGACCGGGCCGGCGCCGACGATCAGGATGTCAGTGGTGACGGTGTCGGCCATGGACCGACCTCCTCGCAGATAAGGGGGCGCCCCGCCGGTGGCGGGGCGCCCGAGGGAGTCGGGTGCTCAGACTTCCTGCGCGACGGCGGTGGCTCCGCCGTCACCGGCGGCGACGGTCGCCACCGCCGGGATCCGCTCGTCGACGGAGAACTCCTCGACGGTCCGTCCCTTGCGCTCCCGCAGGACGGTCGAACCGATGACCAGCGTCACCAGTACGAGCACGGACGCGATCACCATCCAGGTCCGGAAGCCGGTCTCCTGGTAGAGGACCCCGCCGGTGGTGACGGTGGCGTGCTGGGCGAACACCGAGAACATGATCACCGGCAGGATCGACGAGAGCCCGGTCTGGCAGAGCTGGACCGTACCGGCGGTCGAGCCCTGGTCGCCGGCCGGCGTGGCCCGCATGACCAGGTTCGGCACGGCGGCGACGGTCAGACCGCCACCGGCGCCGACCACCATCGCGCCGATCACGACCTGGTAGAAGCTGTCGTTCCAGAAGGCCAGCAGTGGCATGCCGATCGCCCAGGCCACGAGGCCGAGTGTGAAGAACACCCGGGCGTTGCGGCCGCGGGAAACCAGGAACCCGATGAGCAGTCCACACGCGACGGAGACGATCGCCTGCGGGGTCGCGATCTGGGCGTACTCCGTGGTGGTCAGGCCGAGCCCGTAGGTCTGCCCGGCGATCCGCGGGGTGAGCGCCAGCAGCGGGATGACCTGGAACGTACAGGCCGACACCGCGTAGGCGATGGCACCGCAGCCGGCCACGAACACCAGCTGGCGCCGCCGGAACAGCGAGAGCTTGACGATCGGCTCGGGCACCGAGAGCGTCCGCCGGAAGAACAGCGCGAGAAGGACGACGCTGGCCACTATCAGCCCGATGCCGGTGCCGGAGAGCCATCCCCAGTTGTTGCCCT
Organism: Cryptosporangium sp. NPDC048952; assembly: GCF_043197895.1. NCBI lineage: Bacteria > Bacillati > Actinomycetota > Actinomycetes > Cryptosporangiales > Cryptosporangiaceae > Cryptosporangium > Cryptosporangium sp. NPDC048952. The sequence goes on along the minus strand of NZ_JBICTY010000002.1, from coordinate 1,604,476 downwards.
GGCTCACGTAGAGCAGCAGAGCGACGATGCCGCCGGCCAGCAGCAGGCCGCCGAGAACGTCCGGACGCGCCTCCTTGCGCTGGGTGGATTCCCTTGTCGTCAGCCGGATGCCGATGGCCAGGAGCAGGGAGTACGCGGCGTCGAAGCCGAACAGGCCGCGGAAGCCGACGTGGTCGATCAGGTAGCCGATGATGAACGGCGCCGCTACCGAGAACGCGCCCATCCCGGTGACCACCAGGCTCGCGCCGAGCGCCGCCTGTCTGGGCGGGAACACGTCCCGGATCAGCGACGGGATGAGCGACAGCGTCGCGAGGATGACGCCCTGCAGCGTCCGGCCCACGACCAGCACGCCGAAGCTGGGGGCCAGGGCGCAGATCAGCGCGCCGGCGGCGGAGACGAGGACCGCGATCGTCAGGATCCGGCGCTTGCCGTAGAGGTCGGCGGCCTTGCCGAGCAGCGGGGCGGCGATGGCGCCGACGAGGAAGTAGACGGTGGTGAGCCAGCCGCCCTGGGTGGTCGGGAATTCCTCGAGGACGCTCGGGAGTGCGATGGCGATCATCGTGGCGGCCAGCCCCAGTGCCTCGAGCACCAGAGCCATGAAGAGAGTTGACAGGACGAGTCTGGCCGTCCAGCCCTGATCGGTAGCTGGTTCCGTCATTGGAGCCCTCCGGGGTCTCTCGGCGCGATCGGAGTGGCGCCGGCAGCGGGGGCAGCATATGAGCGCCCAGAACTGCTCCGTCACAGCCGATTCCGTTTAGTGGAACGAGCGATGGACGCCGGTCGACGAGCGGGAGAGAGTCAATTCCGGCGCTAGACGAGCGGGTATCCCGCGGAGGAAAATCTGATGAGCGACGACGAAGAAGTACGCGTGTGGATCGATCAGAAGCTCTGCACCGGTGATGGTTTGTGCGTGCAGTTCGCGCCGGACGTCTTCGAATTCGGTGGGGACGGGCTGGCTTACGTCAAGCAGGAGCCGGAAGGCGATCTGCTGACCGCGGATCGCGCGGCCGCCGATGTGTCGAACCGGCTGCGCCTCGACGTGATCGACGCCGCCGACGAGTGCCCGGGCAACTGCATCCACGTGGTGCGGCGCACGGACGGGGCCGAGGTCGCCGGCCCCGACGCCGGCTGACCGCCCGTTCAGAGTCGAACAAGGAGTGATTCTCGGTGTCCGTGGTTCTTGAACCCAGCCTGCGTGGCAAGACTCCCTGGTTCAAGGGTGACATCCCGCCCGAGTTGGTACCGGAGAAGTTCCGGCTTCAGCGGGCCTTCGTGCCCAAGAGCCGCTACCTCGACCAGGAGTTCCTCCAGCTGGAGCTGGACAAGATGTTCAAGCGGACCTGGCTGATGGCCTGCCGCGTCGAGGAGCTGCAGGGCGTCGGGAACTTCATCGAGTACGAGATCGGCTCGTACTCGATCCTCATCGTGCGCGAATCCAAGACGTCGATCCGCGCGTACCACAACGCGTGCCGCCATCGCGGTACGCGTCTGGCCCGGGGCCGGGGTCGCGTCGGCTCGCTGATCTGCCCGTTCCACGGCTGGCGCTGGAACCTCGACGGTTCGATCCGGCTCGTCCTCGACCGCGAGGAGTTCGTACCGAGGTCGGACGACGACCTGGGTCTGGTGCCGGTGCGGGCCGAGCTCTGGGGCGGCTTCGTCTTCATCAACATGGACCCGAACGCGGTCCCGCTGCTGGACTACCTCGACCCGATCCCGCGGATCTTCGAGCCGTTCAACCTGGAGCACATGCGGTACCGGTGGCTCAAGGGCGTCATCCTGCCGTGCAACTGGAAGACCGCGCTCGACGGCTTCCTCGAGGCCTACCACGTCATCGGCACCCACCCCCAGCTGCACCGATTCGACAAGACCAACACGAACATCGCCTCGCTCGCGGAGATCGAGGAGCGCATCTGGGCGCCGACGACCACCTACGAGCGGCACGCGCACTACTCGGCCGTCGGCAAGAAGAAGACCGTCGAGCAGAGCGCGGCGGCCAAGGACCCGACCGACCGGGGGACCGAGGGCGTCGTCGACGAGCGCCTCGCCGTCGCGCTGAGCGTGCAGTACATCCAGGACGACATGCGTGGCCTGGAGAACGAGCGGAGCTGGCGGGCGGCCGAGGCGCTGAAGACCGCGGACGTGCCCGAGGGCGTCAGCGCCGGCCAGCACTACCTGGAGATCTACCGGCAGCTGTCCCTCGCCGAGGGGTACGACTGGCCCGACATCTCGGCTCAGCAGTGGGCCGAGGCCGGCACGGCGTGGAACGTCTTCCCGAACACGATCCTGCTGCCCAACCAGGGCTCGATGTTCATGTATCGGGCCCGGCCGAACGGCAACGACCCGGACAGCTGCCTGTTCGAGATCGGCAGCCTCGACCTGATCCCGATCGCCGACTACGACAAGAAGCGGAACTTCCAGCCCGAGTACTTCGACGACTGGAAGGACGCCGACCTGGGCGAGGTCTTCAACCAGGACCTGGCCAACGCCAAGGAGGTCACGGTCGGCATGCACTCTCCGAGCTTCGACGGGCACCGCCTGTCCGAGGAGCAGGAGATGACGATCTACAACCACCACCGGGTCGCCGACCGCTTCATCTGGGCCGACTGATGACCCGGAACTGGGACGAGGTCTTCGATGTCGTCGTCGTGGGTAGCGGCGGTGGTGCGCTGACCTCCGCGCTGCTGGCCCGGGACGGCGGCGCGAGCGTCGTCGTCGTGGAGAAGGACCACTTCATCGGCGGAACGACCGCGGTCTCCGGCGGGGACATGTGGATCCCGAACAACCACCACATCGCGGGCAAGGACACCCGCGAGGACGCGATTGCATACATCACCGCGCTCTCCGACGGACGGGCGTCCGATCCGTCGCTGATCGAGACGTACGTCGACACCGCCCCGGAAGCCCTGGACTACCTGGAGGCGCACACCGGGTACGAGTCCGAGCCGCACCTGCAGCTGGACGACTACTACTCGGTGATCGGCGACCGGATCCCCGGCGTCCGGCACTTCCCCCGCTCGGTCTCGGTGAAGCCGTATCCGGCCGGGGCCGAGCTGGGTGAGCTGGCCGAGCTCATCAACCGGGGACCGTGGGTGCCGCCGGCCGAGGTCAGCTTCCCGGAGCTGCGCCGCGGTGGGGTCAGCGACGAGGAACTGGCGAAGCGGCAGCGGGAGGGCTGGCGGGCCAAGGGCGGTGGCCTGATCGCGCCGCTGGTCAAGGCGTTACTGGACCGGGGCGTCGAGGTACGCAACGAGACGCCGGCCCGGCGGTTGATCACCGACGATTCCGGCGCGGTCATCGGAGTCGAGGTCGGCGAGGGACGCCTGCTCGGGGCCCGGAAGGGCGTCGTATTGGCCTGCGGTGGCTTCGAGTGGAACGCCGAGATGGTCAAGACGTTCATCGGGTACGAGGTCAAGCCGATGACGCCGTGGTCGAACACCGGAGACGGCCACCTGATGGCGATGGAGGTCGGCGCCAAGCTCGGGGCCATGAACAGCTTCTTCAGCTACGGCGTGATCTACGAGCCGTTCGAGAAGGGCCGGGACGGAAATCCGCTCCCGCAGATGCTCATGGGGCTGGGCGCGGGTTCGATCATCGTCAACCAGTCGGGTCGTCGGTTCATGCACGGCGGTTACACGTACAACGATTTCTCGGCCCCGTTCAATGAATTCGATCAACGGCTTCCGGGATTCCCGAACAAGCCGCCGGCGTGGGTGATTTTCGGAGCCCGGCACCTGTCCGAAGGAATCATGGGGGCAAAACCGGGAATCGAACTGAAATTGACCGGCCCGGACGGACAGGAGGCGCCGGAATTCCTGGCCGTCGCCGAGTCGATCGCGGAATTGGCCTCGAAGATGGGAATCGACGCCGCGGCGCTCCAGGAAACCGTCGACCGTTACAACCTGTATGCCGAGAAGGGCGAGGACCCGGACTGGGCCGACCCGCTCCAGACGCACGTCCTCACCGGGCCGGACAACGTCAACATCGCGCCGATCGCCGGGCCGCCCTACGGGGCGATCCAGCAGTGGCCGGGCACGCTCGGCACCAACGGTGGGCTCCGGATCGACGCTGACGCCCGGGTGCTGGGTAACCGGGTGCCGATCATCGAGGGGCTCTACGCGGCCGGTAACACGTCCGCCGCGGTGCTCGGGTCGACGTATCCGGGCGGGGGAGCGTGCATCGGCTCCAGCGTGACGATGGGGTACCGGGCCGGTCGACACGTGGCCCGTCAGGCGTCCCGCGACATCGGCTGATCCGTTCCGACCTGGCCTGGCCCGTTTCACGGGCCGGGCCTACGGTCGTTCTAGGGCGACTTTCCGCAGGTGGCGACGCATGCGGTGCTGGGCGAGCCCTTCGTCGCCAGCCACTATGGCCTCCAGGATCGCCTCGTGCACGCCACCGACCCCGGTGGTGTCGGTCGTTCCCGGCGACAGATCGACGCAGCCCTGGTCGGCCCAGAGTTCCGTCGTGATGCGGAGGAACAGGGACAACACCGGGTTGCCGGCCAGCTCCGCGAGTTCGGTGTGGAAGACCTCGCCGTCGTCGCGGGCGAGCGCGCTGCGCAGCCGGGCCGACCCCTCTGGGGTGCGGGCCACCGTGGTGGCGGCCCGGATGCAGCCCAGTTCGAGGACCTCACGGACCGACACCAGGTGCTCGGCGCGCAGACCCCGGTAGTTGAGGTAGAGCGCCATCAAATGGATGCTCGCGGCCGGGTCGGGCGCCAGGATGACCAGCCCACCACCGTGGCCGCGACGCATCTGCGCGACACTGTGGTGCTCCAGGATCCGCACCGCCTCGCGGAGCACGGCCCGGCTGACCCGGTAGCGAGCCAGCAGGTCGGTCTCCGACCCGAAAACGTCGCCGACCTGGCGTTCCCCGTCGGCGATGTCGTCGTGGATGAGGCCGGCGAGCACCTCGGCGCGCTTGCGATTCGGATCGATGTCCGGATGAGGGTCGACGGGCCGGGTTCGCATCCGGGACGTCGTCCTCGGCCGGTTGGCCAGCAGCCAGGCCTCGATCTCCTCAAGATGCGCGATCATCCGGATCTGCGCGGACGCCGCGTCGCCGGCGAGCATCGCGTCGACGATATCGCGATGCCGGAGCGCCGAATCCGCGCGGATCGCCGTGCGGGACGTCCGCCGGTCGACCCGGGAGTACTGGGCCGTCAGCCCGGCGAGAACCTCGGTGAACAGCCGCAGTACGGTGTTGCCCGAAAACTGGCCCACTAGCACGTGAAACCCGTGGTCCGCGGATTGCTCGTCCTCGATGGCCGCTCGCAGCTCGGCGATATCATCTTCGGTCACCCGCTCCGTGGCCAGCCGGACGGCGAGCGGCTCGAGCAGGAGGCGGGCGCCGAGGAGGTCCTCGGTGCTGGTGCCGAGGTACTCCAGATAGATCACAAGCGCACGCGTGACCGTCGAGGGCTCCGGGGCGTGCACCACGAGCCCGCCGCCGGGCCCGCGCCGCATGCGGGCGATCCGCTGATTCTCGAGCAGCCGGATCGCCTCCCGCAGCACCGAACGGGAGACCCCGAACCGTTCCCGGAGCTCCGTCTCGGACCCCAGCAGCTGCCCGACCGGCCAGCCCCGCTGCATGATCTCGATTTCGAGCTGTCGTGCGACCTGCGGCGCGAGTGTCTCCGGCACCGCCGAAGAGCGCTCGATGCCTTCGGCGATGGTCATCAATCAAGTCTACTTAGACGGCCACGGCCGGCTTGACGTCGCGCAGCAGGAACGAGAGGACGGTGTCCTCGAACTCGTCCTTGCGTTCGATCATCGCCCAGTGCCCGCAGTCGTAGAAGACGTGCAGCTCGCACCGCTTGATGTAGCGCATCGCGACGATCGAGCTGTCCAGCGGCGTCACCCGGTCGTCGCGGCCGAACGTGATCAGCGTTGGCGCCTCGATCCGGGTCAGCATGCCGAGCGACTCGGCGGCCATGGCCGCCGGCTTGCCCATGGCGGCCAGCGACTGAGAGCTGAACATCCGCCGGACGTCGGCCAGTGCGGCCGGGTCGGACGCCGACTGCCACCGCATCTCGACGAACTCGTCGGTCAGGATCTTGGTGTCGTAGACCATCGACTCCATCCAGGCGAGGAGCCGCTCGCGGGTGGGGTCCTCGACGAACTGCACGAGCAGTTTGATGCCTTCCGGCGGCGACGGGCTGAAGAGCGGGAGGCCGATACCGCCGATCGTGACGAGCCTGGTCACCCGCTCCGGGTAACCGGACGCCAGCCGGGCGGCGATCATGCCGCCCATCGAATTCCCGAGGACCGGGAGCGGACCGACGTCGATACCGTCGAGGAAGTCGAGCACGGAGGGTAACGCGGCGAGCATCGGACTGGTCTCGGACGAGTAGCTCTTGCCGAAGCCCGGGAAGTCGAGAACGAACGTGCGGAAGTGCTCGGCGAACACCGGCAGGTTGTTCCCGAAGTTCGCCCAGCCGCTGACCCCGGGGCCCGAGCCGTGCAGCAGCAGCAGCGGCGGGCCGTCGCCAGCCTCGTGATAGTGCAGCGGCCCTCGCGGCGTGTCCAAGATCCGGCGCGTGCTGTCGTGCGTCAGTTCGCTCATCAGCGAGCTCGTTCCCTTCTCAGCGGTGTTACGGGCGGACGGAGCCGACGGCCCGGAAGTCGACGCTGAAGTTCGCGTTCCAGATCGCGGCCGCGGTGCTGCGGACGGCCTCGCTCGCCATGCCCCAGCGCATCCGACCGGCCGGGCCGGTGACCGACACGGCTCCGAGCGTGCGGCCGGCGTTACGGATCGGCGTCGCCACGCAGACGAACTCCTCGTAGGCCTCGCCCCGGTCGAACGCGACGCCGAACTCGCGGACCTTGCCGAGCTCCGAGCGGAGGGCGCCGGGCTCGGTGATCGTGTTCGCGGTCTTCCTGGGCATCTCCGCGGTGACGACAGTCTGGATCGCCTCCTCGTCGAACGCGATCATCGCCTTGCCCAGCGCGGTGCAGTAGGCGGGCTTGCGGCCGCCGCGCCGGGTCGGCAGCCGGAACGAGCCACCGCCGATGCGCTCGAGGTAGACGACCTCGGTCTGGTCGAGGATGCCGAGTTGCGCGGCCATACCGGTCTTCGCGGCGAGCGCTTGGAGGTGCGGGAACGCGGCCTCCTGCAGCCGCTTCCCTTCGACGGCGAGGTTGCCGAGCTCGAACAGCCGCATGCCGACGCGATAGCCGCCGGGGTCGCGCTCGATCCAGCCGACCTGGCAGAGCTGGTCGGCCAGGCGGTGGAGAGTTGATTTGGGCAAGCCGGTGAGCTTGTACAGCTCGCTGAGGCTCAGGACCTCGTGACCTTCGTCGAAGGCCTCCAGGACGGAGGCGACCCGGCCCAGGACCGTGCGTTCGGGACTACTCGTGGCCGGGCTGAGCATGCAGTCGCGCGGTGCCGGGCCGCTGGGGGCCGATGGCGTTATCGATCCAACTAACACGGCTGCCGCCTCTCAGTTCGGGACCCTGTTGCCATCCTGTGTTCGCTGCTCGCCAGGACATACGGCTTACGTCAACGCGTCGGGGACGAAATCCTTTAGAAATCAGTGCCCTGTAAGGAGCGTCACACCGGTCGGGCGGGCTGTCAAGAGTCGATGGCCCGACCCGTCGCTGAGCTGCAGTGTTCTGCGGCATTGGTACCGATGCTACTAAAAATTTAACTGATTCAGCTCTTTGTTGGACGGTGCGGTTCAGGCCGTGGGTCCGAACGGCGATTCGTCGCCGGGAGCCCGTCCACGGGCCTGGCGGGTCGCGATCGTCGCAGCCTGGACCAGCCGCCGGCCGTACGCCAGAACCTGTTCGACCGGCACCGGGTGCTCCGGACCGGTGAGGCACAGCGAGAGGAGCGCACGGCCGATCGGGTCGAAGATCGGCGCGGCGAGCGTCTCGAACACGATTTCCTGCGCTGCCGGCACGCCGTCCAGCGGCAACAGCGTGTCCTCGGATTTCAGCAGGACATCGGCCAGGTGCCGCTCGGCGGCCTCGTCGCCCGGGTCGGCGCGTACGCGCTTGACCGCGGCGATCGCGGCGGGCGCGGCGATGGCGGGCATCGGCACCGTGTAACCCCGGGCCCGGGCTTCGGCCAGGATCGAGCGGTAAAAGGCGGCCAGCGGTCCGGAGGCGCCGGCCCGATCCAACCAGGCGGCGACGTCTTTCTCCGCTGCCCAGGCCATGAACACGGCGCCGATCGGCGCCAGCAGCGGTGACCGGTCGCCGGGATAGCCGACTCCGGGTGAGCGCGGTACCGGGCCGCGGCGGGCGAGGAAGATGACGTCCCGGCCCGCGACCGCGGTGACGGTGGCTTCGACGCCGAGTTCGCCGGCCAGGATCTCGGCCTGCTCGATGGCGGCCGGGATCGCCGGGTGTTGTTCGAGTACGGCGAACCCGGTGGCGGCGAGTGCGGGCCCCAGCCGGTAGGTCCGGTGCACCGGATCGCGCACCACGAACCCGACCTCATCCAGCACCGCGAGCGTGGCATGGGCGGACGCGATGTTCAGGCTCAGATGCGTGACCAGCTCGCTGATCGTGAAACCGCGCGAGGGGTGTGCGGTGAGGAACGCGATGATGCCCGCCGCCCGCGCGGAGGCTGGTGCAGGTCGGGCCACCTGGCGAATATAGAGGATACTCTTTAGCGTCAGCGTGCAGCTGTGGTGGAACCGCAGGGGAGCGTCATCCGGAAGCATCGTGATCACGCTCCGTTGCTGTGCGGGCGGCGGGTCTCCACCATCGTGTAGAGCACCGGGATCAGCACCAGGGTCAGCAGCGTCGACGACAGCAGGCCGCCGATCACGACCACGGCCAGCGGTTGCGAGATGAAGCCACCCGCGTCCGTGAGGCCGAGCGCCATCGGGACCAGCGCGAAGATCGTGGCCAGCGCGGTCATCAGGATCGGGCGCAGGCGCCGCAAGCCGCCCTCCACGACCGCGTCCGACACGCTCAGGCCCTGCTCGCGGTACTGATTGACCCGGTCCATCAGCACGATCGCGTTGGTGACGACGATGCCGATCAGCATCAGGATGCCGATCAGGGACGCCAACCCGAGCGGCGTGCCGGTGACCAGCAGCGCAGTGAACGCGCCCACGAAGGCGAACGGGATCGAGACGAGCAGCACGAGGGTCTGCCGGATACTCCGGAACACCGTGATCAGCACGATGAACACCAGCGCCACTGCGGCGAGGACGGCCAAGATCAGCTGCGAGAACGCGTCGCTCTGATTCGCGGAGACTCCACCGGTCTCGGTCGTCGCCCCGCGCGGCAGCGTCAGCTTCGCGACCGCGGCGTCGACCGCGGCGCCGGCCCGGCCGGTGTCGTCCCCGACCGGGGTGGCCGACACCGTGTGGGTGTGCGACCCGTCGGTGCTGGTGATCTGCACCGGACCGTCCACCTGGGTCACGGTCGCGACCCGGTCGAGCCGGACGGGTCCGGTGGCGGTCGGGACCGTCAGCGCCCGAACCTGCGCGAGGCTGTGCGGTGCGGCGGTGACCGACCTGACGACGACGTCTCGCGGCGCGCCGTCCAGGGAAACCTGCGTGACCGTCACACCGTCGACCGCCTGGCGCAGCGCCGAGACGATCGTGGTGTCGGCCAGGCCGTAGCGGGCCGCGGCTTCTCCGTCGGCGACGATGCTGAACTGCGGCGAGCTCTCGGACAGATCGCTCCGGACGTCGGTGACCTCCGAGACGCCCTCCAGGGCGGTCTGGATCTGCTTCGTGGCCGCGGCGAGCGTCGTGTCGTCGGGTGCGTGCACGACGATCGCGATGTCTCCGCCGCCGACGCTGCCCGGCGTGGCGAACGTCAGTTCGCCGGCGCCGTCGAGCTCGTCCTCGAGGTCTTTCCGGACGTCACCCGCGTCGGCGCCGTCAGTCAGGTTGACGGTGTAGGACGCGGTGTTGCTGCCGGCGGCGGACCGGCCGCTCCCCGTGGAACCGACCACGGTCTGGTAGGACGCGACCCCGGGAACGCTGCCGATCGCCTTTTCCACCTTCGCTGCGGCCGCGTCGGTGGTGGCCAGGTCGGTGCCGGCCGGCAGCGTCTGGGTGATGCGCAGGCCGGTCTCCCCGGAGTCGCCGAGGAAGTTGGTCTTGAGTAGCGGGATCATGCCCACGGTAGCGATCAGCAGAACCAGAGCGAGGGCGAGGACGGTCTTGCGCCGCCGCACGGCCCAGTGGATCACCGGCAGATACGTCCGCGGCAGCCGGCCGTTGCGCTCGTCGGCTTCGGAGACCGGGGCAGCTCCCTTCGGGGTCCGCAGGAACCAGAAGGCCAGCACCGGGATCACGGTGAGGGCGACGACCAGCGAGGCGAGCAGCGCGACGACCACCGTGACCGCGAACGGAGCGAAGATCTGCCCGACGATGCCACCGACCAGCGCGATCGGCAGGAACACGGCCACCGTCGTCAAGGTGGAGGACGTGACCGCGACGGCTACCTCGCCCACCGCGGAGACCACCGCGTGCTTCCGGTCCTCGCCGTAGCTCAGGTGCCGCTTGATGTTCTCGAGGACGACGATCGAGTCGTCGACGACCCGGCCGATCGCGATCGTCAGACCGCCCAGCGTGAGCAGGTTCAGCGAGTAGTCGCGGGCCCAGAGCCCGATCAGCGCGACCAGGAGCGACAGTGGGATCGACAGCGCGGTGACCAGCGTGGAGCGGGCGGACCGCAGGAAGGCGACGATCACCAGGACCGCCATGGCCAGGCCGAGCAGGCCCTCGACGAACAGCCCGTCGACCGCCTTCTTCACCGGCGGCCCGCTGTCGGACAGGACGGTCAGCGCCGTGCCGTCGCCCAATGTCTGCTCCAGGTCGGGCAGTTCGTCACGGACACCGTCGGAGATCGAGGCCGCGCTCCCACCGTGGTCCATCGTGATCGCGATGCCGAGGCTCGGTTTCCCGTCGGTACGGGTGATCGACGTGATCGACGTGATCGGGGCGTCGGTCAGCGTCACCGCGGCGACGTCCTTCAGCTGGACCGGGGGATCGGTGCGGAGCCAGAGGGCCTGGAGCTGCGGCAGCGACGTGATCGACGTCCCGACGGCCAGGCTGACGTTCGTGCCGCCGGACGTGATCGAACCGGCGGAATTCGTCCCGGCGAGCGCGTTGAGTGCCTCGACGATCGGCTGGGTGCTCACGGCGCTGTTCCGGGGCGTGACGGTCACGACCTGGTTGCGGACGCCGGAGACCGCGACGTCGTTGACGCCCGGTACCGACTTCAGCTCCGGGACGACCGACGTGGCCAAGCGCTCTGCGAGGCGCTGCTGGTTGCCGTCGGAGCTGGCGGCCAGCACCATCGTCGGCAGGTCGGCGGTACCGCCGGTGAGGACCTGCGGCTCGACCCCGGCGGGCAGCGTGGCGGTGAGCCTCGACAGCGCCTGCTGGACGTCGTTCGCCGCGTCGTCGGGCTCGACGTCGAAGTCGAAGGACAGCGAGACGACTGCTGAGCCCTGCGACGACCTCGTCGTGGTCGTGTCGAGGCCGTCGAGGCTGCGGACCGCGCCCTCGATCGGTTTCGCCACCTGCTCGTCCACCACCTCCGGGGAGGCACCCGGGTACTGGGCGACGACCGTGACCGCGGGGAAGGCCAGATCCGGGATGAGCTGCTGTTTCAGCGTCGTCGTGACGTAGACGCCGAACACGACCACCAGCAGCGTGACGATGGCCACGAGCTTCCGGTTCGCGAGACTGGCTCGGGCGAGGAAAGACACCGGGGACCTCGATCGGAGTACGAGAGCAGGACTCGCTCATCGTTCCGGCGGGGACGTGCCGTCCGCGTCGTCCAGCCGCGGTCCGGTCGGCTACCGCAGCCGCGGTAGTTCCCGGGTTTCCCTACCGCGCGGCCTGGACCAGACCGCTCTGGTAGGCGACCACGACCACCTGGGCCCGATCGCGGGCCCCCAGTTTCGCCATCGCCCGGTTGAGGTGCGTCTTGGCGGTCAGCGGGGACAGGAACAGCCGCTCGGCGATCGCGTCGTTCGTCAGCCCGTATGCGACCAGTCCGACCACCTCGCGTTCCCGTTCGGTCAGTGCCGCGAGCCGGGCCTCGTCGACCGGCAGACCCGGGTCGGGCTGGGCCCGCAGGTGTTCGAGAAGGCCCCGGCTGGCCCGCGGCGACAGCATGGCGTCCCCGTCGGCCACCGCCCGGACGGCCCGCACCAGTTCGTCCGGGCCCACGCCCTTGCCGAGGAACCCGCTGGCCCCGGCCCGGACCGCGAGCATCACGTTGGCGTCGTCCTCGAACGTGGTGAGCACCAGCACGCGGACGCCGGCCAGATCGTCGTCCGCGGCGATGCGACGGGTCGCCTCGATGCCGTCCAGCCCGGGCATCCGGAGGTCCATCAGCACGACGTCGGCGCGGACCGAACGGGCCAGCTCGACCGCCTCCCGTCCGTCGATCGCCTCACCGACGATCTCGATGTCCGGCTCTCCGTCCAGGATCATGCGGTATCCGGCCCGGATCAGGGCCTGGTCGTCGGCGAGCAAGACGCGAATCGTCACCCGTTCTCCTTCGGTGCGGACAGCTCGGCGTGGACGACGAAGCGGCCGGTGCCGTCCGGACGAGCGCTCAGCGTGCCGCCCGCGGCGGCCGCGCGTTCCCGCATCCCGACGAGGCCGTACCCGGAGCCACCCGACCGCGGTGGCGCGGCGACCGGGTTGACGACGTCGATGACGACGCCGGCCCGGGTGTAGCCGATCGTCAACTCGGCGGTCCCGGTGCCGTACTTCTGCGCGTTGGTGAGGGCTTCCTGGACGATCCGGTAGGCCGCGAGATCGACGACGGCGGGCAGTTCCCGGGCGTCGGTCCCGCTTCGGTCGGTCCCGCTTCGGTCGGTGACGTGCAGGCCCGCGGACGCGACGGCCGTCAGCAGCTCGGGCAGGCGGGCCAGCCCGCGGGCGGGTCCGGTCACCGCGTCCGGGTCATCGGCTTGACGCAGCACGCCGACGACGGACCCCAGCTCCTTCAGTACCAGGTCGCAGGCCTCGCCAATGGTCGCGAGCGCGGCCCGGGCCTGGTCGGGCCGGCGGTCCAGTACGCGGGACGCGCCACCGGCCTGCATGTTGATCACCGTGATGTGGTGCGCGACGACGTCGTGCAGTTCCCGGGCGATGCGCAGCCGCTCCTCGACCACCCGGCGCCGCGCGACCTCGTCCCGGGACTCCTCGGCCCGGCGGGCCCGCTCCTCGATCTCGGCCAGGTAGGCCCGGCGGTTGCGGGTGGCGTCACCGACCGCGACCACCATGCCGATGAACGCCAGCACCGGCAGGCTGCCCACGGCGCGGAGTCCCTCGCCGGCCCAGATCCCGTACGCGGCATACAGGACGATTCCGCAGGCGACGGCCAGCAGCCAAGTGACCCGCCGGGGCGTCCGGATGGCCATCGCGTAGGCCACCACGCCGGTGATGACCACCAGGACGGCGTCCCAGTTGCCGCCGAAACCGACCTGCCAGACCAGGCCCGCGGTCGCGATCGGCAGGGCTGCCCGGGGCCACCGGCGACGGGTGGCGAGCGCCACGAAGCCGGGCAGGAGCGCGACGTAGACGATGCCCCCGGGCCGCTCCGGCCGCCAGCCGGTGCCGCTCAGGAATGGACCGAGCGCGAGTCCCACCACCAGCACCGCGAGCAGCAGATCGAGCGCCGGTGGGTTCCGGAGGAACCATTGACGCGTACCGGCGATCATTCGCGGTGTCGAGAGCGCGAACGTCATGGCTCGACGCTAGTCGGCCGCTCTCGGCCGGGCGTCGTCCACCGGCGGTAACGCACTCGTGTCGGCTACCGCGACTGTAGTAGTCCGGTCTCGCCGGGCAGGAAGCAGACCTCGTCGCCGTCGAGCCCGAGCCGGCCGTAGTGCGGGGCCGGGAAGTGGGCCGGGAAGACGAATGCGCTCTCCCGCCTGACCCGGTCGACCAGCGCGGCCCGGGTCTCGATCGCGCGGGCGAGGTCGTCGCAGCCCGGGAGGTGCAGGCCTGGGTCGGTGAACTGGAGCGGGTGGTGGAACGCGTCGCCGGTGAAGTACGCGGTCGTGCCGTCCGATTCCAGCCGCAGCACGGCATGGCCGAGGGTGTGGCCCGGCGCCGGCTCGATCGTCAGGCTCGGCGAGACCCGGTGCGGTGGCGAGACGACGGTGGCCAGCCCGGCGTCCACGACCGGGCGGACGCACTGCCCGAAGACGTTGGGGCTGAACGTGTTCGGGTGATCGGTCGACGCCCACCGCTCGTACTCCGCGTCGACGAAGAGGTAGGACGCGTTCGGGAACGTGGGAACCCACCGGCCGCCGTCCCGCCGCACGTTCCAGCCGCAGTGGTCGTGGTGCAGGTGCGTGCTGAAGACGACGTCGACCCGCTCCGGCCGCACGCCGAGGCGGTCGAGGTACGGCGTGTCCAGATCGTCGAACACCGGGGCCTGCCCGAGGTGGCGCCCGTTGCCGGTGCACGGGTCGACCAGGACGACCAGACCGTCGACCTGGACGATCCAGCTCTGGCTGGTGAACGCGAACGCGTTCGATTTCCGGTCCAGGAACCCCGGCGGCAGCGTTCCGGCCCGCCGCTCGATCAGCGCTTCGTCGGTGGTCAGGCTCAAGACCGATACCGGGAAGGACTGCTCGAAAGCCCGATCGATCGTCGCGTCACCCAGTTTCATAATGATAGTGATATCAGTTAGATAAGTTGGATGGTAGGAGTGCGCATGGAGTTGAGCGGCAGGGTAGCCGTCGTGACCGGATCGGGGAACGGCATCGGGGAGGCGATCGTGCGCCGGTTCGCCGCCGAGGGCGCGCGGGTCGTCGTCACCGACATCGAGCCCGAGGCGGTCGAGCGGGTCAGCAAAGAGATCGGCGCGGTCGGGCTGGCCGCCGACATCACGGTGGCGGCCAACGTGAGGGCGGTGGCCGACCTCGCGCGCGAGACCTACGGCGAGATCGACATCTGGTTCTCCAACGCCGGCGTCTCGGGCCCGTCCGGACAGGAGAAGCCGGACCGCGAGGGTGTCTGGTCGACGATGTGGCAACTGCACGTCATGGCGCACCTGCACGCTGTCCAGGAGGT
The DNA here is from genome assembly GCF_043197895.1 of Cryptosporangium sp. NPDC048952. Classification (NCBI taxonomy): domain Bacteria; kingdom Bacillati; phylum Actinomycetota; class Actinomycetes; order Cryptosporangiales; family Cryptosporangiaceae; genus Cryptosporangium; species Cryptosporangium sp. NPDC048952. The sequence goes on along the minus strand of NZ_JBICTY010000002.1, from coordinate 1,589,454 downwards.
GCTGCCGTCGATGCTGGCCCGGGGCGAGGGGTACCTGCTGCAGACCGCATCCTCGATCGCGCTCTCCACCCAGCTGGACAAGGCCGCGTACACGGTCACCAAACGCGGTGCTCTGGCGCTGTCGGAGTGGCTCGCGGTGCGCTACCGGCCGGACGGCATCAACGTCTCCTGCTTCTGTCCGGGACCGATGCTGACCCGGATGCTGCTCGACGGCACGTTCCCGTCCGACCACCCGGCGGTGCGGGCGGCGCTGACGCCAGAGCAGGTTGCCGACGTCGTCTGCCGGGGGATCGCCGACGAGCGCTTCCTGATCCTCACCCAGGAGGGAGCGGATCGGGCCCTCGTCGATAAGGGCACCGACTACGACGCCTGGATCGACACGATCGCGACCACCAGCCTGGGACGGAATTAGCATGGCCGGCATCTATCGGAGCGCAACCGTGCAGGTCTCGCCGGACGTCGCCTGGGCGTTTCTCGAGGCCTACGCCCGGTCGGACGTGCACGTCTTCTCGGCGTGTGTCGCCGAGCGGCAGGTCGACGACTACCGGGTGGTCACCACGAAGGACGGCCGGGAGATCTGGGAGCGGATCGTCACGACCGACCCGGTGCACCGGCGGGCGTCGTACACGGTGCCCGGGCTCACCGGCACCGAGTTCCACCACGCCGAGATGCACGTCGGCGTGGACCCGGACGGAGCGACCCGGCTGACCTGGATCACCGACATGATCCCGCACGAGCTGTCCGACGAGCGTATTGCTGGCTACGACCTGATGTTCGACGAACTGGTGGCCGCCGTGCACGCGTTCGGGGAGCGGTGAGCCGCGTCGCGGTCGTCACCGGCGCGAGCGAGGGCATCGGGAACGCGATCGCGGGGCGTCTGGCGGGGGAGGGCCACCGGGTGGCGCTCGTGGCCCGCGCGTCGTCGCGGCTGACCGCGGCGGCCGATGGGCTCCCCGGCGCGTTCGCTATCGGCTGTGACCTCACCGACCCCACCGCCATCGAGGGCGCGGTCGCGGACGTCGTGGCACGCTGCGGGCGCCTCGACGTGCTGGTGAATTGCGCTAGCGCGACCAAGGCCGGCGGCGCACTGGCTCTGAGTGACGCCGAATGGGTCACCGGCTTCGAGGTGAAGGTGCTCGGGGCGCTCCGCATGATGCGTGCGGCGTGGCCCCATCTTTCCGTCGCGCGCGGGGACATCGTCAACATCGGCGGGATCGGCGCGCGCACGCCGCGGGATCCGTTCGCGATGACCGGGGCGCTGAGCGCCTCGCTGATGGCGCTCACCAAGGTCTTTGCCGACCGCGGACGCGAGGACGGGGTCCGGGTCAACGCGATCAACCCCGGCGCGGTCACGACCCCGCGCATCACCGCGATGCTGACCGCGCGGGCCGAGGCCGCGGGACGCAGTCTGGACGAGATCATGGCCGAGATGGTGCGCCGCGACGAGATCACCCGCCTCGGGACGCCCGACGACGTCGCGAACTGGGTCGCGTTCCTGCTCTCGCCGCAGAGCGGGTGGCTCCACGGCGCGATCATTGACGTCGACGGCGGCCGGACGAAGGGTCTCTAGATCCGGCGGAACGTGACCGCGTCCTCGTCGGCGCCGGGGAAGCGGGTCAGCTCCGCGCGGACCCGGTCGCCGATCTCCCCGGGTTGCCCGAGGAGAAGGCCGGGAAGCCGCGGGCCTTCGTCGAACTCGACCAGCGCCACGACGTAGGGGACCATCGCGGCGAACGCGGGCACGCTCGGGTGGTGGACCACGATGTAGCTGTAGATCGTTCCGGTTCCGCTGATGTCTTCGAAGCGGGTCTTCGCGCCACAGCGCGAGCAACTCGCCAGCGGGCGGGCGAGCCAGGTACCGCAGTCACCGCAGCGGCAGAGCGCGATCCGTCCCTCGCGGGTGGCGGCCCAGAAGCCGATGCTGTCCGCGTCGATCAACGGCGCCGGGGGTGGGGGAGTCATCGGTCCGCCTGGTAGATCAGGGCGCCGCCGGCCGGGCCGGCCCCGGCGGTGACCAGCGCGGTGCGCGCCTCTGGCACCTGCCGGTCACCGGCGTCGCCGCGGAGTTGGAGCACGGCCTCGTAGTGATGGTTCAGGCCGTGGAGGTAGCCCTCGGACAGCAGCCCGCCGTGCGGGTTGACCACCACGTCCCCGCCGTAGGTCGCGCGGCCCTCGGCGAAGAACGCCCCGGTCTCGCCCTTCGGGCAGAAACCGAAGTCTTCGACGGTCGCCATCACCGTGCCGGTGAAACAGTCGTACATGCAGGCCACGTCCATGTCCGCGGGCCGCAGGTCGGTACTTCTCCAGAGCCGCTTCGCGGCGTAGGCCGAGTACATCTCCGACAGGTCGGGAAAGTTGGTCCATGACCCGCCGCTGGTGTGCGCCTCCCCGAACCCCGTGAGGACGATCGGACGCTGACGGAGGTCGCGGGCCCGGTCCAGCGAGGTGACGACGAGAGCCACCGCGCCGTCGGTCTCCAAGCAGCAGTCGAACAACCGGAACGGCTCGCAGATCCAGCGGGCGGCGAGGTAGTCGTCCATACCGAGTGGGTGGCGTTGCATCGCGTGCGGGTTGGCGGTGGCGTGCCTGCGCATGGTCAGCGCGATGTGCCCGAAGTCCTCGTCGGTGGTGCCGTAGACGTGCTTGTGGCGCTGCGCGAACATGGCGATCCACATCGGCGGGATCACGTAGCCGTTGAGCGCCGCGAACTGCATCTCGCCGCGCAGCGGGATGGACGGCTTCTCGCCCCGGCCGTACCGGTTGCCGGAGCGTCCGTTCAGGGACCGGAACACCACGACGGTGTCGCAGATCCCGGCCTGGACGGCGGCGAAGGCCTGGCCCACGACGGTCACCGCAAGGTTCCCGCCGCCCTGCAGATCGGCCGCCAGCCCCAGATCGACGGCGCCGAGGGCCCGGCCGACGTCCTGGGAGGGCGCGGAGTCGTTGGTGTTGAAGTTGATGATCCCGTCGACGTCGGTGTCGTCCAGGCCGGCGTCCCGGAGCGCGGCGCGGGCGGCTTCGACCGCTATCGTCAGCGGGGTCCGTCCGGAGTCCTTGCTGAATTCGGTTCTTCCGATCCCGACGATCGCCGCAGTGCGTTCAGCCATACAGTTAAACTAGCAAACTAATTTAGGGAGGCGCCATGGCGGCGGACGAGGTATTGGGCACGCAGAAGCGTGGACGCCGAATCGCGATGTCGAAGCCGGAGCTGGACGCGTTCCTCGCCGGCGCCCGCACCTGCCGGGTCGCCACGCTGACCTCGTCCGGTGCGCCGCACGTGTCGCCCCTCTGGTTCGTCTGGGACGGGACGTCGCTCTGGCTCAACTCGATCGTCAAGAGCCAGCGGTGGAGCGACATCACGAACGATCCGCGGGTCGCGGTCGTGGTGGACGCCGGGCACGACTTCGCCGAGCTGCACGGAGTCGAGCTGCGCGGAACACTGGAGCAGGTCGGCGAAGCGCCCCGGACCGGCGCGGAGTCGATCCCCGAGCTGGAGGCGGCTGAGCGGATGTTCGCCGCGAAGTACTACGCGGGCCAGGGCGACCTGCCCTACGACGGCCGGCACGGCTGGCTGCGGCTCACGCCGTCGAAGGTCGCCAGCTGGGACTACCGCAAGCTGGGCTGAGCGTCGGCAGGTGTTCCTCCGGTTCAGTCGTGCACGACGAGCGGAAGCACCACCACGGTGGCCACATCGAGCGTGTCACTGGAACTGAGGCCCGACGTGAAGAGCGCGTTCATCGCTTCGGCGGCGGAGCCCTTCACGTCGTAAAGCGTCGCGTACCGCTGTGGCGCGTTCGCCCTCAGGGCGTCCGGCACGGAGTACCGGTGGGCGGCCTCGATGACCGGTAGCCCGAGGACCTCGGGGATGTGTATACCCCAGTACCACTCGCGGAATTCCGCGTCCTTGCCGTCGACCGGGTTGCTAAGGATCAGCAGTGCTTCACGCTGGGACATCGGGGTTGGCCTTTCCGTACGCCGTAGTGGTGACTGTGCTCGGCCGAGACGATCGACTGGGGAGGCTGCCACGCTGGCCGTCAGCCGATCCGTCCGAAGGAGGCCTCTCCTCCGGGCGCCCGTCCCCGCGCCTGCCGGGTCGCGATCGCGGCGGCCTGCACCAGCCGTCGCCCGCCCTCCAAGACGCGTTCGACCGGGACGGGGTGCCCGGGGCCGGTAGCGCTGAGCGTCAGGGGCACGCGACCCAGAGGATCGAAGATCGGCGCGGCGACCGTCGTGAAGACGATCTCCCTCGATGGCGGTAAGCCTTCCAGTGGCAGGAGCGTCTCGTCCATCGTCCCCAGCACCTCCGCGAGCTGATGCTCGGCGTCGGCGTCGGTGGGCTCCGCCCGCACTCTGGTGACGGCTTCGTACACGGCCGGCGCAGCGATGGTGGGCATCGGAACCCCCAGGCCATGAACAGGGCGCCGATCGGCGCGAGTAACGGTGACCGGTCGCCGGGGTAGCCGATGCGCTGTTCGTGCCGCTCCGGACCGCAGCGAGCCAGGAGGATGACGTCCCGCCCGGCGACCGCGGTGACGGTGGTTTCGGTGTCGAGCTCATCGGCCAGCAGCTCGGCTTGCTCGATGGCGGCCGGGATGGCCGGATGCTGCTCGAGAGCGGCGAAGCCGGTGACCGCGAGCGCCGGTCCGAGCCGGTAGGTGCGGTGGACCGGGTCCCGCACGACGAATCCGCAGTCGCCGAGTACCGCGCGTGGAGTGCGCTGACGCGATGTTCATCTTCAGGTGTTGAACCAGCTCGCTGATGGTGAAGCCCCGCGACGGGTGCGCAGTGAGGAACGCGATGATGTTCACCGCCCGCGCGGAGGCTGGAGCAGGTCGGGCCACCTCAGAAGAGTAGTCGATCGACGGAGCCGAGCTTCGGTCTCTTTGTGTCCACATGCCCTCCCGGGTCTCAGCGCATATTGCTAGAGCAAAAGACGGGTGCCGTCAACGAGGGGTTTGGGCGGGTCTCACCGATCTTCGTCCAAGAGGTGCAGAGACCTTACTAATATAACTGATTCGTTGACGCGATGAAAATATTGCGGTACCAATACCGGCACCGGTCACCTCCGGCCGCGGTAGGCGACGCGGCGCACCACCCGACGCGCGGTACGAAGACGCCCCTGCCTTACCGCTCGGGCGCCTGAGTGCCGCGTTGCGTCCCCGCAACCGCGACGCCGAGATCGACCTAATCCATCCACCTCAGTTGTCTGCTGTCGGCGCCACGGACAGCCCCCGACCGGCCTGGACCATCCAGGCCGCGCACGAGGAGAGGCAGGCAAGATGTCACTGACGACACCTTCCACCCAGAGGATCAGGAAGCGAATATTGGCAGCCGGAGCAGCCCTCGGGCTGGCCCTCGTGCTGCCGCTCACGACCAGCGCACAGGCGAGTCTTCCCAGCGCCGCCGGAGGCGGTGCGGGAAGCCTCGAGGTCAACGTCACGCAAGCGTCGACCTTGTCCAACGGCCAGCCGATCGTGGCCGTCAACCCGAAGAACCCGAACAACGTCGTCTACATCTCGACCGACCACACGCCCGCGACGACAACCGTGCGGACCCAGTACCACTGCTACGCCGCGTACTCCACCAACGGCGGGGCTACCTGGACTCGCGTGGCATTCCCGTACGGAAACCGCGCCGAGTGCGGTGACCCCTACCTCGCCGTCGATTCCCAGGGCACCTTCTACACCGCGTTCAACCGGCTCGGGTGCGCGCCAGGGGCGCCGACCGAGTCGTCCCCGGGCGGCTGCGGCGGAGCCCCGAACCACGTGGGGGTCGCTCGCTCCACCGACGGCGGTCGCACGTGGAGCACACCCGTGGACACGCCCCTCCTGATCGCGACGACGCCGCGACTGCGGGTCGACGCGGCCACCGACAAGGTCTACGCGGTGGGCACGCTCACGCCGGCCCCGAGCCCGCACGCCGTGACGATCAGCTCAGATCGCGGCCGCACCTGGACCACTCCCACGACCACGCTTCCGGATCAGGCATTCGGCAATCAGATCGCCGTCGGCCACGGGATCCTGATGACGGGCACCTGCCTGAAGGTCGTCAACAACACGTCGATCGAGCCGACCACCGTGACGATCGCCGTGAGCCGTGACGGCGGGAAGACCTTCACCAGCTCGTTGCTGACCGACAGCAAGGGCGCGACGGTGGCGCCGCCGAGCGGTTCGACGGTGCCGAGCCAGGCGCTGCTGGCCTCCGACCCGATTCCGTGGGTCTCGGCCGACCCGACGAAGGCCGGGCGGTTCGCCGTGATGATCCCGAGGGGCGACACCTTCGAGGTCTACGTCACCGAGAACGCCGGGACGAAGTGGACCGGCCCGACCGTGATCAGCGCTCCCGGCGCGTTCCGGCCGTGGATCGATTTCGGCGCCCGGGGTGCACTCGGCGTCATGTGGCGGACTCAGCCGGACGTGGACGTCTTTTCGACGGTCTCGTTCGATCACGGGAAGACGTTCAGCCCCACCGTCAAGGTCAACAAGACCACCCAGCCGTACTTCAAGGGTGAGGGCGACGAGTTCTCCCGGATCCTCGTCACCGATAAGTACGCGTATGTGACCTGGGCGGATGCCCGCAGCGGTGGTCAGCTCGACGGCATCGTCGGGCGCGTCCCGCTCGCGCTCTACAAGCACTGAGTCCTCTCGTCACCGGTCGGCCTGCCCCAGCCTGCCGACCGGTGACGTCCCCGAGTTCCTCCCGGGCGACCGCCGCGCGTACCGAACGACGGCGCCGTCGCTGCCACCCTGTCCGGCATCAGCGTCGAAGGGCACAACCGCCATGGCCAGTCCGGTCAGAAAGCCTAGGGCGCGGATACGCGCCATCGCATCGATCGCCGCTGCGCTCGTTTTGCTCGCGCCGGCCGCGTGTTCCGGCAGCTCCGGCGAGGACGGCGGGTCTTCGAGCGCCGCCACTACCCTCTCCATCTCGCTCAGGTCGGCGCCCGCGTCGCTCGACCCGGCGCAGATCACGGGCGGGGCCGCCCAGTACGTCTGGGGCGGCGTGTACGACACGCTGCTTTATCTGGACCCCGACGGGAAGGTTCAACCGAACGCCGCGGAGAAGTGGCAGTACACCGCCGATGGCCGAACGCTGACCCTCACGCTGCGCACGGGCATGAAGTTCAGCAACGGCACCCCGGTGACGTCCGCTGCGGTCAAAGCCACCCTTGACCGGATCAAGACCGTCCCGGGCCCGCAGTACGCCTCGATGGTCAACGTCGACGGTGTCACCGCAACCGACGACTCCACGGTCGTCGTGAAGTTCAAGCAACCCGACGCAGGCTTTCTCCCGGGGCTGACCGGCCCCCTCGGCGTGATCGCCGATCCGGCGACGATGGCCCAGCCGAGCTCGGCACTGGATCCGGTGGCGTCCGGCCCGTACACGCTGGAAAAGTCCGGCACGGTGGCCGGCTCGACCTATGTGCTGAAACGGCGCGAGGACTACTGGAACAAGAGCGCCTACCCGTTCAAGAAGGTTTCCCTGCGCGTGTTCACCGACCCGACGGCGAGCCTCAACGCGCTGAAGTCGGGCCAGACGAACGCTTCCCCGATCGACAGCCGGGACGGGGCGCAGCTCAAGGCCGCCGGTTTCACCATCACCAGGGTCGACGCGACGGTGGTCGCGGCGCTGATCATCGCCGACCGCGGCGGGGTCAAGGTCCCGGCACTCAAGGATCTTCGGGTGCGGCAGGCCATCAACCTGGCCCTCGACCGCGCGAAGATCAATAAGGTCATCCAGAACGGCGTCGGTAAGCCGACCAACCAGCTCTTCAACGTGAACGGTGACGGCTACGACCCGGCGGTGGACAACACCTACGGCTACAACGTCACTCAGGCGAAGAAGCTGATGGCCGACGCGGGGTACGCGAAGGGCTTCTCGATCTCGATCCCGAGCCCCGGCTTCACCAAACCGTACGAGCCGACCCTGGTGCAGGAGCTGGGCGAGATAGGTATCAAGGCGACCTTCGTCGCCGTTCCGCCGCAGAACATCGCCACGGAGATCTCGTCCCAGAAGTACCCGGTCGTCATCTTCATGAACGGGTTGACCTACCCGGCCTCGGAGATGCAGACCAACTTCGCCCCCACCGGGCTGCTCAATCCGTTCCACACCACCGACCCCCAGCTGACCAAGCTGATGACCGACGTCAATGCGGCACAGGACCCGACGGCGGCCGCCACGCTCTACAAGCAGATCAGCGCATTCGCGGTGAAGAACGCCTGGGCGGCTCCGATCGCCTACAACGGCAACGATTGGGCCACCAAGGGCGTGAAGTACGTGGAGAACCCCCTGGTGTCTTCCACGCTCCGCGCCTTCGCTCTGCCCGACTGACCAGGCGGCTCCGGGTCGTGGCCGAGCACGACCCGGAGCCGGACGCACCGCCCAATCTCGGGGGAGAAGGAACCCGCATGGTGCTTTATGTCCTGCGTCGCCTCGCGGCCGGCGTGGTGCTCGCGCTGTTGGCCACGCTGATCACGTTCCTGCTGCTCGCCAGCTCGGAAGAGGGCGTAGTGCGCAACAGGCTGGGGACCGGCGCGACTCCGGACGCGGTGGCCGCGGCGAAGGCCAGCATGGGCTTCGACCGGCCGGTGCTCGTGCAGTACCTCGACTGGTTGGGCCACGTCGCCCGGGGAGACTTCGGGGTGTCATACGGCAGCAGCGAGCCGGTGGTGTCCGCGGTCACCCACCGGCTCGGGGTCACGCTCTCCATCGTTCTGGTTTCGATGCTGGTCAGCGCGGTGGTGAGCGTCGCGCTCGGGGTGTTCGCGGCGTCCCGGGGCGGGGCCTTGGACCGCCTGGCCCAAGGCGCGTCCCTGATCGGCAACCTGGTGCCCAACCTGCTGTTCGCGATCGCGCTGGTCTACGTCCTGGCCATCAAGCTGCACTGGCTGCCGGCCACCGGCTATACGCCACTGGGGGAGAGTCCCAGCAGATGGCTGGCCTCGATTGTGATACCCGTGATCGCCCTGGCGATCGGCGGGGCGGCGCCGCTGACCGCGCAGGTACGCGGATCGATGATCGACGAACTGCGTAAAGACTACGTGCGGACGTTGCGGACCAGAGGCGTGTCGGGCCGCTCCATCGTGCTGCGCCATGCGTTGCGTAATGCCGCGAGCCCGGCCTTGACAGTGCTGTCGCTGCAGTTCGTCGCGATGCTCGGCGGCGCGTTGATCATCGAGCAGCTCTTCGCCCTGCCGGGCTTCGGCACGCTCACCTTCCAGGCCTCCCAGCAGGGCGACATCCCGGTGGTCCTGGGGGTCACCGTTTTCGGCGTGCTGCTGGTCGTCGGGGTCAACCTGCTCACCGACATCGTCAACGGCTGGCTCAATCCGAAGGCGAGACTCCAGTGAGCATCGAGACCCTGCCGACCGCTCCCCGATCGGAGCCGCCGGGCCGCCGGTCGCTCTGGCGGCGATTGCTGCGGGATCCGCAGGCAGTGATCTGCGGTGGCGTCATCCTTCTGATCGTCGTGGTCGGCCTGCTGGCGCCGCTGCTGACCAGCCGGGGTCCCAACCACGCCTCGCTGGACGCGGTGAACGCCAAGATAGGGGCACAGGGATATCTGCTGGGGGGAGACGACAGCGGCCGCGACATCTATGCGAGGCTGCTGTACTCGATCAACACCAGCACGATCTCCGCGCTGATCGGCACCAGCATCGCGCTGGTCATCGGGGTCAGCGCCGGCTTGGTGGGTGGGTACCTCGGCCACCGGACGCGCGCGGTCACCGAGTGGACGTTCAACCTCATCATGACTTTCCCCGGCATCCTGGCGCTGATCGTGCTGCTGCCGGTGACCAAGGGCGACTACCGGGCCACGATGGCTTTCCTCGGTGTGCTGCTGTCGCCGGGGATCTACCGGATCGTGCGCAACCTGGTGCTCGCGGTGAAGAACGAACTGTACGTCGACGCCGCCCGCGTATCCGGGCTGCCCGATCTCCGGATCCTGGGTCGTCACGTGTTGTTCGCGGTCCGCGGGCCGATCATCATTTCCGCGGCGTTCCTGGCCGGAGGCGCGATCACCGCCCAGTCCGGGCTCGCCTTCCTGGGCGTGGGATCGGACTCGGTGCCCAGCTTCGGCGCCATGATCAACAGCGGGTTCGTCAACCTCTACCGCGCGCCGCTGCAGTTCCTCTGGCCCAGCCTGCTCCTGGGCATCTTCACCGCGTCCCTGGTTCTGCTGGGTAACGCCCTGCGTGACACGCTCGAAGGAGTCCAGCCCAAGCGCAGCCGCAGCCGGGCGCCGAAGGCCACGGTCCTGGCCGCGACCGGCGGCCGCATCGAAGAGCCGGCGTTGTTGGTCGTCGAGGACCTGACCATCGCCTATCCGCAGGTCTCGGGCGAGTTGCGCGAGGTGGTCTCCGGCGTGTCGCTGCGCGTCGACGCGAGGGACGTGGTGGGCCTGGTCGGGGAGTCGGGATCGGGAAAGACCCAGACCGCGTTCGCGGTCCTCGGTGTGCTGCCGGCCGAGGCGGTCGTGGTGGCCGGTTCGATCCGCCTCGACGGTCAGGAACTACTCGGCCTGAGCGAGCGGGACATGCGCCGGGTGCGCGGGCCGGAGATCGCCTACGTACCGCAGGAACCGATGTCCAACCTCGACCCCTCGGCCACCGTGGGCGCCCAGTTGATCGAGGGGCTGCGGTCCACTGATCGTTCGCTGTCGCGCGCAGCGGCGCGGGCGCGCGTGCTCGAACTGCTGGCGCGCGTGGGCATCACGGAGCCGGAGCGCACGTTCCGGGCCTATCCTCATGAGATCTCCGGTGGGATGGCACAACGCGTCCTGATCGCCGGGGCCATCGCGTCGGAGCCGAAGCTGCTCATCGCCGATGAGCCGACCACGGCCCTGGACGTCACGATCCAGGCCGAGATCCTCGATCTGCTCCGGGATCTCCAGGCGGAGCTGGGCATGGCCGTCCTGCTGGTCACGCACAATTTCGGCGTCGTGGCGGATCTCTGTGACCGGATCGCGGTCATGCACCGGGGTCACATCGTCGAAACCGGGGACCTCACCACCGTGTTCGCCGACCCGCGGCATGCTCACACCCGGATGTTGCTCGACGCGATCCTGGACGAGAGCCACGTCCGTACGGACCCGCCGCCCGGCTCCCATCCGGTGAACGACACAGCGGACCTACTCGAGCGGAAGGCGTGAGGGTATGGCGTTGCTCGAGATCGATGACCTGTACCTTTCTTACCCCGGCCATGGCTTCCGCCCGCGCTCCGTGGACGTGTTGCACGGGATCTCCCTCACCGCCGGCCGGGGCGAGGCACTCGGCCTGGTGGGGGAGTCGGGCTCCGGGAAGACCACGATCGGCCGGGCCGTGCTCGGCCTGGCCAGGCCCAGTAGTGGCCGGATCTGGTTCGACGGGCGCGACATCACGCACGTCACGGGCAAGGCGCGTCGCGCGCTGGCCCGCGACATCCAGGTCGTCTTCCAGGATCCCTACACCAGCCTCAACCCGTCGCTGACGATCGGAGACATCCTCGCCGAGCCGCTCACCGTCCAGGGCACTTCCCGGGACCAGGCCCGGCAGCGGATCCGGGATCTGCTCGATCAGGTCCAACTGCCCGGCGACGCCCACCATCGGCTGCCCCGGGAATTCAGTGGTGGGCAGCGACAACGCATCGCGATCGCCCGGGCGCTCGCGTTGGAACCGAAGCTGATCGTCTGTGACGAGCCGGTCTCCGCGCTGGATCTCTCCACCCAGGCCCGGGTGCTGGACCTGTTGCTGGACATCCAGCGTCGCACCGGCGTGGCCTACCTCTTCATCTCCCATGACCTGGCCGTGGTGCGTCATGTCAGCCACCGCACCGCCGTGATCCACCGGGGACGCATCGTCGAGACCGGGGCCACGGCCGACGTCACGACCGCGCCGCAGGATCCGTACACCCAGCGACTACTGCTGGCCGCGCCAGTGGCCGACCCCGCTGCTCAGCAGGAACGACGCCGGCAGCGGCGAATCCGCGACGCCGGGAACCTTCCGTCCCGAGGAGACCTGTGAACAGCCCGTTGGAGACGATCTCGATCGAGGAGCGGGCCGCCCTAGTGTCCGGGGCCGACACCTGGAGTACTCGGGCGGTGGGCGACGTACCGTCGCTGGTGCTCACGGACGGGCCCCACGGCGTTCGCCTGCAGGACCCGTCGCTGGGCCATGGCGGGTTCGGGCGGAGCCATCCGGCGACCTGCTTCCCGACCGCGGCGGGCCTGGCAGCCAGCTGGGACCTCGATCTCGTCCGCCGGATCGGGGAGGCGCTGGGGCGGGAATGCCGGGCCCTGGGCGTGCACGTCCTGCTGGGGCCAGGAATCAACATCAAGCGGTCGCCGTTGTGCGGGCGGAACTTCGAGTACTACTCCGAAGACCCGCTCTTGGCCGGTGAACTCGGCGTGGCCTGGGTGAACGGCCTGCAGTCCACCGGCGTCGCCGCGTCGGTGAAGCACTTCGCGGCCAACAACCAGGAGACCAACCGGATGACGGTCTCCGCCGAGGTCGACGAGCAGACCCTGCGCGAGATCTACCTCGCCGCGTTCGAGCGGGTAGTGAAGAGGGCGGCGCCGGCGACGGTCATGGCCTCCTACAACCGGATCAACGGCGTCGCGTCCACCGCGAATCCCTGGTTGCTGACCGACGTGCTGCGGAACGAATGGGGCTTTGCCGGGCTGGTCGTCTCCGACTGGGGCGCGGTCGAGGACCCGGCGGCCGCGGTCGCCGCCGGCCTGGACCTGGAAATGCCTGGCAATGACGCCCGCCGGAGCGTCACGACGCTGGTCGAGGCCGTCGGCAGTGGTCGGTTGAGCGAAGACGATCTGACCCGGGCATCCCACCGGGTTGCCGCACTGGCCGCGGCCTATCACCGCGAGCCCACGGGGTCTGCCTTCGACCATCACGAGCTCGCGACCGAGGCGGCAGCCGCGGCCGCCGTCCTCCTGAAGAACGACGGGCCGCTCCTGCCGCTGGCGCCCGGTGCCGGCCGGCTCGCGGTGATCGGAGAGTTCGCCCGTACGCCGCGCTATCAAGGTGCCGGCAGCTCGCAGGTGCAGCCGACCCGGTTGGACGCCGGATTGGACGCGATACGCGAGTTGGTCGCCGGCCGGCGCGAGGTCACCTTCGCCCCCGGGTTCTCGTTGACCTCGGATGCCGAGGCCGATACCGAGGCCTTGGTTTCCGAGGCCGTTCGGCTGGCCGCGGCCGCCGAGGACGCCGTGCTCTTCCTCGGCCTTCCGGCGGCGGAGGAGTCGGAGGGCTTCGACCGCACTCACCTCGATCTCCCCGCGGGGCAGCGCCGGCTGCTGAGCGCGGTTGCCTCGGTCAACCCGCGAGTGGTCGTACTACTCTCCAACGGTGGGCTGGTCACGGTGGCCGACTGGGCCCGGGATGCCGCCGCGATCCTCGAACTCGGCCTGGGTGGCCAGGCCGGTGGGACCGCCGCGGCCCGGCTTCTCTTCGGCGCGGAGTCGCCCTCCGGCAAGCTCGCCGAGACGATCCCGCTTGCCCTGCGAGACACCCCCGCATTCCTCAACTTCCCCGGTGACGGCGCTCGGACGCTCTACGGCGAACGTCACTACGTCGGGTACCGGTTCTACGACACGGTCGGACGCGAGGTCGCGTACCCGTTCGGGCACGGCCTGTCGTACACGTCCTTCGAGTACGGCGACGTGGTGGTCGATCGTACTGACGGTCAGGTGCGGGCCACCGTGACCGTCACCAACACCGGGACCCGGGCCGGCGCGGAGGTCGTGCAGTTTTATGCCAGCGGACCGGCCACGCAGCCGGACCGGCCGGCTCGCCGGCTGGTGGCCTTCGCGAAGGTCCCGCTGGCGCCGGGAGAGTCCGCGCGGGTGGTCGTCGACATCGCGGACCGCGAGTTCGCCTCCTACAGCACCCGTCACCAGGCGTGGGTCATCGCCGGTGGCCGGTACGAGCTCACCGCAGCCGCGTCCTCGCGCGACCTGCGGAGCACCACCGGGTTCGTCCTGGACCGCACCGAGCCGGAGACACCGCTCGGCAGCGACTCCACGGTCCGCGAGTGGATGGACGATCCGTCCGGCCGGGCCGCGCTCCTGAGCGTGATCAGCACGCTGGGCTTCGAGGTCAGCATCACCAACCCGGAGGTCCTGCCGTTGGTGGAGCAGATACCGCTGAAAAAGCTGCTCGCGATGATCGACCCCTCCCTCATCGATCGGGTCCTGGCCGCGCACAACGGGTGACCCAGTGGCGTCGGGCCTCGTCGTAAGGCCCGACACGCGGTACTTCCGGCTGACGACGCTATTCCTCGGTGCGGATGGCCTGCGCTGGGCAGATCAGTGCTGCGTGGCGGACGTCGTCGGCCAGTTCGGCGGGCGGCTCAGCGTTCAGGAGGACGACCAGGCCGTCGTCGTCGCGCTGATCGAAGACCTCCATGGCCGTGAAGACACACTGGCCGGCGGCGACGCACTTGTCCACGTCGACGAAAACCCTCATGGAACGCTCCTGGTCGATGAGTACGGAGAGGGAACGCCAGATCTAGGAGCCGACGACCGCGGAGTGGTGCCGAAGGACGCGTTCGGCCAGCTTGACGTGGGCGGCGTCGACCAGCTGGCCGTCCACACTGGTCGCACCGAGCCCGGCGGCCTCGGCGGCGCGGTAGGCCTCGACGTTGCGGCGGGCCCGTTCGACCTCGGCGTCGCTGGGGCGGAAAACGCGGTTGGCGATCTCGATCTGGGAGGGATGGATCGCCCACTTCCCGTCGAAGCCCAGCGACGCCGCCGCGCGCGCGTCCGCCTCGTAACCGGACGGGTTGCCGAAGTCGGGGTACGGGGCGTCGATGGCGGCGATTCCGGCGACCCGGGCCGCGGTGAGCACCTGCATTCGGGCGTAGTACCAGAAGTCGCCCGCGTAACCGTCGCGCGGACGGAAGTTGGTGTCCACGCGCGCCTCCTGCGAGACCGAAAGGTCACCGGCGCCGAAGATGACGGCGTCCAGCCGGGGGCTGGCAGTGGCGATGTCCTCGGCGTGCGCAACCCCGGCGACGTCCTCGATCAGCACTTCGAGGCGGATCTTCGTGCGCAGGCCGAGGTCCTCCTCCAGCTGGCTGAGCAGAACGTCGACCCACCACACGTCCCGGCCGGCGGTGGCCTTCGGCACGATGAGCGTGTCGAGGTTCTCCCTGGCCCCGGTGACGACCTCGACGATGTCGCCGTAAGCCCACTTCGTGCCGATCCCGTTGATGCGCACCGCGCGCACGGTGGTGCCCCAGTCGAGCTCGTTGAGCCCGCGGACGGCGCCGGCCCTGGCCTGCTCGCGAAGGTGCGGCGCGACCGCGTCCTCCAGATCGAGGAAAACCAGATCGGCGTCGGACGCGGCGGCTTTGGCGATCATCTTGTCGCTGGTGGCCGGGGTGGCCAGCTCCGACCGGCGTAGCGGGCGGGCCTCAGGCATCGGTGGTCTCCGTGAACAGGTTCCGCGGCCGCTCCAGGCCGAGGTTCTCGCGCAGGGTGTCGCCGGTGTACTCGCTGCGGACCAGGCCGCGGGCGCGGAGCTCGGGCACGACCAGGCGGACGAAGTCCTCGAACGCGCCGGGGAAGTGGGTGGCGGCCAGGACGAAGCCGTCGCAGGAGTGGGACTGGAACCACTGCCCCATCTGTTCGGCGACCTGCGGCCCGGTGCCGACGAATCGTGGCCCCTGCAGCAGGGTCGCCCGGTGGTTGGCCAGGGTGCGCAGCGTGAGCTTCGCGCTGCCCACGTGCCGGCGTACGCCCTGGACGAGCCCGCGGATGCCCGAGACCTGCGCGATCAGCTCGTCGGTGACCAGGTCGTCGAGCGAGTGCCCGGCGAAGTCGTAGTTGGTCACCTCGGACAACAGCGTCAGGGACGCCATCGGGTGGACCAGTTCGTTGAGGAAGATCAGTTCCTTTTCTTTGGCGATCGCCTCGGTCTCGCCGACGATCGTGTAGACCATCGGCAGCAGCCTCACGGTGGCGGCGTCGCGCCCGGCGTCGTCGATGAGCTGCTTTTGCTGTTTGTAGTGTTCTTGGGCGATCTCTTGACTCGGGTCGGCGGTGAAGATGAGGTCGGCCCATTTCGCGGCGAACTGCTGGCCGCGGCCGGACTGGCCGGCCTGGATGATGACCGGGCGGCCCTGCGGGGTGCGAGGCACGGTCAGGGGGCCGCGCACGGTGAAGTATTCCCCCTGGTGGTCGAGCTCGTGGACCTTGTCGGGGTCGGCGAAGATGCCCTGCTGGCGGTCGTTGAGGATCGCGTCGTCCTCCCAGGAGTCCCAGAGCTTCGAGACGACCTCGATGAACTCCTCGGCCCGGTCGTAGCGCTTGTCGTGGGGGAAATGCTCGTCGAGCCCGTAGTTCTGGGCCTCGGTATCGTTCACCGAGGTCACCACGTTCCAGGCCGCTCGGCCGCGGCTCAGGTGGTCGAGCGTCGCGAACGTCCGCGCGACGTGGAACGGTGGGTAGTAGGTCGTCGAGTACGTGGCGCCCAGCCCGATGTGCTGGGTGCTGGCGGCGACCGCGCCGAGCACGGCGGTCAGGTCGAGCTTGATCGGACGCGCGCCGTAGCGAATCGCCTCAGCGGGGGAGTCGCCGTAGATCGAGGGCATCGCGAGCCGGTCGTCGAAGAACAGCAGGTCGAAGCCGCCGTCCTCCAAGGTCCGGGCGATCCGCTGGTAGTAACGAATGTCCAGGTAGTCTGCCGCAGCGCTCGGGTAGCGCCACGAGCCGGAGTACACCGAGACGTTGGACGCCTGCATGAAGGCGACCAGGGTCAGCTGATCAGTTCGGCTCATGAGGTCCTCTCGTTAAAGCTGGACGACGACGGTCTTGGTGGCGGTGTAGGCGTCGAGTGCCTCGACGCCCTTCTCCCGGCCGTAGCCGGACTTCTTGAACCCGCCGAAGGGCAGTTCCACGCCGCCGCCCGCGCCGTAGGTGTTGACGTAGACCTGGCCGGCTTCGAGCTGCGCCGCGAGCCGGTGCGCGCGGCGGAGGTCGGCGGTCCACACCGCGCCGAGCAGCGCGTAGTCGGTGCCGTTGGCCAGCGCCAAGGCCTCCTCCTCGGTGGAGAAGCGCAGCGTGGTGAGCACCGGACCGAAGATCTCCTCTTGCGCGATCGGCGAGTCCGGGTCCGGGCCGTCGATGAGGGTGGGTTCGAAGAAGGCGCCCTTGGTGACGCCGTCCGGTTCGGCGACCGAACCGCCGCAAACGAGCGTGCCGCCGTGCGGCGACTCGACGAACGCACTCACGCGGTCCTGCTGCCCGCGCGAGACCAGCGGCCCCAGGCCGGGGTCGTCCAGACCCGGGCCGATGGTCACGGTGGCGAAGTGCCGCGCGATGCGGTCAACCACCTCGTCATGGACGGATTCGTGGACGAGCACCCGGGAACCGGCCGAGCAGGTCTGTCCGGCGTTCTGCAAGATCGCGGCCGCGGCCACCTGCGCCGCCCGGGAGACGTCGGCGTCGGCGAAGATCAGGTGCGCGGACTTGCCCCCCAGCTCCAGCGTCGCCGGAGCCACCCGCTCGGCGGCCGCGACGGCGACCAGGCTGCCGACCCGGGTCGAGCCGACGAACCCCAGGTGGCGCACGCCCGGGTGGTCGGCCAGCGCGGTGCCGGCCTCCGGCCCGAGACCGGTGACGACGTTGAACACCCCGGGCGGGAAGCCGGCCCGGCTCGCGAGCCGCGCCACCGCCACGGCGGTGCGCGGGGTCTCGTCGGCAGGCTTGACCACCGCGCAGTTGCCGGTGGCGACGGCCGGGGCCACCCCCCGGCCGAGCAGTTGCAACGGGTAGTTCCAGGCCAGGATGTGGCCAGTGACGCCGTGCGGCTCGCGCCGGGTGTAGACGTGCAGGTCGTCTCGCAGCGGGATGCTCAGGCCGTAGTAGGAGTCGATCGCGCGTCCGTAGAAGCGGAAGTAGCGCGCGCAGACCTTCGCGTCGTTGCGGGACTGCGACAACGGCTTGCCCGAGTCGGCGCTCTCCAGCCGGGCGAGCTCCTCGGCGTCGCCTTCGATGAGGTCGGCGAGCGTGCAGAGTAGATCCGCGCGGTGCTCGGGCGTGGTCGCGCGCCAGCTGCGCTGGGCGGCGCGGGCGGCGGTGACCGCCGCGTCGATCTGGTCGGGGCCGCCCCGGGAGACGGTCCCGATCGCGTCTCCGGTCGAGGGGTCGATGTTCTCGTAGACCTCGTTCGTGCCCACCGATTCACCGGCGATCCACGACTCCGTGGTGCCCATTGTCTCCCCTTAGATGACGCCGTGCTCGCGCAGCTCACGCCGCTGGTCGTCGGCGAGCCCGAGCAGGCCGCCGTAGATCTCGTCGTTGTGCTCGCCGAGCTCGGGCCCGAGGTGGTCGATCCGACCGGGGGTCGCGGAGAAGCGAGGGACCGGCGCCTGCACCCGCATCGATCCGAAGTCGGCGTCGGGAAGGCTCGGATAGGTGCCCCGAGCGCTCAGGTGCGGGTCGTCGAGGAGTTGCGCGGCGTCATAGACGGGGGCGGCGGCCACCTCGGCCTCCTCGAACACGGTCATCGCGTCGTCGAGGGTGTGCTCGCGAATCCATCCGGCCATGATCGCGTCGATCTCGACGGCGTTGCGCAGTCGCTGTTGCGCCTCGGCGAACCGTGGGTCCTTGGTCAGCTCCGGCCGGCCCACCGCCTGGAGCGCGCGCTTGGCGATCGTCGGCGCGCTGCCCGACATCGCCAGCCAGTGCCCATCCTTGGTCAGGTACACGTTGCGCGGCGCGCTGATGTCCCACCGGTTCCCGGTCCGGACCGGCACCTCGCCGAGCTGGTCGTAGGTCAGGACCTGCTGCTCCAGCAGCCGGGCCAGCGGTTCGATCAGGTTGACGTCGATGAGCTGGCCACCCGCACCGTGGACGTCCCGGTGGTAGAGCGCCATCATCACCGCGTACGTGGCGTGCAGCGCCGCGACCCCGTCGGCGAGCATGAACGACGGCAGCGTGGGCGGCCCGTCCGGCGAACCGGTCAGGTGCGCGAACCCGCTCATCGCCTCGCCGAGCGTGCCGAACCCCGGCCGGTCGGACTTCGGGCCGCCGGCACCGTAGCCGGTGACGTGCACCGTGACCAGCCCGGGGTTGGCGGCGGCGAGGCTGTCGTGGTCCAGCTGCCACTTCCGCAGCGTCGACGGGCGAAGGTTCAGCACGATGACGTCGGCCTGCGCGGCCAACCGCCGCAGGAGATCCCGGCCCGCCGGCAGGCGCAGGTTGAGCGTCACGCTCTTCTTGTTGCGCCCCAGGCTCTTCCACATCAGCCCGATGCCGTCCTTCTGCGCCCCCCACTGGCGCAGCGGGTCACCGCCGTCGGGCTGCTCGATCTTGACGACATCGGCGCCGTGCTCCCCGAGCCAGGTAGCCACGAGGGGGCCGGCCGCGAGGGTGGCCGCGTCGATGACGCGCAGACCGGCGAGCGGGCCGTCGCTCATGGCGTGAACCCCACGTACTCGTCGACGCGCCCGGTCAGCAGCCACCGGCCGCCGGACTCGGAGAACCGGTCGTGATAGCGCGCGACGATGGCCGGGGCCCAGGCCGTCCCGTCGAACGTGAGCATCACGACATCACTGGTCGCCTCCGCCGTGTGGTCGTCCCATTTCGTCAGCACGGTGTTGGAGACGATGTGGCGTTGAGGTTTGGCCGGATCGGGCTGCCAGGCCGGTTGGGAGAAGGCCGCCCGGATGGCATCGGCGCCGGTCAGCGTGGCGATACCAGGGATCTCCACGATCGCGTCGGCACGGTAGAGGGCGACCATGTCCTCGACGCGGCCGTCGTCCTGGGCCTGCGAGTGCGCCGCGATCGTTGCCAGGACGCCCGCGTGTACATCGGCGAACCGGGCCATTACTTGATCGCGATGGGAGTCAGCGGCGACCCGACGGCGCCGGTCACCTTGAGGCCCGTGGCGCTGAGGAAGACCTCGTAGACGCCGTCGGCCTCGGAGTCCTCGGCCAGCTCCTCCAAGTTGAACATCTCGCCGAGCGTGAGCCCCATGTCGCGGATCACCACCTGGTGGAACGGGATCGTCGAACCCTCGACCGGGCTGGGCCACGACTCCCCGGCATAGTTGTCGACGGCGAGCGCGGCGACCTCACGGTCGTGCAGCCAGCGGCAGAGGCCGAGGCTGGGGCCGGCCACGTTGCCGAGGAAGCGGGCCCGGTCGCCCTCCAGGAACCACTTGTACGAGCCGGTGCGCAGCAGCACGATGTCGCCGGACTCGACCTGCACGCCCTGCCGTTCTTCGGCCGCGAGCACGTCGGCCTCGGTGACCGCGTAGGAGTCCTCCAGCCGGTCGACGCCCTTGAGCCGGGGGATGTCGAGCAGCACGCCCCGGGAGATCAGCCGGTCGATGACCTTCGGGAAGTCGTTCTTCATCGCCCCCCGGAAGTTGTTCACCATGCCCGCCGGGACGCCGTTGTAGAAGTAGCCGCCGTAGCCGACGTGCGCCAGGCCGTCCCACTGCGTCGCCGACTGCAGACCGGTGAAGATCATGTCGTCGGCCGAGATCAAGCCGTCTTTCGAGCTCGCGGTGTCCGACGGCAGCAGCGACATGACGTGGATCGGGTTGTTGCGGAACCCCCCGGCCTTGAACGGACCTTCGGAGTCGAACGCCATGCCGAGGTCGAACGTCTTGCCGGTACGGATGAGCTTCGCCGCCGCTACCCGCTTCTCGGGCGTCACGAAGTTGAGCGTGCCGACCTGGTCGTCGTCGCCCCAGCGGCCCCAGTTGTTCAGCTCCTTGCCCAGGGCGTGGTGCGGGAAGTCAGTCATGGGGTTCTCCTCAACGATGAGACATGTACCGGCCGACGGCGGCCATCAGGCTGTCCGGAACGTGGAATCCGTCGTGGTCCTTGATGCGGTCGAGGTTGGTGGCCACGTCCTCGACGGTCGTCTTCTGGGGATCGCTGGGCAGGTAGCCCTCGGTGACGCCGACGAAGAGGTGGGCGAAGCGTCCGGCGCCGGCCAGGAAGACTTCTCCGCTGACCGCGCAGGCCTCGCTGGCGAGGTAGGCGGCCATCGGTGCGACGAGCGCGGGGTCCATCGCGCCGCCGCTGGAGTCGCGGCCCTGTTCGCGCAACGAGTCCATGCCCTCCGACGGGCCACCGGCCATCCGCGTCATCGCGTTGGGGGCGATGACGTTGACCGTGATGTCGTGCCCGGCGGCCGTCTGACTCATGCTGCGGGCCATTCCGATCATCGCCGCCTTGGCGGTGGCGTAGGGCAGGTTGTCGGGCAGGCCGAACATGCCGATCGAGCCGGTGAGCACGATCCGCCCGTAGTCCTGCGTCAGGAAGTGCGGCCAGGCCGCCGCGCTGGTGTTGAAGGCCCCCTTCACGTGTACCGACAGCAGGCTTTCGAGTGTCTCCAGGGCCAGGTCGGGCAGTGCCCCGAAGCGGACGTTGCCGGCGTTGTTGATGACGGCGTCGATGCGTCCGAACCGCTCGACCGCCAGCGCGATCGGGGCGGCACCGCCGGCCGGCGTGGAAACATCACTGGTGTCCGCGACCGCCGTGCCGCCGGCGTCGATGATCTCCTTGACCACGGTCTGTGCCGGGCCGTCGTCGGCACCGGAGCCCGCGATGGTGCTGCCGAGGTCGTTCACGACGACCTTGGCGCCGAGGTCGCCGAGCAGGCGTGCGTAGGCACGGCCGATGCCCCGGCCGGCGCCGGTGACGACGACGGCCCGGCCGTCGAAACGATAGTCGTCCATTGCGGATCCCATTTCAGGCGAAGAAGCGGTCGTAATCGGAGTCCACGGCTTCGCCGAGCATCTTCCGCAGCACCGGGCGTCCCCCGGGGTTGAGCAGGAAGCTCCGCGGTTTCCCGGCGACGTTGGCGCCGTAGAAGTAGCTGTGCTCACCGAAGGACGAGTGCACGGCGAGTTCCTCGACCATCCGGTTCCACTCGAGCTCGACGTCCTCGGGCACCTCGATGGTGCGATGGCCGCCGGCGCGGGCGTGCTCGATCAGGTCGGCGACGAAGTCGACCTGGTCCTCGGCGTATCGCGGGTTGTTGCCGGCCGCGCCGTGCGGGCCGCCGGGGAAGAAGAAGTTCGGGAACCCGTGGCTCATCAGGCCCGCGAAGGTCTGCGGGCCGTCCGCCCAGTACTTCTCCAGCGGCAGGCCGCCGCGTCCGCGCACGCCGAGCCGGTTCAGGGCGCCGGTGCCGAAGTCGAAACCGGAGGCCCAGATGATGACGTCGAAGTTCCGCTGACCGTCGGTGGTCTCGATCCCCGTCTCCGTCACCCGCGTCATCGGCGTTTCGCGGGTGCTCACCAGCGTCACGTTCGGCCGGTTGTAGGTCTCGAAATAGCCGGTCACGAACGGCGGCCGCTTACCGGCCCAGCCGTGGTCACGGGGGATGAGCTTCTCCGCAGTGGCCGGATCGTCGACCAGCTCGCGAATCCTGCCCGCCATGAACTCGCACCAGTCGGCGTTCGCCGAGCCGTCGGTCATCATGTCGGAGTAGTGGCTGATGAGCTTGGAGAATCCGGGGCTCGTCCACATCTGCCGGTAGAACGCCTCGCGGTCCGGCGCTGAGTCTTCGAAGGCTTTCCGCTCCCGCCGCTGGTGCAGGAAACCGCTCTGCGACTCCTTCAGCTTCTCGCGCATCGGCTCGAAGTCCGCCTTGATCTGCGCGTACGCTTCCGCGCCGATCGGCTCGTTGCCCAGCGGCGTGCACCAGTTCGCCGACCGCTGGTAGACGGTCAGTGACGCGGCCTCGCGCGCGATCTCCGGGATGATCTGCACGCCGCTGGAGCCGGTGCCGACGACCGCGACCCGCTTGTCCGTGAAGTCGACGGGGTCGCGCGGGTAGAGGCCGGTGTGGTGCTGGACGCCGCGGAAGGTCTCTCGGCCCGGCACGTCCGGATAGATCGGTACCGACAACACACCCGTCGCGGCCACGACGAACCGCGCCCGGATCGTCGAGCCATCACCGGCACTCACCTGCCAGGTGCTCGACTTCTCGTCGAACACCACGGCGGTGACCCGTGCGCCGAACCGGATCCACTCGCGTAATCCGAGCCGATCGACGGCGTAGTTGAAGTACGCCTCGTTCTCCGGCTGACCAGCGTAGCGCTCCGTCCACTCCCAGCCCTCGAAGAGCTCTTTGGAGAAGAGGTAGCCGTAGGTGTAGCTCTCGGAGTCCAGCCGTGCCCCCGGGTAGCGGTTCCAGAACCACACTCCGCCGACCCCGTCGCCGGCTTCCAGCAGAAGCGTTGAGAATCCGGCCTCGCGGGCGCGGTAGAGCTGGTGGATACCGGTAACGCCGGCCCCAATGACCAGCACGTCGACCTCGCTCATCGGGGATCCCCGGGGACCGGCTCGGTGGTGAAGACCCAGGGGATGCCGAGACTCGTCTCGGGGTCGGTGAGGATCGCCTCGTCGGTGCGCGCGCGGACGGCGACACGTTGTCCTTCCAGGTGTCGCGCGACACGATCGAGGTCGGCGACCTGCCAGGTGATCGTGTGGTAGCTATCGTTGGGCGCGCTGGTGCGCCAGTCGTCCCGCGCGGCGGTGCCCTCGTCGGGGATCGCGTACTCGAACACCGCGTCGGCGAGGTGGACGTAGATACTGGTGGTTCCCAGCACCTCGTTGCGGCCCTCGTGGATCACGGTGCCGCCGAGCGCGTCCCGCACCACTCGCAGTCCCTTTGCGGGGTCGTCGGTGAGAACCGTGTGGTGCGAAGCCCGGACGAGGCCGAGCGGGTCGTCGTCGGACACCGCAGGCAGCTCCCACCCGGGAACCAGCCGGTGGTCGAGCGGGAACGGGATCTGCGGCAGGAACTCGTACCGCAGGCCGGCGCTCTCCGGGACGGTGAAGAAGATCGGCATGGGCGAGCCGGGGGCCGTCGGCGGGGTGTCGGTGTCGGCGACCTCGTCCTGCTGCCCGACCATGGCCACGCCCGCCCGCCGCAGCGAGCGATAGGCGTCGACGATCCCGTCGACGTACCAGCCGAACCCCTTGAGGTGCGGCTTGTCGACGCTCGCATAGCGCTGGACGCCGTCGAGGACGTAGAGCTTCGGGTCGATCATGTCGAACAGGACGTCGTTGATCGGCGTGAACGTCGAGTAATCCGTGGGGTAGCCATCGCTGGCCGGACGGCCGCGTGTCATCTCCGCCATCGGCCGGCTGGTGCGTCCGAACACCCGCTCGAACCAGGCCTCGGCCGCGCGGAGGTCGGTGACGTGGTGACTGGGGTGGTACAGACGGGTCACGCGGAAGGAACTATCGGGCACCGGGGAACTCCACTTCTGACGGCGGGGCGGACGGACTCACCAGGCGACCGGTAGCTCGTAAATGCCGAAGGCCTGCGAGTCCGCCTTGAACTTCAGCTCCTCGAGCGGCGCGGCCAGGCGCAGCGTCGGGATCCGGCGAAAGAGTGTGCTGAAGACGACCTGCAGTTCCACCCGCGCCAGCTGCTGACCGACGCACTGGTGCGGGCCCCAGCCGAACGTGATGTGGTGGGACGCGCGGCGGTCGAGCAGGAGCCGTTCGGGCTCCGGGAACGCCACCGGGTCCCAGTTGGCCGCGGGAAGGCTGGTGATGACACCCTCGCCCGCCCGGATCGTCTCGCCGTGGAAGTCGATGTCGTCGAGGATCGCCCGGCGCGCGTGCATGTGCGGGATCGTCAGGTACCGCAGTAGCTCCTCGACGGCGTTCGCCACGAACTTCTCGTCGCCGGATCGCTCCCGCAGGGCCGTCAGTTGCTCGGGCTCCTGCAACAGCAGGGCCGTGCTCAGCGTGATCATGTTGGCACTGGTGTCGTGCCCGGCGACCAGCAGGATGTGGCCGAGCGAGGTGGCTTCGTCCAGCGTCATTTCCCCGGCCGTGATCCGTTGACCGAGGTCAGACAGAACGTCTTCGCTGGGTGCGTCGATCTTCTTCTGGACCAGTTCGCCGATGTAGCGGCGCAGGATCGCGCCGGACTCGGCGTTCTGCTCCGGCGTGCGGTACAGCCCGTTGATGACGCCCGCGTGCTCCTGGAAGAACGCATGGTCCTCGTACGGCACGCCGAGCAGCGCGCAGATCATCAACGACGGCAGCGGGAGCGAGAACGCCTCGTTGAGCTCCGTCGGATTGGGGCCCGCCAGCATCCGGTCGATGAGGTCGTCGGTGATCTGCTGGATCTCCGGGCGGAGCTTCACCATCCGGGAACGGGTGAAGGAGTTCGTCAGCATCCGGCGCCAACGGAGGTGCTCGGCGCCGTCGGCGCTGTTGATCGAGGACGTCCGTGTGCCCGCGTGCGCCTTCGTCGCCTGAGTGCTGTGCGGGTATCCGTCGAGCGCGAGGTTGGCGCTGACCCGGCTATCGGCCAGCAGCTCACGCTCGGCCGCATGACCGGTGACCAGCCACGGGGTGGTTCCGTCCCAGATCCGCACCCGGCGTAACGGCTTCTCGGAATCGTGCAGCTTCAGCAGTTCGGGCGGCGGCGCGAAGGGGCACCGGCCCGACCGCGGCATCGGGAACTCGGGGAGTTCGGCTGTTTCGGCCATGATCGTTCCTTCTTCCTCAGAACGCCGTTTCAGACGAGGTACCGGCCGCCGTTGACGCTCAGCGTCTGTCCGGTCACATAGGACGCTTCCGCGGAGGCCAGATAGGCGACGGCGTGAGCGATGTCCTCGGGGCGCCCGGGCCGCTTCATCGGCAGACGCTTGGCGACCTCGGGGACGTCGAAGCCCTCGCGCAGCAACGGGGTGTCGACGAAGCCGGGCGGCACGTTGTTGACCGTGATGCCGGTCGCGGCCAGCTCGATCGCCAGTGCCTTGGTGAACCCGATGACGCCGCCCTTGGAGGCCGCGTAATGCGCCATCGAGGGCGCGCCGGTCTGCGCCGACGACGAGGAGATGTTGACGATCCGGCCCCACCCGGCTTCGAGCATGTCGCCGAGGAACGCCTGCGTGACCAAGAACTGGCTCTTGAGATTGACGTCGATCATCCGGTCCCACTGGTTCTCGGTGAGCTCGGCGAACGGCACGTAGTTCGAGATGCCGGCGTTGTTCACCAGGACCGTCACCGGACCGAGGTCCGCCCGGCTGGTCGCCGCTGCGGCGGCGACGGCGCCGGAGTCGGAGACGTCTGCGGTGATCGCCACGGCCTTGCCGCCCGCTGCCTGGATCTCGGCGACGGTCTCGGCGGCGTTCTCCGCGTTCAGGTCCCAGACGGCGACCGCGGCGCCGTGGGCGGCCAGCACCACGGCGATCGAGCGTCCGAGCCCGCGACCGCCGCCGGTGACGACCGCGTTTCTTCCCTCCAAAGCCACTGCGACTCCTCTGCATTGAGTGGTCGGACCCTGTGCGGCTAGCCGCCCAGGACCTCCCGGGCGGCCTTGCGGGCCGCCATCGCGCGCGGAAAACCCGCATATCCCGCGGCGTGATAAATGACCTCGGCGATCTCGTCCTCGGTCAGACCGTTCGTCCGGGCGATCCGGACGTGGTTCTTCAGCTCGTCGTCGAGCCCGAGTGCGATGAGAATGCCCAGCGTGACGAGGCTGCGGTCGCGTCGCTCGAGGCCCTCGCGGGCCCAGAGCTGGGCCCAGACGTTGACCAGGCCGATCTCGACGAGGTCCTCGCCGAACTGGCCGTCCCGCAGGTCGACGTTCTCGTCGGCCGGGGCCTGGCCGAGCACCGACCGCATCGTGTCCAGCCCCAGGCTTCGCAGGGTGGGCGCGTTTTGGTTGGCCTGGGTCATCGCGCGACCTTCCTTTCGGACGAGGCCTGTGCCGTTGCTAGAGCAAAAGATGTATTGCACGACCGTACGAGGAGGCGCGCGTCGTGTCAGCAAAACCGCTGAAACAGTTTAATGATTATCTGAGTTAGCCGGCGGACCGATCGCACCCGCGCGACGGTGACGACGCCGCGCCGACGAACGCCAGGACGCCACCGAGAACGAAGAGCAAGGGGTAGTTCTTCGCATCACCGGCCATGCCGGCGGTGAGCACCAGCGGGGCGATGCTCGCGGCGAGGACGCCCGGTGTCTGCTGGGCCGTTCGGGCAGGACGTCCAGCACGATGGCCTGATCGACCGACGTGAGCCCCACCCGGCTGAGCATTGCTGGCGATCAGGCCGCCGATGAGTCCCACGTCGATTGCCGGTGCAGCATAGTGGCGAAGCCGGCCAAGCCGATCGTGGGCAACGCGACGAGGAAGGCGCCGGCGCCCGGGCTGTTGACGTGACCGAGGTACTCGTCGTGACCCGGGGGCGAGGTCGGCCAGCCGGAGCGCCGGCGAGTAGCCCAACGGGCGTTACGTACGCCATGGAGATGCCCGCCCTGGCCGGCACCGCGTGAAACCGCGGCTGCCGCGGGCCTTAGGCGAGGACGGGCGGTGACGGTCGGCCCCGACGGCGCTATCGGGGCATCGGTGGCCGGGGCCGAGCCACCTCCGTCGATTTGCGCAGAGGACATGGAGGACTCCTCGATCAGGGATGGCGAAGTTGTCGAGGGCGTGCGCGGAGGCTGCAGCGCGCGGCCGCCGCACGAGGGGGGCGAAGTGCTCTCTCACACCAGCTCAGAGAATATGGTTAATGAGCAAGCTGTTTAAACCCTTTGTGCTGCAGGTGTTAGTACGGAACCCCCGAAGCGCGGCGTCAGTGGCCCGACCTGCCGAGCAGGTAGCCGAAACCCCGGCGAGTGCCGATCAAGGCGGGCGGTTGCTGGTTGACCTTGGTTCGCAGCCGCGAGACGAGCTTCTCGATGGAGTTTCCGCTACGGTCCCCACCCCAGAGGTGCCGCCCGATCTGCTCTTTGGTCAGCACCTGCTCGGCGTTGGCGACCAGGTAACGCAGAAGTCGGTACTCCGCTGGGGTGAGGTCCAACTCGCGCGTCCCACGCCAAGCCTGGCAGCGGGCGTCGTCGAGAACGAGATCGGCGTAGCGGAGTTCCTCCCGGCCGGCCTCGGTCTCGCTCGATCTCAGCAGTCGCCGGGTTCGGGCAAGCAGGTCGACCAGGCGGAAGGGCGTCACCACGTAGTCGTCGCAGTTGTGTCTGAGCCGGGAAACCACGTTCGGTAGGGCGTCGTCGTCAGCGAGGACGAGTGCAGGCGGCCGGTCGCCGAGCGGGCGGTGCTCCAGCGTGAGCGCGCTGGAGTCCGAGACCTTGCTGTCGATCATCAACAGGTCGAAGCGGTGCTCGGTCAGGCGGGCCAGCGCGGCGTTGCCGGTCGCGACCTCGACAACGTAATGGGCCAGCCCGAGCGTGGTCGAGAGCACGTCAATGGTTTCCGGATCGTCGGCGATGACGAGGATCCGCTGGCCGTTCCCGAGCACCGGAACCTGCGCTCCGGCGTCGAGGGTCACGCCGACCCTCCGTGCCCCGGCCCCCGCAGACCCAGCAAACGACGACCACTCTCGACCAGCTGGTGGCGTAACACGTCGGCTTCGATGTGCTCGGTTCCTGGACCCACCGCACCGGCGATTCCGGAGAGCACCAACGACGCCTTGATCCGGCCCGCCGGTCCGGGATCGACGTCGGCGAGGAGCTTCATCTGCCGGGCGACCAGTTCATGCACGTCAGGACGGCCGCGAAGGACTTTGCCGACGCTCGGGTCCGCCGACACCGCAGGAAAGAGTGGCCGATTCCGGACGGCGAGCCGTGTGTACCCGGCGAGGAGGTGGCCGGCCCGGGAATGCCGTCCTCGAAGAAGCTCCGCCTCGTCGACGATGGTGCGGACCTCGGTCAGCAACGGCTCGACGACGGCGAACAGCAACTCTTCCCGGGTACGGAAGTGGTGGTACACCGACGCCTTCGTGATCCCGACCTCGTCGGCGATCATCTGCAGCGACGTGCCGGCGTAGCCGTGCCGGGTGAACAGCTTCGCCGCGGCCGCCGTGAGGATCCGGCGCGTCTGACCGCGGCCGGGGAGCCGTACGAGGGACGCAGTCATCGCCACTCCTTCGGGCCGGGGAACGTCAGCGGAACCCAGCCTGTCGATCGACAGGGTGGAACCCTGCCGATCGACAGGGTAAGCGGCTTGCCGACGGGAGGGGGAGAAACGGCGAGATGCTGCCGACTCTCCCAAGAATGTGACCTGGATCACGTCAGCGTCCGGTCAGGTTCTTGTCCGTGACTTGTCAGCCGTTGCTGCTTTTCTGACCGTGTCCCCACTCGCTTCTCTTGACTGACATCCATGCCGCTGAGTGCCGGGCCGCCTCGATGACGTGACGACCAGGTTCCAGATCGAATCGGAGACATCCGTGAAGGCTGCGATTTTCCAGGGCCCGCGCCAGTTCACGGCCGGCGAACTGGACCTGCCGGCTCCCGGCGAGCGGGATGTCCTGGTGCGGAATTTGTATGCCGGCATCTGCGGCTCCGCCGCCGCCGCCGCCGTGCACGAAG
This sequence comes from Cryptosporangium sp. NPDC048952, assembly GCF_043197895.1. Taxonomy (NCBI): domain Bacteria; kingdom Bacillati; phylum Actinomycetota; class Actinomycetes; order Cryptosporangiales; family Cryptosporangiaceae; genus Cryptosporangium; species Cryptosporangium sp. NPDC048952. Next base: position 1,560,141 of record NZ_JBICTY010000002.1, on the reverse strand, counting down.
CGGAAGCCGGTGGCGGGTTCGGGCGTGAGGTCATTGCCGAAGTGGTCGCGAAGGGCGACGCGGTCGAGGGCGTCGCGGTGGGTGACCGCATCCATCCGGTGACGTCGTCCCGGTCCGCGCCGGCCTCCCCGGCGCTCTCCGAGTTCACCTTGCTGCCGGCCGCGAAGTCCGGCGAGCAGTTCTACCCGGTGAGCAGGCAGATCCCGGTCAAAGCAGCGACGCTGATCGAGCCGTTCCTGGTGGGTGCCCATGCTGCCGGGCGGGGCGAGCCGGAGAACGACGACACCGCCGTGGTCTTCGGTGCCGGGCGGGTGGGTATCGCGACCGCGATCGCGCTGAAGCGCTTCGGCTGCTCACAAGTGATGGTTGTCGACCGGTCGGATCTCCGGCTCCAGCTGGCGGCCAAGCTCGGCTTCGCGACGTGCCACACGGGGCTGGAGGATCTCGCGTCGAAGGCCATCGAGGTGTTCGGCACGGCCCGGTCAGCGAGCGGGATCACCGCGGACGTCGACATCTTCGTCGACGCCGCCGGTGACGACGCCGTCATCCGCACGTACCAGGCAATGGGCCGGGTCTTCAGCCGCATGGTGGTGGTGGGGATCCGTCCGCGGCCGCTCCCCGTGGACCTGACCGAGCTCTGGTCGGCCCACCAGGAGATAGTCGGCTCCGACGGCGCGGGCCCCCAGGACGTCGACTTCGTGCTGAAGGGGATGCAAAGCCCGGAGTTCGACGTCGAGTCGCTCGTCACTCACGAGTTCCCGCTGGGCGAGCTCGCCACCGCACTCGAGGTCGCGAGCGACCCCCACGTCGCTCTGGCCGTGGCGATCAAATTCTGAATCGCGGCTCGGAGCAATGCGGCGTGACATCGCTGCGCCGCGGTCATCGGTCGGTGAACCTGGGACCAGCACGGCACGGGGCCGTCCCGTTGAGCGGCACGGGCCGGCGACAGACCTGCCGGGCGTCCGTACGGTCGACGGCGGCGAGACGTGATCACCGAGGAGTGACGGCAGGTTGCAGCAGCGATGAACCATCTCGACGCGGGCGTGTTCGTCATCAGGGTCGTCGTCGGGGCGACGATGATCCTGCACGGGTGGAATCACTGGCGCGGCGGCGGCCGGATCGACGGCACCGCGAGCTGGTTCGAGAGCCTCGGTCTCCGTCCGGGGCGGTTGCACGCGTGGTCGAGCGTGCTGGTCGAGATCGCCGCCGGCGCCGGGCTCGCGGCCGGGTTCCTCACTCCGTTGTCGGCCGGGGCGATCGTCGGCGTCATGACGGTGGCGGCCGTCATCGAGCACTGGACCCATGGTTTCTTCGTCTTCCGCAACGGCTTCGAGTACGTGCTGATGATCGCGGTCGTGTGCGGAGGTCTGGCCATCACTGGTCCGGGCCGGATCTCGGTGGACTCCGGGCTCGGGCTGAACCTGCCGGACGGTTACGGCGGCCTGCTGATCGCGGTGGTGATCGGCCTCGGTGGCGCCGGTGTACTGCTCGGCCTGGCCTGGCGGCCCGCGCGGGAGCGGGCCCTCGCTGAGTAGCGGCCGCCGGTGAGGATCGGGTTCATCGGCGCGGGCCGGATGGGGCGCGCGATGATCGATCGCTTGCGCCGGGCGGGACACGAGCCCGCGGTCCTGACCCGCCGGCCGGAGGCCCAGGCGTCCGGCGAGGCCGACGGTCTGAGGTGCGCCGACACGGTCCCGGAGGTGGTCCGGGACGCCGACGTGGTGTTCTGCGTCGTGTTTTCCGAGGCGCAGGTGGTCGATGCACTGCCGACGGCGATCGAGGCCATGCCCTTCCGGGGCGGTCCTGGTTCAGCACACGACCTGCGACCCCGCGACCGCGTCCCGGTTCGCCGCCCTCGGTGCCGCGCGGGGGATCGCGGTGCTGGACGCGGCGCTCTCCGGCACACCGCGGGACGTCAGTGCCGGCCGGCTCACGCTCCGGGTCGGCGGAGACGCCGGCGCGCTGGAACGGGTGCGCCCGCTACTGGACACGTATGCCGCACCGGTACTGGCGGTCGGTCCGTCCGGGAGCGGCCAGCGGATCAAGCTCGTCAACAACGCGTTGTTCGTCGCCCAGGTCGGGCTCGCGATCGATGCCGTGCGCCTGGGCGCGGAGTGGGGGTTACCCGTCGAACAGATCTTGCCGGCCCTCGAGCACGGGAGCGGCGCGAGCCGCGCGCTCAGTGCCGTCGGCTGGATCGGCCTCGACCAGGTGGCCGCGCGGCTGGCCGAGCTGATGCTGAAGGACGTCGACGTGCTCACGGCCGTCGCGGCCCGATCCGGCACGGAGTTGGGGCTGCTCGGCGAGGTGCTCGGATCCGACGCCGTACGGACGTCCGTATAACCTGTGGGGACATGACAGCTACTCCTTCCTCCGTGACCCGCCGCTGCGGCGCCGGATGGCCGCGGCCCTGGACGAGCGGGGCGTGACGATCTCACTGGGGGAGGGGTTCGTCGTGCAGCCCGGACGCGAGCTCAGCGACGACCTGCCCGCGCTGGATCTGCTCGTCGAGCTGGGTGCCCGGCGAGTCAATGCCGTGACGATGGATCCGGATCTCTCGCGGAGCGCCGACCAGATCGCGGCGTTCGGGACGCTGCCGCCGACCGCGGAGCGGTCACGACCATGGAATTCGCCCGATCCTCGACCGTCACCGACCTCCCGACGGCCCTGGAGGCCGTGCGTCAGGTGGGGCGGCCGGAGTTCACAATGCTGATCGACACCATGCATGTCGCCCGCTCGGGCCACTCCGCGGCGAAGCTGGCCGGTCTCGAGCCCGGTGTCGTCGGCTACGTGCACCTGGCCGACAGTTCACTGCGTCAACGCAACACCCGGTACCGGGACGACTCGATCGACCGCAGCGTCCCGGGGGAGGGTGAGCTTCCGCTGACCGACCTGCTCCTGGCGCTGCCACCGGTGTTGCCGATCAGCGTGGAGGCGCCGATGCGCTCCCGCGCGGAGGCGGGCAGCTCGCCGGCCGAGTGCGCCCGCCTGGCGATCGAGGGCGCGCGCGGGGTGCTCGCAACGCGGGCGGTCCGGAGCACTGCGGCGCTTCCTCTCAATTCGGCAGCTGCCCGCCGATGAGGTCCGTGTCAATCGCAGGCTGCCGTCGTGCTGCCGCCGATCGGGAGGTTGTGGCATGGGAGCGTCGCTGGTCGCGGTGGCTTATGCCCTGGTGATCGCGGCGTGCCTGGTTTACGTCGTCGTCGTTGTTCGCGCGTGGCGCATGTTGCCGATGGCTGGAGCGCTCATCGCGGCGTCGCTCGGTGTGGCCGGTAGTTCGCTGCCATTGCTGGCGGGCGCGTTGCGGTCCCAGGATCCGGCGGTGAACGCGTTCACCTTCACGAGCGCGACGCTGACGCTGGCCGGGTGCATCGCGATCGGCGTGCGGACGGCCGCGCCGCAGTGGCGGCCCGGCCGCTGGCTGTTGCTCCTCGGCGTCGAGCCCGTGCTGATCGGGCTGGCGGCTGCCACCAATGGCCGACACCACCTCCTGATCGCCGACCCGGGGACGAGCGCCGCCGCCGGGGCGATGGCCGCTCCACCTCCGATGGCGACGTTGTATCTGCTTTACCTGGCGCTGGTGACGATCGGCGCCGTGGCGTTCGTCGGCCGTCAGATTCTCCAGCGCCGGGTGCGCGGTGCGCGGGCCTGGCTGTCCCTGCTCGCGGTGCTTCTGCCGGCGAGCGGCGCCGGCACGTCCATGGTCTCGTACCTGCATGGCGGGATGACCCGCGCCGCGCTGCTCGCGGTGACCGTGGGCATGGTCGTCTTCCTCGGCGGCCTGATCCAGGGCGTCTTCCGTCTGCTGCCGATCGCGCGCGCGTCGATCCTCAACACGATGGACGACGCGGTCACTGTGATCGACGCGGACCGGCGCGTCGTGACGGCCAACCCCGCAGCTCGCGCGCTGGTGGCCCGGCTGGCACCGCACGTCCGGAGGCTCCAGGGTGCGTTGATCACCGACGTGGCATCCGACCTCCGGCTACCCGAGACCGACACATCGGAGACCGTCGACATCACGATTCCGGACACGGACGAGCACCTGGAGATGCGGGTCACCCTGCTGCGTGGACGGCGGGGTGCGGTGATCGGGTGGACGCTGGTCTCGCGCGACGTGACGGCCGCACGCCGGCAGCAGCGGGCCCTCGAGGACTCCAACCGGAAGCTTCGCGTCCAGCTCGAGGTCATCGAGGCTCTCCGCCGTGACCTGGCCGAGCAGGCGTCCCGCGACGCGCTGACCGGCCTGCACAACCGTCGTCATCTCATGGACTACCTCGCGGCCTGTGACCGGGCCGCGGCGACCGGCACGGCGCTGGCCGTCATCGACATCGACCACTTCAAGCGGATCAACGACGAGTACGGGCACCCGGCGGGCGACGCGGTGCTCCGGGCGGTGGCCGAGACGCTGACGGACGGCCTCGGTCAAGCCGACGTGGTCGCCCGCTACGGCGGTGAAGAGTTCGTCTGTGTCTTCACCGGCCGATCGTTGCCGGAGGCCGTCGAGACCGTCGAGGCACTCCGCCGGCGGCTGGCGGTCACCCCGATCCCGGTCGGCGACACGGCTCTCTCGGTGACGTTCAGCGCCGGGGTCGCCTGCGCGGGGGCCGGCGAGCCGTCCGCCGACCTGCTGACGATCGCCGACCGGGCCCTCTACGACGCCAAGCGGGCCGGCCGCAACCGGGTGATGACCGCAGCCCGGGCCGTCTCCGCCCGGTAGTGCGCTAGCCGGTCCCGATGCGGACGCGGGCCAGGTTGTCGATGCGTCCGAAGGGGGTGTCCGGATCGCCATTACGCTGGGGCGGATAAGCACCGTCGCGAAGCGGGTGCCCGGCTCGGTGGCGGTGTGGTGCTGTCGGAGCTCGACGGGCGCCATCACCGCCCAGTCCGGGCTGGCTTTCCTCGGCGTCGGCCGGGCGCTGGCCCGCGACATCCAGGTCATGTTCCAGGATCCCTACACGAGCCTCAACCCGTCGCTCACGATCGGCGACATCCTCGCCGAACCGCTCACCGTGCCCGGCACCCGCCGGGACCAGGCCCGGCAGCGGATCCGGGAGCTGCTCGACCAAGTACACGTGCCCGCGGACGCCCACCATCGGCTTCCCCGCGAGTTCAGCGGTGGCCGCGCCGGTGGCCGATCCGGTTGCTCAGCGGGAACGTCGGCGGCAACGCCGAGCGGCCTAGTCAGCCGTCCGTGGTGCGCGCCAGTAACCGCAGGTAGAGGCTGCGATCGGTGCGCGGGCCACCGGGCGTGTCCGCTCCGTACCGAGCGATTTCGGCGTCGAGGTCCAACGGGCGGGTCGGCGGCACACCGGGGAAGACCTCGTCCTCGACCTGCTTCTCCGGCACCAGCCAGGTGACCCCGAACTCGATCCCGTCGGGGTCGCGTCCGTACAGGGCCTTGGTGGCCGCGTGATTCGCCGCTCCGGTCAACGCGCCGGCCTTCGCCAGCGCGTCCCGGACGGTCACCATCTCACGGAGGGTGCCGACCTCCAGGCGAGGTGGTAGAGGCCGACCGAGCCGTCGGCCGCGGGCGGTCCGGCAGCCGGGAAGAGGCCGAGGTCATGGTCGTTCGCGGAGTTCGTGCCGCGGAGGAACACTGCGCCGCTCATCTCCGCGAGGATCTCGAAGCCCAGCGTGTCGATGTAGAACGCCTTGCTGCGCGACACGTCGGAGACGAACAGCACCGCATGGTTCAGGCTGCGGATGGACACCGACGCCCTCGCTTCCTCTGATCGCCGGCACGAGACGCGCCCGACCGCTCCGAGGCTAGAGACCGATTCCGCGTCTCCGCCGGACGACGTCCCACTCAGCGGGAGCGATACCGGATCGGCCCCGCTGACGCGGCCAGCCAGACCCTTGCGGGGACACGTACCGGTGGCCGCCCGTACGCGGTGCCAGATTCTCATGCTGCTTTCGGTGCGTCCCCAGTCCGCTCTCAGGACCGAATGTTCAGCTGGGTTGCCCGATATCCACCAGAGCAGCCAAGAGAGCCGCCATGTGCCGAGTTGGTCATCACCATCACCCCCCATCAGCGACCGCTCCGCCGACACCTGACGAACGGCGCAGGGCGCTGACTCGCCGAACGTTCCTGGCTCGTGCGGCGACGCTGACCGGTGCCGCCGTCAGCGTGCCACTCCTGGCTTCGTGCGGCTCTGCGAGCGATTCGGCCGTGACGTCGGGGGCAGCCACCGCGACGGCGACTTCCTCCGCCAGCGCGACGGCCGCCGCCGGCAGCGCCACTCCTCGGATCGTCACGGCCGCCGAGGGCTTCCTGGCCACACTCAACTCGTCTTCCACCAGCAAGTTGGTGCTCGACTACCCCAAGGCCACGACCGCGACCGCGAAGGACTTCTCCGGCCGCGTCGGCGAGCAGTTCGGCACCGCGGTCTGGTCGAACTACCCGATCAGCGACGTGATCCGGCAGGGCCTGCGACTCGGTGACCTGACGGCCGCCCAGCGCAAGGCCGCCATGGCAGTACTGGCGTCGGCGCTCAGTGCCGACGGCTACAACAAGGTCCAGCGGATCATGTCCGCCGACCAGGTGCTGTCCGACAGCGGCACCAATTACGCCTGTGGGCAGGACAACTATGTGATCACCTTCGTCGGCACACCGTCGAAGACGAACCGCTGGATGCTGGAATTCGGCGGTCACCACCTCGGGCTCAACGTCACCATCGAGGGCGACCAGCAGACCATGGCCCCCACCCTCACCGGCTGCCAGCCCTCGTCGTTCACCGGTGACGGGGCCACCGTGCATCCCCTGGGCGTCGAGACAGACACTGCGTTCGCGTTGGCCAAGGCGCTGAGCGATGCCCAGTTCGCCGAGGCAGTGCTGAGCTCCACGGTGAGCGACCTCGTCCTGGGGCCGGGCAAGGACGGCCAGACGCTCAAGGCAGAAGGCATCGCCGGCTCGGCGATGACGGCTGCTCAGCGCGCGCTGCTGCTGAAGCTGGCCGGCGCGTGGATCGGCATGCTCAACGACACGGCAGCCGCGGGGCAGTTCGCGCTGATCGAGAAGGATCTCCCCGACACCTACTTCGCCTGGAGCGGCGAAACCCAGGAGGACAGCTCGGTGTACTTCCGCATCACCGGCCCGTCGTTGATCATCGAGTACGCCGACCAGGGGTCAATGGGCGGCGGTCCCGGCGGCGACGCAACCGGCGTACAAGCCGGCGGTGCGAACCACATCCACACGGTATACCGCAGCCCTTCGAACGAGTACGGGCGAGGGTTCGCCTGAACCTCGCGAGACCGCGAGCGTGCTCAAGATCGTGCTCCTGGCCGGTGACACCGGTACGACTTTCCGGGAGCACCTCGGCCTCCCGTGACCGGAGAATCAGTACACGCGCTAGCTCTGGCTCGGATTTCTACCGCTTCGCAGCCACCGGAGTCGCCGCCGCTGCTCCACCGAGTACTCCACGCTGTGGGGCCGGGTAAAATCAGCACGGTCGGCCCCGGGTGAGGTGCTGGGGCTTCGGCGAGGGCACCGACCTGCCGCCGGGCGAACTCGAGGAAGCCCACTACCGACACCGGACCGGCCTCACCGGGACCGGCCACCCAGCTCGTTAGTCTCCCGACCTGCCGGGGGATTCGGTCTTAGCTGCTGCGTCGCTTCTCGTGGTACCGGTGGTCGCGATGTATCAACTGCACGGCCCGGGAGCAGACCGCCTCGGGCAGTTGTATCCGGCTGTCCTGGACGGCTGCGAGGAGGTGCACGGGGTCGTTGGTCACCAGATCCACCGTAGGCCGGACGCAGTGCGCGATCACCGATCGGTTGTGGGTGAGGACGACCGCGGTTCGGACGGTCGCTTCGACGTTGTTGCGGCGAAGCCATTGACGGAGATCGCCGGCGACGGCGTTGACTTGCTCGGCCCAGGTTCGGCCCCCACCGTCGACGGCTCGGGCCCGTTCGACGACGTTTCCGTAGCGGTCGTATTTGTCGTACCACCAGTGCTCGCCGTCGACATGGAGATGGACGTTGCGGAACTTGGCCTCGATGGCCCAGATGCCGTGCGGGCCGACGAGTACGCCGTCGGTCTCGCCGCGGCGGTTGCGGTAGCCGCGCAGCAGAGTCCACTCGTCGGGCAATGCGCTCAGGGCTAAGGCAACGCGGTCCTCACCCAGATTTCCTGCGGCTTGCTGCTGCGAGCGCTGGTGGGCCGAGTGCCACTCGTGGTGTGCTCTGATTGTCTGCCCTTCGGCTGCGAGTCCGGCTGCGAGGGCGGCGCGTTCGTCGGGGGTCGAGACGGCGAAGATCCGCTTCCACAATGGCTTTCGCCGGCGGGCAGAGCGTCGGTCCGCGTCAGCCTGGCGGCGCACTTCGTCCCACTGGCCGGCGGCGGTTGCGGCTGTTTCCATCTGGGTTCGGGAGCGGTCCAGTTGTTCGCCGCCGTGATCGGACAGAACTTCGACGCGCATTCGAGCCCTCGCTTCACCGCTACCCGGTGCATGCACCAAACGGACAACCTTCCGTGATCACACGCCCACTTTGGGTATCGGGGTTCATTCCTTGTGTCAGCCGTGCCGATCGAGGCCGAGATTCCTGAGCTGAACCTGCACGCTGGACCACCAACCCGCCTGAGGGGGCTGGTTGCATGCGAACCCAGGACGGACGGGGCATGCAGGCCGCAGGGTTCGAGCACCCTGGCGCTACAGCCGTTGTGCGACGGGGCGGCGCCACGTGCGGAAGCGGCTCGTCTGGGCAAGCCAGTCCACCCGGGTGAATGGCGCCTCATCCGTCCCGACAGGTCTCTGACCTTTGCTGCGAGCCACCCCAGCGTTAGCGCAGGGTAGCGTCATACTCTCTCTTTGTAGTTCTAGGTCGTGCCGGCGGAAGGCATCTATGGCGGACGAGGAACTTTACCGACGGTGGCAGGTGGCGCGCCTGACCGAACCGCTGCATCGTCTGGAGATTCGGTCAGCGACGAAGGCCGACTTCAACCGCGCCCGCTACGACCTCGTCCAACTCGCGTTACGGGCGATCGACTACGTCGTGACGCACCAGGCCAGCATGACCGGCACGGTCACACCGGTCGAGCTACTCGGTCACCTCACAACGATGGCCCGGCGGCTCGCACCGGACGACCCGGACCGGCCCTGGGCTCAGGTGGCGAAGCTGACGCTGTCCAATCTCCTCAACGACGGCCGGCCCGGTGCGCGTACCTACCGCTTCCGGCTGCTGCGGCTGCTCGACTCAGGGGAGACACCGCAGCTGTCGGCCACGAACGAGGCGGTGATGCTGTACCTGCAAGCGTTGGACGTCGATCTCGCCGATCGTGAGGCCGCGGCGAAGCTGATCCTGCGACGGCAGATGGAGTCGGGGGAGTTCGAACGCGCCCAGCGGTCAGCCGTTGACGCCCGACGTACCGCCGAAGGGCTGGCCGCGTCACTGCGGGACCGGTTGGACGAGACCCGCCGTGACTTGCGGGGCGTCGACTGGTCCAGCGACGTGCCGGCTCAGCTGATGGCGGCGCACGCGCACGTGACCGAGCAACTGGCGCTCGACCGTCGCATCCTGCAGCTGGCCGATCGAGGGTTGTCGCGCGGGGCGGAGCGGGAACGCGACGCCTGCCGGGCGGTCCTGCAGGAAATCAACCGGAGCCAGGGGGTCCACACCGCGCTGGAGCGGCTGATCGTCGCGGCGATCCCGGTGTATCTGGCCGCGCAGGCGGCACAGCGGTTCGCTCCGTCGTCGGCGACGCTTGCGATCGATCTGGTCGACGACGTGATGCTTCCCTATCTCGGCGTAGGTGCACAGACCGCTGACGCGGCCGGATCCGCGCTGGCCGGACGGCTCGGTGTCCGGCGTCGGTGCGGATGGTCGCTGGACAGCGTCGCCCTGCTCCTGCTCCGACCCCCGGTTTCCTACGAGCGCCCGGATCGTCCCTGGGACGATCCGGGCGATCTCGACGAGCCCGAGGAGCGCGGGATGCCTGAGGACGTCGAGCGCGTCGCCGCGGAGGTGTTCGCTGCCTGCCAGGACAGTCCGCGACGAATCTCGGCGTTGGCGCAGGCCGGCGCCGACCGGGCGGACGAGGTGCAGGATCCCGATCTGCTCGCCGACGTCCTTCACTTGGCGGCGGCCGGTCGCTTCGTCGCAGGCGGGTTCGACGCCGATGAGCCGGGAGCAGCGCCCGGCTTGCCGGCGGCCCTCGCGGGCCTGCGCGCGACCGCCGACGGTATGCGGTTCGTGTCCGATCGGTGGCAGGGCGATGACCTGCTGGTCAGCCGGACGGCCGTGGAGCAGGACCTGGAGCGGCAGGTGTCGTGAACGACGACGACGCGTATCAGGCGGGCCGGCTTCTCTCGCTCGCCCTGGATTCTGGTGCGCGGCCGGGCGGACGGTTCCCGGACTACGAGCAGCTGCTGACGCGGTGGCGAACCGACACGACGTTCCACGAGTTCGTGCGTTCCTTCGCCGAAGGCCTCGGGCTCTACGTCCTCGGTGTGACACCACAGGGCCTGGCGGTGACCGGGGAGGCGGACGGTCCGTTCGCCGTCGCGCTCGACGATCTGCCGGGGGTGCGGACGTCAACGGCGCGCATCACCGACCGGCTGCTGGCCGGCTTGGTGCTGATCGCCGTCGCAGCGTACGCGTATCCCACCGGAGCCGAGCTGGCTGAGGGATCGACGACGGTCGTGCGTCCGCGGGAGCTGGCAGCGTTCATTACCCGCGCGGCCGAGCGGATCGCCGGGCTGAACAGCGAGGACGATCTGGATAGAGGAGCGGCGTTGGCGACGCGGGCATGGTTGGATCTCCCGCCGGTGCTGCCCGGCGACAGGGGCAGGCTCCGCCGCGACTGCCAGCTGTGGCACACGCGGACGTACCTGACCTGGCTGGCAGATCAGAGGCGCGCGCGGACGATCGCCGCGATCGGTGACGACGAGGACGCCTATCAGCTCACCGACAGGTTCCGTCTGGGTGTCACGGACGTGGTCGACCATCTGGCGTTCACGATCCTCGCCGAGACACGGCAACAGGCTCCCTCGACCTGGACAGCGACGGCGAACGCTGATGTACAAGCTGCGACGCCTGCACTTGGACACCGTCGGAGTACCGGAGAACCGGTTCGCCGACCTCACGCTCGAGACCGTCAGCGCAGACGGCAGCCCTGCAGACAGCCTGATCTGGATGCGCAACGGCTCCGGCAAGACCACGATCATGTCGTTGCTGATCGCCCACATCCTGCCCGGTCGGCGCGACTTCCTGGCCGCCCGCAAGCGGCGCCGCAAGGGCGACGTGACGCGGACCCTGGAGGATCTGGTCCTCGGCGACGACACGGCGCACGTCGTCGCCGAATGGGAGGCCCCGGACGGCGCGATCCTGCTGACCGGCGCGGTCTGGGAGTGGACGAACAAGCGCCGGCCGGTAGACCACAACGGCGTCGGAGCGCAGAAGCTCAAGCGCCTGTTCTGGACGATGCGTCCCGACCCGGAGCTCGAAGGTACTGACCTCGCTGATCTCCCGCTGACGCATCGAACCCGCGGCACGGTGGATTTGGAGCGGTTCGGCGCCTACATCCGTGCCCGCGCGGCGGCCGGTGCCGACGCGGTGGTCGTGGACCAGATCGAGGCGTGGCGACGGGTGCTGGAGCAGCGGGGATTCGACGCCGAGCTCTACCGCTACTTCGTCACGATCAACGCGACCGACGGTGGCATCGACACGTTGTTCACCGACATCCGCAGCGAGAACGACTTCGCGCGCTACCTGCTCGGATTCGTCGCGGACTCTGGCCGCGCGGCCGCCGTGCGGGATCTGCTCAGCGAGGTCGCCACCGAGCTGGCGCAACGCCCTGGGTATCAGACCCAGCAGCGGTTCTGCGTGGACGCGCAGCCGTTGCTTGCTGCGGTCGCCGACGCGCACAACCGGGTAACGGCCGCTGAGCGGGCCCGTGACACAGCGGGCGACCGAGCCGCGGGTTTCCGGCGCGGGCTGCTGGCCGCCGCCCACGACGCCGAGCGCGGCGCGAGACTGGCCGGCGAGCGCTACACGACGCTCGACGGCCAGAGACGAGACCTGCATCGGCGCACCGAAGGCGCACGTCGCCGCCGGGACGAGTTGCTGCGGCTTGCGGCCCTGCACCGGGAGCGTGACGCCAAGGACGAGCTGGCGGCAGCGGAGCAGGAGCGGGCCACCGCCCGGCTGGTCGTCCGATCCTGGGACGCCGTGCCGGCGCTGCTGCAGCTACGTCGTGCCCGAGCCGCGGTCGACACGCACCGAGGCGCACGCCGCAGGCCAGAAGCTGTACGACATCGCTTGTGCGCACACTGGGTTCGTCGGCCGGGCCGACCACATCGACAAGGTCCTTTACACCCTCGCGGCGACCTTGTTTGGGGTATCTGATGGTTCGGCGGAGCGACCTCCAACAGCGCCATGAGTTCGGCGTAGGACGGCAGCGCGGAGGTCGGCAAGGCGGCGATCTGTTCTACGACCTCGGCGTCGATTTCGACGGCATACACCTACAGGCCGAGCCTCGCGCGGGTCACCGGCCACGGTTCAGTCGCGACCGCCTCGCCGGCCGACAGCCGCTCGGCGTGTTGGAGCATCCGGCGGTGGGCGGGCTCGTCGCGCGACGACCACGCGACTCGCTGCCAGCGGCGAAGCAACGCGAGTACGCCAGTGAGTTCGAGGGACTCAACGGCCTCGCTCATCGCTTGCCGGTACTCCCGGTCGAAGTAACCGGCTTCCTCCGGGAGGAGCGCAGCTCGAATCGCCTTCGGGCTGGCAGCGGGCACTTCCGGCTCGTCAGGTGCTGGAGCTGCTGCGGGCATGGGCCAACGATAAACCACAGCCAACCGCTGTCGGCGTCATCGCTGTGGACGCCGCCACGGTGCGAGGGCGGGCGGGTGTTAGACCTCACAGCACAGTCTCCGACGACTTCGTTCATCGACACAATTCACGAATCGGTTCAGCGCTATGCGATGGCCAATGGGGGAGTTGCGACAGCTTCTGGAATCGATATGATCAATGGCATGCCTACCTGCTTAATGCAGGAATGCACTGCGTGGGGGTTCAAGTCCCCCTCGGACACAGAAACCCCCCACGAGCGGTATTTCTGCTGGTGAGGGGTTTGCTTTCTCAGGCGGCGGGACCTATGGCCCCGACGCTGGGTCGATCAGCTGGTGTCGCCGTCGCCGGTGAGTACGAGGCTATCCCGGCCACATTCGATGGCCTGCCCAGTGTCATGTAGGAACCGAACCGCTGCCTCCGGAGCGTCGAGCGTGTCGGTGGATCCGTCGGCTCTTGGTATGCGCGCGGCGAGGCGAATGACGATGTTGTCCTCGCGCCAGTACACGTTCTTCGGGTGACCGGCTGGTTTGCATCGGGCACTCGTGTGGCGTGCCGGCAGCGGTACCCGGGTCGGCCGTGGGACCAGTGCGCTTCGAGACGTCGGCCGCAGATGGCGCAGATCAGCAGACCGATCAATGCGTATCGCCGGGCCGGAATAGGCGTGCCAGGGGGCGCGTCAATCGCTTGGGCGGCGACAAAGTCGGATTCACTGACCAGACCGGGGTGTGCAACCGTCTCGCTGACGATCCAGTCGCAACCGGGGTTCCAGCGCCGCGTACCTAGCCCCGACCCGGCCGGCAGAACGTCGTCGAAACGGGCCTGACGGTTCCACACCTGACGGCCTGTGTAACGCGGATTGCCGAGCACGCTGGCCACGGTCTGCACCGTCCAGGGCCCACCGACCCGGTTGCGGTTGCGTCCGGGATCGGCGCCGGACGGACTCTTGATGCCTGCGTCGTTGAGGCGACGGGCGATGCTGGCCAGGCTGCAACCGGAGAGGCGTTGCGCGAAGATCCATTTCACGTTCAGGGCAGCCGCCGGATCAGGATCCAGGCGGTGCAGCCGGCGTCCCCATTGGGCGTGGACGGCGTTGGGATGCGGACCGGCGTCCACGAGCCGGTAGCCATAGGGCGGACGGCCGCCGAGATATCGACCTTGGCCGATGGTCTGGCATCGCATCGCGGCCATGACACGAAACCGGGAGCGCTGCACCTCACGCGCCGACTGCGTCCCGAGCAACAACATGACGGCCGCGTGTGTCGGATCGCAGGGGCGTACCGGTCCGTCGAACTCGGGGAGCCATAGCTCGACGTCGTGATCGGTGAGGTACGGAAGTAGCTGTTGGAGTTGGCCGCCGGAGAACGCTCTTTCGTATTCACCGACCACGATGGCATCGAATCTCGAGCTAGCTGACGCAACCGCGTCGAGGAGCGCAGACGCCTCGGGGCGCTGCCTCCATCGGACGCGGCGAGAGCAGCCGAGATCAACGTACTCACCGACGATCTGCCCGGATCCGGCGATCAGTGCGTCGGCGGCCTCGCGTTGCCAGGCGACCGAAGAAGAAGGGTCTTGGAAACCGACGGTCGAGGTCCGCGCGTAGAACGCAAATCGCCGGCCCGGCGCGGTAGCGAGATCGAGGCGGGACGGTGGTCGGCGCCTGGTCAGCCAGGCGGTGAATGGATCGGCAGGGACGGGCTTCAACGTGGTCATCCTGGCGTCCTCGATCGACGGGCGCCCTTGACCACAGTTGAGCATGCAGGGGCATCCGACGCCGACCGGTCGGATGGATCGTGTCCCCGCCTGATACCGCAGGCTTCTGACTATGGTGGTGTGTATGAGTGAGGCGGCCCGGCCGGGCTGGGTACACGACCCGGAGCTACCATCCGCGGTCGACGACCTGCGCGGCCCCCTGGACGGAGAGGTCCACCTGCCGCTGCGGGTGTATTGGACCGGCCCGGATCCGGAGGCGGTCACCTGGGACCTCGGCAGAGAAAGCCGCCGCGCACGGCTGTACGAAATCGTGCTGCGTGAAGGCACCCTCGACGACATCCGATCGCTAGTCAACGGCCGCGAACTCGTACGGCTCTGGGACCGGCTCTGGCTGCCGGTTTACCTCCGGCGTGCCTGGCAACCGCTGATCGACGCGTCGGGCCTCGCCTGACGATGGCGCTCGACCCGCTCCAAGAGCAGATCACCCAGACCGCGCTATCCCTGCCGCAGGCGCACACACTGGCGCTGGCCGGCGGCGGGGCGATGATCGCCCACGGCCTCGTCGACCGCGCAACACACGACGTCGACCTGTTCACTGAGATCGATCCCGACGAGGCCGTCAAAGTCGCTGCCGCATTGCGAGGCGCGCTCACCGCCGCCGGCCTGGAAATCACCCCAGCGGCGCGACCGCCGCACGCCAATCGTTTCGTCGTGCGCGACCCGCGGACCGGGTTGTCCTGCGAAGTCGAAGTCTTTCCCGATGGCGGGCGTCTCCGCCCTACCGTCGACCTCGAACTCGGCGCGGTACTCCATCTCGACGACCTCGCCGCCGACAAAGTCCTCGCACTCTGGGGCCGAGCCGAGGTTCGCGACTACATCGACGTCGTGGCACTCCTGGACCGAATCCCGAAGGAACGACTCCTCCAACTCGCCGTGGAGAAGGACGCCGGATTCACCAGCGCAACGTTCCGGGACGCGCTAGAAGCCATCCGCCGATTCGATCCTGAGGACTGGACCGCCACGGGCATCGACGCCAGCTCCATAGACCGCACCCAGCAGACGGTCGCTGAGTGGATCGAGGAATTGGACGACTGATCCGTTCTGGTCAGCCGAGCGGGACTGTCTCGCCAACGGTGTTTCCGGTGGGTTGATCAGTAGGCCTCGGCGGCTGGGAATCGGTCACCGAAGGTGATGGCGAAAGCGTTCAACGCGGGTTTCCGGCGCATCGCCCACCTCACCCTTCTGGTCCCGGTCGGGTTTAAGGACCGGGTGACCAGGTAGAGGCACTTTCACGCGGCCTGCTCGGTGGGGAAGTGCCCGCGGACTTTGATCGCCCGCGGGTAACGGGCGTTCAGCGACTCGATCGCGTTCGTGCTGCAGAGCACGGTGCGGATCTCGAGGTCGTAGTCCAAGAACGGTCTTCAGGTCGGCTGCAATGCCCTTGCCTCGCTGGTCAGTTCGACCCTGTCAAAGGAATTCGCTTAGCGGTTTGCAGACGAACTCGATGAGTGCTGTTTGATACGAACTTCGCGCCCGTCAGGATCGCGCACTTCCAGAATAGTCATTTGGTCAGTAGCGCCGATGGACTCAATGCCGAGGCGCTTTGCGGCCGCAGCGAGATTATCCACCGCGATCTGCACAACGATCGATGAAGGGTCGGTCAATGTTTCGGCGGAGGTTTGATAGAGGATCAAGCCGGGGCTGATCTCGGCGGCATTGGCTCGGACTGGAACATTGCGGCCCGTTAGTTGGGCGTAGAAAGCCGCGCAGCGGGATAGACTTCGCGTGGCGAGGAGGACATCTGCTCCGAGCTCCCTGGCTTTAGCGGCAAGTCTTGTCGATTCCGGAGGCGACGTCGGGGCTCTCTCATCGCTGAGAACGGCTGGCTCATGCGAACGGTGGCCCTGATCCAAGCCCGGGTTGAAAAGCGTGGGTGATTTGGCGTCGCGATTTTCTCGCGGTCGGGAAGGCTCCGCTACTGAGTCTGCGGGGATGTCGATGAGCACAGTCTGGCCATCATCGAGTCGGAGTTGCGCTCTTAGCATGCGCGTGTCAGGGAGTATTCCGACGGTGTCGATGCGGAATTGCCGCCCGTCAGGGAATTCGCCTCCGTCGACGCGCTTACGGATCAGCGCGTCGCGGAGCGTGCGGCGCAGTGTGGCTGGACGAGTCGTTGGCCATGGCGGAGGACTCTGGGCTCGGACGGCGCTGCGCTCCGCTAGGCCTGTGATGTACGCGGCGTCTTGTACATCGTCGGCCAGGGTTCCGAGCCACCTTGTGTCCTGCAGGGCGCCGAGGATCGCGGCGGCGAGTGAGGCGAGTGTGTCGGTGTCGGCCTTACGAAGAAACGCAGCCGAGAGCAGGCCACTTAGGGGGCGCGCGGCGAATCTGCTGGCGAGGTAAATGGACGCCGCTGCGGAGACGGTTCCGGCCCCGTTGAATTTGGGATCGGTGCAGCCGAGTCGTTCCAGGATTCCCTCGGGGTCGCTCATCGCTCCGCGATTTAGCGAGTCCGAGGTAAGAGCAAGGAGTTGCGAGACTTCTTTGTTGGTGTCCTGCCAGGTGACCGCGAAGAGTTCCAGGTTCTGGGTCGTGCCCCAGTCTGATGGGAGGATGGGAAGGACATGGTCGACGTCGATCAGGCCAGCGGCGGCCGCCTCAATGCTGTCACCGAATCCGTGCGTCGTTCGTGAGTTCATGGCGTGGCGAAGCGCAAATCCATAGACCAGGGCACCTACGAGTGCTCGGGGGTGCCCGTGGGTGGCGATGCCGTCGAGCACGATTCGCCGGATGAGGTCCTCGGGACTATCGGCCCAGAGCACGTGAGGTGCGATGCGCATCGCTACGCCGTTGGCGCCAGCGCCGCGATAGCGTTTTTCGATGGCTTGGACGCGCGCTGGACCGTCGCGCTGCCATGGGGGACGTCCGTCGGCCCATGCACCGGCCGCTACTAGGACTGTGCCGCCCCCGCCGCGCTGGTAGGTCGGCCAGGCAGGAAGTTCCACCTGGGTGAGCCGCTCCCACCATCGATCGCCGGCCAGACAGGATCTGGCTGTGGCCAGCAGAAGCTG
Source organism: Cryptosporangium sp. NPDC048952 (assembly GCF_043197895.1). Classification (NCBI taxonomy): domain Bacteria; kingdom Bacillati; phylum Actinomycetota; class Actinomycetes; order Cryptosporangiales; family Cryptosporangiaceae; genus Cryptosporangium; species Cryptosporangium sp. NPDC048952. The sequence goes on along the minus strand of NZ_JBICTY010000002.1, from coordinate 1,542,570 downwards.
CGTGTCGTCGCTGTACTCGCCGCGTCGAACAGGGTCTCGGTAGCGGCTTGAGTAGTGGCCCGCGTGTCTGGTCCATCTCCGAAACTCTGGTCGCGCAGTGAGACGGTCGCGTTCCTTCTGCCCACCGACCAGACCGCCGCGGACCTCCTGCGGCCAGCCCAGCGCGTCGCCGACAGCCGCGCTGAGGAACATGCTCCGCGCTGTGAGGATCGTCAGGTCGGCGTTGGCGGTCATGGTGTTGCCCTCGGTGATGGCGTCGGTGACCAAGTGGTCTCGGGAAAGTATTGCCTGTTTTGGACGGCGCTGGTGATAGTCCACTTGTCGAACATGCCCGGGGAGATCACCCACTGCATGTCAGGGGGCGGCAGCAGGCCGAAACGGTCTAATCGCCCATATTCTTCGATGGCTGCGGCTTCGGTGGGAAACACGATCGCACGGATCATCGACAGCGGCACAGGCGCCGTCACGAGCACTTCGGCTTGGACGTCGGTCGGGCTGGCAGGGTCGTGGTGTTGCCCGCGGGTCCGGGTCTGACCGCCCTGGCCGAGTACGGACTCGGCGTAGCAGGCCTTCAGGCCGTCTGGACCGGGGAGGGTGACACTCCCGGCGGCTGCGGCGTTGCGCGGGCAGAACAACGTGTCATCAGCTGCGGCAACGATTTTGTCGAGAAGAAGGCACACCCAGTCTGGGTAGTTGGCGACGTCGGACTTGCGGCGGGCGATGTCGAAGTAGAAGCCGTTTGGGTACTGGAGGCTGCAGCAGACCTTGTCCGGGCGGCCGTCTAGACGCTGCAGATCGGTATTTCGGTAGCAGGCGCGGACGTCCTCGGACAGGTCCGCCGCGCTGCGTAGCTGGCGGTCGAAGAGGATGTTGGGCAGATTCAACGCTGGGGTAAAGTGCGTGAGCCGAGTCAACGGTAGGTCATTCAACGCGGTGGCGACTGCGACGTTAAACGCGCCCGTCATGTGGTCACGTGATATAGGTCGGAGGAGACGGGCGGCAGTAACGGCGTCGGATCGCCGGTGTGAGTGATGATGAGTTCGTCACGGGCGCGAGTCACTCCGACGTAGAGCAAGCGGCTTTCGCGGCTGGCCGCCTCCTCGTAGCCGAAGGCAGCGACGGTGTCCTTGTCGGGGCATCGGTCGGCTCCGCAAAAGGGCAGGATAACGACGTCGAACTCCAGACCCTTGGCGGAGTGATACGTGCCGGCGTGGACGCCAGCGCCTACCTGCCAGCGTTGCAGGTTTTCATGTAAGACGTGCACGCCCTGAAGGCCTTGCACGGCGAGGCGGGCTTCAGCTCGGGTGCGCGTGAGGATCCCGACGCGCGCGACCTTTCCAAAGCTCGCGGCCGTAGCCGCAACTGCCGTCGTTTCCTCCGCGACGGACGCGTAACGCACCAGGGTCGGCTTCGCGCCGGCAGCGCGTTGCGAGGCGCGGGGCTCCACAAGGTCTGCCGAGTCTTGGAAATGAGGCATCTGCGCCATGGCTATTGCAAGGCGAGCAATCTCTGGACTGTTGCGATAGTTATCCAGGAATATCTCTATTTTCTGGACCTTCAAGCCGCAGGAGCGCCAAGAGATTCGCTGCCCATAGATCTGCTGAGCGTAGTCGCCGAACAGCGTGAGGCTGCCGTCAGCTGGGATGGCTTCGGCGAGCGATCGGATCGCCTCCGGAGACAGATCTTGCGCCTCGTCGACGACAACGTGCTTGTAGCGACGAACAGCCGTGTCGGTAGCGAGCGAGCAACGAACCGCAGAGGGCACGGCTGGCCAGTCATATGGACGGTGAGCCGCTATGCGGGCTGCTACGTAGGCCTGGCGGATCTCCCAGACTGCCTCCCGCTGGCTTGGTTGCAGCGGGGCCATCCGGCCAACGCGGTTCACCGCCAGGTAGTCCGCTAAGGTCGCGAGCCCGTTTCCGTCGATCCACTCCAGCTCATCCAGGAAAAAGTCTGTCGATCGATCGAAAAACTGGCTCGGGTCATGGCGCGCGGCGACTGTCTTGACTGCCTGCCCGACCAGGTACCGGCGAACGTCCGGATCGGCGATCTGGTTGTAAGTCATCTTGCCCTGCGACGCCAGGTAGCCTCTGCCGAACTTCCCATAAGTCTCGATAGCGACGCCGGGCAGGTTGTTGGCCTGGTGACGCAGATACGTGACGAGGGAGTTGTTGTAAGTGAGCAATAGCACCGGACCGTGATTCTGAGTTCGAACATCCGCCAGATGCGCAGCACGATGAATCGCCATCACGGTCTTGCCCGTGCCGGCGGTCCCAAGGACAACATGATGGCCATGGGCGGCCAAGTAGACGACGTCGCGTTGATGGCCTTGAGGCATCGGTAGGCCCATGGTTCGCTCCCTGTAGATCACCGGTGGCCGGGAGAGTCTGAAGCACCGCCGAGATACCTAGAACGTACCGGTCATGTGCCAGTGTTAGTCCACTTCGGTGTGCTTCCCTGGCCCGGATTACAGGTGAACCGCCATAGCTGGGTCAATGGCTGCGAGTCGCTCCGCGCCGAGGCCATCCGCCTGGGCATGTGGCGGTCGCTGCAAGCTCCGACACCGACAGTGGAGCGCACAATAGGTTCGTGGGTAGCCGCCAGCAACCTCGATTAGTGGCAGCCCGAACGTCCGGTGTGCGGCGCGTACCTACTGGGCGAGCATCAAATCGGTGAAGATCTGAATGGACGGTGTGCTTAAAGTTCGGCTCGGTCCTCGGACACAATCCACAAGCACATGGCCTTCGGGCCTGGCTTCGGCCGTGACAGTTCGCCGGCCCGGGTGGTAGGTCAAATCCAGATTGAGACTCCGGTAGACCTGTGCCCGGTCGATCGGGTCGGCGTCGATCAAGACTCGCCGAATACCTCCTTAGTGCGTTGACCAGCGCTTTTATCTCTTCGGTGGTCATCCTCTGGCGTCCGGTCAGTTCGCGGATCTTGGCCTCCGCCTGGACCCGTTCGGCCTGCACTTCAGCGGTCCACTGTTGGATGAGCGACGGGTCGGTGCCAGCTTCCAGCGCGGCCCGGTAGCGCTGGAGTCGCTGTCCGCAGGACTGGATGGCTTCCTTCGCGGCGGCGAGTGCAGTGTCGTCCGTGCTGTCTTCTGCCTCGCTCATCGCGGTGAGCGTCTTGGTGAGCTTGGCAGGCGCGAACGCCTGGGTGAGCCACTCGTCAACCGGGCCAGCGAGGACGTCTTCCCGAAGGTAGACCGCCTTCGGGTGCTCGACGTGGTTGGCGGCGGCGTAGTCGGCCGGGTAGCGGCATCGGTAGTGGTTGCGGCCGTTGTTGAAATTGCCCTGCATGAGCCGACCGCACAGCCCGCAACGGACGCGGCCCGAGAACAGGTAGTGCCGCTGCATGGTCCGGGTCTTCCGGACATTCGGCCGGCGGCTACCGGCGGCGGCAAGCGCCTGGACCTGGGGGGTGACGATCGCGGGATGCGTCGGCTTCGCGGACCAGATCCAGGTGTCCTTGTCGTTCCAGCGCATCTTCGTCTCGTGGCCGAGCGCCACGTCTTCGACGTCGATCAGGACCTCGTCCTTACGCTGCTTGTTCCAGACCTCACGGCCTGTATACCGAGGATTGAGCAGGATCGCGCGGACGGCGGACTTGCTCCACGCGACGCCGGTTCGGTGGCTGTTGCGCTTCCGGTCGTGGGCCGACGGGCACGGGATGCCGTCGCGGGTGAGGCCCTGAGCGATGGCGAAGAACCCCATGCCATCGAGGTACTCGGCGTAGATCCGGGCGACGATCGGCGCCGCGACCGGGTCGAGTTCGAGGACGTGGAGGCGCTTGCCGTCGGCGGCCTTCGCCGGGTTCGGGTGAGGGCCAGCGTCGCCGAGCCGGTAGCCGTACGGCGGGCGGCCACCGAGGTACCGTCCCTCGGTCGCTGCCTGAGCAGCCATCGTCGAGCGGACGCGGATCTTGATCCGGTTGCGCTCGCCTTTGCTCATGCCGCCGTAGATCTGGGCAGTCCCCTTTGAACGCCGAGCCACACGCGGCCACGGTCCTCGTCGCTCACGAAGGGCTCGGTCTAGATGTAGATGAACATTGCCTGCTGGTTGATACGCCAGCCGAGGCAGCAGCGCCAGCGTCGATTACGCGACCGCAAACGTAGCTGCTGCTTTTTCACTTCCGATTTCCGGCAGCCACAACCGTCCGAGGCCTTCCGTCATTGCCGACCATCGGCAAGAAACTGCCTCCGGTGTTCGCCGGTGCTTGACCTACCGCCCCGGGGCCGCCTGACGGAGGGTGGAGGTGGTCCGGCAATTCAGAGCAGCACATGCGTGGAGGTGATCCGGTTGATGTCCGAGCAACTGACCACCGTCGGATTGCCCCGGCAGGCGATGCGCATGCCGAATGGCGTGCCTGGCGCGACGATGCTCCCGACGAGCGCTGCGGAGCGCCAGAAGAAGCTGGTGCCGCCGGGCCGGCGCTGATCGACGCATTTCACTCGATCTTTCCGCGCTCCGGCCTCGCCCGGGGCGCTTCTTCGTTCTTCAAAGGAGTTCTGATGTCGATCGTCGCTGTGTCCCCGACCCCTTCGTTCGATCCGGTAGCGGATCAAGAGGCGTTCCGGGCGCTGCTGGTGGCCCAGCGCGCAGACTGCGTCCGGCAACGGCAGGTGATCGCCGCCGAGGACCTCGCGTCCCCCGGTGATTCGGTGATCACCGGGCGGGCCGCGGACCTGCTGCGCACGATCGAGGAGATTGACGCCGCGCTCGAACGCATCGAGCTGGGCACCTACGGCTCTTGCGTGCGCTGCGGCACCACGATTCCGGGTGAGCGCCTGGAGTTCCGTCCGTACGCCGCCGCGTGCGTCCCCTGCGCACGGTCCGATCGCTGAGCGGGCCGAGATGACATTCCCGAACGGTGCGGCGTGGCCCGCCGCGAGACCGCAGGACGTGGCGATCATCGGAGCCGGCATGGTCGGCTTGGCGACGGCATGGTTCCTGCAGGAGGCCGGTGTGAAGGTCACCGTCTACGAGCGTCACCTCGTCGCCGCAGGCGCGTCGTGGGGTAACGCCGGCTGGCTGACGCCCGGCCTGACCGCACCGCTGCCCGAGCCGGCGGTGCTCCGCTCTGGACTGCGGGCACTGCTCAGCCCCGCGTCACCCGTCTACCTGCCGCTGCGGGCCGACCCGGCGCTGTTGCGTTTCCTGCGGGGATTCGTCGCTCACAGCACGCACGGGCAGTGGCGGCGTGGCATGGCCGCCTACGTCCCGGTCAATCAGCGGGCGTTGGAAGCATTCGACGTCCTGGCCGCAGGCGGAGTAACCGTACCGACGCGCCACGCGACCCCCTTCCTGGCCGGTTTCCGCACCGAACGAGAGGCACGCAGCCTGATAGCCGAGTTGACGGCGATTCGCGACGCCGGTCAGGACGTGCGCTTTCGGCCGGTGCTCAACTGGCGGGCGCAGGCCCTCGAGCCGGCGCTGACCGACCGCGTGGGCGCCGCGGTCGTCATCGACGGTCAGCGTTACTTGGATCCGCCGGAGTTTCTCCGCTCACTGAGCATGGCGGTCAGGGCGCGGCACGGACTGATCGTCGAAAACGTCGACGTGACCGCAGTGCGACCGGGCGCGGCGGGCGCGACCGTGGTGCGCTCCACCGGACAGCAATACACGCACGACGCGGTCGTGCTCGCGACCGGCGCGGAGCTGACGCGGTTGGCCGGACCGTTCGGAGTGCGTCAGCTGGTGCAGGCCGGTCGCGGCTACAGCTTCAGCGTGCCCGCGGACCCGTTGCCTGCCGGGCCGATCTACTTTCCCCGGCAACGGGTGGCCTGCACACCTCTGCGCGGCCGGCTGCGGATCGCCGGAATGATGGAGTTCCGCCGGTCGGACGATCCGCTCGACCCTCGGCGTATCACCGCGATCGTCGAGGCTGTTCGCCCGTTCCTGACCGGCGTGGACCTCGAGGACCGCGCGGACGAGTGGGTCGGATCCCGGCCCTGTACCGCCGACGGATTGCCGCTGATCGGCCCGACCGCCGCACCACGGGTGTTCGTAGCCGGCGGGCACGGCATGTGGGGCATCGCGCTCGGCCCGATCACCGGTCAATTGCTGGCCGAAACGGTCCTCAAAGGCGAGGTACCGGCGGAGCTCGCGCCGTTCGACCCGCTGCGCTGACCGCCGTCGGCGACTAGGAAGAGCGTCCTGGCGGTCGTCGGTCTCGTCGTCCACGTTCGATTGGCCCGCAGCGTGCCGCGCGCCGACGACCGCCAGTCCAGCGTCCGCGAGAGGGGCTACGGACAGTGACTTCGCTTTGGCTGTCTTTCTCAGGCAAGACCAAGAGCGCCACGGCCGCCGGGGCCGCCGGGGCCGCCCGGCCCTTTCTCGCGAGTTCCTTTCCGCCACCCGCCGTCGCTGAGATCACCGCGGTGATCACCCAGGTCATCGGCCAGGTCCTGGACCGAAGTCCTGGCGGAGGCGAACTCATCGTGAGCCGACGCGAGGACACGATGCTGATCGAGATACTCGATCAGCATCCCGCGTCGAAGCACCCGACCACCGGCCCGAACAACTCCAGGACGTCGTCGGTTCCAAGCACCTGCGGCAGCCTGGCTGTCGCGGGTGGCACCGTGACGTGGATCGAGATACCGCTGCCCTGAGCGACGGGCGCCATCCCCCTCGGCGAGCTGGGCCAGGACCCGAGCGGAGTGCATGTCGCGCCAGGAGGTGCGAGATGCCAGCGGTTCACGGCTCGTGGCGATCTGAATTTCGTCTCGGTAATTCCTCGCAATCGGCGGCGCGGACCTCCGCCCACCAAAACCGCAGCCCCCACCCAAAGACGATCACCAGGCCGAGCACGGCCCCTGCGGTGGGAAATCCGAACAAGATCAGAAGGACGCCTAGCCAGACGCCGACAATTCCCACGAGCGGAATGTCTTTGCTCTTCCGCTTGATTCGGCCACGCGCGCCCAACAGCGTGTGGTCAGTCCGTACGGGCTCCTCCGCGGCATCGCTCGGGTAAGCCCGGGTGATCTCTTCCCAAGCGTGCTGCTCGTGCGGACTGAGCACTCCAGACCCCTTCCCAGGCTTTCCTGTTCTTCACCCTGCCTGGCCGATGTCGGGCAGACCAGGGTCGGTTCCGGCCGATTGAGGCGACTAAAATTGCCGGGGACCGGCAACGATGACGCCGACCCGCAACAGCCACTCCAGGCCAGGCCCACTCTGGGGAAGGGGACGCGATGGCACGGGAACGATCCCGCAGTGCGGCAGCACCGACCGATGACTGGCTCGCCGCCGTGGGCGCTGCCACCGCGGCCGCTTGCCACACGCCGGCTGACCTGCTCGGCGAGTACCTGGCGATGCTGGCCGACGCGGCGATCCACGGCCGCCGTCCGGACCCCTGGCAGCGCGACGCCGTCCGCGAACTCGGCCGCCGCGCCGCCGAGCAAGGCGTCGACGCCGGCCGGGCGGTGGACCTCTATCTCTCCGCGGCTTGGCGGCTGTGGCGGGAACTGCCAGCCGTGGCGCGCTCGTCCGATCCCGAAAAGGTACGCGCCGCGGCCGAGGCGGTCCTGAGAGTCCTGGACGACGCGGTCGGCATCCTCGTCGACGGCCACCAATCGCAACGCCGCGAGATGATCCGGCGCGAGGAAACACTGCGGGCAGCGTTCGTCGATGACCTACTGCGCGGCGACGCCGACGTGTCTGCACTCGTCGAGCGAGCGGCACCGTTCGGCATCGATCTAGGCAAGGCCCACGCGGTCGCGCTGATCGCCCCCTGTGAGGCCGACCACTCACTCGACAACGCAGCGATTGCCCTGGAACGTGTGGTCGTGGAGCGGTTCGGGGACCGCGAGGTACTCGTCGCCGCCAAAGACGGCCGGGTCATCGCCGTGGTTCCCGCCACGACCAGCGACTTCGACACCGGATCCGCCCTGCACCAGGGCCTCGAGCGGCGACGCGTCCCAGGGCGTTGGCGTATCGCGACCGGCCGTGCATTCACCGGCGCCTACGGCGTAGCCCGCTCCTACGAGGAAGCCCGGGACGCACTGGAGTACGCCGACCGACTAAACCTGAACAGCGATGTCATCAACGCCCGCGATTTGCTCGTCTACCGGGTCCTCGGACGCGACCAAGCCGCCATCGTGGACCTCGTCCGCGATGTCCTGGAGCCGCTCACTCACGCCCGCGGTGGAGCGGAGGTTCCACTGGAAACCCTCCATCAGTACTTCGCGGCCGGGGGCGTAGCCATGGAAGCGGCCCGGCGACTCCACGTGTCAGTGCGAACAGTCACCTACCGGCTCACTCGCATCGCGCAGCTGACCGGCTTCAGCGTCTCCGACCCCGACCAGCGCTTCATCCTCCACACCGCAGTACTCGGCGCGCGACTGCTCGAATGGCCGGCGACGCCGCTGCAATCCGACTCGTAATCCTCGGCCGCCGCCCGGCGGCGTTGAGCAGGGGCTCGGACCATTGGTCTACGTCGCCGGAGAAATCCAGGCGCAGCTGGTGGGGGCTGGGCTGGAAGATCCGCAGCTGCGGGCTGCCGCCGCGTCGGCGGGTGGCCCGGTAGCGGCTTGGAGAAGTCGATCGGTATTCGGGTATCGAGCCAGATCCGTGGGCAGAGGGTGATGTATCCCAGGCTAGAACGGCGAAGTTGCGGTATCCCGGAGCCTGGTCTCCTAGTCGGGGTCGGCGGTGAGGAGCCGTAGCCAGCGCTCCGGGGCGCGGAGGTAGTCGCGCCAGGACTCGACCAGTTCGAGGTCCTCCCACGGTGTCTGGCGGATACCCCAGTCGCCGAGTTCGAAGATCGTCGCGCCGGGCAGGCTGGCGAGCAATGGGGAGCGCGTCGCAAGAATAATCTGCGATCCCTCGGCTCGCATGGTGTCTAGCAGCGCCAGGAGCGTCAGGCTCGAGTGGAAAGACAAGGCCGACTCGGGCTCGTCGAGGAAGTACACGCCCTGATCGACGAAGCGGTGACGCAGCACGGCAAGGAACGACTCTCCGTGGGAGCGTTCGCTGACTTTCTCGTGCCCCCAGGCGCGGCGGTCGGCCGCTGTGGAGTCGATAGCGCGCAGATAGCTGTGCATGGCTTCTGCGCGGAGGAAGAACCCGCCGGTAGCGGCACGCGGATGGGTTTTCGCTTTGAGATAGCGGTGCAGGTTCGATTCGTCGCCGACTAGGGCGTGTTTGAAAAGCTCGTCGTTCGTTGGGTGAGGCGTGGCTCGTGGTGATCTCACGAACGCGGAGTGGGAAGTCCTGTCGGCGGTGTTGCCGCCGGCGAAGCCAGGCGGGCGGCCGCCGCGGTCGCGGCGGCAGGTCATCGACGGGATCCGGTGGCGGGTGCGGACCGGCGCGCCGTGGCGAGACCTGCCCGAACGCTACGGACCCTGGGAGACCGCGTATGCCCTGTTCCGGGACTGGCAACGCGACGGCACCTGGGCGCGGGTCGTGTCGGATCTGCAGTCCCGCGCCCAGCCGCGAGGGCTGATTACCTGGGACGTCTCGGTCGACTCCACGGTGGTGCGGGCGCATCAGCACGCCGCGGGCGCCCGTAAAAGGGGGTCGGATCAAAAACAAGCGCCGGGAGGATGCACCGCAGAGCCCAACGACCACGGTCTGGGACGGTCACGCGGTGGGTTGAGCACGAAAATCCATCTGGCGGCCGAAGGCGGACAGCGTCCGCTGGCCCTGCTGATCACCGCCGGACAGGCCGGAGACGCTCCGCAGTTCCAGCCCGTGCTCGAGGCCATCCGCGTCCCCGGCGGCATCGGTAGGCCGCGGGCCCGGCCGGCGCGGGTCCTGGCCGATAAGGCCTACCGATCCCGCGCCAACCGCCTTTACCTGCGTCGACGCGGGATCCGCGCCACCATCCCCGAACAAGTCGACCGGCTGGCCCACCGCCGGCGCCGCGGCAGCGCCGGCGGCAGCGGCCCGATCCTCACTGGCTTCCCGGGGGCCGTTACACGACCGGTTGCCGGGGCAGGCGGATCGCTCTTCTGTCATCTGGATTGTTCGAGGGCGGCGCGGACCGCATTGTGGACCTTGCCCTCGAGGGCGGAGCGGATGTCGCCGAGTGTCTCGGCGCGGAGGGCTTCCCGCCAAGCGTCTTCGGCCCGCGTCATCGCCACCATCACGGCGCAGGGGCCGGTCGGCGGCGGGCTGAGCTCGCCTATCAAGCCGCAGCAGCGGATCTCCGCGCAGTGAAACGTCGAGGTCGTGCCCTCGATCGCCTCCACCACGTCCAAGAGAGTGATCTGGTCCAACGAGCGGCCCAGGGAGTACCCGCCGCGTGGACCCGGCGTCGAGGTCAGCAGGCCGTGCTTCACCAGTTGCTGGAGTTGCTTGGTGAGGTAGGGCTCGGACACGTCGTGAGCGCGGGCGAGCAGCGTCACGCTCACCCTGCGGTCGCCGACGGCGCCCAGGTTGAGCAGGGTGTGGATGGCCCATTCGACGCCTTTGCTCATACGCATGATCTGGACATCGTAGATCCGATCAGTGAGGCGACCCACGTTGACCTTCCTATTCTGGATATTTATTATCCAGAATAGGGCTCGAGACGGAGGTGGCATCTAATGAAAGAAGTGTTGGTGCTCGGAGGTGGCTTCGCCGGGGTGTGGAGCGCGGCCTCGGCAGTGCGGGCCGCGCGGGACATCGGAGAGCCGGTGCGGGTCACCCTAGTCTCGGCGGGAGACGACCTTGTCATCCGGCCGCGTCTGTACCAGAGCGACTCGGATCGCATGCGCGTCCCGCTCGACCGCATCCTCGGACCGGTGGGCGTTCGCCGGGTGCCGGCCATCATCAACCGCGTCGATGTCGCCGGAAAAACCGTTCACGCGGTCGATCGCGTCGGCGAAGAACTCCTGTTTCCGTACGACAAGATGATCCTTGCTGCCGGCAGCCAGGTCGTTCGTCCGGTGATCCCGGGCGCCGAGCACCTCTTTGACGTCGACACGCTTCCCTCGGCCACCGCGCTCGACCAGCACCTGCGTCGGTTGCCCGTCGGGCCCGACACGCCCGGCCGGTACACCGCCGTCGTGGTGGGCGCAGGCTTCACCGGCCTCGAGATCGCGACCGAGCTCGGTTCGCGGCTGGAGAGCATCGCGGGCCCGGGCGTCCCGGTACGGGTCGTACTCGTCGATCGCGCCGAGGTGGTCGGTACCGCGCTGGGCAACGGGCCACGTGCTCACATCGAGCAGGCGCTCGCGAAGTTGGACGTCGAATTACGCCTCCGCACGACGGTCGAGGAGCTCAGCGCGACCGAGGTTCGCCTGGCCACCGGCGAGATCATTCCCACCTCGACGGTCGTGTGGACGATCGGGATGCTGGCCAACCCGCTCACTTGGCACGTTCCGGCCGATCGCGACCGGCTCGGCCGCCTGGTCGTCGACGACTTCATGCGCGTGCCGGGAGTACCTGACGTCTACGCCGCCGGTGACACCGCGGCCGCAGCAGTCGACTCCGACCACACCACACTGCAGAGCTGTCAGTTCGCGCAGCCGATGGGCAAGTGCGCTGGGCACAATGCGGTCAGCGACCTGTTCGGGCGCGACCCGCTGAAATTCGCTCCGGATCCCTACAGCAACCACCTCGACCTGGGGCCGGCCGGTGCCGTCGCCACGACGGGCTTCGAACGCGACGTTGTGCACGCCGGCGAGCAGGCCAAGGCCGAGAAGCAGACGATCAACACCCGCTTCATCTATCCGCCGGTGGATTCGGCCGAAGCGCTGCTCGCCCGATCGGGCCTGCTCTCCAACCGGAAAGCGGCCTCGCTGACGTGAGAGGCGTGGCGCTGCGGCCCGGGCCACGCTTCCGAGGACGGAAACGTGGCCCGGGCCGCATCAGGGCCGGAGCTTGTCGGGATTGACTTGCAGGTAGACCCCGGTGACGGTGCCGTCGGCGATCGAGATGTCGACGGTCCCGACGAGATGACCGTCCACCTCGACCACAATGCCGCTTCGCCCGTTCACGGACCGTATCGCGTACGTCGGCGTGTCGACGGCCTTCTTCTCCTGCAGCTGAAGCGACCTGATCAAGTAGCGAGCGACTGCCTCGTTGCCCACGATGGGCTTCAGTGCCGCGCGAACAGCGCCACCACCATCGGCGACCGCCACCGCCTCCGGGTGCAGAACCCGGATCAGGGCCGCCAGGTCTCCTCCTCGGCAGGCGTCCAGGAAGGCGGCCACGACGGTGTCGCGCTGGTCGGTCGCGACATCGAAGCGGCGCTGTCGGCGTAGGTTCTTGCGGGCCGAGACCGCGGACTGCCGGCACGCGGCCGCGCTGACTCCGACCGCCTCGGCGACGTCGGCGAAAGGTACGCCAAACACGTCGTGCAGTATGAAGCTGACTCGCTCGGCCGGCGACAGTCGCTCGAGCGCCACCATGAACGCGAACGAGACCGAGTCGTCCATCGTGACCCGGTCGGCCGGATCCACGGCCATGGAGTCTTCGTAGGCCCGGCCGCTCTCGAGCACGGGCTCCGGCAACCAGACGCCCTGATACTGCTCGCGCTTCGCGCGCGCCGACTTCAGCTGGTCGAGACAGATCCGGCTGACGACTCGGGTCAACCACGCCAATGGTTCCCGCACGCGCGCCCGGTTCTCGTCGCTCAGCTGCTGCCAGCGAAGAACACCTTCGCCGGCGGCGTCCTCGGCGTCGTGTGCCGATCCCAACAGGCGGTACGCGACCCCGAACAGGCGGCCGCGTACCTCGTCGGTGATGCCGAACGTCATGATCGGATCTTCTGCTTGGGGCCCTTCGGCGTGGGGTATGCGCCGGGCTTGACCCGCTCCTTCGCCGGGATGGCCACCGACATCTTGCACACCGACTCCTTGACGCGGGCTCCGAGGCGGCCACCGAGGTGCAAGCGGCGCGGACTGTCGTCGGCGTGCACGATCTGAATGTAGCCGCGCTTGCGGCCCAGACTGATGCACTGGGCCTGGAACCCGATCGAGAGAGGCTTCACTTCTTCCCCGCGGATCTGCGCCAGCACGGTCTCGGCTGCTTTCCCGCCGAGCGGCAGGGCCACGGCACATCCCATGCGCAGGTGATCGCCCAGCGGATCGGACACCACGATCGCATCCCCAGCTCCGACGATGCGCGGCGTGTCGAGACCGCGCAACTCCGCGTCGACCCGCAAACGTCCGTCGGCGGACACCGCGAGCCCGCTCGTCCGGGCGAGGTCGGGGGCCGTGAACGACGTGGCGACGACGCACACATCGGCCTTTTCGACCTGACCGTTAGACAGAACGACCTTGCCGGGCTCGATCCATGTGACGGCGGCTCGCTCGTGGATCTCCACGCCCAGTTTGCGCAGCCCCTTGGTCAGCGAGCGGCGCGCGGCAGGACGCATCGTCGGGACCAGAGCGCCGTCGCACATCAGCACGACCGAGGAGCGTGGGTGCTGCTCAGCTATCTCGCCGGCGGCCTCGACCCCGGTGAAACCGCCTCCGATCACGACGATGCGTGCGCCGTCCCCGGACCTGCGGATGGCGTCGGCGGCTGCTTGTGCACCGTCCAGGTCGCCGAGCAGGAAGCCGTTCTCCCGGCTTCCTGGGATCGCGGCCGAGGCCTTGCTACCGACCGCGTAAACCAGGTGGTCCCAATGCACCGAGATCTCCGACCGGCCGGGACGGGAGACTTGGACGGTGCGGGTATCGGGATCGATGACCTCGACCCGTCCCACCAGCACGTCGGCCGCCGGATGCAAGACGGTGTCGAGAGGGACCAGAGCCGACTGGCGAGTTCCGGCGGCCAGCTCGTGGAACCGGATCCGTTCGACGAACTGGTCGGTCGGGTTGATCACCGTCAGGCGTACCCGCCGCGTCTCGGCGTCGCTCAGCGACCCGAGGAGCCGGTTGGCGGCCAATAAGCCGGCGTAACCGGCCCCGACGACTACGACCTGGATTGGCTCTACCGGAGTGGAATTCATCGCGATCATCACGTCCTTCGATCGGTGGCGCGACTCTGCACGGATGACGAGTCATTGGTGGAGGATGTGAGTACGGCCGGTGTGATCGCTGCCATAGCGGACTGGCAGCCGGTGGTCTGGCCGTTCCCACCCAAGCTCTGGCGACCATCACGGCCGGCGCGGTAATCCATGACGACTCTGGCGAACTGACCCGCGCCCGGGCAGGGCCGGCCTGGTACGCCGACGCCGTCTGGCGTTACGTCCTGGCGTGTCGGTGGCAGCGCATCGCGGAGGAAGAGCCGTTCGTCGGCCGGTGTGCGGAAGTCGGCGACGAGGTCGGCTCCGCGATGGTCGCCGCCCGACTCGTTCGAGACTTGATGCGCCCGCGCCTTCTTCAGCATCGACGCTATCCGCCCCACAGCAAGTGGCTCGGCAGCGCGGTGAGCCGGGTGCCCGATGCGGCCCACCGACCGCGTGATAGACGGCGTTGCCGGCGATGCTGACCGTGATCGCGCCGAGCGCATTCGTCCGAGCGAACCGACGTGCTTCCAGCGACTGCGTCGAGGCAGCGAGCCAGACCCGCGCCGAGGTGGTGGCGTAGGCGTCGACCGCGACTGGCAACAGCCATGCGAGTTCCGGAGCCCATCCAGGGGCCTCGGCCAGTCCGCGGAGCCCGGAGAAGCTCGCCACCGCAGCGGAGGCTGCGGACACCATCATGCCGGCCATGACCCAGCAGTCCCGCCGGATCGCCCGATTACGACCACATCCACGAACTCGTGCTCCTGAACACGGGCATCGCTGAGTCGTACACGCCGCTGGTCCTGACCGACGCGGACGGCACCCGACTCAGTTGGACAGTCGAGCCGACCGCGGACGGCACTGTGCGGGTGAACGCGCGGAGGACTCCTGCGTCCGCGCGTCCTCGCGTCGGTCGAGGGCGCGACGTCGGCACGGGGGTGCTCCTCAACCCGACAGCCCCGCAACAGGCGGGTTCCGGACGAGACGTGGAACCGCCTGCCGATGCCGTTCGGCCAATCAACCGGGCGGCTCCACCCCGTCCGGCGATCAATCACGCCGGGGACTGAACGTACGGCGCGGGGGCGGGGATGCCGACTGGCTCCCCGCCTTCACGTTGTGTCCCAAGCTCCGACCGGACGGGCGTGTCTTAACGTGGTTCGAGCAGCTTTTCCTCGGCCTCGATGTCGTCGGCGCACCGACGCAGGGCGGGCAGCATCCCGCGTAGATCCTCCAGCGTGCGTAGCCCGGTGCTGGTGGCGATGTTCGCGGCGGCGATCACGGCGCCGTTCGTGTCGCGGACCGGTACGGCCACCGCGCGCAGCGCCTCGTGGAGCTCCCGGTCGGCGACGCAGTAGCCCTCGGCGGCCACCCGGGCGAGGACGGTGCGCAGCTGATCCACCGACCCCACCGTCTGCGCGGTGAGCGGCTGCAACTCCACCCGCTCGAGATAGGCGTCCAGCTGGTCGGCAGGCAGGCCGGCCAGCAGGACGCGGCCCATGGCAGTGGCGTAGGCGGGGAACCGCGTCCCGACGTTGATCGCGACCGTCACCATCCCGCTGGCTGGTACCCGCGCCACGTGGACGACCCAGCTGCCGTCGCGGACGGACAGAGCGGTGGTCTCACCCGTCTCCTCCATGAGCGTGCGCAGATGCGGCCGGGCGATGTCGGGGAGCCCCAGCCCGCTCAGGTAGGCATGACCGAGCTCGAGGATCTTCGGAGCCAGGGTGAAGAGCGACCCCTCGGACCGCACGTATCCCAGTTTCTCCAGCGTGAGCAGCGAGCGCCGGACCGTGGCCCTGGTCAGCCCGGTCGCCTTGGCGACGTCGCTGAGGGTTCGAAGTGGGTTGTCCCGGTCGAACGCTTGGATTACCTCCAAGCCGCGGGCCAGCGACTGGACGAAGTCCTCGTCCGTTTTGTCCGCGCTCTGTGGTGTGGTTACCACTATGTCCTCCCGATCCGCTCCCAATGTGGGGCCGATCGTACGCTGTCCGAACGCCGGTGCGTTCGCTGTCCGCACAGTTGTGCGTTCGTCTTCCGCACGACCGTTCGGAGATGTACCGTCCTCGACAAGCCCCCCACCTCCTGGAGGAACGATGACGTTTCGATGGCTGAGAACCGGCACCCTGGTCGCGGCGAGCACCGCCACGGCGCTGCTGCTGGCCGCGTGCGGAGGAGGTTCGTCGTCCTCCTCGTCCGGCGCCCCGACCGCTGGCAAGCCGGTGACCGTCACCGCCGGGTTCATCCCGGTCGTCGACGTCGCCGCGCTCTACCTCGGCGTCGACCAGGGAATCTTCAAGAAGCACGGCATCAACCTGACGATCAAGACCGGCCAGGGCGGTGCGGCGCTGGTTCCGCCGGTCGTCACCGGCGAGTACCAGTTCGCGTTCAGCAACATCGTCTCGGTGATCCAGGCGCAGGCCAAGGGTCTCCCGCTGAAGGTGATCGGGTCGGGCTCGTCGTCGACCGGGCAGGCCGGCAAAGACGTCAGCATGATCCGCGTCCGGGAGGACAGCCCGATCAAGACCGCGGCCGACCTGGCCGGTAAGCGAGTCAGCGTCAACACGCTCGGCAATCTGCTCGAACTGCTGGGCGACACCGCGGTGAACAAGGCCGGTGGCGCGATCGACAGCGTGAACTACGTCGAGATGCCGTTCCCGGACGCGGTCACCGCGCTGAAAGACGGAAAGATCGACGCGATGGTCACGGCCGAGCCGTTCGACACCATCGCGGCGGCGTCGACGAAGACCCGCATCATCGCCTCGCCGTACCTGGACATGAGCCCGTCCAGCCTCACCACGTCGGTGTACTTCAGCTCCGAAGCTCAGCTGAAGAAGGACCCGAAGCTGTTCGAGGCCATCACGGCCGCGATCGACGAGTCGCTCACCTATGCGCAGTCCCACCCCGACGACGTGCGTACGCAGGTCACCGAGTACGCAAAGGTCGCGCCGGACGTCGCCAAGACCATCACTTTGCCGACGTTCGCCCCCGACGTTCCCGAGGCCTCGGTGAAGAACTTCTCCGCGCTGGCCAAGCAGTTCGGCATGACGACCAAGGACGTCAGCTACGACGACCTGGTCTGGTCCGGGAGCGGGCAGTGAGTTCGGTCGACCTCCCCCTTCCGGCGCTGCGCAGCGACCTGCCCCAGGGCAGCCCACGCTGGGCGGTCCGCCGGGCGGAGTGGCGATCACTGGGCATCACCGACGAGGAGATGACCCGGCCCAAGATCGCGATCGTCAACTCGTCGAACGACCTGGCCGCCTGCTTCAGCCACCTGGACGACATCGTCCCGCGGCTGAAGCAGGCCATCCGGGACGCGGGAGGACTGCCGTTCGAAATCCGCACCGCGGCGCCCTCGGACTTCGTCACCAGCAACGGCGCCGGCGGGCGGTACATCCTGCCGACCCGCGACCTGATCGTGAACGACATCGAGGTCGTCGTCGAAGGCGCTCGCCTGGACGGCATGGTGTGCCTGACCTCCTGCGACAAGACCGGCCCGGCGCACCTGATGGCCGCCGGTCGGCTCGACGTCCCGACCGTGCTGGTGGCCTGCGGTTACCAGCGCAACGCGCTGGCCGAGGACGGTGGCCCCGACATCGAAGAGGTGTTCCTGCTCAGCAGCCAGTCCGGGCTCGGCGGAATCTCCGTCGACGAGCTGACCACACTGTCCGAGCGGGCGATCCGCGGTCCCGGCGTGTGCGCAGGCTTGGGCACGGCGAACTCGATGCACATCGCAGCCGAAGCCCTCGGCATGATGCTGCCCGGCACCGCCCCGGTCCGGGCGAACAGCCCGGCGATGTGGGAGGCGGTCGAGGCCGCCGGGCGGCGGATCGTCGAGCTGGTCACCGAGGGCGTGAAGCCCCGTGCGGTGCTCACCGAGGCCGCGATCCGCAACGCCGTCGTCGTCATGCTCGGCATCGGCGCATCGATCAACAGCATCAAACACCTGCAGGCGGTCGCCGAGGAAACCGGTCTGGACGTGGACGTCTGGCGCCTCTACGAGGAGCTCGCGCCGCGCGTGCCGGTGATCGCGGCGGTCCGCCCCAATGGACCACACCTGATCGAGAACCTGGAGGACGCGGGCGGTGCTCGCGGGGTGATGGTGCAGCTCGCATCGCTGCTCGACCTCGACGTGATCGGGGTGTCCGGGCGCCGGCTCGGTGACGTGCTCGCCGACGCTCCGGCCCCGGACACGGAATTCATCCGACCGGTCGACCGGCCGTTCTCGAACACGCCGTCGATCCTGGTCGTGCGCGGTTCGCTGGCCGAGGACGGCGCCGTCGTGAAGCTGCCCGCCGACGAAGAACGGCCATCCCGTTTCGCCGGCCCCGCCCGGTGCTATCCCGGCCGCGAGGAGGCACTCGACGGCCTGGCCCGGGGGGAGATCCGGCCCGGCGACGTCGTCGTCCTGCGTGGCATGGGGGTGCACGGGGGACCGGGAATGGCGATGGCGTCGGCGCTCGTCTTCGCCCTCGAGGGCGCCGGGCTCGGGGAGAAGGTTGCGGTGGTCACCGACGGCCAGCTCTCCGGCCTGGTGAACAAGGGCATCGTCGTCGGTGAGGTGTCGCCGGAGGCCGCCACCGGCGGCCCGCTGGGCCTCGTCGCCGACGGCGACCGGATCGTGATCGACCTGCTGCGACGCACGGTCGACCTCGAAGTCGACGCCGCGACGCTGGCCGGCCGGCGCTCGGCGGAGCCGCACACCGACCGCTCGCGCGGCTGGCTGTCGATCTACGACCGGACCGTGACCACACCGTCCCGGGGCAGCGTGCTGATCACGCCGATCGGAGGCGCCGGATGATGCGCCGCTGGGCCGCGCCGGCGTGCGGCGTCATGATCGCGTTGGCGCTGGCCGAGGTACTGCCGCGAACCGGCCTGTTTCCGAGTGGCTCGGTGCCGCCGCTGAGCTCCGTTCTCGGTGAGCTGGCCGACCTGGCCGGCGGCAGCACGCTCTGGACGGCCGTCGCCCAGACCTGCCGCACCTGGGCGATCGGTTTGGTCCTCGCGGTCGTGGCCGGCGTCGTCGTCGGCGTCGTGATCGGCTCGGTCCCGTGGCTGCGTGCGGCGACGGCCTCGACCGTGGAGTTCCTGCGCCCGATCCCGTCGGTGGCGCTGATCCCCGCGGTCATCCTGATCGTCGGGACCGGCTTCCGGTCGGGCGTGGTGCTGATCGTGTACGCGGCGTTCTGGCAGGTGCTGCTGGAGGTCCTCTACGGCGTCCAGGACGTCGACCCGGTCGCCGCGCAGACCGCCCGGTCCTACCGTTTCGGCGTCTGGGACACCGTCCGGCACGTCGTGTGGCCGACGACCCTGCCCTACGCGGTCACCGGAATCCGGTTGGCCGCCTCGGTGGCGCTGGTGCTCGCGATCACCGGCGAGCTGGTGATCGGCACGCCCGGCGTCGGCAACCTGATCGCTACCGCCCAGAGCGGCGGCGCGATCACCACGATGTACGCGTTGGTGCTGGTCACCGGCGTTCTCGGTGCGCTGGTCAACCTGGTGACCCGGCTGGTCGAGCGACGGTTCCTGCACTGGCACCCGTCGGTGCGCCGAGATCTGGAGGCGGTGTGAAGACCCTCGGTTTGCGCCTCGCGCAGGCGCTCGGCCTCCCGGTGGTGCTCCTGGCGGTCTGGTGGTTCGCGACGCTGGACAGCACCAACTTCTACTCGCCGCCGCTGCGCGACATCCTCGACCGGTTCCGGGAACTCTGGCTGTTCGCCCGGTTCACCGACGACGTGCTGCCGTCGCTGTGGCGGCTCGCGGCCGGCTACCTGGCCGCGGCCGTGGCCGGCATCGCGCTGGGCGTGGCGCTCGGGCTCACCCGCACACTGCGCCGGGCCGCGGAACCGGTGCTGGAGTTCGTCCGGTCGATCCCGCCGACCGTGTTGGTGCCGGTGATCGCCCTGATCGCGGGCATCGGCGACACGTCGAAGATCATCGTGATCGCCTCCGGCTGCGTCTGGCCGGTCCTGCTCAACACGATCGAGGGCGTCCGGGCCGCGGACGAGGTCATGAGCGACACCTGCCGCACGTTCGGCATCCGGGGAGCGGCGCGCCTGCGCCACCACGTGCTGCCGGACGCGTCACCGCAGATCGCGGCCGGGCTCCGGCAAGCGCTGTCGATCGGCCTGATCCTGATGGTGATCAGCGAGATGTTCGCGGCGACGGACGGGCTCGGTTTCAGCATCGTCCAGTTCCAGCGGAATTTCTCGATCCCGGAGATGTGGAGCGGAATCCTCCTGCTGGGAATCATTGGTTTTGTCCTCTCCGTCACGTTTGCCGTGATCGAGAAGCGGGTTCTCCGGTGGTACCTGGGCCTGCGCGCAGCACAGAGGAAGGGTGCCTGATGTCTGACATGGTGCAGGTCACGGGACTGAAGAAGACGTACGACGGAGGCGGCAGGCGGGTCGAGGCGATCGGGAACATCACGTTCACGGTTCCCCGCTCGCAGTTCGCGTGCATCGTCGGCCCGTCCGGCGCCGGCAAGACCACGCTGCTCAAGTGCCTCGCAGGTCTGCTGGAACCGACGTCCGGCGAGATCCGGATCGAGGGCAGCCCGGTCACCGGACCGCCGCCGGGCATGGCCGTGGTCTTCCAGGAGTACGGGCGCAGCCTGTTCCCGTGGAAGACCGTGCAGCAGAACGTCGAGTTGCCGTTGCGCGTGAAGGGCACTGCGAAGGACGTACGGCGGCAGCAGGTCAGCGAGGCGCTCGCCGCGGTCGGCCTCGACGACGCGGGCGATGCGTATCCGTGGCAGCTCTCCGGTGGCATGCAGCAGCGCGTCGCGATCGCCCGGGCGATTGCGTACCAGCCGCACGTCCTGCTGATGGACGAGCCGTTCGCCGCCGTCGACGCGCAGACTCGCGCGGATCTGGAAGACCTGGTCCGCTCGCTCTGGCGGACGCTCGGCATCACCACGCTGTTCGTCACCCACGACGTCGACGAGGCGGTCTACCTGGGTGAGCGGGTGCTGGTCCTGTCGGCCTCCCCGACGCTGATCCTGGACGACATCGCGGTGGATCTCCCCGCCGAACGGGACCAGGTGGACACCAGGTCGTCGGCTTCGTTCGCCGCACTGCGCGCCCGGGTGCACCACGGCATCCAGGCGGCCAAGGCGGGCAAACGGAAGCTGGAGGTACCCGTATGAGGCCGGTCGTGTTCGTCGGCTCGCTCGGCACCACCACCGACATGTGGGAGCCGCAGGTCACGCGGCTCGCCGGCAGCGCCCGGGTGATCCTGGTGGACCTGCCGGGCCACGGCAGTGCGCCGTCGGACGGCGACTCCACCACGATCGACGCTCTGGCCGCCGGGGTCCTCGCGACGCTGGACGATCTGGACGTGTCGGAAGCCGACCTCGTCGGGCTGTCGCTGGGTGGCACCGTCGCCACCGCGGTGGCCGTGGCGGCTCCCGCGCGGGTTCGCACCCTGACGGTGATCAACGCCCCGATGTTCGCCGACGACCCCGAGTTCTGGCGTCGCCGGGCGGAGACCGTCCTGACCGACGGCGTCGCCCCGCTGACCGAGGGACTGCTGGGGCGGTGGTACGCGCCGTCGACGAACCCTGACGCGCTGATCACTCGGACGATCGACGGTCTGCGCGCGGTCGATCGGCAGGGATACGCGGCGTGCTGCCGCGCGATCGCCGGCACCGACCTGAGGGCCTCGCTGAGCTCCTTGCCGATGCCGGTCCTCGCGGTGCTCGGCACGCAGGACGCGGTCGTGTCCGCTCATCACGCTCGGCTGCTCGCCTCCGCGGCCCCGCAGGGGCGCCTGGCGGAGCTCGACGCCGGACATCTGCTCAGCCAGGAGGTACCCGACGAGCTGCACCGCCTGCTGACCGAACACTGGGGAGCCATGCCGAACGCCGTCATTCGCGAACCCGCGCGGGTCACCCCGGTAATGGGGGAGTGGGAGGTCGTCGTCCTCGGCGGCGGCCCCGCCGGCATCGCGACCGCGACCGCCGCGGCCCGCGCGGGCCGGAGCACGCTGCTCGTCGAGAAGGGCGGGTTCCTCGGCGGGGCCGGCACCGCCGGCGGCCTGAGCACGATCTGCGGGATGTACTCCAACGTCCACGGCGAACACGTGCTGACCGTCCGTGGACACGCGGTGGACCTGCTGGAACGGATCGACCGGCTCGGCGGCCTGCGCGGCCCGCACCTGTCGTTCGCCGACCGCATCCAGGCTCAGGCCTACGACATCCCGGCGTACCGCAAGGCCGCCGACGACCACGTCCTCGCCGCCGGCGCGGAGCTGCTGTTCCACGCGTTCGCAGTCGGCGCGGTGACGGAGGACGGCCGGGTGACCGGCGTTGTCGTGGAATCGAAGTCCGGACGGGGTGTGCTGCGCGGCGACGTGTTCGTGGACTGCTCCGGCGACGGTGACCTGCTGGCATGGACCGGTACCGAGCACGTGAAGCCGCCACCGACCGAGATGCTCTACCCGTCCACGATGTTCCGGATCAACGGAGTCGATGCGGCCGCGGCCGGACCGGCGTGGAAGACGTTACCGAAACTGATGGACGCCGCGGTCGCGGCCGGCCGCCCGGCGTTCCCCCGGCGCGGCGCGATCGTGCGGCCGCAGCGCGACGAGATCGAGTGGCGGGCCAACGCGACCCAGCTGCGCAACATCGACGGGACGGCGCTGGACGGCACCGACGTCTGGCACTTGACGCTCGGCGAGATCCAGGGCCGCGGCCAGGCCCAGGAGGTGTTCGAGTTCATCCGGGACAACGCGCCCGGGTTCGCCGGCTCGTACATCGTCGACATGGGGCCGGAGATCGGGATCCGGGAGACCCGACGGCTGATCGGGCA
This sequence comes from Cryptosporangium sp. NPDC048952, assembly GCF_043197895.1. Classification (NCBI taxonomy): domain Bacteria; kingdom Bacillati; phylum Actinomycetota; class Actinomycetes; order Cryptosporangiales; family Cryptosporangiaceae; genus Cryptosporangium; species Cryptosporangium sp. NPDC048952. The sequence continues at coordinate 1,519,882 of NZ_JBICTY010000002.1, read as the reverse complement.
GTACGTCCTCACCGAGGACGACGTCCGGTCCTGCGCTACGTTCGACGACACGATCGGGCTCAACGGCTGGCCGGTCGAGGCCCACGTCGACGGCGATCTGGACATCCGCTGGCCCTATGGCGACGACCCGGTCGGCTACAACGGCTTGCCCTACCGGATGCTCGTGCCGCGCAGCGGACCGCCCAATCTGCTCGTGGCCGGTCGCTGCGCGTCGATGACGCACGGGGGCCAGTCCGCGGCGCGCGTCGCCGGGCCGTGTTTCGCGATGGGCCAGGCCGCGGGGACCGCGGCCGACCTGGCGTTGAAGCACGGCGTCGGCGTCGGCGGGATCGACGTGGCGGAACTGCGCGCGCGACTGCTCGACGAGGGGGCCTGCCTTGCGGTTGAGTGACGCCGATCAGCGGATGCTCGACGGCGCCGACGGCGAGGCCGTCCGGGCCGCGATGGATCTGCTCGTGCGATACGGCGACCTGATGGGAGCCGAGCGCCTGATCGACACCGACAACGTGTGCGGCGCGAACATCTTCGGTCCCCGGCACTCCCGGGTGCTCGGCACGACCGATCCATCGCGGTTGTTCTCGCGCTTCTCGCTCGATCTGACTTCTCCGGTGGAGGTGCCCGCATTCCGCGCCCACAGCTGCCAGCTGATCGGGCCCCGGGACCGGGAGAACTGGGAGCTGCAGGGGCTGTCGGCCGCCGACGCCGCGGCGATGGACTCCAGCGAGCGCTACCTGGCCGAGAAAGGCGTCGACCTTTTCAACACCTGCACGCCGTACCAGGTCGGGAACGTACCGCAGTTCGGCGAGCACTGCGCCTGGATGGAGTCCTCGGCCGTCGTCTACATCAACTCGGTGCTGGGCGCGCGGACGAACACCGAGGGACGGGAGTCCTCGGCGGCGTCGATGCTGACCGGACGCACGCCCTACTGCGGCTTCCATCTCGACGAACGTCGCCGGGCCACGCATGCGATCGACGTCCGGATCCCGGTCGTGACCACCGAGGACTGGAATGTCTTCGGCTATTGGGTCGGGTCGGTCGTGGAGGATGCGGTACCGGTGCTGCGTGGCGACGGCCTGCGGCCGACGCTGCCACAGCTCAAGCAGTTCGGCGCGGCCGCGGCATCGTCCGGGGACGTCGAGATGTACCACCTGCCGGGGGCGACGCCGGAGGCCGAGTCGCTCGGCGGTGGCTTCATCGACGCGGTCTCGGTTTACGACGAGGAGGCCCGGCGTGACACGGTGGCCTCGTTGTGCCGCACCGCGACCGACCGGGACGTCGACTTCGTGATGATCGGCTGCCCGCACGCGTCGCTCGAACAGGTGCACGAGGTGGCGCGGTTGCTGGAGGGCCGGCGGGTCTCCTCGACGCTCTGGGTGTTCACGCCGTCGTTGCTCCGATCGCGCGCGGCCGCTGATGGGACCCTGGCGGTGATCGAAGCGGCCGGGGCCCGGGTGCTGGCGGACACCTGCCCGGCGATCGGCCAGTTCCTGCCCCCGAGCACGAAGGTCTTCGCCACGGACTCGGCCAAGCAGGTCCACTACCTGCCGGCCATTGCCGGTGTCCAAGGCTGGTTCGGGAGTGTCGAGGACTGCGTCCGCGCCGCGATCACCGGGCGGTGGACCCGTGACTGAGCCGGCACCGTCGACCGGCCGAGGGGTGCTGGCGGGACGCGGGGTGCTGCCCGGTGTCGCGATCGGGCCGGCGCTGGTCTGCACGGCACCGGTCTCGGGCTGGGGCGGCATCAACCCGGCGAACGGGACGATCGTGGAGAGCGGACACCCGCAACGGGGAGCCAGCTTCGCCGGGGGTGTACTGATCCTGCCGGGTGCCAAGGGGTCGTCCGGGTGGTCGGGCCAGTTCCACCTGGCCAAACTGCAGGGCACCGCGCCGGTCGCGATCGTTTTCGAGCGGATGAACTCGAAGCTCGCTCTGGGGCTGGTGGTTCTCGACATCCCCGCCATCACCGATCTCGATCGGACCGGGCTGGCCGAGATCCGGACCGGGGACTTCGTCCGGGTCGACGGCACGGCCGGGACTCTGACCCGCCTGAGTGAGAGGGCCGTCTCGTGAGCGATCGTTTCAGGGGTAAGACCGTGCTGGTCACCGGAGCGTCCAGCGGTATCGGACGGGGCCTGGCGCTGGCCTGCGCGGCCGAGGGAGCGACGCTGCACGTCGCCGACGTCGACGCTGAGGGTCTCGAGCGACTGGCCTCTTCGACCGGCGCCCGCCCGCACGTGTGCGACGTGCGGGATCCGTCCGCCAACGAGGAACTGGTGGCGGCGGTCGGCGATCTGGACGTCGCGTTTCTCAACGCGGGTGTAAACGGCGCCCCGTCGTTGCTCCAGCCCGGCGGCACGCTCGACACGCTCCCGCCGTCCGAATGGAGCCGGGTCCTGCGGATCAATCTGGACGGTCTGTTCTACGGACTACAGGCCTGCGCGCGAGTGATGAAGCCGCGCCGGAACGGGTCGGTCGTGGTCACCGCCTCGACGGCCGGCCTTCGTGCGGAACCCCGGGTCAGCTACCCGTACGTGGCGTCGAAAGCCGCAGCGGTCGGGCTGGTCAAGCAAGCGGCCCTGGAGCTGGCGCCGTTCGGTGTCCGGGTGAATGCGATTGCCCCTGGACCGGTGGTCACCAACATCGGGGGCGCGAAGCGGTCGCCGGAGGGCGCGGCGGCCTGGCAGCGGACGATCCCGCTGGGCCGCTGGGGTCAGGTACCGGACGTAGTCGGCCTGGCCTTGCTGCTCGCCTCGGACGACGCCGGCTGGATGACCGGCGGAATCCACGTGGTGGACGGCGGAGCTGGTGCGCTGACCCAGATCACCGCCGACGAGCTGCCCGGTCCGGCGGACCAATGATGTGCACGGTCTGAGCTCGCCGTTCAACGGCGGCAGTTCTGGCCTGGAGACGGCCAAGACGGTTCCGGCCGGAGCCGGGTTGCCGTTGTGGTGGACACTGCGGGCTCCGGCGCGGCCGTTGACCTATCAAGCGGTCCACCGCATGTTCGAACGGGCGACCGGCAGGGCCGGCGCGGCGGTGACGTTGCACGCCTGGCGGCACACCGCGGCCTACCGGATGGCCGAGGACCCGATCCTGCCGCTGACCGATATCCAGTTCGTGCTCGGCCACGCGCAGTTGACGACGACGCAGATCTATCTGACCCCGCGCACGCACGAGGTGATCCGGAGAGTCCTGGCCCACCACGCCGAGGCGACTCGCCAGGCCGCCGCGCGACGGACACCGCCGATCGCGGCGGGCTACCGGCCCGAGGCGCTAAGCGAGCTGTTCGGGACGGCCCCGCGATGACGACCCTCCTGAACGCGGCGGAACCGACCGCGCTGTCCGAGATCATGCCTGCGGCGCAGCCGCGGCAAACCAGATGTGCGCCGCGGCCGCAGGAACGCTGGTGGGCGGCCATGGCCGCCGACCGGGAGGCGGTCTGGGGCCGGCTGACGACCGCGCCGTTCTTGATCGGCGGCGACGGCAATGGCCACAAGATGGGTCTGCGGCTGCTGTTGGACTGGCCGACCGAGCAGTCGGGCGCCACCTGGCAGGACCGCTGGGCAGCCACCGGCGCCGACCCGAGACCGCGAATCTTCCTTTTGCACTCCACCGGCAACTCAGCTTCCTGCCGCGTCGCGCACGCCGCCGGATTCCCGATGGAAGGAACGCTCCGCGGCTATCTGCTGCACGCCGATGGCTGGCATGACGTCCACTCCCATGCCCGACTGAGCACTGATCGGTCCTCGGCATCCACACCCAGCCGCGATCCCCGAGCCACCCACTGAAGCCCAGGAAACCGGACGCACCCGGCCGCCCTCAACTGGCGCGCCGCCGATCCCACCGATACTCCGCTCCGAGCCCGCTCGAACATCGACCCCGCGGTCATCCACACCCTCGCGACCGTGGAGTGGATCAGCGCAGGCCCGCACCCGAGCCGAGGCGCACTGACCCGCATCGGGAGTGCGAACCGGTGGACGACGCGACGCGAGTGCGACAGCGCCGCCAGGAACCTCAGGTCGCAGGGTCCTTCTCGGCCGCGAAGTTGCGCCGCAGGGTCTCTCCGTTCGGCGTTCCGCCCAGAGCAGCAGAGATCCTGTCCCACGACCAGTCCGCGGCCCGCGCTTCCCGCACCGCCAACGCGATCGCGTCCTGGGCCACCCGCCGAGCCTGCACCGCGCTCTGCATCAGTTCCTCAACCATCGCCGCCACGCCACACATCCTGCCACAAGTGGTGCCACAAAAAGTGGCACGAGACGAGGCGGTAGCTCCTAGGCTGAGCCCATGAACAGGGATGCACAGCCCTCAGGCGCCCCGCTCCATCAGCACCGGAGCGCCGCCGAATCGTTCGGCACCGACGCCGAACGCTACGAACGGACCAGGCCGCCCTACCCCAAGGCACTCATCGACCGCATCGCCGCCATCAGCCCGGTACCAACGGTCCTGGACGTCGGGACCGGGACCGGCATCGCCGCCCGCCAACTCCAGGCCGCAGGATGCACGGTGCTCGCAGTCGAGCCCGACCCGCGGATGGCCGACTACGCTCGCCGCCACGGGACCGAAGTGGAGGTCTCCACCTTCGAGGACTGGGACCCGGCCGGGCGAACCTTCGACGCCGTCGTCGCCGGCAGCGCCTGGCACTGGGTGAACCCCACGACCGGCGCGACGAAAGCAGCACAAGTCCTCCGCCCCGGCGGCCGGCTGGTGCCGTTCTGGCACATCTTCCAACTCCCGCTCGAGATCGTCGACGCCTTCGCCACGGCCTACCAGCGAGTCGCACCCGACAACCCGTTCCACGTCGAGCGACTCCGCCACGCTCTCGATGGTCTGGAAGCGCTCATCGCCCCAGCCGCCGACGCCATCCGGTCGACAGGACTGTTCAGCGAACCAGAACAGTGGCGCTTCGACTGGCAGCACACCTACACCAAAGACGAATGGCTCGACCAGATGCCGACCTCCGGCGGACTCACCCAACTGCCCGCCGAATCACTGGCCGAAGTCCTCACCGCCGTCGGCACGACCATCGACGCGATGGGCGGCAGCTTCACCATGGCCTACGCCACGATCGCCATCAACGCGATCCGTTTCCGCTGACCATCGAGCCGACAGCCAGCATGCCCAACCAAATCGCGGGTAGACCGCAGGACCTAGTGGTGCGGTCAATTCTCTGTTCTGGCTCAAGAAGTGTGATTGACGCGTAGGTGACTCGTTGTCCTGCGGTGTGACGCCGTTCAAGAGCTGCGCGCCGATCGCCCGGTTCGCCATCGGCCTGACCAACGATCTGGCCGCAGTCACCGCCGGGTTGAGCCAGCCGCACAATTCGGGCCGGTCGAGGTCAACGTCAACCAGCTCAAGATGATCAAGCGACAGATGTATGGCCGCGCCGGCTTCGACCTTCTGCGCAAACGCGCGCTCCTCGCTCGCTGAGTAGAAGTCTCCTCGCCACCGGTCGAGCCGCGCCCTGCGCCACGCAACAAGGTGGGGCGTCAGTTAATGGACGCGGTCTGCTTCCGATAGAGGACGCAGCGGCGTAGCGGGCCCTCCTCGGCCTCGGGGTCGTCGAAGTCGTCTGCGGGGTCGGTGGTCATCCCGATTCGGCGCATGACGGCCTGGGAGCGAGTGTTCGTCTCGGTGGTGACAGCCAGGATCTCGGCTAGCCCGAGCTTGCGGAAGCCGTAGTGGAGCACCGCGGTTGCGGCCTCGGAGGCGTAGCCGTGGCCCCATTACGTGCGGGCCAAGCGCCAACCGGCCTCGATTCCGCGGAAGGGCATGGCGTCGTCGACCTCGTCCAGACCGGTGAACCCGATGAACTTCCCAGTATCGCGGAGTTCGACCGCCCAGAATCCGAACCCGTTGCGGTCGAGGCATTCCTGGAAGAAGCGGATGGATGCTGCGGATTCCTCCGGTGTGAGCCGGGGCCCGAGGTACTTCCGCACCTCCGGGTCGGCGTTCATGGCTGCCCAGGGCGCATAGTCCGCGTCGCACCAGTCGCGCAACATGAGACGTTCAGTTTCCATTCTGACCATTGGGTGAGTTATACCCGACGCGCCGCGAACCCCTGACTGGGGCGGCCAGCGCCATGCGGGGCTGGCATGTCGATCACACAGTTTGAGCCAGAACCCACTACTCACACACCTAGCCACGATGATCCCCCACGGCATCGTCGACCGCGCGACGCATGACGTCGACCTGTTCACTGAGATCGATCCTGTCGAGGCCGTCCAAGTCGCTGCCGCATTGCGAGGCGCGCTCGCCTCCGCCGGCCTGGAATTCACCCCAGCAGCGCGACCGCCGCACACCAATCGCTTCATCGTGCACGATCCGCGGACCGGGCTGTCCTGCGAAGTCGAAATCTTCCCCCGACGGTGGGCGCCTTCGCCCCACCGTCGACCTCGAACTCGGCGCAGTACTCCGTCTCGACGACCTCGCCGCCGACAAAGTCCTCGCGCTCTGGGGCCGAGCCGAGGTTCGCGACTACATCGACGTCGTGGCACTCCTGGACCGAATCCCGAAGGAAAGGCTGCTCCGACTCGCCGCGGAGAAGGACGCAGGATTCACCAGCGCGACGTTCCGAGGCGCGCTACAAGCTATCCGTCGATTCGACCCCGAGGACTGGACCGCCACGGGTATCGACGCCAGCTCGATAGACCGCACCCAGCAGACGGTCGCTGAGTGGATAGAGGAATCTCGCCGTTTAGCACCAGCGGCGGTGTGCTCAAGGTCCGGCTCGGTCCTCACAGTTTCGTCGCAAATGTGCGACTCCAGACGTACTCGTTCTCAAGCGCGCATGACGACTCTCGTCGAGCAATGGTGCATCCCTTGGTAGGTGGGAGTGCGCGATGGGACTACGCGTACGGTTCCGGCGCTGATCCTCGGCGGTGCGACGGGATCGGAGGCCCCGACGGCGGCCCAGCGACCGAGCCGCACTCCGTTACCGATGCCCGCTCTAGCGCGGTCAAAGGGTCCCGGCGGCCCCACTCCCGTGGCAGCAGCTGTACTGGTTTATCGTCACGAACATGAAAACCAGTTTCATTCAGGCGATCGGGGCGGCACTGCTGGTCATCGCCGCGGCGACCGCGTGCGGCGGCGCACCGGTCGACACCGGCGCGTCCGCCGAGAACGCGTCCGGTGCGCCGCGGACCATCACGAACTGCGGGCAGCGCTTAACCGTCGCGAAGCCGCCGCAGCGCGCCGTCGCGCTCGAGCAGAACGCCACCGAGATCCTGCTGTCGCTCGGATTGGCTGATCGCATGGCCGGCACGGCGTACCAGACCGACCCCGTCCTGCCAGCGTTGAAGGACGACTACGCGACGGTGCCGGTGCTCGCGAAGCTCTACCCCGCACGCGAGGCCGTGCTGCGGGCGAAGCCCGATTTCCTGTACTCCACATTCACGTCGGCCTACGCCGCCGACGCGGGCGGTCCGCGTGCGGACCACGCCAAGCTCGGCATCCCGGCCTACCTCTCGCCGTTCGCCTGCGAGAAACCGGCCGACGGCCGGACCAGCGTGTCGTTCGACGGACTGTTCGCCGAGATCCGCGAGGTCGCCACGCTCTTCGGCGTCACCGACCGCGGCGACGAGCTCGTCACGGAGCAGCAGAAGCGTCTCGACGCGGCGGTCGAGGCGGTGGACGTTCCGCAGGACACCACCGCGCTCTGGTACTACTCCGGCACCAGCACGCCCTACGTGGCCGGACCGAACGGTGTTCCCGCCGCCATCAACGCGCTTCTCGGACTGAAAAACGTCTACGGCGACGCCACCCAGACCTGGCCCGCCGGCAACTGGGAGACGATCGCCACCCGCGATCCCGACGTCATCATCGTCGCCGACCTGACCCGGGGCGGCGACGGTGACAGCGCCGAATCCAAGATCGAATTCCTGAAAGGCAACCCGGTGACGTCCAGGCTGACCGCCGTCCGCGAGAACCGATTCATCACCGTGTCCGGCTCCTCGATGGACCCGTCGATCCGCAACGTCGAAGCCGTCGAGAAGGTCAGCTCCAGCCTCGGGACGGTACTCAAATGAACACCGATGAGGCGCGCGAGCTGCTGCGCCAGTGGGACGTCCAGCAAGAGGCCTACGTGGCGCACCGGGAGCAACGCTTCACGGTGATGCTGGAGACGATCCGCCTGCACCTCGGCACCGATGTGCGCGTGCTCGACCTGGCCTGCGGCCCCGGAGCCCTCTCCGACCGCGTACTCACCGCGCTACCCGGCTCGACCGTCGTTGCCGTCGACTACGACCCGATGCTGCTGGAGATCGCACGCGGCGTGCTCCCGAGCAACCGCGCCCGGGTGCTCGACGTCGACCTCGTGGCCGCGGACTGGGGAACCCACGTCGGGGACGAGCCGTTCGACGCGATCGTCAGCTCGACCGCGCTGCACTGGCTCTCCCAACAGCAGCTGCTCGGCGTCTACACGAGCGCGGCGCGACTGGTGAAGCCCGGCGGACTGCTGCTCAACGCCGATCACCTCCCGTTCCTGCCCCCGGCGTTCCAGGCGGTCGCCGAACGTCACGACGCGGAGACCCAGGAGTCCGGCTTCGCCTCCGGCGCCCTCGACTACCGGGCGTGGCACGAGCTCGCCTATCAGCATCCGGAGCTGGCCGACCTCCGGGAGAGGAGGGAGAAGCGGTTCGCCGACCGCCTGCCGAACCCGAAGTCCCCGCTGGACCTCCACCTCGCGGCGCTCCGCGGGGCCGGGTTCGCGGAGGTCAGCACGGTCTGGCAGTACCTGGACGACGTCGTCGTCGCCGCTCGCCGATGACGCTGCGCGGTCCGGCCTGGCTGGTCGCGGCCCTGTGCGGGCTGATGGCGAGCGTCGCCGTCGCGGTAGCACTGGGCGCTGCGGATCTTTCGCCCGGCCTGGTGCTGCGGGTGCTCGCGGCCCGCACCGGGCTGCCGGTGGCACCGCCGACGCTGCTCACCGACAGCATCGTCTGGGATCTGCGGCTGCCCCGAGTGCTGCTCGCGGGGCTCGTCGGAGCCGGTCTCGCCGTCTGTGGCGCGGTCCTTCAAGCGCTGACGCGCAACCCGCTCGCCGATCCCTACCTGCTGGGTATCTCGGGCGGGGCGTCCACCGGAGCGGTTGCCGTGCTGGTGCTCGGTTGGGGCACCGGCGCGGCGGCACTGTCACTGGGGGCGTTCGCCGGAGCGGTGGTGGCGTTCGGCGTCACGCTGGTGCTCGCCGGTGCCCGGTGGACGCAGCCGGGTCGGATCGTGCTGGCCGGAGTCGCCGCCGGACAGCTGTTCTCGGCCGTCACGAGCCTGATCGTGGTATCGGACGCCACCGCGCAGAACACCCGGAGCATCACGTTTTGGCTGCTGGGGTCGCTGGCGGTGGCGTCGTGGCCGACGGTCGCGCTGTGCGCGGCCGTCGGCGCGATCGGCATGCTCGTGTGCTGGGCCTCGGCGCCGGCGCTGGACGCGTTCTCCTACGGGACCGACATCGCGCAGACGCTGGGCTTCCACCCCGGACGCGTGCGGGCGCTGCTTTTCACCACCACGGCACTGCTGGCGGCCGTGCTGGTCGCGAGCAGCGGCGCGATCGGGTTCGTCGGACTGCTGGTGCCACACGCCGCGCGGTTCCTGGTGGGCGCGCGCCACCGGCTGCTGCTCCCGGCGTCGGCGCTGACCGGAGCCGTCTTCCTGATCTGGGCCGACACCGCGGCGCGCACCGTGTTCGCGCCGCAGGAGGTGCCGGTGGGGGTCGTGACCGCGCTGGTCGGCGTGCCGGCCTTCGCCCTGGTCTTGCGGCGGAGGGCGACGGCGTGAAGGTCACCGGCAAGAACGTGACGGTAGCTGTCCGCGGAAAGCGCCTGCTGTCCGGCGTCGACATCGTGGCGGAACCGGGCAGCACGGTCGGCTTGCTCGGACCCAACGGGTCCGGAAAATCCACGCTCCTGCGGACGCTTGCCGGACTCCAGTCGCCGACCGGCGGGCGCGTGCAGCTCGACGGGGTCGATCGCACGACGTTGTCCCGGCGGGCGGTCGCGCGACGGGTCGCGGTCGTCACCCAACAGACGCCCCCGGACCTCGACATGACCGTGCGGGACGTACTCCTGCTGGCGCGAATTCCGCACCGGCCCCGGCTGGCGCCGGTCAGCAAGGCTGATGTGGAAGGTGCCGCACGCGCGTTGGGCCGGGCCGGTCTGCCCGGATACAACGATCGGGCGTGGTCGTCGCTCTCCGGGGGCGAGCGCCAGCGCGTCGATCTGGCCCGTGCGTTCCTGCAGGAGCCCGACCTGCTCCTGCTCGACGAACCGACGAACCACCTCGACGTCCGGCATCAGCTGGAGCTGCTGGAACAGCTGGCGACGTCGCCGGTGACAGTCGTCGTGGCGCTGCACGGGTTGGATCTGGCGGCCCAGTACTGCGACCGGATCGTGCTGCTCTCCGGTGGGGAAGTCGTCGCGGCGGGCACGCCGTCCGAAGTGCTCACGCCGAAACGGATCGCCGAGGTGTTCGCGGTGCCTGCCGAAGTGACGATCGGCTCGGACGGCAGGCCCGACATCCGCATCCGGCGCACAGCTCATCACTCCGGAACGACCGGCGGTGCGCCGCAAGCCCGCGTGTGACCGGCGACTGAGAGGATCGCCGGGACGGGTGGGCGTCCTCACTCAGCAGCGTCTCCAGAGCACCCAGCGACAGCAGGCGGAGCAGGCTGGTCAAGCCGGTGAGATCGCGACCGGTGACGCGAATGGCGTCCAGGACGGGCTGGAACTGCGGGGCGTCACCGGCCTGTCCGGCGGCGACGGCGGGCGTTGTACTGGCGCCATCAGCAATTGCCGGGACCGGCGACGCGGCGGACCGTGACGGCGGCTGCGACCTCCCAGGTCGCCGGGAGCGTTTCGAGGGTCCAGAGTTCACCCGCCGCCTGCGCTACGCGCTTACTCCTGGTGACCACACCGAGGTCGACGACCAGCACCTCAACGGTGTAATCCTGTCCGACCGAGCTATCAGCGGCACCGAAGAACTGTTTCCCCCGCCAGGTGCCCAAGCGCGACGGACGGTCCCAGTCTTCGACCTCGACGAGGTAGCGGACCGGTTCGCCGTTCGTCCGGTTGTGCATCGCGAGCACCATCGTCTTGCCTGGGGGCAGCGCCGAACGACCACGGAAGAACGCGCAGCGCTGCACGCGATGAGCCGGCTCGGGCTCCAGGATCTGGACCCCGTAGAGGGTCGGTACGGGCGGGGTGAACCCGTCGGCGGGCGGTGTAACAGCGGCCTGGGTGCTCGACCGGCCGCCGATCGACTGTCCCCACACCAACACCACCGCGCACAGCACGGCCATTCCGACGGCGACCAGTGCGGCCGGAAGCACCCGCGTGGTCAGCGCGCGGGACTGCGTGCTTCGTCGCGTGAGTTCGTTCGCCCAGGCCACTGGGTCCGTCGGCCGCGCGGCCGAATCGGAGTGCATCGCTGTGAGCAGGTGGTCCGCGAACGCCTCCGGATCCGGGACCCGCGCGGAGGCGGCAACCGATCTCAGGTTGAAGCCGGCCGCGTCGACACGGTCGGTGGCCGGCGGGTCGGCGCCGACGAGCGCGAAATACGCAACAGCGCCGAGCGAGTACACGTCGGAGGACCTCCCGCGGGAAGCTCGAGGGTCGGCGAGCACCTCTGGTGCCGCGTACTCCGGGGTGTGCATCCCGAGGTCGTCGAAACCGTCCGCGGTGAGCCGCAACGTACCCAGGTCGACGAGTACCAGTCCTCGGTCGGGGGTGACGATGCAGTTGCCGGGCTTGATGTCACGGTGGGTCAAAACGTTGCCCCCCGCCCGGGTGATCGCGTGAAGGGAACCCAGCGCCTCAGCCAGATCGCGGACCAGCGCCAGTCGCTCGGACAGCGAGCGCGCGGTAGCCCGGGAGCCACCCACGTACCGGGCCAGCGATGGACCCTCGATCCACGGCATCACCACATACGGGATGAGTCCTGTAGACCCCTCGACGTCGGCCGGGTGCGGCGGACTGCCGAGGAATACGTCGATCACCGAGACCAGATGCGGCGTCAGCATGCTCTGCAGGAGGATGCGATGGTCCTGCCACCGATTGAATTCAGCTGGCGACGGCCAGTCGAGACCTGCCCCGGGCGGCCGGTTCAGCTGCTTCACGGCGATCGCCAGCGGGCTGTTGAGCCTGCCGGTGTACCGCGCCCGCCAGGTCACGCCCTCGGAACCGGCCGTTGGCGGGCCGGTGACCTCGAAGCGATCCGGCTCCTCTGGTGGGCCGACGAACCAGACCGTCTCCTCGGCGATCGGCGGCTCCGACCGGACGGCCTTCGGGAAGGACGGCTCGCCGGTGCCCGTCTGGGTCGGCGGATCTTCGTAGTCAGGCGCCATGGCGATCCTCACGGAGAACGAGTCCCGAGTCGGCGGCCACTTCATTGCGGATCGCCCAACGAGCCAGCGCGATACGCAGATCCGGAGAAGCGTCGGCGGTTGCGGCGACCATCCCTGGTACGCCGGCATCCGCCAGCATTTCGCGCACCTCACGCAGGCTGTTCCGGACGTGCCCGGCGTTGAGACCGAGCTGAACGGCGATCTCGCGATACGTGGCCGGCTCGTCCTTGCCGTCGAGCAACGGCCCGCAGAGCGCGGCCAGTAGTCGTCGTCGGGCCGGGGTCAGGTTGAGGTCGGCGATTCCCGGAGTGGTCAGCTTCTCTCCCGTCGACGCCCGGCTCGGGTGTCGGAACGTCGACGTCGCGGTAAGTCGAGATGCGTCGACCCGGAGTGGGTAGCGGCGACCGCAGTTGCCGACGACCACCAGATCGAACGTCAGGTGGGGGAGCGAGGTCGTCGCGCTGTGAGGCTCGAGCACACGATCCGGCGTCTGCGCGGCGACCAGGTACAGCTCCCGGGTAGCGGAGAGGTTCCGGACCAGCACCGCGTCCGGGAGCAGGCTGAACGATCCGGCGGTCCGGGAGACCCGAGTGTCTTCGGGCTCATGAGCGAGCCGGATCTGGCAGTTCCGTCCCCGCCCGAGGATCAGCTCTTCTCCGTGCGTGATCGGGTAAAGCCGCCGCTCGTGATGGACGGTGACCGGTTGCCCCATCGCGCGAACCTCCCGGACCTCTCACTCCAACACTCGACGCCATTGTGGACGACGCCCGGTTAGGTTTGTGTCCATTGGTACTAGGTCCAGCGAACCTCGCCCGTCGTCGTCCGGTAACTGCACCCCTGCAGGGTCGTTCGGCAACTACATTGGACAGATCGCGGCTTTGATGAAGACAGCGGAGCCATCGTGAAAGCCGGACCGCCCAACCAACCGGACCGCTTCGAGCTGGTCGGATCTGCGCGGCACGGTGGGGAAGGTATCGCCTGGCGGGCCCGGTTCCGAGGCGACACGGACGCCGGTCCCTGGTTTGCCGTCAAACAACTCCGCCGCCCGCCCGGAGTCGGTCCGGACTGGCCCACCGCGGCCGATCTGCAGCGTTGGCAAGACCACCGGATCCTGCTGGCCAGCTTGAACGTTCCCCGCCTGGTCCCGACGCTCGACGTCTTCCTCGCCGACGGGGGGAAGGGGGACGGACCGGGCGTTCCGTACGTGGTGATGCCCTGGATTTCAGGCCCGACCCTGGCCGAGAAGGTGGCCGACGCGCCAATTACCGATGGGAATCTGGACGAGCGGCTGGCGCTCGTCGAAGACCTCGCTCACGCGCTGGGAGGCCTCCACGCGCGCTCCGCAGCCAGCGGCAACTCCCTGCTGCACAACGACGTGAAGCCGAGCAACTGCATCATCGATCCAGCCGACGGCCTCATTTTGGTCGATCTCGGCGGTCTTCGGCTGCTGGAGGAGGCCGCTGACCGGCTGGGAATGCATACGGCGGGATATGCGGCCCCCGAGGTGCTACGAGACCCGTGTGCGCCGCGGAGCACGGCGACGGACATCTATGCCCTTGGCGCGGTCGCCTACTACTGTCTCACCGGCGTCGGTCCGCCCGCAGCATCCTGCGCCGCCTACCTGGACATCAGTAGGAACACGCTCGCGACCACCGTCAACAGGCTGCTCCTCACCGATAGCGATGCGCTGATCGACCAGGTTCTCACCGCGATGGATCCCAATCCGGCCGCCCGGCCGACCGACCCGGTTGCCTGGGTCGCACGGCTTCGGCGGCTGGCAGCGCCCCCGCCCGCTCGGCGTAGGCCGTGCGTCACCGCTCTGTGGGCGCTGCTTCTCACCGCGGCGGTCGTGGCGCTGCCGGCTCAGGAGCTACCAGGCAGGGCCGGGGCAGCCCCGGCCTATTCCAGCCAGGAGGTGCGGATCACGTCTCCGGGATCCGGCCAGGACGTCCGAGGCTGCCAGGCGTTTCTCGGCACATCCGATCTTCGCCCGGACCGGACGATGGTGCTCACGCGACGCTCGGCCTCGGCCAACGATCGGACGCGCTGGGCGCAGCCGGTCGAGAACTGGCAGCAGCCCGACCGGTTACGGTCCTGGTACGGCTACCAGTTCTTCGGTGACGCCTCCGCCGTCGGTGACGACTTCGTGGTTGAAGTCTTCGTAGCCGACCGTGCGGTACTGCTCGCGTCCTGGCAGCGCGCCCTGGCCGCTGGGGAGAAGTGGAAGGTCATCGGTGTTCCGGCCGACTGGCAGCTGGCAGCGGCCGTAACCGTGCACCGCGTTCCCGGATTCCGCCGGTGCTGAGAGCGTGATCTGATGCCGGGTGGATGGTGAGCGAGCCGTTGCTGCCGACGGCGGCACCCTCACCGGTGGGCGGCAGATCTCCTGTCGTGGACGACGGTGTACGCGGTCTTCGCCCGCTGGGAGAAGCACGGGCGAACCTTCCGGCTGCAGGATGGTCATTGTCCGCCCGGTCGGAGTTCAGGATCGGGTCAGCGCGATGAGCGTGCTGCGGGTCGCCCGCGCCCTCGCCTGGCTGACCTCGTGCGGCGGCTGGTCCGCGACTACAAACGCCATTCCGGCTACCAGCGGAGCCACGATCCGCTAGGCCGCGATCGCCACCACAACCCCACGCCCGGCGCGAGGACGACCGGCCACCCGCTAGCGCACCCGTCTCTCCCCGAACCGCTCTCGACCGAGATTCACGAACACGCTTTCAAAGGGTCAGCACACTGCGCGGAGCGGAACCGAACCCCTGTCGGCCGGTAGGAAACCTCGTGCGGCCGACAGGGCTCGGTTCAGTACCAGCCGGTGCAGCCCACGGGCTGTCCGACCGCCTGACCGCAGGCGCGCATCACGTGGCCCGCGTCGTTGTAGGAGTTCGTGAACTGACTTTCGCCGTCATTAATTTGCCAGACTCGTAGCTGCACGCGGGCGGAGTCGGGGTCGGACCTGCTGTTTTTCCAGTCCACCCAGACCAGGTCGCCGGGTGCGCCGTAGAGAATGCGTCCCCAGGCGCAGCGGTGGCCTGCGTGGAAGCGGAATTCAATCGCCCGGCTACCCGAACGCGCGGGAGCCAAGGGAGTCGAAACAGTCCCGGAGAAGTTGTTCGGGTTGTCGCCGGCTGCGCAATCCCAGGGGTTGGCTGCCTGCGCAGGCGAGGAAACGATGCTCAGACCGACAAGGAACAACAAGCTGGCAAATGCGACAACGGAGAGATGTCGAATGAGTCGCACGCGGTGTCTCCATTCAGTTCGGAGGAGTCGCAGGCCGGAGGCCAGCTGCGCAGAAGTCATTCAACGGGCGTTTCGGGCCAACCGGCAGTGCGCCCCCGCAGGGTGTTGACGTCCGAGAGCGATGGGCGCAAGGACTCCTGCGAGGAACTGGTCCCGAGTCCCTGCAGGATTGCCCTGCGAGCTACCGCTTTCGACCGCGGCGGCGCACTGATGAAGTCAGCGCAGCAGGCGCGGCCGGACGGCCTCGGCGTCCGGGAAACGCTCGCTCACGCCGCAGACATCGACAGACTCGAGGGCTGCTGCCTGGTCCGCAGATCGAGGGCTGGGCGGCCGGTAGCGTGTGCGGATGGCGATGCGTTGGACGCTGGGGTGTGACGCCGTGGATCCGCAGCGGATCGCGGCGTTCTGGGCAGACGCGTTGGGCTACGTGTTCGAGCCCGGTTATGAGGATCCGGACGGTGCCTCGATCGTCGATCCGGACGGGACAGGTCCGGCTATCGGCTTTCTGCGAGTTCCGGAGGGCAAGACGGCGAAGAACCGGATGCATATCGATATCCGGGTCGCCGCGGAGATTTCAGGGGATGCCGCCGAACGTGAACGCCTGGTCCGGTCGACGGTTGCCCGCCTCGTGCCGGCCGGTGCGACCGTTGTGCGTGAGGAGTTCTACGGCGGGCAGTTCGATCATGTCGTCATGCTCGACCCGGAGGGCAATGAGTTTTGCGTCGCTTAGCGGATAGCCCGGCTGCTGCCTTGTTCACTCTCTTGCTGCCGCCAGGGCATGGTTCAGGCGAGGATCGGGTGCCGGGCTGGTACCGCTCGTCGGACGGGTCGACCCGGACGTCTTCGAGGACCAGGGTCGGCCGGTGGGACGGTACCAGCACGGCGACCTGTCGGCCCCGTGATCGGGCCATCGAGCTGAACGGCGGCAGGAGCCGGTGATCGACCATGCCCGGCCGAGGGACGGCCTCGGCGATCGTAACGATCAGCAGTCCGAGCGCCGGCTGGCGCCAGCGTCCGGCGCCGGGCGGTAACAGCGGATAGGCGCCAGGATCGGAGCATGGGCCCTCCCGTGGGGGCAAATGCGCCCGACAGCGAAATATTGTTGACAATATTGCTAACACCGGCTTACGTTCGGCGAACTCGGGACGGTTGATCGTTGACGGTCAACGGATGCCCCCGTCTACGAACCGTTGGGACCCCATGGCTGCTCACTACGTAGTGCGGTCCGTCGACCGGGCCGCCGACGACATCATCGCCACCATCGGAAGGGCTGGAGTCGCCACCGCGCACGAGGCGGCCGGGCGGATCGGCCTGCTCGGCCCCGCCGTCCAGGCCCGTCAGACGGGCGCGGTGATCGCCGGCTCGGCGATCACCGTGTCTTGTCACCCTGGCGACAACCTGATGATCCACGCGGCGGTGGAGGTGTGCCGACCCGGCGACGTTCTCGTGGTGACCACCACCTCGCCGTCGACCGACGGGATGTTCGGTGATCTGCTTGCCGCGTCTCTTCGGGCCCATGGAGTCATCGGCCTGGTCAGTGACGCCGGCGTACGTGACATCGCCACGCTGCGCGAAATGGGCTTCCCGGTCTGGTCGCGCTCCGTGCACGCGCAGGGCACGGTCAAAGCCAGCCCGGGCTCGGTGAACGTGCCGGTCGTCGCGGCCGGGCAGCTGGTCCGGCCCGGCGACATCGTGATCGCCGACGATGACGGCGTTCTGGTCCTGCCGATCTCGGCCGGCCGTCAGGTTGCCGAGGCCGCGGCCCAGCGACTGGCCAACGAGGCCGACAAGCGGGCCCAGTTGGAGGCCGGGGCGCTCGGCGTCGACATGTACAACTTGCGCTCGCTGCTCGCCGACCTCGGCGTCGAATACGTGGACCGGCTGCCCGACGACGGTGCGACATGAGCTATGAGATCGACGGGATCCGCTGCATGCAGATGCGCGGCGGCAGTTCGAAGGGCGCGTACTTCCTGAGCGACGATCTGCCGGCTGATCCGGACGAGCGCGACGACCTGCTGCTGCGCATCATGGGCTCGCCGGACGAACGCCAGATCGACGGTCTCGGCGGCGGACATCCGCTCACCAGCAAAGTGGCGGTGCTCAGCCCTTCGTCGACCGGGGACGCCGACGTCGACTATCTCTTCCTCCAGGTGGTGCCCGACCGGGCGACCGTCACCGACGCCCAGACCTGCGGCAACCTGCTCGCCGGGGTCGGGCCGTTCGCCGTCGAGCGGGGACTGGTCGCGGTCGCCGGAGAAATCACCGACGTTCGCATCCGCATCATGAACCCAACGACGAGTTTCGCGACTGCGCGTGTACGAACACCTGACGGTCGGGTGCGCTACGACGGAGACACGGTCATGGCCGGCACGCCGTTCCCCGCCGCCCCGATCGAACTCGAGTTCCCTGGCGGCGACGCACCGGTGTTTCCCACCGGACGTCTCGTCGACCGGTTCGCCAGGATCGAGGTCACCTGCGTGCACGCCGGCATGCCGGTGCTGCTGGTCCGCGCTACCGACCTGGACATCGACGGGACCGAGCTGCCGGAGACGCTGGAGGCCAACGAGACGCTGCGGTCCAGGGTGGAGGCTGTCCGGCGGGAGGCAGGTCCGGCCCTGGGCCTCGGCGACGTCCGAAACACCACCGTTCCCAAAATCACCATCGTGTCGCCGCCCCGGCACGGGGGAACGGTGACGACCCGCACCTTCATCCCGCACCGGGTCCACTCCGCGATCGGCGTGCTCGGCGCCGTGTCGGTCGCGGCCGGCGTGCTCGCACCGGGCACGGTGGCGAGCATGGCCGCCGAGGGCGGCCTGGTGCGCATCGAGCACCCGACCGGCTCCTTCGACGTCCACCTGGAGCTGGACGGCGATGGCCCGGCCACCCGGGTCCGCACGAGCGCCGTCGTCCGCACTGCCCGCAAGTTGTCCGACGGCCTCGTGTGGCCACGCAGCGGAAAGGCCCTCCCATGAGCCTCACGCACGACCCCGACCGTCGCCGGGAAATCGCCCACGTCGGCCCGGTTGAGCTGTACACCCCCGTCCTGCAGGCGTCCCGCGACTTCTTCGTGGACGTGATGGGACTGCGTGAGGTGTACCGCGACGACACCTCGATCTACCTGCACACCTGGGACGACTACCAGTCGTGGACGGTTCGACTCGTACAGCGGGAGGCGGCCGGCATCGGCCGCACCTATCTCCGCGCCGGCAGCCCGGAGGGCGTCGACCGGCTCATCGCGCAGATCGAGGCCGCCGGGCTGGGCCGCGGTGTCGTGACCGACGTGCACAACCTGGGGGAGGTGTATCTCTTCGCCGACCCGGACGGTCACGAGCTGGGCCTGTACTGGGACGTCGAGTGGTACCGCGCCGATGACACCGACCGTCCCGCACTGAAGAACCAGGCGGCCGCCTACCCCGGCCGGGGTGCCAATCTGCGCCGCCTCGATCACGTCAACTACCTGACCGCCGACGTGCCGGCGACGTCGGCCTTCCTGCGCGACGTCCTGGGTGCCCGCTGCACCGAACAGATCGTCAAGGACGACGGCAGCCCTCAAGCCATCTGGTACAACGTCGGCAACAAAACCTACGACCTCGTGTACACCGAGGACTGGACCGGTACCAGCGGCCGCCTGCACCACATCGCCTTCGCCACCGACACCCGCGAAGAAATCTTGCGTGCGGCCGACGTCTGCCTCGACGCCGGCGTACACATCGAGACCGGACCGCACAAGCATTCCATCCAACAGACGTTCTTCCTGTACGTCTGGGAACCCGGGGGCAACCGCATCGAGATCTGCAACGCGGGTGCCCGGCTGATTCTGGCGCCGGATTGGAAGACGATCAGCTGGACCCGCGAGGAGCGGGCCAAGGGGCAGGCATGGGGCCTCAAGACGATCGAGACCTTCCACACCCACGGCACCCCCGTCGTGGCCCCGGACGGGGCGAACGACCGGCCATGATCATCGACTGTCACGGCCACTACACGACCGCGCCGGCCGCGCACACCTCTTGGCGGGAGGCGCAGCAGGCGGCGTACCGGTCGGGCGCGCAGCCGCCGAGGTATCCCGAGATCACCGACGACGAGATCCGGGAGACGGTCGAGGGCAACCAGCTGCGGTTGATGGCCGAGCGCGGCATCGACCTCACCGTCTTCTCGCCGCGCGCGTCCGCGATGGGCCACCACTTCGGCGACGAGGCCGTCAGCGCCGCCTGGGCGCGAGTGTCCAACGACCTGATCGCCCGGGTGGTGGAGCTCTACCCCGACAAGTTCATCGGAGTGTGCCAGCTGCCCCAGTCGCCCGGCGTGCCGATCGCCAACTCGGTGGGCGAGCTGCGTCGCTGCGTGGAAGAGCTGGGCTTCGTCGGTTGCAACCTCAATCCCGACCCCAGCGGCGGCCACTGGACCTCACCACCGCTGACCGATGAGAGCTGGTACCCGTTCTACGAGGTTATGGTCGAGCTGGACGTACCAGCCATGGTGCACGTGTCGGCGGTGACCAACCCCAACTTCCACGCCACGGGCTCGCACTATCTCAACGCCGACACCACCGCGTTCATGCAATTCTTGCAGTCCGACTTGTTCGAGACGTTTCCCAGCTTGCGGTTCGTCATCCCGCACGGCGGCGGCGCGGTGCCTTACCACTGGGGGCGGTTCCGCGGACTGGCCGACATGCTCGGGCGACCGCCGCTGGCCGGGTCGGTGATGAGCAACGTCTTCTTTGATACCTGCGTCTACCACCAGCCGGGCATCAATCTGCTGTTCGACGTCGTCGGCGTGGACAACATCCTGTTCGGCTCGGAGATGGTCGGCGCGGTTCGCGGGATCGACCCGCAGACCGGTCAGTACTTCGACGACACCCGCCGGTACGTCGATGCCCTGCCGCTCAGCGGATCGAGCCGACAGGGGGTGTACGAGGGAAACGCGCGCCGCGTCTACCCTCGCCTGGACGTCGCTCTTCGTCAAAGATCTCGTTAACGGGTCTGCTTGCGCTTGGTCTGTGCCGGCCCGTCGCAGTCGATCTCTGACGACGGCGCGGCCACTGCAGTCGGCTGAGCCGACAGATTTACGGGGCGTCCGCTGGAGCAGCGACGCAGGCATGTGAGCTGGGTAAATACTCGGGTCGTCCGCGTCGCGGGCGTGCGTAGTCCGCTCGGCGTCCGTAGCCGAGCAGATCCTCCACAGGGCCACGCGCGGCGGTGCCCATGCCTTCTTCGTTGCGGTAGTAGCGGGCGGTGTCGATGTGCCGGTAGCTCGCCGCCGCCGACCGTGACGCGATCACCAAACATGTTGTCGGCGCCGTCATCGCCGATACCGGGGGCAAGATCCTGCTGCTGCGCCGCGCCGCTGAGGACTATCTCGGCGGCCTCTGGGAGCTGCCGTCCGGCGGCGTCGACGACGGCGAAACCCTCACCGAGGCCCTGCACAGAGAGGTCTACGAAGAGACCGGCCTCACCGTCACCGCGATCGAGGCCTACCTCGGCCACTTCGACTACCAAGTTCAACTTCGCCGCCACCACCACCATCCAGGGCGACGCGGTGAGGCTGACCGAGCACGACCAGCACCAGGGGGCCGACCTCACAGAACAGCAACAGGTCTCCAGCGCCGTCCGGTCCGTGCTGACCACCTGGCGGGACCGGAGCTGAGGGACAGCGCGAATTACGAGAGATCGAAGGGGGCGGGGAAGTGGCCTTCCCAGATCTGGTGGGATGCCTGTTCGGGGTAGGGCAGAGTCTTCGATTCGGTGTCCAGGACGCGGGTGAGCTGTTCGCCGGGCCGGTGAGCCGACCAGCCCGCGTCGCCGGTGGTGACGAAGCGGACCCATACCTCCTGGAATTCGCGGGAGAGCGCGACGGCCTCGGGGTTGGGCTCCTCGCCGATCAGCTGGGTGCCCACGGGGCTGTCCAGCGTGCCGAACGCCAGGGGCATGTCGAGGCTGTGGCAGGCGCCCAGGATGCCGCCGAGGGCCGGGGCAACCCAGCACAGTTCGAACAGGTACGAGGTGCCACCGGCAGCGGCGTTCGCCTCGGCCAGCTTCTGTGACGGCATGCGGAAGAGGGCGTCGGAGTACACCGTTTCCACCAGCTCCTCCGGGCCTGCCTGCGGGAACGTGGCACCATAGGCCCGCGCGCCGTCCGGCTGCGGGGCAAGCAGTTCCAGGGCAGCGTCGGCGTCCTCCTCGGTGAAGGTTCCGTACCGTCCACTCACCACGCTGAAGTACCGGAATTCGTCCCGGGCGTGGCCGACGAGCAGTTCGGTCCCGTTCGCTCGCGCCTCGGTCAGCGCGGGCCAGGGCATTTCCGGGAGGACCTCGCCATCGACGACGGGGCACAGCGCGGTGCCGGTCGCCGTCAGGCGTCCCCAACTTCCCTGGTGCGCGTGGAGGCCGGCGTTGAAGGAGGTGAGCTCGGCGGCCAGGTGCCAGGGGTCGATGTCGCGCAGGGCCTCGGCGGTGGGGGCCGCCGCGCCGAGCCGGTCCGCGAACGCGGCGGTGACCTGCCGGGCCAGCGCCGGGGTGCTGTACAGCCCGGGCACCGAATGGGCGATGGCCCGCCGGAACAGGCCGCGTGCGGACTTCATCGTCAGCAGGGCGGCGACCGAGCCCGCCCCGGCGGACACCCCGCCCACGGTGACCCGGCCGGGGTCGCCTCCGAAGGCGGCGATGTTGCGCTGCACCCACTCCAGCGCCGCGATCTGGTCGAGGAATCCGCGGTTGGGCGGCACGTCGTCGAGGAACGCGAATCCCTCCGCGCCCACCCGGCAGTTGATGATCACCACGACGAGTCCCGCCTCGGTGAGCGCTGCCGGGTCGAACATCGGGTCGCTCGACGCCGCCGAGAGGTAGCCGCCCACGGGGATCCACACCAGCACCGGCAGCCCCGCGGCGCCGGGATCCGGAGTGCTGACGTTGAGCGTCAGCCAGTCGGTGCCCTGCGGAGTGACGTCGATCGGCAGGGACAGCGGCACGGCCGGGCCGAACTCGACTGCCTGCCGCGTTCCCTCCCAGCGGGGTGGTGGCGCGGGCGCGGCGAAGCGAAGCGCTCCGACCGGGGGCTGGGCGTAGGGGATGCCCCGGAACACCGCGTGGCCCTGCCGCCAGCGCCCCTGCACCACGCCCTCCGTGGTCTGTACGTCTGGCTGTTCGACCATGACGATTCCTTCCCTGGCGTAGACCCCAAGGTTATAAGCCAGATGTATTATGTCAACTGGATTGGAAAAGACCAGGGTATGAGGGAGCGACCAGGGATGCCGAAACAGGTGGATCACCGCGAACGCCGCGAAGCGATCGCCCGCGCACTGTGGCGAGTAGTGGAGCAGCGCGGCGTCACGCAGCTGACGATGCGCGTGGTGGCACAGGAGGCGGGCATGTCACACGGGCAGCTGCAGCACTACTTCGCCTCCCGGGCCGCCATGCTCTCCTTCGCCATGGACTTCGCCTCCGAGCAGACCTCGGTGCGAATACAGCGGGGGCTTGACCAGCTCGGTGACCGTCCGCACCCCCGTGACGTGCTGCGACTGACGCTCGCGGAAATGCTTCCCCTGCATGCCGACGCCCGCGCGACCAGCCGGATGAGCGCCGCCTACGTCCTGGAGGCGCTGCACGACGAGGTCATGCACGAGCAGGCGCGCCGCGGCCTCGTCCAGGGGCGGTCCCTTGTCGAGCAGTTGGTCCGCCAGGCAATCGCCGACGGGCACATCGACTCCGGCCGGGACCCGGCGACCGAGACCAACCTGCTCCTCGCCCTCACCGGCTTCACCTCGCTGATCGAACTCGACGTGATCGAGCCCCACGATGCGCTCGCCGCGATCGACGTGCATCTGGACCGGCTGTTCAGCCGTACGTGACTGTCCCCAGACACGGCCCGGGGTTAGGGGCGGCGACCAAGGGAGGCGGGTCAGTAGGCCGACCAGGAGCAGGCCCAGGAGGTAGCCGCCGATGCTGTCGGTCAGCCAGTGCATGCATCCACGCTGCCGGAGGCCGGGAGCGTGCGGGCATCCGCTGGAGCGCGACCCGCGGGCGCACAGCGGCGACGGCTCTAATACTCGCTTCAGGATGATCGGGGAGAGTGAGCGGCAAAAAGCATCGACTGGAGAGGGTGGGCCGGCGTGCGGATCATGATCGCGGATGACGAGGCGGCCATCCGTGAGTCGCTGGAGCGGGTGCTCCAGGTCGAAGGTTACGAAACCAGTACCGTCGCCAACGGTCTCGCGGTGCTCGACGGGGTCGGTGGGACCGACGGCGACACGCTGGATCTGCTGATCCTCGACGTGATGATGCCCCGGCTCGGCGGGTTGGAGACCTGCCGGCGGTTACGGGCGGCGGGCCGGGATCTGCCGGTGCTGATGTTGACCGCTCGTGACCAGATCTCGGACCGGGTCGCAGGGCTGGACGCGGGCGCCGACGACTACCTGCCCAAGCCGTTCGCCACCGAGGAATTGCTGGCCCGGGTGCGAGCCTTGCTGCGCCGGCGCGCGCCGGCAGACGAGGAGTCGCAGATCCTGTCGTTCGCCGACGTCCGGCTCGACCCCGACCGATTCGAGGCGTGGCGGGGCGAGCGGCCGTTGCGCCTGACCCGGACCGAGTTCTCCCTCCTGCAGGTCCTCCTGCGCAACGCGACGCGGGTCTTGACCCGCGACGCGCTCTTCGAGGCGATCTGGGGCTTCGACATGAGCACCACCGCCAACAACCTTCAGGTGTACGTGAGCTACCTGCGCCGCAAGATGGAGGCCGAGGGCGAGCCGCGGTTGATCTACACGCTGCGCGGCCTGGGATACACGTTGCGGGAGACTCCTCCGTGAGCAGGAACGCCCGCCGGGAACCGCGCCGGCTGACCCGATGGTGGCGCCGGCGGTCGCTGCGGACCAGGCTGACGGTGATTGCGGCGACGGCCATCGCGGTCAGCGTGTTCGTGTCCTTCCAGGTGGCCAGCGAGCTGATGGACCGGAAGCTGCGGGACGCCGCCGAGAATCAGCTACGCGCCGACGCCCGTGTCCTGGCGACGAACGCGGAGCGCGCCGGTCTGGCGCGGGTGCAGCTGCCGCCGTATCCCGGATCCGGTCGGCTGGTGCGGGTCATCCTGCCCGACGGCTCGACCCGGACGCCGGCCGGCCAACCCGCGCTGCCCCCCGTCAGCGAGCACGCCGGGCGCGTGGCGCAGGGCGCGTCGGCCGACCTGATCGAGTCGACCGACTGGAACGACGGCTACCGCATCTACACGCTGCGGGCGGGCGACGGCGCGGTCCAGGTGGCCGACCTCGCCGACGACAGCCCGATCAACCAGTTCGGGTTCGGCATGCTGCTGATCGGGCTGCTCTGCGTGGCCGGCGGCGCCCTGGTCGGGCGAACCGTGGCGCGGACCGGGCTGGCGCCGATCGACCGGCTGACCGCCGCAGCGGTCCGGGTCGCGCGCACCCGGAATCTCGATGCCGACATCCCGGACGAGGGCGGTGGGGAGATCCGGCGGCTGAGCCAGTCGATCAACGACATGCTCGCCGCGCTCCGGGACTCCCGGCAGGCCCAACGGCTGCTCGCCGAGGACGCCGCCCACGAGCTCAAGACGCCGCTCACCAGCCTGCGCCTCAACATCGAGCTGCTGGTCCGGCTCAACCGGCGTGGCACTCTCGACACCGCCCTCTCGGCGGAAAGCCGGACCCGGCTGCTCAACGATCTCGGCACCCAGGTGGCCGAGTTGAGCACCCTGGCCGCCGAGCTGACCGACCTGGCCCGCGGTGACGTCAGCGACGAGAGCACCGAGCTGCTCGACGTCGCCGACGTGGTGGTGGCCGCCGCGACCCAGGCGCGGTCCCGCTTGCCCGACATCGAGGTCGCGCTCGACGTGACGTCCGTATGGGTACGTGGGCGTCCCGCTGCGCTCCAGCGGGCGGTGCTCAACCTCATCGACAACGCCGGCAAGTGGTCACCCGCGGATCAGGTGGTCCAGGTCCGGCTCCGTGTCGAGGGCACGTCGGCGGTGCTGAAAGTCGACGACGCCGGGCCCGGCATCGACGCCGTCGACGTACCGCGGGTATTCGACCGGTTCTACCGTGCCGACAGCGCCCGCGCGATGCCGGGATCCGGTCTCGGGCTGTCGATCGTGCAGCGGGTCGTCGACTCCCACGGCGGACGGGCCACCGTCGGCCGCTCCGCACGCGGAGGGACGCTGCTTCGGGTCGACCTTCCGGTCGCGGCCTCGCCCGCCCCGATCGCGCGGTTCACCGCCGATGAGGACACCGCGGTGGGCTGACCGGCAAAGATCCGGGACGGGCCTGGGTCCCCGTCCCGGATCTCAGCCGCGCTCACCGTTGCAGCGTGAGCTCCTGGTCGTCGGCGCGCGAGTGTCGCCCGTTCGGCGGCACCGCCCTCGGACGGGACAGCCGGTTCGGCCACCAGATCCGCCGTCCGATCAGCAGGGTGAGGGCGGGCACCAGGACCGACCGCACCAGTAGCGCGTCGAGCAGCACGCCGAAGGCGACCAGGAACCCGACCTCGATCAGCATCACCAGCGGAAGCGAGACGAGGACCGCGAACGTCGCCGCCAGGACCAGACCGGCCGAGGTGATGACGCCACCGGTGGCGGAAAGGGCTTTCAGCATGCCCTCCCTGGTGCCGAGACGCACGGTCTCCTCCCGGGCCCGGCTGGCCAGGAAGATGTTGTAGTCGACGCCGAGCGCCACCAGGAACAGGAATGCCAGCAGCGGCACCGAATAGTCGATCCCCTCGAAACCGAGGACCGTGTCGAAGACGAACACGCTACCGCCGAAGGCTGCGGCGAACGAGACGACCACGGTGGCCATCAGGACCAGCGGGGCCACGATCGCGCGCAGCAGCAGCCCGAGGATGATCAGGACGACGGCGAGCACCAGCGGGATCACCAGCTTCTCGTCGCGGCGGGTGGTCACCTCGGTGTCGAGGTGCTCCGCACTCGGTCCGCCGACGATCGCTTCCGCCCCGTCCACCGCATGCACGGCGGTACGGACCCGCTTGATCGTGTCGTACTCCGCGGGGCTGTCCGGCGCGTCCTTCGGGAACACCGAGATCTCGGTCCAGCCGCCGCTGGTCGGACCCGGGGCGGCCATGGCCACGCCGCGCGTGCCCTTGGCGACGTCGAGCACCCGCTCCTGGGACGCCGGGCGCGTGTAGATCGTCATCGGCTGGCCGCCGAGCTCCGGGAAGTGCTGGCGCAGAACGGTGAAGCCGGTGACCGACTCGGGCGCGTTCAGGAACTGGTCCTGCTCCCGCAGGGCGCCGGTGTTGCCCGACAGCCCGACGACGAGCACGCCGAGGATGCCGAGCGCGCCGAGCGTCGCCAGCCACCGGCGGCGGTTGAGGACCGCGGCGAGCCGCCCCCACAGGCCCGGCTTCTCCACCACAGAAGCGCTGAACCGCGGGATGGCCGGCCAAAAGATCCGCCTGCCGAGCACCACGAGCACCGCCGGGAACAGCGTCAGCATGGCCACCAGCGCGCAAAGGATGCCGGCCGCACCGATCGGGCCCAACCCGCTGGTGCTGTTCAGGTCCGCGGCGAGCAGGCAGAGCAGGCCGGCGACCACGGTGGCCGCGGACGCGACGATGGCCGGCGCCGCGCCGCGTAGGGCGTGAACCATCGCTACCCGGACGTTCTCGTGGTGGTGCAAAGTCTCTCGATACCGGGCGATCAGCAACAGCGCGTAGTCCGTGCCGACGCCGAACACCAGGATCGTCAGGAGCGCGGAGTTCTGGTCGTTGACCACGATTCCGAAGCCCTTGACGAGCAGGTAGACGCTCGCCATCGCGGTCAGCGCGGCCGCGCCCACGGCCACCAGCGGGACGAACCACAACACCGGGCTGCGGTAGGTGAGGATGAGCAGGATCGTGACGACGATGATGGTGGTGAGCAAGACCTGCACATCGATGCCGTCGAAGACGGCCTCCATGTCGCCGTCGATCGCGGCCGGGCCGGTCACCTCGAGTTCCAGGCCGGCGGGGCGGTCCTTCGCGGCGTTCCGCAACGGGCCGACGAGGGTCTCCGCTCCGCCGTAGGCCGTGCTCACGTCGAGGGTGAACATCATCGCCTCGCCGTCGGTGGACAGCCTCGTCGGAGGGCCGTCGTCCGCTGCCGTTGTGGGTGGGTACCGCCTGGCCAGGGTGGCGTAGTGGCGCTCGGCCGTCGCGCGGTCGGCGTCGGTCAGGCCGCCGGTGCGGTGGTACACGAAGACGAACGTGTTGTCCTCGCCACCGGGGAGGCTGTCCTCCAGCGCCGCCACCGTGGTGGACTCGGCGCTGGCCGGCAGGGTGTCCACGGCCTTGTCGGTGGTGACCGAGCTCAACTTTCCGCTGAACGGCACCATGACCACCGCCAGCGCCACCCACAACCCGATCACCAGCCACGGCACCCACCGGCCGGGCGGAGCTTCTTTGACTGACATGAATAGCCTCCTGACGGAATGGATCGCTTGTCCGAGGCCACTTGGTACCGAGCGAATCTGAGACGACCGTTAAACCGACGCTCAGGCTCTGCCGGGGTGGTACTGCGGTACCAGTCATCGGCCGAGGATGACGACCGCGGTACGACGAAACCGGACGGAGCCGGTCCTAGCGTTCGGGCCATGAGGAAATCTGACAGTCCACGGTGGATGTTCGCGGCAGCCGCCATGACGCTGATCGCTACCGTCGCCGCCTGTGGGTCGGACGCCGGCACCAGTCCATCGCCCCCGGCGGCCGGCTCGCACAGCG
Organism: Cryptosporangium sp. NPDC048952; assembly: GCF_043197895.1. Lineage (NCBI taxonomy): Bacteria > Bacillati > Actinomycetota > Actinomycetes > Cryptosporangiales > Cryptosporangiaceae > Cryptosporangium > Cryptosporangium sp. NPDC048952. The sequence goes on along the minus strand of NZ_JBICTY010000002.1, from coordinate 1,491,601 downwards.
CGCACACGGGCGAGTCGTCGGTTCAGCCGCTGCGCGCCGGCGAGCGTTTCTTGAACCGGAAGATGGCCGAGGCCTACACGCCCGTACCGCCGGAGGGCGGCACGGACGAGTACCGGTGCCAGGCGATCGATCCGGGCCTGACCAAGGCGGCGTTCCTGACCGGGACGCAGTTCACACCGGAGAACGTCGCCATCGCGCACCACGCCATCGTGTACGCGGTGCCGCCGGGCGGCGCGGCCGCGGTGCGCGCGCAGGACGCGAAGACCCCCGGTCTCGGGTGGCAGTGCTTCGGCGGAACCGGTGTGGCCGGCGCCGAGGTCGAGGAAGGGGACGCGGCATGGGTGGACACCTGGGCGCCGGGCGCTGCGGAGACGCTGCTCGACCAGGACGCCGGCTACAAGCTGGAGCCGGGCAGCCTGGTCGTCCTCCAGATCCACTACAACCTGCTCGCGACCGACGGCAAGTCGAGCGGATCGGACCGCTCGGCGGTGCGGCTGCGGCTGACCGACGGCACGCCGCAGACCCGCGAACTCGAAACGTGGTCGGTCGACGCGCCGACCGACCTGCCCTGCGCCGCCGACGAGTCGGGCCCGCTCTGCGATCGGGCGGCCTCGATCGCCGACGTGACGAAACGGTTCGGGCCGGACGTCGGCGAAATGGCGGACCGTCAGGTGGAGGAGTGCAGCGGGGGAACGCCGACGCCCGGTAACACCCAGACCTGCGACCACGAGGTGGAGGAGCCGATGACGCTGTTCGCCGGTTTCGGCCACATGCACATGCTCGGGCGGGCCTTGAAGGTCGAACTCAACCCGGGCACGCCGAAGGCCAAGGTCGTGCTGGACGTGCCGCAGTTCGACTTCGACAACCAACGGCTGATGACGCTGCCGTCGCCGGTGGAGGTCGGTCCGGGGGACACGCTGCGGGTCACGTGTACGCACGACGCGGGGCTGCGCAAACAGCTGCCGCAGCTGAAGAAGCTGCCGCCGCGCTACGTGGTCTGGGGCGACGGCACCAGCGACGAGATGTGCACGGGCATCATGACGGTCTCTCCCCGCAAGTCCTGAGGTGGCGTCACCGGTCGCGCGGGACGAAGTGCTGAACAGGCCGGGTGAGTCTCAGGTCGTAAGCGAGGATGACGGCCTGGATCCGGTCGCGTGCGCCGATCTTGGCGAGGACCCGTCCGACGTGGGTCTTCACCGTCGACTCCGACAGTGTGAACCGTTGCGCGATCTCGCCGTTGGTCAGGCCGTGGCCGATGGCGACGAGGACCTCGCGCTCCCGGTCGGTCAGGAAGTCCAGCCGGGGATCCTGCCGCACGGGCCCGCAGAGTTCACCATCGAGCTGGTCGGCGAACGCGTCGAGCAGCCGCCGGGTCAGGGCCGGCGCGATCACCGCGTCCCCGGCGGCGACGGCCCGGATACCGGCGAGCAGTTCGTCCGGGCGGATGTCCTTGAGCAGGAATCCGCTCGCCCCGGCCCGCAGCGCGGCGAACGCGTACCGATCCGAGTCGAACGTGGTCAGCACCAGGACCCGCGACCGCCCACCGGTGGCCACGATGCGCCGGGTGGCCTCGATCCCGTCGAGGCCCGGCATGCGGATATCCATCAGCACCACGTCGGGACGCAGATCGGTGATCCGCCGAACGGCCTCGGCGCCGTTCTCGGCCTCGCCGACGATCTCGGTGTCGGGCGTGTTCTCCAGCAGCATGCGAAAGCCGAAGCGCTGCAGCGGCTGGGCGTCCGCCACGAGCACAGAGATCATGAATGGCTGCCTTTCCGGGTCGCGGCCGTCCGGTACGGGCCGGCGCTGACCGTGCCGCTGTCGAGCGCGGCGCGTCCGGCCATGCCGGCGAGGCCCGGACCCACGTCGCCCGGCGATGCCTACTTCTTACCGAGCGATCCTGAGACGACTGTTAAAACGGCGCCGAGGTCGTCGGCGCATGGCCCGAGCGACCCACGCCCGCTCGGCGCGACGCCGTATAGGTCGCGTGTAGACGTCGCTGTCACGGTACGAGTCCTTCGTCGTCTCCCCGAGGGAGCGCACATGGTCTACCAGCCAGCGGTCTGGCCGGCCCAGAGCCGGCCGCCCACGCCGATGAGCCCGCTCCCCACGGTCCTCTACGTCCTCGGAGGGCTCGCGGTCGTATGGGGGATCGCCGACTTCCTCCTGGTCGCCGCCACCCCCACCCCACCCAGCGGTCAGCGACCGACCAGCGCCTGCTTCCTCCTCGCGGGAGCCGGACTGGCGTTGTGCTTCGTAGCGGCCGGGCAACGTCGAAAGCACCGATCCGCGCGGGTGTGGATCACCCAGCAGATTCTGGTGAATGCCACGCCGGACGACGTGTTCACGGCGATCAGCCGACCCGCGCGCCGGCGCCTGTGGTGGCCGGACGACGCCCTCGGCGAGATCACCGTCGTCGAGACCTACCGGCCGTATCGGTTCTCGTTCCGGTGGTGCTCCACCGAGCGTCACTCCCTACTGGTCGTGTTCGACGTTGCCGAGGTGGACGACGGCACGGAGGTCCACGTGACCGAGTGGGGATTCGAGGCCATGGGGTGGCGGCGGCCGGAGCTCGAGGAGGAGTACCGGAAGCACGACGAGGCCTGGGATCTCGCACTGTCCGATCTCCGCGAATACGTCGAGCAGTCGGGCCGCCGCTAGTGTCTTGCCCGATCCGGACCGATCGGGCGCCGGACCGGCACGCCGGAGGCGCGCAGCGGCTCGACGAACTCTTGCTCACCGCGGCAAGCCTCAGCGGCAGCCCGGTGCCTGGGAAGGTGTCCAACCACTGTCACCGGGCCGTCGGTGCCCGCACGGGTAGAGCGGTCAGGCGCCGGGCATGAACGCGGAGATGTCGTCCGCGGTGGTGCCGTCGATCGCCAGCTCGGCCAGGATGCGCCCGATCGCAGGGGTGAATTTGAAGGCATGCCCGGCGCCGAGTGCGACGATGATGTTCGGGTGCCGCTCCAGCGGGCCCAGCACGAACTCGCGGTTCGGGGTCAGCGCGTACTGGCACGTCACCGTCCGCAGCGCGGCTCCGCTGGCGGGGATCGTCGAGTTCACGAACTCGGTGAGCTGGGCGAGCAGGTCGTCCGACGGCTCGTAGGTGCGATCGGCGGGCGTCATGACGTTGTCGGACACGTCGCGTGCTGCCTTGATCGTCGGCTCGCCATAGGTCGGGAACCCGTAGAAGCAGAAGTCGTCTTCCCAGATCCACACCGGGAATCCGTCGGGCTCGAACAGCGAAGCGTCGGCGGGCTTGAAGTAGGTGACCTGCTCCTGCATCGTGACCAGCGGGATGGCTTCGCCGAGCGGCTCGAGCAGCGTGTTGGTCCAGGCGTCAGCGGCGACCACGACCTTGCCGGCGTGCACCGCTCCGGCGTCCGTGTGCACGACGACGCCGGTGTCGTCCGGCTCGAGCCGCACGACCGGTGTGCGGTCGCGGAGCACCGCTCCGTGCGCGCGGGCCTGCATCTGCAGGGCGGCGACCGTGCGCGATGCGTGCGCGATCCCGGTGTCGGCCGTGTAGACGGTCTCCACCCCCTCCGGGATCCGGAACTGCGGCCAGCGCTCGTGCACCTCGGCCGGGCTGAGCAGCTCGTACGGGATGCCGACGACCGCGAGGCTCGTGGTGAAGTCCGCCGCCGAATACGGCCCCGTGACGGGCAGGAAGATCAGGCCTCCCGTGGTGGTGACGAGCCGCTCGCCGGAGACGGCCTCGAAGTCCGCCCAGTCCCGGTACGCCGACTGGGCGAGCCGCACGTAGCGCTCGGCCCCGTAGGAGGTGCGGACGATGCGCGACGTGTCGTGTGAGGCACCGCGCACGTGCCCGAGCTCGAACTGCTCGAATGCGACGACGTTCGCGTTGCGTCGCGCGAGGTGATACGCGGCCGCGCTGCCGAGGGCGCCCTGGCCCACGACGGCGATGTCGAAAGACTGCATGGTGGCCGTCCTTTCTCTGCGAAAATTGGCCTTCAGAGGACCTTGGCGAGGAACGACCGTGTGCGCTGGTGCTGCGGTGCGTCGAGCACCTCGTTCGGCGGCCCGCTCTCGACGACGACGCCGTCGTCCATGAACGTCACGGTGTCGGCGACCTCGCGGGCGAATCCGATCTCGTGGGTGACGACGATCATGGTCATGCCGTCGGCGGCCAGGCCCCGCATGACGTCGAGCACCTCGCCGACGAGTTCGGGGTCGAGCGCCGACGTCGGCTCGTCGAACAGCATGAGCGTGGGGCGCATGTTGAGTGCTCGCGCGATCGCGACGCGCTGCTGCTGGCCGCCGGAGAGCGACCGGGGATAGGCGTCGGCCTTGTCGGAGAGGCCGACGCGCGCGAGCAGTTCGCGTCCGCGTGCGCTCGCGTCCTTCGCTTTCTCCCGGCGCACCTGGATCGGGGCCTCGATCAGGTTCTCGAGCACGGTCATGTGAGGGAACAGGTTGAAGTGCTGGAACACCATGCCGATGCTGCGCCGGCGCTCGGCGATCTCGTTGTCGCGCAGTTCGTAGAGCTTGTCGTCCACGCGGCGGTAGCCGACGAGCTCACCGTCGACGCTGATGCTGCCCGCGTCGATCTTCTCCAGGTGGTTGATGCAGCGCAGCAACGTGCTCTTCCCGGAGCCGGACGGACCGAGCAGGCACGTGACCTCCCCCCTCGCGACGGTGAGATTGATGCCGCGCACGACGTGGTTACTGCCGAAATGCTTGTGGACGTCTCTCGCCTCGACCATCGCGCTCATCGGGACACCCCCTCGGCATGGCGTGGCAGCAGACCGAGCAGCATCGTCGTCAGGATCGTGTGCTCGCGCGCGCGGTCGCCGCGTTTGAAGCGCCGCTCGAGGAAGTACTGACCGATGCTGAGGACCGTCGTCACGATCAAGTACCAGAGGCTCACCGTGATCAACAACGGGATCACCAGGAAGTTCTTCGAGTAGATCGTCTGAACCGCGAAGAGGATGTCGGGGATCGCGATCACGCTCACCAGCGAGGTCGTCTTGAGCATCGAGATGGTCTCGTTGCCGGTCGGCGGGATGATCACGCGCATGGCCTGCGGCAGCACGATGCGCCGGAAGACCTGCCGGCGTTTCATGCCGAGCGCCTCCGCGGCGTCGGTCTGGCCGGGATCCACCGAGAGCAGGCCGGCGCGGACGATCTCCGACATGTAGGCGCCTTCGTTGAGTCCGAGACCCAGAATGGCGGCGAACATGGGCGTGATGAACTCGTTGGTTTCGGCCTGGAAGAAGCCGAGAGTGATGCGCGGATAGAGCGCCGCGAGGTTGAACCAGAAGATCAGCTGAACGAGCAGGGGTGTGCCGCGGAAGAACCAGATGTACGCGCCCGCGGCCGCGGCGACCACCGGATTACGCGACTGCCGCCCCACGGCCATGATCACGCCGATGACGCATCCGACCACCATCGCGACGACGGTCAGCATGAGCGTGGTCAGCAGACCGTCCAGGATGTTGTCGTTGGAGAGGTAACTGAAGACGGTTCCCCACTGGAAGCGCGGGTTCGTGATCACCGAGGTGATCAGCATCGCCGCGGCGACCAGGATGACGAGCGTCGCGATCCACTGCCCGTACCGCCGGACGGGGACGACCCGGAGCGGGCCCGGGGACGTCACTTGGTCGGGAGCTGGTCGGCGGAGGTGTAGATCTCCGACTTGTCGACCGCGCCCACCTGCACCCCGAACTTCTCGAGGTTCTTCGTGTACTCACCGTTCGCGATGAGCTTGTTGAGCGCGGCCTGGAACGGGCCGGCGAGCTCGGAGCCCTTCGGGAAGGCGATGCCCCACGGCGACGGGTCGAAGTTGATGTCGAGTGCTTCGAGCGCGCCGTTCGACTGCTTGGCCTGGTAGACGGCAGGCGGCAGCGCGCTGATCGTCGCGTCGACGCGCTTCGAGCTCGTGGCGAGCACGGCGTCCGCGGCGGTGGTGAACGTCGAGATCACCATCTCGGGCTTGCCGGCGTCGGTGCAGTTCTTCTGCCAGACCGGCAGCACGACCTCGGCCTCGGCCGACCCCTTGAGGATGCCGACGGAGTGACCGCAGACCGTCTCGAGCGAGAGCTTCTCCGGATTGCCGCCGGCCACGATCAGCGTGGTGCCGCCCTGGTAGTCGGTGACGAAGTCGACCGTCTGCAGTCGCTCCGCGGTGACGCCGAGCGCCGCGGCCGCGGCATCCGTCTTCTTCGACTGGAGTGCCGGGAACAGCGCGTCGAATTTGATGTCGTCGAAAACGATCTTGAGGCCGAGCACCTGGCCGATGAGCCGGACCTCCTCCGGCTGAGAGCCCGACAGGGTCTTGCCGTCCTCGCCGACGTCGAGGATCGGCGGGTAGCCCGGTCCGCTCGCGACGTGGATGACGCCGGCGGATTTGACGTCGGCGGGGAGCGTGGCGGCGATCGTCGCGTCGTACAAATCGCTGTCGGATGGACTCGCGTCGGGCGAGGTCTCGTTCGAGCACCCGGCGAGTAACGCTGCGACGAGGAGAAAGGAGAAGGCGGCGCGGTTGTGGTTCATGGGCGTTCCTTCGGCTACGAAATGGGGGTTGAGCGGCGAAGTGAAGGCCGGGGCGAACGGTGCCCCACGAGTTCGGGCAAATATAGGGACGCCCGCGAGACCCGCTCACCGACGCGCGCACCAGCCGCAACTCGACGCCGACCAAATTGCGATCTCCGGTATACCGACGTCCGCCTCGGGAGGATGATCGGCCGATGAGCAGACGGGTCGAGGCGGCGATGGACGCGGTCCGCATCGTGGCCGAGCGCCGCGATCCGCGCGCGGCGATCGCCGTCGGTACGATCGCCGCCCGGCTCGGGATGTCGCTGAGCCGGGCGTCGCGCCTCTGCGCCGACGTGGAGCACACCGGGCTGCTGGAGCGGGCCGAGGACTACGGGAGCTACCGGCTCGGCGCGCGCGCCGTCCGCCTCTCGGGCCGGGCCGCGGCCCCGTACGCGCAGACGGTCCGCCTCGCCCTCACCCGGGCTTCCCAGCAGACGGGAGAGACGGCATGCCTGGCGGCCCGGTCGGGTCCGCGCATGCGGGTGGTGGCCGCCGTCGAGTCGGCGTGGACGCTCTACGCCCCGGCGGAGGTCGGTGAGCCCGTCGACGATCCGCGGAGCGCGGTACTGCGGGCCGATCAGGCCGTCGTGGGGCGTGCGGAGCCGCGGACGTTCGAGTCGACGATCGGCATGCGCGCCGAGATCGCCGCGCCGGTGCGGGGGGCGACGGGGGAGACCGTCGCGGTGGTCGTGGTGCGGTTGCCCAGCAATCGACTGCGCTCGGGCGCGGCCCGCGCGCGTCGCGCCGTCGAGGCCGCGCGTCGTCAGATCGAGGCCGCGCTGGCCGACCCGCGGCCGTTCGGAGACCTCGGGGCCGCGTTCGCCGACCCCGGGCCGGTCGGAGATCGCACCGACACCGCGGCATCCGTCACCTCGATCGAGGGTGCCGCCCGGGTGATCGAGCACCTCGCCGCCGGTCGCTCCTCGATCGCCGAGATCTCGCGCGCGCTCGGATTCCGCGTCGATCGGACGCAGCGCCTGGTCGACGCGTGCGCCGCACTTCTCGATCGCAGCGACGGCACCGACGTCGGACTCGGCTGGGCCGTGCACGCGTGGCACCGCGCAGCGACCGAGTCGTCCCTGACGGGGGAGTGCGCCGAGCTCGTCGTCCGGACGGCCCGCCGCACCGGGCAGTGCTCGTTCCTCACGGTGCTGCGCGGTATGCGCAGCTTGACCGTGGTCGAGGTGCTCGAGGGGCCGGGGGAAGGGCTGGCGCTCACTCCGTGGCTCGGCCGGCCGTGCCGGATCGTCCACGCCGACGGCGGGCCCACACTGCTCATGGATTTTGAGATCGACGAGATCCCGCCGCTGCTGCCCGACGCCCTGGAGAACGAGGCCGCCGAACTGCTCGAGCGGGTACGCACGGTCAGCCAGAACGGGGTTCTGTCCAAGGGATCCGCCGAGGAGGCCGGGCAGATCGCCGTCTCGGCACCCGTCCGTGACGCGAGCGGACTCGTCGTCGCGGCCGCCTGCATCGTGGGCGCGACCGAGACCATTCGGCCGCGGCTGACGGAACTCGAAGCGGCGGTCCTTCGTCTCGCCGATGCCGTGTCGACGCAACTCGGGCGTCCGGTCGAGCCCACCGGACGGCTGGCGACCCCGGCCGCGTAGCCGTCCATCGATCGCTCATCACTCGCCTCGGTCGTGCGGCGACCTGAGCAGCACCCCTCTCGGGTGTCAGAAATGCGCCATGCCCTCCGCGGCTCCTCGGACCGTGGCAGGACTTTGACATCCGGATCTGCTGGAAATACGCGTATTCCAGGGGATTCACGTCGAGCGCGCGGCAGGACATCTACAGGTTTGGAACAGCCAAGAAATGTCAGAGCAATGACGCGCAGTCAATCTGCTTTCACCTGCAGCAGCGAGCTGCACCTGGCCCTTCCCAGGAACGGAGCTCTTACCTATGTCCATCACCAGCAAGCGACTGCGCGCGCTTGTAGCCGGGATGACCGTGGTCCTCGTGCTCGCCGGCTGCGGCTCCCGAGCCGGCGACGACACGGCTGCTCAGGGATCGGCTCCGGCCGCCAGCTGCGTCGACGCCTCCGGCGCCACGATCAAGCTCGGCTTCCTCAACTCACTCACCGGCGGCATGGCGATCTCCGAGAAGACCGTCTCCAACGTGCTGCACATGGCCGCCGACGAGATCAACGCGGGCGGCGGCATCCTCGGGAAGAAGATCGAATACGTCCAGGAGGACGGCGCCACCGACTGGCCCACCTTCGCGGAGAAGACCGAGAAGCTGCTCACCCAGGACTGCGTCGCCGCGATCTTCGGCGGCTGGACGTCGTCATCGCGCAAGGCCGTCAAGCCGGTCGTCGAGAAGAACAACGGCTTGTTCTTCTACCCGGTGCAGTACGAGGGCCTCGAGTCGTCGAAGAACATCTACTACACCGGTGCGACGACGAACCAGCAGATCATCCCGGCGATGGATTTCCTCAAGTCCCGCGGGGTGAAGAAGCTGTTCCTCGCCGGTAGCGACTACGTCTTCCCGCGTACCGCGAACGCGATCATCAAGCTGTACGCGAAGGAGCTCGGCATCCAGATCGTCGGTGAGGAGTACGTACCCCTCGACAAGGACGACTGGACCAACCAGGTGGCCAAGATCGTCAAGGCCAAGCCCGACTTCATCTTCAACACGATCAACGGCTCGTCGAACGTCGGCTTCGTCAAGGCGTACTACGACGCCGGCCTCACCGCCGCGAAGACGCCGATCATCTCGGTGTCGATCGCCGAGGAGGAGGCGCCGGCGATGGGCCACGAGGTCACCGGACACTACGCGTCCTGGAACTACTTCCAGTCGCTCAAGACGCCCACCAACCCGAAGTTCATCACGGACTGGAAGGCGTACCCGAATTCCAGCGGCGTCACCTCCGACCCGATGGAGGCCGCCTACATCTCGCTGTACCTGTACAAGGCTCTCGTCGAGAAGGCCGGCTCGTTCGACGTCGACGCGGTGAACGACGCGGCGAAGAAAAACAAGATCACGTTCGACGCCCCTGAGGGCACGGTCACGCTCGATGGCGAGAACCACCACATTTCCAAGCCGGGCCACATCGGACAGATCAACGCTCAGAACCAGTTCAACGTCGTCTGGGCCTCGGACAAGTTCATCGAGCCCGACCCCTACCTCGAGGGCTACGACTGGTTCCCGGCGGACATCCGCAAGCAGCTCACGGATGCAGCCGGCTGATGGACGCCGTGATCACACCGCTGCTCAACGGCAGCGCACAAGGCGGGCTGCTCCTGCTCGCCGCGCTGGGCCTGTCGCTCACCTTCGGTCAGATGGGCGTGATCAACATGGCCCACGGCGAGTTCCTCATGATCGGCGCCTTCACCGCGTACCTCGTCCAGCAGGTCATCAGTTCCAGTGATCTGTCGATCCCGGTCGCGCTGCCGGTCGCGTTCGTCGTCGCCGGTCTGTTCGGCCTCCTGCTGGAGGTCGCCATCATCCAGTGGATGTACCGCAGGCCACTCGACACCTTGCTGGTCACGGTCGGGGTCAGCCTGGTCCTGCAGCAGGCGGCACTGCAGATCTTCCCGTCCCAGGGCGTCCCGGTGGAGAAGCCCGGCTGGCTCGACGGGCAGCTGAACGTCCTCGGCTACGAGTGGCCGCTCCGGCAGCTGTTCACCATCGTGCTCGCGACCGTCTGCGTTGCCGCGCTGGCGGCCTGGCTCAGGTACACCTCGTTCGGCCGACGCATCCGGGCGACAGTGCAGAACCGGGACCTCGCCGAGACGTCGGGGATCTCCACCCGCACCGTCGACCGCTTGACGTTCTTCGCCGGGTCCGGTCTGGCGGGGATCGCCGGCGTGGCCGCGTCGCTCATCGGAGGCACGAACTCCCAGATGGGCACGCAGTACATCATCCCGGCGTTCCTCGTCGTCGTCGCCGGTGGCATCGGGCAGCTCAAGGGCACGATCATCGCCGCGTGGGCGGTGGGCGTCGCCCTCGCGTACTTCGCTGACTGGACGACCGGCAGCTTGGCGCAGGTGCTCGCCTTCATCCTCGTGATCGTCTTCCTGCAGCTGCGCCCGCAGGGACTGTTCACGGTGCGAACGAGGAGCCTGGCATGACCAAATGGCGCTCCCTGGTCGGCATCGGGGTGTTGGCTGTCCTGCTCCTCGCGGTTGCTCCGCTCGTGCTCAGCGACCACTGGCTCAACAATCTCGGCAAGTACTGCTGCTGGGCCATCGCGGCCGTCGGAATCGGCCTCGCGTGGGGCCGAGGCGGGATGCTCGTGCTGGGGCAGGGGGTGTTCTTCGCCCTCGGGGCCTACTCGATGGCCATGCACCTCACGTTGGAGACCGCGGGGGACCGGATCCCGGGGTTCATGGTGCTCTACGACCCCCTCGCGCCGCTCCCGGTGTTCTGGGAGCCGTTCCGCAGCGCGGGGTTCACCCTGCTGGCGATCGTGCTGCTTCCGGTGGTCGTGGCCGGCATCCTCGGCTACGCGCTGTTCAAGCGTGGCGTCAAGGGCGCGTACTTCGCGATCCTGACGCAGGCGCTCGCCATCGCGCTGGCCACCCTGATCAGCTCCACGATCCGCCAGACCGGCGGCGACACCGGGCTCAGCGACTTCAAGTACTTCTTCGGCTACGTGCTGAACGACCCCGCGAACAAGGTCATGGTGTACCTCATCGCAGCCGCGCTTCTCGTCGTGTGCCTGCTCGCGGTGCGGCAGCTCTACCGCAGCCGCTTCGGTGAGCTCCTCGTCGCCACCCGGGACGCCGAGGAACGCGTCCGCTTCCTCGGCTACGACCCGGGCACGATCAAGCTCGTCGCCTTCGTCGTCTCCGCGCTGATGGCGAGCATCGGCGGAGCGATGTTCGTGCCTATCGTCGGCATCATCACTCCGGCCGAGATCGGAGCCTCCGCGTCGATCTTGATGATCGCGGGTGTCGCACTCGGCGGCCGCGCGTCGCTGTTCGGTCCCGCGCTCGGTGCGATGGCGGTCGGGTGGGGGCAATCGAGCCTCGGTTCGACCTGGCCCGACGGCTGGCCCTACGTCCTCGGTCTGCTGTTCGTCGTCGTCATCCTGTTCCTGCCGAAGGGCCTGTCGTCACTCAAGCGCACCGTGGCGCGCCCTGACGCACGCCCGGTGGCCGCGCCCGTGGAGCTCGAAGAGGTGAGGTCATGAGCCTCGTCGTCACGGACCTCCGCGTCGAGTTCTCGGGCTTCGTCGCAGTCGGCGGCGTCTCCTTCGACGCGCACCCCGGCGAGGTCCGGTTCCTCATCGGCCCGAACGGCGCCGGTAAGACGACCTGCATCGACGCCATCACGGGGCTGACCAAGGGCACCGGGTCGGCGAGGCTCGGCGAGAGCGAGCTGCTCGGCAAGCAGGTGCACAAGATCGTGCGCCTCGGGGTCGGCCGCACGTTCCAGACCGCGAGCGTCTTCGACGAGCTCTCGGTGCTGCAGAACCTCGACATCGCCGCCGGACGCCACCGTTCCTCGGCCTCGCTGCTGCGGGCCCGGCCGGGCGTCGATCCGTCGATCGAGCGGGCGATGGAGCAGACCGGACTCACGGGCGAGCTCGCGACTCCGGCCGGCATCCTGTCGCACGGCCAGAAGCAGTGGCTGGAGATCGCGATGCTGCTCGTGCAGGACGCGAAAGTGCTGCTGCTCGATGAACCCGTGGCCGGCATGAGCCAGGACGAGCGCACCGCGACCGGTGAGCTCCTGCAGCGCGTCGCGGCGGACCACATCGTGCTCGTGGTCGAGCACGACATGGACTTCATGCGCCGATTCGCCACGCGCGTGACGGTGCTACACCAGGGCACGGTGCTCTCGGAGGGCACGGTGGCCGAGGTGCAGGCCGATCCGAAGGTGCAGGAGGTCTACCTGGGTACCGCGGGAGCTGCGACCACAGCCGCCATGGCGGCCGTAGCGGAACCGAAGGAGGACTGACGTGCTCGACCTCACCGACGTCGAGGCCGGCTACGGGCGCACCCGGGTGCTGCACGGTGTGACGGTGCCGACCGGCAAGGTCGTGGCCGTGCTCGGTCACAACGGCGCCGGCAAGACGACGCTGCTGCGTCTCGCGATCGGCCTCATCAAGCCGTCGCGGGGACGCGTGATGTTCGACGGCGAGGACGTCACGTCGCTCGCCCCCAATCAGCGGATCGCTCGCGGCATGGCGTACGTACCGCAGGGCCAGCAAGCCTTCGGCCAGCTCTCGACACTCGAGAACCTGCAGCTGGTGGCCGACGGGCGCCGGGGCGGCAAGGCCCTCATCGACGCCCAGCTGGCTCGCTTCCCCGCACTGGAGCAGTTCGCCGCCCGGAAGGCGGGTCTGCTCTCGGGCGGGCAGCGCCAGCAACTCGCGATCGCCCGTGCCCTCATCACCTCACCGAAGCTGCTCATCCTCGACGAGCCGACCGAGGGCATCCAGCCCACGATCGTGGCCGAGATCGAGCAGACGATCATCCAGCTGGCCGAGGAGGGCATCAACGTGCTGCTCGTCGAGCAGCACATCGGCTTCGCCCTGGAGGCCGCCGAGCGCTACGTCGTGCTCGCCTCCGGCCGCGTCTCCCAGACCGGAGACGGCGGCGCGGCCGCCACGTCCACCGTGCGAGCCGCCATGGCGATTTGAGTCCGCAACGCGGTCGAAACACCGGGCGGGGAAGATACCCCGCGAGGGGGCGCCACTGTGTCGACGGACAACGCGCGCGCGGCCGCGGAGGACAGCCTCGAGGACTACGCCTTCCGCTACGTACCGCGCACCTTCCGGCGCTGGAGCGCAGCCTCCGTCGGCGCCACCGCCCTCGGGTCCATCGCGTTCCTCGCCGATTTCTCGATCGGCGCGAGCATCGGCATCGATCACGGCACCGCCAACGCCGTGCTCGGCATCCTGTTCGCGTCGGTCGTCATCGTCATCGTGGGTGTGCCCGTCGCCTACTACGGCGCCCGCTACAACCTCGATCTCGACCTCATCGCCCGTGGCTCGGGATTCGGCTACTACGGCTCGATGATCACCACCATGATCTTCGCGGGCTTCACCTGCATCTTCTTCGCCCTGGAGGGCGCCATCATGGCGCAGGGACTGCAGGTGGCGACGGGGATGCCGCTGTGGCTCGGCTATCTCCTCTCGACCGTCGTCGTGATCCCGATCGTCATCTACGGCATGCGCGCGCTGGAGCGCCTGCAGTTCTGGACCACACCGCTGTGGCTCGCCCTCGCCCTGCTACCGCTGCTGTGGATCCTCGTCTCCGACCCCGAGGTGGTCCACGCCTTCACGTCGTTCACCGGCAACTCCGACGGCTCGATCAAGTTCGGTGCCGTGGTCTCGAGTGCCGCCGTGTGCTTCGCCCTCAGCCCGCAGCTGGCGGAGCAGATCGACTACCTCCGTGCCATGCCGCCGCGCACGGCGTCGAACACCCGCTCGTGGTGGACGTCGTTCGCGTTCGCCGGCCCCGGATGGGTCATCTTCAGCGGCACCAAACAGGTGATCGGGGTGTTCCTCGCTGTCTATCTCCTGGTGAAGGTCGAACCCGGCCTCGGGCACCGCGCGACCGAGCCGGTCAAGCAGTTCGTCGTCATGTACCAGACCCTCGTTCCCGACTGGCTCGCGATCGTTCTCGCCCTCGTGCTCATCGTGGTGGCGCAGGTGAAGATCAACGTGACGAACGCGTACTCGGGCTCGCTCGCGTGGTCGAACGTCTTCACCCGGCTGGCGAAGCACTACCCGGGGCGCACGATCTTCGTGCTGTTCAACCTCGTCATCGCCTACGCGCTCATGATGCTGGACGTCTTCACGCTCATCTCGTTCGTGCTGAGCCTCTACGCGAACGTCGTCATGGCGTGGCTCGTGACGATTGCCGCCGACATCGCCATCAACAAGTGGCTGCTGCGCATCTCGCCGCGCTTCCCGGAATTCCGCCGCGGCATGCTGCACGACTGGAACCCGGTCGGGCTCGTGTCGGTGGGCCTCGCCTCGGTGCTGTCGCTGCTCGCGTTCGCCGGGCTGCTCGGTCCGGGCCTCGAGCCGTTCTCGGTGCTCATCGCGATCGGCGTCGCGCTCGTCGCCACACCGGTCACGGCCCTCGCCACGCGGGGACGCTACTACCTGCGCCGTCGCTCCGACGGCATCGACTCCCCACGGTTCGACGCCGACGGCAACCCCTCGGGTGAGCGGCTCCGCTGCCATGTCACGGGGTACTTGTTCGAGCGGCCGGATATGCTGGCCTCGGCCGAGAGGGGACCGCACGGCGAGGTGCAGTACGTCTCGTCGCTGGCGCTCACGCTCGACGATTCCGATCGACACGTGCTCCCCGCGGAAGTCACCGGGCCCCCGCGCTGGGCGGTCGCCCACTGGGCAGCCGACCGAGGGGAGGGATCGTGAGCGACGAGCCGGTCGACACCGCGACCGCGATTCTCGCGAGCGCCGCAGTGCTGCTGCGCGAGCGGACGTTCGACGACATCTCCTATCGTGCCCTCGCCGACGAGGTCGGCATCTCGGAGCGCACGATCTACCGTCAGTACCCCACGCGCGCGCACCTGCTCGCCGCGCTGTCGAACTGGATCGAGCAGACCTGCTTTCCGCTGCCGCCGTTCGTGACCGTCTCCGACTTCTGCGCCGCCGTACACGACCGCTTCCGCGCCTTCGACGCGTTGCCCGCGTACGCGTACGTCGGCGCGCGGGCGTCCGCGATCTCGCCGACGCTCGACGCAGCCGGGCCGGCCTACATCACGCGGGCGATCGAGGCGATGCTCGACGTGGCGGCGCCGACGCTCAACCGGCGGGATCGGCGGCGGGTCGCGGCATCCCTGCGCTACTTCTCGTCGGCGATGTTCTGGGCGCGGCTGCGCACGGGCTTCGACCTGGACGCCGGCGAGATCTGCGACGCGTTCGACCGCGCCGTGGGCACAGTGCTCGCGCGGCTGCCGGACGCGACGCGGGCAGAGCCGTGACCGCCTCCGGTCACGGCGGCGCCGAGCGTGTGACCGCGGGGCCGACGCTGAGCGGCACGCAGGCGGCGATCCTGGCCGCCTACGCGGAGCTGATCGAGGAGGTCGGCAGCGACGACGTGTCGTACCGGGTCATCGCGCGCCGGGCCGGCATCGGCGAGCGCACGGTGTTCCGCAACTACCCCACGCGCGTCGACCTGCTTCTGGCGACCGCGGCGTGGATCGAGGCGACGCTGTTCGCCCGCGAGGAGTCGGACTCGATCTTCGACATCCCCCTCGCGATCCGCGACGCGATGCAGCGGTACGACGCGCGGCCGGAGCTCGCGCACGTCGTCGCCGAGACCGCGATGCGCGGCGTGAGCGGCGCGGCGCCGTCGCCCGGCCGGGCGCAGCTCGAGCGGCTGCTGGACGCCGAGGTGCCGTCTCTGGACGCGGCGCAGCGCAGAGCGGTCATCGCGGCGCTGTCGCACCTCGACTCCGCCGGCACCTGGGTGACGTTCCGCCGCGAGTTCGGCATGGACGCGCGTGACATCGCCGACGCCGCCGCGTGGGCGGCGGAGGCGGTGCTCGACACCATCCGCGACCGCGTCGCGCCGTAGCGGACCGCCGGCGCCTCCCTGGCGGATGCGGGGTCCGCTTCGGGTGTCACGTTCGCCGCGGACGCGCGGAGTTCCGGCGGCTCAGCGCACGCGCTGGGCGAGGCGGTCGCGGTTGAGGAGCAGGATCGACCTCCCGTCGAGCCGGATCCAGCCGCGCGTCGCGAAGCCGGACAGCGCCTTGTTGACGGTCTCGCGCGACGACCCGACCAGCTGGGCGAGCTCGTCCTGAGTCAGCTCGTGATTGAGCCGGATGGCATGCTCGGCCCCCGACCGTTCGGGCGTGCCGAAGCGGTGAGCCAGGTCGAGCAGTGCCTTGGCGAGCCGTCCGGCGACGTCGGTGAAGATCAGGTCGGCCTGCTGATCGCCGGTGCGGCGTAACCGCCGCGCGAGTACGCGCAGGAGGTGCGGCCCGATCTCGGGTCGTTCGGCGAGCCAGGGCCGGAGCTGGTCGCGGCGCATCTGGGCGAGCCGGGCGTCGGCGACGACCACCGCGCTGGCGGTACGCGGGCCGGGGTCGAACACGGCGAGCTCGCCGAGCAGGTCGGACGGCCCCAGTACCGCGAGCAGACTCTCCCGCCCGTCGGGCGCGAGCCGGCTGAGTTTGACCTTGCCTTCGAGGACGACGTACAGCGAGTCGCCGACCTCGCCCTCGGTGAAGATCACCTCCCGTTTAAACAGGTCGAGGTACTTCAGGTTCGACGCCAGCGCCTCCGCGGCCTGCGATTCGACGTTTTGGAAGAGCCCACACCTCGCGAGTGCCTCGTCCATGGCGACCTCCTGAACCTCAGTGTCAATATTTGAGACTAGGTTTCAGACAGCAGAATGTCTAGCGGTACGACGAGGGGACGGCTGATGGGGACAGGGCGGGACACGATCGCCGAGGCGGCGTTCGGGCTGTTCGCGACGCGCGGCTACGAGGACACCTCGGTCGAGGACATCGCGGCGGCCGCCGGCGTCAGCCGGAGCACGTTCTTCCGGGCCTACGGCTCGAAGGAAGCGGTGATCTTCCCCGACCACGACGAGCTCCTGCGCCGCGTCGAGGAGCGGCTGCGTTCCACCACCGCCGACTCCGCGCTGAAAGCGGTGACCGAGGCGGTCAAGGTCGTGCTGTTCCACTACGTCGCCGAGGGGGAGCGGGCCCGCGAGCGCTACCGGCTGACCTCGGCCGTTCAGGCGCTGCGCGACCGCGAGCTGATCAGCGGCGCGCGGTACCAGCGGCTGTTCCGCCAGTTCCTCAGTCGCGGGGGCGACGGTTCGGAGCCCGCGGAGCTGCGGGCCGAGCTGGCCTCGGCGGCGGTTGTCGCGGCGCACAACCACGTGCTGCGCCGGTGGCTGCGGGGGGAGAGCGTCGATCCGCAGGCGGAGGTCGAGACCGCGCTGGCGGAGGTGCGGGGAACGTTCGATCCGGCGTCCCGGAACGAGCCGGTCGCGGTGCTGGTGGTGCCGGGTGGCGTCTCGATGACCGAGGCCGAGTCGACGATCCGGCGCGCGCTCGGATATTGACCGGTGTCGGTGGATCCGCGACGACTGACGGACCCCGCTCAGTTCGGACCCGTGGCTGCCGATACGTGAGTCACAATGCATTGGCGCAGCTGATGACGCTTGCCTACGGCGTGGTCGCGTCGATCGGCGCCCACACCGTGGTGGCGGCATGGCACGGACGCACCCGCCGCACCGGTGCCCGGCCCCTGGGCGGCCTGGCCGGCGGCTGTGGGCCGTGCTCGCGTGCGCGTCCACGCTGACCTCCGACGCGACGACACTGCGGGTCCTCGCGACCGTCGGCATCGTCGCCCAGGGGTCGTTGATCACCTCCTACGCGGTGCTGGTCTGGACGATCGGTGACCCGTCCTGGACGACCCGGCGGCGGATCGCGCTGCTGTCGGTCGAGCCGGTCGTCGCCACGGTGCTCGCGGCCACCGACGGATGGCACCACCTGTTCTTCGGCCCGGTCGCGCTCAACGCACCTGGCCGACCCCGCGGCCTCGCAGAAGAAGAAGCGGCAGCTGGGCTGGATGATCGCGATCGCGCTGCCGCCGATCGTGGTGAACGTCGTCGCGCTGGAGGTGGTTCCGCTCGGCGTCGAGCTGACGCTGATCGGTATGGCGTCCACGGTCGTGGTGCTCCGGGTCGCGCTCGATCGCCATTCGTTCGACCTGCTGCCGGTGGCGCGCGAACAGGTGATCGACGAGCTCTCCGACTATTTCTGCATCGTCGACCGGGCCGGATACGTCCGGGACTTCAACCGGCCGGCCCGGCAGCTGCTCGTGCGCCTCGGCCCGGACCTCGCCCAGCGGCGCGACGTCCGGATCGAGGGCTGCACAACCGCCGCTACCTCACCGACGCACTGAAACTGCGTTCGGGCGAGCCGACCTGCGTCGCGCTGGTGGACATCGACCACTTCAAGCGGGTCAACGACACCTGGGGACACGCGGTCGGTGACGACGTGCTGGTCGGCATCGCCCGGGAGCTGGCGGAGGGGCAGCCGCCGGGTGTCGTGGTGGCGCGGAACGGCGGGGAGGAGTTCGTGCTGGTGTATCCGGGCACCACCACCGACGAGGGCCGCGCGAGGGTCGAGGCACTCCGGGAGCGGGTGGCCGCGCGCCGGTTCGTGGTCGACGACGGGACCCTGCGGGTGACGACGCGTGGAGACCGCATCGCCGGCGGAGCTCGTGACTACTCCGTAGCCGGGGCCCGATTCCTGCGCGACGTGAGCTCTGGATGCGCGTCGCCGTCGTCAGAAGGGCTCGTCGAGCTCGAACTGCACACTCTGCACCGACGCCACGTGTTCCTTCGGTACGGCGAGGTGAGCAGGGTGAACGAGGTAGGCACCGAAGTCTTCCGCGTGCTCGAACTCCGTCACGACGGCGTAGTCGGCGTTCGTCGGACGGACGCCGAGATCGGCCCCCTGCCGAGTCCGGATAGCGAAGGGCAGCCGGGCCGGAAGCTCCGCGAGCGCGGTTCGGAACGCTTCGACGTCGGCGCTCGTGGCGGAGTCCTTGAACACCAGGGTCAGGCAGTGAATGAGCATGCGTCGACCTCCTTAGACCGCTCAGACTCCCCATCGAGCACCGCGCTGTCAATGCCGAAGAAGTGAGCATCCATTGACACCGGGGGCCATCAACCACGGATAAGCGCCTATTGCGTCCAAGGGCCCAGCATTCGCGAGTTAGTACTCATTGACACCTGCGACCTGTCGCGCTTACGTTCTGACGGCCGGCACCGGAACGTGCAGCCGGGCTCTTCCATCGCGCACAGAGGAGTGACGATGAAACTGGGATGCTCGTTTGCGACGTCGTTGGAGACCCCCGAGCACATCCGCATCGCGGAAGAGCTCGGCTACGAGCGAGCGCTGTGCTACGACTCGCCCGCCCTGTACCCCGACGTCTGGATGGCGCTCTACCGGGCCGCGGAGCTGACCGATCGCATCGTGCTCGGGACTGGCGTCCTGATTCCCGCGCTGCGTCATCCGATGGTCACCGCGTCCGCGATCACCACGTTGATCAGTGCGGTCGGTGAGGACCGGGTGATGGTCGGCGTGGGGAGCGGCTTCACCGGCCGGATGGCGATGGGCAAACCGGCGATGCGGTGGGCGGAGGTCAAGCACTACATCGAGGTCGTCCAGGCTCTGCTGCGCGGCGAACGCGTCGAGTGGGAGGGCGCGATCATGCAGGTCATCCATCCCGACGAGCGTTTCGGTCCCGGTCCGGTGTCGGTGGCGTGGGGGGTCGCGGGCGAAGGCCCGATGGGCACCCGGGTCGCCCGCGAGGTCGGCGCCGAGTTGTTCCGGATCAGCGCGCCCGAGCCGGGTTTCGACGACCAGATGATGATCGTGTCGGGCACCGTGCTCGACGAGGGTGAAGACCCCGGCTCGCCGCGGGTGATCGATGCGGCCGGTGGGTACGCGGCCCTGTTCCTGCACTGGGCGGTCGAGCACAACCAGATCGATGCACTGCTCGGTGAGGCCGGGCACGTGTGGGCGGCCGCGTACGACCACATCCCGAAGGACGTCCGCCACCTGGCCATGCACGATCGGCACGTCGTCGGTGTCAATGACATCGACATGCCGTTCGTCAACGGCGCGGTCGTGACCGCGTCCGGGGCGGCGTTGACGGCGAAGGACTGGCGAGCGCGCATCGACCAGTTCGAAGAGGCGGGCGTCTCCTACCTGCACTACCAGCCGGCCGGTTCCGACATCCCACGCGAGCTCGAAGCCGTCGCCACCGTCTTCAACAGCTGAGCAACCCGAGAGGATCTCTGACGCCGATGCGCGACCTGCGCTTCATCGAGCTCGAGCCGGACGGGCCGATCGCGACGGTTTGGCTGAACCGTCCCCCCGTCAACGCCACCGACAAGCAGTTGTACGACGAGATCCACCACGTCTTCAGCCACGTGGACGACTACCTGCCGGACGCCAGGGCCATCGTCCTCGCCGGCCGGGGACCGCACTTCTGCGCGGGCAACGACCTGGCCGAGTTCCAGACCATGGATCCCGCCAACGCGCCCGAGCGGCTGCGGACCGCCCGGGAAGCGTTCTGGGCGATCTACGACTCGCCGACGCCGGTGATCGCCGCTGTTCACGGCGTCGCAGTCGGGTCGGGGCTGGCCATCGCCGCCTCGTGCGATCTGGTCATTGCCGCGAAGGGTGCGCGATTCGCCACCCCGGAGGTCAACGTGGGTGTCCTCGGCGGCGCGAAACACCTCTCACGGTTGGTGCCGCAGGGCGTCGTGCGGCTCATGCACTTCACCGGTGACCTGTATCCGGCCGAGCAACTCCAGGCCTACGGCGGCATCGTCAGCGTCGTCCCCGCCGACCAGCTGCTCGAGGAGAGCCGGAAGCTGGCGCGCTCGATCGCCCGGCACAGTCCGGTCGCCCTCCGCCTCGCGAAGCAGAGCCTCAACGGCATCGAGTACCTGGCCCTCAAGCCGGGCTACGAGTTCGAGCAGGGCCTGACCCGGCAGCTGTCCGGATACGACGACGCCAAGGAAGCCGTGAACGCGTTCCTGGAGCGTCGCCCGCCGGTCTACACCGGACGCTGAGGGGCCGGGATGCACAGCGAAACCGAATCCATCGAGCAGTTCAGAGCTCGCGCACGGGCCTGGCTCGCAGGCTCCGACATCCCCGTGGTCGACGAGGACCTCGACGCCCGTTTCACGGTGCTGCGGCGGTGGCAGAAGACCCTCTACGACGCGGGATGGCTCGGCATCGGCTGGTCGACCGACCCGGGCGGGCCGGGCCGTGGTCCGCTCCACCGGCTCGTGTTCGCCGAGGAGCTGGCCCGCGCAGGCGCACCGTCACCGATCGGCCTCATCGGCCTGGAGGTGGTCGGCCCTTCGATCGACCGCTACGGCACCGATGCGCAGCGGTCCGAGCTGCTGCCCCGGCTACTGTCCGGCGACGACATCTGGTGCCAGGGTTTCTCCGAGCCGGGCGCCGGCTCCGACCTCGCCTCACTCCGAACCCGGGCCGTCGTCGACGGCGACGATTTCGTGGTCTCGGGCCAGAAGATCTGGACCAGT
Source organism: Cryptosporangium sp. NPDC048952 (assembly GCF_043197895.1). NCBI lineage: Bacteria > Bacillati > Actinomycetota > Actinomycetes > Cryptosporangiales > Cryptosporangiaceae > Cryptosporangium > Cryptosporangium sp. NPDC048952. Next base: position 1,470,020 of record NZ_JBICTY010000002.1, on the reverse strand, counting down.
TGGGCGCACGAGGCCCACTGGTGCGCGTTGCTCGTCCGTACCGACACCACGGTGCGCAAGCAGTCCGGAATCAGCTACCTGCTCGTCGACATGAGCAGTCCGGGCATCACGACGCGGCGCATCGAGCAGATGACCGGAGACCGCGAGTTCTGCGAGGTCTTCTTCGACGACGTTCGCGTACCGAGCAGCAGGCTGCTCGGTGCGGTCAACGAGGGGTGGGCGATCGCATCGCACACGCTGGGAAGCGAACGGGCGTCAGCGGCGGTCCGCCGCCGCGTCGAGTGCGAGGTAGCTCTCGGCGAGGCGATCACCGAGCTGCGCACCCATCTGGCGGCCGTTCCCGAGTCGTCCGAACGGCGGCAGCGGATCACCGCGACCCTCGGTCGGTGCTACGCCGCGCTGCGGACGCTCGACGGCCAGACCCGGCGGACCACGACCCGTTTGGTCGACGGGGTCGGACCCACACCTGTCGACTCCGTCGACAAGCTACTGCTCACACACGTGGAGCAGCTCGTTTTCGGTGACCTCGCGCAGCTGTTGGGCCCGCTGCGCGCGGTCCCCGACGCACAGCCTCTCGGGCTGCCCAGTGGGCGCTGGGCCCGCGAGCACCTGTACTCCCGTGCCGCGTCCATCTACGGCGGGTCCTCGCAGATCCAACGCACGATCGTGGCCGAGAAACTCCTGGGGTTGCCCCGTGGCTGACGACTTCGCCCGCTTCGACCAGGCCGTCGACGAGTACCTCGTGCGGCACTACACCGTCGACAGGCGCCGTGCCCTGCTGGGCGCCGGAGGATTCGACGCGCCGCTGGCCGCCGAGCTGGCTGACCTCGGCTGGTACTCGCTCGCCGTGCCCGAAGCCGAGGACGGACTCGGTGTTCCGCTGTCCGACCTCGGCGGGATGTTCATGCAGGCCGGGCGCCACCTGCTGATCGGACCGCTGCTCGAGAACACGCTCCTGCCTGCGCTGCTGCAACGCTCCGGCGACGGGGAAGGGTCGGACGCCCTCGCGGCTGCGGTCCGGACCGGTGTGCCTGTCGCGCTGGTCGACCCGGGCGTCTCCGACGACTGCTCCACCGACCTCGGGTCGGTCTCGCTCACCGGCGGCCGACTGCACGGCAGCGTCGCTGCGGCCAGGTTCGCTCAGCACGCGAGCCTGTTGGCCGTCGTCGCAGGCAGCGTTCTCTGCCTGGTCGATCCCCGCGCGGACGGCGTGCGGATCTCAGCACTGCGTAGCGCTGATCCCGCCGTGTCGTTCGGCCGCGTCGACCTCACCGGCGTCCACGTCGACGCGGTCGTCGGCCGGGACGACACCGAGCTGATCACGCGGATCAGAGCGTGGGCGCGGCTGTTCCTGGCGTGCGAACTCGACGGGCTCGCCCGTAGCAGCCTCGACCGAACGGTCCAGCACCTGAAGACCCGCGAGCAGTTCGGCAGACCGATCGGGGCGTTTCAGGCGCTCGCGCACATCGCCGCCGACATGCACACCGCGTCGTCCGGACTGCACAGCCTCTGTTTGGCCGCGCTCGCCGACGCCGGCGACGCGACCGACGTCGCTGAGCTCGAACTCGTGGCCGTGTCGGCCAAGGCCCACGCTGCGGGGACGGCCGTTCGAATCTGCGAGGACGCGATCCAATTGCACGGCGGGATGGGTTTCACCACGGAGAGTGACGTCAGTTGGTATTACAAGCGCGCGGTGGCGCTGCGTGCTTGGTACGGCGATGAACAGGAACTCCACCGCAGGATCGGCGCCGCCCTGCTGGACCGCGCGACGGAGACCCTCGCATGAAGCCGACCCGACTGGACCCGCACCGCCGTCTCGAACACACGCAGTCCGGCGTCTGGACCGGAACTCTCGTCGACTCCCACCTGGCCGCCGCCGCGACGGCCACACCGGGTCGGGTAGCGGTGATCGACCGGGACCGGTCCTGGAGCTACGCCGACCTCGACCGTGCGGTCAACCGGTTCGCCGCCGCGCTGCAGGCGCAGGGCGTCGTCGCCGGAGAGGTGGTGTCGTGGATCCTCCCCAACTGGGCCGAGGCCATCGTCGTGCACCTCGCCGCGCTCCGGATCGGCGCGGTCAGCAACCCCATCATCCCGATCTACCGTCACCGCGAGACCGCGTTCATTCTCCGGCAGGCACGGACCACAGTGCTCGTCGTGCCCGGCGTCTTCCGGAGGTTCGACTACCCGGCGATGGTCGAGGAGATCCGGGCCGAGCTTCCCGACCTCACGACCGTCGTGGTGGTCGGCGAGCCCACCCACGAGGGTCACCTCGCATTCGAGTCGTTCCTCGCCGGGGGAGACCCTGAGGCGTTGCGCCGCAGCTCGCGGGACGCCGACGACATCGCCCTGCTGCTGTACACCTCCGGCACGGTGGCGGCTCCGAAAGGCGCCCTCCACAACCACAACACCCTCGACTACGAGAACCGCAGCATCATCGACTTCTTCGGTCTCACCGGGTCCGACGTGGTGTTCATGCCCTCGCCGGTCGGTCACATCATCGGAGTTCTGTACGGCCTGCAGCTGCCGTTCATGCTCGGTACGACTGTCGTCCTGCTCGACGTCTGGGAGCCGGGCAGGGCCCTCGAACTCATCGAGCAGCACGCGTGCAGCTTCGTGGTGGCCGCGACGCCGTTCCTGCTCGGCCTCGTCCAGCACCCGGCGCTGACCGACCACGACATCAGCTCGTTGCGCGTGTTCGCCTGCGGCGGTGCGGACGTTCCGCCGGAGTTGATACGGAGCGCCACCACCGCGTTGAGGTGCATGGTGAGCCGGGGCTACGGGTCGACCGAGTTCCCCACCGCGAGCGCGTGCAACGACTCCGACGACCTCGCCAAACGGGCCATGACGGACGGCCGTCGGATCGGGGACGCAGAGGTACGCATCGCCGATGACGGTGAGCTCCACGTCCGAGGACCCGAGCTGTTCCTCGGCTACCTCGACAGTTCCCTCAACGACGACGCGTTCACAGCCGACGGGTGGTTCCGCACCGGCGACCTCGCCCGCATCGACGCCGACGGCTACGTCGAGATCACCGGCCGCAAGAAGGACATCATCATCCGTTCGGGCGAGAACATCAGCGCCAAAGAGATCGAGGACCAACTCTTCGAGCACCCGCAGGTCGCCGAGGTCGCAATCGTCTCGTCGCCCGATCCCGTGGTCGGCGAACGCGTGTGTGCCGTGGTCGTTCCCCGACCCGGTCGGAGCGTGACGCTCGGCGAGCTCGTCGGGTGGCTCGAGGCACGGCGAATGGCCCGGCAGAAGTTGCCCGAACGGCTCCTGCTCGTGAACGAACTGCCCCGCAATGCCAGCGGCAAGGTCCAAAAATTCCTGCTCCGCGAACTGGCGAGCAAGGCAACGAACGCATGACGACCAAGGGGGCACCCATGCAGCAGCACGACCGCACCGAGTTCGCTTCGGGGCATCAGTTCCTGGAAGGCCTGCGCTGGCACGACGGCCGACTGTGGGCGAGCGACTTCTTCAGCAGGGAGGTTCTGACGTTCGCGGCGGACGGCAGCGCCACCACGGTGGCCGTCGTCGACGGCGCACCGTCCGGCCTGGGCTTTCTCCCCGACGGCACCCCGCTTGTCGTCTCCCAGGCCGGCGCCACCGTCGAACGGATCGAGTCGGACGGCACCCTCAGCACTTTCGCCGAGTTCGGCACGATCGCCGGCGGCCCCGGTAACGACATGCTCGTGACCCATGAGGGGCACATCTACGTCGGCAACTTCGGTTTCGCGATCGGAGCGGAGGATCCGAAGCCCACGTCCCTCGGACACATCGATCCGCAGGGCACCCTGACCGCAGTCGAGGGCGACGTCCTCTTCCCCAACGGCATGGCGATCACGCCGGACGGCAAGTTGTTGCTCGCCGAGACCTTCCGGCACCGGATCACCAGCTTCGACGTCGGCGCGGACGGAACGCTGTCCAACCAGCAGGTGTGGGCGCAACTCGGGGAGTCCTACAACCCCGACGGCATCGCGCTGGACAGCGACGGGGGGATCTGGTTCGGCAACGCACTCGTCGAGGGTGACGACAGCGGCTTCTACCGGGTCGTCGAAGGCGGCGAGATCACGGACAAGGTCCCGGTTCCCGATGCGCAAGCCATCGCCTGCGCCTTCGGTGGCGACGATCTCGCCACCTTGTACCTGGCCTGCAACGCCACGACCCTCGCCGACTTCGTTCAGGGCAAGTCCAGCGCGACGATCGCCACGGCCTCGGTCGGCCGCGCGGGAGCGCCCGGGTCGGCCGGCGGCTGAGCGCCGAGGGCGAGCGGTCCTCGGCTCTGGCCTACGATACTGGCCTACGATCGCAGAAACCCCACGAGGAGGGCCGCCCGCTTGAGCCCCGCCGCCTCGAGTCTGCCGGCCGCGGAGCCCTCCTCGTCCCGGTCCCGAGAACGGCGCGACGAGATCGCGCGGAACGCCGGCGAACTGTTCGCGGCGCGCGGGTTCCACGCCGTCCGCATGGACGACATCGCCGAGGCGAGCGGCGTCACCGCCCGTGTGCTCTACCGCCACTACTCGAGCAAGCAGGCACTTCTCGCTCACGTCGTGCTCAACGACCAGCAACGGCTCATCGACACGCTCACTCGGCTGACCGCCTCGCCCGCGGAGGAACGGGACCTCGACTCGACGCTGCGGGCCATCGCCGACGCCGCGATCGAGAGCCGTCAGCTGTCTCCCCTGTGGCAGCGCGAAGCCCGCCATCTCGACGCCGACGCGTACGAACGTGTCCGCGACCGCACCCGCTCGATGGCCAAGCAGTTCACCGCGCTGCTCATCGACACCGGCCGGCCGGGTCTCGACGCCGAAACCGCCGAGGTCAGGATTTGGGGTGTCGTCAGCATCCTCACCAGTTCGGGCCTGCACGAACCGGCTCTTCCGCGACCGCACCTCGATCGTGAGCTGGTTGCCTCCAGCCGACGCGTGATCGACCTGCCCGCGGGGCCCGGCGCCCCGGTCGAACGCACTGCGGCAACCGAACGAGCCCCGCTGTCTCGCCGTGACCAGCTCATCGACGCGGCGGCGAAGGCTTTCCGCGAGCGAGGATTCGGCGGGGTCAGCGTCGACGACATCGGGGCGCAGGTCGGATTCGTCGGACCCGCGTTGTACCGGTACCACGACAACAAGGCCGAGATCCTCGTGGCGGCGGTCAACCGCTTCGACGAGTGGACAGCCCTCGAGGCCTATCGCGCCATGCGCGCACCGGGCCCGGACGACGGCGTGCTGGCCGAGCTGGCGCGCGGCTACGTCCGCGTCGCCCTCGAGGCGACCGATCTGCTCGCGGTTTCCCTGACCGAGCGGCCACACCTGCCGGACGCGGTCCGCGATCGATTCGACCGGGTCCAGGCCGATCAGAACGCGGAGTGGGAACGGTGGCTACGGGTGGCGCGGCCTGACGTCGGCGAAGCGGCGGCGGCAGTTCTCGCCCGTGCGGCGAGGACGATCATCCACGACTGCGCGCGGATTCCGCACCTGCGTCGTCACCCCGATCTCGGGCGCGAACTGACGAATGTGGTGCTGGCGAGCCTCGGTATCGCGCGGACCGTACCGCCCGGTCAGTGAGCGGTCCTGCGCGGTCGCCTCAGTCGGTTTCCGGCCCGCAGCAGTAGTCGCAGTCCGGCGCACAGTCGGAGGGTGTGCGGCCTCCTCGCTCGGGGGACGGGGTGGAAAGCTGCGCCGGCCGTGGAACGCGTGAACCGGACGAGGTGGTTCGGGGCATCGAAACGAGCGTGGACGTGGACATCAGAGCCTCCCAGGGCTTCGGACGCATGTACGACAGGACGGTGCCGTCAGAGGTGCTGGGGATCGGGATCGATCCGGCCTCGGGCATACCGGCGCCGGTCGGCCGGTATCGCGCGCAACGAGGACGTCGCCGGGGGTCAACCCGACGCTCTGGTGATTGACGTTACGCCTCGCGGTCGAGTGAGTCGAATGCTTAACCGCGTGGGTTGCGCCGGGGCGTCGGCGTGGCGCCGCGGTGACCGCGGTGCGTGTCGTCGAACCGGTGAATGGTCTCGAGTTCTTCAGCTCCGCGGCCGGAACGAAACATGTGAAGCCGGATTTCGAGGCGGCGTGCGCGGTTGGCGGGGAAGGTGTGTTGCTGCTCGGCTCCGGTTCGGCCGCCGGTCGGACGCGGGCGTCGCTGGTGACGCCGTCCGGTGCGTTCACCGTCGCCGACCTGGCCCCCGTGTATCGCGTGGTGGCTGACGCGCTCGGTGTCGGCGACGGTCAGCTCAACCTGGAGGGCGCGGGGCTGGCCGTCACTGACGCGGTGGCTCTCGCCGACGGCCGCGTGGTCGTGAGCGCTGCAGCTGCGACATCGGACGGGGTCCGGCTGTGGGCTGTCGTTGACGCGGACGATCCGGAGACGCCCTCGATTCGGTTGGCGCTCCGCGTGCTCTGGTGAGGCTGATTACTCACAGAGGTGGTTCGGTGGGGTCGACGCGTAGCTGCGAGGTGGTACGGGTGAGGGTCAGCACGCGGGAGACGATGCGCGAGGGCCGGTGGACGACCAGGTCGGTGCCGGCCGCGGTGAGGCCCGCCAGGAGACCGGCGGCGGAGGCGCTGAAGAAGCCCACGGAGTGCAGATCGAGGTGGATCGTGGGGCGTTGCCCCACCGTGGTGACTTCGGTGACGGTGGCGGTCAGCCGGTCGCGGAACCAGACGATGCTCAGCGCGTCGATCTCCCCGAGGAGCTGCAGGACGGCGCGGTGCGTCCCCGCGTCCACACGGGTGTAGGCAGCGAGCAGAAGGTCCCCGTTCGCGGCGTGTATCTCGTCGTAGGAATGCCCCAGCGGCAAGCGGATGCCTTCCGGGGGCGTGGGCACGTCGAGGTGGTGGTTGGTCATCGCGGGCGACTCTGTTTCCCGGGCATCCGTAGGCGGCGACAGTGAGACGGCAATACCCACTCTCGCCCGACTCCGACGCAGGGAACCCGCACTGTCTGGTGGGAACGAGTGTTGACCGGGGCGGACCCGCAGATTGAATGGTGTTCGACGGTGAGAGGTGGTCGAGGTCAGGGCATGACGAAGGCATGCCCCCGCTGACCGCCGCATCGTTGCCTGCCTCCCATGCCCCGCTGCGACGTTGGGTGCTGAGCGACGAGGCCGAACTCCAGCAGCTGCGGCGAGGTGTCTATTCCGCCGTGACCGGCAGGGAGTTGCCGGCCGACACCGGGTTGGACGACGTTCCGGAGAAGATGATGCTGGTCGCCTCCGAGTTGGCCACCAACGCGCTACGGCACGGCTTGCCGCCGACCATCGTGACGCTGTTCCGCACCGCCGAGTCGTACGTGCTGGACGTCGCCGACCACGCTCCGCAACTCGTTCCCGAATACGCCGAGAGGCGCCCGCCCGGCGCCGGTGGTCTAGGGCTCAAACTGGCCCGCGATCTAGCCGCGGACCTCGGTTGGTATGTCGACGACGCCGGCGCCGGACCGGTCAAACACGTCTGGGCGCAGTTCCCCGCCGTGTGATTGCGCCGCCGCGAGTACCGAGGTTCAGGCTCCGGCAGCGGCCTCCGGGTGTCTCCCGCATCAGCGTTCCTGACCGGTTCGGCCCTCGTCGTGGACGGCGGGTGCACGATCGTCTGACGACAGGGTCACCGCGCCGGTCATGATCGCCACCGCTTCGGCCATCGTGTGCGAGCCGGGTGTGATCACTCCCGCGCGCCGGCCCAGCCGCTGGATGTGGATGCGGTCGGCGACTTCGAATACGTGGGGCATGTTGTGGCTGATCAGGATCGTCGGAAGGCCGCGGGAGCGGACCTCCTCGATCATCCGCAGCACCTGCCCGGACTCGCGGACCCCCAGCGCGGCGGTCGGTTCGTCCAGGACGAGGACCTTGCTGCCGAACGCGGCGGCCCGCGCCACGGACACCGCCTGCCGCTGACCGCCGGAGAGCGTCTCCACCGGCTGCGCCATGTTCTGGAGCGTCCCGATGCCGAGGTCGCCCAGCGCCGTGGCAGCCTCGTCGCGCATGCCCTTCTTGTCGAGCATGCGGAACACGCTGCCGAGCACGCCCGGCCGGCGGCGTTCCCGGCCGAGGAAGAGGTTGCTCGCGATGTCGAGGGCCGGCGCGACGGCGAGGGTCTGGTAGACGGTCTCGATACCGGCCGCGCGAGCGTCCAGCGGGCCGCGGAACTGCACCGCCTGCCCATCGACGCGAATCTCGCCGGCATCGGGAACGAGCGCGCCGGTCAGACATTTGATCAGCGTCGACTTGCCCGCACCGTTGTCGCCGATGATCGCCAGGATCTCGCCCGGGTAGAGATCGAGGTCGACGCCGTCCAGACCGACGACGCGTCCGAATGTCTTCACCAGCCCGCGGGCGGACAGAACCGGTTCCGGGCTCATACCTTCACCTTCCGGATCCATTGGTCGACCGCCACGGCCGTGATCACCAGCAGGCCGACGGCGAGTACACGCCACTGGTCATCGACACCGGCCAGCGACAGGCCACTGCGGAAGGCGCCGACGATCAGCGCGCCGAGCAGCGTGCCCAGCAGCGCCCCGCGTCCGCCGAACAGGCTGGTGCCGCCGATGACGACGGCAGTGATGCTTTCCAGGTTCGCGTCCACGATCGCGTTGGGGCTCGCCGCCCCGGCCCGGCCGATCAGGATCCAGGCGGTCAGGCCGTAGATCGCCCCGGCGACGAGGTAGACGCTGAGCAGGACCCGGTTGACGCGGATGCCGGCGAGGTGCGCGGCTTCCTTGTCGTCACCGACGGCGTACACGTGTCGGCCCCAGGCGGTGTTGGCCAGCGCGAAGCCGACGCCGAGGTACAGCAGCAGGACGATGACGACGCCCCAGGTGATGCGCCAGCGCCCGACTCCGAACGACTCGCCGGTCCAGTTCAGCAGCGCGGGAATGTCGCCGGCCTGGACGCTCTGCCCGCTGGTGTAGAGCAGCCCGATCGCGGTGAAGACGCTGAGCGTCCCCAGCGTGACGATGAACGGCGGCAACGCGATCCTTGTCACCAGCACGCCGTTGACCAGCCCGGCCACCACCCCGAGCCCGATCGCGACCAGTACGGCCACGATGCCGGGGATGCCGTTGCCCTCCGCGAGCTTGGCGCCGACCATCATCGCGAGGATCGTCACGGCGCCGACCGACAGGTCGATGCCTGCCGTGAGGATGATCAGCGTCTGCCCGACCGCGAGCGCCCCGATGACCGCGACCTGCTGCAGGAGCAGGGACAGCGACGCGGGCTGGGCGAAGCGGGGGTTGAGCGCCGAGAACACCGCGAACGCGAGGACGAGGACGACGAGCGGGCTGACGGCGGGGTGCGCGTGCAGGAGTTGCTGGACGCGCTGGAGCGGTGACCGGCGGCGGAGCGCGAACTGCTCCGCCGCCGTCTGGACCGTTGCCGTCACGACTTACCCCAGCAGAGTTCCGCGCCCTTGGTGCTGTCGATGCTCTCGACGCCGGTCGCCGTCTTGTCCGTGACGAGCGCCACCCCGGTGTCGAAGAAGTCCTTGCCGTCGGTGACCGCCGGCTTCTTCCCGCCGGTGGCCAGCTCCTTGATCGCCTTGACCCCGAGCTCGGCCATCTTGACCGGGTACTGCTGCGAGGTGGCGGCGATCACGCCGTCCTTGACCTGCTGCACCCCATCGCACCCGCCGTCGATCGACACGATCAGGGCGTCCTTGACGCCCGCGGCCTCCAGGGCCTTGTGCGCGCCGACGGCGGCCGGCTCGTTGATCGTGTAGACGACGTTGATCGCCGGATTTTTCGCCAGGCACCGTTCCATCGCGGTCCGGCCGCCGTCCTCGGCGCCGGTCGTCGGTTCGTTGCACACGATCTGATAGGCGCCACCGGAATAGCTGCCGGCCTTGGCTTCGTCGCCGTTCTTCTTCTTGTCACCGGTCGGGATGCCCATGCCGGTCAGGAAGCCCTGATCGCGGTTGTAGTCCACCGAGACGATCTTGTCGTTGAACAGGTCGAGCATCGCGATCGCGGCGGGCTTACCCGCCAGCTGCGAGGCGGTCCATTTGCCGATCAGTTCGCCGGCCTGGAAATTATCGGTGGCGAACGTGATGTCGACGGTGTCCGGCGGATCGGGGGGAGTGTCCAGCGCGATCACGTACAGCCCGGCGTCCCGGGCTTTCTTGATCGCCGGATTGACGCCGGGACCGTTCGTCGTGATCAGGATGCCTTTGTCGCCCCGTGCGATGGCGTCCTCGATGGCCTGTACCTGAGTCTGTTCGTCGCCGTCCTCCTTGCCGGCAGCCAGCGTGAGCTCGACGCCCTCGGTCTTCGCCGTATCCTTGGCGCCCTGCTGCATCGTGACGAAGAACGGGTTCGTCGAATTCTTCGTGATCAGCGAGACCGACACCGAATCGCCGTCGCCGCCGCTGTCTCCGCAACCGGCGGCAGCCACGGCGATTGCGACCGCCGTGAGTACACCAAAAGCACGTCGGTACATTGTCTGCCCTTTCGCCTGACAACGTTGTCGGCGAGTGTCGACTTACTGAATCGGTGGAGTCAAGACGCAGGTCCGGATTGGATCGAGCGGCTGTCCACAGTGTTGACAACGATGTCGGCCTGGGTCATATTCGGCGGCCATGGAGCCTGCCCCGCCCCACCGCAAAGCGACGCTGCGGGACGTGGCACGGCTCGCCGCCGTCAGCCCGAAAACCGTCTCCCGCGTGGTCAACCACGAGCCGGGCGTCACCGCCGCGAAGATCGCTGCGGTGACCGTGGCGATCGAGAAGCTCGGCTACCGCCCCAACGTCACGGCCAGCGCACTTCGTCGCGCCGACGGCCGCACCGCGACCATCGGCGTCGTGCTCGAAGACGTGGCGAACCCGTTCTCCGCTGCGCTGCACCGGGCGATGGAAGACGTCGCCCGCATACGCGGTGTCTCGATTCTGACCGGCAGCGTCGACGAGGATCCGGAGCGGGAACGGGCGTTGATCCGGGCGTTCGTCGGCCGTCAGGTGGATGGCCTGGTGATCGCTCCGGCCAGCGACAACCAGGCCTACCTGGCCACCGAGCTCCTCCGCGGTACGCCGGTGATCTTCGTCGACCGCCCGCCGGTCGGCGTGCGGGCCGACGCGGTGCTGATCGACAACCGCGTCGGCGCGCGGCAGGCGGTGCGGCACCTGGTCGAAGCCGACCACCGTGCGATCGCCTACCTCGGCGACCTGCGATCGATCGCCACGGCGCAGGACCGTCTGCAGGGTTACCGGGACGCGCTCGCCGACGCGGGCATCCGCCTCCGTTCGGACCACGTGGTCGAGGACCTGCACTCCGCGGGCGCTGCGGAACAGGCGGTCCACCGGCTGTTCGCCTCCGCAACGCCACCGACCGCGCTTTTCACCGCGCAGAATCTGGTAACGATCGGCGCCATCCGCGCGCTACGGACGCTAGGCCGCCAACGGTCGGTCGCGCTCATCGGATTCGACGACTTTCCCTTGGCTGACCTGCTCGAACCAGGGGTCACGGTGGTCGCGCAGGATCCGTCGGCGATGGGGGAGCTCGCCGCGTCGCTGATCTTCCGCCGGCTCGACGGCGACTTCTGGGAGCCCGCGGTTCACACCATTCCGACCCGGCTGGTCGCGCGCGGTTCCGGCGAGATCCGTCCGAGCGTCCGGCCGTAACTCGCGCGGGTGCCGGTCGGTGTCCCGCCCGTCGGCGGCAGAGCAGCCGTCGTCAGACAGAGGCGCGAACGCGGCGTACCACGTGGGTTCCGGCGGCCTTGTCGTGCAGGCACTGCCCGTGGGGCCGGTCCCACAGCGACCACAGCGTGTTGACCAGCCCCAGAATTGGCACGAGGACGCTGAAGACGAAAAAGGCTTCACGGCCCAGCGCGCGCCCGAACCCGACCGGACCGCCGCTGACCGAAACGACCCGCAGACCCAGGAGCCACTTGCCGAGTGTCATCCCGCGGTAAAGGACGAGTGAAACCACGGAATACAGAACCGCAGTCAGGGGCACCCAAAGGCTGACGATCCACGCGGGAACCGCACCGGCCGCGGCCTCCAGGTCGTCGATCAGCCGACTCGGCACATCGGTCAGCATGAAGAGCGAATACCACAGTGCCGCATCGATGAGTTGGAGCCTGACGGGGTATCGAGATCCTTTATGGGGTCACCCGTCGAGTCGGTCGCGTGGTCGAGGCACGTCGACGTGGGTGACGAGGTTGATGCCGCCGTCGACGTGGATCACCTCACCGGTGACGAAGGGGACCTTGACCAGCGCCAGGACCATCGCTGCGACGTCGGAGGGTTGCCCGAGCCGGCCCAGCGGCGTCACTGCCCTCGTGCGCGCCGCCCGCGTGGCGAGGCTGTCCGAGGTCAGTCGGGTCTCGACCGGCCCGGGGGCGATCGCGTTCACCCGGATGTCCGGCCCCACGGCCTTGGCCAGCAGCCTCGTCAGGTGGTCGAGTGCGGCCTTGCTGACGGAGTAGGGGATCGAGCTGCCGAGGGGGCGCGAGCCGCCCACCGAGGTGATGTTGACGATCAGACCGCCAGGCTCCATGACCTTCACGGCGGCGACGGAGACCTGCCACGTCCCGACCACGTTGACCCCGAGGATCCGGTGCCAGTCGTCACCGGTGATCGCATCGAGGTCGGTGTGGGGGACGGGTCGCGACACCCCGGCGTTGTTCACCAGCAGGTCGAGCCGGCCGTGCCGCTCCATGGTCGTCGCGACCAGGCGCACGGCGTCGGCGGGATCGGCGATGTCGGCTCGGACGTAGCTCGCCCCCGGGAGCTCGGCCGCGAGCCGCTCACCGGCGTCGACCGACGTCGTTGAGGTCACCACGACGGTGAAGCCGTCGGCCGCGAGCGCGCGGGCGATCCCTTCTCCGATGCCGGAACTCGAGCCCGTCACGATGGCGACGCGTGTCACGGCTCAGATCTCGCTGGCGGTGTCGGTGGGGGTGGTGGTCCAGAAGACCAGCCGCTTGCCGACCTGCACGACGACCGCGTGCAGCGCGATGCCGATGGCCGACAGCACGACGATCACCGCGAAGGTCCTGGCCACGTCCAGGGTGAAGTTGGTCGCCTGGATCAGGTAGCCCAGGCCTTCGGAGCTGCCCACGAACTCCGCGACGACGGCGCCGGTCACGGACAGGATGACGGCGACCTCCAGCCCCGCGAAGATGTGCGGGAGCGCCGACGGGATCTGCAGGTGTCGCATGACCTGCATGCGGGACGCGCCGAACGACCGGAGCATCTCGACCTGCTCGTAGGCGGCGGACCGGAATCCCAGCACGGCGTTGATGAGGAGGGGAAAGAACGCGATCAGGGCCACGGTCAGCACCTTCGAGCTGATGCCGACGCCGAACCAGACGATCAGCAGCGGGGCCATGGCGACCTTCGGGATGGTCTGGGTCAGGATGAGCAGCGGGAAGAGCACGCGCTCCACCGGCCGGAACTGGGTGATGAGTACCGCGGAGACCAGTGCCGAGCCGACCGCGATGCCGAACCCGATCAGGATCTCCTTGAGGGTGACGACCGAGTGGGTGATCAGGCTGCCGTCCCGGAAGCCGTCGACCAGGGAGTCGGCGACGGCCGTGGGCGCCGGGACGAGGATGTTCGAGACGTCGAACACCTTCACGACGACCTGCCAGACGACCAACAGCCCGACGAACACGAGCACGCTGTAGGTGATCTCCGGGACGCGGCGGCGGCGACGGACCGGGGTGTCCGAGGTCGTGGGCGCTTCCAAAACGTGCGTGGACATCAGATCTCCTAGTGGGCGCTGTGCTCGGAGTCGAGCAGCTTGCGAATCTTCAGGACGATCTCGCCGAACTCTGGCGTGTTGATGTTCTCGAGCCGTCGCGGTCGGGGGAGCGGGACGTCGACGACGTCCGCCAACCGGCCGGGGCGCGGTGTCATGACCACGACGCGGTCGGCGAGGAGCACCGCCTCGGGGATGCTGTGGGTCACGAACAGCACGGTCTTGCGGTCTTGATCCCAGATCTCCAGCAGGTCCAGTCCCATCTGGTCGCGGGTCATCGCGTCGAGGGCGCCGAACGGCTCGTCCATGAGCAGGATGCGCGGGTCGTGCATCAGGGCTCGGCCGATCCCGACCCGCTGCTGCATCCCGCCGGACAGCTCGTTGGGGTACCGGTCGCCGAACTCCTCCAGGCCGAGCATCACCAGCAGCTCGTCGGCCTTCGCGTGGGTCGCGGCGTCCCGGGCGTGGTGGAGGTCCGGCGACGTCAGCAGGTTCTTGCGCACGGTGCGCCAGGGCAGCAGCAGCGGCTGCTGGAAGACCATCCCGAGCTGGTTGCGGTGGGTGTCCTCCGACGGGGAGAAGGTGACCTGTCCGGAGGTCTGACGGGACAGGCCCATGATGATCCGCAGCAGCGTGCTCTTGCCGCAGCCGCTGGGGCCGACGATGGAGATGAACTCACCGGCTCGGACGCGCAGGGAGACGTCGTCGAGAGCCTGGACGGTGCCGCCGGACTTCGTCGGGTAGAGCATGGACAGCGAATCCAGGCGGATCACGTCGTCGGTGCTGGTAAGCATTTCCGTCACTCCTCACCGGTCGTTTCGGGCCACGTGCCGCCCATCTCCTTGGTCAGTCGCTTGCAGGCGGCCTTCAACGCCGTGGCCTCCCGGGAGTCCAGCGCCGCCGGCAGCATCCGCTCGGTGCCGACGGCCGCGATCGTGGCGCAGATCCCGGACGCCGCGAACACCGGCGCCGCGAGGATGCAGATGCCGCGGTGGTTGACGTCGCTGCTCATGGCGTCCTGTCGGATCGCCTCGATACGAGCGCGGGTCTCGGTGCGCTGGGGTTCGGGGAGGCTGCCGGTGAGTCGGTCGGCGTGGAACTGGTCGGGGAGGAAGGCCAGGAAGACCTTGGCCTGTGAGGAGTTCAGGGCGAGCTGCGAGCCGACGCGCACCGTCACCAGCGTCGGATGGTCGGCTTCCTCCACCAGCGAGACCACCGGGCCGGAGGCGCCCCACAGCGACAGCACGGTGCTGACCTTGATCTCGAGCGCGAGCTCGCGCAGGTAGGCCGGTGCCATCTGCATGATGCGCTGCTGTCCCAGCATGAAGCTGCCCAGCTGCAGGATCGACCGACCGGGACGGACGAGTGCGGAGTCGTCCACGCGCTCGAGCAGGCCGGAGCTGATCATCGAGCTGAAGTAGCGGTGCACGGTGGTCCGCTTCAGACCGAGCCGGCGGGTGGCCTCCGCGACGGAGAGCTCCGGAGTCTCCGGACCGAACAGTCCGAGGATCTGTGCGGTTCGGCTCACCGCCTGGATGTCCTGCTTGTCGGCCTGGTCCTCCGTCATTGGCTTTACCCATTCGTTGAGCGTCCACAAAGCGCGCTTGTCGTTCGCAGTACGGACGGAGACTAGGCGCGTTCTACGACTCGGGCAAGACTTGCCTGGGGATTCGCAATCACGATCCACTCTTGACAGACCGGATGACGAACTCCGAGTCTGTGATGCGAACGCCTGGAGGCCATATGACTGCCACACCCGCGATCATCAAGCTCCTGAACGGTTGCGTTGACCTGCACTGCCATTCCGGCCCGAACCCGTTCCCCCGACGCATCGACCATGCCGAGGCCGGAAAGGACGGTGAGCGGCTCGGCATGCGGGGCGTGCTGGTGAAGTCCCACCATCACAACACCGTCATGGACCTGCTCTCGATGAAGGACCGGCTGGCGACGATCAGCACCCCGGTCTTCGGCGGCATCACCCTGAACAGCATGGTCGGCGGCATCAATCCGCAGGCGGTGGCCATGTCACTGCGCATGGGGGGCAGGGCCGTGTGGTTCCCGACGTTCTCGGCCGGCCGGCACATCGACTGCCATCCGGAGGGCGTGGGCTTCCCCACGGCGAGCGTCGAGGTGCCGTCCTCCCGGGTCGACGTCCACCAGGCGAACGGCGAGCTCATCCCGCAGGTCCACGAGGTGCTCGACCTGGTGAAGGAAACCGGCGCGATGGTGACCGGCGGTCACATGGAGACCGAGTCGATCACCCAGCTGTTCGCCGCGGCCAAGGACAAGGGCATCACCCGGATGCTGCTCAACCATCCCGACTACGTCATCGGCGCGGACGAGGCGAAATGCCGTGAGCTCGTCGGCTATGGCGCGTTCATCGAGCACGAGACCGGCTTCTACGACCCCGAGGGCACCAAGAAATGGGACCCGAAGGTCCTCCTGGACTGGATCGGGAAGATCGGCCCGGAGCACACAGTGATCGCCTCCGACCTCGGTCAGAGGGACCGCCCGCTGCCGGTGGACTCGTACATCCGCGTCGCGACCGCGCTGCTGGACCTCGGCCTGGACGAGAGGTCGCTGCGGCAGATCTTCTGCGACAACCCGGCGTTCCTGCTCGGTCTGGAGGACAGGCGATGACCCCCGACGTGGAATTCTCCGACCTCGGTACCGGCGATCCCGACGAGACGACCCCGGGCGGATCGTCGACGTGGTACTTCCGCGGACACAACTTCGTCCTCGCCCACACGACGCTGGTCGCCGGCGACGTCCTGGAGCGGGATGACCAGCCGGACGAGTACGTCGTGATCCTCCCCTACGAGGAGTGCAGCGTCGAGGTTCGAGCGTCGAGGGAGGTCGCGGCGGTCTCCGGCAAAGCGGTGGTGATGGTCCCGCCGGGCAGCAGTGCGCTCGTCGGCGTCGAAAGCTGCACTGTCGTTCGGCTTTTCAGCTCGCGGTCCACCGACCTGCTGGACAAGGCGCGCAACCGGGGCTCGTACGCGGAGCCGCACCCGAACACCCGCGCGTTCGAGCCATGGCCGGACCCGCCGGAGGGACATCGCATCCGGCCCTACCGACTGGCCGATCTGACGGTGACGCAGGACGCCGTCCGCCCGGGCCAGATCGTGCGGTGCAGCACCTTCATGGTCAACTTCCTGGCGCCCAGGATCGGACCGCGTGATCCGGACAGCCTCTCGCCGCACGACCACGACGACTTCGAGCAGTGCTCGCTCGCCGTGGAGGGGGAGTACGTCCACCACCTGCGGACCCCGTGGTCGAAGCGGCGCAGCGAGTGGCGCGAGGACCAGCACCTGCGGTGCGGCAGTCCGTCGGTGGCCGTGATCCCGCCGCCCATGATCCACACCAGCGAGGCCGTGGGCCCGGAGACCAACCAGCTGATCGACATCTTCTGTCCGCCGCGTCTGGACTTCTCCCGGACGCCCGGCCGAGTGCTCAACGAAGACACCTACCCGCTTCCCAGCCAGTAAAGAGAAGGGTCCCTCGTGAAGACCAGACGAGCAATGAAGCTTGCGGTCGCCGTCTTGTGTGCAGCCGCGACGCTGAGCGCGTGCGGATCGGACGACTCGGCCGATGCCGGCGATCTGACGCCTGTGCGCTTCGCGATGGCGTCCCCGAGCTGGAACGCAGGCTTCGCGGTCATGGCCGTCGTGGAAGCCGAAGGCTTCTACGGGGAGGAGGGTCTGAAGGTCACGACCAACCTGTTCCCGTCGGCCACCCAGGCAGCGCAGCAGGTCGCCGGCGGCGGGGCCGACCTCGGCCTCATGACGGTCGAGCCCGTCGCCATCGGGCACGACAAGGATCTGAACCTGGCGTACTTCGACTCCTACTGGCCGAAGTGGATCTACAGCCTGCAGGTGCCGGACGGTTCGGACGTGAAGAGCATCGCCGACCTGAAGGGCAAGAAGATCGGCGTCACCGCCGTCGCGAGCTCCGGCGCGACGTTCGCCCGCACCGCGATGAAGCTCAACGGAATGAACGAGAAGGACGCCAGCCTGGTACCGATCGGTGCCGGCGCCCAGCAGATCAACGCCATCAAGAGTGGCCAGGTCGATGCGTTGGCGCTCTGGGACATCCAGTACCAGGCCGTCAAGAACGCCGGCGTCACTCTGACTCCGCTTCCGGTCGCGGAGACCGCGGACGCGTGGGGCGGCGGCTTCGCGACGACGCGGAAGAACCTCGAGGCCAAGAAGGACGTCTACGAACGGTTCGGTCGTGCGGTGGCGAAGGCGTTCGTCTTCTCCCAGGCCAATCCCGAGGCCGCGATCCGCGACCTGTGGAAGCTCCACCCGGAGACCCGCGGATCCGACCCGGAGAAGAAGGCGCTGGCTGACGCGATCAAGGTTCTCCAGGTCCGCCTGGACGGACAGGGCTTCGGCGACAAGAGCCTGGGCCGGATCGACGAGGCTGCGTTCACTCGTTCGCTCGACTTCCTGGCCTCGGCCGGACTGATCAAGAAGTTCCCGGCGAAGGACGTCTACACCGACGAGATGTTCACGGCGATCAACGACTTCTCCTACGACGACGTCGTCAAAAAAGCAGAGAAATGAGCAGCTCCTACGTCTACGCGTCGGCCCGGACCCCGTTCGGCCGGTTCGGCGGAGCCCTGGCCGACACGAGGACCGACGATCTGGCCGCGACAGCGTTAACGGGACTTCTCGAGCGCTTGCCGGGTCTGGATCCCGGCCTGGTCGACGACGTGCTCTGGGGCAACGCCAACGGCGCCGGCGAGGACAACCGCAACGTCGGCCGGATGGCGGTCCTGCTGGCGGGCATGCCCGTCTCGGTGACCGCCACCACCGTGAACCGGCTCTGCGGCTCGTCGCTGGACGCCGCCATGATGGCTTCCCGCATGATCGAGGTCGACGACGCGGAGATCGCGATCGCCGGCGGCGTGGAGTCGATGACACGGGCGCCGTGGGTCCTGCCGAAGCCGTCGCGTCGGTTCCCGGCAGGCGACGTGACCGCCGTCTCCACGACGCTGGGCTGGCGTCTGGTGAACGAGCGGATGCCCGCGGAGTGGACGGTCTCGCTGGGCGAGTGCAACGAGCAGCTGCAGGAGAAGTTCTCGATCTCACGCGAGCGGCAGGACGAGTTCGGCGCTCGCTCGCACCGCCTCGCGGCGGAGGCGTGGGAGAAGGGGTTCTACGACGACCTCGTGGTGCCGGTCGCCGGTTTGGGCCGGGACGAGAGCATCCGGGAAGGTACCTCGCTGGAGGCGCTGGCGGGGCTCAAGCCGGCGTTCCGGCCCGACGGGACGATCACCGCCGGCAACTGCTCACCGTTGAACGACGGCGCGAGCGCGGTGCTGCTGGGCTCGGAGCGCGCGGCCGCGACCATCGGCCGGGACCCGGTCGCGCGGATCGCCGGTCGCGGCTGGGCGGCATTGTCGCCGCAGCAGTTCGGCTACGCCCCGGTCGATGCCGCCGACGACGCACTCCAGCGGGCGGGCATCACCTGGGAGGACGTCGGCGCCGTCGAGCTGAACGAGGCGTTCGCCGTCCAGTCGATCGCTTGTGTCGACGCCTGGCTCGAGCTCGGGCTGCGGGACGCCGAGGTCGTCAACGCCAAAGGCGGGGCGATCGCCATCGGGCACCCACTGGGTGCCTCGGGCGGCCGCATTCTCGGGACCCTCGCGGCGCGGCTCGTGGAGTCCGGTGACCGATGGGGCGTGGCAGCCATCTGCATCGGCGTGGGTCAAGGTTTGGCGGTCGTGCTCGAGAACGTCGTCGCATGACTCTGCTCTGTGCCTCTGCCGACGAGGCGGTCAGCGGCATCACCGACGGCTCGACGGTGCTCGTCGGCGGCTTCGGCACGGCCGGCATGCCGTTCCATCTGATCGACGCGTTGATCCGGCAGGGAGCGCGGGACCTCACCGTCGTGTCGAACAACGCGGGCAACGCGGACACCGGACTCGCGGCGCTGCTCGCGGCCGGGCAGGTGCGCAAGATCGTGTGCTCGTTTCCCCGGCAGACGGACTCCTGGATCTTCGACGAGCTGTACCGCAACGGGAAGATCGAGCTCGAGGTCGCGCCGCAGGGGAACCTGGCCGAGCGCATGCGCGCCGCCGGAGCCGGGATCGGCGGGTTCTACACCCGCACCGGAGTCGGGACGCTCCTCGCGCAGGGAAAGGAGACCCGCGAGATCGACGGCCGGACGTACGTCCTCGAGTGGCCCCTCGCCGCCGACGTCGCGCTCATCAGCGCCCACACCGCGGACACCCTCGGGAACCTCGTCTACCGCAAGACGGCACGCAACTTCGCTCCGGTCATGGCGACGGCCGCGACGACCACCGTCGTGCAGGTGCAGCACGTCGTCGAGCCGGGCGGGCTGGATCCGGAGGCCGTGGTGACTCCGGGCATCTACGTCGATCGAATCGTGCGGGTGACGTCATGAGTCCGCTCGGACGGGACGAGATGGCCCGGGTGGTCGCGCGCGACATTCCCCGCGGGGCGTACGTCAACCTCGGCATCGGTCAGCCGACGACCGTCGGCGACCACCTCCCGCCGGAGTCGGGAGTCATCCTCCACACCGAGAACGGCATGCTCGGCATGGGACCCGCAGCGACGGGCGACGCGATCGATCCCGACCTGATCAATGCCGGCAAGTCCCCGGTGACCGAGCTGCCCGGCGCCTCGTACTTCCACCACGCCGACTCGTTCGCCATGATGCGGGGCGGCCACCTCGACCTGTGCGTCCTCGGCGCCTACCAGGTCTCGGCAGCGGGGGATCTCGCCAACTGGCACACCGGCGAGCCCGACGCGATCCCGGCGGTCGGTGGGGCGATGGACCTCGCCGTGGGTGCCAAGCAGGTCTACGTACTGATGTCGTTGTTCACCAGGACCGGTGAGTCGAAGCTCGTTCGGGAGTGCACCTATCCGCTCACCGCGCTGCGGTGCGTGGACCGGGTCTACACCGACGTCGCCACCTTCGAGATCACCGGCGGGGAGCGGGTCCTCGTCCGCGAGACGTGGGGGATCTCGTTCTCCGAGCTGTGCTCACGCGTCGACGTCCCATTGGAGCGACATGTCCACTGAGCGGTTCTACATCGGGGGTAGGTGGGTCGACCCGGCCGCGCCGCGGACCCTGGGCGTCCTCGACCCCGCGACCGAGAAGACGTTCGCGACGATCAGCCTCGGGACACCCGAGGACGTCGACCGCGCAGTGTCGGCGGCGCGGGCGGCCTTCCCGGTGTACTCCCAGGTCAGCGTGGAGCAACGGCTGGAGTACCTCGAGCGGATCAGCTCCGGCTTCCGGGCCCGGCTGCCCGAGATTGCCCGGACGATGACGCGGGAGATGGGGTCACCGATCACGTTCTCGACGGAACGCCAAGCCACGGTGGCGCTGTTCCACTTCGAGGAGGCGGCCCGCGTGCTCGCGGACTACCGCTTCGAGGAGGAGATGGCGGCCGGAATCGTGCGGCGCGAGCCGATCGGCGTCTGCGGCCTCATCACGCCGTGGAACTGGCCGTTGAACCAGGTCGCGTCGAAGGTGGCCCCAGCGCTGGCCACGGGATGCACGGTGGTCCTCAAGCCGAGCGAGATCGCGCCGCTGTCCGCCATGGTGCTCGCCGAGGTCATCCACGACGCCGGGGTACCGCCGGGCGTGTTCAACCTCGTCAACGGTGACGGTCCGACGGTCGGTGAGGCCATCGCGGCGCACGCGGGAGTCGACATGGTCTCGCTCACCGGCTCGACCGGGGCCGGCATCAGGGTCTCCCAGCTCGCGGCCGACACGGTGAAGCGCGTCGCACTCGAACTCGGTGGCAAGTCGGCGAACATCGTCCTGCCCGACGCGGACCTGGAGACCGCGGTCGTCGCCGGGGTGCACTCGTGCTTCACCAACGCCGGTCAGAACTGTCAGTCGCCCACGCGGATGCTGGTGCACCGCTCGCAGCGCGACGAGGTGTACGCCGCCGCGCGACGGGCGGTCGGGGAGGTCCGTCTGGGGGACCCGCTCGATCCGTCGACCACGATGGGGCCCGTGGTCAGCCAGGCTCAGTGGGAGAAGGTCACCGCGCTCGTGCAGTCCGGGATCGACGAGGGCGCGACGCTCGTGGTCGGCGGCCCGGAGCGCCCCGACGGGCTGGACGGCGGGTTCTACGTCCGTCCGACCGTGTTCGGCGACGTCACACCGCAGATGCGGATCGCCCGCGAGGAGATCTTCGGCCCCGTGCTCTCGATCCTGCTCTACGACACCGAGGACGAGGCCGTCGAGATCGCGAACGACACGCCGTTCGGGCTGGCGGGCTTCGTGCAATCAAAGGATCCCGACCGTGCCCGCCGGGTCGCCAACCGGATCCGTGCGGGTCGCGTCTACCTGAACGGCGCTCCGTTCGACCGCAGCCTGCCGTTCGGCGGCTACAAGCAGTCGGGGAACGGACGGGAGTTCGGGCGGTTCGGGTTCGAGGAGTACCTCGAGGTCAAGGCGGTGATCGGGTGGTGAACGCCGATTTCTTGAACCGGGAGGAGCTCTTCGACCTGGTGCGGCGGGAACGCTTCGCCCGCGACCAGCGGCTCTTCGACGTGATGCGCGACTGCTTCCACGACGACGCCTACGTCCGCACCACGTGGTACGAGGGACGCGGCGGCGACGCCTACGTCGAGGCGACGAAGGCGTGGATGGCGCGGACCGGGAACAGCAAGCACTGGGTCTTCCCCGCCTACGCACGGGTCCAGGGCGACCGGGCCACCGTCGAGAGCCCGGCGAAGATCTTCAACCGGACCACTGTGGAGGGGGTGGAGGTCGACTTCCATGCCTACTGCCGGTTCTTCTCGCGTGCCGTTCGGGTCGGGGGACGGTGGAAGCTGATGAGCTTCGAGGTGCTGCTGGAGCGCGACGAGCTGCGGCCCGTCTACGCGGGTGCTGTGCTCCCGGTGGACGGGGGCCGGCTCGCCGGCCTTCGGCGGTCGTACCGGTTCCTCACCTGGATCCAGTCGACCCGGGGCGTGACGGTGAGTCAGGACCTGCTCGGTGACGACCGGCCGGCCGAGCTCGACGCGTTCCACCGGGGCGAGACCGCGTGGCTCGCCGGTACGGTTGGGGTACCGGTGATTCCCCGCGCGTAGCCGCTCAAGGCTTCGTCGTCCTCGGCGGCACGAAAACCGAAGCGATGCTTCAGGAAACCGGCTTCGATGAATCCCACGTCTCCCGCTCCGTTGGCCGACGTCTCCTCGGCATTTTCCCTCGCGACCGAAGCTCCCGCTCTGAGGGAGTACTTGGAGCGCGTCGTCGTGCTCGCCTCCCACGTCGTCGATCCGGCGGCGGCCTGCAGTCTGACCATTCACCGCGACGATCAGCCGTTCACCGCGGCCACCAGTGCGGAGTTGGCCGCGCGGGCCGATGAAGTCCAGTACGACGTCGACGAGGGGCCCTGCTTGGAGGCCCTGAGCACGGGCCGGACCATCCACGTCGACGACCTGGCCACCGACCCACGGTGGCCCCGCTACCGCATGCCCGCCCTCGCCCACGGCGTCGCCAGTTCGCTGTCTCTGCCCTTGCGCGCGGACGGCCACACGGTCGCAGCATTGACTCTCTACTCGCCTCAGGCCTGCGCCTTCACCGCACCGGCGCGGCAGCTCGCGGAGGTGTCCGCCGCTCAGTGCACCGCCGCTCTCGCGCTCGCGCTGCGGTACGCCGCACCGTCTCAGGTCCAGGAGCAGCAGAACGCCGCGCTGGCCTCCCGCAGCATCGTCGACCAGGCGCTCGGCATCCTCATGGGTCAGCAGCTGTGCACCGATACGAGAGCGTTCCAACTGCTGAGAGAGGCCGCCCAGCACCGTAACCGCAAACTCAGCGACGTCGCGGCCGACGTCATCTCGCGGGTCACCGGGCAGCGTCCGCAGCAGCCGTCTGCCGCAAGCGCCGTGGTGCGATACGACGGCTGAAACTTCCTCATGACGAGAAACTCGCGCCGAATCCGTTTTTGACGGTCAGACCGGACTAGCGTGGACGTACCGAGGTCACTTCGAGCGTTGACAGCTTCGTCGACGTCGTCCTGGGCGAACCGCAACCGCCGGCCACGGCCGGGGACAGGCCGACGCTGTGACCCCACTTTCGCCTCGCCGTCGGCAAACCCGCGCAACGCTGGCTGCCGTACCGATCGCCGACGACACGGATCGGAGCGCGTCATGACAACGCCGTCCCCACGCGAGCCCGGAACGCCCGACAACGTCGCGCCGCTGCGGCGTCGGTCGGAGCGGATTACTGCCGCCGTCGACCACCGCGGCCGACGGGAGCAGGCGAAAGCTCCGGGTGGCACCGTGCGGGCGCTGACCGCCGCCCTGGCGCCGCACCTGTCCACGACCGATCCGGAATTGCATCGTCTGGCGGCCGCTCTGCTCACCGCGCAACAGGAGTACGCGCTGAGCGCGTCGGACGCACCCGGTGTCCCACGGGACGAGGTGCGTCAGCGGTACTCCGAAGCGGCGCGGAACTACTGCAGCGCGTTGGAACACCGCGGACTCGCGCTGCCGCCCGGCCTGCTGGAGGCCGAGCACTGGCTCGCCGAACAGGTAGCCGACACGGACGTGCGTTGACCAGTGTGACCATGGTGGCGTTCATCCACGTTCCGCCGGAACAGCAGGGCGCCGTCCTGGAGTGACTGCACCGGATCGGAGACTGGCATGGCTGCTGACACCGAACCTGACGACGGCAGGATACGGCTGGTACTCAGTGAGCAACGCGCCGGGGACTGCGTCCTCGACGGGGCGTGGTGGCCACGCACCCGCAATCCGCTGGTCGAATTCCCACTGCTGATGGCGGAAGTGATCGCCGTCATCGGTGAGGTGGAGCGCATGTCGCTCAGCGGATCCGGGTGGCTCACCACTCCGCGGGCGGTGCCGTTCGACCGGCACCGGGTCGACGTCTGCTGGTTCAGCCCCAATGACCCGCACGAGGTCGAAGTTCTGGCGAAGAACGACCTCGTGCTGGATCTTCTGCTGATACCGCCCGCCGCCGCGCCGATCGCTGCTCTGGCAGCGATGGCTGCCGCCAGCCGCGGCACCAGCGCAGCTCGCGGCTCCGTGGTGCTCGCCAATCATGGAGTGCTGCGCGGCGGCGTCGGGTGATCAGCGGACCGCGACGGCACCTACGTGGCCGACGCGGACCGGATGCCGTCGTCGAGGATCGCGGTCGCGTGCGAACCGTTGTCGCCGCGCGCCGCGGTGGCCATGGCGGCCAGCGCGGAGTCTTCGCTGGTGCTCGGAGGAACGACGAGGAGATCGAGCCGGTCTCGGCCGGCGCCGGAGACGCTGATTTCGTGAACGTCGCTCGGGCCGTGCCATCCCAGCCGCACGGCGCGCCCGGACACGGCGATGCGCCGGGGTGTGCTCTGCCAGAGCTCGCCGTTCAACGTGATCCGGTAGACGGTGCCGACCTGCGCGTCCAGCGCCGCGATCAGGGCGGGTAGCTCCGCGAGAGGGTCGGTGCCGTAGGGCCACCACCCGCCGTCGAGCATGCCGCGCCCGGCGAGAGCTGGATCGAGATGGAGTCGTACCGGTGGGGTTTCGGTGCCCATGACATCGGCCTGTCCCCGGTGGATGACCGGTGATTGCAGTTCGCCTAGGGCGACGCCGACGCGAATGCCAACGCTCGAAATGACCTCGGTGACTCAATCGTAGATCGTTCTGACCGGTTGTGCGAAATCCGCGGAGACTATTTGCGGCCGATCGGGGGTAGTCCTTGGTTGCCCAGTCGTGTGGATGCGTCCACGACGGTCGGCCGTCCGGACTCCGCGGCCTGTCCAGCTTTCGTTGCTACGCCCGCCCGGCATCATTCGTTTCCGCGAGTTGAGCTGCCGGTGCGCCGAGGAGCCATTGCATGAGCACTGACACCACCCGGACCCGACCCGCACCGAGCCCCCGTCAACGCCCCCGTCAACGCCTGCGTCAGCCGAAGCCGATCGTGGTGGACGGGGATACGTCTCTGTTTTCGCTGATCACGCTGTGGACGTTCGTGGCGTTGCCGTTTGTTGCGTTGGTCGCCGCGGTGCCGATCGCGTGGGGGTGGGGCCTGACGGCGCTTGATGCTTCGGTGGCGGTGGTGGCGTATGTGGTTACGGGTTTCGGAGTGACTGTGGGTTTCCACCGCTATTTCACCCATGGTTCGTTCAAGGCGCGTCGGTCGGTCCGGGTGGCGTTGGCGGTCGCTGGTTCGCTGGCGGTGGAGGGGTCGGTCATTCAGTGGGTCGCCGACCACCGGCGTCATCACGCGTTCACCGATCGGGAGGGTGATCCGCACTCGCCGTGGCGGTACGGGACCGGTCCTGCGGCGCTGGCCAAAGGCATGGTTTACGCGCACTGCGGATGGTTCTTCGATCGGGGGGCGACGACCAACCGGGAGCGTTTCGCGCCGGATCTGCTCGCTGATCGCGGCTTACGGGTGGTGGACCGGATGTTCGGTCTGCTGATCGTGGTTTCTCTGCTCACTCCTGCGGTGATCGGTGGCGTTGTCACGTGGTCGTGGACGGGTGCCTTGACCGGTCTGTTCTGGGGTGGTCTGGTGCGGATGGCGTTGTTGCATCATGTGACGTGGTCGGTAAATTCGGTGTGTCACGTGGTGGGGAGCCGGCCGTTCGTCAGCAGGGTTTCTGATCGGGCGACGAATTTCTGGCCGCTGGCGGTGGTGTCGTTCGGGGAGAGTTGGCACAACTCTCATCACGCCGACCCGACTGGTGCGCGGCACGGGGTGCTGCGTGGGCAGATCGATCCGTCGGCTCGGCTGATCTGGCTTTTCGAGCGATTCGGCTGGGCGTGGGACGTCCGGTGGCCCGACCCGGTCCGGCTCGCGAACAAACGCAGCGTGGCACGCACCTGATCACGACCTCTGCCCAGCGCGCTCCCGAGGAGGTCGCACGAGTGCCTGAAGTCCCTCGGCGCAGCCCGTGACGGTTCAAGCCGCACTTCTGTTCGTCCTGGCCGGGCTCGCGGTGGTGCTGGTCGTCCGGTGGGTCGCTGACCGTACCGGTCTGCCGGCGGCTGCGCTGCTGACGGTGGCCGGTATCGGCTATGCGTTCCTGCCGGGCCCGAACGTCGCCCTGGATCCCGAGGTCGTGCTGACGTTCGTGCTTCCGCCGCTCCTCTACAGCGCGGCGTTGGACTCCTCGCTGACTGCGATCAGACGCAATCTGCCCACCGTGGTCAGCCTGTCGGTGGCGTTGGTACTCGCCACTGCGTTGACCATCGGCATCGGGTTCGAGTGGTTCGTCGAGGGCGCGACGCTGGCCGTGGGCATCGCGGTGGGTGCCGCCGTCGCACCGCCGGATCCGGTTGCGGCGCTGGGCGTGGCGCGTACGGTCGGGATGCCGGTCAAGTTGGTCACGCTCATCCGCGGCGAGGGACTACTCAACGATGCGACCGCGCTGACCCTGCTCAGCGTCGCGGTGGCTGCTGCGGCCGGCGGCGGTTTCTCGGCACCCGTGGCGGTGGGCCAGTTCGTGCTGGCGGCCGCGGGCGGACTTCTCGTCGGTGTGGTGATCGCTTACGGGATCCGTCTGCTGCGACGGGTCGCCAGGGACCCGCTGACCGCGAATGCGCTCTCGCTGGCCACTCCGTTCGTCGCCTACCTGATCGCGGAGAACGTCCACGTGTCCGGAGTTCTGGCGGTCGTGGTCACCGGCCTCGTCGTCGGCCATGACGCCCCGAGGTTCGCGTCGGGGGAGAGCCGGCTGCAGACCGGCGCTGTCTGGAGGCTCGTGGACTTCCTCCTCGAGGGGTTCGTCTTCCTGCTGATCGGCCAGCAGGTTCCGATCATCCTGGACGGGCTGCGCGACTACCCCATGAGCGTCGTCGCGCCGGCGGTGCTGATCACGGTGGGCGTCGTCCTCCTGCTCCGACCGGTCTGGTTGATCGTGACGCAATCGCTGCCGCGGTCGCTGCACATGCAGTTCGGTGCCGAACCCGTCGTCGATGAGGACGCGACGGTCTCGCGAGGCTCCCGATGGATCGCCGACCGGCTCACCGGTCGGGAGGTCGTGGCGCTGAGCTGGGCCGGCACCCGCGGTGTGATCAGCCTGGCCGCGATCTTCACGCTGCCGACGTCCACGGACTCCGGTGCGCCGTTCCCCGTCCGCGACCTGCTGGTGTTCTGCACGTTGATCGCAGTACTGGTCACCTTGCTCGGGCAGGGACTGACCTTCGGCTTCGTGGTTCGTGCCCTCGGACTCCGTGCCGGTGAAACCGACCAGGCGCGCGTGCGAAACGAGGCTCGCGAGGCTTCCGCTCACGCAGCCCTGGTCAGACTGGACGAGCTCGAGAACGAGGAGCCGGACTCCGATCTCGCCTCGGTCGCTGCGACCCGTGCACGTCTGCGCGCGCGGGTGATTCGGTATCAGGATCGTCTGGATGTGCTCCGCGACGCCCACCCCGACGAAGTTCCGGCGTCCGCGGGGCACGAGTCCGCCCTGCGGGTGCGCCGCGCCACGATCGACGCTCAGCGCGAGGAGTTGCTGCGCTGGCGTGATGCCGGGCGCCTGCCCGACGAGAGCCTACGCGTCCTCGAAAGAGAGCTCGACCACGAGGAACGCGTGACGCCGGACCGCCACGCCCACTGACGAACGACTCACACCGCGCGTGCGGAAACCTGGTCGTCCGCCCCCGGGACCGGCTCGGCGAGGTCGTTGCCCAGAGCGACGATGCGGTTGTCCGCATCGACGTGCACGACCCGGGGCTGGTAGCCCTCCAGCTCGGAGTCGTCGGCGAGCAGGAAGGACATGATGATCACCAGGTCGCCCGGGTGGATCAGGTGCGCCGCGGCGCCGTTGATGCAGATACCGCCACCACCAGCGGGTCCGTTGATGATGTACGTCTCGAGACGGGCGCCGTTGGTGATGTCGACGACCTGCACCTTCTCGCCCTCGGCAAAACCCGCGGCCCGCGCGAGGTCCTCGTCGAGCGTCAGTGAACCCACGTAGTGCAGATCCGCCTGGGTGACAGTGGCGCGGTGAACTTTCCCACCGAGAACTTCGCGAAGCATGTGCAGTTCCTCTACTCGGAAACGTGATCGCGTAGGGACTTCGGGCGAATGTCGGTCCAGTGATCGCCGATCCAGTCGAGTACCTCTTGGCGCGGTCGGCCCTCGGGGCCGCCGTACACGATGCTCCACCCGCCCGGGACCGGCTTGAACGTCGGCCACAGCGAGTGTTGCTCCTCGCGGTTCATCAGCGCGTAGAAGGAGCCGTTGTCGTCATCGAAAGGATTTTTGGTCATGGCTCACGCTCCATAGTGGGCGACGATAGCATCTCGAACTTAGGTAAGCCTAACCATTCATGCGAGTAAGCCTGCGTGTCGTCCGATCACCATGCCCGCAGTCAGGCCGGCGCCGGTCGGGTAGTTGCCGCTGAACAGGCCACCCAGCGCCTCGCCGCACGCGAAGAGCCCGGGGACGGGTGCGGCGGAGGGGTCGAGCACCCGGCCGTCGACGTCACCGCGGAGACCGCCGAAGGTGAAACTGATTCCGCAGGTCACCGGATAGGCGTAGTACGGCGGCGACTCGATCGCCGATGCCCAGTTGCTCTTGACGGGCTCCGCCGACGCGCTGCGGCCGTCCTTGATCGTCGAATCGAGCGGGCGGGCGGTGTCGATCGACGCGTTGAACGTCCGAACCGTCCGCACGAGTCCATCAACGTCGATGCCCGCGGCCGCGGCGAGCTCGTCGACGCTGTCGGCAACGACCGGAAGGATCCCGGGCATCTCGTACTCGTACGCCGTGAGCATCGATCGCGTCGTGGCGTCGAAGATCTGGAACGCCACCGAACCGGGCTGCTCGAGGATCACCTTGCCGTACTTCGCATACGTGTAGTTGCGGAAGTCCGCACCTTCGTCGAGGAACCGTTCGCCTCGGCGATTGACGAGAATCCCGAGGGGATAGCCGTAGCGGCTGAGCCGGTTCGTCAAGGCGCGATTGCTCTCGTTCTCGGGAAAAGAGGCGTCCCACGGAACGCTGTGGCAGGTGGACCAGTCACCTCCGCGATCCGCGCCCAACTCCAGGGCCGCACCGATCAGGTCACCGGTGTTGTACGGCGTGCCACGCACTTTCGCGTGCTGCCACCCGTCCCCCAGGTAGCGCTGGCGCCACTGCGGATTCGCCTCGAAACCGCCACTGGCGATCACCACGGACTCCGCACGTAATTCCTGGTCTCCCACCCGGACGCCGACGACCGATCCGCCGTCGGTCAGCAACCCCGTGACCGCGCAACCGTGGTGCACGTCGACTCCGAGCCGGGACGCGACGCGCAGGTGGTCCGACATCAGCCCGGGTCCACCGTCGACGGTGGACACGTGGGATTCACCCCAGAACAGAAAGGCCCCATCGGGACGCTCGTGAGCTTGCCGCTCGTACATCAGCTGGAAACGCAGTCCCAATCCGTGCAGCCAGCGGACCGTGTCGCGCGAGCCTTCGACGACGGCCTCGGCGAGTTCCGCATCGCCCCGCCCCTCGGTGACCCGCTTCAGGTCGGCCAGAAAGTCTGCCGCCGAGTACGGCGGGACCTCGCTACGCGCGTGACGCTCGTCAGGCTCGAGGATTTCGAGCAGGTCGTCGAGCCCGTCGTGCACGAACCGGAGCGAACCGATGGTGTAGTAGCTGTTTCCGCCGGCATGCGCCCGCGGTGCCTTGTCCAGCAGCACCACGCGTCGCCCACGTTCGGCCGCCGCGTGAGCCGCGCAAAAGCCGGCGTTTCCTCCGCCCACCACCACTACATCCGCACTGCGCATGGGTCAGGCCTTTCCGATTTCGCGTTCCTGGTACTCGCGGGGGGAGACGCCGTGGAAACGGGAGAAAGCGGCGCTGAACGTCGGTGGGTGGCGGTAGCCGATGCGGCGGGCGACGGCGCTGGGCTTCGTGCCGCCGACGAGCAGATCACGCGCGATGCGCATGCGGGCCGCGTAACGCCAACGGGAGAAGGTCATGCCGATCTCGTCGCGGAAGGCTCGCTGGACCTCGGCGGGCACGTCGTGCGCGGCTGATTCGTCGGACGCGCCGATGCGGCGCAGATATTCGATCGCTGCCGCACGCGCGCGGAGACCCATGGGCATCGGCACCGACAGCGCCTGCTGCGCGGCGACCTGCTCGGCGAACAGGTCGACGATGTGGCGCGGGTCGTAGTCGTCCGGGCGCAGGATGGACCGCGCGCTGATGGAGCAGTACATCAGGTAGTCGTCCCAGGCCGGGGAGAACTGCACCTGCATCGGCTCGGTCAGGCGCAGGTCGGTCGGGTCGGCGTCCCCGAGCGGCAGCGAGATCGAATTCTCGTGGATGCCGGTGGTGTGCTCCACGTCGGCGGGTATCCAGGTCGCGACACCCCGTTGTCGTTCGTAGCGGTGATCGCCGATGTCGAGGAATCCGCTGCCGCGGTACATCCAGCTGAGCACGTGGTGGGGATTGGTGTGCGGAGGCGTGCTCGCGCGCAGCAGGTTGGGTGGCGTGACCGGTCGCGCGGTGCTGACGGAGTGCTTCCGGCTGAACTCGTTCGGAGTCAGTCCGAGCCGCTCCTTGAACGCGCGGGTGAATCCGTTGCGGCTGGCGAAGCCGACCCGTGCTGCCACCCGGTCGACGTCGTACCCCGATGCCAGGAAGTCGACGCCCGCGCTCAGCCGGAGCTGCCGCCGCCACTGCTCGAAGGTGAGCCCGCTGCCGGCGAGGAAGTCACGGCGCAGGGTCCGCGGGCTGGAGAGCACCCGTGTCGCCCACTGTTCGACGGTGAGATCGAGCGAAGGGTCGCGAACCAACTCCTCGGCCACCGACCTGGCACCCCGGGCCTTCGGCATCGGCGGCACGAACGAGCGCGAACCGGAGTGATGAAGGAGATCGACGAGTCCGTCGGGGGAGTAGCCCTGACCGGTCAGCGGCGTCACCTGCAGATTGAAGAGCTGGATCAGCCAGTCCTGCCAGCCGTCGGGGACCGCGAGTCGCGTCGGCTCCGACAGCGACCCGGCGCCTGGCCGGGGCCACAGTGGGAAAGCGACGGTGCCGGGCTCGGTCACGATCGCGCGGTGGTCCCACCCGTCTGCGGGAATCCAGGCGCCCTCGCCGGCGGTGAGACGAAACGTCACGGCGTGATCGATGCACACGTGCGCCGTGCCGGTGCGGACCCAGATCAGCAGCGGACGGCGGGGATGTCCCGTCGAGTCCGACCGTGCACCCGGTATCGGCGGCGGGCCGCTCCGGCTGTGGAAAGTCGAGAAGGTGCCCGGCATGTCCTGACTGTACGACGGTTTACGCCTCCTGGAGGTGAGGCTTACCTAACTTCTGAGCGCCGTTTCGCGCTCCTGGTAGTCGCGCGGTGACATTCCGTGGAAACGGGTGAAGGCTGCGCTGAAGGTCGGTAAGTGGGCGTAACCGACGCGGCGGAAGACGGCGCTGGGCTTGGCGCCACCGGCGAGCATGCCCCGAGCGATCCGCATGCGGGCGGCGTAGCACCACCGGGCGAAGCTCATGCCGGTCTGTTCGGAGAACGCCCGGTGGATGTCGGCGGGTACGTCGAACCCCGACCCGCCGGGCGTACCGATACGACGCAGGTAGTCCATGCCGGCTGACCGTGCCCGCGAGTCGGTCGGCATCGGTAGCGAGAGCGCTCGCTGCGCGGCGACCTGATCGGCGAACAGATCGAGGACGTGGCTGGCGTCGTAGTCGTCCGGACGAACGGGGGTGCGGGCGCTGATGGAGCAGAACATCAGGTAGTCGTCCCAGGCGGGCGAGAACTGGACCTGCAGCGGCTCGGTCAGTTGGAGATCGCCGGTGCCGGCGTTGCCGAGCGGCAGGGAGATCGAGTTCTCGCGGACGCCCATCGTGTGCTCCGAGCCCGCGGGGATCCAGGTCGCGACGCCCCGCTCCTGTTCGTAACGCTGATCGCCGATGTCCAGGTATCCGCTGCCGCGGTACGTCCAGACGAGCACGTGGACGTTGTTCGTGTGCGACGGCGTGCGTGCCTCGGGCAGCATGTCCGGCGCAGCGGGGGTGTCCTCCGCGCGCATCATGCGCATCAGGTTCTCGGCCTGCGTCGGCCCGCTCGCGACGGGCCGGGCCGAGACGGCCCGGCTGAACTCGTAGGGGGTCAGCCCGACCTGCTGCTTGAACGCGCGGGTGAACCCGTTGTGAGTAGCGAAACCCACTCGTGTCGCCACGTGATCCACGCCGTAGCCGGCCGCGATGTACTCGACCGCCGCGCTCAACCGGCAGCGCAGCCGCCACTGCTCGAAGGTCAGCCCGGTGTCACTGCGGAAGTCGCGGAGCAGGGTGCGCGGGCTGGACAGCACCCGGGTTGCCCACTCGGCGACGGTGAGGTCGAGCGCGGGATTGCGGAGCAGTTCGTCGGCGACTTCCCGGGCCCCGCCGGCTCGCGGCATCGCCGGCGGATCGACTGCGGGCGTCCGGGTCGGCGGTCGCCGACCGGAGCCGCGGAGAAGATCGACGAGCGCGTCCTGCGAGTATCCGTGGCCGGTCAGCGGCGTGACTCCGAAGTTGAAGGCCTGGATCAGCCAGTCCTGCCAGCCGTCGGGAATTCCGAACCGCCTCGGCTCGGGCATGCTCTCGACGGTGATGCTCGGATGCGTCAACAACGGGAAGGCGACAGTGCCCGGCTCGGTGACGACCGTCCACTGGTTGCCCCGGTCTGCCGGAATCCAGACGCCCTCGCCGGCGGCGAGCCGGAACTCTGGATTGCCCTCCATCCGGACGCAGGCCGAACCGGTGCGGACCCAGAGCAGGAGATGCTCGGGCTGATCCCACAAGCCGCTCGCCTGTACGCGGGGAATGTGCGGCGGTCGATCCACTGCCATCCAGTCCTAACTATATGGCGATCTACGCACACCATGCGAAGTAAGGATTGCCTAACGTTACACCCGTGCCCAAGACCTCACGCCGGATCACCGTGCACCCGCTGACCTTGCGAGAGGTCGAAGTCGTGCGTGTGCACGACCTGACGCCGGGGATGCGGCGGATCACGTTGGCCGGGGAGCAACTCCGCGCGTTCACCTCGGCGAACGGCTTCGCTCAGCCGCCCTTCGAGTCGACGGGCTTCGACGACGACATCCGTCTGGTGTTCTCCTATCCCGGCCAGGACCAGCCGGTGCTGCCGGTGCAGAAGGAGAAGGGCCTGGACCTGCCGAGGGATCCCCGGCCGTTGACGAGGCTCTACACCGTGCGTCGCTGGGAGCCCACGACCGGTGAGCTCGACGTCGACTTCGTCAAGCACGGCATCGGCGTCGGCACCACCTGGGCCTACCGTGCCCAGGTCGGCGATCGCATCCACTTCTTCGGTCCGAGCTCGTCGCGGGCGCTCCCGCAGGACGCGGACTGGCTGCTGGCCGTCGGAGACGACACGACGGTTCCGGCGATCGCCCGCCTGCTCGAGGAGCTGCCCGAGGACGCGAGGGCGCAGGTGTTCCTCGAGGTCGCCGAGGAAGAACACCGTGAGACGTTACGGGAGTTGCCCGGCGTCGAGGTGACCTGGCTCGTGCGCGACGGCGCCGAGGCCGGCACCACCACCCAGCTGGTGGATGCGGTTCGGAACTGCAGCTGGTGGGACGGCAAGCCGTTCGCGTGGCTCGCCGGAGAACAGGCGACGGTGCGGAACCTCCGGCGTCACCTGGTCGAGGACCGGGGAGTGCCCAAGGAGGACGTCGACTTCAGCGGGTACTGGCGTCGCGGCGAGGTCGTCGCGCTGGCGACCGACGGAGCGGTGCCCGACCCCGCGAAGTCGAAGACCCCGATGGAGAAGATCCACGATCTGACCGAGCTGATTCCACCGGTGGCGATCCGCACCGCCGTCGAGCTGGGCGTTCCCGAGCTGATCTCCCGCGGCGTGACCGCCGTGAAGGACCTGGCCATCAAGGCGGACGCCGACGAACGGGCGCTGGGCAAGTTGCTGCGCTACCTGCACACCCTGGACATCCTGACCGAGACCGAACCGGGCCACTACGACCTGACGTCGGTGGGGGAGGTCCTGACCGTCGACTTCATGATCGGCTTCCTGCACCCCGCCGGAGTGGCGGGGCGCGAGATGCTCGGCATTTACGGGCTCACCGAGTCGATCCGCACCGGCCGGCAGTCGTACAGCTCGGTCACCGGGCAGACCTATGCCGAGGTACGGGCCGAACAGGACTACGAGGACCGCTACCTGGAACGACTGGCGAGGTTCCAGGCCGGGCTGGCCGAGCCGATCGCCACGTCCGACATCCTCAAGGGCGTCCGGCACCTCGTGCTCCACTCCGGCGGCGCGGGCGCCCAGGCCCGCGAGTTCGTCGCCGCCCACGAGAACCTGCGGGTGACGATCTGCGCGTTACCCGCGCAGGCGGACTGGCTGCGCCGCGACCTGCTCGACAGCATCCCCGACGAGCAGCAGCGTGCGCGCGTCAGCGTGGTCGAGCAGTCCGTCTTCGAGCCCAGCCCGCCGGCCGACGCCGTGTTCGTCATCCGCGCCTTCAAGACCTTGGCCGACGCCGACGCCGCGCATGCCCTGCGGCGAGCAACCGAGAACCTCCTCCCCGGCGGCCGGGTACTGCTGGTCGAAGACCTCTTCGACACCGA
Organism: Cryptosporangium sp. NPDC048952; assembly: GCF_043197895.1. NCBI lineage: Bacteria > Bacillati > Actinomycetota > Actinomycetes > Cryptosporangiales > Cryptosporangiaceae > Cryptosporangium > Cryptosporangium sp. NPDC048952. The sequence continues at coordinate 1,434,785 of NZ_JBICTY010000002.1, read as the reverse complement.
CGACCTCGACGAGCACGACGGCGAAGCCGACCTGCTCGCCCTCACCGTGCACGGCTCGGGTCTGCGCACCGCAGCCGAGCTCGACGCCGTCATTTCCCGCGCGGGCCTCGAACGGAGCGCCACGCACACCGTCGGGTGGGGAACCACCGTCCACGAGCTTGTTCAGCTCCACAACGAAGAGAAAAAGTGACAATGACTCTCCTGAGACTGCGCGGCGCAGCCCTCGCCGCCGCACTCCTGAGCGCAGCGCTCGTCCTCACCGCCTGCGGCGGCGACAGCGGCAACAGCGACGACACCGGCGACGCCGCCGCCGAGACCCGCAGCATCAAGGCCGGCAACGGCACGATCGAGGTCCCCGCCGACCCCAAGCGGGTAGCCACGATCGGCAACACGACGCTGCCGTTCATCGACATCGGCGGGAAACCGGTCGGCGTCACGGCGGAGTCGGACTCCGACGTGAAGCAACTGCCCGCGGACCAGCAGGCGACGTACAAGTCGGCGACGATTCTCGCGCCCAGCGCCGACCAGGTCGACATGGAGAAGCTCGCCAGCCTCACGCCCGACCTCATCCTGGTCCAAATCCCCGATGAGGAGTTCAAGGGGATCGAGAAGCAGCTGACGGCGATCGCCCCGACCGTTTTCTTCGGGCTTGACACCGAGTGGAAGGGCCTCGCCGACGGACTCGCGGAGGCCGGCAACCAGACGGACAAGTTCGGCAAGCAGAAGGCGGAGTTCGAGGGCAAAGTCGCGAAGATCAAGAAGACCTACGGCGCGATCATCGCCAAGTCCTCGTTCGTCGACGTCATTCGCTGGGATTCGTCCGACCCCGGCACGTTCGCCATCGCGGACATCGGCTGCTCCGAGATCGCCCGGGACGACGTGGGCATGAACTTCCCCGAGTCACCCGAGGGCAAGGATCCCCTGGCCTGGACGGCCTTGCCGTTCGAGCAAATCAGCAGCCTGTCCAAGTACGACGTGGTCACCTACCCGGTCGACGACAAGGGCCAGCCGACCGAGCCCTTCGCGCCGGTGGTCGCGACCAGTACCTGGAAGGCGCTGCCTGCGGTGAAGTCCGGTCGCGCACTCGGAATCTTCTGCCCCGGCAACAACTCGTACGGATCCGTCGACCGGTACCTGGACTCGCTCGACAGCGCGCTGGCGACACTCCCCGCCACGTAGTGACAACCCTCGCCCTGCGGCAGGACGGTCCGGGCACCACGGCGGTGCCCGGACCGCGTCGCCGCCTGCTCGGCCTGGTCGTCGCGCTGGTAGTGCTGGCGGTCCTGCTGGTGCTGAGCATCATGATCGGGTCGACGTCGATCCCGCCGTCAGCGGTGTGGGACGGGCTGGTCCACTCATCGGCCGGCATCGACCAGCTCGCGATCCGCGACTACCGGCTGCCGCGCACGATCGTGGGTCTGGTCGTCGGCGCCGCACTCGGCCTGGCGGGCTCGTTGATCCAGGCGCTCACCCGTAACCCCCTGGCCGATCCGGGCATCTTCGGCGTTCATGCCGGTGCATCCTTCGCGGTGACGGTCGCCGTGGGGCTGCTCGGCATCCGCGAAGTCGAGGGCTACATGTGGTTCGCGTTCGCGGGGGCGCTGGTCGTCACCCTGATCGTGTTCGCACTCTCCTCGACGCGGCAGGGCTCCTCGGCCGTGGTCATGGTGCTCGTCGGGCTCTGCGTCAGCGCGGTGCTCGGAGGCGCCCGGGACGGGCTCCAGCTGACCAACCCCGACGCCTTCGACACGTTGCGGTCGTGGAACGCCGGTTCGATCAGTGGCCGCCCGCTGGAGGTGGTGTGGCCGATCCTGCCGTTCCTCGCGTTGGCTCTCGTGCTGGCCTTCGTCGTGGCCGGCCCGCTCAACGCAATGGCCCTGGGTGACGAACTGGCGGTTTCCCAGGGCGTCAGTGTGGCACGCACCCGCGTCCTCGCGATCCTGGCGCTCACCCTGCTCGCCGGGGGCGCGACGGCCATCGCCGGGCCGATCATCTTCGTCGGTCTCATGGTTCCGCACGTGGCCAGGTGGATCGTCGGCCCGCGCCAGAGGTGGATCTTCGGCTACAGCATCCTTCTCGGCCCGATCCTGCTGCTGGTCTCCGACATCCTCGGGCGGGTCGTGATGCGGCCCGGTGAGATCTCCGTGGGTGTCGTCACCGCCTTCGTCGGCGCGCCCGTTCTCGTCGCGCTGGTGCGGCGCAAGAAGGCGAGCGGGATATGAGCGTGGGAGTTCCGTCGCGTACTCGTCCGACGGGCGGGACCGTGGACTTCGGACGGCGGGTGCTGACGTTGCGGCGCCGGAGAGTCGCGGTGCGGCTCGAGTGGCGCTCGGTCGTCGTCTGCACCGTGCTCGCGGTCGTGGCCGCTTGCCTGGCGGTGCTCGCACTGATGAGCGGCTCCTACTCGCTCGGCCCCGGGCAGGTGATCTCCGCGCTGACCGGCGGGGAGACCGGGCTGGTGCACGACATCGTGGTCGAGTGGCGGCTGCCGCGGGTGGCCGCGGCGCTGATGTTCGGCGCCGCGCTGGGGGTCAGCGGGGCGATTTTCCAGTCGCTGTTGCGCAACCCGCTCGCGGACCCCAGCGTCATCGGGTTCACCCAGGGCTCCTACACCGGAGCGCTGATCGTGATTCTCGTCGTCGACGGCACCTACGTGGAATTGGCCGGCGGGGCGTTACTCGGCGGGATGGCTACTGCCGTCGCCGTGTACGCGCTCGCCTACCGACGAGGGGTGCAGGGGTTCCGCCTGATCGTCGTCGGCATCGGCGTGTCGGCGATGCTGGAGTCGCTGAACACGTGGCTGATCCTCAAAGCCGACCTGGACAAGGCCCTGTCGGCGGCGGCGTGGAGCTCCGGGTCGCTCAACGGCGTGTCCTGGAATCAAGTGGTCACCGGCGGCGTCGGAATTCTCGTGCTCCTGCTGCTGGCGGGGGCGTTGAGCCGGTCGATGCGGCAGATGGAGCTGGGTGACGATGCCGCCGCATCCCTGGGGGTGCGCGTCACGGCGGCGCGCCTCGGCCTGGTCGTCGTGGGCGTGGCGTTGACGGCGACGGTCACCGCGGCGTCGGGGCCGATCACGTTCGTTTCCCTGGTCGCACCGCAGATCGCCCGTCGGCTCACCCGTACCGCGGGAATCACTCTCGCGCCGTCCGCCTTCGTCGGCGCGCTGCTGTGCCTGGCGGCGGACTACGTCGCCCAGCACGTCGCGCCGACCCCGCTGCCGGTCGGGATCATCACCGTCATTCTCGGCGGCGGCTACCTCGGCTGGCTGCTCCTCACCGAAGCCAGGAAGCGCCTGTGAACACTCGTACCAGCGCCGTCACCGGTCTCGAAGCAGCCGAAGACACGCCCGTGGCCACCGGCTCACGGCTCCAGGTGGAGTCGGCGACGATCGGCTACGACAAGCGCGTCATCTCCCGCGAGCTGTCGGTGGCGATCCCCGACGAGTCGTTCACGGTCATCGTCGGTCCGAACGCGTGCGGTAAGTCCACCCTGCTGCGCGGCCTGTCGCGGCTGTTGAAACCGTCCGCCGGGCGGGTCGTCCTCGACGGCGCCGACATTACCTCCTTCAAGACGAAGGAGGTGGCGCGGCGGGTCGGGCTGCTGCCGCAAGCCTCGATCGCCCCCGACGGCATCACCGTGGCCGACCTGGTCGCTCGGGGCCGGTATCCGCATCAAGGCTTTCTGCGGCAGTGGACCGAGGACGACGAGGAGGCCGTGTCGATGGCGATGGACGCCGCCGCTGTCACCGAGCTCTCGGGCCGTCTCGTCGACGAGCTCTCCGGCGGACAGCGGCAGCGGGTGTGGGTGGCGATGGCGCTCGCGCAGCGCACCGACATCCTGCTACTCGACGAGCCCACGACCTTCCTCGACATCACCCACCAGATCGAGCTGCTGGAGCTGTTCACCGATCTGAACCAGGTCGGCCACACGCTGGTCGCCGTACTGCACGACCTCAACCAGGCCGCGCGCTTCGGCACCCACCTGATCGCCATGAAGGACGGCCGGGTCGTCGCCGAAGGCGCCCCCGCACACATCGTCACGGCCGAGCTCGTCGAGGAGGTTTTCGGGTTGCGCTGCCTCGTCGTCCCCGATCCCGTGACCGGCACACCGCACGTGGTGCCGCTGGGCCGGGAGCGCACGGCATGAACGCCGATCCGGCAGGACTGGGACGAGGGCCACTGACGCGGTGGCTGCCGGTGCTGGGGCAGGCGTCGGCCGAACCTCCCGACGTCCGGCCGTTCGAGGTCAGGGACGGCGACCGTCCCGGCCGGTTCGTGGCCCGCGTCATCTTCTCGCTCCCTCGGATCACCGTCCCCGCCACGCTGCTGGCGATCGTGTGGCAGGTCGGCGAGGCGGCAGTGCCGGTGGTGATGGGCCTCGCGATCGATCGGGCCCTCGCGACCGGGGACGCGGGCGCGCTGGGGCGGTGGCTCGGCGTGCTTGTCGCGCTGTACGTCGCGTTGACGGCAGCGGCCGGAGGCTCGCTGCGGCTGGCCGCCTACGCGGTGCAGCTGCTGCAGCAACGGCTCCTCGGCACCCTGTCGACCGGCGTACTGCATCCGGCCGGCGGAACCGTCCGTGCGCCGGACGGCAGCGTGGTCTCGGTGATGACGAACGACGTCGCGCGCCTGTCCAACGCCGTGATGCTGGTGATCATCCCGATCTCGAGGATCACGGCCATCGGATTCATCGCGGTCTCGCTACTGGCGACGCACTGGCTGCTCGGAATCGTGGTGCTGCTCGGAGCGCCGATCGCGGTCTGGTTGATGGGCGTGCTCAGCGAGCGGCTTTCCCGGGACACCGGTGAGTACCAGGCGCTGCTGGCCTCCACGGTCGGGCAGGCGACCGATCTGGTCTCCGGCTACCGGGTGCTCAAGGGTGTGGGCGCCGAAGCCGAAGCCACCCGCCGGTACCGGCGAGCCAGCCGGGAGGCCCTGGTCGGCGCGCAGCGCAACGCGAGCCTGCTCGGGCGGTTCCTCGTGGGCTCGGGCGTCGTCAACGGCGTGTTCATCGTCGCGGTGGCCGGACTGGCGGGCTGGTTCGCCGTGGACGGGCGGCTGAGCGTCGGCGGGTTGATCGCCGCGGTCGGCCTCTCCCAGGCCTTGCTGCCGCAGATGCAGCAGATCGCGAGCCTCTCCATTCCCAACCTCGCCTATGCCCGCGCGTCCTCCAGACGCCTCCTCGAGGTACTACCCCACGGCTCGGCCTCTGGCCCGGCCAGCGGCAGCCCGTCACCGTCGGCGCCGTGCACGCTGGAGGTGGTCGGTGACGGCGTGGACGTCCAGGTCGAGCCCGGTGAGCTCGTCGGAGTGCGGGCAGACGACCCGACCGCCGCACGCATCGTCGAGGCACTGCTGGGCCCGACGCCCGACAACGGCATCCAGGTGCGCCTCGACGGGCTCCCGGCACACGCGGTGAGCCCGGCCGAGTACCACTCCCGGGTCACCGTCGCACCGCACCGGGTGACCCTGTTCACCGGCTCGATCCGCGACAACGTCCTCACTCCGGCCGCGACCCCGGTGAGGGGGGAAGCCGCGGTGCGCGCGGCGGCCTGTGACGACTTCGCCGCCGATCTCGACGACCCGGTCGGCGAGGACGGCAACCGGCTCTCCGGCGGCCAGCGGCAGCGCGTCGCCCTCGCGCGGGCTCTGGCAACTGATGCGCCGGTGCTGGTGCTGCACGAGCCGACCACCGCAGTCGACTCGGTGACCGAGCAGACGATTGCGGGGCGGCTGCGCACCTTCCGCGCCGGCCGCTCGACGCTGCTGATCGCTTCCTCCCCGGCGCTGCTGGCGGCGTGCGACCGGATCGTCGATCTGTTACCGGACCGGATGGTGGCCCCATGACGCTCCCCGTCGCGACCGGCCGGGAAACCGCGCGAGAGATGTGGCGGGCCAGCCGTGGGCATCGGCTCCGGCTCGTCGCCGTCGGGGTGGTGGGAATTGTCGGCACGGCCGTCGACCTGATCGTGCCCGTCGCGATCGGATACCTCGTCGACCGGGTGCAGGCGGGAACCGCCGATCTCGGCACCGTGCTGACGCTCACCGCGGCCATGATGCTCTCGGCGGTCCTCGCGGCCGCCGGCAGCGCGGTGACGATCGTCCTGGCGACGCGTGTCCTCAACAGCATCCTGGCCGCGCTGCGGGAGCGGCTGGTGGAACGTGGCCTGACGCTGGCACAGCACGACGTCGAGCGCGCCGGCACCGGGGACCTGATCTCCCGGTCCAGCGACGACGTGACCGCCGTGGCGGATGCCGCCCCGGCGGTCATCCCGGCCCTCACGGTCGCCGCATTCACGATCGTCGTGTCGCTGGGCGGGCTCGCGGCACTCGAATGGCCCTACGCCGCCGCGTTCGTCGTCGTGCTGCCCGTCTACGTACTCGCCATGGGCTGGTATCTGCGCACCGGGCCGACGGTGTACCGCGCCGAGCGCGCGGCGATGAGTACCCGCGCGCAGCAGATCGTCGAGTCCCAGCGCGGTTACACCACCGTGCTCGGCTTCGGACTCGCGGAGCAGCGGCACGACGCCGTGATGAAGGGCTCCTGGGGCGTCACGGTGCAGGCGCTGCGGGCCCGCACGGTGCAGAGCATGTTCAACACCCGCTTGAACTTCGGCGAATGCCTGGCGCTGGCCGCCGTGCTGGTCGTCGGCTTCGTTCTCATCGATCGCGGGGCCTCCACCGTCGGTGGAGCCACCACCGCCATGCTGCTCGTCCTGCGCCTGCTCGGGCCGGTCAACCAGGTCATGTTCGTCATCGACGACCTCCAGGCCGCCCTCGCCTCGCTGAGCCGCATGATCGGCGTCGCCATCGTGCCGGCCACCGCTCCGGACACACCGGATGGACCGACGGACGCCGCAGTACGGATCCGCGACGTCGCGTTCCGCTACGGCGACGGCCCCCTCGTGCTCGACGAGATCACCCTCGACATTCCCGCCGGTCAGCACGTCGCCGTTGTCGGTGCGTCGGGGGCCGGCAAGACCACGCTCGCCGCCGTGATCGCCGGCATCCACCCGCCGGCGAGGGGAACGGTGGGCCGCCCCGAACGCACCGCTGTCATCACCCAGGAGGTGCACGTATTCGCCGGGACGCTACGCGACAACCTCACCCTCGCCGCGCCCGCGGCCACCGACCGAGACCTCCACACGGCACTCGACGCCACCGGCGGCACCGCGGTCCTCGACCTGGTGCCCGACGGATTGGACACCCTCGTCGGCTCCGGCGGGCATCCACTCACCGACGGCCAGGCCCAACAGCTCGCGCTCGCCCGCCTGCTGCTCGCCACCCCGGACTTGGCGATTCTCGACGAAGCGACCGCCGAAGCCGGCTCCACCCACGCCGGTCTCCTCGACCGCGCAGCCGATGCCGCGCTGGCGGGCCGGACCGGACTGGTGATCGCTCACCGACTTTCTCAAGCCGCCGCCTGCGACCGGGTCGTGGTGATGGAGCACGGCCGGATCATCGAGGCGGGCACCCACGGGGAGCTCGTCGCGGCGCAGGGCGCCTATGCACGCCTGTGGGAGGCGTGGGACTCCGGTCGGCGTGCCTAATGAGCGGTTTCCGCTCGGCTGATCTCAAGAGAAATGGATGTGCCTCCGTTGACGACTATTGATCGTGTGGAGTTGACCGCGAGCCAGCGGGGTAACTGGGTGGCGCAGGGACTTGCTCTCGAGCCGTCAGCATTCTCTGCGGGTCAGGTGCTGTGGCTCAATGGTGCGGTTGACCCGGTCGTGTTCGCGTCGTCGGTGTCTGTCGTGTTCGCGGAGACCGAGGCGTTGCGTGTTCGTTTCGGCGATGACGATGGTGTCCCTTTTCAGTACGTGGACGCCACGACGACGCTCGAGACGACGATCGTTGATTCCGGCCGGGATGATGATCAGATTCGGGTGCTGGCCCGGGAGTATCTCGCCGGGATGCCCGCCTCGCCCTCGACGTCTTCGACTCTCGCCCGTCGTCGGGATGGGACGTGGGCGTGGATTCTGGTCACGAACATTCTGCTCGTTGATGGCTACAGCGTTTCTCTGTTCGTTCGCCGGGTGGCTGAGGTTTACGCTGCGGCGCGGGTCGGTGATCCGGTGCCGGAGCGTTGGTTCGGCGGACTGCGGGACGTCGTCGAGCGCGGCGGCTCCGGGGCCGACGAGGGTGTGGCGTATTGGCGTGGCGTCCTCGAAATGGACGACGCTGGCTTTGAGTCTCCGGAGAATCTTTCTGGGGCCTTCGTGTCCTCGTCCGAGCCGGTTGTCGTTCCGGTGGCTGACGATGTCTATCTGCGGGTGCAGCGACTTGCGCGTGCTGCGCGGGTGTCGTGGACCGATTTCCTGATTGCTGCGTGGGGCACGTATACCGCTCTGGTCGACGGTCGTGACTACGTGGCGGTTCGTGTTCCGCTGATGTTGCGTGACGGCCGGAAATTGCTGAGGACTCCGAGCGCCGTCTCTCGGGCGACTCCCGTTGTCGTGCCGGTCAGTCCCCATTCCACGTTCGCCGGTGTGCTTTCGATTGTCGCGGAGCAGCTGAAGGCATCGCGGCGTTACACGTCTGTTGAGGATCACGCGCTCGCTCGCTTGTGGCCGGGGGGCCAGGCGTCGTACTTGGCGTTTCCGACGATCAACATCAGGTTGTTCGAGTCGGCGCCGCGGCTGGGTGACGTGGTGGTGGTTCCGGAGACGATCAGTACCGGTCCGGTGGGGTCACTTGATCTCGCGGTCTACCGGAACGCGGAGTCCGGGATCCGTCTGGAGGTGTCCGTCGGCGCTGCCACGGGCGATGCGCTGCTGCATGCCGCGCAGTTCGGTCGGTTTCTCGAGGATCTTCTGGATGAGTCTGCTCGCACCCTGTACCAGTTGAGCACCAACGGTGCCGGGGGTACGGCGCAGGGGGAAGCGCTCGATGTTCCCGATTTGACGGTGGACGAGTGGGTGCGCCGGCAGGTGGCGGCGACGCCGGACGCTGTCGCTCTCGTCGCTGAGGACGGTAGTGAACTCACCTATGGCGACTTCGATGCGCGGGTCGACGCGTTTGCGCATCGCCTCGAGGAGAAGGGAGTGCGGGCCGGGGATCGGGTCGCGGTCGTCATGCCGCGTTCGGTGGATCTGGTGGTCGCGCTGGCCGGGGTTTGGCGGGTGGGGGCGGCGTACGTGCCGGTCGACCCCGCCTATCCCGCCGAACGTATCGAGCACATTCTCGAGGACGCCGCGCCTCGTGTGGTGATCACCGACCTCCGCACCGTTGAGGTGCGGGACCGCGTGCCCGCGCCGGTTGTGCACGGATCGGGTGCTGCGGTGGTGATCTTCACGTCGGGAACGACGGGCCGGCCGAAGGGCGTCGCGATTTCGCATCGTGCCTTGGTCAACCGGCTGATGTGGGGTGAGCGCGTACTGGAGTACGCCGCCGACAGTGTGGCGTTGTCGAAGAGCGGTGTGGGTTTCGTGGATGCGGTGACCGAATTGTTCGGGCCGCTGGTGGCCGGGGCTCGGGTCGTGGTGGTGCCCGCCCAGGACCCGGCGAAGTTGGCGGAGACGGTTGCCCGGCACGGTGTCACGCATCTGTTGACTGTGCCCAGTCTGGCTGACGTGCTGGTTCGTGGGCCCGCGGACTTGGCGTCGGTCCGGCATTGGGTTTCCTCGGGCGAGGCGCTCAGCCGGAACACCGCTGATGCGATGCGAACCGCCGCCCCGCATGCGGTGCTGCACAACTTCTACGGATCCACCGAGGTCACCGGTGATGCCACCGCAGCGGTCGGCACCTCGATCGGTGTTCCGGTGGCAAACACCTCGGTGCGGGTTCTCGACAGCTGGTTGCGTCCAGCACCGGTCGGCGAACTCTACGTCGGCGGGGTCCAGCTGGCGGATGGGTACGTGGGCCGCGCAGCTTTGACCGCTGAGCGGTTCGTGGCCGACGACCACGGCACACGCTTGTACCGCACCGGCGACATCGTGCGCTGGAACGCCCAGGGCCAGCTGGAGTACCTCGGCCGCAGCGACGACCAGGTCAAGATCCGCGGGTTCCGCATCGAGCTCGAAGAAGTCCGCGCGGTCCTCGAAGAACACCCCTCGGTGTCGAGCGCAGCGGTCGTCGCCCGGGATCACCCGGCCGGCGGCACGTATCTCGCCGCCTACGTCACCGGCCACCAACCGGCCGACCTGCGCGAGTACCTCGCACGATCGCTGCCCGATTACATGGTGCCGGCCACGTTCACGCACCTGGACGCGTTCCCGATCACCCCGAACGGCAAGCTGGACCGCCGAGCATTGCCCGAGCCGGATCTGGCCGTCGCGGAGGGCCGGGCACCACAGACCGACACCGAGATCGCTCTCGCCCGGGTGTTCCGCGAGGTCCTCCACCTCGACGAGATCGGCGTCGACAGCGACTTCTTCCGCATGGGCGGACACTCCCTGCTCGCCACCCGGGTCGTCGCACGCGCGAACGCGCTCCTCGGCTCCGCCCTCACGCTGCGGGACATCTTCGAGCATCCCCGCATCAGCGAACTCGCTCAGGTCGCTGACAACTCTGTCGCCGGACCGGCCGGGATACGCGTCGGTGACCTGCCACGCCCAGCCGTGCTCCCCGTCTCCCACGGGCAACAAGCCCTCTGGTTCACGGAGCAGATCGCCGGGCGTCAGATCTACCGCACCGAGGTCGTGCTGCGAGCAGATACACGCCTCGACCTCGACGCTCTGGCAACGGCAATTCGCCGCATCATCGCTCGTCACGAGATCCTTCGCACGATCCTCGTACCGGACGAGGACACCTCATCGCTCCGCCAAGTCATCCACGGAGCACCCGCCGAGGACACCACGGTTCTGGAGGTCGAGCACCTCGGCCCCGAGCCGCTCAGCGACAAAATCGCTCAGGTCTGCGCGCTGCCGCTCGACTTCACGTCCGAGTTCGGGCTGAAGTTCCACGTACTGCGCCACCCCGACGGCGATGTGCTCATCGCGTACGGGCACCACATGGTGACCGACGCGGATTCCTTCGGGACCCTCATCGCCGAACTGAACAGGTTCTATGCCGAAGCGGCCGCGGGCAATTCGATCGAGGCCGAGCCGCTGCCGACCCAATACGCCGACTTCGCGGTCTGGCAGCGACACGTGCTCGGAGACCGGAGCGATCCGGAGTCCCGCTATCGAGAGGGTCTTCAGTACTGGCAGGACGTACTGTCCGATCTGCCGACGGAGACCCCGCTACCCCTCGACCACTCACGCGACCAATCCGACGAACGAACCATTCGGCCCGCGACCACGTCGCTCTCCGGCGAGGAGACAGCCAGGCTCGACGAGCTACTCGTCGAGCACCGGGCAACGCCGCTCCAGGCGTTGATCGCGGCGCTGTCGTTGACGCTGTGGGACGAGGGCGCCGGTAGCACCGTGCCCATCGGCACCCCGGCCAGCTTGCGTGACCAGCCGGAGTTGCACGACCTCATCGGCTACTTCGTGAACACCGTCGTGGTGCGCACCGACATCGACGCCGGAGCCGGGTTCGCCCAGGCGCTGTTGCGTTGCCGCGATCGGATGCTCGAGGCCACTGACCACAAGCTCGTTCCGTTCGAGCACGTCGTCGAGGCGGTGAACCCGCCGCGGCGGGTCGGGATCAGTCCGCTCTTCCAGGTGATGGCCGCCTACCTGGGTAACCGTGGAGATGCGGGCGGAGCCTCGCCGCTGACCCACTACGCCTCGACCGCTGCGGATGGCCCGCTGGAATCCCAGCCCGCGCTGTTCGATCTCGTGTCGAGCATCGAGCGACTCGCCGGCGGATCGTTCGGAATGAATCTGAACGCGGCTCGCGAGTTGTTCTCGGCGGAAACCACGGTCCGGTTGCTGGAGAAGACAGCGCGGTTCCTCGCACTGGGTTCGCGGCACCCGGATCTGCCGGTCACGCTGCTCGCTCAGATCGTTCACGCAGGCGGCGACGGCTGGACCCAGGCCGTCGTCGACGCTCGCCTCTTCCGGCTGCCGCTCGAGGACTTCGACATCGCTGTGGCTCCGCTCTGGCGGGCGGCGATCGACCACGTCGGGCGCGCCCTGTGGGGAGAGAGCTCCACGCTGCGATTGGCGATCCGCGACAGCGGCGCCGGCGAACTGGTCGCCGAGACCAGCAACCCGGAGATGCTGGACACGGTGGGGGAGAAGCTCACCGAGCTGGTCACCGCCTACCAGGCAGACACTCCGATGGTCGTCGTCGCTTCTGGTCCGGACCCGGCTGAATACAGTGACGACGAGCTGACGGCGATCCTCGACGATCCGTTCTGGGAGGACTGGGTAGATCAGCTCGCCGATGCGGCCACGGTACTGCCGGAGGGAGGCGACTCGGTTGAATCGAGTGCCACGACCGGACGAGTGGCTTCGAATGCCGCCGAAACATCCCTGGGGTCCGTCGCACTGACGGCCGTCGCCAACGCCCTGGTCGGGATCGCTGACGGGGATCTGCTCGTGGAGTTCCACGAGCCCGACGGTCCTGTCAGCACGCGTCGACACCCCGTACTGCTCTCCGCGGGAGCCATCGGCCTGAGCCCGGAGCGAGTGGCCGAATACACCTCGCTGGTCGGACATCCCCGCTTCAGCCGCTTCTTCGACGATCTTCCGAGCCCACGGATACGAGTAGGTGTGTTCCGCAGCCGAGCGGAGTTGGTCGCCGATCCTGCTGCACCGGAGAGCGGACTCGACATCCAGGTCTTCGTCGCGGGTGGTGACGTCCGCGTCCGGGTGGCCGCAGCGCGCACGATTGATGTCGACACGAACGCGCTGGCCGCCGCCATCACCGAAGAGATCGATGGAGTCCCCGGCGGCGAGCGTCCAGAGATCTTCACTCTGCGTCGTGCTGACCGCGTCGCGGTGACGGCAGCCGAAGAAGAATCCATCCGAGCCCGCTACGGGCACGACGCCCAAATCCTTCCGCTTTCCCCCCTGCAGCGCGGACTGTTCTATCACCTACTGCGATCCCAGGAATCCGACGACCGCAACACCTACGTCGCGCAGGTGACCCGACAGATCGTCGGGAACCTCGACCCCGAGCGGATGACGACGTCCATTGCCAGTGCCATGGATCGGTATCCCAACCTCCGGGCAGCGTTCGTCCCGCCCGGGGACGTCCAGGTGATCCCGTCCGGCGTCGAAGTTCCGGTGCGGGCGATTCGACTGGACGAGTGGAGTGGCCTCGGGGTCGAGGTGGAGCAGTTCCTGGCGGCCGAGCGCGGTGAGCCGTTCGACTTCGAAGTCCCGCCGCTGATCCGTTTCACGCTGCTCGAACACGGCCACGAAACGTGGACGCTGGTGATGAGTTTCGAGCACATCCTGCTGGATGGCTGGTCGATCAACGCGCTGTTCGCCGAGATCCTTCGCATCTATGCCGACCCCGGATACGTCGAGCGGGTCCGGCCGTCGTCGTACCGCTCGTACCTGGACTGGGTCGACGACCAGGATCCCGAAGCCGCCTATCGCGCCTGGAACGGCTATCTCGCGGACCTGGCCGGTCCGACGCTGCTGCGCCCCGGCCTCGGTGACGGACAGAGCCAGACCGGTGAACTCCACCTCGACCTCACCTCGGCCGAGGCCGCGAGGGTCTTCGACGCCGCCCGGGACGCCGGCGTGACAGTCGGGACGTTGCTGCAGACTGCCTGGGGGATCGCGCTCAGCCGGCTCACCGGCAGCAATGACGTCGTGTTCGGTAACACGGTCTCGGGTCGGCCGCCGTCGCTGCCCGACGCCGATCGGATCATCGGGCTGCTGTTCAACACGGTCCCGATGCGGGTGAGCCTGCCCCCGTTCGAGTCGAATCGACAACTGCTCGCCCGGGTCCAATCCGAGCACCTGCTCGTCATCGACCATCCGCACGCTTCGCTGACGCAGATCCAGGCCAACGTCGGCGTTCCCGTTCTGTTCGACACGCTGTTCGTGGTGCAGAACGTGCCACTCGACAAGACCGCGGGGCCCGACACGGCCGGGTTGCAGGTCGTCGGTGCAAAGGTCGACGACGCGACGCACTACCCGGTGACGTTCGCTGTCGACCCGGAGGAGCGCGGTGGAGAGGCCACCGTGCACGTACGCCTGTCCTACCGCCGGGACGCCTTCGACGCCCCGGCCGCAGAGACGTTGCTCAACCGCTACGTACAGGTGCTCGGCTCTCTCGTCCGCCGGCTCGACGAACCCGTTGGCACGGTGTCCGCGCTGTTGCCGGACGAGACCGTCCCCCACACGGGTATCGCCGCTGATCTCGTCCGCGACATCGAACCGGTCACGGTCGCCGAATTGCTGGACCGGCAGGTGCGGCTGTCCGGATCGGAAACGGCGCTCGTCGCCGGGGATCGTGCGTTCACCTTCGACGAGTTTTCCGCCGAGGTGAATCGCTACGCCCGGCTGCTCCTCGAGGCGGGGGTACGCCCGGAGCATCGGGTCGCGCTTCTGCTGCCGCGCGACGAGCGCATGGTCATCGCGATGTTCGCGGTGTTCGCCGTCGGAGCCGCCTACGTCCCCGTGGACAACGAGCTGCCCGACGAACGGATCGGCTACATGCTCGGGGCCGCCGAACCGACAGTCACTCTGGTCACCGACGGCGACTTTTCTCGGCTCGACGCCACCGACACTCCCGGGTCGGTGCTCAACCTCGATGCAGCGGCGACGAGGGATCGCCTCGCGCGGTTCGACACGGATCCGGTCAGCGGTGGGCACGTCTCGCTGGACAACCTCGCGTACATCATCTTCACCTCGGGAACGACCGGACGGCCCAAAGGCGTCGCCGTTGGCTACCGAGGGCTGACGAACATGTACGTCAACCACGTCGAGAAGATCTTCGACCGTGTGGTGAGCCACCAGCGTGGGCGCCGGTTGCGGATCGCGCACACGACGTCCTTCTCGTTCGATGCCTCCTGGGAGCAGCTGTTCTGGCTGCTGAACGGGCACGAGGTCCACGTCATCGACGAGGAGCTGCGACGCGACCCGCAGCGGCTGCTGGCCCACTACGACACGATGTGCATCGACGGATTCGACGTGACGCCGTCCTACGGGCAACTGCTGGTCGAAGAAGGCCTGCTCGAGCGAGACCGGCCGGTCGGTCGGTCGGTGACTGCCGATGCGGCCGGCGTCGTCTTCGTCTCTCTCGGCGGTGAGGCCGTCCCCGACCGGTTGTGGAAGCAGCTGCGCGACGCACCCGGCGTCGAGTCGTACAACCTCTACGGGCCCACCGAGTACACGATCAACGCGCTCGGCGCCGATCTGGCCGACAGCACCACGTCGAGTGTGGGAACGCCGATCTTCAACACCCGGGCGTACATCCTCGACGAGAACCTGCAACCCACCCTTCCCGGTGTCGCCGGCGAGCTCTATCTCGCCGGTGACGGGATCGCACGCGGATACTGGGGCCAAGCGGCGATGACCGCCGAACGTTTCGTCGCCTGCCCGTGGGAGACCGCGGAACGGATGTACCGCACCGGAGATCTCGCCCGGTGGAACGACGACGGGATGATCGACTACCTCGGGCGCGCCGACGAGCAGATCAAGATTCGTGGTTACCGCATCGAGCCGGACGAGATCCGGGACGTCCTGCAGGAATTCCCCGGGGTGACGCGCGCGGAAGTGGTCGCGTTCGAGCATCCCACCGGCCTGCAGCTGGCTGCCTACTACAGCGTTTCCACCGACCGCGACATCACCGAGCCGCTGCGCACCCACCTGGCCACGTACCTGCCGGACTACATGGTTCCGGCATCGCTCATGACCGTGGAGTCCTTCCCCCTGACCCCGACAGGAAAGTTGGATCGACGCGCGTTGCCGCCGGCCGACGTGGTCGCGTCCGGCGCGGGTACCGGCCGGGCCCTCGAGTCGGGCACGGAGTTGGCGGTGGCCGCGATCTTCCGGAACGTGCTCGACCTCGACGAGAAACTGGCCCTGGGCGTCGGGGACGATTTCTTCCGTCTGGGCGGGCATTCGCTCGCGGCGATGCGGCTCGCCTCCCAGATGAATCGCACGTTCCCGGTGGACATCGCGATGAGGGACGTCATCACCGCTTCGACCATCGGTGAGCTGAGCTCGGTCGTCGACGGGAAGATGCAGCCGGAGGCAGATGCCGGCGTCGAGATCACCGCGATCGCGAGCCAACTCGTCCCGTCCACGAACGGACGCACCCTGTTCTGCGCGCACCCGAAGTTCGGCGCCTCGTCGATGTACTCGGAGTTGTCGACGTATCTGCCGCCGGGTGTCGGGCTGGTCGGCATCGACGATCCGGCGATGATCGGCCTGGAGGTCGAGTTCACCGACCTCGAGGACCTCTCGGCCACGTACGCCGACGTCGTCCAGGGGCTGCAGCCCGCCGGACCGTACGAACTGCTGGGCTGGTCGTACGGCGCGCACATCATGTTCGCGGTGGCGCGTCAGCTGGTCTCCCGAGGTGAGCGCGTCGAAACCCTGGTGATCGTGGACGCACTTCCTGCCGTCCAGGATGAATCAGGGCAGGTGCGCTATGCGGAGGAGGGATCCGCCGAAGCGGTGCGCGACGAGATGCGGGAGGCCTTCGGCGAGGAGGCGTACAACGAGTTGCTCGCCGACGTGAAGCAGCTGAAGGCCGTCGAGACGGCGGGACGTCGGTGCGAGGTTCTGACGTCAGTTCCGACGCGGGGTCATCTCGACATCGAAGCGCTCGTGATCGCGTCGGCCGCGACGAACTCGGCGCAGGGGGCGGAGGCACTGGGATGGAACGACTATCTGACCGGTACGTCCTTCTTTGTTGCGGAGAACGAAGACCACCAATCCATCCTCGAGCCCGACTCCGGTCTGCCGAAGTGGGGCCCGCTACTGACCGATCTGTTGGGTAAGTAGAACCGCCTACGCCCGGCTCCACGGAGCCGGGCGTAGGCGGTTTTCAGGAGATGGCGGCGGCGTCCTGCAGGCTGTCGAACAGGGCCGCGCGGCGCATGTAGGCGCGAGCGGTGTCGAAGTTCTCGGCGGTG
Organism: Cryptosporangium sp. NPDC048952; assembly: GCF_043197895.1. Classification (NCBI taxonomy): domain Bacteria; kingdom Bacillati; phylum Actinomycetota; class Actinomycetes; order Cryptosporangiales; family Cryptosporangiaceae; genus Cryptosporangium; species Cryptosporangium sp. NPDC048952. Next base: position 1,417,850 of record NZ_JBICTY010000002.1, on the reverse strand, counting down.
CGACGCAGCTCGTCGAAGTTGTGCCGGCGAACCTCGGGGTCGCGTTCCTCCAGCAGCCGTTTGTTGGCGATCGTCTGGGCCTGGATGTAGTTCACCGCGGCGTGGCGGCGCTGGCGGCTGTACAGGTCGAGCAGATCGTCGTCGGCCTCACCGCGGATCACCGGGGGGAGCTTTTCCGCGAGGTTCACGGCGTCATGGATACCGCCGTTCATGCCCATGCCGCCGATCGGGTTGTTGACGTGGGCGCTGTCCCCGGCGAGCAGGATGCGCCCCGTGCGGAACGTCGCGGCGACGCGCTGATTGACCCCGTAGACGTTGACGTACTCGACCTGGTACGCGCCCGTCTTCGGGAAGAACTTCTGCAGCCGCTCCTCGACGCGCGCCGTCGACAACGCGGTGGCGTCGTCCTCGTCGTGGCTGATCGGCAGAATCACCCGCCAGAGTCCCTCGGGTGTCTCGCCGCGCACCTTGAACAGGTTGGCCCACTCGTGGGGGTCGGAGAAGTAGTTGCGGAACGACAGGTTCGACGTGACGGTCTTGAAGTCGAAGCTGGTCGCGATCTTGATGAACCGCTCCGGATAGGTGAACCCTTCGAACTCGATGCCGGCCAGCTTGCGCACCGTCGAGCGGCCACCGTCACAGCCGACGACGTACGCCGCCTGCAGGCGTTCCGTGCCCGCGGGTGAGGTGTACTCCACCTCGATGCCGTCCGCGGTTTCGGTCAGGCCGGTCAGCGTGGAGCAGAACCGCACGTCGAAGTCGGACTCGTTCGCGTACTCCGCGGCGATGGCGGCGGTCAGCTTGTACTGCTCGTACTGCAGCACGTACGGGAACCGGATCTCGTCCTCGAGCCGGCCGAGATCGAACTCCGCCACGAGGTCTCCGGTCGGCCGGTCGTGGAAGCGATAAGTGCTCGAGAGCAGGCTGTGCTCCCGGATCTTCTCGACGACGCCCAGCTCGTCGAGCATCTCCAGCGTGCTCGGATGGATGGTCGCGGCCCGCTGGTCCTTCACCGGTGCCGGCTCCGACTCGAGGACGGTGACCGGGATGCCCCGTCGGTTGAGCGCCAGGGCACACACCATTCCGACGGGGCCGGCGCCCACGATGGCGACTCGCGACATGCGACTAGTTCTGCTCACGCTGCAGGCGCTTGCTGACTTTGCCGACCGCGGTGTACGGGAATTCGTCGACGACCTCCACGACGTCGGGGAGTTTGTACGTGGCGAGGCCTCGTTCCCGCAGGAACCGACGCAGGTTGCCCAGGGTGAGGTCGGCCGCGTTCTCCGGCGACCGGGGGATCAGGTACACCTTGACGCGTTCTCCGAGAACGTCGTCGTCGACGCCGATCGCGGAGGCATTGTGTACGCCACCGTGCGCGAGGATCGCGTTCTCCAGTTCCTCGGGCGCGATCTTCTCGCCGCCGCGGTTGATCTGGTCTTTCGACCGGCCCACGACCCGGATGAATCCGCGTTCGTCGCGCTCGACGATGTCACCGGTGCGGTAGAAGCCATCGGTGGTGAACGCCAGCGCGTTCTGCTCGGGGTTGCGGTAGTACCCGAGAATCACCGACGGTCCTCGCGTCAGCAGGTGACCCGGCGCACCGGGTGGCACGTCGTTGCCCTCGTCGTCGACGACCCGGATCTCGTCGGCTTCCGACGCCGGGCGGCCCTGGTACCGCACGCTGGTGGCGCGATCGACGTCGGCGGGGTTGCTGACGACCAGGCCCTCGCCCATCCCGAAGCTCTGCGAGAGCTGCACGCCGAACTCCGGCTCGACACGACTCGCCACCGTTTCGGTCAGCTTCGCGCCGCCGCACATGATCACCTCCAAGCTGGAGAGGTCATAGGTCTTGCGGAGCGAGGAGTTCAGCCAGGCCAGCAGGATCGGGGGCACCAGCGACACGCGGTTGACCCGGTGCTTCTCGATCAGCGGGAACGCCGAATCGGGGCTGCCGTTGGGTGCGATCACGATCGTCGCGCCCACACTGAACGCGCCGAGAAAGCCGGGGGAGCGCGTCGACATGCTGTGGCAGATCGGGATGACCAGCAGGTGCACCGTCCGGTAGACGATGCCCCGTTCGCCCACGCTTCGCCGCAGCGCGTACCCGTACGTCTGGTGAGTGTGCGGCATCAGTTTCGGAACACCCGTCGTACCGCCGGAGATCTGCAGCAGCGCGACGTCCTGCGGGCTGCACCGCCGCGCGTGCTCGATCGATCCTTTCGACAGCAAGGCGTCGTACTCCGCACCGCCGCCGCCACGGTTGAGGATGACGGTGTGCTCCAGATGGGGCCAGCGGTCCTTCAGGTCGGCAGCCATCGCCGCGAGATCGGTGCTGCCGTCCGAGGCGACAGTGATGTAGACGCGGGCCTCCGCGATGCGAACGAAATGCTCGATCTCCAGGCGGCGGTGTGCGATGGGCGCGACGACGGGGACCACGCCGAGTTCCCACAGGGCGAAGACGAAGACGATGTACTCGTAGGTATTGGGGAGATGCACCACCACCCGGTCCCCACGGCGCAGTCCCAACTCCTGCAGGCCGGCGGCGAGGCGCAGGATCTCGTCGGTGAGCTGTGCGTAGGTCAGCTGGGTGTCGCGGTCGATGACCGCGACCTTGTCCGGGTAGCGCTCCGCGGTGGCGAACAACAGTTCAGGAAGCGTCTGATCTCGCCAGTGACCCTGAGCGAGGTAGTCGGCCACCGCCTCCGCCGGATACGGAACGACGCCGTCGAGGACCAGCGGTTCGATGCTCATGGTTTTCCCTCCGAGTTGTTTCAACTGCTGGTCAGACGGTGGCGATCAGGGCTTCTTCGCCGCTGCCCGGTCGGAGGCCGTCGGTGCGGTCCGCGAAATAGCGACGGGTCAGGTCGGTGGCCGAGACGTGGTCGACGGCAGCGAACCCTGCCTGTCGCGCCAGCGCGCTGATCTGGTCGGGGGTGTAGAAGCCGATGAACGGAGTGCCGGCCCGCCGGGAACCCTCCCGGGAGGCTTTCCGGATCGGTACGTCCTCGGGGTCGAGATCCTCGATGGGACGGAAGAACGTCAGGATCAGCGTGGAGCCGGGGGGCAGACTGGCCACCCGCTCGAGCGTCGCCGTCGTGGCCTGTTCGGTCAGATACATCGTGACGCCCAACCAGGACACCACCGCGGGACGTGAGGTATCGAACCCCGCCGCCTGCAACCGGTCCCACCAGTCGTCGTGCGCCTCGAAGTCCACCGGCACCAGGCGCAACCACTCCGGGACGTCATATCCGAGCTCGATCAACCGGTTCCGCTTCCACGCCTGTGTTTCCGGCTGGTCGATCTCGAAGACGGTGATGGACGACCCCGCATCGGGATGACGCTGGGCGTAGGTGTCCAAGCCGGCGCCGAGGATCACGTACTGATCCACGCCGCGGCTCGCGGCCTCCGCCACCAGGTCCTCGGTCAGCCGTGCCCGCCCGACGATCGTGGCTCGCTTCCCCCGGCTGTAGGCGGGGGCCATGTCGCCGCGCTCGAGCCATTCGTCGTCGTCCTGTGCGAGTCGGGCGCCCACCACGTCGTCGAGGACGTGCGGGGGCTCGTCGACGTGCGTGTGCAAGGCGCGCCACAGCGCGGTTCGTACCGCTGTGTTGTCTGGCGTGCTGGCAACGTTCCTCGTCATGAGCCAATCCTTTTCCGTGCATCCGGCAAGGCTTTTCGGAGAGCGGTGACCACGTGCTCGGCGAAGCCGAGGAATGTGAGTGTTGTCGCGCCCGGATCGATGCGATATCGGATGACGGCGCGATACAGCTGCTCGGTGCCCTCTGGAGCCGCTGAGTCGCCATCCGGCCCGTACACCCGGGTGATGATCACCGCGGGGAAGGGTGCTCGCCGCAATGCCCTGCGTCCGGTCTTGTTGTGGTAGCGCAGCAGTGCCAGTTCGGCGGTTCTGGTCGGCTCGGTCTCGTCGAGGGAAACGGTGGTGGCCGCGGTGAACGGACCGACTGACGGTGCGTCGAAGTGAGTAGTCAGCGATACTTCTTCGTCGATCGCGCCGCCGATCAGTCGCGCGACTCCCGTGGCGCGGAATGCGCGGCGAAGGGCTTCGTGGACGACGTCGCCGGTGAGAGCGTCGTCCCAGCGGAAGGTGGCGACGGCGGCCGGAACAAACGCGGTTTCGTCGGGCGTCTGCGCTCGGGCGAGGAGGACTCTCCAGCGATCGAGGCCATCCGTAGCGACCGCGTCGCCGGCTGCTTCGATGGCTTCGAGCGCGGGCACGAGCGCTGGTGAGCGGGGCACCTCCGCTGCGCCGGACACGGACCGCTGAAGTGCCTCCGCCAGCCGGTGCAGAGAGGCCCGGTCGACGATCGCCGCGTGGACGGCGAGCACTGCGACCGTCTGCTCGGGGGTGCGTGCGAAGGCGAGCGCGGCCGGACGGCCGGCCGACATGTCGAGGAGATCAACGGCGGCCGACCTGATCGCCGTGTCGGCGGGCAACTCCACAGTCGGGGGCTCCACTGTCCCCGGAGGGAGGAGGTGGGTGAACCAGAGTCGCCGGCTGGTGGCGTCGACCGAGAGGCGAAGCGCGTCCGTGTCGGCCACGAGCGCTCGGAAAGACGAAGTGATCGACTCGCTCGTCGACTGCGCGGGCAGCTCGATGAGTTCGGTGAAGACGTACTCGTCGGGTGCAGGATTCGCCTCGCGTAAGCGTTCGAGGGCGGCGGACGTCGGAACGAGAATCGGCTCGGCCGAAATGATCGAGGGCGTGAGCAGCGCAGCGAGGGCGCTGATCGTGCGCTGCACGAACACATCACGCAGTCCGAACGTCAGACCGTGCTCACGCGCGGAGGCAACGAGCCGGGTCGCGGAGATGCTGTCGCCGCCCATCCGGAAGAAGTCGCTGTCGACGCCGATTTCGTCGAGGTGAAGTACCTCGTGGAACACGCGGGCGAGAGCGATCTCGGTGTCGGTCTGCGGTTCCCGGCCCTCGGCAACGGCCAGTTCCGGCTCGGGTAGCGCACGGCGATCGAGCTTCCCGTTCGCGGTAACGGGAAAGGCGTCCAGACGCGTGAACGTGGCGGGCACCATGTAATCGGGCAGCGATCGGGCGAGGTGCTCGCGCAGGTCGGCCGGTTCGTGGCCGGTGACGTAGGCGGCGAGATACTGGCCGCCGGCCGGGTGATCCCGGGCGACGACCGCTGCGCCGGACACCGAGGGGTGCTGTTCGAGGACCGCGCGGATCTCCTCCAGCTCGATCCGGAAGCCGCGGATCTTCACCTGGTCGTCGCTGCGGCCCAGGTACTCCAGCTGGCCCTGGGCGTTCCACCGCACGACATCGCCGGTGCGGTACAAACGCGCACCCTGATCATCGGCCACGAACCGCTCGGCGGTCAGGCCCGCGCGCCCCACGTACCCGTCAGCGAGCTGCACCCCGCCCAGGTAGAGCTCACCGGCGACGCCGATCGGCACCGGACGCAACCACGTGTCGAGGACACGCACCGAGGTGTTCGCCACCGGAACACCGATCGGCACCCCCACCGCATCGACGAGCTCGGCCCGCACCACCGGCTGAGCGGTCACGTCCACCGCCGCCTCGGTCGGCCCGTAGAGGTTGTGCAGGTCCGCGTGCTCGAACAACTCGACGGCACCGATCGCCGGCGACACGGGTAACGCCTCGCCGGAGAAGAACACCCGCCGCACCGACTTCACCGACGTCCGGCTCGGGTCCGAGGCGAGGAAGGCCTGCAGCATCGACGGCACGAAATGAGCGACAGTCACTTCGCGGCGGTCAATCACGTCGAGCAGGTAGTGCGGATCCGTATGTCCGCCGTGCCGCGCCACGACCACCGTGGCGCCGGTGACCAGCGGTAGGAAGAACTCCCACACCGATACGTCGAAGATGAACGGGGTCTTCAACAGGACCCGATCCGACTCACCGATCTGGTAGTCGTTCCGCATCCACCTCAGGCGGTTGACGATCGCGTGGTGGGTGACCTGAACGCCTTTGGGGCGTCCGGTGGTGCCGGACGTGAAGATCACGTACGCGGCATCCGCCGGGAGCAGTGGACGCGACAACTGGGGCGGGGCGATCCCGCCGGCATCGAGGTGCTGCGGCAGGGGTTCGTCGTCGATGGCCAGCCGGCCCGCAGAATGTTCGGTGATCACCACGCGTGGTGTGGCGTCCTCGAGGATGTGGTTGATGCGTTCGGCGGGATAGTCGGGGTCGATCGGCACGTACGCCGCTCCGGCGCGGATCACTCCAGCGAGTGCGACCACCAAGTCGGCTGAGCGGGGTAGGGCGACTGCCACCCGATCCCCGACCCGCACGCCCTTCTCGACGAGGAGGTGCGCGAGCGCGTTGACCCGTGCGTCGAATTCGCCGAAGTGGAGCTCAGTGCCGTCATCAGCGGTGACTGCGACCGCGTCCGGCCTCGCCGCTACCTGCCGGCGCACCAATTCGTCGAGCGTTACCTGGGGATCATCGACCGTCTCACCACGCGACCACCCATCGAGTTGCTGCCGCTCCGGCGCGGGTACCAGGTCCAGCTCACCGATCCGCGCCTCCGGGCCAGCAGCGATCGCCTCCAGCACCGACGTGAAAACGGCAACGAACCGCTCAGCGGTCGCGGCATCGAACAGGTCGGTCGCGTAGCAGAGCTTCCCACTCAGATCGGTTGGCGAATCGACGATGTCGAGGTCGAGATCGGTCTTGACCGCTTCCACCGAGGTCGGAGTCGACGCCGTCGTGACATTGCTGAGCCGCAGCCCCCCGTCGCGGCGGATCTCCGCGACGCGATGGGTGACCATGACTTGGAACAGCGGGTTGCGGCCGACGGATCGCTCGGTGCCCAGCGCGCGAGTGATTTCTTCGAACGGCGCGGCCTGGTGCTCGAACCCGTTGAGCACCGTCCGCTTGGTGTTCTGCAGTACGTCGGCGATCGAGTCACCGGCACGGAACCGGTGGCGGATCGGGAGCGTGTTCACGAAGTATCCGACCAGGTCTTCCAGGCGGTCCTCGGTGCGCCCACCGACCGGTGAACCGATCACCAGGTCCTCACCGGCGCCCAGCGCCGACACGGTCAACGCGGTCGCGGCCTGGGCGATCATGAACATGCTCACGCCCTGCGCGTCCGCGGCGCGCCGCAGACCGGTCACCACCCGCGGATCGACGGTGAACCGGAGATCCGTACCGCGGTGGGTCGGCGCCACCGGCCGGGCCCGGTCCGGAGTGATCGTGGACTCCGCAGGCGCATCCGCGAGCACGTCACACCAGTAGGCAAGGTGCTGGGAGAGCAGTGAGCTGGAGTCCGATGCCTCGCCCAGGACGTGGCGTTGCCAGATCGCGTAGTCCGCGTACTGCACCGGCAGTGGCGCCCAGTCCGGCTCCTGGCCCGCGACCCGCGCCCGATAGGCGGTCGACACGTCGCGCAGCAGCGACGGGAACGACCATTCGTCCACCGCGTGGTGATGTGCCGCGACGACGAATACCCACTCGTCGTCGCCGGTGCGCAGCAGGGCGACGCGGATCGGAAGTTCGATCGCGAGCTCGAAACCGGTCCGCACCACAGCGGCCACGCGGCCAGCGGCATCCACACCTCTGACGTCCTCGACGAGCAGAGTGAGCCGGTCGATCGCTTCCTTCGCTGGGATGACGACCTGATGTGGTGTGCCGTCTGTCTGCGCCAAGAGGGTGCGCAGTGACTCGTGCCGGGAAACCACGTCCCGTACCGCCGTGATCAGGGCGTCAGGATCCAGGTCGCCGGACAAGCGGAGCGCCACCGGCACGACGTACCGGCCGCCCGGTCCGCCCAGCTGATCGATCAGCCAGAGGGCTTGTTGTCCGTGGGAGACGGGGAGCACGGCAGGGCGTGGCAGGTCGCCGATCCGCACCCGGGATACCCCCGTGGCAGCGGCGATCTGGGCGAGTTGGCTGATGCTGGGGTGGTCGAAGATGTCCCGCAGGGTCAGGGCGGAGCCGAGGAGCGCGTTCGCGCGTGCGATGACTCGGGTGGCGAGCAGGGAGTGTCCGCCCATGCGGAAGAAGTCGCTGTCGACGCCGATCGCGTCGAGGTGGAGTACCTCGCGGAACACCCGGGCGAGAGCGATCTCGGTGTCGGTCTGTGGTGCCCGGCCTTCGGCAACGGCCAGTTCCGGTTCGGGCAATGCTCGACGGTCGAGCTTCCCGTTGGGGGTGACGGGGAAGGCGTTCAGACGCGTGATCGTGGCGGGCACCATGTAATCGGGCAGCGATCGGGCGAGGTACTCGCGCAGGTCGACCTGCTCGTGACCGGTGACGTAGGCGGCGAGATACGTGCCGCCGGCGGGGTGATCCCGGGCTATGACCGCTGCGCTCGACACCGCGGGGTGTTCTTCGAGGACCGCGCGGACTTCTTCGAGCTCGATGCGGAACCCGCGGATCTTGACCTGGTCGTCGCTGCGGCCCAGGTACTCCAGCTGGCCCTGGGCGTTCCAGCGCACGATGTCGCCGGTGCGGTACAAGCGTGTGCCGTGGTCGTCGGCCACGAACCGCTCAGCGGTCAGGCCCGCGCGCCCCACGTACCCATCCGCGAGCTGGACCCCGCCGACGTAGAGTTCGCCGACCGGCGCCGGACGCAACCAGCTGTCGAGAACCCGCACCGAGGTGTTCGCCACCGGAACACCGATCGAGGTGCCGACCGCCGCGGTCGCATCACCGGTGACCTCGGTGGATCCGTAGAAGTTGTGCAGCACCGCGTGCGGGGCGGCGGTTCGCATCGCCTCGGCGGTGTTCCGGCTGAGCGCCTCGCCGGAGGAAACCCAATGCCGGACCGACGCCAAGTCCGCGGGCCCGCGGACCAGCACGTCAGCCAGGCTGGGCACGCTCAGCAGATGCGTGACACCGTGCCGGGCAACCGTCTCCGCCAACTTCGCCGGGTCGTGGCCGGGGACCACCACGACCCGAGCCCCGGCGACCAGCGGCCCGAACAATTCGGTGACCGCATCCACGAAACCCACACCGCTCTTCGACAACGCCACACTGTCCGGTCCGTACTTCAGTACGCGCTCACCCCACGCCAGACGATTCACCAGCGCACGATGCGAAATCGCGACGCCCTTCGGCCGGCCCGTCGTGCCCGACGTGAAAATCACCACCGCGACATCCGACCCGTGCAACGGCCGCGCCAAATCCGGCGCGGTCACCCGCACGTCGGCGGTCTCAAGATCGGTGATCACCACACGAGGCGCGGCGTCCTGAAGAATGTGCTCGATGCGCTCGGCGGGGTAGCCAGGGTCGATCGGCACGTACGCCGCTCCGGCGCGGAACACCCCGGCGAGTGCGACCACCAGATCCGCTGAGCGGGGCATGACGACCGCGACCCGATCTCCGATCCGTACACCCTTGTCGATGAGGGAGTGCGCGAGAGCGTTGATCCGCGCGTCGAGCTCGGCGTAGGTGAGTTCGATGCCCTGGTCATCGACGAGGGCGACCGCGTCCGGGCCGGCCGCCACCTGGCGGCGCAGCAACCCATCCACCGTCACCGGCGGGACATCGAGCACCTCGCCACGCGCCGCATGCCCACCATCCGGAGCGGCGCTCAACTCAGCGAGTGTGCGCCCCTCGAGAACTCCCTCGAGGAACCGACCGAACTGCTCGGCGTGCTCGATCGCGTCGCCGGTGGCCGAGCCGACGGACACCTCGAGACGGATCCCGGACTCCGCGTTCCGGTAGACCGCGAGATCAAGTGACCCCACCGGACCGGTACTGATCGTCTCCGGAACCACCACCACGTCACCCAGCTGCGGCGCCGACTCGAACAACCTGATGTTGATCGTCGGAAACGCCAAGTACGACGCCTGGCCCCCCGGCCACAAGCGAGCGAGCGCATGGTCCTCAACAGACGTGTGACGCCGCGACGCCTTCAACTGCTCCGCGACGATCGTCAGGACCGCGCCGAACGTCTGATACGGGCTGATCGGAACAACCACTGGAATCGTCCGCGAGATCGCACTCGGCGTCCTCAACAACTCACGACCGTCACGCAACATCAGCGGAACACGAACCGCTACCTGGTCACGACCCTCGACCAGAGCGGTATACACACCCCACGCAGCGATGACGAAATCAGTCCACGACACCCGCGCAGCACGCGCGCATTGTTGGATACTCGCGGACGCGTGATCAGGTACCGGAACAACAACCGGCCGAGACGAGGCGACAAAGGCCCCGGAAAGGTCCTCCGCAGCGACGGCGTCGACTCCGAGGACGCCACTCCAATAAGCCACGCCCTCGTCGATCCCAGAATTGCCACGCTCGACAACGTCCCGCAAACCACCGAACCAACGCTTCGGCACCGGATCACCAGCCTGCGCCGCAGCGTAAACCTCAGCCACCCGGCGAACGAACAGAGAAACGCTGTAGCCATCAACGAGCAGAATGTTCGTGACCAGAATCCACGCCCACGTCCCGTCCCCCCGACGGACAAGAGCCGAAAACGTCGACGGTTCGCCCGGCATCCCAGCGAGATACTCCCGGGCCATCACCCGAATCTGATCATCGTCGAGGCCGGACTCCACGATCTCCGTCTCGAGCGTCCTCGTGGCGTCCACGTATTGAAAGGGAACACCATCGTCGGCCCCGAAACGAACACGCAACGCATCGGTCTCCGCGAACACGACAGACACCGACGACGCGAACACGACCGGGTCAACCGCACCATTCAGCCACAACACCTGACCCGCGCAGAACACCGAAGAATCCGGAGCAAGTCCCAGCGCCACCCAGTTACCCCGCTGGCTCGCAGTCAGCTCCACGCGATCAAGAGCCGTCATGAAGCCACTTCGCTACCGTCCTGGAGCTTCGCGAACACCTCGATCCAGTGACCCAGCCTCGAGTCCTCAGCGAGGGTGATGAAGTCGATCTGTTCCACTCCCGCGCTGCGCCACCGCTCCACCAGCTCCATGAGACGCACCGAGTCCATCCCCTGGTCGCTCAGGCTCACGTCGTAGTCGACCTCTGCGGGATCGAGATACAACACGTCGGCGACGTCGGCGATCAGTTGCTCGGTGGTCAGCTTCATCGGAACTCCTTCTTCGTGGACGTGTGTTCTTCTCCCGACGCGCCCGGCACGGCATCGGCCACTTCCCGGCAGAGCCAGGTCGGGATCATCCGGTCGTCGGCGAATCCGATGACCAGCAGCGGACTCGTGACCGCGGCGTACGCGGCGAGGCGGTTCCCGAGCTGGGCGGACACTTCGAGCTGGCCACGCTCGCCGGAGTCCATCGGGCCTGCGGAGAGGGACAGGATGTCGAGCCAGTCGCGTGCCTTGGCGGCATCGCGCAGGGTGGCGGGGGAGAGGTTCCCAGCGTCGGTATCGAGACCTAATCCAGGCCCAGCACGACGTCGAGACCGACCGTCACCCCGGGGAGATTCGAGACGGCACGAATCGAGCTGAGAACTCCCGGCATGAGCGACTCGCGAGAAACGGAGTCGTACCGCAGGGTCATGGTCTCGCCGTCGTTCCCGAACAGCACCTCTTGTGAGGACATGAATCCACTGACTCGGATCGCGTGGACACCGATTCCCTCGATCTGTCCGCCGCGCACCCCGTGGGGGTCGAGAACGGTGGCGTCGGGCGACGGAGAGCGCCCCGCTTCGTTGCGAGCGCGAGCGATCAATTCGGCCGTGCGCAACGCCGTGCCCGACGGGGCGTCCACCTTGCCGGGATGGTGGAATTCGATGATCTCGACGGACTCGAAGAACGGTGCCGACAGCGTCGCGAACCGGGTCGCAAGCACCGCGCCCACCGAAAAGTTCGGAACGACGAACACGTTGACGTCGTCTCGTCCGACGAGAGCGGTGCGGATCCGGTCTACGGATTCTTCGTCGAAGCCGGATGTTCCCACCACGACGTGGATCCCCTGTTTGATGCACCACTGGACGTGGTCGTGGGCGACGTCCGGGGGCGAGAAAACGAGCACGACGTCGGCATTCTTGTCGACGACGTCCTGGATGTCGTCGTCGATGTCGATCTCGGAGACCACGCTCATGTCCGAGCTGGCATTGATTGCGCGGACCGACGCTACGCCCATGCGTCCGCGAGCTCCCAATACCGCAACTGAAGTCATGTCGTAAGCCATCCTAAGTAGAGGGACGGGCGCCGTGCTCCCGTGGCGGGGGAGAGGCCTGCCGATGAGATTAGGGCAGCCTTACCTCCGATTGTGTGCGCAGACTGTCACTTGGTTACGACGTGCTGGCAACGCGCACCAGCCCTACAGGCTGCAGTCGCGACTGAGGAGATCCACTGTGGTTTCCCGGCGGATCGCCAGCCGGGCCTCGCCGTCGTGCGCCACGACCAGCGGCGGACGTCCGACGAGGTTGTAGTTGTTGGCCATCGAGTGGTGGTAGGCGCCGGTGCCGGGCATCGCGAGCACGTCCCCGGGCTCCATGTCCTCGGGCAGCGGCACGTCGTGGGCCAGCACGTCGACGGCTTCGCAGTACCGCCCCACCACTGTGGCGTTGCTCGTCGGCGCGCTGGTGAGCCGGCCGATGCGCCGGACGGTGTAGCGGGCGCCGTAGAGCGCCGGTCGCAGGTTGTCGCCCATGCCGCCGTCGACGGCGACGATCCTCCGGCCGCCCGCTGTCGTCTTCAGCGCGAGGACGCGGTACAGCGTCACGCCGGCCCGGGCGACGATCGCCCGACCCGGTTCGACGGTCAGCCGTGGCGCCGGGATCCGGTGTCGCTCGCATTCGAGGGTCAGCAGCTGGCGGATGCGGGTGGCGAAGGCCTCCACCGCGAAGGCCTGCTCGCCCTCGACGTAAGGCACCGCGTGACCGCCTCCCAGGTCGAGCTCCATCGGGACGTCGGTGCCACGCTCCCGGTGGATCCAGGCGAGGAACGTGACCAGTTGTCCGATCGCGCGCTCGTACCCGCCGAACCGCGTGACCTGCGAGCCGATGTGGCAGTGCACACCCGTCAGCCGCAGCGCGTTCTGCCCGAGTACCCGGCGTGCCGCGTCGGCCGCCGCGCCGGTCGCCAGCGAGAGACCGAGCTGCTGCTCCTCGACGCCGGTCGTCAGCGCGGCGTGCGTCCCGGCGTCGACGCCGGGAATGACGCGCAACAGCACCTGCTGCGGCGCCGTGTCGTCGGAGAGCGCGACCAGCCGGTCCACCTCCCCGACCGAGTCGATCACGACCCGGCCGACGCCGTATTCCGTCGCTCCCCGCAGGTCGTCCGGTGTCTTGGCGTTGCCGTGCAGCACGATCCGCTCCGCCGGAAATCCGACGGCGCGGGCCACCGCCAGCTCACCGGCCGAGCAGACGTTCAGCGAGAGGCCCTCTTCGTCGATCCAACGCGCGACCGCACCACACAGCAGCGCCTTGGCGGCATACGCGACCTCGGGAAATGCTGCCACGTACTGCCGGCAGCGGAGCCGGACGTCCGCCTCATCGAGGACGTACGTCGGGGTGCCGAACTCCTCCGCGACCGCCATGAGCGAGACGCCGCCGACCCGCAGGTCTCCCCGTCGGTCGGGCCGCGCGGTCAGCGGCCACAGCTCGGCCGCCAATCGTGGTGCCAGTGATGTCCGCAGCGAGGGTAGTAACTCCGGCAACGTCATCCGGATTCATCCCATCTTGTCGGCTTCTCCACGTGCTCTGTGGAGCAGTGCCGTTACACTGTGACACAAATCTGGTTAGGGTCGCCTAACGGCCGGTACGTGATGCGTCGGAGAAGCACTTCGAACGGCCCGCGCCACCCGCGCCGTCGCATCACGTCGGCTGAGACCACAGTGACCAGCCAGGTCGACGTCGCGAGCAGTGCGGTGCCGGCGACGGTCAGCGTGCCGGACAGGTCGAGCAGGAACGGCGTGAACGTGATCGCCCAGACCACGGACTGCGCCAGGTAGCACGTCATCGACCGCTGGCCGGTCGCCGCGATCGCATCGATCACAGGTCCGCGACGGTTCGCGAACCGCAGCGCGACGAGCGACAGCACCGCGGCGTAGCCCCAGCCGCCCGCGACGCCCGTCGCGTCGTGCAGCGGGCCGAGCAGTTCCAGCGTCGAGCGGTCGGGCGGTCCGATCACCCCGGCCAGGACGAGTGCGATCGGCTGGGCGCCGAACACGGCGACGGCCAGCCCGCCGGCCGCGGTGGCGCGCAGGAGGCCGAGGTAGCGCTCCGGCTGCTCGAGGATCCGGCGGCGCCCTGCCCACAGTCCGAGCGCGTACGGGCACAGGAAGCCGATCGGTCCGAGCAGAGCGATGAAGGCCGAGACCGGCGCTCGTCCGACGATCATCGTCGGAAGGTCGGGTGGCAGCATCTCCGGGCCCGGCGGCTCGGTGCTGATCGCGGACGAGTCGCCGCTCGGCAGCGCGCCGAGCGCGAAGAACACTCCGGCCAGCACCAGCAGCCGCCGGTCCGGCCAGCGCACGAGCCACGCGCCGACCAGCAGCAGGACGCCGTACGCCGCGAGGATGTCGCCGACGTAGAGCAGCACCGCGTGGAGGAACCCGACGCCGATCAGCCCCAGCGCGCGTCGCCACAGCAATCGGCGCACGCCCCGGGGGCCGCGCGCAGCCTGTCGGGCCGCGATCCGGGCCACGCCGTAGCCGAACAACAGCCCGAACAGCGGAAAAGCCCGTCCGTCGACGAACGTCGAGAGGAGCCAGGTCACGGCTGCGTCGAGGCTCGAGCCGTCCGTGGGATAACCACCGAGGACGGCCGGGCCGCGCAGGAAGTAGTGCGAGTTGGCCAGCGCGATGCACAGCAGCATGGCGCCCCGGGCCAGATCGGGTGCGAGGGCCCGGGTGTCCGGGTCGCTAGCGGCGGTCATGCCTTCAGGCAAGCGTCCGGGGCGTCCGGCTTTCAGCGGGCTTTCGTCGCTGAATCATCGACCAAGGTCGATATTGGCCCCGGATGGTCATAGCGTCGACAGCATGCCGCACCGCCGGAGCTCCTGCGCGACTGACGATTCGATGATTTCCGAGCAGGATCTCGGCGGTTCGTGGACGCTCTCGTCGGACGGCGGCGCCGCCTCCGCCGCGACAGTGCCCGGCTGCGTGCACACCGATCTGCTCGACGCCGGCCTGATCCCCGACCCCTTCCTCGACGACAACGAGACGGCAGTGGCCTGGGTCGGCCGGACCGATTGGACCTACGACCGGGACATCGCGTGGCACGGCCCGAAGCTGGAACGGATCGACCTGGTCTTCGAAGGGCTCGACACTGTCGCCGCGATCGAGCTGGACGGCGTGCCGCTCGGTGCGACACGCAACATGCACCGCTCCTACCGGTTCGACGTGACGCCGTCGATCGACGCAACGCCGCGACCGTTGCGCGTGCGGTTCACGTCCGCCTACACCGAGGCCGAGGCCCTCCGCGAGGAGCTCGGACCGCGGCCCAACGCCTATCCGGAGCCGTTCAACTTCATCCGCAAAATGGCCTGCAGCTTCGGCTGGGACTGGGGCCCGACGCTGGTCACCGCCGGTATCTGGCGGCCGGTGCGGCTCGAGGGCTGGAGCACGGCGCGGCTGGCCACTCTGGTTCCCCTCGCGACCCTTCGCGACGGCGTCGGCATGCTGGACCTGAACCTCGACGTGGAGCGCACCCGTGCGCGCGACCTGCGTGCCCGCGTGCTGCTCGATGGTCGGGAGATCGCCGTCCTCGACCTGCCCGGCGAGGAAACCACTGCCCGCGCCACTGTCGACGCCGGCGATGTCACGCCGTGGGGTCCGCGCGGATACGGAGAGCCGGCGCTCTACGAGCTGACCGTCGAACTGCTCGATGGCGACGCCGTGCTGGACCGGTGGAGCCGGCGCACCGGTTTCCGGACGGTGGACATCGACCGGACCGGCGGCGGGTTCACGATCCGGATCAACGGCGAGCCCGTGCTCGTCAAAGGCGTCAACTGGATCCCCGACGACATCTTCCCGTCCCGGATGACCCGCGCGCGTTACGAACGGCGGCTGCGCGAAGCGGCCGACGCCGGCGTCAACCTGATCCGGGTGTGGGGCGGTGGCATCTACGAGGACCGCGCGTTCTACGAGGTCTGTGACGAGCTGGGCCTGCTGGTGTGGCAGGACTTCCTGTTCGCCTGCGCCTGCTACCCGGAGGAGGAGCCGCTCTCCTCCGAGGTCGTCGCCGAGGCGCGCGAGAACGTCGTCCGGCTGGCCGCGCATCCGAGCCTGATCACGTGGAGCGGCAACAACGAGAACCTGTGGCTGCACGAGGCCATGGGCTGGTCGTCCGAGCGGAGCTGGGGCGAGAAGTACTACCTGGAGACGCTGCCGGCCATCGCCGCCGAACTCGACCCGTCCCGGCCGTACCAGGCCGGCAGCCCGTGGCCCGGCAGCCGCGACCTTCCGCCGAACGACCCCGACCACGGCACGTTCCACTCGTGGGAGGTGTGGAACCGGGAGGACTACGGGAACTACCGCGACTCGGCCCCGCGGTTCGTCGCCGAGTTCGGCTGGCAGGCGCCTCCCGCCTGGCGCACGCTGCGGGACGCGGTGTCCGACGAGCCGCTGCTGCCCGACTCGCCCGGTGTGCTGCACCACCAGAAGGCCGAGGACGGCAACGGCAAGCTGGCGCGCGGACTCGCTCCGCACTTCGGGGTGCCCGCCGGCGTCGAAGCCTGGCACTACCTCAGCCAGCTCAACCAGGTCCGCGCCGTTCGCACCGGCGTCGAGCACTGGCGCTCGCACTGGCCGCACACCGGCGGCTCCATCGTGTGGCAGCTCAACGATTTGTGGCCGGTCACCTCCTGGGCCGCGATCGACGGCGCCGGCCGGTACAAGCCGCTCTACTTCGCGCTGCGCGAGCTGTTCGCCGAGCGGGCCCTGACCATCCAGCCCCGCGACGGTGGGCTGGTCGTGGGCGTACTCAACGACAGTGCCCAGCCGTGGAGCGGCCGGTTGAGCGTCGAGCGTCAGTTCTTCGAGGTCACGGTCGCGCCCCGGTCGGTGGAGCTGGTGCCGATTCCGTTCGCCGACACCTCCGACTTTCTCGTCGCCCGGTTGGACGGTGAGCGTGCGTTGTGGTTCGGCGTTCCGGACAAAGACTTTCCCTATCCGGACGTCGATCTGGCGGTGAGTGTCGAGCCGGTTCGTGGCGGGCTCGACGTCCACGTCGAGTCGGCGGGGTTGGCCCGGGACGTGCTCCTGCAGGCTGATCGGATCCATCCGGAGGCGGTGGCCGATCGGGGTTTCGTCACGCTGCTGGCCGGTGAGTCCGTCGTGTTCCGGGTTCGTGCGCCGATCGATCTGGACGCCGGTGCGGTGAGGGCACCGTGGGTTCTCACCGATCTGGCGTCGGTGCTGCGGCTCTGAGCCGGTCAGGGGGCGATGCCGACGCCCTCGATGCGGCTGGCGGCAGCCTCGTCGGCCGCACTGAGTGCCGGCCAGCGTCGGCCGCCCGGCCTGGGCTCGACCCGGCTGGCGTACGACGCCGGCCGGTACCCCGGCTCGTAGAAGCAGCCGGTGCCGTATCGGGCGTCGAACGTGCCGCACGACGACGCGATCGACTGGGGAGTCGGCTTCCGTCCGGAACGAACCCACGTGTCCAGGGCGGTGAGGGAGTTGGCGTACTCGGCGGTGCTCAGCCCGCTGTGCTCGCTCTCCCTGGTGAACGTCTGCACGAGATGCTGGTCGCGGTGGGCGCCCTCGAGCGTCGCCCGGTAGGCGGCCTCGTGCTCGACGAAAGCGGTCGGGTCGTCGATCGCGTGGAGGGTGAGTACCGGAATGGAGACCCGGCCGGTCAGGTCGCTGTCGTAGGACAGGTCGCGCACCGCGGACGGGTCCGCGGCGAACCGTTCGACTCCCGCGTTCAGTGCGGCGTCGTCGTGGGAGCCGGAGTACTGCACGCCCTGGTTGCTGAACGGATTGCGGTCGCCGAGGCGGTTGTGGACGAGGTCGCGGAAAGTGAACGTCGCGAACGTCAGATGCGACTCCAGCGTGCGCTCCGGCACGCGGGTCACGGCAAGGATGTCGGTGAGGTTGCGCTGCTGGAGGGCCGTCCGACTCGCCGGCGCGGCGTCGTAGCCGGTGCATTCGCGCAGGCGCGCGCGCAGTCCGGCCGCTGTCATCGTCGAGTCCGCGCGCAGTCCCTGCCAGACCGGGTACTGGGGCTCGCTCGGCCGCGGGTGGTTCCGGCAGTAGTACTGGTACACGGCCCGCAGGTCGACGCGGTAGTCGTAGCCGCGCGAGCCGCCGGCGAGGACGCCGTTGGTCAGGAGCGCGCCGTCGTATGGGCCGTGCCGGTGGGCGTAGGTCTCCAGGACCTTGGCGGCGACGTCGCCTCCCCACGACTGTCCGTGCAGGAGGGTCCGCGTCGGCTTGCCGAACCGGTCGACGAACACCCGGCGCGCGTTCTCGGTGTCGGCGGCGGCCATCCGCGTGCCGTAGCCGCCACGGCGGTACGAGGAGCCGACCCAGGCGTAGCCCTGGTCGACGAGTACCGCCCAGCGGTTCAGGTCGTCGAGGCTGCGAGCGGGATCCGACGCGGCACCCAGGTCGGGGCCGCCGTGCGCGTGCACCACCAGGGAGCCGTTCCAGCCGGTGGGCACCGCGATCGCGTAGTACGCCCCGTTGGCGTCCTGCCCGGTGTAGCAGGTGGCACGACCGGCCAGGTTCGTCGGGCAAGGCGCCGTCGCCGGAGCGGCCGCCTGCGCCACGGAGCCCGGCGCGAGTACTCCGAGGGCAACCGCGATCGCGAAGACGATCCTTCGCAGCGGGGACTTGTTCACGGGGCGGCTCCTCGCGCTGAACGGCGCCTCGTTACGCCGCGAGGTCCGAGGCTAGGGAGCACTCATCCGGCCCGTCCATTGTGTTCATACCGTTCGCGATCAGCCCTCCCGCAGCTCGCGGACCAGTGCGGAGACGACCGCCTTCAGACTGCCGTCGTTCGCCGCGGAGACGCGGAGCTGCCGCTGGTAGCTGGCCCCCTCGTCGATGATGCGGCGGACGCCGGAGAGCTCGGGCAGGCATCCGAGCGCCTCGGCGACCGGCTCGAGCGTGGGGAGCAGTTCGTCGAGGTCCTTGGTGACGAGCCGCTCGTCGCCGTCGGCGTTCTGGATGATGATCGCGTCCATGCCGTAGCGGGCGGCCCGCCACTTGTTCTCGCGGACGAACCACGGCTGCATCGTCGGGATCGCGCGGCCGGCGTCGAGTTCGCGGGAAAAGTGTTCGACCAGGCACTGGGTCAGCGCGGCGATCGCGCCGATCTCGCGTGCCGTCGAGATGCCGTCGAACGTGCGGACCTCGATCGTGCCCCACTTGGGGGACGGCCGGATGTCCCAGCGCAGTTCGTTCAGTTCGGCGATCACGCCGACGTGCAGGAGGTCGGCCACCATCGCCTCGTACTGCGCCCAGTCGGTGAACTGCGGTGGCAGCCCGGCCGTCGGCAGCTGCTGGAACATCAACGCGCGGTTGGACGCATAACCGGTGCTCTCCCCGGCCCAGAACGGGCTCGACGCGCTCAGCGCCTGGAAGTGGGGGAGGTAGGTGAGCAACCCGTCGATGATCGGGAGCACCTTGCGCCGGTCCTCGACGGCGACGTGGACGTGCACGCCCCAGATCATCATCTGACGCCCCCACCAGCGGGTGCGGTCGATGAGGGTGTCGTAGCGCGGCTTCTCCGGCGTGACCTGCTGCTGGAACCACTGGCTGAACGGATGCGTGCCCGACGACATCAGATCGACGCCGAGCGGCTCGGCGAAGCCGCTCACGCGCTCGACCAGGCGGGTCAGATCCGCGACGGCGTGCCCCACCTCGTGGTGGGGTGCGCTGACGATCTCGACGGTGTTCGTGAGCAGCTCGTTGGTGACGTGCGGAAACGTGTCGGCCGGTCCGAGCCGGGCGAGGAGGTCCGGCGCGGCGGGGGACAGCTCGCCGCTGCGTCGGTCGACGCAGGCGATCTCCCACTCGATGCCCAGGCGCGATCTCTCGGAGCCGGCGAAATCGATGCCCATGGGCAGAGTGTAGGAAGCCGATCAGATGCCGCTGCGCGAAGGAGCCCCACCATGGCAGTTTTGGACACGTTTTCGCTGACCGGTAAGCGTGCTGTCGTCACCGGGGGTAGTCGGGGCATCGGGAAGGCGCTGACCCGGGGGCTGGCCGAGGCCGGGGCGTCGGTCGCGATCATCAGCCGGGACGCCGCGGTCGCCGAACGGGCCGTCGCGGAGCTACGCGCCGACGGGCTGGACGTCTCCGCGGTCACCGGGGATCTCACGTCCGGACCGGGGCTCGTCGACGCCGCCGCGGACGTCCTCGGGGGGCTGGACGTTCTGGTCAACAACGCCGGAGCCTGCATCCACAAACCCACGCTCGACGCCACCGACGACGAGTGGGACGCCGTGTTCGACCTCAACGTCAAGGCGCTGTGGCGGTGCAGTCGGGAGGCCGCCCGGCACCTGCAGGGCACCGGCGGGACGATCGTCAACGTCGGCTCGATGTCCGGGTACATCGTGAACCGGCCCCAGTGGCAGGCTGCCTACAACGCATCCAAGGCCGCGGTGCACCACCTGACCAAGTCGTTGGCGGCGGAGTGGGCGCCGCTCGGGATCCGGGTCAACGCGCTCGCACCCGGGTACGTGAAGACCGAGATGGCACCGGTCGACCGGCCCGAGCTGCGGCGGTACTGGATCGAGGACGCCGCCCAGCAGCGGTATGCACTGCCGGAGGAGATGGCGCCCGCCGCGGTGTTCCTCGCCTCGTCGGCGTCGGCGTTCATGACCGGCTCGATCCTGGTGATCGACGGCGGCTACACGATCTGGTGACACCTCACCCGGCACCAGATCGCGCTCCCCCTCAGTGCGTCAGCACTCGGCGTAGACGTAGCCGGTGGAGCCCTGCTTCGTCACGTCCTGGTCGCGCCGGACGACGGAGATCGTGGACTTCACGCTGGTGCAGGCCTTGCTGAAGCCGCTCGCGGTGTACTCGATGTCGACCCAGTTGCCGCCCCAGACCTCCGCGTAGTCGGCGCATTCCGTGGTCGCGCCGCACTCCTCGACGACGGCCAGGTCGAAGCCGGCGGCTTTGCCTTCGCCCTCCAACTCGGCGGTGTTCTTCTGGGCGATCGCGAGACCGAGGCTGTGGGCCTTCGCGATGAGCAGGGCGGCGAACGCGAGAGCGTCGTTCTTGCTCATCAGCGTGGGAGCGCCTTCCTCGGGCTCCGTGCCCTCCCGCGCCGACGTGCGGTCCGCGAGGGTCGCGTAGGCACGGGTGAAGCTGTCGAGATTGTCGACCTCGACGGCGTCGAACTTCTTGTCGGCGCAGGCCTGAATCTGCTTGCCGACGATCGCGGCGAGGGTCGTGCGGTTGGCGCGAGTCCGGAGGTCGACGATGATCTCGTCCGGCCATCCCGGATCGACGTAGTACGGCGTGGAGTACCGCTGGTTCTCCGTGGAGGTCGGGTACTCGGGCGTCGGGTTCGGGAGCAGTAACTGCTTCCTGCTCGCGTCCGCGGCGAACCACGTGCTGGTGCCCTCGAGCGGCTGACCGTCAGCGCCGTTCTCGTCGGGCTGGGTCTGGAATCCGTTGACGTAACAGATGTCGTAGCCGAGCCCGGCCGGAACATCCTTCACGTCGCGGCTGACGACCCGCACGCCGCTCGCGGGCGGATAGCCACCGCCGATCTGGTAGTCGAACTTCGCGTCCGGCAGGAACGGCTTCGTCGTCACCGCCGAGCCGGTGCCATCGGCCACGCCGACGGCGACGAGCGCGAGGGCGGCGAACAGCATCGCCGCGCGGCGAAGGACGAGACGACCGGCAGGCATGTCGGCACGGTAGGACCGCGACGCAAGAGGACTCAGCGGCGGCGGAGGCGGTCGTTGGCGGCGGCGCCGGCTGCGGCGAGGCGGGACACGAACGCGGTGATGACGCGGAGGTCGTCGAGGCTCGTGTCCTGGAGGACCTGCGCCACCTCGACCCCGGCCACGCCGAGGAACTGGCGGGCCCGCTCCCGGGCGTCCGGCGACGGCCGGAGCGTCACGCGACGCCGATCGGTGTGTTCGCGGGTGCGGTGGATGTGTCCCGCCGCCTCGAGCCGGTTCAGCAGCACGCTGGCCGCGCCCGACGTCATGCCGATCTGCCGGGACAGCTCGGCCGGTGACAACGGCGTGCCGTCCTCCGCGGCCCAGACGATGAGGCCGAGGGCATTCGCGTCCGAGCCCGGCAGGTTCGTCCAGGCCGCCAGATGCTGGTTGAGCTCCGCGAACCGGACCGCCCAATCGCGAAGCGCCTGCATCGCGGCGGTCTGCTCCGGCGCCCACTCCTCCGTGAGGGGGTCCAGTCTCGTCATGCGCCATCCTTCACTCTGAAGTAGCTTCACTGTAAAGCAACTAGGAGAGGGATGTCATGAGCTCACGACGTGCAGTGGTTTCCGGGGCCAGCATCGCGGGGCTATCCGCCGGGTACTGGCTCGCGCGCACCGGCTGGACCGTCACGGTGATCGAACGCGCCCCGAGCTTCCGGGACGGCGGTCAGAACGTCGACGTGCGTGGCGTCGCCCGGGACGTCCTCACCCGGATGGGGCTGTTCGACGCGGTCAAGGCGCAGAACACGACCGAGACCGCAACCGTCCTCGTCGACGCGCAGGGAGCGGTGCGCGCCGAGCTGCCCTCCGACGGGCCGGACGGTGCCACGGCCGAACTCGAGGTACTCCGCGGCGACTTCGCCCGCACGATCCTCGACCACCTGCCCGCGCACGTCGAGATCCACTACGGCGAGGAGATCGAGGACGTCGACGACGGCCCGGACGCCGTCACGCTCACCACGGGGTCCGGCCGCGAACTCCGCGCGGACCTGCTGGTCATCGCCGAGGGGGTCCGCTCGACGACCCGCGACCGGATCTTCGGCGACGCGGTCGACCGTCGCGAACTGGGCATCAACATGGTGTTCGGCACGATCCCGCGCATACCGACCGACGACGACCGCTGGCGCTGGTACACCACTGTCGGCGGACGCCAGATCCATCTGCGGCCCGACAACCACGGCACCACCCGCGCGATCCTCTCCTACGCACGCGACGACGACCTGACCCGTCTCGACCAGGCCGACGCCCTCGCCCGCGTCCGGGAGCGGTACGCCGACGCCGGGTGGGAGGCCGACCGGGTCCTGGACGCGTTCGACACGTCCGACGACGTCTACATCGACCACCTCACCCAGATCCGGATGGACAGCTGGCACCGCGGTCGGATCGTCCTGGCCGGCGACGCCGGCTGGTGCGTCACCCCGATGGGTGGCGGTGGCGCCTCGCTCGCGCTCACCAGCGGGTACGTTCTCGCCGCCTACCTCGCCACGGAACCGGACGACCTCGCCGCAGCGCTCGCCCGCTACCAGGAGTGGATGCGTCCCCTCGTCGACGACGTGCAGAAGCTGCCGCCGGGGTTCGAACACTTCGCGTACCCGCAGACCCGGATCGGCCTGGCGGTGCGTGAGGTGGCGGACAAGGTCATGACGTCCAAGCTCCTCGCGCCGCTCGCGGCGAAGCTCACCCAGGTGGCCGAGACCGACCGGTCGCTCCCGGAGATCCCCTAGCGTCAGCGCATCTCGCCGGCGCCGACGCGGTGGCGATCGGGACCGCGGCGCTGATCGGGCTCGGCGACAACTCACCGCGCTACGCCGCCGAGTACGCGGAGTTGGGGTCGGCGGCAGGGTTCTACGACGACTTCCAGGACGGCCGCGACCCCGCCGGCATCACCACCCAGGACCCCGCGCTGGCGGCCCGGCTCGACCCGGTGGAGGGCGGCCGTCGGCTCGCCAACTACCTGCGCGTCCTGACGATGGAGGCGCAGACGCTGGCCCGTGCCTGCGGCAAGGCCCACGTCCAGCACCTCGAACCCGAGGACCTCTGTGCGCTGACGATCGAGGCCGCCGCGATGGCGCGCGTACCGCTGGCCGGCACCGGCTGGATCCCGGGATCGACGTCATGCCGATGCGTGCCGCCGCCTCCGCGAGGGTCAGGCCCGCCTCGGCGCGCAGCTGCCGGACCCGGCGGCGATCGCCCGCTCGAGCCGGCCGACCTCGGTGCGTGGCGCGTCGACCTCGCGCGCCGCCGGCCCGTGGTCGGGGCGGGAGGCCGCCTCGTGGTCCGG
Organism: Cryptosporangium sp. NPDC048952; assembly: GCF_043197895.1. NCBI lineage: Bacteria > Bacillati > Actinomycetota > Actinomycetes > Cryptosporangiales > Cryptosporangiaceae > Cryptosporangium > Cryptosporangium sp. NPDC048952. The sequence continues at coordinate 1,393,824 of NZ_JBICTY010000002.1, read as the reverse complement.
GCGGGAGGCTGGTTCAGCCATGGCGACGGATCACGGTTGGGAGCATACGCGGCAGCGGATTAGCGTTCGGCGCATGCGGATCGACTTCCGGGCCAGGCAGGGCGGGCGGCGGGTGGACCTCGTGCTCGGTCTGCTCCTGGTCGCGGGAGTGCTCACCGGGCTGGGCGCCAACACGATCGGGGTGAACTGGCCACTCGACCTCATCCAGCTGCACGCGGCCGGTGCGCTCGCGATCCTGCTGCTGGCGCCGTGGAAGTACGTGGTGATCCGCCGGGGTCTGCGTAACCCGCGGCAGCGGCGGCCGACCAAGGCGCTGTCACTCGCGCTGCTGTTCTTCGTGCTGGTGACGATCGGCAGCGGGTTGCTGCACTCGACGGGCCGGGTGGAGTACGTCGGCCCGCTGACGTTGATGCAGATCCACGTGGGTGCGGCGGTCGGTGCGGTTCTCGCGGTGGCGGCGCACTTCGTCGGTCACTGGGTGCGTCCGCGGCGCACCGACGTCGATCGGCGGGCGCTGTTGCGGTTGGCCGTTCTGGGCGCCGGTGCGGCGGTGGCCACGGCGGCGTGGGACGGACTCGCGGCCACGAGCCGGCGTTACACCGGGTCGGTGCCCACGGCGGACCTGGAGGTCACGTCGTGGATCAACGACGGCATCCAGCGCGTCGACGCCGGGAAGTGGAGCCTGCGGGTCGGTGAGACGGAGTTCGATCTGGACCGGATCCTGGCACTGCCGCACGAGCGGTTCACCGCGATCCTGGACTGCACGAGCGGGTGGTACAGCTCCCAGGAGTGGGAGGGCGTGCGGCTGAGCGCGCTGCTGGCCCTCGCCGGTGTGGACCCCGGACGGAGCGTCGAGGTGCGGTCGGTGACGGGGTATGCCCGGTGGTTCGGCGGCGACACGCTCGACGACGTGTGGCTGGCGACAGCTGTCGGCGGTCGGTATCTGAGCCCCGGGCACGGGTTTCCGGTGCGGATCGTGGCGCCGGGGCGGCGGGGGTTCTGGTGGGTCAAGTGGGTGACGTCGATCCAGCCGTCGAGCCGGCCGCCGTGGGCGCAGTCGGTGTTCCCGCTGAGCTGACAGTGCTAACCGGGCAGCGTCGCGGTGCTGCGTCCGACCACGCGGATCGCGTCGACCGCCAGCAGTTGGGCTTCGGCGGTGAGCAGGCGGTCGCGAGCGTCGGACGGCAGCGAGATCCGGGAGACCGTGGCGAGCGGCAGCAGGTGCAGCGTCACCTCGGCGCCGGGGCGGTACCCGGCGTCCACCAGGTTGACCGTCCAGCGCGAGCCGTCCCAGAAGCGGTCGGTGACCAGCTCGCCGTCGACGCGCAGTTCCCCGACGTCACCGGCCCAGTCGATCTCCAGCAGCGCGTCGGCGTCGGGGTCGGCGGCCCAGGCCGGTAGGTCGACGCGGTATACCGCGGCATGCTCCTCGAACACGGCCCGATCGGGGGCCGACGCCCGGCCGTCGTGCTTGCCGTATTCAGCGGGTACCGCACCGGCGGACCGTATTTCGGTCAGAGTGGGATGACCTGTCAGGCACGAACGCGGACTGCTCGGCAGGTGGACGAAGGCGCGATCCGCCGGGCGGTACTCCCGCACCGATGCGGCCGACGTCGTCTTCACCGAGACCGGGCCGGTCGCGCTCCACTGCAATTCGTCGGTGCTCAACAGCAGCCGCCGGCCGCCCTCCTCGCGCACCCACACCGTGTCGGCGACGTCGGCCGGGAGAACGAGCACGTCCAGCGTGCCGCCGTCGGCCGTGAGCCGGATCGGCGTCAGCCCAGGCGTGACCGGTACACCGTCCAGCTCGGGCGGAATACCGGCTTCGGCGAGCAGAACGAGCGTGGGGACCTCGCCGGGCAGCACGGTGAGCGCGGACGCGGTCGCCCACTTCACCCGCACGCCACCGAGGCTCAGGTTGACCGGCCAGCGCGCCAGGGTGCCCGCCGGGACGTCGACCGGCCGGGAGGGGAACTCCAGTTGCTCGTCGTCGAGGCTCAACCGGAAGCAGGCACCGACGAACGTGTCGAGCGGGAAGTGCGGCTGGTGCCAGGCCACGAACAGGAACCCGCTGTGCCCGTCGCTGCGCAGCGCCCAGCGCAGCGTCGTGCTGTCCTCGACGTCGACCGGCCGGACGTCGGGAAGGCTGGACGGCATGTCGGCGAGCTTGTCGCCGAACGCGGCCAGGAACGCGTGCTGCCGACGCAGGTGGGCGTGGCTCTCGGCGAGCGCACCGGCCTCGCCGATCGGGGCCCGGAAGTCGTAACCCCGTCGGGGCAGGTCGTTCGGGTAGCCGGTCGCGTGGGATTCCTGCACGTCACCGGGGTTGGTGCCGCCCGCGTACATGTAGTAGCCCTGCCAGGCTGACCCGTTGCCGATCTTGCAGTGCGCGATCGTGGCCGTGTCGAGCGCTGTCGGCCGCGGCCGCCGGTGGTACGCGCTGGCCATCCCGCCCGCGAGCTCGCAGGTGACCGGTGGGAAGTCGGTGGAGGGTGCGCGGGGTCCGGACGCGGCTGCCGCGATGTTCTGCGCGCGCCGGACGTCGGCGCCGATGCCCGGGTCGTCCCAGACGTGCGAGAAGAAGTAGTGGTCGCGGAAGTTCGGCGCCCAGGGTGCATCGGCGTCGACCCAGAAGCCGTCGCCGTATCCGCCGTAGAGCGGGAGCACCTCCTCGGCGGGCAGTTCAGCGCTGTCCCACGCGGTGGCGGCCCAGATCGGCGCGGAGATCCCGGCCTGCCGGGCGAGCCGTTTGAGCGTGCGCAGGTGCTCGGGCTCGGTGTACAGCTCGTTCTCGAGCTGGATCCCCAGCACCGGCCGGAAGTGCGGTCCGATCGCGGCGAACCACTCCTCGACCAGCCGGAGGTACGCCGGGTCGTCGGTGCGGTGGCGGACCGGGGCGTCCCGGACCCAGTCGGGGAAACCGCCGTTGCGGCTCTCCCCGTGCACCCACGGCCCGATCCGCAGCATCACGTCGAGACCGGTCTCGTCGGCCAGGTCGACGAACGCGGCGACGTCCAGGTTGCCGTCGAAGTGGTATTCGCCGGGCGCGGGGGAGTGGTGCAGCCAGAACAGATAGCTGGACACCACCGTGACGCCGCCGGCCTTCAACTGGCGCAGGCGCTCCGCCCAGCGACGCCGGGGCACGCGGCTGTAGTGCAGCTCGCCGGAGACGGGCACGACCGGGACACCGCGCCGGACCACGTACCGGCTCGTCAGCGACACACCGGGCCGGACGTCCTCGTCGTTGCTCATCCGCGGCCTGCGCAGCGGTTCTTCCCAGGGCACGTGGCGCAGTTCCAGCACAGACCATTTGTAACCGGTCACAGGATCAAATCCAAGATCTTGACACGTCTGCGAGGGAGCGTCACTGTAACCGGTCACAGGCCCATCAGGGAGGATCAATGAAGACGCCCCTCCGCCTACTGGCGGTTCTCAGCGCCGCAGTCCTACTGGCCACCGCCGGCTGCAGCGGTGGCTCCGACGACGACAGCACCAGCGACGCGAACGTCTCGCTGAACTACTGGGCCTGGGCGCCGAACATGGACAAAGTCGTCGCCGAGTGGAACGCGACGCATCCGAAGATCCAGGTGACGGTCAACAAGCAGGACGGCGGGGACCCGGCGGTCACGAAGCTGCTCACCGCGGTCAAGGCCGGCAGCGGCGCCCCGGACGTCATGCAGACCGAGTACCAGAAGATCCCGACGCTGGTCTCCGCCGACGCGCTCGCCGACATCTCGTCGGAGGCCGGCGATCTCGAGAGCAAGTTCCCCGAAGCCGCCTGGACCGCTGTGACGCTCGGCGGTGACGCGCTCTACGGCGTCCCGCAGGACTCCGGGCCGCTGATGTTCTACTACCGCGCCGACATCTTCGAGAAGAACGGCCTGCAGGCCCCGAAGACGTGGGACGACTACGCCGCGGCCGCCGAGAAGATCCACCGCGCGAACCCGAAGCAGTACCTCGGCACGTTCTCGGCCACCGACGCCGGTCTGTTCGTCGGACTCGTGCAACAGGCCGGTGCGTCCTGGTGGGGCGTGAAGGGCGACTCCTGGACCGTCGACATCGACGACGCCGCCACGCAGAAGGTCGCCGCGTTCTGGGGCGGTCTGGTCGAGAAGGGCGTCATCGACAACAAGCCGATGTACACGCCGGAGTGGAACACCGCGCTGAACGACGGTGCGCAGGTCGGTTGGGTGTCCGCGGTCTGGGCGCCGGGTGTGCTCGAGGGCAGCGCGAAGGACACCAAGGGCAAGTGGAAGGCCGCCCTGATGCCGCAGTGGGACGCCGCGAACCCGGCGACCGGCAACTGGGGTGGGTCGGCGACCAGCGTCACCGCCCAGAGCAAGCACAAGAAGCAGGCCGCCGAGTTCATCGCGTGGCTCAACAGCGATCCTGCTGCGCTCAAGCTGCTGAGCGGTACCGCCAACGTGTACCCGGCCGCGAACGACGCCGTGCTCGACCAGCCGCCGGCGTTCTTCTCCGACCAGAAGGACTTCTACGACCTCGCCGCCGAGGCCGCGAAGGCCACCAAGCCGTTCACGTACGGGCCGAACGTCAACGTCGCCTACAGCGCGTTCAACGACGCGTTCGGCAAGGCCGCCGAGTCGAGGAAGGCGGCTGCGTTCACGTCCTCGCTCGCCACCGTGCAGAAGGCGACTGTGGACGACATGAAGAACAGCGGGTTCACCGTCGCCGAATGAGTACTTCACGAAAGACCCCGTACGGCTTTCTGGCTCCTGGACTCGTGCTGTTCACGCTGTTCCTGGCGGCGCCGATCGGCTACGCCGGCTATCTGAGCCTGCGCAAGGTCAAGGTCAGCGGCCTGGGCCTCGGTTCGAAGTCGCGAACCGAGGTCTGGGCGGGCCTGGGCAACTACACGCGCTCGCTGACCGACCAGGACTTCCTGCCCAGCGTCTACCGGATCGCGGGGTACAGCCTGATCGTCGTGCCCACGATGCTCGGCCTGGCCCTGCTGATGGCGTTGCTGCTCGACTCGAGCCGTACCCGCCCGTCGGTCGCCCGCTTCGCCCGGATCTCGATCTTCCTGCCGTACGCGATCCCCGCGGTCATCGCGTCGCTGCTGTGGGGCTTCCTGTACCTGCCCCGCGTCAGCCCGCTCACCGACGCGCTGGAACCGTTCGGGCTCGCCGCGCCCGAGCTGCTGTCGTCGTCGTGGGTGCTGTGGGCGGTGGCGAACGTCGCGGTCTGGGGCGGCACCGGCTTCAACATGATCGTCATCTACACCGCGCTGCGGGCCGTTCCGACCAGCCTGTACGAGTCCGCGCGCATCGACGGCGCGTCGGAGTTCGCGATCGCCTGGCGCATCAAGATCCCGATCGTCCTGCCGTCGCTGATCATGACGTTCGTCTTCTCGCTGATCGCCACCCTGCAGGTGTTCGCCGAGCCGATCACGCTGCGGCCGCTGAGCAACACGATCACGTACACGTGGACCCCGCTGATGAAGGTCTACCGCGACGCGTTCATCCGCAACGACATCTACGCCGCGGCGGCCACCTCGGTGGTCATCGCGGTCGTCACGTTCGCGCTGTCCTTCGGCTTCCTCAAGCTCGTCGGACGGCGCGCCTTCAGCCAGGAAGAGTCATGAAGCGTAGCCCGGTGGCGACGACGATCCTGTTGCTCGGCGCCGCGTACTGCCTGTTCCCGGTGGCGTGGGTGGTGATCGCGTCGAGCAAGAGCGCCGGTGAGCTGTTCTCCACGCTGACGCTGGTGCCGAGCACCCACCTGTTCGACAATTTCGTCGACCTGAGCACGTACCGCGGTGGCCTGTACTGGCGGTGGATGGCGAACACCGTGCTCTACGCCGGCGTCGGTGCCGCGGTCTCCACGTTCGTCTCGGCGATGTTCGGGTACGCGCTGGCGAAGTTCGACTTCCCCGGCAAGAGCTTCATCTTCAACGTCATGCTGGCCGGAGTGCTGGTGCCCGGCGTCATCCTGGCGATTCCGCAGTACCTGCTGCTGGCCAAGGTGGGGCTGACCAACACGTACTGGGCGGTGCTGCTGCCCAGCTTCATCAGCCCGTACGGCATCTACCTCGCCCGGATCTTCGCCGCCGCGGCGGTACCGACCGAGATTCTCGAGGCGTCCCGGATCGACGGTGCCAGCGACTGGCGCACGTTCCTCCGGGTGGCGCTGCCGATGATGCGGACCGGGCTGGTCACCGTGTTCCTGTTCCAGTTCGTGGCGATCTGGAACAACTTCATGCTGCCGTACATCATGCTCGGCAGCGACCGGCTGTACCCGCTGACCGTGGGGCTGAACAGCCTGCTCAACCAGGGCGCCAGCCAGCCGGCCATGTACATCACGGTGGTGACCGGCGCGCTGGTGTCGATCGTTCCGCTCGTGCTGCTCTTCCTCTCGCTCCAGCGATACTGGCAGGTCGACCTGGCTGCCGGTGCCGTCAAAGCCTGACGATTAGGATGCCGAACGTGTCGCGCACCAAACGCCCCACCATCCGCGACGTCGCTCGCGAGGCCGGGGTGTCCTACGCGACCGTCTCGCGGGTACTCAACGGGAGTGACTGGGTCAGCCCCGAGTCGGTGCGCGCGGTCCGCGAGGCGATCAGCCGCACCGGCTACACGACCAACCAGACCGCCCGGTCCCTGGCCACCGGGCGGTCGGGGTCGATCGCGTACCTGCTCACCGAGCCGCAGCACCTGCTGTTCGAGGACCCCAACTTCTCGGTGCTGCTGCGTGGGGTCGCCGAGGCGCTCTCCGGCCGCGAGCTGACGCTGATCCTGATGATCGCGTCCACCCCCGAGGAGCGCACCCGTACGATCGCGTACCTCAACGGGGGCCATGTCGACGGCGTGCTGCTGGTCTCGCCGCACTCCGGTGACCCGTTGATGGAGCAGCTGGTGCAGGCGCAGATCCCGGTCGTGGCGTGCGGCCGGGTGCTCGGCCTGGAGTCGCAGATCAGCTCGGTCTCCGCGGACGACCGGGCCGGGGCGCGCGCGGCCGTGGAGCACCTGATCGGCGTCGGCTGCCGCCGGATCGCGACGATCACCGGGCCTCCCGACACGTCCGGGGGCGTGGACCGGCTGGCGGGGTACACCGACGCGCTCGAGACGCACGGCCTGGCGGTGGACGACCAGCTCGTCGTGCACGCCGACTGGACGTGGACCAGCGGCGCGAACGGCATGCGCACGCTGCTCGATCGGAGCGCCGGCATCGACGCGGTGTTCGCCGCGTCCGACGTCATCGCCGCGGCGGCGCTGCCGGTGCTCCGTGAGGCCGGGCACCGGGTGCCGGACGACGTGCGGGTGGTCGGCTTCGACGACTCGGGGCTGGCCGCGACCACCGAGCCGTCGCTGAGCACCGTTCGGCAGCCGTACGAGCGCATCAGCGAGGAGATGGTGCGGCTTCTCGTCGAGCTGATCGACGGCCGGTCACCGCTGTCGATCGCGATCCCCACCACGCTCGTGCTGCGCAGCTCGTCTCCGGCCGAAGGTCGCGCTGGGGACGCCGTCCGCGGCGTCGATCCGCAGACCGGCCACCATTTCGACGACACCCGCTAGGGCTTTCGGGCGACCGCACCGTAGAGAGACACCGAGGGCAGATCGCCGTCACCGCGCGTCGACCAGCTCGGCGACCAGGTCGTGCGCCCGGTCGGAGTCGGGCACGAAGTGCAGGATCGCCAGCAGGGTCAGCCCGATCGGCTCGGCGAGTGTCTCGCGGTCGGCCGCGCTAGGAGTCGGCGATGGTGCCGAGCAGCACGCAGGCCCGGGCGATCGCCTTCTGATCGTCCGGGCTGAGTGCGTGCAACTGGGCGTCCAGCCACGCGTTGCGTTGGGTGCGGGCGGCGTGGGCGAGTTCGGCGCCTTCGGGCGTGGCGCTGAACAGCACTTTGCGGCGGTCGTTCGGATCCGCCGTGCGGATCGCGTAGCCGGCCGAGGTGAGCCGGTTCACGCTCTGACTCATCGAGGCGGGGGCGACGTGGTCGTGTTCGCTGAGCTGAGTCAGGGTCTGCGGGCCGTGCTTGTAGAGCCGGGTGAGGACGTCGAGGGCCGTGTCTCCGAGGCCGCCCTCCGGGCGTTCACTGCGGAACCGGCGATAGAGCCGCGCCACCGTTGATCGCACCTGACCGCCGAGTGCGGCCCCGTCGAGAGCGTCAGTTGCCTCCGTCTCCATAGGTGCTTAGTGTACCTAAACAAAGTCTTCAGTATGCCTAATGTTCGCGAAGGGGCGCGGTGCCATCACCCGTCATCGCCGGTCAGGCGAGCAGGGAAGGACCGTTCTCGTGGCGCGGCCCCTCTCTCCGTCCGCGACCGAAAACTCCGCGGCCAACCCTGAACGAAGGAACCGAACGCATGCCCAACCCACTCGGACGCGCGCTGCGCAATCGGCGCGCCGGGCACCACACCCTCGTCTGGGCCCACCCCGACCTGCAGGCACCCGAGACATTCACCCTGACCAGTCCCACCTTCGCCCACGGCGCCCCGATCCCCGAACGCCACCGCGGCCGGCTGCTCGGTGCCAACATCTCGCCGGCCCTGGCCTGGACACCACCGCCGGCCGACACCGCAGAACTCGTGCTCATCGTGCAAGACCCCGACGTACCGTTCGGGAAACCGGCAACCCACGCGCTCACCCGAGGCATCGACCCGGGGCGACACGAAATCCCCGAGAACGCTCTCGTCCAGCCCAGCCCGATCAACGGACTCGTACACGGGAACGGCCCACTCGGCCGCCGCGGCTGGGCCGGCCCCATGCCCATCGCCTCCCACGGCCCCCACAGCTACGTTTTCCAACTCTTCGCCCTCGATCAGCGTCTCCAGCTGCCCGACAGGTTCACCCTCACCGACACCCTCCACGCCATGACCGGCCATGTCATCGCGCGCGCCCGCCTCGACGGCACCTACGAAATCCAGTAACTATCAGCGGCCCGCTCCTGCGCTAGCGCCGTAGGGCGGCCCGTGCGAGCCAGTTCCCCAGGAACTGGCCGGTCTGCACGATGACGATGATCGTCGCGACGCTGAGGTAGACGACCGGCCAGTTGTAGCGCTGTGATCCGTAGGTGATCGCGTAGTCGCCGAGGCCGCCACCGCCGAACAGCCCGGCCTGCGCGGACATGTCGACGATCGCGACGAAGATGAACGTGTGTCCGAGGATCAGCGGCCCGAGCGCCTCCGGAATCAGCACCGTGACCAGGATCCCGAGCGGCCGGGCACCGGCGGCTCGGGCCGTCTCCACCACCCCGGGGTCGACGGTGAGCACGTTCTGCTCGACGATCCGGCTGATCGCGAACGCCGCCGACCGGGAGAGCGCGAAAGCCACCGCGTTGGTGCCGATCGTGGTGCCGATCGTCTGCAGCATCCATCTAGGTCTCTTCCTCGGTCAGCTCAGCGCCATCGGCGCGCAACGCGGCCACCGCAGCGTCGACCGAGGAATCTGCCCCGGTGAGCTCGAACGTCAGGCTGCCGAACGGCCGTTCCTGCAGCTCGCTGATACCGCCGAAGACGATGTCCGCGGCCACACCGTGGTCGAGGAACGTCCGGGCCAGCCGGGTGGAGAACCCCTCGTGGTCGCGGATCCGGACCGTGATAAGACGCCCGGAGTGGCGCGCGCGCAGCCGGGCCAGCGTCTCCGGGGACGGCCGATCGCGTAGCGCCGTACGGACGAACTGCGCGGCGGCCTCGGACTTCGGCCGCGCGAACACGTCATAGGCGCTGCCGCTCTCCACCACGCGGCCACGGTCGAGGACCGCCACCCGATCGGTGACCGATCGGATGACGTCCAGCTCGTGGGTGATCAGCACGATCGTGACGCCGAGGTCGCGGTTGACCTGGCGCAGCAGCGCCAGCACCTCCGCAGTCGTCTCCGGGTCCAGCGCGCTGGTCGCCTCGTCCGCCAGCAGCAGCGACGGTTCGGTCGCCAGTGCGCGGGCGATCCCGACCCGCTGCTTCTGGCCACCGGAGAGCGCACGTGCACCGGCACGGACTACTTCGCCTTCGCGTCGTGGGCCTGCTGTTCGACGGTCGTCAGCTACTTCTGCAGCTCGGCCGCCAGGGTGGTGCGGAACACCGCGGTGCCGCTGTTGGCCTTCTGCACGCCCTTCTCCACCGTCGGGTCGTGGTAGAGCGCAGCCAGGTCCAGATAGGTCTGGTTCGTCGCGTCGGCCTTCCAGGCCGTGAAGATGTTGACGTACGGCGCGGCACTGGAGCTGGCCGGATCGTCCCGAACCGGCTCTGCAGCGCGCCGGCGGTCTGCGAAGCGTCCAGCGTGTCCAGGCGCCGAAAATTAGGGAAGCGGGGGTGGCGGAAGGCCAGGTCGCCGCCGGGGGTCACGCGCCGTCGAGGTGATCTACTCCGTGCCGATGCTATTCGCCTCGTCCGGCAACCCGGGCCGGAAGCACAGGCCATCGCCGAGGTCGACGACCCTTACCGCCCAGCCAGTAGTTGTAGCGCCGAGCGGGGTGTGCCACGGACGTGTCGATGTCCAGTTCCACAGTGGTCAGCGTGTCAGGAAACCTGGATGTTCGCGACCAGACCGGCGACGTGGGCGGCCCGCTCCTCACGGCTCTCCGGCCGTCCCGGAATCCCGGGGCGTCGCTGCCAGGGCCGCGGGCCGTCCGCGTGCCGGTACTCCACGCCCAGGGCGTCGAGCCGGGCCAGGTGGTGGCGCAGCCGACGGTCGAAGTCCGGGAAGTCCCGCTCGGCGGAGCTCCACAGCGCCTCGGCCACCGCGCACAAACGGGGAAACACGAGGTAATCGATGGTGCGGGGGGAGTCGGCGTGCTCGGTCCAGACGTTCGCCTGGCCGCCCAGGACGTGGCGGGCCTCGTCCGGCGTCAGCTCCGCCGGCACGGGGTCGAACGCGTAGACGTCGGCCACGGCCAGCGGGATCGAGACCGGGATGGGTTCGTCCGGCAGCTCGGACTGGCGGTAGTCGAGATAGACGAGGTCGTCCGGGCAGGCCACCACGTCGTGACCCCGGCGTGCCGCGGCGACCGTTCCGGTCGATCCGCGCCAGGAGGCGATCGCGGTGCCCGGGCCCGGTGAGCCCTCCAACAGTTCGTCCCAGCCGAACGACCGGCGCCCGGCAGCGGTGAGGTGGTCGTCGAGGCGGCGGATGAACCACGACTGCGGATCGTCGGTCCCGAGCTCGGCCATGCGTTCCCGGGTGCGCGGGTCGGCGCGCCACTGGTCGCGGGGGCATTCGTCGCCGCCGACGCCGATGTAGCGGGAGGGGAACAGCTCCAGCACCTCGTCGAGCACGCCGGTGAAGAAGTCGACGGTCGACTCCTCGATGTTGAGGACGTCGCGGCTGATGCCCCAGCGCGTCCAGACCTCCAGCGCCTGCCCGGTGACGCCCAGCGAGGGGTAGGCCGCCAGCGCTGCCTGGACATGGCCGGGTGACTCGATCTCCGGAACGATAGTGATGAAGCGCTCGGCGGCGTACGCGACGATCTCACGGACGTCGTCCTGCGTGTAGTAGCCACCGTGCGGACGACCGTCGCCCGATGCGTCGCGCCCCGCACCGACCTGGCTCTCGCGCCGCCACGCGCCGACCTCGGTGAGGCGTGGGTAGCGCCGTATCTCGCACCGCCATCCCTGGTCGTCGGTGAGGTGCCAGTGCAGGGTGTTGAGGCGGTGCGCGGCCATCAGGTCCAGGAAGCGCAGGACGTCGTGCTTCGGCAGGAAGTGCCGGGCGACGTCGAGCATCACCCCGCGCCAGCCGAAGCGCGGAGCGTCGTCGACCTGGACTGCGGGCAGCGACCACCGCTGGCCGGACACCGGCGCACGGCGGTAGATCGCGGGCGGCAGCAGTTGCAGGAGCGCCTGACAGCCGTAAAAGACACCGGCCGGCGAGCCGCCGCAAATGGTGACGTGAGAACCGACCGACAACTGATAGGCCTCGGGCTCGAGTTCGTCGGCGAGGGAAAGTTGAATCGTGGCCGCCTCCGCCGTGGCGAACGGCAGCCCGGTCGCCGGCCGGAGTGCTCCCTGGAGCCACGCGAGGACACCAGCCAACGCGGGCGGGGCGCCGAGGGTGGTGCTGTGGTCGAGGACGAGTTCGCCCTGGTCACGGACGAGACTTCGGGGTCGCGGGAGGAACAAGACGCCTAGCCCTTCACGGCACCGGCGGACAAGCCGACGACGAGGTTGCGCTGGATGACGAGGAAGAAGACGACCACCGGCACCGAGAAGATGACCGACGCGGCCATCTGCCCACCGAAGTCCGTCCCGGTGGTGGGGTTGCTGAACGAGGCGAGCCAGACCGGCAACGTGTAGCGGCTCTGATCCTGCATGAACGTGTACGCGAACAGATAGTCGTTCCAGGCCGCGATGAACGCGAAGATGCCGGTGGCGATCACACCCGGCGCGACCAGCGGGAACAGGACGCTGACCAGCACGCGCCAGGTACCGGCGCCGTCGATCTGTGCCGCCTCCTCGATCTCGACCGGGATCACGAGGAAGAAGCCGCGCATCACCCAGATCGAGAACGGCAGCACGGTGGCGACGTAGGCGAGCACCAGCGCGGCATAGGTGCCGAGCAGGTCCGCGCTGCTGAACATCGTGAACATCGGGATGAGCAGCGCGGTGCTCGGCAGCATCTGCACGGCGAGGATCACCACCATGATCGTGCGGCGCCCCGGGAAGCGGAACCGGGACAGCGCGGCGGCCGCGAAGATGCCCAGCACGATCGAAGTGAGCACGGTCGCGACGACGACGATCACGCTGTTGCGCAGGTTCACCAGGAACTGCTCCTGCGTGACCGCGTTGACGAAGTTGTCGACGGTGGGATGCGCCGGCACGAATTGCGGCGTCGGCGTCATCACGTCCGGTCGTGGCTTGAAGGCCGTGTTGACCATCCAGTAGACCGGGAACGCCCACACCAGGCAGAAGATCCCGGCCAGAGTGTTGACTCCCCAGCGCCTCACAGGTCCTCTCCCGACATGAGCAGTCTGCGGATGTAGACGCCGGTCAACGCCAGCAGGATCAGCGTCGTCACGACGGAGATCGCCGCTCCCTGGCCGATGTGGAAGCCGACGAACGCGGTCTTGTACGTGAAGATCCCCAGCGTCGACGTGGCGTCACCGGGGCCGCCCCGCGAGATCAGCCAGATCTGGTTGAACACGTTGTAGTCCCAGATCACCGACAGGATGCTGACCAGCAGCAACGTCGGCCGCAGATGGTTCAGCGTGACCACGCGGTAGACGGCGAACTCGCCGGCGCCGTCCAACCGGGCCGCCTCTAGCTGGTCCGGCGGCACCTGCGTCTCGGCGGCGTTGAGCGTCAGGGCGAGGAACGGCACTGCCTGCCAGACGATGAGCAGCCAGATCGAGACGTACGCGAGCGTCGGGTCCTGCGCCCAGTTCAGGTCGGTCGTGTTCCCGAAGACCCGCAACTGCTCCAACAGCCAGTTGACGACGCCGTAGCCGGGTTGGAAGAGCCAGTTCCACACCAGCGACGACGCGACGTTCGGCATGGCCCAGGCGACGATGAGCACCACCGTGACCGCGTACCGCCAGCCACGACCGAGCCGGGTCAGCAGGTGGGAGACCCCCAGGCCGAGCAGCACGCTGCCGGCCACCATCGCCGCGGTGAACAGCACGGTCCGCAGCAGCGACACCCGGAAGGCGCCGCTGACCAGCAGCGCCGAGTAGTGCTCGAGCCCGACGCCGGAGTAGCTGCCGGTGAAGAGCGTCCGCTGGTCGTAGTCGGTGAATGAGGTGAACACCAGGAAGCCGATCGGCGCGAGCGTCACCCCGGTGAGCACCAGGCCCGCCGGGCCGAGCAACCAGAGCGGCGCGAGGTTCCGCCTCACGAAGCCAGCGTGGAACCGAGGTGGGCGTCGAAGTCCTTCGCGGCGTCGGCCGGTGACTTGGCTCCGGACACCACCGCGGAGAACACCTGGTTGATGCTCTTGTCGCCCTCGACGGTGGGCCACTGCGCGGCGGCCGGCGTCGCCTTGGACGTCAGTGCGCCGGCGAAGAAGCCCTCTTGCTGCTCGGTGAGGCCGGCGGTCTGGGCCGCTTTGATGGCCTCGGTGCTGTTGGGGATCCAACCGTCCTTGCCGAAGACGTACTGGTCCTGGATGTCGGGGCTACCGGCGATCTTGGTCCACTGCAGGGCCAGTTCGGGGGTGTCGCTCTTGGTGGCGATGCCCCAGTCGGAGCCGCCGAGCATGACCGGCTGGCTCTTGCCGGACGTGCCGGGGAAGGGGAAGGTGCCCAGGTCGGTGATCTTCGGGTTGGCCTTCTGGATCAGGCCGATCGAGCCGGCGGTCGCCAGGATGGCCGACGTCTTGCCGTCGGCGAACAGCTGGGTCTGGTCGGGCACGAGGACGTCGAGCGTGCGCGAGGCGGGCGTCGAATAGGTGTTCTGGAAGGTCTTGAAGCCCGTCAGGCCCTTCTGTGCGGCGGCGCTGGAGAATCCGCCCTTCCAGGTGCCGCCGTCCTTCGTCGCGATCTCGCCGCCGGCGTCCCAGATCCACTGCATGCCGGCGAACCAGTACTGGCCGGGTAAGTAGAACGGCGAGAAGTCCGCGGCCGGATTGGCGGCCTTGACCTTGTCCAGTGCGGCGGTGAGCTCGGCGTAGGTCGTCGGAGCCTTCGTGACACCGGCCGCGGCCCACGTCTTCTTGTTGTAGATGACCGCCCGGGCCCCGGCGAAGCCCGGCACGGCGTAGAGCGATCCGTCCACCGTCGCCGGTTCCTCCAGTCCGGGCAGCCACGTGCGGCCCTGCTTCAGGTCGTCGCGGTAGGGCGTCAGGTCCAGCAGGCCACCGTTGGCGGCGAAACCGGGCACCTGCGTGTTGCCGAGGTCGAGGATGTCCGGAGTGTCCTTGCTGGAGAGCGCGGTGCTGATCTTCGTGGTGATGCCCTCCCACTGCTGGATCTGGATGTCGACCTTCGCGCCGGTCGCTTTCGTGAAGCTGGTGTTGATGGCGTCGAGCGTGGCGTCGGTGTAGTCGCCGTCCATGACCCAGACGGTCAGCGTCTTGCCGTCGCCTTGCGTGGAGGGGACCGTCGTGGGGGAGTCGCTGGTCGACGAACCGGACCCGCCACCGCAGGCACTCAGGGCCAGGATCGCTGTGACGCCCAGGGCGGCGACTGCCGTGGATCGCATGGGAACTCCTCGGGGGTTGGGGGTCATCCCTTCGTCCGCCCGCGCTTGCGGGACGGGACCTTCTCCGGCAGTCGGTGGGCGTCGACGGCTCGCACTGTCAGTTCGAGCGCCTCGGCCGTCCGTTCGTAGGTGCGCTGCGCCACCGCGACGTAGATCAGGTCGAGGACGAGCAGCTGGGACTGCAGGGCGGAGAGCGCGGCCAGCCGGAACGTCGTCTCCTGCACCGCGGTCGTGAAGACGACGTCGGCCGTCTCGGCGAGCGGTGAGCGGCTGAAACTGGTGATGGCCACGGTGAGCGCGCCCTGGTCGGCCGCTTCGGCCAGCGTCTCGATGACCTCGCGGGTACGCCCGGAGTGCGACAGGCCGATCGCGACGTCGCCGGGCAGCAGGAGCGCGGCGTTGGTGAGCGCGGTGTGCGTGTCGGTGCGGTGCCAGACCGGCACCCGGATCCGTTCGAGGCGGAACGCCAACTCGCGCGCGGAGGTGCCACTGCTGCCCAGACCGAAGATCTCGACGCGACGCGCGCCTGCGATCGCGGTGGCGACCTGATCGACGGCCGCCACGTCGATGCCGGCGGCCGTGTCCTGGATGGATCGGGTGTTGGCGGTCGTCACGACCCCGAGTACGTCGGTCAGGGGACTGTCGTGGGCGATGTCGCCGCTGATGTCGGTCTCCCAGCGGGCCTGTTCGGCCCGGCCGGTCTCAGTGGCCACGGCGACGCGCAGGTTCGCGTAGCCCTTGAAACCGAGCGTGCGGCTGAACCGCGTCACGGTCGCCGTCGACGTCCCCGAGCGTTCGGCCAGGTCGACGATGCTCGCATGGGCCGCGTTCTCGGGGTCCTCGAGGATCGTCTCGGCGATCTTCGCGAGCGCCTCCGGCATGCCCGGTCCCTCGATGCGCAGCCGCCCGAGCAACCCGCCACTCTCACCGGCCACGTCGTCATCCTTTTCATTGAATGGTGTTGACGGTGAAAATTACGACCGAAAGAACAGCTAGTCAATAACTCTTCGCCATGTTCTGATCACCGCCATGCGATTGGTGGTGGGCGTCGACGCGGGTGGGACCTCGTCGCAGGCCGTGCTGGCCACGGTCGACGGTGTGATCCTCGGTCGAGGTCGGGCTGGGCCCGGTAATCCGCTCACCGCCGGCGCCGGGGCGGCTGCTGCTCAAGTGGCCCTTGCCGTGCGTGACGCGCTGGGGGAGCACCCCGGTGCGCTGGTCGGCGCGGCGACGTTGGGCATTGCCGGGCCGGCGACCGTGCGGCCGTTCGGGTCCGCTTTGGCTGCACTGGGCGTGGCCGGCCGGGTCGCGGTGGTCGGTGACGTGGTGACCGCGTTCGCCGCGGGGAGCCCGGCTCCGTCCGGGTCGGTGCTGGTTGCCGGCACCGGGGCGATCGCCGCCGCGGTGCGCGCCGACACCGTGGTCCGCACTGTGGACGGTCTGGGCTGGCTCCTGGGCGACGAGGGCTCCGGCCGCTGGTTGGGGCTGCAGGCGGTCCGGGTCGCGGTGCGTCACTGGTCGACGCCGTTCGCCGCTGAGGTGGCGGCGCGTGCCGGAGTGGCGACCTCCGACGAGCTGGTGCGGTGGGCGCAGGCGTTACCGCTGAGCGAGATCACCGACCTGGCGCCGCTGGTGTGTGCGGCGGCCCGGGCGTCCGACCGGTTTGCGGCCTCGATCGTCCGGGAGGCCGTTGCGCACCTGGTCCGCACCCTCGACGACCTGCCCGCGGAGGGGCCGGTCGTGCTGGCCGGTGGGCTGCTGGTGGGTGACACCCCGGTGCGCGAGGGGGTGCTCGACGCGCTGCATCGACGGGGTGTGCAGCCGTCCACCGCCCGGGATCCGGCGGCCGGCGCGGCGTGGCTGGCAGCGCGGCCGCTGAGTCCGCTCACGTCGGCCGCGCTGCACGCGGCCCTGGGGCTCTAGCGGAATCCGGAGCGCGGCGTGCGGCTAGCCGGATGTCCGGAGTGCGGTGCGCATCGCCTGCACGGCCCAGGCTCCGGCGTCGGTGTCGCCGTGCAGGAGCCGGGCCGGCCCGATACCGGAGGCGATCGCGTCGAGGGCGAACGCCGCCTGCTGGGGATCGAGGTCTTTCGGCAGGTCACCGGCGTCGATCGCGGTGGTGATCTCGCGGACGAGCGTCCGGCGCCACTGGCGGACGCCGTCGGCCAGCTCGTCACGCACCCGGCCCGGCCTGCCGTCGAACTCGTGGGAGAACGTCGCCACGCAGCATCCACCGGGGTAGCCGGGTTCCATCGCGTACCGGGCCCACGCCTCGCAGACGCCGGAGAGCCGCGGCAGGCCCCATTCGAGGTGCCGGACGGGCTGCCAGACGCGGGCCACGAAGTTCGCGAGCACGAGCCGCACGGTCTCGAGTTGGAGCTCTTCCTTGCTGCCGAACTGCCCGAGCACGCCGGACTTGCTCATCGACAACTCGGTCGCCAGGCGGCCGATCGACAGGTTCTCCAGACCTTCGACGGAGGCCACGTCGGCAGCTGTCCGGAGGATGGCGGCGCGGGTCTCCAGCGCGTCGACTGCGCTTCGTCGTCCGGTCATGGGCTCACTTTAGCGCACGATCGTTCGCCTTTGACGTCCGAACGATCGGACGCTAAATTGCGCTCATGACTGCTGTAGCCGTCGAACCCGCACTGCACGTCCGGGAGGCAGCCGCTGCCGACCTGGCCGCCGTCAACGACCTGCACCGCAGATGTTCGGTGCGGACGCTGTGCAGCCGCTACCACGCCGGCCGCGACCGGCTGACCGCCGCCGAGTGGGAACGGATGGTCGACCCCGTGCTGGGGCACACGCTTTTGCTCGCGGATCCGGACGGCCTACTGGTGGGATTCGCGAACGTGGTGCGCGTGTCCGACAGCACGGCGGAGGTGTCGTTGCTCCTCCACGACGACTGGCAGGACGCCGGGGTCGGTCGTGCCATGTCCTGGCGTCTGGTGTCCTACGCGCGACGACTGGGGTTCGCGGACATCGTCGCGTGGGTCGAGCCCGACAACCGGCGAGCGGTCAGCCTTCTCCGCGGCGCCGGTGCGCTGCCCGACTTCCGGGAGCCCGGCGAGATCCGCTGGGCGCTCCGACTCTGATTCTCGGAGGGGTCAGCCGCTGCGGCGGTTCGCCCACTGCCGTTGACCGGCGACCGGCCCACGGTTACCGACCTTGCTGCCGCCGGACGTCGGCTGGCTCGAGGGAGCGCCCCCCTTGTTCTTCGCCCGGCGGGCGGCCCGGTTCAGGAACTGTTCCGTCTCCGCCTCTTCGGGCGTGTCCTGCGGCTCGATGTCGTCAGCCATTGCACGCTCCTGCGGGTGAACTGTTCGGATGCCCCACCGTGGACATTAGCGTGCATTCCCGGAGTCCATCAGGCCAGGGCGGTGGTCAGGAGCGCGAAGGCGGCGATGATGACGGCGACGCGCACGTAGTGGTAGCGGTCCCAGCGCTTCCCCTGCTCCTTCCAATCGTCGGGCCGGTTCTCCGGCGTCCACGTCTTGCTGCGGTTGTTGATCGGGACGAGCAGCACGACCGACATGATGACGCTGACGACCAGTAACGCGGCGGCGACGACGACGAGGCCCGTCCCGGGCTCGTGCCAGGCGGTGACCGCCCAGATCGCGCTCAGGATGAGCGAGCCGACGTACCAGAACGGCATCAGGGCGCCGAGCATCCGGCCCCCGTGGGCGCGACCCAACTGACCGGCGTCGTCGGGAAGTGCGTCGAGGATCGGATTGAGCACGAACGAAACGGCGAACTCCACGCCGACCATGAGGCCGACGACCACGACCGTGAAGACCATCATCAGAAGCTCCTAGTGTTGCTAGCAGATGACTCAACGCTAGACCTACTTTCGCTCGGATGTCTAGCGGCGCTAGGATCGACTCATGTCGGTACAGGAACGCAAGCAACGCGAACGAGCGGAGCGCGAGCGCCTCATCGTCGCGACGGCGCGGGAACTCGCCGAGCAGCAGGGGTGGGACGCGGTCACCACCCGGCTGCTCGCCGAGCGCATCGAGTACAGCCAACCCGTCCTCTACAGCCATTTCCGGGGCAAGCGCGAGATCATCGGCGCAGTGGCTCTGCAAGGCGCTGCCGAGCTGGCCGCGGAGTTGCGTGCCGCCACGTCCGCGGCGGACGGCCCTCGCGCCCGGGTTGCCGCCCTGGCCCGCGCCTACCTCGACTTCGCGGCACGCAATCCGGCGGTCTACGACGCCATGTTCCAACTCGACGCCGGCCTGCCGTTCGCCGAGGACGACACTCCGGAGCCACTGAAGGACGCCTTCGCCGCGCTGCTGGAGAGCCTCGAGGGCGTCGCGGGGGACGGTGTCCATCCGGGACTGTTCACCGAGGTGTTCTGGGCCGCCCTGCACGGGCTGGTGACGCTGACCCGCGCGGGCCGGATGCCGCCGGAGTACGCCGAGCAGCGGATGGAGTTGCTCGTCGACCGGATTGCTAGCGTGCGCGCATGACGACGCGCGACCGGCTCGGTGGGACCCTCTTCGCTGCGGCCGTGGGCGCGCTCGCCGGAGCGGCGGTCCTGAGCCGGCGCGGTGCGGCGGTCGGTGCGTTGACCGGGGCGGCGGCGCTGGCCGCCACCGAGGCGGTGGCGCGGGCGCGTCAGCAGCCCGGTGAGATCCCGGCGTGGTGGTCACGGGTGGCGATGAGCGGGGCGCTGGCGGCTCCGGTCGGCTGGCTCGGCGGACGCCTCACCGGAGCCGGTCCGGTCCAGGTCGGCCTGGCCGCCGGTACGGCAGCGGGTGCGCTCGGGCTGCGCCCGCAGAAGGTGGCGCTGGGCCCGGTGGTCGGCGCTCTCGTAGGAGCGGCCTGGCGTCTGACCGAGGCGCCTCCCGCCGCTGTGGCAGCGAGCGCGGTGGTGGCCTTCCGGGCGGTGTCGGCGCTGGTGTTCCGCGACGCCCAGGTCGACCTGCTAGCCGAACGCGTACCTGCTGAGCAGGTGCCGTTCGTCGTCCCGCTCGAGGCGCGGGGCCGGTACGTCGGCACTGATTACGTCCGCACGCTGGCCGTCGAAATCGGTGGAACGTACCAGGCTGACGCCGCCGACGTGGGAATCGTCGCCGCGCTCGACGACCTCGCCGGACCTCAGTTCGACCCGGCGGACGTCGACCCCCTCGTCCGGGAGTTCTACGAGCACACCACCCGGTTCACGCTCGACATCGTCCCGGAGTGGCGGCTCTGGGTACGCCCCGGCTACCTGCTCTACCGGACGTTCGTGGCGCGGCCACTCGGCCAGGCGAACGTGCCGATGAACCAGCGGGAGACCATGCGCGGCGTCCGGAGCCGGATCGACACGATCACCCCCGAGGGCACGGACGCGATCGGGGTGCGGGGCTGGATCCGCTCGTTCGCCGACACCGACGAGCCGATCTACGTCGGCATCTACACGACGTACCGGCACGACGGCCGCGGCTACGTGAGCGTCGGGTTCCCGGTGCCCCAGGGCAGCTTCACCGCGACCCTGCTGCCGCAGCCCCGCCCGGACGGCGGGCTCGTGCTCACCAGCCGGAGCGACCTCCAGCACCCCGGCCATTACCTCACCTACATCGACCCGGCGACGCGCGAGCTCACCACGCTGGCCGTGCACGGCTTCGCCGAGCAGCTCGACGTCCACGTCGTCGACGGAGACCTCCGGGCCGAGCACGCTTTCTCGCTGTACGGGCTCCCGTTCCTGGTGCTGCACTACACGATCCACCGCAAGCGCTGACGGTTCAGCGCACGCCTTCGCAGCATCTCACCGCGTTCCGGCCGCGGTCCATGCCGCACCGGTGCGGCATGGACGCAGGCCCGGTACCGCGCCCCACACTCGTGGACAGCATCTGTCCACACTCGCCAGAGGGGGCGCTCGGAGCATGGACGGCGCCACCGGGGTCTTCGTGCTGATCGGCGCGTGCGGTGCCGGACTGCTGCTGCTCGGCCTCGTGGGCGCCGGCCTGATCGGTCTGGTGTCCACCGGCGTCGGCGGTGCCTCCGGCCAGACCGTCGCCGCGTTCGTCGGCATGTTCGGGTTCGCGGCGGCCGGCGCCAGCCTGCTGCTCGACGCCCGCGGGCCCGGTGCGGTGGCCGCGGCCGGTGCGATCGGCGTGTCCGCCGCGCTGCCCACCGCCGTGCTGGTGATCCGGCTGTCCCGGTGGGCGGAGAACATCCCTACCGACGCGACGCCGCGGCGCGCCGACCTCGTCGGAGCCATCGGCGTGGTGGTCACCCCGATCTCGCCGCCGCGCTCCGGCGAGGTACGGGTGCGGGTGGCCGGTCACCCGGTGAAACTGCACGCCCGCGCCGATGAGGCGCTTCCGCTCGGTGCGGACGTCTTCGTGATCGAGGCGACCAGCCACGCCACCGTCGTCGTCGAGCCGCTTCCACCGCTGAGTTGAGGAGTGTCCAGTGGAACTACTGATCGTCATCGGCGGCGGCGTGCTCGTCGTCTACCTTCTCGTCATGCTCGTGCTCTCCCGCATCAAGGTCGCCGGCCCGAACGAGGCGTTCATCATCACCGGACGTCGCGGCCGCTCGATGACGAACGCGCAGGGGAGCCGCATCACCGACCTGTCGGGGCAGAAGGTCGTCATGGGCGCCTCGGTCTTCGTGGTCCCGGTCGTCCAGCGCAAACAGTCGCTGGACCTGTCCAGCCGGCGGATCTCCGTCGATATCCAGGGTGCGGTGAGCAAGCAGGGCATCCGGGCGAACCTGCACGGGGTCGCGATCGTCAAGGTCGGCGGCACCGAGGACGCAGTCCGGGCCGCCGCCCAGCGCTTCCTGCACCAGCAGAAGGAGATCGAGCAGTTCACCCGGGAGGTGCTGGCCGGTTCGCTCCGCGCGATCGTCGGCCGGCTCACGATCGAGGAGATCATCGGCGACCGGGTGACGTTCGCCAGCGCCGTCGCCGAGGAAGCGGAACATTCGATGACCAACCAGGGCCTGGTCCTCGACACGTTCCAGGTGCAGGACATCACCACCGAGGGCACGTACCTGCAGGACCTGGGCCGTCCCGAGGCCGCCCGGATCCTCAAGGACGCGGCGGTCGCCGAGGCGAGGGCCACCCAGGCGTCCGAGGAGGCGCGGCTGCTCGCCGAGGAGGCGATCGCCGTCGCCGAACGTGACCTCAACCTCAAGAAGGCACTGATCCGCGCGGAGGTCGAGGCCGCCCAGGCACGTTCGGCCGCGGCCGGCCCGCTGGCCGAGGCCGAGCAGGAACAGGCGATCATCAGCGAGCAGCAGAAGGTCGCCGAGCGGCAGGCCGAGCTCAAACAGCGCCAGCTCGACGTCGAAGTGCGCCGACCGGCGGACGCGGAGCGTTACCGGGTGGAGCAGGCAGCGGAGGCGACGCGCAACGCGGACGTGTTCGCCGCGGACGCCCGCCGGCAGTCGACGATCGCCGCCGCGCAGGCCGACGCCGAGCAGGCCCGGCTGACCGGTGAGGGTGAGCGTGCCCGCCGGTCCGCGCTGGCCGAGGCGGCCGAGCGCGAAGGCCTCGCGGAGGGCGCTGCCGCGCTGGCCCGCGGCCGTGGCGACGCGGAGGCGATGCGTCTGAAGGCGGACGCGTTCGCGCAGTACGGAGAGGCGGCCGTGCTCGATCTGTTGGCTCGCGTCCTGCCGCAGGTGGTGGAGGCGGCCAGCCGTCCGATCGGTGCGATCGACAAGATGACG
Source organism: Cryptosporangium sp. NPDC048952 (assembly GCF_043197895.1). NCBI lineage: Bacteria > Bacillati > Actinomycetota > Actinomycetes > Cryptosporangiales > Cryptosporangiaceae > Cryptosporangium > Cryptosporangium sp. NPDC048952. The sequence goes on along the minus strand of NZ_JBICTY010000002.1, from coordinate 1,371,076 downwards.
GTGATCTCCACCGACGGGATGTCGTCGCTGACGCGGTCGGTGGCCGACAATGTCGCGCAGGGGTTGCAGCTCGGTACCGACCTCACCGGCGTGGACCTCGGACGCCTGCTCGGCCGTGTCGGCCGCACCGTCGAGCCGTCAGCGGACGGCCACCACCGCAGTGACGTCGAGTGAGTGCGGCGCGGGCGCCGGTGGGATGCCGGCGCCCGCCCCCCGCGTCGGTCACCCCGACGGATTGCTGCTGACAGAGGTCGTCTCGATCTTGTCGAGCTTCCTGATCTCGATCTTGCTGAGCTTGCCAGGCTTGACCGCCTCGACCTTCTGCGTCTCGGTCTTCTTCATGGCCGTTCACCTCCCTCCGCGCTCGGAGCCGCGGATGCGGCTGATGGCTCCACCGACCTGAGACCCGTGCTGGCGCCACCAGGCGCGGGTCCACAGGACGAAGAACAGGACGGTGGTGAAGGCCACGGCACCCGCATCGACGAGCTGGGTGCCGGTCCCTCCGATCAGCGCCGAGTCGACGGCGGAGGCCAGCAGAGCGATCGCCACCGGCAGCGTCACGAGGAGCTCCACCGTGAGGCAGGCAACGGTCCCCACCACCAGCACGAGGGTGTACCACCGGACGGCGATGCGCTCCCGACCTGACAGCCGGAGGCTCGGGTCGTCCTCCGACGTCCTCCGGCGTACGAGGCGTCCGGCCAGGTAGCGGGCGTAGGCGGAGCCGTCGGCGTACAGGTTCGCGCAGCCGGCGACATCCTGGAGGATGAAGTAGAGATCGGTGCGCATGAACACCAGGAACTGAGGCGGGATCAGGCTGAGCGACAGCAGGGCCACGGCGGCGAGCAGTTCGCCGGGACGCCCGTGAACTCCGGCGGCGCGGACCAGCACAGCCACCGCGGCGATGACCAGATTCGTGACGATGCCGGCCAGATAGACGCTGAAGCGGGCTCGTCGCGGCGCCGCCCACACCCCGCTGACGTCGGTCTGTGCGGCCAGGAACTGCAGCCTGGTGCCGAGACTCATGCGCCCCGGCGCGCCGGCAGCGCGGGCCACGAGCAGGTGCGCGAGTTCGTGGAACAGGATCAGCGTCCAGACGATGGCCAGGTTGCCGAGCAGGACCAACGCGCCGAGGCTGCTCCAGAGCAGGTCGTGCGGCTCGGGCACGAGTTCGGGATCGACGCCGAGCGCCGCCAGCGCGACCAGGACGACGGCAGCGGAGACCAGCGCGACCGCCGGGTGCAACAGCCACCGCACGTGCTCCGGACGCAGCCAGGCCAGCATCGACCGCGGCACCGGCGCCGAATCCACCTGATGGCCGTCGACTTCGGCGACGAAACCGATGTCGACGAGAGACGACACGAATTCGGCGACGTCCACCTCGTCCCCGGTCTCGTCCAATATCCGGCTGTGGACCTCGGCGACCGTGTGGTCCGGAAGTAACGTCAGTGCACGGCGTCCGACCGGCGGGATCGCGATGAAGTCACCGGTCTCGACCCGTCCGACGATCCACGATTCGCCGTCTTCGCGCAGGTGGAGGCTGTGCAGGCGGACCCGCGACGTGTCGCTGACCGCCGTTGGGGCGCTCAACCCGCGGTCCCGGTCGGTGCGCAGGCGGGGCAGTCCGGCCGGCGTGGATCGTCCCGGACGAACGTTGCGTCCGGCGCCAGCAGGTTCAGCGCGTCGATCCGGCCGGCGGGGAGCGAGGGGATGCCGGTGATCAGCGCCATCGCGTGGTGAGCGGCGAGATAGCCGGAGATGCCGGCGGTGGGAGCGGCGACGGCGTTCGCGACGGCTGCGTTGCGCGGCTCGGAGTCCCGCAGATTGACGTCGATCTCGCGGTAGTGGTCGTTGTCGACGGTGCGAATGCACTCCCAGCACGCGCCGACGCCGGGCACGTAGCGACCGACCTGCACCATCGGGCCGTGGTAGCCGGCATCGACCCAGGGTGTACCGGTGGCCAGACACGCTCGGTTCGTCCACCGGCGCATGGCCGTCGGGCGATCGGCGGAGAGCACCAGGACGTCGCTGTCGGCGACGAGCCGTTTGACGTCGTCAGTGCTGGTGACGCGCTCCTGGATCGGAACCACCTCGACGGCCGAGTTCAGCTGGGCGAGCCGGTCGGCGGCCGCCTCCACCTTGGGCCGGCCGAGATCGGCTTCGCCGTACAGCACCTGGCGGTTGAGGTTGGACAGCTCCACGACGTCGGGATCGACGCAGCGGAGCTGGGCCACGCCGCTGGCAGCCAGTGCCATCGCCGCGGTCCCGCCGGTTCCGCCCAGCCCGATCAGCGTGACCGTGGCCCGGCTCAGGGCCACCTGCGGCTCCCAGGTACTCGCGCGCGGAGTGACGTCCAGCCACCGGAAGTACGCCCGACTGCGCGAATAGCGATCCTTGTCGTACTCGGTCAGCTCCGGTGGGTCAGGCGCCCCGAAGTCTTCCACGTAACCGGATCCGACGAAGGTCCCGAGCCCGGCCCGGACCGATTCCTCCGACTCGCCGGGGTGCACGGCTCGGACCCGGCTGATGATCTGCTCGATGTCACGGTTGCCGTCCATGCTTTCCAGGAGGGTCCACACCGCGCCGCTCGGGTCGTCCACCTCGGCCGCGACGCCGTAGGTGTGGCCGCCGAGCCGGATGCGGCTGTCGGAGATCCGATTGGGTGCGTGCTCCGGCTTGATGCGTGGACGCTGCATGGCTCTCCCGTGCGTTGCGGCAACGGATCGGCACCATCCTCAAAGGAGCGTCGAGCGGCTGTCAATCTACTTCGGACTATCTGATACCGGTGTGAACCATTGATTCTTGTGCCCGGTATTACTTCTCCGTGTAGTCGTGGTGGCGACGGAACGTGGGAATTGGACTTCTTCCCGGCCGACACTCACGGGCACACCACACGGCTTACGGGGAGCCCCTTCATGACGCAGTCGAATCCACAGCTACCGACGGTGCTGATTCCGCGTCAGCGGTCGGTCGCGACCCACCGCACGGCGGCGGCACCCGCCTACACCTACGTCGTGCCACCGGTGGCGTTCGCGCCCGCGATCTCCGACGTCCGCTGCCGCAGCATGGTGAGCAAGTCGTCGTACTACTTCTCCACCTACTGGTGGAAGACGAAGAACCGCTATGCCGCCACCGGCATCCCGACCATCACGTGGACGACGGCATTCGACATGGAGATCACGGTCCGCGAGGCGTGCAACGCCGCGATCACGATGGCGGTGTGCGCCGACTGGGGCGGCTACCTGCCGTCGGCGATCTCGCTCAACATCGGTGACGTGCGCAACCGCGCGGCGCGGCTCGTGGTCGGGGTGGCCCGGAAGCACGTCACGTACGGAGCGGGCGGAGCAATGTGGGGTGGCAACTGGCAGTCCGCCTACTGGGCGTACTCGCTCGGCCTGGCGGCGTGGCTGCTCTGGAACAGGCAGCTGACCAACGCCTGGGACCGGGAGGCCGTCGGCGCCGTCCTCGAGTACGAGGCGGACCTGCAGCTGAACCGCAACCGGCCGGAGATCTGGCGCGACTCGACCGGCGCCGACCAGCCGTTCAGCGGCGTCTACCGGACGGGGATCCGGGCCGGCGACAGCGCGGCCGAGGAGGACATGTGGCAGGCGACAGTCCTCGACCTCGCCGCCACGATGATGCCGGGGCACCCGCGCGCCGCCGCCTGGCGGAAGAAGGCCGCGCAGTTCGGGATCGTCGGTGCGATGTCGCGGAACGACCTCTGGGACACGACCACGGACATCAACGGCGACAGTCCGAACCACTGGACGGTCGGCGCGGTAGGGAAGCCCGGCTACAACTGGTCCGAGCGGTACGTGATCACCAACCACGGGAAACGCAATCCCGACTACATGCAGTCCGACGCCATGCGCCTCGGAATGTCGCTGCACCACTCGCTGGCCGACGAGCCGACCCCCGAGTGGGTGCGGTGGAACAGCGCGAAGATCTACGGCGCGATGCGGACGGTCGTCTATCCGGGCACTGTCAGCCCGGCCAAGCCGATGTACAAGGACACCGCCAGTCCTTCGCTGTACTTCCCGGACGGCAAGGACTGGGGGACTGCCCGGCACACCGGCTTCTGGCTGTGGGACTCCCTGGTCGAGACGCACATCGGCACGTCGGACGCGATCCCGGTCAGCGCGACGCACTGGGACTCGGTCCACGGCCGCGCGGCCAAGGCGATGCAGGACCGGACCGGGGTCATGCCCGGTGGTCAGATCGTGCTCAACGACGACGAGGACCGCTACCCGGGCCGCGAGGGCTGGCACGCGTACAGCGCCGCCTTCGTCGTCCTCAACAAGACCCTCACCAACGCCGGCCGCCTCTCCTGGACCAACGCCTCACTGGCGTGACCCGGCCCTGAGCACGTCGAACTCGCATCCCGGGGCGTCCGGATCGAAGCCGTGCTCGATCAGCCAACGCGACGCCACCAGGCTGCGGAGCGACCACCAGGCGCGGATCACCTCCCGGTCCGCGTCGTCGCCGTAACCGGCGAGCAGATCGTCCAACCGTTCCTCGTGCCCGAGCGTCAGGATGGCGAGGTCGTACATGGCATCACCGGGGGCGGCCTCGGACCAGTCGATGACGCCGGTGACCTCGTCGCCGTCGACGAAGACGTGGGTGATCTGCAGGTCGCCGTGGATGAACACCGATTTCCACGGCCGCAGCGCGGTCTCGGCGATCTCGCGGTTGCGCCGGATCACCTCGGCGGGCAGTACGGCGTTGGCGAGCAGCCACGCGCACTCGCTGTCGAGCTCCGCCGCCACGTCGTCGAGCCGGCGCCCCGGCCACGGCGGCAACGGCGCATCGTGGAGCCGCCGGACGGCGGCACCCGCAGCGGCCCACGCGGCTGGTGACGCGGCGGACGGTTCGCCGAGGACGCCGAGCGCCGTGCCGGGTACTGCGGCGATGGCAAGCACGGGCGGCTCGCGCCAGAGGATCGCCGGGGTCGGTATCGGAGCCATGGCCATCGCCCGCGCTTCGGTGGCAGCGTGCGCCGGGTCGACGTCGATCTTCAGGAACACGTTGCCGACGCGCAGGGTCGCGCGCTGGCTGTGGGCGACGACCACTTCAACCTCGTCCATACCCGGCATCCTGCGCCCTACTTCGCGAACTGGCGCAGGGAGCGGGAGATGCCTCGTGCGGCGGTCTGCACCATGGGGGCGAGTGCCGCGGGGTGGGCGATCCCGGCCGGTACGACGATGGAGAGCGCGGCGACGACGCTGCCGTCGGTGGCGTGGATCGGTGCGGCCACCGAGAGGGAGTCCATCGTCACCTGCCGGTCGTTGACCGCATAGCCGTGTGACCGGACGTCGCTCAGGATCCGCCGCAGCGCCGCGGGGTCCGTGATCGTCCGTGGAGTGAACGACTGCAACGGGGCGGCCAGCACCTCGTCCTGGACGTCGACCGGAGCGTGGGCGAGCAGAACGCGGCCGATGCCGGTCGGGTGCAGCGGGAAGCGGCCACCGACCCGGGTGAGGACCGGAACCGCGGTGCGACCGGCGATCCGTTCGACGAAGACCGATTCCAGCCCGTCGCGGATCCCCAGCTGCACGTTCTCGTGCGTCACCGCGTAGAGGTCCTCCATGAACGGCAGCGCCACTTCGCGGAGCCCGAGGCCGCGCGGCGCCAGCGACGCGATCTCCCACAGCCGCAGGCCCACGTGGAAGAGGCCGTCCTCGTCGCGTTCGAGCAGACCGCAGTCGACGAGGACGCCGAGGAGCCGGTGCGCGGTCGTGAGGGGAAGGCCGGTGCGTTGGGCCAGCTGGGTGAGGCTCATCGCGGGCCGGTCGGGGGTGAAGGCCGCGAGTAGGTGCGTGGCCCGGCGGATGGCCAGGCCGGACTCACTGCGTCGTGGGGCCGGGTCCACGACGTCAGCGTAGTGGCTCGTCAGAGCTCCAGGACCAGCCGCGGGCACGCGGCGCGGGAGACGCAGATGAACATGGTGTCGTTGGCGGCCTGCTCGTCGTCGGTGAGGAGGCTGTCGCGGTGGTCGACCTCGCCGGACAGGACCGCGGTTTCGCAGGTGCCGCAGGTGCCCTCCTGGCAGGAGGAGAGCACGGTGACGCCTGCTGCTTCGACGACCTCGAGGATCGAGCGGTCGGTCGGCACGGTGAGTGTGATTCCGCTCTGGGTGAGCTCCACCTCGAACGATTCGTGGCGGACGACGTCGCCCTGGGCTTTGGGTGTGAAGCGTTCGAGGCGCAGCGCCTCGGCCGGGACGAGCTGCTCGACGGCGCTGAGGAGCGGCTCGGGGCCGCAGCAGTAGATCAGGGCATGTTCACCCAGGATGGTGGTGAGGTCGAGGAGGCCTTCCTGGAGGTGCACCTGGGGGCCGGTGAGTTCGTCGCGGAACGCCATCGAGGCGTGGGAGCGGCCGCCGTAGTGCAGTTCCCAGTCGGCGCCGGCTGCTGTTGCTGCGGCGAGCATCGGCAGTATCGGTGTGATGCCGATGCCGCCAGCGATGAAGATGTACTTCTCCGCGGGTTCGAGCGGGAAGTGGTTGCGGGGGCCGCGGACGTCGACAGTTGCGCCTTCGTGCAGCTTGTCGTGGACGTATTGCGAGCCGCCGCGGCTGTCAAGCTCGCGGAGGATCGCGATGCGCCAGACGGAGGGGTCTGCGGGGTCGCCGCACAGGGAGTACTGGCGGACGAGGTCCGGGCCGAGGTTCAGGTCGATGTGTGCGCCGGGTTCCCACGGTGGGAGGTTCCCGCCGTCGGGGGCGCGCAAGTCCAGGCTGATGACGCCGTCGGCCACGGCCTCGCGCCGGTCGACGCGGAGCCGGAGGTCGGTTTTGGGCACGGGAGTGCTCCTCACGCGAGGACGGGGACGCGTCCGCGGATGCTCGCGGGGTCGGTGACGACGTGGGCCGGGGGTGGCGCCGGCGGTGCGGGCGTTTCGCCGGGGCCACCGGAGGGGTGGTCGGGGTGCGCGAGCAGCCACTCCCACATCACGACCGGGTCGTCGGCCTCGGACTCGGCACCGCAGTGGCACCGCCCGGACAGCCGGTCAGTCCCCGGAATCCACTCGACCCGCAGAACCCGCTCGCTCATCGGCTCACCGAATCCGTGGTGACACCAGCCGCGAGGTTGGTGAGCATTCGGCGGGCGGCCAGGCCGCCGGTGTCGATGTTGATCGAGAGTTCCTGGTAGCCGTCGGGCTCGGTGGCGATGACCCGCTCGAGAACGTCGAGCGCGGCCACGTCCTGGAGCACGACAGTGCGGTTGTTCTCGGCGAGGAAGTCCGAGACGCCCTGGTCATCCAGCGCGAAGTCCCGCGCGACCGCCCAGAAGTCGTGCGTCGAGTGCTCGGTCTCCGGCGTGATCGCGTACACGACCTCGACGTGGAACGCGTCCGGGTCGGTGCCGTCCTCGTTCGGCAGCACCCCGGCCGGCGCGATGCGCGAGTGCAGCTTGTACAGGCACGGCGGCGTGTACTCGATGTCCTGCCACCGGGTGATCCGCCCGGTGATACCCGTGGACTTCGCGTAGAACGGCGGGCAGGCGGCGTCCGCCATGCGCCGGGACACGTAGACGACCCCGGCGTCCTCGTCGACCTCGGTGGTGATTGGCGTCTCGGCGACCTCGGGCGTGCCGATGTACCCACCGTGCAGGTACGTCTCGTGCGACAGGTCGAGCAGGTTGTCGACGAGCAGGCTCGCGCGGGCGGCCAACGGCTCCATCCCGGACACGGCAGTCCAACCATCGAGGTCCAGCCATGGAGCGCGAGGAATCCGGGTGGACTCCGCCAGCGTCGGGTCTCCGATGAACACCCAGACGAACGAGTCCTGCTCGACGATCGGATACGACCGCAGCCGCGCGGTGCGAGGCACCCGGGTCTGGCCGGGCACGGCGACGCACTTCCCGTCGGACCCGTACGTGAACCCGTGGTAACCGCACACCACGGTGTCACCGACCAGGTGGCTGGGAGCCTGCGAGAGCGGGAACCGCCGGTGCACGCACCGGTCGGACATCGCTGTCACCGCGCCGTCCTCGGTACGCCAGAACAGGATCGACTCCCCGCAGATCGTGCGGGAGAACAGGTCCCGGCCGATCTCCCGGCCATAGGCGGCCACGTACCACTGATTGCGCACGATTGACGTCATCGTCAGCCCTCCACTCGGTCAGCCCGGCTGGGTTGCCAGTGTGCGAGCGGCTCCGTCCGCGAGGGCGTCTCCTTCCGCACTGCGGAAGGAGAAGATCGTCAGCGGACCGCGTCATACTGAGTCCGTGAGCGGAGCCTGGACCCTCCGGTTCCTGGATTCGTTCGTGCCCGCCAACACCCAGGTCATCGAGGTGGACGGAGAGCCGGTGGGCTCGATCGCCGTGCGCGCCGAAGCAGACGCGCAGTGGATCGAGCACGTTTATCTCGACGCCGCCGCCCAGGGGCGCGGTACGGGTGGCCAGGTGCTCCGGCACGTGCTGAGCACACACGCCGACGAGCGGCCGTTCCGGCTCGCGATCGACCGTGGGAGCGCGGCCCGCCGCCTCTACGAGCGGACCGGTTTCACCCATCTTTACGACGACGCCAACGGCTACGACCAGATCTTCGGGGCTCCGGGTGGTCACCCGGCGGACTGACGGTCGTCTTCCGCGATGGCGACCATGCGGTTCAGAGCGGCCTGCATGTAGCGCTGCCAGAGCGGGCGGAACGGGCCGGCGATGACCAGGCGGCGTCCGGGGCGCGGCTTGAACTCGTAGGTCCAGCGGACATTCGTGCCGGTGCCGTCGGGCAGGAACGAGAACTCGCCGCGGACGCCGACAGCGAGCGCGGCCAGGGCGTTGGTGAAGCCGGTCAGCTCGTACGCGAAGCCGTGGCCCTCGACGTACTCGGTGAGCGACTCGGTGACCGTCGAGCCGTCGGTGAACCGCGGATGCCGAGAGACCCCGGGGTGGTCCCACGAATCGGTCTGCCCCGTCACCTCGGCGATCCCGGGGAACAGCCGGTCGGCGATGAAGACCTTGCTCAGGTCGATCGGAGCGATGATCCGGAACGCGTCGGCGGGGGCCGCGGACGTCCGGGCGAAGACGGTGATCGGAACGGTCGTGTCGGTGCTGTTGATGAGCATGTGACCAGCTTCCGGCGCGGGCCGCAGAGCAACCAGCCACCTGCTCAGCCCTGGTACCAGCGGTACACAGGCTGGAATCATGGGGTGGTGAGTTTCGGTGCGTTGGTGCGGCAATGGCGGGATCGGCTCGACCCGGCGGACGCCGGTTTCCCCCGGACGACCAAGCGTCGCGCGCCCGGCCTGCGGCGCGAGGAGTTGGCGGACCTCGCCGGCCTGTCGGTCGAGTACGTGCTGCGCCTCGAGCAGGGCCGCGCTACGAACCCGTCGGCGCAGGTGGTGGCCGCGATCACCCGCGCTCTGCACCTGCGGCGCGCCGAGCGCGACCAGCTCTACCGCGCCGCGGGGCTGCTGCCTCCGCAGGACGGCATGATCGACGGCCACGTGCCGCCGGGCGTCCAGCGGCTCGCGTCCCGGCTCGGCGACGTACCGATCGGGATCTTCGCCGCCGACTGGAGCCTGCTCTGGTGGAACGACATGTGGACCGCGCTGCACGGTGACCCGGCCGTCCTCCCTCCGGAGGAGCGCACCATCGGGCACATGCTGTTCGGCACCGGACCGGCGGCCGGCTACATCCGGCCGCTGCGATCGACGGCCGGGCCGGACGCATTCGCGGCCACGATCGTCGCCGACCTCAAAGAGACCACGGCCCGGTACCCGGCGGACCTCCGGCTGGCGGCGCTGGTGGCCGGCTTCCGGAAGTCGTCGCCGGAGTTCGAAAAGCTGTGGACGACGGTGGGCACCGCATCGCTGGCCAGCGACGAGAAGACGATCGGCCATCCGGACGTCGGCGACATCACGGTGGACTGCGACGTGCTCACGGTTCCCGGCGCTGACCTGCGCATCGTCACGTACACCGCGGCGGCGGGCTCGCCCGACGCCGGCAAGCTGGATCTGCTGCGGGTGATGGCCGGCCAGTCGTTCGCGCTAGCTCCTCGTGAGGCGCGTTAGTTCGGCGCCGGTCGCGTCGAGGAGCACCAGCGCGTCGTCGTCCAGGCCGGCGATCGCCGTATGGGAAAGCCACCTGGCCACCGGTGGGCCGTCGCAGCCGATCAGCGTGCTCATTCCGGTGGTGGCCAGCATCGACGTCGGGGTGGCTGCCCAGCGACCGCCGTGGGCATTGCAGCCGTCCGAGCCCGTCCAGGTGCCGTCATTCGTGAATTCGACGAAGGCCTTCCCGGCCGGGGTGGCCGGTGCCCATCGGCCGACGATGGCCGTCGACTCGACGGGGGTCAGCGTGGCCGGTCGGCGCGGGACCCGTGCGAGCTCGGTCCGGTCCTTGGCGGTGATCACCGGGGGGTCGGCCTCGGACGCGGCGACGTTCGGCCCGACCTTCGGTGTGCCGCCCGAAATCAGCCGGGCCACCAATTCTCCGGACCGGTCGAGGAACTCGAGGTTCTCGCCGGACGATCGATAACCGTTCGCCGCCTGCAGCCAGCCGGGCGTGACCGGCGATCCACACGGCGCGCTGCCGCCGTGCACGTCTCCGATGAACAGGTCTTGGCTCGCGGCCCAGCTACCGGTGAGCGTGCCGCACGTGCGCCACAGGGACAACTGCCTGTTCGGGGCGATCCGCAGAACGTCGTCGGTGCCGGCCACCGTCCACGAGCCGATCAGCGAGATCGGCCCGGCGCTGTTGTGCGGCGTCACGGACGAGCTCCGGTCGGCGCAGCCGACGACGACGAACAGGAGGACGGCTGCGACCGCGATCCGGAGGAGTCTCATCCTTCTTGGACGCAGCACGGCCAGATGTCGGTTCCCGGCGAACCGGTGGGAGGCGTCAGGGTTTGTCCCAGTTGCGGGGGGCTACGTAGCCGGTTTGGCCTCGTTCGAGACCCAGGGCGAGGATGGGGCCGGTCAGGTCTTCCTGCCAGATGAGCGACTCCAGGCCGATGTGCTGGGGGTGGTCCTGGACGGTGAACACGGTCAGGCCGGTCTCGCTGGGGTAGTGTGCGTGCTCCCGCCACGACGGGGCCGACAGCAGCAGGTCGCCGGGGCCGAAGTCGATCCGCTGGCCGTCGACGACGGAGTAGCCGACGCCCTCGACGTGGTAGTTGATCGCCACCGAGCTGTGGCGGTGCCCGGGCCCCTCCGGCCGGGGCCGGTGACCGTGCGGGATCTGCGACAGCGTGACGAAGAAGCTGCCGGTGGCGCCCTGCCTGCGTTCGGTCGCCGGGTTGTAGAGCGCCATGATCGTGCGCTTGCCGTCGCCGGTGGACTGCGACATGAGACCGGAGATCGTCCGGTACGGCCAGTGCCGCAGGCGGTTCGGGACGGGCTCGATGTCGACGAGGTACTCGTAGCCGCGCAGCCGGGCGCCGGTGGGTGACACCTCGTGGTCCGGGGCGCTGCCCCGGTCGGCCACGGCATCGGGTTCGTCCATGTCGATCGGGCCGTCGCCGACGGTGCCGGGGGTCCAGTCGGGCGGGAGAACCTCGGAGTACAGCGTCCCCAGGTGGGCCAGCAGCGGCGCGTTGGAGTACGCCAGCCGGATCCACGGCTCGTCCCCTGTGTTGACGAACCGGTGCGGTTTCATCGACGGCACGGTCACGACGTCGTTCCGCACCATCTCGACCGCCGCGTCGGCCACGTGGACCCGGCCGGCCCCGGCCACACCGATCTGGACGAGGCTCGAATTGCGACGCAGCGGCGTCGTCGACTCGCCGGGCAGCAGGACCTCCACCGCGACCTCGACGCCCGGCGCGAAGCTGCGCCCGCTCGTCGACTCGGGGTGCACCAGCAGCGCGGCCCGGCGGCCGTCCACGGGCGCGGGACCGGCGGAGATCTGGTCGATGGCGGCGCGGATCTCGGCGGCGGTCACCCGCAGCGGCGCCCACGGCGTGGGCCGGACGGGACCCTCGCCGGAGGCATCGACGATTTGGGCTCGTGCGTCCAGGGCGACCGGGTGGTCAAGGGCGGTCATGGGATTCCTTCCGGAGGAGGTACTTCTGGACTTTTCCGGTGGACGTCTTGGGCAGCTCACCGAAGACCACCGAGCGGGGGGCCTTGAAGCGCGCGATCCGGGCCTTGACGTGCTCGATGATGTCGTCGGCACTGGCCGTCGCACCGGCGTGCAGTGCGACGTAGGCGGCGGGCACCTCGCCCCAGCGCTCGTCGGGTGCGGCGACGACGGCGACCTCGAGGACCGCCGGATGCTCGGCGATGACCTGCTCGACCTCGACGGAGGCGATGTTCTCCCCGCCCGAGATGATCACGTCCTTGCTGCGGTCGCGCAGTTCGACGTACCCGTCGGGGTGGATCACGCCGAGGTCGCCGGTGCGGAACCAGCCGTCCGGTGCCGCAGCCGCCGTCGCCTCGGGGTCGTCGAGATAGCCCAGCATGAGATTGTTGCCGCGCAGCGCGATCTCACCGACGGTCGTCCCGTCGGCGGGTACGTCCGAGCCGTCCGTGCGCACGACGCGGGGAGTGCACGCGATCAGGTTGCCGACGCCCTGGCGGGCCTTGAGCCGGGCGCGCGTGTCGGCGTCGGCCGAATTCCACTCCGGACGCCAGTCGCAGATCATGGCCGGCCCGTAGGTCTCGGTGAGGCCGTAGAGGTGGGTCACGTCGAAGCCGAGACCCTCCATGTGCCGCAGGATCGTCGGCGTCGGCGGGGCGCCGCCCGTCGCCAGCCGAACCGGATGCGGCAGCGGTGTGGCCTGCGGTGCGTGCCCGAGCATCGACAGGACGGTGGGCGCCCCTTCGAGGTGGGTGACGCCCTCGGTCCGGATGAGGTCCCACGCGATCGCCGGGTCGACCTTCGGCAGGCAGACGTGGGTGGCGGCCGCCGCGGTGACGGCCCACGGGAAGCACCAGCCGTTGCAGTGGAACATCGGCAGGGTCCACAGGTGCACGCTGTCCGGCGACAGTCCGGTGTGCCCGACCATCGCGAGTGCCTGCAGGTAGGCGCCGCGGTGGTGGTACATGACACCCTTCGGGCGCCCGGTCGTCCCGGAGGTGTAGTTGATCGACAGGAGTCCCCGCTCGTCGTCGACGCCCCGGGCGAGCGGGCGTGCCGCGTCGAGGCGGGTCTCGTAGTCGTCGTCGGTGCGGATCCGGACCGGCAGATCGGGCAGTTCGGCCACGGTGTCGTCGAACGCCGCATCATGGATCAGCACCGACGCGCGGGAGTGCCGGAGGATGTAGCCGATCTCGGACGCGGAGAGCCGGGTGTTGATCGTCACCAGTGGCACGCCCGCCCACGGCACCCCGAAGTGTGCCTCCAGCATCTGGTGGGTGTTCGCGGCCAGCACTGCGACCGGCCGTCCGTCGGCCAGCGGGGCCAGCGCGCCGGCGAGGCGGGCGCTGCGTTCGTGGAACTGCTCGTACGTGAACCTGAGATCACCGTCGACCACGGCCGTGCGGTCCGCGTGCGCTGCCGCGGCACGGGTGAGGAACGCGGTGGGCGTCAGCGGTTCGAAGGACATCATCGGCGGCTGCCCGCCAGTTCGACGAACGCGCTGCGGTGGAAGACGAGCGGTTCGGTGCCGGTGGTCGTCGACGCGGTGTGCACGCGCAGCACGGCCAGGACGTGGTCGCCGGCGTCGACCTCGTTCTCGACAGTGCAGACGAGTCGCGCGGTGCTGCCCGCGACGTGCACGGTGCCGTCACCGAACTCGAGGTCGATCCCGGCGAACCGGTCACCGTCGCGGGCGGCGAGGGCCCGCGCGGCGTGCGCGTGGTGGTGGGCCAGGACGCTGATCCCGAGACGCTCCGCGGTGCGCAGCAGCGGCCACGTGCGCGAGGTGCGCTGCACGCAGACGCCGACGAGCGGTGGGTCGAGGGAGATCGGGACGAACGTGCTCATCGCCATGCCGACGCGCTCACCCGCCACCATCCCGCAGACCGCGACCACACCGGTGGGGTAGCTGCCGAAGGCGGTACGGAGGGTGTCGGTGGTCATGGTCCGACCCGCTGCAGGGTGATGGCGCGGGCCGGACAGTCGGCTGCAGCCTCACGGAGAGCCTCGTCGTCGGCCGGGTGACCCGGCTGGACGACCGCGATGTTCGTCTCGTCGTCCAGGTCGAAGATCTCAGGTGCGGCGACGACGCAGTTGCCGTAGCTGTTGCAGAGGTTCTCGTCGATGTCCACGCGGTAGGTCATCGTCAGCCTTCCTGGACGAAGCGGATGGGCAACCGGGTCGGGCCGAGGTGGTTGCCGCCCTGCAAACCGCTCCAGACGACGTCACCGGCCGCCCGGATCGGCGGGTGGGTGGTGAGCGCGGTGAGCAGGATCGACAGCTCGGAGCGGGCCAGCGCGGCACCGAGGCACTGGTGGATGCCCCAGCCGAACGCCAGGTGGCCACGGGTGTCGCGATCGACGTCGAAACGGTCCGGGTCACCGAAGCGGGCCGGGTCCCGGTTGGCCGCGGCGAAGGACAGCAGAACCGCGTCGCCTTCCGCGATGTCCTGGCCGGCCACGCGCACCGGGCAGGTCGTGCGGCGGGCGAAGTTCTGGGCGGGGCTGCGGTGGCGCAGCATCTCTTCGACGACGCGAGGCGCCAGGCCGGGGTCGGCGCGTAACCGGTCCTGCAGGTCCGGCTGCGTGACGAGCAGGTGCACGAGCGTGCTCACCGAGTTCATCGTGGTCTCGTGCCCGGCGACGGCGAACGTGGCGAGGATGCTGACGCGCTCGTCGTCGGTGAGGTCGGCGTCGAGGAGTTCGGTGACGAATCCGGGCCGACGCTCAGTGAGTTCTCGACGCATGAGCTCGTCGATGCGGGTGCGGGCGGCGGCGAAATCGCCACCTCCGGCGAGGAACCCCCACATCTGCTCGGTGACCTCCCGGAACTGCTGCACCGTGTCGGGCGCGAAGCCGACGAGCTCGGTCAGGACGAGCAGCGGCAGGGGGAGCGCGACCTCACGGACGACGTCACCACCGCCCGCGGCGGCGAAGCGCCCGACGAGATCGGTGATCGTGCGTTCCAGGAACGGCTTCATCTCCCGCACCCGCGCCGGGGTCAAGGCGGTGGCCATCAGCCGTCGATAGGCCGTGTGCAGGGGCGGGTCGAAGTCGATGGGGATCGCGCGTTGGGTGCCGTCGGTCGGGATGCGGTGCCCGGAGGCCGAGGAGAACGTCGCCGGGTCGCGCAGTGCGCTGCGGACGTCGTCGTAATCGGTCAGTAGCCAGAACCCACCGCGACGGTCGGAGTGCACCACCGGCCGGGCCGCTGCGTAGACGTCCCAGATCCCGGGGTCGGTCAGCTGCGCGTCGTACGGGTCAAAGGACATCGGACACCTGCCCGAGCAGGGCGCGCACGCGCGGGACACCGTCATCGGTGAGCGGCAGCAGCGGAGGCCGGACGTGGGCCGACGCCAGCCGGCCCCGCTGGTGCAGCACCCACTTCGCCGGCGCGGGGTTCGTCTCGACGAACAGCAGGTCGACCAGCGGGTGCAGGCCGTAGTGCAGCTCGCGGGCGGCCTCGTGGTCGCCGGCCTCCCAGGCCTCGTACATGCGCGCGACGGCCGAGGGCGCCAGGTTGCTCACCGCGGAGATGAACCCGGCACCGCCCAGGGCCAGCAGCGGGAGGCCGAGCAGTTCGATGCCCGACCAGACCAGCAGGTCGCGGCCGCACAGGTGCAGAACCCGGGAGAAGTGCTCGAAGTCCTTTGTGGTCTCCTTGATGCCGACGACGTTCTCGCAGTCGCGGAACAGGCGGGCCACGGTCTCCGGGGCCAGGTCGACGGCGGTGCGGGACGGCACGTTGTAGATGACGATCGGCAGGTCGGGGAACTCCGACGCGATCGTGCGGTACCACTGGTACAGCGCTTCCTGGGTCGGCCGGGCGTAGTAGGGCGTGATGACCAGGGCCGCGTCGGCGCCGGCGTCCTGAGCTGCGGCGGTGAGTTCCAGCGTCTCGTCGAGTTTGGCCGAGCCGGTGCCGGGCAGGAACGGGACGGCGTCGTCGACCTCCTCGGCGACCGCGCGGATCGCCGCGATGCGTTCGGCGACGGTCTG
This sequence comes from Cryptosporangium sp. NPDC048952, assembly GCF_043197895.1. Lineage (NCBI taxonomy): Bacteria > Bacillati > Actinomycetota > Actinomycetes > Cryptosporangiales > Cryptosporangiaceae > Cryptosporangium > Cryptosporangium sp. NPDC048952. The sequence continues at coordinate 1,355,058 of NZ_JBICTY010000002.1, read as the reverse complement.
GGAGGACGGTTCACCGGTCGAGCCGCCGATCGAGATGCCGTGGGAACCCGCTTCGAGTTGCCAGCGGGTCAGGCCTCGGAGTGAGGCCAGGTCGAGGGTGCCGTCGGCGGTGAACGGGGTGATCAGTGGGGCGATCGAGCCGCGGATGCGGGACGGGTCGGAGCGGTACTTCACGGCGTGCCTCCTACGAGAAGGCGGGCGACCGCCAGATCGGACAGGCCCATTCCCATGCCCTTGAAGACGGTGCAGCGCGGGTCGGCCGGTCGCTTGACTTTCCCGGTGACGACGTCAGCCAGCGTTTCGATGGCATCCCAGCCGTGGAGCTCACGGGAGGCGCGGCGGGCGTTTTCCAGGCTGTCCACCACGGTGAGTGACGAGTGTTCGAGCACGGTTGGGTCGAACTCCGCGTGGGAGGGGAGGATCGCGCCGACTGCGTTGAGGTGGGCGCCTTCTGCGAGGTGCTCCAGGTGCAGGAACGGGTCCTGCGCGCGGGTGATGAGGGTGACGATCGGGACGTCGTTCGTGGCGTGGGCGACGGTGTCCGCGACGACGACCTCGACATCGAGGTCCGCGCGGACCTGCGCGGCGAGCGCGTGCGCCGCGTCGGTGGTGCGGTTCCACAGCCGGACGCGACGCAGCGGGCGGACTGCGGCGACCGCCTCGACCTGGCGCCTCGCCTGCCGACCGGCGCCGAGCACGGCGAGCTCGTCGGCGTCCTCGGCCGCCATCCAGCGGGTCGCGAGCCCGGACGCCGCCGCCGTCCGGAGCGAACCGGCCGCGCCCGCCTCGGCGACGCCGATCGCGGCCCCGTCGGCGGCGGAGAACAGCGACATCAGCGCGCTGGCCCCGGCGGGCGTGTTCACCCAGGTTTTGAAGATCACCAGGTCGGTGTCTCGGTCGACGGCGCCCAGGGCGTGTGCGCTTGCGCTGCCCGGCCAGGTGGTCATCGTCTTGTCGACGTTCCACGCGGTGCCGTGGGCCTCGTGAGTGAGCACCTGTTCCAGGGAGTCGATCACCTGCGGGAGCGTCGGCCCGTTGCGGACGTCGTCCTCGGTCCAGAACCTCATGCGAGCACCTCCCCGGTGACGCCGTGGCGCAGCACTCCGACGCCCGAGACCTCGACCTCGATCTCGTCGCCGGGGCGCAGGAACCGGGGCGGGTCCATGCGGAACCCGATGCCCTTCGGAGTGCCGGTCGCGATCAGGTCCCCGGCGCGTAACGGTGTGAACGAGCTGACGTAAGCGATCAGGTGGCTGAAGGAGAACGTGAGCCGGTCGGTGGTGTCGTCCTGTACGGTCTCGCCGTTCAGTCGGGTCGTGACGCGGAGCGGGGCGGTGCCGATCTCGTCGCGGGTGGTCACCCACGGGCCTACGGCGCCGCTGCGGTGGACGTTCTTGCCCGCGGTGGCCTGCGGGGAGTGCAGCTGCCAGGTGCGGACGCTGTTCTCCGCGACGCAGGTGACGCCGGCGACGTGGTCCCACGCGGCGTCCGGGGCGATTCGTCGGCCTGGCTTGCCGATGACGAGGGCGGCTTCGCCTTCCCAGTCGAGGGAGTCCTCGTCGGCGGGGCGGACGACCGGGGTGCCCGCGCCGACGAACGAGTCGGGGAAGCGGGTGAACAGGGTCGGGGTGGCGCCGGGGCGGCCCGCCTCCGTGGCGTGGTCGGCGTAGTTGAAGCCGACGCAGACGATCTTGGGGTGGTCGCCGATCGGGGGTTCCCAGGCGAGCTCGCTCGTCGGGACGCGGGGGTCGTCGGCATTCACGGTCGGCGGCTCGGTGAGAACCTCGTCGAACGAGGCGATCCGGTGGTCGACCCGGGCGACCACGTCGCCCTCCACGACACCGAATCCCCGCTCACCCGAGGCGAGCCGAAAACGGGCGAGCCTCATCCGGCCACCGCCGCCTGCGGAGCCGGCTCGCGGAGGCCCGCTTTTTCCAGGAGGGGGAGCACGCCGGTGGTGAAGTCGGCGAGGCCGGTGTCGTAGTCCACCCAGGTCAGGAGGGCTCCGTCGATCCCGGCGCCGCTGAGAACCCCGAGCCGCTCCGCAATCGTGTCGGCGGTGCCGACCAGCGGAAAGCCCCCGGCCCCGGCGGCGAACCGCTGACGCATCGCGGCCATGACCTCCGGCGGCATCAGCTGCGTGTTCGCCCCCTGCAGCCGCATCCACGCGTCGACGCTCTCGACGTCCTCCTGCTCGACCGAGAACCGCCGGTAGAACGCCTCCGCCTCCGCGTCGGTGTCCCGTTGCACGACGACGGTGTGGGTCCAGACCCGCACCTCCCGGCCGAACTCGGCGAGCGCCATCTCCTTGTAGGCCCCGATCTGGTCGCGGATCGCGGCCTCGTCCTCGGAATGCACGATCACGAAGCACAGGTCGGCGTGCTCGGCCGCGAACCGCATCCCCCGCGACGAACCACCCGCGTTCATGATCGGGATCGTGGGCTGCACCGGCTTGGGCTGCGACACACCCCCGACGACGTCGAAGAACGAGCCGTGGAAGTCGAACTCGTCGGTCTCGGCCCACAACGTGCGGAGCACCTCGAGCCACTCCGCGAGGTGGTCGTAGCGCTCGTCGTGCTCACGTAGCGGAGCGCCGAACATCTCCAACTCGGGCTTGTTCCAGCCACCGACGACGTTCAGCGCGAACCGGCCGCCGGAGATGTGGTCGATCGTCGCGGCCTGCTTGGCGGCCACGATCGGGTGGATGGTCGGCGCGTGCGAGGTGGCGAACACCGCGATGTTCTCGGTGGCGGCGGCGATCCCGGCCGCCCAGGTGAACGGCTCCAGCACCCGCCCGGACCGGTGCTCGGGACGGTTCTCCGGGTAACCCTTCCACCGGGCGAACGGGACCACGGCTTCGAAGCCGGCGCGATCGGCAGCCCGCGCGGTCCGCAGTGACAGGTCCCACGACATCTCGTGTGCTTCCGGGGCCAGCGTCTGGGACGCGCCGGATCCGTTGGTGCAGAACAGGCCCAGCTTGAGCGTGTTGCCGCCGAACAGCGGATTCATCGCAGACCTCCTCGTCCGTGGTGATGTTCTGACGGTAGGTACCGCGAACGCATAACACCATGACGAGTATCGGCATGGACCGATACGATCCTTCTTATGCTTCAGCTGCCGCTGCGCCGACTCGAGCTGTTCTGCACCGTTGTCGACGAGGGTGGCGTCACGCGGGCCGCGGAACGGCTCCACGTCGCGCAACCGTGGGTGTCCGCGCAGTTGCGCTCACTGGAGAAGGCCGTCGACGCGCCACTGTTCGTCCGCGACGGCCGCGGCCTGGCCCTGACCGAGGCCGGGCTGCGGCTCTACGCGTGGGCCACCGAGGTGCTCGCCGGCAGCGTCCAGGTGCAGCGGGACATCGCGCAGCTCAGTTCGGGCACCGCCGGGTCGCTCGTCGTTGCCTCGAGCATGGCGATCGGCACCTATCTCGTTCCGCCGCTGCTCAGCGAGTTGCGCAAGGAGCGCGCCGGGGCCGACATCACGGTCCGCATCAGCGAACCGGCCGCCGCGCTGCGGAGCGTCGAGGTGGGGGAAGTGGACTTTGCGGTCGCCACCTGGACCGAGGAGATCGAGCCCGGAGCGTTGCACGCCGAGAAGCTGTGGGAGGAACCGATGGTGCTCGCGTGCGCTCCCGACGGGCCGCCCGACGCCGACGCCGTCGACCTGTCCGACATCGCGGAACTCGACGTCGTCGGCGTACCGGGCGGGGTGGCGTTCGACCGTGTCCTGACCGACCAGCTCCGCCGCCACGGAATGCCCCGGGTGTCCTACGTGATCCGGCTGGGGCACGCCGAGGCGATGAAGCGGGCCGTCGCCGCGAACGGGTGGGTGTGCTTCGCTCCGCACTACACGGTGGCCGACGACGTCGCCGCGGGTCGGCTGCGCGCCGTGACGATCCGCGACGCGCGGATCGTCGAAGGGATCGGGCTTTTTCACCGCGCGGCCAAGTACTTCTCGCCCCTGCAGCAGGCCGCCATCACCATGCTGCGCGAGAAAGGCGCGGCCTAGTCTGGCAGGCCTCGCGGGCACCGTCCATGCCGCACCGGTGCGGCATGGACGAGCGCGAACGCAGACTCCACAGTGGCTTCGTGATGATGCTTCGCGCCGCTTCGAGGATCCTTGTGGTTGCTGCGCTGCTCGGGGTCGCTGCCTGTGGCGGCGAGGATCCGGAGGAGCCCCCACCTGCGGTGCCGCGCGTCGCGTTCGCCGACGGATCCGCGGTGCACGTCCGCGCTTCCGACGGCACGACGAAGCGGGTCGCGGCGCTGCCGGGTGGCTGGCAGGCCGAGGCCCTGACCTGGTCCGGGGACGGCACAGAGCTGGCGTGGGTGGCGTCGAACCCCAACGACCTGTCGCAGGCGCGGATCTACCGTGCGGCGGCGACGGGCAGCTCGGTCCAGCACTGGGACTGCGCCCTGTTCTGCGGCCAGGTGAGGTTCCTCGGCGCCGACCTGGTCGGGGAGAGTTCGATCAACGGCCCGGCGACCTATCCGGCGTCCGGTGGCGAGCCGGACGCCTTCGTCCCCGACGGGCTACCGGGAGCGGCCGACCTCGTCGGCTTGAGCTACCGCAGTCTCCTGACCGGCTCGCCGACGGGCGACGCGCTCTACTTCGTCACCGGTGAGTCGACGAGCGCACCGAAAGCGATCTACCGCGTCGATCCGAGCCCGAAAGCGACGTCCGTGCAGCCGGCCGGCCCGACCGGCCTTCCGCTCAACGGCACGGTGAGCCCGGACGGCTCGCAGTTGGCGTACTCGGTGAGCGGCGCCGCGCCGGGCTGCAACGTCACCGAGTCCGTCGTCGTGATCGACCTTCGATCCGGGAAGGCGACCACGCTGGTTCCCCCGTCCTCGACCGCGGCGATGTTCGTCGCGGGGCTGTGGTTCGGTGCGGGCGGACGGGTGTTCGCCGCGTACGTCCCGGGACCGGTGCCCTGCGCGCCAGGGACGGCCGAACCCCCCGACACCCCCACCCGCGCCACGACGGCCACCGTCTACGAACGCACCGGGACGAGCTGGAAAGCCGTCGGTAGCCAGGCGCAGGACGGCGCGGAACTCGGCGACGGCCGACGCCTGGAGTTCGCCGGCCCGCTCACCGTCGGCCCGAGCCGGATCCAGCAGTCCTCGCGCGGCACGCTACAGCTGATCGGCGACGGTGAACCGCAGGTCATCAGCAAGACCGTGACGACGTTCGCGGTGGCACCGCGCTAGTCGTCGCCGCCGAAGATCGCGTTCTGCAGCTCGTCCGCGTGCAGCGCCACCTGGTAGCAGTGCGCGGCGAGCTCGGACCAGGTCGGGTTCGGCCTCGGGCTCTCGCTGACCACCGACGACTTCCGCCGGGTCGCACGCTCGCCCAGGGCGATGCTCGTCGCTCTGCTCCTGCAGGTGGTGGTGCTGCCGGTGGTCGCATTCGGCCTGGTCATCGCGTTCGACGTCGAACCGCTGCTGGCCGTGGGCGTGATGCTCCTGGCCGCCTCGCCCGGCGGCACCACGGCCAACCTCTTCAGCCACCTGTTCCGCGGCGACGTGGCGCTCAACATCTCGCTGACCGCGATCAACTCGGTGCTGGCCGTGCGATGGAGGTCGGGATCCACAACACGACGGTCGCCCTCACGATCGCGCTCAGCGTCCTGGACAACACCGAGGTGGCGATCCCCGCCGCCGTCTACTCGATCCTGATGTACGTGCTCGCGACGGCGTTCGGGATCGCGATCACGCGTAGGCGTGTGAACGCCACATCCGTCACTTAGGCCACAATGGAGCTGTGGAGACCGTTTTCGTCGTGACGGCCGTCGCGCACCTGTGCGCGGTTGTTCTGCTCAGCGTCGAGTTGGTCCGTGGGTGGAGACCGCCCGGCGCAGTGGTGCCCGGGGTCTGCGCCGTGGTGGGTGCCGGTGGCGCTCTGATCACCGGCCACCGACCGGTGGTGGTGGCGGCCGCAACGGTGGGGGTGCTGCTGTTGGGCGTCGTGGCCGCCCGCCGCGCCCCGGCCCTGCGGACGTCCGGCGCGGTCGCGTGGGCGACGCTGCTGGTCAGCACGGTGGCGGGAACGGCCGTCGGCCTCGCGCACCTGGCCGAGTTCGACCTCCATCCCGTCAGCCTGGCGTTGATGTGGCTGGTCGCGGCCGTGGGCCTCGTGCGCACGCCGTCGAGTCTGATGCAGCTCTACGAGAACTGGGAGGTCGGGTTGCGTCGCCGCTGGCGGCGTAGCCTCGCTCCGCTCGCCGACTGGCAGCCGACGGACGACGCGCCGATGGTCACCGTGCAGGTGCCGATCCACGCGGAGCCGCCTCCGGTCGTCATCGCGACGCTCGACGCGCTGGCCCGGCTCGACTACCCGAACGTCGAAGTGCTCGTCATCGACAACAACACGAGCGACGAGGACCTCTGGCGACCGGTCGAACGGCACTGCGCCGAGCTCGGCGATCGCTTCCGGTTCCTGCACGTCGAGGGCATCACCGGCGCGAAGGCCGGCGCGCTCAACTGGGCCCGCCCGCACCTCGACCCGCGTACGGCGCTGGTCGCGCTCGTCGACGCCGACTACCAGGTCGACCCGCGCTGGCTGCGGCACACCGTCGGACTGTTCGAGGACCCCGAGCTCGGCTTCGTGCAGTGCCCGCACGCCTACCGCGACTTCGAGCACTCCGCGTACGGCCGCTGGGCCAACACGGGATACGAGTGGGCGCAGGTCACCGAGATGCGGTCACGCAACGAGCACGGGGCCGGCATCACGGTGGGCACGATGTCGTTGATCCGGCTGGAGACGCTCGACGCCGCCGGTGGGTGGGCCGAGTGGTGCCAGACCGAAGACTCCGAGTTCGCGATCCGGGCCCACGCCGTGGGTTACACGTCGATCCTGCTCGACCGTGCGTACGGCTGGGGTCTTATCCCGGAGACGGTGGCCGAGCTCAAGAGGCAGCGATTCCGCTGGACCTACGGTCCGGGCCAGGAGTTCAAGGCCCACGCCCGGCTGTATCTGGGGGCGTCGTCCCGCCTGACCCCGTCCCAGCGCGTTCGCCACGGTCACTACGGCCTGGTCGTGCTGGTCACCGGCCTGGGCGTGCTCTCGCTGCCGGTCAGCCTGGTCCTCGTCGCGATGATGTTCCTGCGGTCCGACGTCCCGGACGTCTCGGCGGCGTTGCTGCTCCCGCTGGGAGCCGGACTGGTGGCGCGGCGCGTGATGCGGTGGACGCTGTTCCGGACGGCGGTCGGCGCCGGGTTCGGGACGTTCCTCGGTGCCTGCATCGCGCTGCTGGCGGTGAAGCCGACGATGTCCAGCGCGGCCTTCGGCGTTCTGCTGGGACGTCCGGCGCAGTGGCAGCGCACGAACAAGTTCCGGGTGCTGCCGAACCGGTTCCGGTTCGTGCAGGACGCCTGGTCGGAGATCGTCATGGCCGTCGGGTGCCTCGTCGTGGCGGTCGGGTTGCCGTTCGTCGCGCCGGCGAGCGTGGCGACGGGGCTGTTCTCGCTGGGCTTCGCGTGGCAAGCGCTGGTCTACGGTTGCGCCCCGTTGATGGCCGTGCTCGCCGAGCGGGCCGTGCGCGGGCAGTCAGTGGCCCTGACGTCTCGTTTCGACCAGGCTGGTGCGGGCACAGACATGCGGTGAACGGACGAGCGACCCGGGGCCTGGTCACCGCGGCGGCCGCGGGATACGGGGCCAACGTGGCGTTCGGGACCGCCGTCGCCGTGGGTGTGGTCGACAACCGGCGCATTCGCTGGGTGCACCATGCGCTGTACGCGGCAACCGCGTCGCTGACCGTGACCGCGCTGGTTGCGAGTGCCGTCGAGCGTAGGGCTGTCGGTCTCGCGCTGTTACCGGCGATCGGGCCGTTGGCCGCGCTGCCGTACGCCGGGGGACGGCTCCGTCGGCACGCCGTCCTCGCCGGGACTGCCGCACCCGCTTTCGGAGCCGCCCTGGCCCTGGCCTGGAGGAGTCACTGATGGAGTTCCTCGATGTGCTGCGTCGCCGCAAGACGACGAACGGCGCGTTCCTACCCGATCCGGTCTCCGAGGAGCACCAGCGGCTGTTGATGGAGGTCGCCGGGCGGGCTCCGTCGCAGCTGAACAGCCAGCCGTGGCGGTTCGTGATCGTGGAGGAACGGGAGACGATCGAGGCCATCGCCCGGATCAGCGGCGAGAGCATGACCACGGCGATGTCCAACGGCACGTTCTTCGAGCGGTACAAGCCGTACTTCCGGTTCAGCACGGAGGAGATGGAGCGCCGCCGCGACGGGATGCTCTTCGACCGGCTGCCCGCACCGTTGCGTCCGTTCACCGGCCAGGTGTTCACCTCGCGGGGGCAGAAGCTGATGAACGCGTTACGGGTGCCGCAGAATCTGGGCGCGGAGAACCGCAAACTGGTCGCCGGGTCGCCACTGCTGCTCGGCGTGATGCTCGACCGGGCCGAGTACCGGCCCGGGGAACTCTCGTCGTTCTACTCGGTGTTCAGCATGGGCGCGGCGATGGAGAACGTCTGGCTGACCACCGTCGAGCTCGGGATGGGGATCCAGTTCGTCTCGTTCCCGATGGAGGTCCCCGGCCGCTGGGACGAGATCGTCAGGCTCCTCGAGGTGCCGGACGACCTCGAGTTGATGGCCGTGTACCGCCTCGGTTACGTGCCCGCCGAGCAGCGCCGTCCGCCGATCGACTGGTCCAGCCACCAGCGCAAACTGCCCTCGCAGTACGTGTTCCGCGGCACGTGCGCGACCCCCCAGGAAGGCTGGGACGAGACCGTCACGCCTCACCCATGACAAGGCCCTCGATCGTGTGCTTCTGCGTGATCGGAGTCAGCCGGTCGACGATCGGGCAGCTCAGGTGGGCGCGGACGTCGGCCGGTAGCGTCGCCCAGTAGTCCTCGGTCACGGCGAGATCGTGCTTGTCGCTGTTCGTGGCGTCGGCGGCGTCGCGTCGCGAACGCTCGTCATGGGATCGGGGTGAGCGGGGCGTCGGCCGGGTGGATGTCGGTAGCGGCCGCCAGGACCGTGGTGAGGAGGCCTGGGAAGCGGGTCTCGAGTTCGTCGGTGCGCAGGCTGATCAGGCGTTCCCGGCCGCGCGCGACGTTGCGGATGACCCCCGCCTCGCGCAGTGTCTTGAGGTAGTGCGAGCGGGTGGACTTCGGGATCTCGCCCCCGAGCGTCTGACAGCCGATCGTCTCCACCGGACCGTCGGCGAGCTGCCGGACGATCGCCAGCCGTGACGGGTCGCTCAACGCGAACAGGACGTCGGTGAGCACGAAGTCGGCCGGCGCCGGATGCGTCAGCTCACGCGTGGACTCGGGCATGGTTCCAGAATAGTTGAACAGTCGCGAAGTCGCGCGTACGGTTCGCACAGTTCGAGAAAACTGGAACCGTTGGAGGGGTCGTGCGTTCGACTCGGCACACGTTGGGCTTCTGGCTGGTGGCCCTGACGCTGTTCACGATCATGGTCGCGGCCAGCGCCCCGTCGCCGCTGTATGTCGTCTACCAGGCGCGATGGGGTTTCTCGACGCTGATGCTGACCGTCGTCTTCGCCGTGTACGTGGTGGCCCTGCTGGCCGCACTGATCACCGTCGGACGACTGTCGGACCACCTCGGACGCCGCCCGGTGCTCCTGGCGAGCCTGGTCGTCGAGGCGGTCGGCATGGCGGTGTTCCTTTCCGCCGACGGGCTCGGCGACCTGCTGCTGGCACGCGTGATCCAAGGGCTGGCCACCGGCGCCGCCACCGGGACCATCAGCGCCGCGCTGATCGACCTGCTGCCGCCCGGGCGCGCCCGGCTCGGCGCGATCCTCAACAGCGCGGCGCCCCTGACCGGGCTGGCCTTCGGGGCGCTGGCCACCGGCCTGCTGGTGCAGTACGCCGCCGCGCCCGCGACCGTGGTGTTCACCGCGCTGACGATCGCGTTCGTGCTGCTGGCGGTACTGGTCACAACGCTGCCGGAGACGATCGAGCGCCGCCCGGGCGCGCTCGCCGCGCTGCGGCCACGCCTCGGCGTTCCGCGCGGGGCCAGGGCGACGTTCGTCGCGACCTCCTCGGTGCTGCTCGCTACCTGGGCGATGGGCGGCCTGTACCTCTCGCTCGGGGCCTCGCTGACCTCGGGGGTGCTCGGGGTGCAGAACCACGTGGTCGCCGGGCTCGCCGTCACGGTGCTCGCCGGAGCGGGCGCGGTCGCGGGTGTCGTCGCCAGTGACCGCAACCCCGCGCGGGTGATGACCGTGGGCGCCGGACTGCTGGCGGTCGGCACCGCCGGGTCGCTGATCGCGCTGGTGGAGGGGACGACGGTAGGGTTCTTCGTCGGGTCCGCCGTCGCCGGGCTGGGCTTCGGATCGGGATTCCTCGGCGCGCTCCGGTCGCTCGCACCGCTGGCGGCGCCGGCCGAGCGCGGGGGATTGTTCGGCGCGATCTACACGGTCTCGTACGTGGGGTTCAGTGTGCCCGCGGTGATCGCGGGCGTGTTGATCCCGCGGTTCGGTCTGCGCGAGACCGCGGTCGGTTACGGCCTCGTCGTGATCGTGCTCGCCCTGACCGTCGTCATGCCCCGCATCCGCCGCCCGGTCGCGGTGACCCGTCCGTGACCCACCCTCGCAGGGTGTGGTCGGGCGTCGGAACGCTGCTGATACTCGACTCATGGACAGCAGGCGGCAGCTCGGAGAGTTCCTGCAGATCCGCCGGTCGCAGGTGCAGCCGGAGGACGTGGGACTGGCACGGTACGACGATCGTCGGCGGGTGCCCGGACTGCGTCGGGAGGAGCTCGCCCAGCTGGCCGGCGTCAGCGCGTCCTACTACGCCCGCCTGGAGCAGGGCTACTCACTGAACGCCTCACCTGCGGTGCTCGACGCGATCGCCCGGGTGCTGCGGCTCAACCAGGCCGAGCGTCGGCATCTGGACGCGCTGGCCGCCGGCACCCGCGCCCGGCCCGTTCCACGGCGGAAAACGCCGGAGCGGACGACGCCCGCGCTGGATCAGATCCTGGAGGCGCTGGGAGACACCCCGGCGCTGGTCCTGGGCCACCACAGCGACGTGCTGGCCTGGAACCGGACCGGCCACGCGCTGTTCGCCGGGCACCTCGATCCGGCCGGTCCGGACCGGCCGCGAGAGCGGCCGAACATGGCCCGGCTGGTCTTCCTGGACGGCCACACCCGCGACCTGTACGCGGACTGGCCGGCCAAGGCGCGGGCCGTCGTGGGCACCCTCCGGGTGGCCGCGGGGGAGCGCCCCGACGACGCGGCGCTCTCCGCCCTCATCGGTGAGCTCACCGTCCGCAGTGCCGAGTTCGCCGACCTGTGGGCGACGCACCGGGTCAAGGCCGGTAGCGAAGCCACCTACGAGATGCGGCATCCGCTGGTGGGCGCCCTGACCGTCACGCAGCAGGCGCTGCGCACCGAGCAGGGGCAGACGGTCGTGATCGCCACCACCGCACCCGATTCGCCGTCCCGCGAGGCGATGGCGCTGCTCGCGCACAGCACCGCGTTCACCACGTCTGTGCCCTGCACAGTTCCCGAACCAGAGAGAAAAAACTGATGAGCGAGATCAAATTAGGCGACGTCACCGTTGCGCGGGTCGAGGAGATGCACGGCCCGATCATGCCGGCGGCAACGTTCTTCCCCTCGATTCCCGCCGAGGCGTGGCACGAGTCCGCACTCGGGCCCGACCACCTCGTCGACGGCATGGTGCACGCGGCCATGCAGACCTGGGTGCTGCGGAGCGAGGGCCGCACGATCCTGATCGACACCGGGGTGGGCAACGACAAGTCCCGGCCGGCCGTCGAGGCGTGGGACCACCTCGAGCTGGACTACCTGGGCAACCTCGCGCGGGCCGGTGTGCACCCGGACGACGTCGACCTCGTGATCAACACCCACCTGCACGTCGACCACATCGGCTGGAACACCCGCCTGGTCGACGGCGAATGGGTCCCGACGTTCCCCAACGCCACGTACCTCATGCCCCGGATCGACGTCACGTTCTGGGACCCGGCGAACCACGACGGGCTCGTCGGAAGCGTCAACGAGAACGCGTTCGCGGACAGCGTCGCACCGGTCCGTGCGGCCGGTCAGGTGGAGCTGTGGGAAGGCAGTCACACCATCGACGCGAACCTGCGCCTGGAGGCCGCACCCGGGCACACCCCGGGTTCCAGCGTGCTGAAACTCCACTCCGGAGGCGACCGGGCGCTGTTCGCCGGCGACCTGATCCACACCCCGCTGCAGCTGACGGAGCTGGGCCACAGCAGCTGCTTCTGCGAGGACCCGGTCACCGCCGCCGCGACCCGTCGTGAGCTGCTGGGTTGGGCCGCGGAGAACGACGCCCTGGTGCTCCCGGCGCACCTGAGCGGTCACGGGGCGCTGGAGATCCGGAACGACGGTGAGGCGTTCGCCATTACGCAGTGGGCCCCGTTCGACCGCCTCTGAGCACCTACCCGGGTACGGAAACCTTCACCGCCTCGATCCGACCGGCGCGGATCCCCGTCTCCGACGGCTGCCAGCTGTTGGCGGTGAGCAGGTACAGGGTCCGTCCGCCCAGCGCGCAGTCGGCCGGCGCCCGGTCGCCGACGTCGATGTGATCAGTGACGGTTCCTCCGGACGTCACGCGCAGGAACCGCCCGTTGCTGATGTCCGCGACCCAGATGCCGCTCTCGGCGTCCACGCACAGTCCGTCGGGGGTCGCGCCTGCCGGCAGCGGTGCCCAGATCCGCTTGTCGACCAGGTCTCCGGCCCCGGTGATCGTGAAGGCCGTGAGCCGCGCGGCCCACGTCTCGGCGACGACGAGCGTGCGTGATCCGGGCAGTATCACCAAGCCGTTCGGGAACACCAGATCGTCGCGGGCGATCCGGGCGTCCCCGTTCGGCTCGAGCACGAAGATCGGGCCGGGGCGCTGGGGAGCGTCGCCGTACAGGTCGTAACCGAAACCACCGACGAACGCGCGCCCGTCGTGATCGACGACCATGTCGTTGATCGGGGCGTCGGTGTATCCGGAGAGATCGGCGAAGACGCTCTGCACCCCGGCCGGATCGACGCGGATCACCTGCCGACGGGTCATCGAACTGACCAGGAGGGAGCCGTCGGGCGCCCAGCCGAGCCCGGACGGCTGGTCGTCGATGCGGACGACGATCTCAGGAGGCTGCCCGGGGTCGGCCCGGAAGATCTCGCCGGTGTGCATGTCGGAGAACCAGAGCCGCCCATCTTTCCACCGGGCACCCTCGGGGAACCGGAGTCCTTCGTACAGATTCACCGCAATACCTTCCTGAGTCGGACCACACCGCGGCGCAGGCCCGGCGCGTCGACCGCGACCACTCCCGCGAGCAACAGCGCGTAGAACAGCTGACTGACGTACGTGGGTAGACCGGCCACTGTCACGATCTGCGCCAGAAACGCGATCGTCAGCGCTCCGGCCAGCAGCCCGAGGACGCTTCCCCGCCCGCCGACCAGCGAGACCCCACCGAGCAGCGCCGCGACCGCCGCGAGGATGAGCGGCTGGACGCCGGGATCGGGGTTGGCCGAACCGAGGCTGAAGTTCAACAGCGTGCCACCACCGGCGGCGAGCAGACCGGAGGTCGCGAACAGACCGACGAGCAAGCGGTCGTCGCGCACGCCGGAGACCCGGCTCGCGCGACGGTCGCCGCCGATCGCCCGGATCTCCCGGCCCCAGCGGGAACCGGTCAGAACAACTGCCAACAGCAGGAAGACGACGAGGACGAGCAGGCTGCGCGGGGAGAACACCTGGAGAATCGGGCGATCCACCCAGAGCGTGACGCCCGCGTCGTCGAACGTCTTGCTCAGGCCTCCGGACAGCGAGCTGGTCAGCCCCAGCAGGGTGATGTAGGTCGCCAGCGTCACCGGCATCGACGAGATGCGGAACCGGGCGATGACGAATCCCTGCAGGACACCGACGGCGGCTCCGGCGGCGAGCGCCAGCGCCAGGCCGAGCGCCCAGTTCCCCTGTCCGTAGGTGACCGCGAGCATCCCGCCGAACGCGTAGGTGCCGACGACGGACAGGTCGAACTCACCGGCGATCATCGTGAGTCCGAGCGCCAGGATCAGCGGTCCGAGCCGGGCCAGCACCTGGAGCGCGTTGTACGCGTCGAACGGCGTCAACAGCTGACCGGTACGCAGCGGGAGCGCCAGGAAGACGACGATCGTGGCCCCGAGCGCGACGCCGGGAACGAGGACATCGGGCCGGGCGAGCCGGTTCATGGGCGACCTCTCGTCGCGCGAAGGTGCACCACGAGGATCACGGCCAGGACGATCAGGCCCTTCACCATGATCTGGGCGCCCGTGCTGTAACCGCGGAGCAGCAGGATGTCCGAGACCGTCGCGATCAGCAGGACACCGGCGAGCGTCCGCCACGCCGAGCCCTTGCCGCCCGCGATCGGCGTCCCACCGGCCAGCACCGCGGCGATGGCGTCGAACGTGAGCGTTCCGCCGAGGTTGATGTTCGCGCTGGTGTTGAACGCACCGCTGAACGCGGCGGCGACCGCGAACAGCACGCCGGCCAGCACCCAGGCGATCGTCACCACCCGCCCGACCGGCAGGCCCGCGGCGCGGGCCGCCGGCCGGTTCTCTCCCGTCAGGTAGAGCTGCCGGCCGAAGGTGCTGCGGTCGAGAACGGCCTGCAGGGCGACGGTGAGCAGCACCAACGTCCAGACGCTGAGCGGGATGCCGCCGGGTGTCGCGTTCAGCACGGTGTAGCCGGTGCCGGTCGGGGACACCGACGTGCCGCCGCCGAACCACGTGGCCAGCCCGGTCAGCGCGAAGCTGGCGGCGATGGTCAGGACGATCGGGTTGGCCGCTCCGTACCCCACGGCCAGGCCCTGGACCCCGCTGACCACCGCTCCCACGGCGATCGTCGCGATCAGCGCGACGACCAGGCCCGCCGACTGCGTCGCGAGGAAGACCATGGCGCTGACCGCGACCGACTGCGAGATCGCCAGCGAGACCGAGGTTCCGCCGATGACGATCAGGGTCAGCCCCAGCCCGGCGATGCCGATCAGGCTGGCCGAGTTGAGGATGGCCTTGAGGTTGTCGAAGCTCAGGAAGCGGTGGGTGGACGCCCCGACGACGAGGAGCGCGACGAGCGCCGCGACGGCGAGCACGCCGGACCAGTCCGGACGGACGAGCCGGAGACGGCCGACGGTGACCGCGCTCATCCGGGCTCCACGCCGTGGGTCATCTCGTACAGCAGGACGTCGCCCGGGACGCCCGAGGAGTGCCGGGCGACCAGCCGGCCCTGGTACATCGTGAGCACGACGTCGGCCAGGTCCACCAGCTCGTCCAGCTCGGTGGACGAGAACACGACCGCCACGCCCCGGGCGGCGGCTTCCCGGATCAGGCGGTGCACGGCGGACCGGCCGCCGACGTCGACGCCGCGCGTCGGGTCGTCGAGGAGGAGGACGCGGGTGCCGGGGCGCTCCAGCGAGCGACCCACGAACGCCTTCTGCTGGTTGCCGCCGCTGAGCCTGCCGACCGGCTGACCCAGCTGGCGGTCCGAGAACCCGCACAGCTCGGCCATCCGGCTCTCGGTCTCCGTCCAGCGTCGGGGACCGACCAGGCCGAACCGGCTCAGCGCCGGGATCCGCGTCGCGAGCAGGTTGACCGCCGTGGAGCGGTCGAGGAACAGGCCCTCGGACTTCCTGTCGTTGGACGCGAACGCGATGCCCGAGCGGGCCGCGGCGACCGGGTCGGCCAACCGCAGCCGCGTGCTGCCCACCGTGACGTCACCCGCCATCGCCGGAACCAGGCCGGCCAGGCCGCGCAGGACGTCCGAGGCGCCGGACCCCAGCTGACCGGCGATCGCGTAGATGGTGCCGGAGCGCACCCGGAGGGAGAGCGCGCCGAAACGGTCGGGCACGCGGACGCTGGCCAGCTCGAGCACCGTGTCCCCGGACTCCGCGCGGCTCCGCGGCGCCGTCTCCGGAGCCTCGCCGAGCATGTGCCGGATCAGCGTGGGCACTGTCAGCTCGGCGGCGTCGTTCGTGGTGACGACCGCGCCGTCGCGCATGACAGTCACCCGGTCGCAGAGGGCGAGGACCTCGCCCAGGCGGTGGGAGACGAACAGCACCGCGCAGCCGGCCGCGGCGACGCTGCGCACCGCGGCGTAGACGTGCTCGCTCTCGACGTCGGTGAGCGTGGCGGTCGGCTCGTCGAGAATGACCAGGCGGGCACGCTGGCCCAGCGCACGCGCGATCTCGACGAGCTGACGCTCGCCCAGGCCGAGCGTCGAGAGCGGCTGCTCGGGCCGCACGTGAGTGAGCCCGAGAGCGTCCAGCACCTGCCGGGCACGGCGGCGCTGCGCCCCGCGTCGATTGAGCCAACCGGCGTCGCGGTCGCCGAGGAGCAGGTTCTCGCCGACGGTCAGCGACGGGACCACGCTGAGCTCCTGGTCCACCAGTGCCACGCCGGCGGTCTGGGCGTCGCGCCGGGTCTTCAGCTCGACCGGATCGCCGTCGACGACGATCGTCCCGCCGTCGGGGCTCTCCTGTCCGGAGAGGAGCCGGACCACTGTGCTCTTGCCCGCGCCGTTGTGCCCGCAGAGCGCGTGGATCTCCCCGGCCCGGATCTCCAGATCGACGCCGTCGATCGCGACAGTGCCCGCGTACGACTTCGACAGACCCTCGACCCGGACCAGGCTCATGCGTTGCTGCACTGCGCTGCGAACTGGTCGACGTTTTTCGCGGTCACCCGCTCCTCGCGGACGGTCTCCTTCTTCGGCGGGTTCTCGCCGTTGAAGTACCGGATGACGTAGTCGGCGGTCTGCTCCGCGATCGTGCCCGGGTCCTCGGTCGCGGTGCCGTAGAGCGTGCCGGCCTTGATGGCGTCGATACCGGCTTTGAAGCAGTTGCTGCTGGTCACGACCAGGCCGTTGGGGCCGGCGACCGGGCAGCCGGCCTGCTTTGCCGACGCGATGATCGGCAGTGCCATGTAGTCGGCCATTCCGTAGGCCGCCTGGATGCCGGAGCAGCCGTACTTCGCCAGCAGTTGGGTGGCGATCTGGCCGGAGCGGGTCGGGTCCCAGTTGCCGTCCTGGACGTCGACCACCTGGAACTGCGGCGCGGACGCCATCTCGGCCTCGAACCCCTTCATCCGGTCCTGGGTGACCAGGGACGAGGCGGTGCCCGTGATCACGAAGACCTTGCCGCGCTTCTTCCCCTGCGCGGTGAGGCCTTCGACGATGTTCTGCGCGGCGGCGCTTCCGAGCGCGACGTTGTCCGAGACGACCTGCATGACGTCGCCGTCGACCTTGGGATCGGGGCGCCCGTCGAAGACCAGCACCGGAACGCCGGCCTGCTTGGCCTTCTGGATCGGGACCGCCATCGAGGTGGTGTCGAGCAGGGCCGTCACGATCAGGTCGGGCTTCTCGGCGATGGCCTGGTTGAAGTTCTGCACCGCCGTGCCGGGGTCCATCGTCGTCAGGTCCTTGACCTCGACGCCCTCCGCGTCCAGCTTCTTGGTGAACACGCCGTTGAAGTAGGCGCCCCACTGGTTCGTGCTGCCGTACCCGACGAAGCTGACGGTCTTTCCCTTCGGGCCGCCGCCGGCGTTCGCGGACGTGCTCTGCGGCGAGCTGGCACACCCGGCCGCTGCGAGTAACGCGACGGCGGCAGCGACGTGACGCCAGGGTCTTTGCGGCATGCCGAACTCCTTCTCAAGCACGTACAGCTCCGATTTGGACGTAACACATCAGCGCCGGCTGATCGCTCTTGTTCTTCCAGGCGTGCCGGGTGCCGAGCTGGACCACACAGGTGCCGGGGGTGAGCGTCACTTCGGCGCCGTGGTCGAGCGTCAGGCTCAGCTCGCCCTCGAGGCAGATCGCGTAGTCGACGGTGTCGGTCGTGTGCATGCCGTCGCCGCCTTCTTCGAACGGGTCCAGCAGGCCCGGGAGCTTCTCCTCGACCTCGCTGTGGTCGCCGGTCGAGGGCTCGTCGGCGTGCGGGGCCCAGCGGAGGAAGAGCGCCCGGCTCCCTCCGAGGCCGGGGAAGTACGGCCGCAGGATCGGCGCCGCGTCGCGTTCGCCGACCGTCGCGACCCCGTCCGGGGTGCCCCACAGCAGGTAGAAGTCGGCGCCGGGCAGAGCCTGGACCCGCACCGGTTCGGGGTGACGGTCCTCCACGAAGACGGCGTCACCGTCGTCGTTGTGACCGGTGACGATCAGGCGCGGTTCAATCGGCACGACGGGCTCCCAGTTGCTGGCGTAATGTCTGTTTCGACCATTTTCCGGTAGCGGTCTTCGGGATCTCGTCCAGCAGCTCGATGCGTTCGGGGATCCACCACGAGGCGACCCGGCCACGCAGGTGCGCGCGCACGTCGTCCCCCGTGAGGTGCGTACCGGCGGCGGGAACGACGCAGGCCACCGGGCGCTCGCCCCACCGGGGGTCGGCGATGCCGATCACCGCTGCCTCGCGGACCCGAGGATCGGCCATGATCGCGTTCTCGAGCGCGACGGACGAGATCCACTCGCCGCCCGACTTCACCAGGTCCTTGGTGCGGTCGACGATGCGCAGGTAGCCCCACTCGTCGATCGTCGCGACGTCCCCGGTGCGCAGCCATCCGTCGGTGGTGAAGGAGTCCGCACCGCTGTCGGCGCCGAAGTAGGCGCTCGCGATCGTCGCGCCGGCGACCTGCAGCTCTCCCGGGGTGCTCCCGTCGCGGGGTTGCAGAGTGCCGTCGTCGGCGACGACGCGCATCTCGGTGAGCGGGACCGCCGGGCCGGGCGAGCCGAGCAGGAGGCGTCGGTCCTCGCCGGTCAGCCCGGCATGGTGGGTCGCCAGGCGGGAGGAGGTGACGACGGGACTGGTTTCGGTCATTCCCCACGCGTTGGTCAGCGGGATCCCGATGATCCGCTCGTAGGCGCTGGACAGCGCGTCGTCGACGGCACCGCCGCCGCACGCGATGTGGCGCAGGCTGCCCAGGTCGTGGTCGGCCAGCACCGGGATCAGGTCCCGCCAGACCGTCGCGACGGCGGCGGAGAACGTCACCCGGTGACGGGAGAGGAGCGTGACGAGTTCCTCCGGGCTCGTGGCCGGCCCGGGCAGGACCAGGTCGGCACCGCACTGCATCGCGGCGTAGGGGAGTCCCCATGCGTTGACGTGGAACATCGGCACGATCGGCGCGACGACGTCCCGCTCGCTCAGCGCGAACACGTCGGCGCCGAGCAGGAGCAGGCTGTGCAGGACCACCGACCGGTGGCTGTAGAGAACCCCCTTGGGGTTGCCGGTCGTGCCGGACGTGTAGCAGAGCGACGCGGCGGCGTTCTCGTCGTCGACGGCGAAGTCGAGCGGGTCGCCGCTCTGTTGAGCGAGGAGGTCTTCGTAGTCGAGGACGCGGGGGTCGTCCGGTAGCGGGAAGTCGCCACCGTCGTCCAGAACGACGACGTACCGGACCGATGCGAACGACGACACCAACGGCCAGACCACCGGCAGGATCGTCCGGTCGACGAAGAGAACGTCGTCGGCGGCGTCGTTCACGATGAACGTGACCTGCTCGCCGTACAGGCGATGGTTGATCGTGTGCAGGATCCGCCCGGAACTGGGGATCCCGAGGTAGAGCTCCAGATGGCGCTGGCTGTTCCAGGCGAACGTGCCGACGCAGGCGCCCACCGGAACGTCGAGGTGGTCGAGCACCCGGGCCAGGCGGCGGACGCGGGGCGCCACGTCGCTCCACGTCGAGGTGGTCTCGCCGGTGATGACCCGCTTGTGCCCGAAGTTGGTCTCGACACGCGAGAGCAACGTGGGGATCGTCAGCGGGCGGTGTTGCATCAGTCCGTGCATCACAGCCCCCTAGTTGTGGCGCGGGTCACACCCGCGTCCCGGAGAACTCTAGGAGGGCTGGAGCGCCCGGGTGAGGGATGATCACTCCACTTCCCTGGTCACCGTGGTGGAGGTACATCACACCGTGAGCGAGTCACCGGACCTCGCGTCCTACCGTCGGCGGCGCGAGCGCGAACTCAGCGCTCTCTACGCGACCGCGCGATCCCTGACCGCCCTCGGAGAGATCGACGCGGTGCTGGAGTCGATCGTGCGTGAGGCGCACGAGCTGGTCGGTACGGACTTCACGTACCTCTCGCTGGTCGGCCCCGACGGAAAGCTGACGCTGAAGGCGTCCCAGGGCACGATCTCCTCGACGTTCAACGAGGCCAGCGTGCCCTCCGGCACCGGCGTCGGAGGCCGGGTCATCGCCACCGGAGCACCGGCCTGGGTGAGCAACTACCTCGAGACCCAGGACGTCCCGCACGACCGGACGTTCGACGGTCTCGTCGTTCCGGAAGGCATGGTCGCGCTGCTCGGCGTCCCGCTCCTGGTGGGCGAGGAGGTCATCGGTGTGCTGTTCGCCGCGGACCGCACCGAACGGCCCTTCGAGCACGACGAGGTCGCGC
Organism: Cryptosporangium sp. NPDC048952; assembly: GCF_043197895.1. Taxonomy (NCBI): domain Bacteria; kingdom Bacillati; phylum Actinomycetota; class Actinomycetes; order Cryptosporangiales; family Cryptosporangiaceae; genus Cryptosporangium; species Cryptosporangium sp. NPDC048952. Next base: position 1,334,721 of record NZ_JBICTY010000002.1, on the reverse strand, counting down.
TGCTGAGCGCATTCGCCGACCACGCGGCCATCGCGCTCAACAACGCTCGGCTCTACGACGAGAGCCGCTCCGCGCTCAAGCAGTTGCAGGCCGCGTACCGCACGATCGAGCACCAGGTCGCTGTCACCGAACGCGCTCAGTCGGTCCACGAAGCCCTGGCTCGGGTGGTGCTGACGGGCGGGGGCGCCGACGAGATCGCCCGGCTGCTGGTCGAACATCTGCGAGGCGAGGTCACGGTCTTCGACCGGACCGGTGCGGTCACCGCGACCTGCGCGTTCGACGTTCCGATCGGGCCGTCCGCGACCGACGTGGTCGAGCAGGCGCGCCGCACCGGACGGTGGGCCACCGCCACCGACCGCAGCGGGATCTGGCACAGCGCGGCCACGGTTCAGGCGGGCGACACCTACCTCGGCGCGCTCCTGCTGGCCCAGACCGAGGAGCCCACCGCCGTCGACCTGCGCACGCTGGAGCGGGCCGCGCAGATCATGGGGCTGCTCATCCTCAAGGAGACCGCTGTCGCCGAAGCCGAGGAGCGGGTCAGCGGCAGCCTGCTCACCGAGCTGCTGGTGTCCACCGCGCCGGTGGGCCCGGCCCAGCGCGCCCGGGCGCACGCTCGGGGCGTGGACATCGCGGCGTTGAACGTCGTCGTGGTGGCGGAGTCGGAGACGCGTCCGGCGTCCGACCTGGGGCGTCGGCTGCACGCGATGTCGGCCGAGTGGAACGGGCTCGCCGGCGAGCACCTGGGCCGCGCGGCGCTGCTCGCCGCCGCGTCGGATCCCGCCGCGCTCGCGGACACGATCCACTGTCGCCTCCGCCGGGAGTTGGGATCGGCGGTCCGGGTCGTCGCGCACAACGCGGATGCTGACGACTGGGGCCGCGCGTTCGAGATCGCCGGAAAGTGCTGCGACCTCATGCCGAGCCTCGGCGCGACCGACCGCGGATCGACGGCCGAGCCGTACGCGATGTTCGCTCTGCTCTTCGACGCGAAGCGCGGACCGGACCTCGACCGGTTCCTCGCCGACGCGCTGGCGGAGCTGCTGGCCTACGACGCGCGGAAGTCGACCCAGCTCGTGGCCACGCTGTCGACGTACTACGCGCATTCCGGCAACCTCACGCGCACTGCCGGCGCGCTCCACATCCACCTGAACACGCTGCTCAAGCGGCTGGAGCGGGTCGAGAGCATCCTCGGTCCGGACTGGCGCGCGCCGGACCGCGCCCTGGCGCTCCAGCTGGCGCTGCGGCTGCACGCGCTGCGGTCCCGGATCTCCTAGCTCCTCTGTGGAGCCTCTTGCGGAGGCTTGTGGCGGCTGTCACAGTGTCTGGCACCGAGTGTCGTCCTTGGACGAATTGACGGCACGGCGTGCTCTCTTGGAGGGACGCAATGAGGCGAATCCTGCCAGTTCCCATCACTATCGCTCTTGTACTCGTCACCGCAGTGATGACCACACCGGCCGCTGCGGCGGACAAGGGTCCGCGCTGTGCGGAATTGGCCGCGCAGGTGATTCCGGCATCGGTGATCAGCTCACCGACCCGGGGCGGTCGCGTCGAATCGGCGGCCATCAAGACCAAAGTCGTCACCGGCACGACGATCGAATACTGCGACGTCCGGGCGAAGCTTTCCCCGGTTGATCGGTCCGCTCCGGACATCGAGCTCCAGATCGGAATGCCGGTCGACTGGAATCGCCACACGCTGATGTTCGGCGGCGGCGGATACGACGGCACGATCCCCGACGTCACGCAGAACGTGCCGTTCGGCCGTCCCGATCAACCGACGCCGTTGGCCCGCGGATATGCGACGTACGGAAGTGACTCCGGCCATCAGGCCGGCCCCACCGCATCCTTGGACGGGTCGTTCGGCACCAACGACGAGGCCCTCCGCAACTTCGCGGCCGGCGACGCACTGAAGAAGACCCACGACGCCGCCATGTATGTGATTCGCCGGGCCTATGGCGCGAAACCCGCGCGAGCGTTCTTCGCGGGCGGATCGACGGGCGGCCGCGAGGCGCTCGTCGTCGCACAACGGTGGCCGGGCGCTTTCGACGGCGTCATTTCCGCCTATCCGGCCTGGAACAACGCGGCCGAGATCCTGTTCCTCGGGTATCTCGCGCGGGTGATGTCCCGCCCCGGTGCGTTTCCCGGACCGGAACAGCAGGCCCTCCTCTACAACAGCGTGATGGCCGCGTGCGACGGAAAGGACGGCGTCGAGGACAAGATCATTTCGAACGAGGAAGACTGCCACTTCGACCCTCGGGTACTGCGGTGTCCCGGAAAGGCGGGCTGCTTCTCCGACGCCCAGATCGCCTCGGTGATCGCCGCCTCCACCCCGTTGCGCTGGCCGTACCGCCTCGCCAGCGGCGAACGTCTTTACCCCGGCTTCCCTCTCCTCTCGGGCGCGGACATGAGGACGCCCTACCTCGGATTCGGTACGACCGCGCCGGCCAACCCGATGCCGACGACGAGCGCGTACGGATTCCAGTTCTGGGATCAATGGGTGAAGTATTTCGTCACCCGGGATCGCGGTTATGATTCCCTCGCGCTCGACCCGTTGCGACCGGGGAAGTGGCTTTCCCGCATCAGCCATTTATCCACCATTCAGGACCGCAATGAGACAGACCTGCGTCCTTTCGCGCGGTCCGGCGGGAAACTGCTCCTGCTGCACGGCGCCGCGGACGAACTGGTGTCCCACCGCTCCACCAACGACTATTACCAGCGGGTGGTCGACACGGTCGGGAGTCGGCAGACGAAGCAATTCCTGCGCTACTACCTCGTGCCCGGCGCCAACCACGCCAACGTCGGCGCGCCGGCGTTCGCCGCCACCTGGGACTCGCTCACCGCCCTCGAACACTGGGTGGAGAACGGACGGGCGCCGGTCGACCCCGTGAGCGCGGACAGCCGGGACGGCCGGACCCGCCCGCTCTGCGAGTACCCGCGCTGGCCGAAGTACCGCTCGGGCGATCCCGACCGTGCCCAGAGCTTCGAGTGCTCGCGATGACGGCCCGGGTGGCGGTACGCACGCAGGCCCTGACGAAGGAGTTCCGGGGCTTCCGCGCCGTCGATGCGGTCGATCTGGAGGTTCGCGAAGGCAGCGTGCACGCGCTGGTGGGCCCCAACGGTGCGGGCAAGACCACCCTGTTCAACCTCCTGACCGGCTTCGTGGCCCCGACGTCCGGCGTGATCGCGGTGTTCGACGAGGACGTCACCGGTCGGCCGCCCGAGCAGGTCGCGCGCCGGGGCGTCGCCCGGTCGTTCCAGATCACCAGCCTCTTCGAGACGCTGACGAGCCGCGAACACGTGGAGCTCGCACTGACCGACCAGGGGTTCCGGTTCTGGCGGTCGGAGAAGCTGCTGGGCCGGAACCGGGCCCGCGTGGACGAGCTGCTCGCTCAGGTGGGGCTGGCATCGGCGGCGGACAAGCCGGTCGGTTCCCTCGCCTACGGGCAGAAACGCACGCTGGAACTGGCGCTGGTGCTGGCGCTCGATCCGAAAGTGATGCTCCTCGACGAGCCGACCGCCGGGATGGGCATCGAGGACGTCGACCGCACGATCGAGCTGGTCCGACGCATCGCCGACGGCCGGACCGTGGTGTTGGTCGACCACAACATGCACGTCGTCGGCAGCCTCGCGGACCGGGTGACGGTCCTCCAGCAGGGCAAGGTACTGGCCGAAGGGAAGTACGACGAGGTCCGCACCGACGACCGGGTGATCACGGCCTATCTGGGCGAGGCCGACCATGCTTGACGTCACCGGGCTGACCGCGTGGTACGGCCAGGCGCAGGCGCTGCACGGGGTGGACGTGCACGTCGGCGAGGGCGAGGTCGTCGCGCTGGCCGGACGCAACGGCGCCGGCAAGACCACTCTCGTGCGCTGTCTGATCGGTCTGCACCGGCAGGTCGGCGGCACCGTGAGCTTCCTCGGCCGGGACGTCAGCCGTACCCCCGCGCATCAGCGGGCCCGCGCCGCCATGGGCTGGGTCCAGGACGACCGCGGCATCTACGCCGGCCTGACCGTGGAGGAGAACCTGCTCCTCCCGCCGACGGTCTCCGACCTGGCCTGGCCGCTCACGCGGGTCTACGAGGAGTTCCCCGCGCTCGCCGAACGACGCAGGGCGTCGGGCACCACGCTCTCGGGCGGCGAGCAGCAGATGCTGGCCATCGCCAGGGTGCTGCGGACCGGCGCCCGGCTGCTGCTCCTGGACGAGCCTTCCGAGGGCCTGGCCCCGGTGATCGTCGCCCGGATCGGGGCGATCATCCGCGAGATCAAGGCCACCGGCGTGGGCGTGCTGCTCATCGAGCAGAACGTCAAGTTCGCCGCCACCGTGGCCGACCGGCACTACCTGCTCAGCCAGGGCCGCATCGTCGAGACCCTCGACAACTCCGAATTCCAGCGACGCGAGGGCGAACTCCTCAAGCACCTCGGCATCTGACCGCTCGACCGGGAGGACTCCCATGAAGAGGGCGCGACTCATCGCGATGGCAGCGGTATTGGCACTCGGTGCCTGTGGGCAAGGCGGTCCCGGGGCGTCCGGTGGTGACTTCACCGGAGACAAACTCGTGCTGGCCGTGATGAACGACCAGTCCGGGATCTACAAGGACGCGTCGGGACCCAACTCGGTCAAGGCGGTCGAGATGGCCGTCGCCGACTACCGGAAGAAGTACGGCGACAAGGCCGTCGTCGACACGATCGAGGTGACGTCGACCGACCACCAGAACAAGCCGGACATCGCCAACACCAAGGCGCAGGAGCTGTACGAGCGCGGGGGAGCGGACGTCATCCTCGACGTGCCGACCTCGTCCGCGGCACTGGCCGTCGCCACCCAGGCCAAGAACCACAAAAAGCTCTTCCTCGACGTCAGCGCGGCGACCACCGCACTGACCGGCGCCCAGTGCAACAAGTACACGTTCCAGTGGGCCTACAACACCTACATGCTCGCCCACGGCACCGGCACGACAGTGACGAAGAACGGTGGCAAGAACTGGACCATCCTCTACCCCGACTACGAGTTCGGTCAGAACATGACCAAGTCGTTCACCAACGCGATCACCAAGGCCGGCGGCACGGTGCAGGACACGATCCCCACGCCCTTCCCGAACGAGAACTTCGCGACGTTCCTCACCAAGGCAGGCAGCACCAACCCCGACGTCATCGGCACGATGCACGCGGGCGGTGACCTGATCAACCTGGTCAAGCAGTTCAACGAGTCGGGGTTGAAGGAAAAGGGCATCGAGCTGGCCGTCGGGCTGATGCTCATCAACGACATCCATTCGCTGGGGGTGGACCAGTTCGCCGGCACGATGTTCACCGACGCCTGGTACTGGAACATGGACGACGAGTCGCGCGCGTTCGCCGACCGGTTCCGCGACGAGACCGGCGCCCGCCCGAGCTTCGAACACGCCGGCAACTACTCCGCCGCGCTCCAGTACCTGGAGGCTGTCCAGGCCGCGGGCACCGACGACGCCGACGAGGTCGTCGGCAAGCTGGAAGGCACGAAGGTCGACGACGCGTTCCTGCGCAACGGGGAGATCCGGGCCAAGGACCACTCGGTCGTCCACGACGCGTACCTCGTGCGGGTCAAGAAGCCGTCGGAGGTAAAGGAACCCTGGGACTACGAGGAGATCGTGGCCACGATCCCCGCGGCGGAGGCCTTCGCTCCCGCCGAGGCAGCCGGGTGCTCGATGTGAACGCGGCGCTGCAGTACACCGTCCAGGGCCTGGCGGCCGGCAGTTTCTACGCGCTGGCCGCCCTGGGGTTGGCGATCATCTTCGGGGTCCTGGGCGTCGTGAACTTCGCCCACGGCGCGTTCTACATGCTCGGCGCCGTCACCGCGGCCGTCCTGCTCGACTCCTTCGACCTGTCGCTGTGGTGGGCCCTGCTGATCGTGCCGGTGCTGATGTTCGCCGTCGGCGTCGTCGTCGAGCGGTTGCTCGTGCAGTGGCTGCTCCGGCTCGATCCGCTCTACAACTTCCTGCTGACGTTCGGCCTCACGTTGGTCGTCGTCGAGCTGGTCAAACAGCGCTATGGCGTCTCCGGGCTGCCGTACGAGCTCCCGGGTGTGCTCCGGGGACGCGTCGAGCTGGCCGGTGTCGTGCTGCCGCGCTACCAGCTGTTCGTGCTGCTGTCGTCCGCGGTGGTCTGCGTGCTCGTCTGGCTGGTGATGACGCGGACCCGGGTCGGCATGATCGTCCGGGCCTCGACCGAGAAGCCGGAACTCGCCCGGGCGCTGGGCATCAACGTCGGTCGCTGGGTGACGCCGGTCTTCGGTTTCGGCGTCGCGCTCGCCGGAGTGGCCGGCGTGCTCGCCGCACCGTTCCGAGCGATCACGGCCGACATGGGCAACAACTTCGCGATCATCCTGTTCGCGGTCGTGGTCATCGGCGGGCTCGGCTCGATCGTCGGCGCTGTCGTCGCGGGCTTCCTGGTGGGCCTGGTCGAGGCGTTCGGGCAGGCGTACGCCCCGACGTTCGCGCAGATCCTCATCTTCGTCCTGATGGCTCTGATCATTCTGGTCCGGCCGGCGGGACTGTTCGGACGTAGGGAGGCGACGGCATGACGGTCACCGAGGCGCCGGTCACGGGGGCGGACGCTCCGGTGACGACGCGGAGTTCGAGGCGGCGCTGGGTGCTGCTGGCCGTCGGCCTCGTGGCCGCGTTGGCGCTGCCCTGGTTCGTCTACCCGCCGGTGGCGATGGACATCGTCGCGATGGCGCTGTTCGCGATCGCCCTGGACATCCTGCTCGGGTACACGGGGTTGCTCTCGTTCGGGCACGCTGCGTTCTGGGGCAGCTCGGCGTACGTGACCGGCCTGATCGCGACGCATTACGGAGTGCCGTTCCCGCTGGCCGTTCTCGGTGGTGCGGTGTTCGCGATGATCCTCGCGCTGCCGCTGGGATACCTGTCGGTGCGTCGATCCGGGATCTACTTCGCGATGGTGACGCTCGCGTTCGCGCAGATGGTCTACTTCGTCGGCTACCAGTGGAGCGACCTGACCGGCGGTGAGAACGGGCTGCAGGGCGTGCCGCGGTCCTTCTTCGGCATCGAGCCGGTGGAGACCAACTCGTTCTACTTCTACTACGCGGCCCTGCCGATCCTCCTGCTCGGCATGTGGGCGGCCTGGCGGATCGTGCACTCACCGTTCGGACGGGTTCTGGTGTCGATCCGCGACAACACCCCGCGGGCCCGGGCGCTCGGGTACGAGGTGGACAAGTACAAGGTCGTCGCGTTCGTGCTCTCGGCCGGACTGACCGGGCTGGCCGGCGGGGTGTTCGCCATCAACCACGGTTTCGTCGCGCTGACCGAGCTGCACTGGAGCACGTCGGGCGAAGTGGTCCTGATGACGGTGCTGGGCGGCATCGGCACGCTCTGGGGAGGGATCCTCGGTGCGTTCCTGGTCGTGATGCTCGCCGACTACTTGGCTTCGTCCGGCTTCCACGGCATCGACCTGGTCACCGGGTCGGTCTTCGTCCTCGTCGTGCTGCTGTTCCGCCGGGGCATCTGGGGTACCGTTCGGCACCAATGGCTGAACCGGCGGTGACCTCGCGGAAGATCCTCGACACGAAGTACCGGATCTCCGAGACGGCGATGGCCCTCTTCTTGAAGGAGGGGTACGCGAACGTCACCGTCGAGGCGGTCGCGGAGGCGTCCAGCGTCTCGCGCCGGACGATCTTCCGGCACTTCGAGAGCAAAGACGAGCTGGTCTTCCCCGACCACCCCGAACGCCGCGGTCTGGTCGAGCGCTGTCTGCTCGCGTCCGCCCCCGACGCCGATCCGGTCGACGCCGTCATCGCGGCGACGGAGGAGTCGCTGCGCGAGTTCATCAGCCGGCCGGACCTCGTCCTCCGGCGGTACCAACTGACGCGCGTCGTGCCGGAGCTGCGTAAGCGCGAGGTGATCGAGCACGAGCGGTACGTGGCGCTCACCCGGTCGTTCCTCCGCGATCACCTGCCGCCCGACGCCCCGCCGTTCCAGCCGATGGCGCTTGCCGCCCTGATCGACGCGATCCACCGCTCGGCCCTGGGGAACTGGGTGCGTACCGGCGGCGCGACCGATCCGCTCGCCGAGCTGGCGGCGGGCATGGAGTGGGTTCGGCGACTCGTGGACCACCAGTCCACGTTCTCGTCCGCGCCGCTGCTGCTCGCGGTGCTCCCGGACACGCCCCAGACCCGTCGCGTCCTGACGTCGCTGAAGGACGAAGCCGCAGAGCTGCGGTAGCGCGTCACTGATCGGGGCGGGCGGCGTGCCAGTGCCATTCGCCGACGTCGCCCAGGCGGCCGGTGTAGCGGAGCAGATCGGGATCGGCGTCGGGGGCCAGGCGGCGGAGGGCTGCTGCGCCGAGTTCCGCCGGAAGGTGCCAGGGGATACCCAGGCCCTGGGTGATGTCGTGGGTGTGCACGAGGATCTCGGCGACTCCGAGTGCTGCGAAGCCGCAGGGGTCGCAGGGGCCGTAGTGCCACGCGCGGGTTTCGGGGTCCGCGGCGCGGATCGTGGTCGTGAGAAGCGCGCCGCTCGCCTCGGCGGCTGCCAGCACGTCGGTGGTGGTCGCCTCGGCGCGCATCACCAGGTCCTGTGGCAGGTATCTGCTCAGGCGCCGACCGGCCAGCTGCGCCGCGTAGGCGAACAGATCGTGCGCGATGTGCGCCAGCGTCTCCCGGCAGCTCCACTCGAGGACCCCCGCCGGCACGGACCAGTCGTCGTCCAGAGCCGGCCGCAGAACTTCGCTCATCACCTCGACGGCCCGCTCCAGGTCCTCGGCGTTCATGGCACGAGTGTCCACTCAGCGACGGTACCGCCCAGGAGGGACACCGTATTTGCGGCGGAACGCGGTGGCGAACGCGAACGGCGTCGCGTAGCCGACGCGCCGCGCCACCGTGGCCAGCGGCTCACTCGTCTCCCGCAGCAGCCGCGCTCCCGACGCGAGCCGCCAGTCCGTCACGTACGTCATCGGTGCCGAGCCGGTGACCGAACGGAAGTGCCGGGTGAACGCACTGCGCGACAGGCCCGCCAGAGCACTGAGCTGCTGCACGGTCCACGGTCGCGCCGGCTGCTCGTGGACGGCGCTCAGCGCCTTGGCGATGCCCGGCTCGTCGCTCAGCGGCCAGCGATCCTGCAGATGGCGCAGGATGTGCACGATCATCAGGTCGATCAGCGCTGCGCGTGCCGCGCCGCTGCCGGGCTCCGGCCGCGCGTAGTCGGCGCTCAGCATGTCGACGACCGAGCGCAAATGCGGATGACGGTCGTAGTCGGGGGTGAACGCGGCGACGTCCGGCAGGTTGCGCAGCACGGCGGGCACCCGACCGTCGGGCAGCGGGTACGTGCCGCACAGGAACTCGAAATCGACCGGCGCGGGCGGCGGCGGCACCTCGCCCAGCACGATCGGCGGGAGTCCGGCAAGCGTGCACGGAACCCGGGCGATGCCGTGCTCGGCGCCGGCGGCCACGAACACGACGTCCCCGGCTCGTAGCGGCACCGGTGGATCCGCTGCGGTGATCAACCAGCCCTCGCCGGACAGCAGCACGTGGAAGCCGATGAGCCGCGATGCTGGTAAGCGCAACCCGTAGGGTCCGGCCTCGGCGATCCGGCGTCCGTTGGCACGGCCGACGCTGACGCTGCCGATTGCCGCCGTGATCACGTCCACCGACTGATGGTAGTCGGACGCGTATGCGCGCGGTCCACGCACGCATGGCAGCCGGTCCGGGACGCCGATGTACTGGACGTCGTGAACACCGAGAACATCATGCGGCTGCTGTCCGGGCTGGTCGCCCCACTGCTCGACCCGTTGAACGACTTGCCGGAGGACGCGCACGTCGTCCAGATCGCGAGCGGGACGGGAGGACTCAGCCGGGCGCTGGCCCGTCGTCGCCCCGGCTTGAAGATCACGGCGATCGACATCAACCCCCAGGTGATCGACGCGGACACCGTCGACTTCCAGCAGATGGACATGACGAACCTGACGTTCGCCGACGGCAGCGTCGACGCGGTCATCTCGCGGATGGGTCTGCTGCTGGCCGGGACCGCACCCTTCGACGCAGCGGCTGCCGAAGCGGCCCGGATCCTGCGCCCGGGCGGGTTGCTCAGCATCGCGACGTGGAGCGATGTGAACGACAGCCCGTACACCCGGTTCGGGCTCGAGGTCCTGCGTCGGCATTCCGGGCCCACCGCCCTCGATACCGCGTTCGCGCGTCCGCGCTCCTTCGAGAGCTACCTGGTCGACGCCGGTCTGGACGACGTCGAGGGAACGGACTACCGCTGGGACACCGAATACCCGAGCTTCGGGGACTGGTGGGAGTTCGTCGCCGGCTTCGGACCGCTCGAGCCACTGTTCGGCGCCCTCGACCGGGGCGACGCGCAGCAGACGATGGCCGACGTGATCGCCCGCTACCGCACGGGGTCCGGCGGTTATCGTCTGCCCGCGACCGCCCGGCTGATCACCGCGCGGCGCATTTAGTGCCACCATGAAACAAAGGTCGACTAGGCTCCACTTCCGTGGCACCGGTGGCGAAGCGGCAGGAGAGAGCCTGGCCCAAGCTCTCCGAGGCCCAACGAGCGGTCCTGCTGGAAGTCCTCATCCACGGATCCCGTTCCCGCGCCGACCTCTCGCGGCGGCTGGGGCTCTCCCGCACCAGCCTGTCGCGGCTCTCGCGCGAACTGGTCGATCTGGGCATCGTGGCCGAGGGCGAGATCCGGCCGGTGGCGGGCCGCGGCCGGCCGTCCGAGATGCTGCTGATCCGCCCGGAAGCGGCCGCGTTCGTCGGCATCAAGCTCACCGGTGACGCGCTCTACCTCGCGGTCACCGATCTGCACGCCACCGTGGTGCACCAGCAGGAGCAGGCGATCGAATCTCGCGAGGTCGCCGACGTCGTCGCGCAGATCGGCGCGGCCGTCGAGGCGCTGCGCGCGGACTTTCCGGCTCTCGCGGCCGTCGGCGTCTGTCTGGCCGGTGACGTCGCCGGAGCCGGTGACGTCAGCGGCTCCGGCGACCGCGAGCTGATCGTCGGCTCGCACTTCCTCGGCTGGGACCAGGTACCGCTGTCCGACCTGGTCAGGGAAGCGACCGGACTTCCCGCCGTGGCCTCCAACGACGTGCAGTCGCTCACCGCCGCCCATCACTGGTTCGGGGCGGGGGTCGGACTGCGGTCGTTCGCGGTGATCGGACTCGGCATGGGCATCGCCGCCGGCATCGTCGTCAACGGCACGATCATCAAGGGTTCGCGCGGGCATCCGGGCAAGGTCGGGCACCTGCCGGTGACGGCGGAGGGCCCCAGCTGCGACCGGGGCCATGTCGGCTGCGTGTCCGCGTACGCGACCGCGCCCGCGATCATCAGGAACGCCGAAGCCGACAGCTATGCCGACGCGGTGAGAAAGGCCCGCGTCGGTGACCGGGTAGCCCAGAACGCGTTCACCAGCGCGGGTGAGGCACTCGGCGCCGCCATCGCGGCGATCGTCAACCTGGTCGACCCGGAGAAGGTCGTGGTCACCGGCGAAGGCTTGCCGGTATTGGAGCTGGCCGAGGCAGCCACCACGCGAGGCATGCGCGACCGCCTCGACCCCGCAGCCGAACCGGTGCCCATCACCCGCCACGAGTTCGACTTCGGCGCCTATGCCTGGGCCGCCGCCATTACTGCCATCCGGCACGTCGTGTGATCACGTTCGGCGGTGACTACAACCCCGACCAGTGGGACGAAAACGTCTGGGACGAGGACGTCCACCTGATGCGCGAGGCCGGCGTCGCGATGGTGACGCTGGGCGTCTTCTCGTGGGGCAACCTCGAGCTCTCCGACGGTGTCTTCGACTTCGGCTGGCTCGACCGCGTAATGGACCTGCTGCACGCGAACGGAATCGGCGTCGATCTGGCGACGCCCACCGCGTCACCCCCGATCTGGCTGCACCAGGCGCACCGCGAAGTACTTCCGGTGTCCCGCGAAGGAACCCGCTACTGGCAGGGCGGCCGCCTCGGGTGGTGCCCGAGTTCACCGGTGTTCCGCCGCTACGCGCTGCGGATCGTCGAGCGGCTGGCGCAGCGGTACGGGTCCCATCCCGCCGTCCGGATGTGGCACGTCAGCAACGAGCTCGGCGGCGGTAACCGCCACTGCTATTGCGACGTCACAGCGCAGGCGTTCCAGGGCTGGCTGCAGCAGCGGCACGGCACCGTCGACGCACTGAACAAGGCCTGGGGAACCGCGTTCTGGGGCCACCGGTACCGCGAGTTCGCGCAGGTGCTGCCGCCCCGGGACAGCGAGTCCGCGGCGAACCCCGGGCTGCTGCTGGACTTCGACCGGTTCAGCTCGGACGCCCTGCTGGAGCACTACCTCGCCGAACGCGACCTGCTGCGCTCGATCGTCGGCGACACCCCCGTGACCACGAACTTCATGGTGGGCACCGGTCCGGGTGTCGTCGACTACGCGCGCTGGGCACCGCACGTCGACGTCGTCGCCAACGACCATTACACGATTTCCGCGGACCCGCTGCGCCACGTCGAATTGGCGTTCGCTGCCGACCGCACCCGCGGCCTGGACCGCGACCGGCCCTGGCTGTTGATGGAGCACGCCACCAGCGCGGTCAACTGGCAACCGCGCAACCGGTCGAACGCACCCGGCGAGCTGGTCCGGCACAGTCTCGCGCACGTGGCGCGCGGCGCCGACGGCGCGATGTTCTTCCAGTGGCGGGCGTCGACGGCCGGTGCCGAGCAGTGGCACTCCGCGATGGTGCCGCACGCGGGTACCCGCACCAAGGTTTGGCGCGAGGTCTGCGAGCTCGGTGCGCTGCTGGGGCGCCTGAGCGAGGTCGCCGGATCGCGCGTAACGGCGGACGTCGCGCTGCTCTACGACGACGAGGCCGGCTGGGCGTGGCGCGCGGGCCAGAAACCGCATCACGACCTGCCACCGGCGCATGCCGCGCGGGACTACCACCGGGCTTTCTGGCGACGGGGAGTGACCGTCGACGTGGTGCCCCCGTGGGCCGACCTGTCCGGGTACGCGGTCGTGGTGGTGCCGGCGCTGTACCTGGTGTCCGACGCGAACGCCCGCGCGGTGACGGCGGCCGCCGAGCGAGGTGCGACGGTGCTCGTGACGTACCTGTCCGGCATCGTCGACGAGACCAACCGCGTGCGCGCCGGTGGTTACCCCGGTGCGTTCCGCGACCTGCTGGGCGTCGTCGTGGAGGAGTTCTTCGTTCTGGCGGACGGTGAACGGACGGAGCTGGACGACGGCGCGGCGGCCTCGGACTGGACGGAATGGGTCCACGCCGACGCGGCGGACGTGGTCGCGCGGTTCACGACCGGGCCCCTGGCGGGCGTTCCGGCGGTGACCCGTCGTGCGGTCGGCGCGGGGGAGGCCTGGTACGTCGCCGCGCGGCTCGACGACGCGGGAATCGATCGGATTCTGGACGCCGCGGTGGCCGTGCCGCCGGTGGTTCCGCCCCGGGACGGGCTGGAGGCGGTCCGGCGGGGCCGGTATCTGTTCCTCCTCAACCACTCCGATGTGGAGTACGACATCGCAGCTCAGGGCCACGATCTGGTGGCCGACCGCGCGGTCGGCGGAAGTCTGCGTCTCGCGCCCGGCGAGGTAGCCGTCGTGCGCTCTTGATTTTTGTTCCGGGGTGGCACAAAATCTGTCACCTGCTGCTAACGGCAGTTACCGGAAGGAACCCGTGTGACTATCCATCGCCGTCGTCGGTTAGTCGCGGCCGTGCTCGCTCTCGTGACCGCCGGTGCGCTGACCACTGCCTGCTCCTCCGACAGCTCCAGCGAAGAGACCAGCGAGGCCGCCACCGGAACCGTCGAGTTCTGGGGCTGGGTGCCCGGCCTCGAGGACCTCGTCGCGAAGTGGAACGGCAAGAACAACGGGATCAAGGTCAATTTCCACCGGATGACCGGAGACGACGGCGAGAAGGTCGAGGCGGCGGTCGACGCCGGCGCCGGCCCCGACCTGGTGCAGTTGAGCACCCACGACCTTCCGGACTACGTGATCGCCGGCCGGGTCAAGCCGATCACCAAGTACGTGCAGGACATCAAGGACAACAACACGGCCAGCTCGTGGGCGTCGGTGACGTTCGGCGACGAGGTCTACGGCGTGCCGCAGGGCATCGGGCCGGCCGGGCTGATGTACCGGACGGACCTGCTGGCGAAGTACAAAATCGCGGTGCCCAAGACCTGGGACGAGTACCTCGCCGCCGCGCGTGCGATCCACAAGGCCGACCCGAAGGTCTACCTCGCGAACCTCTCGCCCACCGAGATCGGGCAGTGGATGCAGGAGGTCCAGCAGGCCGAAGGCAGCTGGTACGGCACCAAGGGCGACGCGTGGACCGTCGGGGTGAACGACGCCGCGAGCAAGAAGGTCGCCGCGCGCTGGCAGACGCTGCTCGACGAGAAGCTGGTCACCACCCAGAAGATGTGGACGCCGGAGTACTGGGCGTCGGTCAACGCGGGCAAGATCGCCACGATCTCCTACGCGGCCTGGTTCCCCTCGCAGGTGGTCGAGAACGCCGGGAAGACGTCGGGCAAGTGGAAGATCGCCCCGCTGCCGACGAACGCCGGGTCGAACAACTCCGGTGACTCCGGCGGCGCCGCGGTCGTGGCACTCAAGGGCTCGAAGAACGTCTCGATCGCGGCGAAGTTCGCCAGCTGGCTCAACGACTCCGACGAGACGCAGGAGACGCTGATCTCGGTCGGCGGCCTGTTCCCGTCGACGAAGAACGGGCTGGCGTCGCCGGCGTTGATGAAGCCGCAGCCGTTCTTCGGCAACCAGGTCATCAACGAGGTGTTCGCGGACGCCGCGGCCCGCACCCCGGCTACCTGGAAGGAAGGGCCGAACTACGGCACCGCCCAGACGGCGGTCACCGACGAGTTCTCCAAGGTCGTCACCGGCAACCAGACGTTCCTGCAGGCCCTCGACAAAGCCCAAGCCGCCACGATCGACGACCTGAAGAGCCGCGGGCTCAGCGTGGCGCAGTAATGACCCGCTCCCGATGGGCCCCGTACCTCTTCCTGCTGCCGTTCACGATCCTGTTCCTGCTGTTCCTCGTCGCGCCGATCGGCGTCGCGATCTGGAACAGCCTGCACGCGACGAAGTCGTCGGGGCTGGGCTTCGGCACGGCCAGGACGGTCTTCGTCGGCGTGGAGAACTACAGCCGGGCGTTCCGTGACTCGGACTTCGTGACCGGCTTCGGCCGGGTCGCGTTGTTCGGCGCGGTGCAGGTTCCGTTCATGATGATCGTCGCCGCGGGCCTTGCTCTGCTGTTCGACTCCGCGGTGCTCAAGGCCAAGCGGTTCTTCCAGTTCGCGGTCTTCCTGCCGTACGCGGTGCCCGGCGTGATCGCGGCACTGCTGTGGGGGTTCCTGTACCAGCCGTCGGTGAGTCCGCTGGTCGGCTTTCTGCGGGACATCGGGATCTCCGCGGACCTGCTGGCGCCCGGCACCATCCTGTGGTCGATCGCCAACGTGAGTGTCTGGTCCTACACCGGCATCAACATGATCATCCTGTACACCGCGTTGCAGTCCGTGCCTCGGGAGATGTACGAGTCGGCCCGGATCGACGGTGCGGGGCAGCTGCGCATCGCCTGGAGCATCAAGCTGCCGATGATCGCGCCGGCGGTGGTGCTCACCACGCTGTCGTCGATCATCGGCACGCTCCAGCTGTTCAACGAACCGCAGGTGCTCAAGTCGATCACCGCGAACATCGCGAGCGACTACACGCCCAACATGGCCGTGTACGCGACAGCGACGCTCGGGCAGAACCAGAACCTGTCCTCCGCGATGGCCGTCATCCTCGGCGCGGTGACCCTCACCGTGTCGCTGATCGTGCTGCGGCTGACCAACCGGCGAACGATGGTGGCTGACGATGCAGTCTGACCGCCGCGGCGCGGCCGGCGATCGCGGCAGCACCGGCTGGACCATCGTGGTCACCGGCGTCATGGTGCTCGTCTCGCTGTACTTCCTGATTCCGGTGGTGTGGCTGGTCGTCGCATCGACCAAGTCCAACACGGACCTGTTCGCCACCCCGGGCTTCGCGTTCGCGAAGTTCCACCTGTGGGACAACATCGCGGACCTGAGCAGCTACGACGGCGGAATCTTCTGGCGCTGGGCGATGAACTCGATCATCTACTCGGTGCTCGGCAGCGCCGCGACGACGCTGGTCAGCGCGATCACGGGCTACGCGCTGGCGATGTACCGGTTCCGGGGCCGCAAGCTGGTGATGGGCGTGGTCCTGGGCAGCATGCTCATCCCGGGCACGGTGATCGCGCAGCCCACGTACGGACTGCTGGTCAACCTGGGGCTGAACAACACCTACGCGGGGCTGCTGCTCCCGGCGCTGGTGTACCCGTTCGGTGTGCTGCTGTGTTACGTCTACGCGCAGTCGTCGGTGCCGCCGTCGCTGGTCGAGGCCGCGCGGATCGACGGGGCGAGCGAGCTGCGGATCTTTCTGTCGATCGGGCTGCGGCTGATGACCAGCGGGCTGGTCACGGTGCTGCTGTTCGCGTTCCTGGGGAGCTGGAACAGCTACCTGCTGCCGCTGCTCGTGCTCACCGACCAGGACCTGATGCCGCTGACCGTCGGCCTGAGCGGCTGGAACCAGGCGTCGATCACGATCCCCGCCTTGCAGACGTTGACGGTCATCGGCTCGCTGTTGTCGGTGGTGCCGGTGGCGGCGGCCTTCGTGTTCCTGCAGCGCTTCTGGCGGGCCGGTCTCACGGCGGGCGGCATCCGGTTCTGATGCTGACATTCGATCGGCCGGCCGGTTCCTGGCTCGAAGCGTTGCCGCTGGGCAACGGGCGGCTCGGGGCGATGGCGTACGGCTCGCGGTTCGATCTCAACGACGAGACCGCGTGGTCGGGTAGTCCGCGGAGCGAGTCGCGGCAGCCTCGGCCGTCGGCCGATTCGTCGCGGGCCGCCATCGAGGAGGCCCGGCGGCTGATCCTCGCCGGACGCGGCCGGGCCGCCGAGGCGGCGGTGCGGCGGCTGCAGTCGAACTACTCGCAGGCGTACCTGCCGGTCGCCACGGTCGAGATGACGTCGTTCGACGGCCCGAACTATCGGCGGACGCTCGACCTCCGCACCGGCTTGCACACCGTGACCAGCGGTGGGGTCGTCCAGCGCACTGTGGTGTCCGCTCCGGACGGGATGCTGGTGCACGTCATCGACGGGGTGACCTCCGAGGCGCCGTTCGAGGTGCGGCTGAGCAGCCCGTTGCTGGAGCTGTCCCGTACCTCGTCCTCTCTCGTGCTGCGGCTGCCGAGCGATGTCGCGCCGACGCACGAGCCGGATTTCCCCGCCGCGACCTGGGGGCCCGACGCGTTGGAGGCGGCCGTCGCGGTGCGGGTCATCCGGACCCCCGGCCGGATCGTGGTGCTGATTTCCACCGACACGACGTTCGCGGGTCTCGGCCGACCACCGGCCGGGTCCGGCCGGGATGCGCTGGGCCGGGTGGCGGCCGAGCTGGCTGCGGCCGACGACGCCGACGTGCTCATCGAGCGGGCCTGCGCGGACCACGCCCGGTTGCTCGGTCGGGTGGAGCTGGACTTCGGTGGGGCCCTCGTGAACGACACGACCGATCGGCGGCTCGCGCGTGCCTACGCCGACCCGGCCGGGCCGCTGGCCAACGACCCCGGCCTCGCCGCACTGCTGTTCCACTACGGCCGGTACCTGCTGGTCGCCAGCTCCCGGCCCGGCGGCCTGCCCGCCAACCTCCAGGGCATCTGGAACGACTCGATGCAGCCACCCTGGAGCAGCAACTACACGCTCAACGTCAACCTGCAGATGAACTACTGGCCGGCCGAGGTCACGAACCTGCCGGAGACCGCGGAACCCCTGCACGACTTCATCGCCGCGCTGGCCGGGCCGGGTGCGGAGACCGCCCGCCGGATCTACGACGCCGGCGGCTGGACCGCCCACCCCAACAGCGACGCCTGGCTCTACACGTCGATGGTCGGCGCGCGACGCGGCGATCCCTCCTGGGCGTTCTGGCCGCTCGCCGGCGCGTGGCTGGTGCGCCATCTGTGGGATCACGTGCGCTTCGGCGACGACGAGTTCCTGCGACGTGCCTGGCCGCTGATCGCCGGAGCCGCCCGGTTCGGCGTGGACTGGCTGGTACGGCTACCGACCGGCGACTGGGGCACCGTGCCCTCCACGTCGCCGGAGAACAAGTACCGCGACGCCGACGGCGAGCCCACCGCTCTGACCTACGCGTCGGCAATGGACCTCGCGCTGCTGCGCGAGCTGTTCCGGACGACGCTCGACGCAGCAACGCAACTAGGCATCGACGACGAGCTCACGAAAGCAGTGCGATCGATCGGGCTTCCCGGTCCGCACATCACCCCGGACGGCCTGATCCGGGAGTGGGGCGACGACGCGGTCGCCGTCGATCCGCAGCACCGGCACGTGTCCCACCTGTACTTCGTCTATCCCGGCGAAGAGCCGCTCACCGAGGCGCTGCGGGACGCGGCGATCGCCACGCTGACCGAACGCGGCGACGACTCCACCGGCTGGTCGCTGGCCTGGAAGCTGGCACTGTGGGCCCGCCTCCGCGTGCCCGAGAAAGTCTCCGACCTGCTGGCCCTCATCTTCCGCGACGCGGGCGGCGGCGCCGGCCCGTGGCAGGGCGGTCTGTACCCGAACCTGTTCGCGGCGCATCCGCCTTTTCAGATCGACGGCAACCTGGGCTACGTCGCGGCGCTCTGTGAAGCGCTGCTGCAGAGCCATGCGGGGGTGATCGACCTGCTCCCGGCGGTGCCGCGCGAACTGTCCACCGGGCGGGTCCGCGGGCTGGTGGCCCGGCCCGGGGTCCTCGTCGATCTGAACTGGAGTGACGGCGAGCTGACGTCGGTGGCCCTGCGAGGAAACCACCCCGAGCTGCAGGTGCGGTACCTGAACACGACGCTCACGGTGACCGCTCCCATTCGACTGACCGCGAAGGACTTCCGCTGAAATTCACCGACGGATTCTGGGAACGCCGGCCCGGGGTCGACGCCCTGTACGCGCAGGAGGCGTACGACCTCGCCGACCTCGGTGACGGGCGGCTGCAGATCACCGCACCGACGAAACGGATCGAGCGGCGCGGTGACACGCTCAACCGTCCGGTGCTGACGGTGACGCTGAGCTCGCCGCTGCCCGGCGTCATCGGGGTGCGGGTCGAGCACTTCGCCGGTGGGGCGGATTACGTCGGGTTCGATCTCGTGGGCGCGGAGCCCGGGCACGGTTGCGTGCAGATCGAACCGCAGCGTGCGACGTTGTCCAGCGGCGAACTGACGGCGACGATCGAGCGCGGCGCCCCGTGGAACCTCACGTTCTCCTCCGGCGGGCAGCCGCTCACCGCGTCGACCGGCAAGTCGGTCGCGTACCTCACCGTCGACGGGTCCGAGCACTACGTCCACCAACGTCTCGCGCTCGACGTCGGTGAGCTCGTCTACGGGCTCGGCGAGCGGTTCGGGCCGCTGGTCAAGAACGGTCAGAGCGTCGACATCTGGAACGCCGACGGTGGCACCGCCAGCGAGCAGGCCTACAAGAACGTGCCGTTCTACCTGACCAACCGCGGGTACGGCGTGCTGGTCGACCACCCTGGCCGCGTGTCGTTCGAGGTCGGATCGGAAGTGGTCAGCCAGGTGCAGTTCTCCGTGCCGGGGGAGCGGATCGACTACTACCTGATCGCGGGCGACCCGAAGCAGGTGCTCGACCGGTACACCCAGCTGACCGGCCGGCCGGCGCAGGTGCCCGCCTGGTCGTACGGCCTGTGGCTGTCGACGAGCTTCACCACCGCCTACGACGAGGACACGGTCACCGGCTTCGTCGCCGAGATGGCCCGCCGGGACCTGCCGCTGTCGGTGTTCCACTTCGACTGCTTCTGGATGCGCGAGTTCAACTGGTGCGACTTCGAGTGGGATCCGCGGGTGTTCCCGGACCCCGAGGGCATGCTCGCCCGGCTGCACGAGCGGGACCTGCGCGTCAGCGTCTGGATCAACCCGTACATCGGGCAGCGGTCGCCGCTGTTCGCCGAGGCCAAGGCCGCCGGCTACCTGGTGCGCCGCCCCACCGGCGAGGTGTGGCAGAGCGACATGTGGCAGGCCGGGATGGCCCTCGTCGACTTCACCAACCCCGACGCCACCGCCTGGTTCCAGGGCAAGCTCGAGGCGCTGGTCGCGCAGGGCGTCGACGCGTTCAAGACCGACTTCGGCGAGCGCATCCCGACCGCCGTGGTCTTCGCCGACGGGTCCGACCCGTTCCGGATGCACAACTACTACACGCACCTCTACAACCGCGCGGTGACCGACGTCCTGCGCCGCGCCCGTCCCGATCACGACGCTGTCGTGTTCGCCCGGTCCGCGACCACCGGCGGTCAGGCGCTGCCGGTGCACTGGGGTGGCGACTCGACGTCCTCGTTCACGTCGATGGCCGAGACGCTGCGCGGCGGCCTCTCGCTGGCGATGAGCGGGTTCGCGTTCTGGAGCCACGACATCGGCGGTTTCGAGGGCGAGCCCGAACCGGCGGTGTTCAAGCGCTGGCTGGCGTTCGGTCTGCTCTCCAGCCACAGCCGGTTGCACGGCAACGGCTCCTACCGCGTCCCCTGGTCGATCGACGCGGAGTCGGTCGAGGTGACCCGTCGATTCGCTCAGCTGAAGAACCGGCTGATGCCGTACCTGTTCGCAGCCGGACGGCAGGCGGCCGAGACCGGGCTGCCGGTGCTGCGGCCGGTGCAGCTGGAGTTCCCGGACGATCCGGCGGTGGCCTATCTCGACCGGCAATATCTGCTCGGCTCCGACCTGATGGTGGCGCCGGTGTTCAGCGCCGAGGGCACCGTCGACTTCTATCTGCCCGACGGGGAGTGGACCGACTACTGGACCGGCGCCCGGGTGGCCGGTGGCCGGTGGTTGCGGGAGACGCACGGCTTCACCAGCCTGCCGCTGTACGTCCGCGAAGGAGCGGTGCTCCCGATCGGGGCGCGCAGCGACCGGCCGGACTACGACTACCTGTCCGGCCTGGAGCTGCACGCCTATCCCGGGGGCCCGGCGACGAAGACCCTGGCGGTGAGTTCTGCGACGTTCACCGTGACGACGTCGGACGAGGGCGTGATCGCCCGGTCGGCGCTCGACTCCGGATGGTCGCTGCGAGTGCCGGGCGGTGACCCGGTGAACGCCGTCGACGGTCAGGCTGCGGCGAGGTCCTTGTCGATCGACTCGAGCACGGACCGGAACGGCGTGAGCTGATCGTCGGTCGTGTTGTGGATGACCGACATCTGCACCATGTCGTGGCCGGTACGGGACCAGAAGATCGTCAGGTAGCCGTCCCCGACGACAGTCATCCGCACGGCGAACTGCTTCTCGCCGATCGGCGGCGGCTCGAGCTGCTCGACGATGACCGGGTACTCCTTGCCGTTGCCGAACGCGGTGAACTTCGCGCACCGCTTCGCGAGAGCGGTGGCATCGTCGACGTCGAATCCGTCGGCGGCGTTCGTCCAGGAACCGATGAAGAACTTCGCGTCGACGACGGGCGGCGACTGGGTGCGGTAGACGATGCTCTCCAGGACCGTCGGCTCGGCGCGCTGGACCGCGGGGCCGCGGCGCCCGACCTGGCTGCACTCCGCCGGCTTCGTGGGGGTGGCGAGGTCCTCACCACTGGCCGGTGAGTCCCAGCCCGTGCCGGGGAGTTCGCGGATGTCCGGCAGGGCGCTGCGGGCCTGCTCCGGCGTCAGCAGCCGCCCGTCCCGGGGCTCGGCGGCCACCGAAGCCGACGCGGTCGGTGTCGCGGAGGCCTGAGCCAGGCCCGTGCCCGCGACGAGCCGATCCACCACGGGCGGCTGACCGGCGCACCCGGCCAGCAGCACGCACACGGCAACGAGAACGACGATGCGCATCGACCAACCCTCTCACGCCCGCTACCGGCGTGAGCCCCGGTCACGGCGTGCTCCGATTCGGAGTCGCTGGACCGCGGGCCTTGCGGGCGTTGCCCGCAAGGCCCAGGCGTCACACAGCGGTGAACGCGTTGTCGACGAACAGCTGGGTGCCGTTGACGAACGATGCCTCGTTGCTGAGCAGGAAGAGCGTCGCCGTGGCGACCTCCTCCGGGGTGCACATCCGCCCCTGCGCAGCGGCGATGGCCTCGGGGGACACGTCCACGCCGTACTTGGTGAGCAGTTCGACCTCGCGCCGGCCGTGCGGAGTCTCGATGAAACCGGGGCAGACCGCGTTGCAGCGGATGCCCTGGTCCCGGTACTCGACGGCGATCGCGCGGGCGAACTGGTGCACCGCGCCCTTGGTGACGTCGTACAGCACCTCGGCCGGCGTCGCCGCGACCGCCGAGATCGACGACGTGCACACGATCGCACCACCGCCCGCGGCAAGCATGCCGGGCAGCACCGCCTGCGTCATCACGAACATCGAGCGGACGTTGACGTCCATCAGGAAGTCGTAATCCTCCTGGGTGGTCTCCAGGAACGGCTTCACGACGATCGTGCCGGCGTGGTTGAACAGCAGAGTCGGCGTCCCGAGAGCGGCGGTCCCCTCGGCCACCGCCGCGTGCACCTCGGAAGGCTTGCTGACGTCGGCGTGGGCGAAGAACCCGCCCACCTCCGTCGCCAACGCACGCCCGAGTTCCTCCTGGCGATCGACCACGATCACCGAGGCGCCCTGCTGCGCCAGGAGCCGGACCGCGGCCGCGCCGGCACCGCTGGCCCCACCGGAGACCAGCGCGACGCGGTCCGCGAAACGGGTCACGACTTCTCACCCACCGCTTCCTCGGCGGCCCGGATGGCGCTCTCGCGCGCCGCGATGATGTCACCGGTCGGCGGGCCCTGGAACCGGCGTCGCTCGACGGCGAACCAGATGACCAGCGCCAGCACGATGAACCCGATGGTGATCTCCAGCGCGTAGTCGTTCGGCGGCTGCACACCGATGAAGATCAACAGCGCCATGGCGACGATCGACAGCACCGCAATCACCTTGAACTGCAGAATCCCCATGTTCCAGGGACCCATGTGCGGCCACTTCGGTCCACCGATGGCGACCAGGCCGAGCGCGATCGGAACCGTGAACGAGAGGAACAGGAAGATCACCGTGCAGGAGACGACGATCGAGTACGCCGGCGTGCCCGCGATCGTGATCGACGAGGTGAACCAGACGAACAGCGTGGCCAGCGTGCCGGCGACCCAGATCGACCCGATCGGCACGCGCCGCTTGGGGCTGACCCGGGCCAGGGCCTTGGACACCCCGGGGATGCCGCCGTCGCGGGAGAACGCGAACAGCATCCGCGAGACGCTGGTGACCGTCGCCAGACCGCACAGGAACTGGCAGACGAAGATCAGGACGTAGAGGATGTCGCGGACGGCGTGGTTCATCCGCTCGTCCATGGCCCAGAAGAAGACGTTCCAGCCCTGCTGGGCCGCCTGGTCCATGTTGGGGATCATCAGCACGAACGCCGAGAGCATGACCCAGCCGGCCAGCCCGGACCACAGCACCGACGACACCATGCCCGACGGCACGTTGCGGGCGGCCTTCACCGTCTCCTCGGACGTGTGCGCGGAGGCGTCGTAACCGGTGATCGTGTAGACGGGCAGCAGCAGGCCGAGCAGGAACGCCATGCCGATGCCGACGGTCTTCGGCCACACGGCGTCGGAGCCCTCGCCGCCGGTGTAGTCGTGGAACGTCCACAGCCGGGAGACGTCGATGTCCTTCGCGGCGACCAGGCAGGCGATCGTCAGCGCGATCGCCGTGGCGAAGATCAGGTAGCCGGACAGGTCGGTGAGCTTGGCGGTCAGCCCGATACCGAAGTGGTTGATCAGCGCCTGGGCGCCGGTGATCAGCGCCATGAAGACGACCCGGGTGGTGAGGTTGTCCTCGAGGCCGAGCCGCTCGCCGAACGCGCCGAACACGAAGTAGAACGTGCCGATGTTGATCGCGCCCAGGACGGTGACCAGGCCGAGCAGGTTCAGCCACGCCGACAGCCAACCGGTGAACCGGTTACCGAGGATCGAGCCCCAGTGGTAGAGCCCGCCGGCGGTCGGGTACGCGGAGGAGATCTGGGCCAGGCCCAGAGCGAAGACACCCGAGATGAGCACGCCGATCGGCCAGCCGATGCCGATCGCGGCGCCACCGGCGCCGGAGGTGGCCTGGCCTAACGAGTTGATGCCACCGGAGAGGATGCAGATGATCGAGAACGAGATGGCGAAGTTCGAGAACTTGCTCATTCGTCGCTCGAGCTCCTGGGCGTAGCCCATCCCGTGCAGGGTCTTGGAGTCCTCGTGTCGGTCGTCCTCGGTGTATTCCGCGGCCGCGGTTCTCTTCCGACCTGTTGATGCCATGCGCCCCTCGATTCTGCCGGACGAAAGCGTCAGACCTTGAAAGGAATGTGTCGAAATGCGGCATGCCCTCTGTTGAGGGTCGCGACGCTGCGGAGTCTGTACTACCACGCGCAGACGTGGACGGACCGTCATTCCTGAAGGTCGGTGTCCGCCCTGATCAGACCGTTACTCAGGGGGTGGTGCCGTAGACGAGGCGCAGGACCGCGTCGGCGAGGGTGTCGAGCAGTTCGTCCTCGTCGTAGGCGCCCGGATTGCCGTAGACATCGGCGAACATCACGCTGCGCAGATGGACGGCCATCTTGGCGATCAGGTCGGGCGGACCGGACACCGTTCGGCCGGCCTCCGCGTCGCGCGTGATGCGCTTGCTGAACAGCGTGCAGCCCTCGTCGACCAACCGGTCGCGGACGTGCATCACCTCGGGACCGGGGTCGGGCGTGACGAACGCTTCGCGCAGCCAGCGCCCGTCGGTCTTCCAGCGCGCCAGCCCCGCGGCCAAGCCCCGGCGCAGCTCGTCCCGGCCGAGCCCGTCGGCGGCGAGCCACTCGGCCATCTCCAGATCGGCCTCGGCGATCCGCTGGTCGACGAGCGCTGCGAGCAGGGCCTGCTTGGACTCGAAGTAGAAGTAGAAACCCGACCGTGCGATGCCGGCGGCCCCGGCCAGCTCGTCGATCGTCACCTGGCTGATCGGTTTGTCGCGGAAGACGGTCCGCGCGGCATCGATCAGGGCCTGCTCCCGCTGGTCGCCTTTCGTCGGGGCGCGGCGGCTCTTGATCGGGGGCATGACTCGACCTTAACAGCGATCGACGCCACGTCGTTGTTTTTCGACATGGTGTTGAGAATTATCGGCGACGCGTCTACGTTCGGGTCATGTCCATGAGAACGCGCCTTGCGTTACCCGTCGCCTGCTACGTGGTGCTCCTCGTCTCGGCGCTGCAGACCCTCGTCGTCCCGGTCGTCGCCGATATCCAGGCCGACCTGGGCGTCTCGACCAGCGCGGCCAGCTGGGTCGTGACCGCCAACCTGCTCGCCGCCGCCGTCCTGACCCCGATGCTCGGCCGGCTCGGCGACCTGTACGGCCGCCGCCCGGTGATGCTCGGGGTCCTGGCCGTGGTGCTGGTCGGCTCGGTGCTCGCCGCCACCACGTCCAGCCTTCCGCTGCTCCTCGCCGGGCGGGTCGCCCAGGCGGCCAGCTTCGGGCTCTTCCCGCTGGCCATCGGCATGCTCCGCGAAGAACTCCCGCCGCGGCGACTGACCGGCGCGATGGCCCTCGTCAGCGGCATGCTCTCGGTCGGCGCCGGATTCGGCCTGGTGGTCACCGGCTTGTTGATGCGCGACGGCGGTGACTACCACGAGCTGTTCTGGCTGGCCGCCGCGCTGACGGCGATCGGTCTGATCGGTGTGTGGCAGCTTCCCCGGCGCGCCGGTGCCGCCACCGGCAGCCTCGATTGGGCCGGTGCCGCGCTGCTCGGCCTGGGCCTCGTCCTGCTGATCCTGCCGCTGGAGGAGGGCAACGGCTGGGGCTGGGGTTCGGCCCGGGTGCTCGGCTGCCTGGCCGCCGCGGTCGTCGTCCTGGTGGGATTCGTCCTGCTCGAGCGGCGGATCACCCACCCGCTGGTCAGCCCGCGGATGCTCAGCCACCGCCCGATCGTGGTGGCCAACACCGTCGGCCTGTTCCTCGGTTTCTCGATGTTCGCCGTGTTCCTGGCCGTCTCCGCGCTGGTGCAGACGCCGCACGGCGTCGCCGGTTACGGTTTCGGTGCCTCCGTGCTCGCCGCCAGCCTGGTCTACCTGCTGCCGGGCACGGCCAGCGGCGTGATCTCCGCGCCGCTCGGCGGTCGGCTCGTCTCCCGCTTCGGTGCGAAGGCGACGCTGGTGATCGCGGCGGTGCTGGCCGGCGTCGGCTTCGCCATGCTCGCGGTGCTGCACTCGACCACGTGGGAGGTCATCGTCGGCGCCCTGGTGGTCAACACAGCGGTCACGTTCGGGTACGCGGCCCTGCCCGCGCTGCTCGTCGCGCACGTCGAGCCCGCCGAGACCGGCATCGCCAACAGCGTGAACTCGATCGCCCGGTCGGTCGGCATGTCGCTGGGCACCGCGTTCGTCGTCACGATGATGACCCGCAACCCGATCTCCGGGCCGGTGCCGCTGCCGCGGGAGACGCAGTTCGTCACCACGTTCGTGGTCGGCGCGGTGCTCGCGGCGCTGGCCGCCGCCCTGGTCGCCTGGGCTCTGCCCCGGGCACGCGAGGCCCACCTCACGGTGCGCGAAGTGGAGGCCGACGAGGTGCTCGGCGCCGCCGGGTTGGAGGTGCCGGCACCCCGTTGAGGGACCGTCAGCTGGTGGCCGCGGCCGGCGGGAGGGCGCCGGCCGCGCCGCGCCGCTGGGCGGCGGCCTGCGACCGGCGCCCCACGGTGATGCTGACGAAGACCAGGGCCGCGATCACGACGTACGGCACGACGTTGTTGACGACGACCATCGGGCCGGTGCCCAGGCTCCAGGTGAGCACCGCCCGGATCACCGCTTCGCCGAGCAGCGTGGCGCCCCAGACGATGGTGAGCAGCCGCTGGACGCTCCGGAAGTTCGGGTGCACCCACAGCCCGTCCCACCAGTCCCGCTGCACCTTGGAGCCGTCGGTGGCGAAGCGCCTGCCGAAGTAGAACGTCAGCGGCTTGCCGACGAACAGCGTGACGAGGAACGCCAGCCCGACCACGCCGTTCGTGATCGAGTCCTTGAGGAACACCGCCCGCGCGTCGTCGGAGAACACCGTGGTGGCGATCCCGGCGACCAGGCCGAGAAGCACGAACACGCTGAACTCGTCCACGTGACGCTGCCGGTGCAGGGTCCAGGCCAGCTCGGCAGCGGGCCAGATGCCCGACAGCAGCAGCGCCGGAACCTCACCCACGCCCGCACCGGTGAGGACGAAGTACGTCACGATCGGCAGCACGATGTTGGCGACGATCGGGATCAACCACGACTGGACCGCGGACTGCGTGCTCGCGGGCCGGCCGGCGGGGGGAGTGTCGACCACGTCGGGCCTCCATAGGTGACGCTGTAGGATACGACCGTGAACGACGTTATCACCGATCGAACGAGCCGTGGGCGGTCGGTCGGGCTGGTGCCGTTCCTGTTCGGGCTCGCCGGTAGCCCGACGCTGCCGGGCGTCGGGCTCCGGCGGTTGCTCGGTGATCTGGGCGTCTCCGACGATGCCGCCCGTGCGCTGCTGGCCCGGCTGACCCGGGCCGGACAACTGGTCAGCGAGCGGCACGGCCGGACCGTCGACTACCGCCTCGCCGGTGATCTCGCCCGGGGCTTCGAGCGGATCCGCTCGAGCGACCAATCGGGGCCGGTCGAGTGGCCCGGCTCGTTCGCCGCGGTGATGTACCAGGTGCCCGAGGAGCACCGCGCGTTTCGGGACGCGATGCGGCGGGCCGCGGTGCTCGCCGGGTACGGCGTTCTGCAGCCCGGGGTGCTGATCTCCATGTCCGAGCTCGGCGACCGGCTCGACGGTGTGCTCGCCGAGCGGCCGGGTTCGGCGCGGGTCTGGCCGGCGCGGCTCGCGCTGAGCGTCGAGGACGCGGCCGAAGCGGCGTCGATCGCCTGGGACCTGCCGGGCCTCGCGCGCTCCTACCGGAGCCACCTGACGCGGCTGGACGCGACCGACGCCGTCCCGGACGACCCCGGGGAGGCGCTCCGGGCCTACGCCGAGACGGTGATGCCCGTCCTGGTGGAGACGCTGCGCGAGCCGCGGCTCCCGGCGCCGCTGATGCCCGCCGACTGGCCGGGCACCGAGCTCCGCGCGGCCGTCGGCCGGTTCTCGGGGGCCGTGATGCCGCGGGTCCACCCGTACGTGGCCGAGCTAGCGGGTGGGGTCCATCGCTGACCGTCCCGCACCGGCGTCCGCCTCGGTGGCCAGCAGCGGAAGCGTCCGCCACGGCACCAACTGCGAAAGGATGACGACGCTCGTCGAGCGGGCGACGAGCGTCGACTTGTTGAGCTGCACCAGGGTCTGCTGCAACGCGTCGTGCGACGTCGCGGCGATGCGGCACAGGACGTCGCCGGTTCCGGTGGTCGCATACGCCTCGAGGACGCCGGGGATCGCGACGAGGTGGGCGCGCACCGCCTCGATCGCGCCCTGGGCGATCTCCAGCGTCACGAAGGCCTGCACGGCGAATCCGGCCGCGGCGACGTCGACGTAGGGTCCGAAGCCGGTGATGACGCCCGCGTCCTCGAGGCGTTGCAGTCGCGCGGCCACGGTGGCCCTGGCGACGCCGGTCACCCGCGCGAGTTCCAGGACTCCGGCGCGGGTGTTCTCGTTCACCGCGCGGAGGAGTGCGAGATCCAGAGCGTCCATCTATGGCCTTTGCAGTTTGAGCAGTTGCACTGGCACTTTACTGCCCCAGATGACCAGCTGGTGCAGTCAAACGTGCACTGCTTGCCCACCTCGGCGCCGCCGGTCTGCAATATCGGCATGACCCTGGAACAGCAGCTCGTAGGACTGGTCGAGTACGACGCGTCCGCCGACCCCTTCCCGGTGTCCGGCTGGGACGCCCTGGTCTGGTCGGTGGGCAACGCCCTGCAGACCGCGCACTACCTTCAGACGGCGTTCGGTATGGAGCTGGTCGCGTACTCCGGTCCGGAGAACGGCAACCGCGACCACCACGCCTACGTGCTGCGGTCCGGCGGCGCACGGTTCGTCATCAAGGGCGCCTACGACCCGGCGAGCCCGCTGGCCGACCACCACCGCGCGCACGGCGACGGCATCGTCGACATCGCGCTCACCGTGCCCGATGTGGACCGCTGCATCGACCACGCGCGTGCCGAGGGCGCCACGGTGCTCGAGGAGCCGCACGACGTGAGCGACGAGCACGGCACGGTGCGGATCGCCGCGATCGCCGCCTACGGCGACACCCGCCACACGCTGGTCGACCGCTCCCGCTACGACGGTCCCTACCTGCCCGGATACGTGGCGCGCACCTCGACCCTGGGGCGCCCGGCGAAGCGCATGTTCCAGGCCGTCGACCACGTCGTCGGCAACGTCGAACTCGGCGCGATGGACCGGTGGGTGGACTTCTACAACCGGATCATGGGCTTCACGAACATGGCCGAGTTCATCGGCGACGACATCGCCACCGACTACTCGGCGCTGATGAGCAAGGTCGTGGCCAACGGCAACCACCGGGTGAAGTTCCCGCTCAACGAGCCGGCCGTCGGCAAGAAGAAGTCCCAGATCGACGAGTACCTGGAGTTCTACGGCGGGCCGGGCGCCCAGCACGTCGCGCTGGCCACCAACGACATCCTCACCACTGTGGACGCCATGCGCGCGCAGGGCGTCGAGTTCCTGACGACGCCGGACTCGTACTACGAGGAGCCGGAACTGCGGGCGCGGATCGGGCAGGTGCGGGCGCCGATCGAGGAGCTGCAGAAGCGCGGGATCCTCGTCGACCGGGACGAGGACGGCTACCTGCTGCAGATCTTCACGAAGCCCACTGGTGACCGGCCGACGGTGTTCTTCGAGCTGATCGAGCGGCACGGCTCGCTCGGCTTCGGCAAGGGCAACTTCAAGGCGCTGTTCGAGGCGATCGAGCGCGAACAGGAGCGTCGCGGCAACTTCTGATAAGTGGTTGGCTGATCGGGAGCACCGAGGAGGCCGCCCATGACACTCGCCGAGCAGATCGTCACCCCGGCGTCGCCGCTGCTCGCGGAGCGGGTGACCGAGCTGGTCACCGCGTCCTGCGCAGAGCTGGACGTCTACCGCTGGGTGTTTCCGCAGGCCGCGATGCGCGCCGAGGCGTTGGCGGCGAGTTGCCGGCTGGCCGTGGAGCAGGCCTGGTCGACGCCGGGCGGCCAGGTGGACGTCGTTACGGAGGACGGCGAGGTGCTCGGCGCGGCCGTGTGGTTCGCCGGGCGTCCGGCGTTCCCGCCGGAGCCGTTCGCGAAGTACCTGACCGGCGTCGGGACCGCTGCCGCCCGGCTTCGGCAGATGGAGGAGTTCCTGCTCGCCACCCATTCCGGTGACGACGAGGACTACCTGCGGTTCCTGGCGGTCGTCCCGGATCGACGCGGGGTGGGGCTGGGCTCGGCGTTGCTGGCCCACCACCTCGCGCGGCTGGACCGGGTGGCGACGGTCGAGGCGGTCTCCCGACGCGGCGTGACGCTGTGCGAGCAGCACGGTTTCGTGCGGGTCGGCCCGGAGTTCCGGCAGGGCAGCCGTCCGATCATGATCCCGATGCGCCGCGAGCCGTCATAATTCGAGATGGCGTCTTGACTTACGCGATGCGGACGGCCGAGTATCGGCTTTCATGAAGATCACGGATGTCTCGCCGATTCCGGTGACGCTGAAGTCGGCACGTGAGCCGATGTCCCTCTCGTTCGTGCGGATCGAGACGGACAACGGACTGGTCGGGTACGGCGAGGCCTGTGACAGTTACGGCGCCACCTACGCGGGTGTGATCGGCGAGATCATCACCCAGGCGTTCGCGCCGATGCTCGTCGGGCACGACCTGGTCGCTGTCGAGCCGGTGGTCGAGCGCCTGCGCCTGTCGACCCGGCGTCGGCTCGGTGACCACGGCGTCGCGGGTCAGGCGCTCAGTTCGATCGAGATCGCGCTCTGGGACCTCGTCGCGCAGGCCGCCGGACGGTCGGTGAGCGAGCAGCTCGGGCAGGTCCGCGACCGCGTCAACATCTACGCGTCGTCGACGTTCCTGGACGAGGGGCCGGCGCAGTTCCACGCGGATCTGCTCGCCCCGCTCCTCGAGCGCGGAGTGCGGTACGCGAAGGTCCGGGTCGGTCCGGAGTGGCAGAAGGACCTGCGCACGCTGACCGAGCTGCGGGGACTGCTCCCGGACGACCTGGAGCTGATGATCGACGGCAGTGACACGTTCACGCTGGCCACCGCGATGCAGGTGGCCGAGCGGCTGGGTGACCTGAACATTCGCTGGTTCGAGGAGCCGATTCCCCAGGCAAACCGGGCCGCCATCGCCGCGCTCTCGGCGAAGTCGGCGGTGCCGATCGCGTACGGCGAGCACCTGTACGGGCGTGAGGACGCGTTGGCCGCACTCGCGGAGGACGGCGTCTCGGTGCTGCAGCCCGACGCCTCGACGTCCGGTGGGATCGCCGAGGCGCGGGCCATGGCCGGTCTCGCGACGTACTACGGTGCCCGGGTCGTGCCGCACACCTGTGCCGGACCGGTTGCGCTCGCGGCGAACCTGGCCCTCGCGGCGTCGGTGCGCACGATCAGCCTTCTCGAGTACCCGTTCTTCCTGGCCCCCGCATGGGACGCGCTCGGGGCGAGCGAGCAGTTCGGGATCGAGGCGATCCGGGACGGCTCGCTCGCCGTGCCGAGCGGACCCGGCCTCGGGTTCCGCCTGGCCGACGACGTCGCGGCCCAGTTCCCGTACCAGCTGCCCGGAGCCCGGGTCGTCGGCACGGTCGCGGGTGTCCTGGACCGCTTCGTCGGCGACCGCTAAGCGCTGCGGCGACCAGCACCGAACCAGCGGGAGAGCTGGCCGTTCAGGGCGTGCTGGTCGTCACCGAGCCAGGCGACGTGGCCGTCGGGACGGAGCAGGAGGGCCGGGACATCCAGGGCCACCGTGGAGTCCGCGAGGTGGTCGACCCGGTCCGACCAGTCGCCGACCGACAGCCGCTCCGTCCGGTCGAGCACCAGGCCACGGCCGCGGTGCAGCCGCCCGTACAGGTTCCCCTCTTTCAGATCGACGTCCGGCAAGCGCCGACCGAGCAGGTCAGGACCGTCGCCGAAGTCGTACCGGATGCTGACGGCCGCGATCTTCTCGATCAGGTGGCGGTTCACCGCGTTGATGTCCATCAATTCGCTGAACAGTCTGCGCACGGCCTGCGGGCCCGGCCCGGTCGCCGACAGCTCCGTCTGGGCCCGGGTGTTGTCCAGCACGTCCGCGGCGACCGGATGACGTTCGGCCTGGTACGTGTCGAGCAGCGTGTCCGGCGCCCAGCCGCGAACCTGCGCGGCCAGTTTCCAGCCCAGGTTGATCGCGTCCTGGATCCCCAGGTTGAGGCCCTGCCCGCCGAGCGGAGGATGGATGTGCGCGGCGTCGCCGGCCAGCAGCACCCGGCCGACGCGGTAGCTGTCGACCAGCCGGGTGGCGTCGCCGAAGCGTGACAGCCAGCGCGGGGAGTGCACGCCGAAGTCGGTTCCGGCGAGAGCGCGCAACTGTGCGGCGAAGTCCTCGAGGGTGGGCGGTACGGCCCGGTCGCCGACCCCCGCCGCGGGGATGATGACCCGGTAGCTCCGCTCGCCGAACGGCAGGAACATGAACCGCCGGTCGGTCTCCCGTAGCGTGGCGACGGTGGCCGTGACCTCGTCGCGCGGCAGCGCCGCTTCCATCTCGCCCATCAGCGTGTCATTCCGCGAGGGCTCGCCGGGGAAGCCGACGCCGAGCAGTCTGCGCACCGTGCTGCGCGCCCCGTCACACCCGACGAAATACCGCGCGCGCAACTGCTCGCCGTCGGCCAGTTCAACGGTGACCCCGTCGTCGTCCTGTGCGAACGCGGCCACCGCGGACCCGCGCCGGACCTCCGTCCCCAGGGCGATCGCGTGTTCCTCGAGCAGGCGGACGAGCACCGGCTGCGGGATGCCGAGCAGATAGGCGTACGGGGAGTCCAGACCGGTCGGCGCGGGTTTGTCGATGGCGGCGAAGAACCCGCCCGCGGGGCGCTGTCGTGCGTGTTCGCGAACGCGGTCCAGCAGGCCGCGCATCGCGAGCAGCTCCAGGCTGCGGATGTGCAGGCCGACGATGCGGACGAACGCGGCGGGCTCGGTCTCGGCTTCCAGGACGAGGACGCGCACGTCGTGCAGCCGCAACTCGGCGGCCAGCATGGCGCCCGTCGGACCGCAGCCGGCAATGATGACGTCGAACATGTGGTGTTGCCTTTCGGGAGTGCTCGAGGCGCTCCCGGCGACACCTACGTCAGTCGCCAGCCCGTGACGGGTCGGGGAGCACCCACGTCGCTAGGTTCATGGGTCTCACCTCCTCGGGCGGTGTCACGGTCGACGTCAAGGTACAAGCCGGGGGTTTCGCCGTCCACTCAATTACGGGTGCGCAAGGATGCCTGAGCGTGGGCGAAGCTATCGAGTCACCGCGTCTGCCGAAGCCGGTGGGTGCGGTGCGCGCTTTCTGGGCGCGCCATCCGAGGCTGGTCGACGCGTCGCTGGTCCTGCTCTGCGCCGTGTGGAGTTTCGACACCGGAGACGGCATCACGGTGCCCCAACCCGTCGACGGCGCGTGGTTGGCGGTCAACCTGACCGTCTCGGTCACGATGCTGCTGCGTCGGTCCCGGCCCTGGTGGACGCTGCTGGCGGTGACGGTGGGCGGCGCCGTGATGAGTGACCATTTCATCGGCGTCGCGCTGGCCTGCGCGCTCTACGCCCTCGCCGCCTACCGGTCCACGCGCGACGCCGTGCTCGGCGCTGTTCTTGCCACGATCGTCCTGCTGGCAGCGGGCAGCCCGGACGACTTACGCGGCACCGTGATCGGGCTGGTGGCGATCGCGGTGATCGCGGTGCTGCCGGGTGCGAACGCCCGGATCCGGCGCAGCTACCTGCAGGCCCTGCTGGACCGCACGGCTCAACTGGCGCGGGAGAAGGAGCAGGAGGGCCAGCTGGCGGCGGCACGCGAGCGCACGCGTATCGCCGCTGACCTGCACGACATCGTGGCGCACAGCCTGACCGTGATGGTGCGGCTCGCCGACGGCGCCGCGGCGGTGACGGACAGCGACCCCCGCCGGGCGACCTCGGCGTCCGAGCGGATCGCCGACATCGGCCGGGACGCGATGACCGACATGCGCCGGTTGCTGGGGGTGCTCCGCGAGGACCCGCCCGATGAGCAGCCGTCCCAGGACCTGGACGCACTCGTCGCCACGTTCCGGGCCGCCGGGCTGCCGGTCGACGTCCGCAGCCAGGGGGAGGAGCCTGCGTCACCGAGCCTGCGGAACGCGATTTTCCGCGCCGTGCAGGAGTCTCTGACCAACGCGCTGCGCTACGCCGAGGATCCGCAACGGGTGCTCGTCGACATCGACTACCGCGACGATCCGATCCTCATCGCGGTCACCGACGACGGGCGCAGCGTCGGGCCGGCGCCGTCGGTGGGCTCCCAGCAGGGGCTGAACGGCTTGGCGGAGAGACTGCTGCTGTACGGCGGTACCGTCGACGCGGGGCCTCGCTCTCCGCACGGATGGGCCGTCCAGGTCACCCTGCCCCAGCACGCCAAGGAAACCGATGGATGAGACGTCAGTGCTCCTCGTGGACGACCAGGCCCTGGTACGCGAGGGGATGGCGATGGTCCTCAGCCGGGAACCCGAGCTCCGGGTCGTCGGCGAGGCCGACGACGGCCGCGCCGGAGTCGAACTCGCCCGCCTGCACCGGCCGGACGTGGTGGTGATGGACGTCCGGATGCCGGTGCTGGACGGCATCGAGGCGACCCGCGAGATCGTGGAGCACTGCGCGGAGACGCGGGTGCTCATCCTCACCACGTTCAACCTCGACGAGTACGCCTTCAACGCGCTGCGCGCCGGGGCGAGCGGCTTCCTGCTCAAGGACGCGCGCTCGGCGGAGCTGGTGGCGGCGGTCCACACGGTGGCGGCCGGCGAGGCGGTGGTCTCGCCGCGCATCACCCGGACGCTGCTCGAGCACTACCGCGCCGGGCCCGCCGCCCCGCCACCGGACGCCCGGGTGCTGGACGCGCTGACCGACCGGGAACGCGAGGTCCTGGTGGCCATCGGCCGCGGGCTCTCCAACCCCGAGATCGCCGAGAAGCTCTTCCTCTCCGAGTCGACGGTGAAGACGTACGTGGGGCGGATCCTCGCCAAACTCGACGCACGGGACCGAGTGCACGCCGTCATCTGGGCGCATCGCCACGGCCTCGTCTAATGCCAAGGCTGCTCGGCGGCGGTGTACGGCGCGGCCGGTAAGGCCCCTCCGGTCAGAAAGGCGACGGTGGCCGCGGCGGTTTCGGCCGGCTCGTCGGCGAGAACGGAGTGTCCGGCGCCGTCGATCGTCAGCATCGTCGCTCGCGGGAACGTGTCGCGGTACTCGCGGGTGATCTCCCAGCGGAGGTAGTCGCACTCGGCCCGCAGAACCAGCACGGGCGTCTGATTGCGGCGCAACGCCGGTCGGGGGTCGGCGGCCTTCGACGCAGAGCTGACGGTCGCGATGTTGACCCACAGGCTGTAGCCGGCGGTGGCGTCGACGGGCCGTTCGATCGTGCGGGCATTCCGGCAGCCGGCGCTCAGGTCGAGGCTGCGCACGAACTGTTGGTAGAGCCCGTCCGCCGTGCGGTCGGAGATCAACGTCCTGGCCGCCCGCGATCCGCCCACCTGGCCCAGGAAGAACGTCGCCGCGAAGCGGGTGTGTGCGGCGAGCTTCCGGCGCTGGTCTGCGTTGCCGTTCGGTGTCAGGCTGCCGTCGCCGAAAGAGTTGCTCGACATGGCTCCGGGACTCGCGACGACCGCCTTCGCGACGTTGTCCGGGTGCGCGGCGAGGTAGTGGGCGAGGAGCTGCCCACCCCACGACGAGCCGATCAGCACCATCTTCGGGACGCCCAGCTCCAGCCGGATGGCTTCGAGGTCGGCGACGTGCCGGGCAACCGTGTATTCGCTCGGATCGAGTCGGCTCGACTGGCCCGCGCCGACCTGCTGGTAGTTGTAGACGGCGAAGCCGGCGTCGGCGAGGCGCTCGGCGAACTCGTTCCTGCTGCTGGTCGGGGCTCCGGGACCGCCGTGGACGAGCACCACCGGTTCGCTGTGCGTCACGGTGTCGGCGGTGCGGACGTAGGCGATCCGGGAACCGGTCGGCAGATCCCAGTACCGGACGGCCGGCGAGTCGGGCAACGGCGTGTAGGTCGCGGACGCCCCGAACCAGGCCCAGGACAGTCCCGCCACCAGCGAGAGCGAAACCGCGAGGCGGGCGGCTGCGATTCGCCGTCTCTTCAAGCCGGTCGCGCACCCGACCGCAACGAGGGTGGCCACGGCGTACGCCAGCAGCGCGTTCCCCGTCGTCTGTGCGGTGACCAGCAGGGCGACGAAGAAGAACAGCACGGCGGCGAACACCGCGGCGATTCCTTTGATCATGGCTTCGACGCTAGGGACGCGGACCGGCGCCCCCATCCACCCGCGGTGCCGTCATCTAGTGGTACTGCGGTACCGCCGCGGCGCGTTTGGCGACCGAGCGGATCAGTGGATTCGTGGGTCGGTAGCCGTCACCGGCCTCGACCAGCAGCGCGACGTCGGCGAGCGTGTCCAGCGTGAAAAACGCCCGGTGCGCGGGCACGTCGAGCCGAACGGCAACGTCGTGGGCAGACACCTGTTCTGCGGGCAGGACGCCGACGAGCCGCAGAACGCGGGCTGCGAACGGCTCGAGTTGCCCATAAGCGCGCATGATCGCGGCGGTGGCCACGACACAGTCGTGGTGGACCTCGCCGTAGGGGTCGTCCATGTCCCCGGCCAACTGTTCGGCCACCTCCGCGATGCTCCAGCGGGGGCGGGTCCGGACCCGATGCGCGGCCATGCGGATCCCGATCGGATAGCCACCGCACAGCTCGACGATGCGGCGGACCGCCTCGGGCTCCGCGGCGGCACGCGCCGCGCCGGCCACGCTGGCGAACAGGTCCACGCTGTCCGGATCGGACAGACCACCCAGCCGGACCCACGTCAGGGCGGCCGTGGCGACGAGTTGTCGGTCCGCCGTGACCAGCAGTGCGGCATCGGGGGCGACGCGCCGCACCAGGTCGATCTGAGCGGCGTCGTCCACGTTGTCCAGCACGAGGAGCAACTCACGGCCGGCGGTCAGCGCACCGAGCGCGGCGGCGCGCCCGCCACGGGTAGCGGGGACGTCGTGGTCCGCGCCGAGCAGCTTCAGCCACTCCAGCAACACGCCGTCGATGCCGCCCGCGTCGCGAAGATCGGAGTACAGGACCCCCGCCGGGAACGCGGCGGCGATGCGGCGAGCGGTGTGCACCGCGGTGGCCGTCCGGCCGATGCCGGCCAGGCCGTACACACCCGCGAGCCTCGCCCTGCCTTCCAGCGCCGCCACGAGCGCGTCGACCTCCGTCCGGCGCCCGACGAAGTCCGCGAGGTCCGGCGGGAGGAGGGCGGCAGGCCGAGCCGCCGTGACGGTCGGCACGTCTCCGCGCAGGATGCGTCCGTGCATGTCGCTCAGCGCCGGGCCCGGATCGAGGCCGAGTGCGTCGCGGAGCAACCGGTGCCCGTCGCGGTAGACGTCGAGGGCCTCGGCCCGTCGTCCACGTCGGTACAGCGCGAGCATGAGCAGCGCGCGGGGGCCTTCGCGCAGCGGATGGCCCGCCACCATCCGGGTCAGCTCCGCGACGTCCTCGGGGGTCGGATCCGTGCTCTCCAGCCGGGCGCTCAGTCGTACTTCGGCGGCGGAGGCGCGAAGCTCGGTGAGACGGGTGCGCTGCGCCTCCGCCCAGGCGCCGGAGATGCCGGACAGCGGCACACCGGATTCCTCCGCGAGCACGGCGTCGAGTGCGGCCGCGGCGGCAACGGGGTCGCCGGCACGGAGCAACGCCTGAGCGCGGTCCAGTGCGGCGCGCAGGTCCCAGACGTCGGCGGACAAGTGGTCGCCGGTGAGCACATAGGTCTCACCGACGGTGACGATCGCCGCGCCGGTGTCCGTGAGGAGGCGCCGCAAGCGCGAGATGTACGTGCGGGCGGTACCCAGTGCGGCCCGGGGTGGATCGTCGTCCCAGATCGCTCGGATCAACTCGTCGGGCGTCGCCGGACGGCCTTCGCGCAGTACCAACGCGGCGAGCAGCGCCTGCTGCTGCGGCGATCCGACGGGCAGTTCCCGGCCGTCGTGCCACAGGCGTAACGGTCCCAGGGCCGAGAAACGCAGGCGTTTCCGCTCGTTCGCTGACGACACGCACCCACACTACGCAGCGTGTTGAGCGGCCGTCGATCAAACGTTGAACTAGTTCGGGTGATGTGTCCTCTGTGCACACACGGGAGGAACACATGAAAATCATCGTCGCGGCGCCACCGATTCCGGGTGAGACGTTGCCCCTGCTCCAGCTCGCGAAGGCTTTGGCGGGGCGCGGGCACCAGGTGACGATGCTGGCGGGCAGCGGATTCCGCGCTGCGGCCGAGGAGGCGGGCCTGACGTTCGCGTCGCTCCGCGGGGCCGCCGACTACGACGTCGCGGACCTCGTGGCGGGTCGGGAGGGTCTCCCGCCCGGGCCGGTTCAGCTGAACTTCGACTGGATCTCCAGCTTCATCAATCCGATGCCGGCCGAGCACGAGGCTCTGCAGGACTTGCTCGCCGCCGATCCGGACCAGCACCTCATCGCCAACGTGCTGTTCCTCGGTGCGCTGCCGGTCGCGTGCGGCGCGCCCGGCCTGCGCCCGCGCCGGTGGGTCGGCGTCAGCGTGGTTCCGCTCCCGCTGAGCAGCGACGACACGTCGTTCATGGGGCCGGTACCCGTCGGCCCCGGCGACGATCAGCGCGCGGCGAACCGCGCCGCGAACGCCGAGTTCGCGGCCGCGCTCGCGCCGTCGAGGGAGCGGCTGGAGGACGTCTTGCGCGAGATGGGCGCGGACGCCGTGCCGGACTCGGCGTTCACCGACACGATCATCCTCGCGCCGGACGCGACAGCGGCGCTGACCGTGCCGGGGTTCGAGTTCCACCGGAGCGACCTGCCGGAGACCGTGCACCTGGTCGGCCTCCTCCCCGCCCTGCAGACGGACGGTTGGGAGCCGCCCGCCTGGTGGCAGGAGCTGGACGGGCGACGCCCGGTCGTGGTCGTCACCCAGGGCACGCTGGCCAACCACGACCTCGGGCAGCTGATCGAGCCGGCGCTGACCGGTCTGGCCGGGCTCGACGTCACGGTCGTCGCGGCGCTGGGCGGACCCAAGGCGCTCTCGATCCCGACGCCGGACAACGCTCGGGTGGAGGCGTTCGTCCCGTTCGATCGGCTGCTGCCGCGTGCCGACGTGCTCGTCACCAACGGCGGCTCCGGCGGGGTGCACCAGGCGCTCGCTGCCGGGGTGCCGGTCGTGGTGGCCGGCGAGACGGAGGACAAGCCGGCCAACGCCGCCCGGGTCGCCTATCACGGGCTCGGCGTCAACCTCGGTACTGCCACCCCGACGCCGGGAGCCGTCGCGGAAGCGGTGCGGGCGCTGCTCGGCGACGGCGAGATCCGCGAGAACGTGCGGCAGCTCGCGAAGGTCTACAGCGAGCACGACCCGGTCGACGGGATCGAGCGGCTGCTGTTCAGTTGACCTGGGTGCCGAACGCGGCGACCGACACGTCCTGCCAGTCGCGCCAGGTCTGCAGGCGCTCCTGGTAGGTCGCTTCGATGGTCGGGAAGAGGCGGCCGAGGATCAGCCGACGCGGCGGGTTCTCGGCGTCGACGAGCGCGAGGACCGCCGGCTTCGTGGCGGCCGCCTCACCGATCTCGAACTCCGCGGCCGTGTCGACGTGGGTCTGGGCGTAGTCCGGGTGCTGAGCGCTGTGGCGGGAGCCGCGGTCGAGCCAGTCGGTCCGGTACGGGCCCGGCTCGACGCAGGTGACGTGGATGCCGAAGCCCGCGACCTCCTGGGCCAGGGACTCCGTGATGCCTTCGAGGGCCCACTTGGAGGCGTGGTACGCGCCGATGCCGGGGTAGGCGCGGACGCCACCCTCGCTGGTCACCTGCAGGATGTGCCCGCTGCCCTGCCGGCGCAGAACGGGCAGCACGGCCTGGGTGACCCAGACCGCGCCGAAGAAGTTCGTCTCCAGCTGCTGGCGCAGCTCGCGCTCGGTGAGTTCCTCGACCATGCCGAAGTGGCCGTAGCCGGCGTTGTTGACGACGACGTCGATGCGCCCGAAGCGCTGCACCGCGCGGTCGACGGCCGCGAAGACGCCCTCGCGGTCGGTGACGTCGAGCTCCAGGGGCAGAACGGCGTCGCCGAAGCGGTCGGTCAGGTCTTTCAACGAGTCGGTGGTGCGTGCGGTGGCGACCACGCGGTCGCCGCGCTCCAGGGCGGCCTCCGTCCAGAGGCGGCCGAAGCCGGTGGACGTGCCGGTGATGAACCAGGTTTTGCTCATGGCCCCAGCCTGCGTCGGAACGCGGCATGCCACCAGCGACTGTTGGTCAACACAGGTATTCTCAGCTGGCATGGGTCTGGACGTTCATCCGCAACTGCTGCGGGCGTTGCGGGCGGTGATCGAGACCGGGTCGCTCACCGCGGCGTCGGAGCGGCTGGGGTTCACGCAGTCGGCGCTGTCCAAGCAAATCGCCACGCTGGAGTCCGCAGCCGGTACGCGGCTGTTCGAGCGCGGCCCGCGTGGTGTCGAGCCGACCGAGGCGGGGACCCGGCTGGCCGCCCGGGCGGCGGTGATCCTCGACCAGTACGACGCCGCGCACCGCGAGCTCGAGGACCTTCCGGCGCCGCTCGGAGGCCGGGTCGCGCTCGGCGGCTTCCCGGCCACCGCGCTGCGGCTGGTGCCCCGCACGATCGCCCGGGTCCGCGCCGAACACCCCTCGGTCGACGTCGACTTCCTGGAATCGTCGACGCCGGTGCAGATCCGGCGGCTGCGGGCGGGCCGGCTGGACCTGGCGATCCTGGCGTCGGGGGAGGGGCTGCCCGGCTGGGACCTGACCGGGATCGAGGTGGAGCCGTTGCCCGCGGGTGCGCTGATGCTCGCCGTCGGTCGCCGGCACCGGCTGGCCAGCGCGGAACGGGTGCCGGTCGCCGACCTCGCTGACGAGGGCTGGATCGCCGGGCGGGGCGCGCGCGGCGAACCGCAGTTCGGCGCCTGGCCGACGCTGTCGCAGCCGCGGGTGGTTGCGGAGCTCGGTGACTGGTCGGCGCGGTTCGGCTTCGTGGCCGCCGGTCTCGGCGTCACGACGGTTCCGCGTCTCGTCGCGGCGGCCCTGCCCGCGGGCGTCGTCTGTCTCGAGGTGGACGACCCGGACTGGACGGGTCGCTCGATGGGGCTCGCCCGCATCGGCGCGGTGACCGGCCCGGCTGCCGCCCTCCGCGCGGCCCTCATCGAAGAGGCGCGTCTGATCGCGAAGTAGGGCCCGTTGCCGAACGAGATTCGGTGGCGACCGGCGTCGGACGGAGAATTTCGAACGACGTTCGGCAGCGGTGGATCCCAACCGTTCGCGCGGCTAGCTTTTCCCGCCGTGACCAGTAACAACGGGAAGCATCAGCTGGGTGTGGCGGAAGGCACCGCCC
Source organism: Cryptosporangium sp. NPDC048952 (assembly GCF_043197895.1). Lineage (NCBI taxonomy): Bacteria > Bacillati > Actinomycetota > Actinomycetes > Cryptosporangiales > Cryptosporangiaceae > Cryptosporangium > Cryptosporangium sp. NPDC048952. Next base: position 1,293,242 of record NZ_JBICTY010000002.1, on the reverse strand, counting down.
TGTTCGTCGGGGCGGTGCTCGGGCCCGGGGTGATGGTGCTCCCGGCGCTGGCGGCCAAGGCGGCGGGCCCGGCGTCGGTCGTGGCGTGGGTCGTGCTGCTGGCGTTCAGCGTGCCGGTGGCCGCCACGTTCGCGGCGCTCGGCGCGCGGCATCCCGACGGTGGTGGGGTCGCCACGTTCGTCACCCGGGCGTTCGGGCCGCGGTTCGCCGTGCCGGTCGGGTGGTGGTTCTACTTCGCGGTGCCGGTCGGAGTGCTGGCCGGTGGGTTGGTGGGTGGGGAGTACGTCGCGGCGGCGCTCGGTGCCGGTCGGGGCGTGGCGCTGGGGATCGCGCTGGCGATCCTGGGCGCCGCGTTCGGCGCGAACTACGTCGGGCTGCACGTCTCCGGGCGGATGCAACTGGCGATGGTCGCGGTGTTAGCCGTGCTGCTGCTCGTCACCGTGATCGCCGCGGCACCGGACGCTCGGCCGGCCAACTTCACGCCGTTCGCCCCGCACGGCTGGCCGGCGATCGGATCGGCCGCCACCGTGCTGTTCTTCGCGTTCTCCGGCTGGGAAGCGGCCAGCCACCTCTCCGGCGAGTTCCGCGATCCGCGCCGCCACCTGCCGCGCGCGACCGCGCTGACGCTGGTGCTCGTCTCGGTGCTGTACCTGTCGATCGCCAGCGTGACGATCGGCGTTCTCGGTGACCAGGCCGGAAGCACGTCGGTGCCGCTGAGCCTGCTCCTGGAGGCGGCGTTCGGGCCGGTCGGGCGGAGCGTCACCGCCGTGGCTGCCGTGTTCCTCAGCTTCATCGCGGTCAACACGTACATCGCCGGTGCGGCCCGTCTGGGCGCGGCGCTCGGCCGCGACGGAGGGCTACCACGCGCACTGGCGAAGAGTGACACCGTTCCTCGACGCAGCCTTACGGTTCAGCTGGTCCTCTGCGTGATTGTCGTCGTGGTCACCACCGTGCTCGCGATCGACCTCGACAGCCTCATGCGCGTCACCTCGGCGTGCCTCGCCGCCGTCTCCTTCGCCGGAATGGCCGCTGCCCTGCGTCTGCTGCCCGGGCGCTCGGTGCTCTGGTTCAGCGCCGCCGCCGGGCTGGGGTTCACCGCTGTGGTGCTGGCCTTCTGCGGTTTCCTCGTGCTCGTTCCGGTGACGCTGGCCGTGGGTGCACTTCTCGCCACCCGGTCGACGTCAGCCATTCGTCCGGGATCATGGGCTGATGGACGAACTTGATGCGCAGATCGTGGCGCTTCTCCAGGCAGATGCACGGTTGTCGAACCGTGAGCTGGCCCGAATGGCCGGGATCGCGCCGTCGACGTGTCTCGAGCGGGTGCGGGCCCTCGTCCGTCGCGGCGTGATCCGGGGTTACCACGCCGACATCGACCCCGCCGCGCTCAACCGGAGCGTCCAGGCGATGGTGTCGGTGCAGGTCCGCCCGCTGAGCCGCGCCGTCATCGACGCGTTCAAGGCTGCGGCGTCGACGATGCCCGAGGTGCTCAACGTGTTCGTGCTCGCCGGTGGCGACGACTTCCTGCTGCACGTCGGCGTGCAGGACCTCGACAGCCTGCACGCCTTCCTCACCGACAAGCTCGCCAAGCGCCGCGAGGTCACCGGCTTCCGCACGTCGGTGATCTTCCAGCAGGTCGCGAACCTGACCCCGGGACTGCTCAGCGGAGCGTGACGCCTGCCCTCGACGTGGCCGAGGACCGGCGCCCCTCAATCGTCGGACCCGCGATGCGGCCGGTACTCGTCGAGCAGCGTGCGGATGTCGTCGACCGGTTCGTCGACAGCGGCCCACTTGGCGCGGATGCGGGTCAGGTACGAGCGGACGGTCGGGATCGTGACGCCCATGCGGCGGGCCGTGGCGGCCAGCGTGCTCCCGGTGCCGTAGAGGTAGAGCGCGCGGGCTTCCTGCGGGGACAGTTCCGGTGGGTCGTCGTTGATGATGCTCATCAGCTCGGCGGTCAGTGCCGATTGCCCGTTGTGGACGCTGCGGATGGCGTCGGCGAGCTTGGCGGCGTCGTCGTCCTTGACGAGGTAACCGCTCGCTCCGGCGCGCACGGTGGCCCGGACGTGGCGTCGCTCCCCGTGCACCGAGATCACCAGCACGCGGACGCCGTGGCGGCGCAACCTCGCCACGTTCACGGCCGCCTCGGTGCCGTCCTCGAGGCGGAGGTCCAGCAGGACGACGTCGGCCGGGGGTGAGCCCGCGAGGTGGGCGCTGACCGTGGTGGCGGCGTGCACGACCTCGATGTCACCGGCCTCGGCGAGCAGCGCACGCAGACCGGCGGGCACCAGCTTGTCGTTGTCGACGATCGCGACCCGGATCATGCCGGCCACCGCAGGTCGACACGCGTGCCCTCACCGGGGTGGCTGTCTACGCCGGCCGCGCCGCCGACCTCCGTCATCCGGGCGGTGATCGACTGCTGGATGCCGTAGCCGAGCTCGGTCGTCTCGGGGTCGAAGCCCTTGCCCTGGTCGACGACCGCCACGGTCACGGTGGACGTGGTTCCGCGCTCCGCGAGCGCGGTGAGCCGTACCCGGCTGCTGCCGGCGTGCCGGGCGACGTTCGCGAGAGCCTCGCCGGTCGCGTGCCGGAACGCGTGCAGCACCTCGGTGGGCAGCGTGTCGGGCAGGTTGGCGAAGTGGTACTCCACCCGTAATCCCTGGGTGGCGCTGTCGTTGCCGGCCTCGATCAGCGCGAGCGAGAGCTCGGTGAGGGTGCCGTCGGGGTCGTCGGGCGTGACTCCGCGCAGCACGTTCGCGCTGATCGCGGCCTGACGCCGGACCCGGGTGTCGGGGTGGGCGGCCGGGCCCTGGCCGGCGATCGCGGTCAGCAGGCGCAGCGGCCCGTCGTGCAGGGCGCGGTGCCGACGCACCTGCTCGTGGAAGTGGCGCATGCGCTCCTCGTCCTGGCTGCGCCGGGCGGCTACCCGTTCCCGCGCGGTGATCACCTGTTCGGTGGCGACGTCCACCGCGTCGGCGACCGCCCACAGCCGCCGGATGAACAGGCAGCAGCAGACGGCGGTGACGGCCTGCCAGCCGATGATGTTGGCCGTGGACGCCAGATCGGGGTAGTCGGGCGACGCGGCGTCGGCGACGGCGTACCCGGCCGCCAGCGCCAGACACCCGGCGATCGTGGCCCGCCAGGATGCGGTGGCCAAGCCGACCGCGACCCCGGTGGAGACAGCGACCGGTTCGAAGTCCGGGACCGCCACGGTGGCGAAGGCCTCCCCGGTCAGGGCCCACGGCAGGGCGGCCGCGGCCGTCGCGGTGACCACGACGTCCCCGGCCAGCACCGCGCGGGGAATCCGCTCGCGCCAGGCGACGACCGGCAGGAACACGACGTTCCACGCCGCGACCGTCAGGTAGGCGCCGGCGGCCAACGGTGTGTTCGTGAACCCGTCCATCCGGCTCACCGACGCGATGCTGAGCACCACCATGACCAGCGTTCCGACCCGGGCGAGCAGGATCACGCCCGTGGTGATCGCTCTGATCCGCTGGCGCAGATCGACCGCCTCGGCGCTGTCCACGTCCCGCAGTTTGACATGGCCTGAGTGGACGATCCATGCCGCACAGGTGCGGCATGGACCGCGCATTCGGTAGTTACCGCAGGGCGTCGCGGGCGAGGACCCGCAGGCTGGCGGCGGCGTCGTGCAGCGGCTCGGGGTCGGCGCGGACCCGGGCGATCATCTCGGCGCCTTCGAGGAGGGCGAGCGCGGTGGTCGCCAGTGGTCTGGTCTGCCGGTCGGCGACTCCGATCGTGCGCAGGTGGTCGCCGATCGTGGTCACCCATCGTTCGAACGCGTCCGCGGCGGCCTCGCGCAGGGTGGGGGAGCGGCCGATGGACTCCAGGGCGGTGGCCGCGACCGGGCAGCCGTCGAGCCAGTCCGACCGCTTGAGCACGTCGGCCAGCGCCAGGGCGCAGTCGGCGAGGGACTCCTCCGGGCTCGTCGCCGCGCTCAGCGTCTCCCGCAACAGCATGTCGACGCCGTCCGCGCCCTGGCGCAGCGCGGCGAGGGCCAGTTCCTCCTTGCCGCCGGGGAAGTGGAAGTAGAACGAGCCCATCGGGGCGGAGGCCTCGACAGTGATCTGTTTGACGCCGGTCGCCTCGTAGCCCTGGCGGCTGAGCAGCGTCACGGTGGAGGTCACCAGGCGATCGCGGGCGGACGGTTGCGGGCGCTTCACGTGCTGGACTATACAGAGCGCTCTACTAGTTGGGGAGCCTTGGTGAACCAGGTTTACGAACTGCGGCAGTACACATTGTTTCCCGGTCGGCGGGACGAGCTGATCGATCTGTTCGACGCGGAGTTCATCGAGACGCAGGAAGACGTCGGGATGGAGGTCGTTGGGCAGTTCCGGGATCTGGACGGTCCGGACCGGTTCGTGTGGGTGCGTGGGTTCGCCGACATGGCCGCCCGGGCGCAGGGCCTTCGGGCGTTCTACGGTGGGCCGGTCTGGGCTGCGTACCGGGACGCGGCGAACGCGACGATGATCGACTCGGACGACGTCCTACTCCTCAGCCCCGCAAGCCCCGCCTCGGGCTTCCCCGCGGAGTTCCGCGAGACGCGCGATGATCCGTCCGCCAAGGGCGCGGGCAGCGGCCCCTCCGCCCGCCCTGACTCGCACGGCCTGGTGACGGCCACTGTGTATTCGCTCGCGCTGGCGGTGACGCCGGAGCTCCTGCGCCTGTTCGAGGCCGACGTCGAGCCGCTTCTGAAAGACGGCGAGCGCATCGCGCTGCTGCGCACCGAGCCGGCGCCGAACAACTTCCCGGCGCTACCCGTGCGCGAGGGCGAGAACGTTCTGGTGCGGTTCGCGCGCTGGACCGATCACGCGGCGGCCGAGCAGGGCCGGGCCGCAGCGGCGGCGCTCCTCGCCGAGCATCTGCTCGCACCGCCCCACGAGTTGCGCCTCGAGCCGACCGACCGATCCAAGCTGCGCTGATCGCGGCGCTTCTCGGGCGCGCTGCTTGGGCGCGGGGGAGCGGGCTAGAACTGTCGGTGATCGACGTCTAGCTCGACAAGGTGGGCGGGGAAACGGGTGAGGCCGTAGAGCAACGGTTCACCGCCCGGCAACGCGCCCAGGGCGCGGGAAACGAGCACCACCGCGCCCGGTGAAAGCTCCAGATCGGCCAGCTCGTCAGCTGTAGCGTGGCGAGCGCCGATCGTGGTCGAAACGCGGACGTAGTCCTCGATACCACTGGCACGCAGCGACGACGTGATCGACCCGGTGCGCCGGAAATGCTTCCCGAGGTCGGGCGCCCGGTCCAGATCGAGCCAGTGAGTGCCACGACTGACCGGCCGCCCCGACACCGTACGCACGGCCTCGAGGCGCAACGCGTCGCTTCCGCGCAGTTGCAGTGCTGCTGCGACGTCCGGCGGCGGCGCCTCGACCGCGGTGCCGAGCAGCCGCCCCGCGACGTCGCCGGACCGGCTACCGAGGGACTCGGTCAGGCGTGTCCGCGTGCCGATCCGGTGCGTGAGCAGCGCGTGCGACGCGACGAACGTGCCACTGCCCCGTCGCGCGGTGACCAGCCCTTCCGCCGCCAGCGCGGCGACCGCCCTGCGCACGGTGTGCCGGTTGACCGAGAAGCGTTCGGCGAGTTCGGCTTCGGTCGGGAGCCGTCCGCCCACGGGGATCCGACCGTCGGTGACGTCGACGCGGAGTTCCTCCGCGATGAGACGCCAGGCGGCATATCCACTACGTGTCTCGGTCACCGAACCTCCCCGGATGTTCACCCTAAAGGTCTCGCGTTCGGGCGCGGTCTCTGCCTAAGTTGTCTAACGAACTAGACAACTTGGAGGTGCCGAATGGACAGGCGCCGATGGATGCGGGTGCTGGCGGGTGCCGGGGTTTCCGAGCTCGCGGACGGGTGGGCCCACCGCGAGCCGGCTCCCGACGTCGAATGGTTGCGCGGGCCGGAGGCGGGGCTCGTGATGGTGCGCGGGCGGATCGGGGGAACTGGTGACCGGTTCAACCTGGGTGAGGCGACGGTCACCCGGGCGACCGTGCGGCTGACCGGCAGCGACATCGTCGGCACGTCGTACGTGCTGGGCAGCGATCTGGACCGTGCGCGGTACGGGGCGCTGTTCGACGCCCTGCTGCAGGATCCCGATCACCACGACGAGATCCGCGTCGAGCTGATCGAGCCGCTCGAGGCGGCTCAGCACGCTCGCGACGCCGCCACCAGGCAGGAAGCCCGGGAGACCGTTGTCGATTTCTTCACCGTCGCGCGGGAGCACGAATGACCCCCGACCAGGCCCAACAAACCTTCCGAGCAATCCTGGAAGCCCTCTCCCACCCCACCCGCCCGATCCCTCTCCCCGACACGCCACCCACAGCCCCGTCAGCGCCGCCCACTGACGCTGCGGCAGCGCCGCCCACTGACGCTGCGGCAGCGCCGCCCACTGACGCTGCGGCAGCGCCGCCCACTGACGCTGCGGCAGCTTCTGCGCCGTTCTTCGGCGGTTCGGCGGCGCGGCCGCCCGCGCCGCTGAGTGCGGCTGCGGCGGCTGTTGCGCAGACGCTGTGTGATGAGGACACCCCGGTCTGGCTCGACCGGGCGCTGGCCGGGAGTGGCGCGGTCGCGGCGTGGTTCGCGTTCCACACCGGCGCGCCGGTGGTGGCCGATCACGCGGAGGCCGCCTTCGTCTTCGCGACCCGGTTCGAGAACCTGCCGCCCCTGGCCGAGCTGGCCGTGGGCACCGCCGAGGAGCCCCACCGCTCAGCCACCGTGGTGCTCACCACCGCCGCCCCCACCCCCACCCCCGAAGGCCCACCCGCCGGCCTCGCGCCCGCCGGGGACGCGCCCGCTGGGCTCCCGTCCGCCGGCCTCGCGCCCTCCGGGGACGCGCCCGCTGGGCTCTCCTCCGCTGGGCTCTCGTCCGCCGGGGACGCGCCCCCTGGGCTCTCGTCCGCCGGGGTCGCGTCCGCCGGGGACGCGCTCTCCGGGGACGCGCGCACCGAGGGTGTGCCCCCGGCCGGACTGCGCGACGCGGGTCACGCCGGCCGGAACCTGGCCGCCGAGAGCCTTGGCGCGGCGGGCCGCGGGCACACGATGCGGGCTACTGGGCCCGGAATCGACGGCTCGGCCGAGTTCGTCGTGCCCGGGGAGTTCGTTGAGGTATGGCAGCGCAACGTTGCGCGGTTCCCGATGGGCGTCGATTTCTTGTTCGTGCAGGACACGCACATCACCGGCCTACCCCGCACGACCACGCTGGAAGGAGCGGCCTGATGTACGTCGCGGTCAAAGGCGGCGAACGCGCGATCGCCAACGCGCACGCGTTGCTCGCCAAACGCGGTCGAGGAAATACGGAACTGCCTCGGATCGACGCCCGGCAAGTAGCCGATCAGCTCGGCGTGCTGGTCGCGCGGGTGATGTCGGAAGGGTCCCTCTACGACCCCGAGCTCGCGGCCCGGGCGATCGTCCAGGCCCAGGGCGACGTGCTCGAAGCGATCACCCTCGTTCGCTCGTACCGAACGACCCTGCCACGCTTCGGCGCAACGCTCCCCGTCGACACGACGGGCCTCCCACCCCAGCGCCGCATCTCCGCCACCTTCAAAGACCTCCCCGGCGGCCAACAACTGGGCGCCACCTTCGACTACACCCACCGCCTGTTCACCCCACCCGACGCCGACTCCCACCACCCCCTCAGCGGTCCACTCTCCGCACAACCAAACAGCGCTCCGCCCGCCGCGGGGGCGGATGGTGGGACGGCTGGCTCGCGCGACGAGGAGGTTTCGATGCCTCGGATCACCGAGCTCCTCGGGGCCGAGGCGCTGCTCGAGGCCGACCCCACGGCAACGGGGGATCCCGAGCCGGCGGACCTCACCCGCGACCCCACGATCTTCCCGATGAGTCGCCCCGAACGCCTCCAAGCGCTCGCCCGCGGCGACGAGGGGTTCCTGCTGGGCCTCGCCTACAGCACCCAGCGCGGCTACGGCGGCACCCACCCCTTCGCCGGTGAGATCCGCACCGGCGAGATCGAAGTCGAGTTCGAGGCCCCGGAACTCGGCTTCGCGGTCCCGATGGGCCGCATCGAGCTGACCGAGTGCCAGATGGTCAACCAGTTCATCGGCAGTGCCGAGGCCCCCGCCCAGTTCACCCGCGGCTACGGCCTCGTCTTCGGCCGCGGCGAACGCAAGGCGATGTCGATGTCGATAGTGGACCGCGCCCTCCGCTCCGACGAACTCGGTGAGCGAAAGGTCGGCCCCGCGCAGGACGAGGAGTTCGTGATCAGTCACGCCGACAACGTCCAGGCCACCGGCTTCGTCGAGCACCTCAAACTGCCCCACTACGTCGACTTCCAGGCCGAGCTGGGCCTGGTGCGGCAGCTCCGGAGCGCGAAAAATGTATAACGTCGGTTACCTCGACGAACAGACCAAGCGCAGCATCCGGCGGGCGCTGCTCAAGGCGGTCGCCATCCCGGGGTTCCAGGTGCCGTTCGCGTCCCGCGAGGTGCCGATGCCGCGTGGCTGGGGCACGGGCGGTGTGCAGGTCACCGCGAGCGTCCTGGGCAAGACCGACACGCTCAAGGTCATCGACCAGGGCGCCGACGACACGACCAACGCGGTGTCGATCCGTGCCTTCTTCGCCCGCATGACGAACGCGGACACCACGACCCGCACCGAGGACGCGACAGTCATCCAGACGCGTCACCGCATCCCGGAGACGCCCCTGAGCGAGGGTCAGATCATCGTCTACCAGGTGCCGCTTCCCGAACCGATGCGTTACCTCGAGCCCCGCGTCACCGAGACGCGCCGACTCCACGCGCTGGAGGAATACGGCTCGATGTACGTGAAGCTGTACGAGGACATCGCCCGGTTCGGTCACATCGCCACCACGTACGACTATCCGGTGATGGTGAACGACCGGTACCTGATGTCGCCGTCGCCGATCCCGAGTTTCGACAATCCGAAGATGCACCTCAACCCCGCGCTGCAGCTGTTCGGCGCCGGCCGGGAGAAGCGCATCTACGCGGTGCCGCCCTACACGAAGGTCGAGAGCCTCGGCTTCGTCGATCACCCCTTCGAACCCCAGCGGTTCGACCGTCCGTGCGCCCTCTGCGGCTCGCAGAACGTCTATTTGGACGAAGTGATCACCGACGATGCGGGCACCGCGATGTACGTCTGCTCCGACACCGACCACTGCGAGCGGAGCCGGGCATCATGACGCTGCTCAGCGCACAGGGAGTGGGGCACCGGTACGGGGCGCGGTTCGGATGTCGGGATGTGAACTTCGAACTGTGGCCCGGTGAGGTTCTCGCGATCGTCGGTGAGTCCGGTTCCGGCAAGACCACGCTACTCAACACACTGAGCGGGCGGTTGGACCGCACTGAAGGGGACGTGGTCTACGCGGGGCGGTCGCTGGCGGAGCGATCCGAGAGCGAACTGCGCCGCCTGTGGCGCAGCGAATGGGGCTTCGTCCACCAGAATCCCGCCGACGGTCTCCGCATGCACGTCAGCGCCGGCGGCAACATCGGCGAGCCGCTCATGGCCAACGGCTGGCGCCACTACGGCGAGATCCGGGCAGCGGCACAGGAATGGCTCGCGCGGGTCGAGATCCCCGTCGACCGCATCGACGACCCCCCGACCACGTTCTCCGGCGGCATGCGCCAGCGACTCCAGATCGCACGCAACCTCGTCGTCTCACCGCGCCTGGTGTTCCTCGACGAGCCCACCAGCGGCCTGGACGTCTCCGTGCAGGCCCGGCTGCTCGACCTGATCCGCTCGCTCGTCCGGGAGCTCTCCCTGTCGGTCGTGATCGTGACCCACGACCTCGGCGTCGCCCGGCTCATCTCCGACCGCACGCTCGTGATGAAGGACGGTGCCGTGATCGAGTCGGGACTGACCGACCGCGTCCTCGACGACCCCCAGTCCGCGTACGCCCAGCTGCTCGTCTCGTCGGTGCTGCAATGACGCTGCTCAGCGTGGAGAACGTGGCCAAGACGTTCACGATGCACCTGCATGGGGGCTCGCAGCTTCCCGTGCTGCGCGGGCTCGCGCTGGAGGTGCAGCCGGGGGAGTGCGTCGTGCTCGGCGGTCCGTCGGGCGTCGGCAAGAGCTCGATACTCAAAATGATCTACGGCAACTACCAGGTCGACGTCGGGCGCGTGCTCGTCGCGGGCAGGGATCTTGCCGCCGCGGCTCCCCGGGAGGTGCTCGCCGCCCGGCGCGACACGGTGGGATACGTGAGTCAGTTCCTGCACTGCGTGCCTCGGGTCGGTGCGTTGCCGGTGGTGGCTGAGCCGCTGGTCGAGCGGGGTGTGGGGCGGGACGAGGCGCACGAGCGGGCTGCTGCGCTGTTGCGGCGGCTCGGGATTCCGGAGCGGCTCTGGTCGTTGCCTCCCGCGACGTTCTCCGGTGGGGAGCAGCAGCGTGTCAACATCGCCCGGGGGTTGATCGTCGGGTTGCCGTTGTTGTTGCTCGACGAGCCGACGGCCTCGCTCGACGTCGTCAATCGGGAGATCGTCGTTGGTCTCTTGAAGGAGCAGTTGGCAGACGGGGTCGGGATGCTGGCGATTTTTCACGACCCCGACGTGCGGGACGCGCTCGCCGATCGTGTCGTCGACGTGAGCGCGTTCGCACCATGACCTACCGCTACGCGATCTACTACGCCCCCGACGACGGTCCGCTCCGCGCAGCCGCCGACTCCTGGCTCGGCCCCGGCGCCGCGCCGGATGGGCCGACCCGCGCGGCTGCCGACGGCTTCGGTCCTGCGGCGGGCGGCTGGACTCGCGACGAGGTTGATGCGATCACTCGGGATGCTCGGCGGTACGGGTTTCATGCGACGTTGAAGGCGCCGTTTCGACTGGCGCCGGGGCATACGTTGACGGAGTTGCGGGAGCGGCTCGGGGACTTCGCGGGGCGGCGGGGGCCGGTCGTGGCGCCGGAGCTGCGGCTGGCATGCCTGGCGGGGTTCTTCGCGCTGGTCACCGGTCGCCACGAACCCGCCCTGCACGCGCTCGCCGACGACGTCGTGCGCGACTTCGACGACCTGCGCGCACCGGCGACCGACGCCGAGATCGCCCGGCGGCGGCCCGAGCGGCTCGACGACCAGGCGCGGGCGCTGCTGCTCACCTACGGCTACCCGCACGTCCTCGACCGTTTCCTGTTCCATCTCACGCTCACCGACGCCGTTCCGATGGAGCGCCGCGAGCACGTCCAGTCGGTGCTGACCCAGCACTTCGCGGGTGTTCTCGGTCAGGACCTCGTTCTCTCCTCGCTGGCGCTGTTCGTCGAGCCCGATGCCGGCCAGCCGTTCCAACTCGTCGAGTCGTACCCGTTCAAGGGGGCACAGTGACCGTTCTGCGCAATGCCCGTGTCGTTCTCCCCGACTCCGTGTTCACCGGGTCCGTCGAGATCCGCGACGGTGTGATCACCGACATCGGGCCCGATGGCGCCGGCGGCGAGGACATGGACGGCGACTACCTCCTGCCGGGCCTCGTCGAAGTGCACACCGACCACCTCGAATACCACTTCAAGCCCCGCCCCGGAACCGAGTGGGACGCGGTACCCGCGGTGCTGGCGCACGACGCACAGCTCGCGGCGTCCGGGGTCACGACCGTGCTCGACGCGTTGCGGGTGGGCAGTGATCCGCGTTCGTACGATTCCGCCCTGGATGATCCAGCACCGGCGATGGCGCCGCGGATGGCCGAGGCGATCGAGCACAGCGCGCAGGCCGGTATCCTGCGCGCCGACCACTACCTGCACCTGCGCTGCGAAGTACCTGCGCCGGACTGCGTCGACGTGTTCGACACGTTCGCCGGTAACCCGTTGGTGCTGCTGGTCTCGTTGATGGATCACACGCCCGGGGCGCGTCAGTTCGCGAGCATCGACGCGTTCCGCCGATACACGATCGGTAAGGGGCGGGTCTCCGCGGCGGAGTTCGACGAGTACGTGCGGTACCTGCAGGAGTACGGGGCCCGGTACTCCGACGTGAACCGCACGGCGATCGCGGAGCGGGTGCGCGAGCGGGGGTTCCGGCTCGCGACGCACGACGACGCGACGGTCGAGCACGTCGCGGAGTCGGTCGCGATCGGAGGGACGATCGCGGAGTTCCCGACGACGGTCGCCGCGGCGGAGGCGGCCGTGGCGGCTGGTCAGCAGACCGTGATGGGGGCGCCGAACCTGGTGCTGGGTGGGTCGCAGTCGGGGAACGTGTCGGCGTCCGAGATCCTCTCGGCGGGGTTGCTGCACGTGCTGTCGTCGGACTACGTGCCGTCCAGCCCGTTGCAGGCGGTGTTTCAGCTGGCTGACGCCGGGACGTTGCCGATCGAGGCCGCGGTCCACCTGGTGAGCACGAACCCCGCCCACGCGGTCGGCCTCGACGACCGCGGGCTCATCGCGGTAGGCAAGCGTGCCGATGTGATCCGGGTACACCAGCACGCCACCCACCCCGTAGTTCGAGGTGTGTGGCGTGCAGGACGACGAGTGTGTTAGCGGAACACTCTGCGGAGCCAGGTGGAGACGCCCTCGAGGACGAGGACGGTGATCAGCACCATGAGCACCAGCGTCGTCACCTGGCCGTGCAGGTCGAGCACGGTCGAGGCGTTGGTGAGGTAGAAGCCGATGCCGCTGCCGCCGACGATGCCGAGGATCGTCGCCGCGCGGATGTTCGTGTCCACGAGGTACAGCGAGTTGCTGATGAGCTGCGGCAACCCCTGCGGCCAGGTGGCCGAGGCGTACCGCTGCGACCGGCTGGCCCCCACCGCGGTGAGGGCATGCTCGGGGCCGGCCGGGACCTCCTCGAACGAGTCGGCGATCAGCTTGCCGAGGAGTCCGATGCCGCCGAAAGCGAGTGCGACGGCTCCGGCCTGGTTGCCCAGGCCCGTGACCATGATCAGGAAGATCGCCAGCACCAGTTCCGGCACGCCGCGGAACACGACCAGGATGACGCGGAACGTGTTGCGCACCGTGCCGTTCGGGGCGACGTTACGCGCGGCGAGCGAGCCGAAGATCAGTGAGAACACCAGCGAGAGCAGCGCGGCGGCGAAGGCGACCTGCACGGTGATGAGCAGCGCCTCGGCGAACTCGGTGAGCGTGTGGTTGCCGAGGTTCGGGGGCCAGAAGCTCTGCATCGTCGGCCAGACGTAGTTCCAGGTGATGTCGTCGAAGTGCACGTCTGCGGTGAACCAGCTGCCGACGATGACGACGAGCGCCCCCAGCGACCAGGTCAGTTTCCGCACCCGGTCCCGGGTCCAGGGCCGCTTCATCATCGACTCGACGGTGGCGGGGTGGGCGGAGGCTGCGGCTGCGCGGCTCGGGGATCGGCCCGACGTGGCGCGGCGGACCACGCGGTCGCCCAGGCCCTTGCCTGCGGGGTTGATGCCCAGCAGGTTGCGGCGGATCGTCGACGACACGATCTCGAGGACGACGCACAGCACGAAGATGACGGCCGCGATGCCGAGGCCGCGTCCGTAGCCCTGGGGGAAGTCCTCGAACGCGAGGCGCATCGCGTAGCCGAGGCCGCCGACACCGGCGTAACCCAGGATCGCCGAGCCGCGGAGGTTGATGTCGAAGCGGTGCAGCACCGTGGCGATCCACGACGGCAGGACCTGCGGGAACACGCCCGACCAGAACTCCTGAGCGCGCGAGCCGCCGGCGGCGCGGATCGCGAGGCGCGGGCCGTTGTCGCTGGCCTCGATCGCGTCGGCGAACAGCTTGGAGATCATGCCGATCGAGTGGATGCCGATCGCGAAGACGCCCGGCAGGGGGCTGCCGAGGACGAAGGTCAGCGAGAAGGCGAGCGCGAGGACGACGTCGGGGATGGCGCGAGTGAGCACGCTGACGGCCCGGGCGACCCAGGCGAAGCGTGTGTTCGACGCCATCAGCCACGCGACCGGCACCGAGACGAGTGCCGCGAGCAGGGTTCCCAGGACGACGATGCCGACGGTGAGACCGATCAGGTGGGCCAGGTCGCCCAGGGGCGGGAGGCTGATCGGGTCCATGCGTTCGAAGACCTTGGCGGCGTTGTCGGCGCTCTCCAGGATGCTGTCCCAGGAGAAGTCGAGCGTCGACACCGAGTAGATCGCGAAGCCCAGCATCGCCAGGACGACGACGGTCCCCGAGATCTTCTCGACCGGCACGGGCCGCCGCGGAGCCCGCTCGGCGACATCCGGTGGAGGAACCTGAAGGGTAGTCATCCCTCGACCTGTGTGGACGTACGAATGGTCGCTAGTTCGGCCTCGATGGCGGCGAATTCGGCGGTGGAGGTGGTGACGCGGCCGTAGATTTCCATGACCTCGGCCTTGGACAGGCCGGTGGCCGGGGTGTCGAGCACGACCTCGCCGTGGCGCAGGCCGACGATCCGGTCACCCCAGTCGAGCGCGATGTCGACCTGGTGCAGGCTGCACACGACGGTCAGGCCGTCGTCGGCGGCGATTTCACGGATGAGCGCCATCACCTGATTGCTCGACTCGGGGTCGAGCGAGGCGACGGGCTCGTCGGCAAGCAAGATCTCCGGGCTCTGCATCAGCGCCCGCGCGATCGCGACGCGCTGCTGCTGGCCACCGGAGAGCTGGTCGGCGCGGTGGTACGCCCGGTCGAGCAGCCCGACCCGCTCGAGATGGGTGAGCGCCTGGTGCTTCTGCGCCTTCGGGTAGGCCCACAGCCCGAGCCGCGGGCCGCGAAGCGCCCCCAGCGCGCCGGTGAGCACGTTCTCCAGCGCGGTCAGCGAGGGCACGAGCTCGAACTGCTGAAAGATCATGCCGACGCGGCCACGCAGCCCGCGCAGGGCTTTCGTCCCCAACGAAGGGACGTTGGTGCCGAGCACCTCGACGGTCCCCGACGTCGGGAACTCGAGGCCGTTGAGGTGCCGCAGCAGTGTGGACTTCCCGGAACCGGAAAGCCCGAGCAGCACGACGACCTCCCCTCGCTCCACGCGCAGGTTCACCTCGGTCAGCGCTCGCGTGGAGCCGAACTGCTTGGAGACTCCGTGGACGGAGATGATCGCCGTGCTGCTCATCGCAGGATCCCTAGCTCTTCGGTGCGCAGTTCGCGGCGGGGATGTCGGTGCAGATGTCCCGGATCGCCTTGTAGTAGTCGTCGGTCTGCGGCTGGGCACCCTGGAAGCCCTCGAGGAACTCGTCGGTGGTGGTCACACCCGCGGACTTCATCTGGTCGAGCGAGATGCTGGACAGCGTCGTCTTGAGCTTGTCCTGGACGTCCTGCGGCAGGGTGCTGGCGTACACCAGCGGACCACCGGGGACGTACTCCTTGCTGACGACCTTGGCCTTACCGGCCTTGGCGGCGGGCTCCGCCTCGGAGTCCTCGGCGAAGCCGATGTCGCACTGCTTGGCCTCGACGGCCTGCACCGACTTGTCGTGCGAGCCGGCGAACGACGCGGTGAAGTCGGTGAACTTCGGGGCGCCGCTGGCGTCCTTGCCGCTGGTCTCGACGCTCAGCCCGGCCTTCTTCAGCGCGAGCAGGCCGAACAGGAAGCCCGAGGTCGAGTTCGGGTCGACGAAGCAGACCTTCTTGCCCTTGGCCTGGGCGAGCGTGGTGATCGTCGAGCCCGCGGGGACGATGGCCTCGGAGTAGTAGCCGGGGTCCGTGAGGCCCTTCGAGGCGATGTACGCCGAGGCGACGGTGAGCTCGGCGCCCTTGTTCGTCGCCTGCACGTAGGTGAGGCCGGAGAACGAAGCGACGTCCACCTTGCCGGCGACGGCCGCGGCGATCAGCGCGGTGTAGTCGCTGGTCGGGTAGAACTCGACCTGGTAGCCGGTCTGCTTGGCGACGTAGTCCTCGAGCGGCTTCCAGTTCGAGTCCGAGCCGGCCTTGTCGGGCACGGTGCCGAAGACCAGCGTGCCTTCCTTGGAGGCCCACTTCCCGTCGCCGGAACCGCTGTCGCTGTCGGAGTCGGAGGAGCAGCCGGCTAACGCGGCGGCGACGAGGAAGACCGCAGCTGCCGCACTGGCGGCTGACTTCAGGCGGTTGAGGCGCATGGTGAACCTTCCGGGTTCGTCATGTGGCGAGTAGTTCAGTCAGAACGCTCGGTGCGAGACCGAGCGCCGTAGTCATGCCGATTCCTGTCGTCACCGCCACCGTCCGCACGGTCGGCAGCGGGGCGTCGATCAGGAAGTTCTGGGTGGGGGAGGACGCGTACACGCCGTGCCAGCGTTCGCGTACCCGCAGCTCGGGCACGCCCAGCAGCGCGGCGGTCTCGGCGAGCAGCAGCTCGTCGTACGCCTCGGTGCGGAACGGCTCAGGTGTGCGGGCATACGTGTGGGTGTCGCCGATCGTCAACTCGCCGTTCGGCTGTTGGGTGAACATCAGGTTCATCTCGGCGTCGAGAAGTTCCGGCTGTTCGGAGGCGTAGCGGGCGCGTACGTCAGCGGCCGACGGACAGGCGGCGAAGCCGTCGTAGCGCAGGAGCGAGAGCCCGGTGAGCACCGCCGGTTCGAAGCGCCGCCCGTCGGGGGAATCGACGCGCAGCATGTGCAGGACGCAGCGGCGCATCCCGATCGGTTCGGTGACCTGGGGAAAGAGCCGGTCGAGGTCGTGGCCGACCGCCACCACCGTCCGTGTCGCGCGGATCTCTCCGCGGCTGGTGTGGACGACGCCCGGCTCGACGGACAGGACGTTGGTGCCCCAGCGGAACTCCACGCCCTGATCGGCCAGCCAGCCGGCGATCGCGGGCAGCGCTTCCCGCGGATCGACCCGGACGTCCAGCGGCAACCACGCTCCGCCGAGCACTGTCGCCGGGTTGAGCGGCGCCCGCTCGAGCAGGGCGTTGCGGTCGAGCAGCCGCACCGGGTGGGTGCTGCGCTGCACGAATTCGGCGAGCACCGCCAGTTCGTCCTCGGCCCGGGCGGCGACGACAGTGCCGGAGTTCCAGATGCCGAAGCCGGCCGTGGCGCCGAGTTCCAGCCAGCGCTCCCGCGCCAGCAGCGCGTACTCCAGCGCCGGGCCGCTCTGCCCGGTCACGCACCCGTGGCCGAAGTTGCGCACGGACGCGCCCCGGGCAAAGTCGTCGCGGTCGACGACGACGACTGAAAGGCCACGTCGGACGGCCTCGACGGCGTGCGCGAGGCCGACGATGCCCCCACCGACGACGAGGAGGTCCGGGCTGGTGTTCACGCCGACGAAAATCCTCGGTGCTCACCGGTGCGGTCAACCCTCGGAGGCAACGTGTATGGACAAGTTCGCCGGGCGTTCACCCTGATGAATGCTGCGGTTGGAGCCCCAAGACGTGGTCGTGAAACTTGTATAGTCAGCCGCCATGGAACCGGCCCTGCACCGACGCATCGCCGACGACCTCCGCCGTCGGATCGCGACCGGCGAGCTCGCGGTCGGCGATGCCCTTCCCTCGGAGTCGCAGCTGTGCGACGAGTGGGACGCCTCGCGCGGTCCCGTGCGGCAAGCGCTGGCCGCGCTCCGGGCCGAAGGGCTGATCGGCGGTGGCCGCGGCCGGCCACCGGTGGTGCGCGCCGAGCGGCTCGCGCAGCCGTTCGAGGACTTCCTCTCGTTCTCGCGCTGGGCGCGGCAACTCGGCCGGGTCCCGGGCCAGCACACGCTGGAGGTGGCCCGGCGCCCGGTGACGCGCGAAGCCGCCGACGTGCTCGGCCTGGACGAGGGTGAACACGTGGTGCAGGTGCTCCGGCAGCGCCTGCTCGACGGTGCCCCGGTGATGGTCGAGCGCACGACTTTCGTCGCACCGGTGGGGCAGTTGCTCTTTGATTTCGACTGCGACTCCGGGTCGCTCTACGAGTACCTGATCGGCCGCGGGGTCGACCTGTCGGTCGCCCGTCATGTGTTCGACGCGGTGCCCGCCGACGACACCGATGCGACGCTGCTCGACGTCGACCCGGGCGCGCCGCTGCTGCGGGAGCGCCGACGCGCGTGCACCGCCGACGGCGAGCCGCTGGAGTACTCCGACGACCGTTACCGATCCGATCTCGTCACGTTCACGATCGAGAACGCCCGACAGTCCGTTCCCGCGCTCCTCCGGACAGGAGTTCTGTAATGCTGATCGACTTGGCCGCCCTGGACATCGCGGGCACCACCGTGCAGGAACACGGCACCGTGTACGTGACGCTGCGCCAGACCGTGGAGGCGTTCGGGGCGACGCCCACCCAGGACGACATCTTCCGGTGGATGGGGGCGGACAAGCGCGAGGCGATCACCGCGTTACTGGGTGGTCCGTCGCGGACCGAGGAGGCGTTCGTCGAGTTCAAGACGCGGCTCGCGGCGGCGTACGAGGAGCAGCCGCCGACTCCGTTGCCCGGCGTTCCGGAAGCTGTTGCTTCGCTGCGGGAGGCGGGGGTGCGGGTCGTGCTGACGACCGGGTTCGACCGGGAGATCACCGGTCCGCTGCTCGACGCGTTGGGCTGGACTTCCGGTGTCGTGGATGCCGTGGTGTGCGCGGAGGAGGTGGGTGCCGGGCGGCCGGCGCCGGACATGATCTTCCGGGCGATGGAGCTGACCGGCGTCACCGACGTCCGGCGGGTGCTCGTGGCGGGTGACACCGTGCTCGACGTGGAGGCCGGGCGGAATGCCGGGGCCGGGTTCGTGGTCGGGGTACGGAGCGGGGGAGTCGACGACGCTCACCTGGCGTCTGCCACCCATGTTCTCGACAGCGTGGCGGAGGTTCCCTCGCTCGTACTGTCGTAGGTGCGGCGCGGTCGTCGAGGACGTTCCACAGGCCGGTTAGGACGCCGCCGGGCCGGAGTACTCGAGCGATCTCGGGGCCGGCGACCGCCATGTCGAACCAGTGCAGGCAGTGGCCGGCGAGCACCGCGTCGACGGAGTCGTCCAGGAGTGGGATGGCCTCGGCGCTTCCCGCCAGAACGCCTGCGCCGCGTAGCTCCGCGCGCATTGCCGGGTCGGGCTCGACAGCGGTGACATCGGCGCCGAGCGTGAGCAGCGCGGCGGTGAGCCTGCCCGTTCCGGCGCCGAGATCGAGGACACGCGACCCGGGGGCGGGCTCCAACGCCCAGCGCACCGCGTCGAGCGCGTACCCCGGCCGGTGCTCGGCATAGGCGGCCGCCGCCACCCCGAACGACGAGCGCAGCATACGTTCACCGTATCCCTGACCTGGGCGATGCAACCGAACCCCGGCCCCCTCGCGTCCAGGGTTTTGGTGTCAGCGAGCAGGGAGGCCGTCAGGGTGTCCGACGACGAGGACGAGGCGTACCGCGAGTACGTCCTCGGGGTGCTGCCCGGGTTACGGCGGGTCGCGTACCTGCTCTGCCAGGACACGCACCGGGCGGACGACCTGGTCCAGGGTGCGTTGGAGCGCCTCTACGTGCACTGGGGCAAAGCCCGGAAGGCCGATGAGCCCATGGCGTACGCCCGCACCGTGCTGGTCCGGGTGTTCCTGTCCGAGCCAGCGGACGAACTGGGCGCGCCGGGTCGTGCTCGTCAACGGGAGCCGCGAGGAGTCCGCCGGCAGCGGGTTCGACGTCGAGGCGCGGCTGGAGATGGAAGCCGCACTGCGCGAGCTGCCGCCGCGCCAGCGGGCCGTGCTGGTGCTCCGGTTCTACTGCGACCTGTCGGTCGAACAGACCGCCACGGTCCTGCGCTGCGCGACCGGCACGGTGAAGAGCCAGTCCGCCCGCGGCCTGGACAAGCTGCGCGAAGTACTGAGCGCGAACGACTCCGCTTCGGCCGCGAGGAGCTGACGACATGGACGAGCGGAGCGCACGCACGATGTTCCGGCAGTTGGCCGAGCGAGACTTCGGGGAGACGACAGTGGACGTGGACGAGGCGATCCGCGGCGGTCGGCGTCGCCGGCGGAAGCGGACGCTGGGATGGATCGCCGCGGCCGCAGCGGTGCTCGTCGCGGGCATCGGCGTCGCGACGGCCCCCGGGCTGCGCGACGACCCGAAGGCGATCAGCCCGGCGGCCCCCGGGCTCGTCGACAAGGCCACCGGGTCCGACCTGGTGCCGGGCAATCTGCGCCTGTCGGTCGGCCGGGAGCCCGACGGGATGATCGGCACGTTCACCCACACCGGCGGGGACTACCAGTCGATCGAGTTCGTGAAGAAGGAGAGCCCGGACGGCGGCGGAGGCGGCCCACTGCCCGGGTACGGGCCGGCGAGCGTGTGGCTGATGGAGGCCACGTCCAGCCTGACCATGGTGGGGCCGAACGATCGCGCCGAGCCCGGGCCCGACGTCCGCGGTAGCTCGAGCACCTGGGCGACGATCACCTACGGCGACGCGCCCGGCGGAACGCTGACGTGGACGCCGTCCCCCGGGTTGCGGGCGACGGTGGTCGCCGGCAGCAAAGAGGAGGCGGCACAGATCGCCGACTCGGTGCGGACCGACCGGACCGGGCCGGTCGTGCTGCCGTTCAGCCTGCCGCGGCAGAAGGACCTGGAGATCATGGGCACGGACGTGGCCCGGTACGACAACGGGCACTACTCCGGCGCGGTGACGTTCAAGCAGATCACCGACACCAGGGAGAACCCGTCGCACGTCACGTTCTGGCTCGCTCGGGACGGTCGTTCGGACCACGTCGTCAAGCCGACGACCACGCTCCACGGGCGGCCCGCTCGGCTCAGCGAGGGGCCGCCCGAGAACGGGGTGAACGTCTGGCTGCAGTTAGACGGAGGTCTGACGGTCGGGAGCATGGACGCCGCGAACGAGGGGCGGTACTTCCGGAACCGGGCTCAGATCATCGCGCTGACCGAGTCGATCACGCCCGTTTCGGACCCCGGCGACTACCGCAAGTGGACACCAGATTATTTGCGGTGATGTCGCAGGCGCTGGGCGGCGCGATCACCGCCACCGGCCTGCGCATCGGTCCGGTAGCGATCGAGTCGCACTCGGGCGACGTCGACGTGCGCGCGGCCCGGGTCGGGGTCAGGCTGCGGCGCGGCCCAGGCCCAGGGCGGCTCGTAGGGCCGTGCGTACCTCGGTGGCGGGGGGTAGGCGCCAGCCGGTGGCCTCGGGAGGGCGCACCCAGCGCAACATGCCCGCGCTGACGATCGAGGGCGGCAGCGGTATCCAGCCGTCGTCGCCATGCAAGGTCGCGCCACCGACCGCGGTGGCCAGCCACAGCTCGTCGTCGACCGGAAGAGGTGCACTGAACAACTGACGCTCACCGGTCGGCAGCACCAACAACGGCGGCGGACAGCCGCGCGCGGTCAACCGGGCGTCGACGTCGTCGATCAGCCGCCCCGGCCCCTCGATGACGGTGGCCGCCGCGACACCGGTCGGCATCAACACGTTGTACCCCCGGTTGTTCCACCACCGCTCGACATGGTCGGGCTGAATGGAACGCGGCTGGGACCGCTGATCACAGCGCCCACGCTCCGCACTGTCCACCGGATGCGGACTCCCGTTGTCACAACCAGGCCGACCACACCGGTACGCGCAGGTCTGCGGAGACCAATATGCCCCGGGCACGATCGGCCACCCGGCCGCGAGATACCCGCGCGCCGCAGCGGCGAGAGACGCCAGCGTCCTCCGTCGACCCTTTGCCCCACCGACGACACCCACGCGGCCTCCGCAACACAACATCGAACAGTTGGTTGCCGGCCCGCCACCAATGGTGACAGTAGTTCACGCCCGATCAAGGCGATCCGCGCAAATTAGCCCGCAGTACGAATTCTGTTCGCGGTCAGTACCATGTCGGACTTCCGCGACCCGGCCACGATCCTCGCCGGAGCCCGCGAGACGCCACGCAGCCGATCGGCTTGACCTGGTTCCTGGCACACGGTTTTGGCTACGTGCCGTGAAATCAACGACGAGCGCCGTTCTCGGCCTGCTGATGATCGCGACCACTGTGGTGGCGTGCTCCCCCGAGGAGGTAGCGGCCCCCAAGCTGGAGTGGACGAAGTGCGCGGACTTCGCCACCAGTGACCGGGAAGCGGAGATCCTCGCGGATCCCGCTGTCGAGTGCGCGTGGTTGACCGTCCCGCTCGACCACGACGACGCCGACGGCGCCACCGCGTCCGTGGCGGTCTCGCGCGTCAAGGCGCGCAAGCAGTCGCGGGGCTCGCTGGTCTTCAACCCTGGTGGCCCGGGCGGTTCCGGCGTGCTCTCCAGCCTGGCCCTGGCGCGCGCGTTGGCGAAGAGCCGCATCACCGAGACGTTCGACGTCGTCAGTTTCGACCCGCGTGGCGTCGGCG
This sequence comes from Cryptosporangium sp. NPDC048952, assembly GCF_043197895.1. Classification (NCBI taxonomy): domain Bacteria; kingdom Bacillati; phylum Actinomycetota; class Actinomycetes; order Cryptosporangiales; family Cryptosporangiaceae; genus Cryptosporangium; species Cryptosporangium sp. NPDC048952. Next base: position 1,271,173 of record NZ_JBICTY010000002.1, on the reverse strand, counting down.
CCACCAAACCGGCCGCCGACTGTTACGACGAGGGCGGCACGAGCCGGGCGGACACCGTCTTCCCGCTGCTCGCGACGAACGTCGATCTGACCGAGGAGGACACTCGCGCAGTGGCCGAGCGCTGCGCGGCCGGCTCCGGCGGTGAGGAGGCGCTCGCGCAGATGGGCTCGCGCACCACCGCCCGTGACATGGACGTGCTACGCGCCGCACTGGGCGAGGAGAAGCTGACGTTCCTGGGCCAGAGCTACGGCACCCGCCTGGGAGCCGTCTACGCGGAGCAGTTCCCGCAACGGGTGCGGGCGATGGTGCTCGACGGAGCGTTCGATCCCCGCCTCGGGACCGTCGACCGTCGCCTCGCGGCGTACCAGGGCTTCCAGCGGGCCTTCGACGTGATGGCCGCGGCCTGCGCGAAGGCCGCGACCTGCCCGCTGGGCACCGACCCGAAGGCCTGGACGACGACGTTCCAGACGATCGTGCAGCCGCTGCGGGACGCACCCGTTCTGGCCCTCGATCAACAGCTCGATTTCGACGACGCGCTCGGCGGCGTCATGGCCGGGCTGTACGACCCGAAGATGTGGCCGACGATCGTCGCCGGACTGACCGAGGTCAAGCAGGGGAAGGGAGACACGTTGCTGACGATGCTGCGGAACATCGAAGGTGGTGAGGCCGCCACCGCGGTGAACGGCAACTTCACCGAGGCGATCTACGCGATCAACTGCATGGACGAACAACGCCTGACGCCGGAGGACGCCGTCCAGCTCCGCATCCGGACGTTCGAGGTCGCTCCGTTCATGTTCCCCGGCGGCGACGCCGCGGAGGCAGCGAAGGGTGCACGCGACGGGTGCGAGTTCTGGCCCGCGCCGCCGACACTCGGCATTCCGTACGCCCAGAACGTCGGAGGTCTGCCGCATACTCTGGTCGTGTCGATCACCGGTGACCCCACCACTCCGCACTCGGGTGGGATCAGCCTGGCCGAGACCCTGGGCAGTGCCCTGCTGACAGTGCGGGGAGAGGGCCACACTGTCGTGTCGTCGGGTGCGAACGCGTGCGTCGAGAAGGTCGCCGCCGCCTACCTGATCGATCTGGAGCTCCCCGCCACTCTCCCGGAGTGTGCGGCATGAGCGCCCCGACGCTGGCCGAGGACCTGCTGCTCCTGCTGTTCCAGCCGAAGTCCGGCACGATCGCGGGCGAGAACACGCTCTTCTACACCCTTGCGGGGGCCGTGCTCGCGGACCTCGGGCTCTCCGAGCACGTGCGCACCAGCACCGGCCGGTCCGGGGCGACGCTCGTGGAGGCCGTCGAGGACAACCCGCCGACGGATGCGGTGCTCCGGTCCGCGTGGGACTACGTGCTGCCGAAGCCCCGCGGCGTGCAGACCGTGCTCGCCGCGGTCGGGCCCCCGCTGCGCGGCCCGCTCCTCGACCGGCTGATCGAACGCGGCGAGATCCGCCAGGTCACGAAGAAGACCCTGGGCCTGTTCGACCGGAAGGTCCTCGAGGACGGCGGCACCGGACGCCGCGCCCACCTGCTCGACGACGTCCGGCGCGTGCTCGTCGACGGCGCGGAACCCGAACCCCGCGTCGCCGCGCTGGGTGCGCTGCTCTCGGGGAGCGGGACGCTTCCGCAGTTCGACCCGGACATCCCATGGAGCTCCGCGGTGATCACCCGCGCCAAGGAGCTCGAACAGGGCAACTGGGGAGCCGGCGCCGCCGCCGAAGCCGTCACCCGCACGGTCACCGCGACGATCATCAACAGCGTGATCACCGCGGTGCCTCCCAACCCCACCTGACGTCAGCCCTGGGGCACGTCCACGACTGCGCCGGTGAGGGCGCTGGTGCGGGCCGCGTCGAGGACGACAGCGGTCGCGACGGCGTCGGCCGCGGCGACCGGTGGCGGGCCCTCACCGCGGACGGCCGCGGCGAAGCGCGGGTAGAACGTGTCCCAGCGGCCCCGCTCAGTGGGGTGACGACGCGCGGAACCGCCTGAGTACAGGGTGCCGAAGTCCTCCTCGCGCTCCACGCCCACAGCAGCCGCTCCGTCGATCAGCTGCTGCTCCTGGCTGTCACCGGCCGCCACCACGTACGTGCCCTCGGTCCCGGTCACCCGCCACCGGGGCCCGGGCGCGGCCTGGCTCCAACTGCCCCACAGCTGCGACCGCACCCCGGACGCGTGCGTCAACGCCACGAACACGTCGTCGTCCAGCCCCGACTCGCGCTTTCGGAACTCCGCGTACACCGCCCGCACCGGGCCGAGCAGGAACAACGCCTGATCGACGAGGTGGCTGCCGAAGTCCAGCAGCGTGCCACCGCCCGAGCGCCCCGGCCCGTCCTGCGGCGCGTACCGCTCGAACCGCGACTCCAGCCGCGTGACCGTCCCGAGCGTGCCGTTCTCCACCAGGGCCCGCACCGTGCGGAAGTCCGAGTCCTCCCGGCGGTTCTGGTACGGGCTGAGCGCGAGCCCCAGCTGCGCAGCGAGCGCGACCGAGGCGCGGGCGGCCGACGCGTCGAGCGCGAACGGCTTGTCGCAGACGACCGCGAGTCCCAGCCGCAGCGCCTCCTCGGTCAGCGCGGTGTGGGTGTCGGCGGGCGTGGAGATCGCGACCGCCTCGACGCCGAGCGCGGCCAGCTCGCCTAGGCTCGTCACCGCCGCGACGCTCGGATGCTCGCGGAAAACCAGCGAGCGCCGCTCCGGCGCCGACGTGAGCACCGCGATCAGCTCGCACTCCGGCGCCGAACGGAGCAGCGGGGCATGGAAGTAGCGGCCCCCGAAGCCGTACCCGACGAGACCGAACCGCACTGGCGTTGTCATGAGGAAACCCTAGGGCTCCGCGATGTCGACGGTGACCGCGGAGAGCGGGTATCCCACGCACGCGAGCACGTACCCGCCGACCTTCTGCTGGGGTGTGAGGCAGTTCGGTTCGCTCTGCGTGACGTCGCCCCGGACGAGCTTCACCGTGCAGTCGCCGCAGTTGCCGACCGTGCACGAGTACGGCATCGGCAGGCCGGCGGCGAGGCCCGCGTCGAGCAGCGTCTGACCGGGCTCGACGACGACCGAGCCTACGTTCTCGACAGTCATCTGCTGCGGTTCGGTCGTGGTGACCGCGGGGTCGGCGCCGCTGGCGTAACGCTCGAGGTGCAGCCGGTCGCTCGGCGCGCCGAGCCCGGCCACCACGACGTCCATCAGCGGCTCGGGGCCGCAGATGTAGTACCTGGCGTCGTCCGAAACGGACAAGCCAGTCACCCAGCGGCGCACCCCGTCCGCGTCGAGGCGCCCGTCGGTGCTGGTCAGGACGTGTGTGACCGACAGTCGGCCGGGGTGCTCCCGCGCCAGCCGCGCGAGCTCGTCGGCGAAGATGATCTCCGACACGTCGCGGCTGCTGTAGAGCAGCGAGATCCGGCTGCGCTCGATCGTCGAGCGGATGATGCTCATCATCGGTGTCACACCGCTGCCCGCGGCCACGAGCACCAGCTCACCCGGCTCGGCGTGGAACGACCCGGACGGCCCACGCAGCGTGAGGCGGTCCCCCGCACGCAGGCCCCGGTGCACGTGCCCGGAAAACCGGCCACCCTCGACCTGCTTGACGGTGACCTCCAACCTGGTCGACCCGGGCGCCGACGACGCCGAGTACGCGCGTCGCACCGGGCGGCCGTCGATGTCGGTGACCAGCGTGAAGAACTGGCCGGGCCGGAAGTCGAACGGCGTCCCGGCGATGTTCTCCAGCACGAGCGTGACCGCGCTCGGCGTCTCCCGGCGCACCTCGACCACCCGGACCTCGCTCGCGGGGGCGCGCTCGGTGTCCTCGACGTCGGCGTACCCCTCCTTCCGCAGGCCGGACCGGTAGGCGCTGTTCATCACCCGCCGCAGCAGGCCCCCGATCCCCGGGATCGCACCGAGGCCCCGCAGCAGGAAGCCCGACCGTCCGCTGCCCGCGGCGAGGTGCCGGCTCCCGATCAGCATCAGGTCCGGCGCCGTGCGGCGGTCGAGGTGCGTCCCCGGTGACCAGACCCGCGACCGCACGATCGCATCGTTACTGGTCAGCTCGGCATGCTCGACGTCGATGACCAGCGCCAGGTGCGGCGGCATGCCGCGCAGCGCCATCGTCTCCAGCAGCGCGGGCTCGTCGGTGATCGTGCCGCGGCCGCGGACGTGCAGCACCGCGTTGCGTCCCGGCACGAGCGCGGCCAGCGAAAGCCGGTCGTCCTGCAGCAGGTTGTGCAGGGTGTCGGCGCGTTTGTTGCCCTTCCGGTCCGGGATCACGAGCGTCCGCCCGTCCAGGACCCGCATGGCGGTCTGCCGGTCCCCGCGCGGGCTCGTGTCGCTGCCACCTTCGGCGTCCCAGGTCGACAGCGCGAGGAACGGCGCCGCAGCCAGGAAGCCGGTGATCCCCGGTGCGCCCAGCGGCCCGTCGACGTCGGCTGCCGCTTCCGTTCCAGCAGCCTGCGGCTGCCACAGCCGCGACCGCAGGACCGCCTGCGCACAGTGCACGTACGCCTCTTCGATATCGACGCCGATCAGCGCGCCCTTTCGAGTGGCTGTCACACCGTTCACCCGCAGGAGCTCCCCGACGCCCGGCAGTAGGAAGAAGAGCGAGACCGGGCCGTGCGGCTCACCGCCTTCGGGCAGCGTGAACGAGATCCGCGTCGGCGAGTGCACGCGGGCGAACCCCGGCCGCCCGCCGACGAACGTCGTCCTGCTCGTGCCGGTCGCGTCCCGGTAGCCGAAGGCCGCGATCGGGCTCCGTCCCAGGATCGTGCGGCACCCCTCGTCGAGCGTGCTGATCTGCTTGAGCATGATCACCGCCGGCGGGCGGCCGACGACCGACTCGACCTCATCCACCGTCATCAGTGTCTTGTTTTTGCTGCTCACAGGGATATTGTGAGTGATAGCTCAGGTCTTTGCCTACTCGCTTTTCCCACGGTCAGGAGCGTTCGGAATGCCGTCGGCCGATCGTCGTCTTCAGCCACGTCGCAAGCCCTCGCAGGTGCGCGCGGAGCTCACCCGCGAGCGGATCCTCGCCGCGGCTGCTCACGTTTTCGTCGAGCACGGCTACGCCGCGGGCACCACGAATCGCATCGCCGAGCGGGCCCGGATCTCGATCGGTTCGCTGTACCAGTACTTTCCGAACAAGGACTCCGTGCTCGCCGAGTTGCTGGTCCGGCACATCGACCGCGGGGTCTGGACCGAGGCCGATCACCTCGACCTGAGCCCGGGGACGCTGGAGGCGGCGGTGCGGGCGCTGGTGCGGGACGCGATCAGCAACCACCAGGACGATCCGCAGCTGCTCCGGATCATGATCGAGGAGGCGCCGCTGTCGCAGGAGCTGCTCGACACGATCGACCGGCACGGACGGCTCCGCGTCGGTCAGGTGCGCGACGTGCTCGCCCGGCACGCGGACGTCCGGGTCACCGACCTCGACACCGCGGCCGAGCTGATCGTCAACACCGTGGAGCTGAACGCCCACAAGGTGATGGCCGACCCGCGCAACGTCAGCGTCGAGGCGCTGGAGCGGGAGTTGGTTGGCATGCTCACCCGCTACCTGCGCGGAGACGTCCAGCGGGCGCCCGAGCCCGAGCGTTCGGCGTCGATCTAAGATCTGGGCGGTGAGCTCGGACGTCGACGACGCGCAGGCGTCGCTGGAAGCGTTGACCGCCCGGTTTTTTCCTCCGGCGACCGACGCCTGCCCGACGTTCCTGGAGAACTCGGACTGGCAGCCGATCGTCGACGGGGTCGACTACTTCCGCGAGCTGGCGGAGCTGCTCGACCAGGTCGGGCTCGGCGACGCGGTGTACATCGCCAGTTACCAGGCCGACCCGGACCTGGACCTGAACGGACGCCCGCTCAAGGACATCCTGGCGGAGAAGGTCGTCGACGGGGCCGACGTCCGCGTGGTGCTCAGCGCGGCCGAGTACTCCGGCGGCGTGCCGTGGCTTCCGTTCGGCCCGTTCCGGGCCAACCTCGTCTCGGCGCGCGCGATGCGTGGCTGGCAACCCACGAACCGGTACGCCGCCGAGCCTCCGCTGCACGACCGGGTGCTGCTGGACTGGTCCGGGCCGATCCTGGGCTCGAACCACCAGAAACTGGTCGTGTTCAGCATCGGGGGAGTCGTCACCGCGTTCGTCGGGGGCCTGGATTTGGTGCCGAGCCGGTGGGACGCGGTGCCCCACGACCGGCTGCGGCTCGGTCCGCACCGGTGGGGGTGGCACGATGCGGCCGCGCGGTTGAGCGGGCCGGCGGCCGCGCAGGTCTGGGAGGTGTTCCGCTCGCGGTGGGAGAACGCCGCGAAGCTGCCGCCGCGGTTCCTGCCGCGTCGCTGGTTCGTGTATCCGCGGGGTGGTGCCACGGCGCTCAACCCCGCGGACGCGCCGCCGACCGCGCCACCGCCCCCGGCGCAGCTCGCGTGCGCGACGCCCGGTGTCGCGTTACGGGTGCTGCGGTCGTACGCGCCGTGGCGGGTGTACCGGCGAGGGATGCGGACGCCCGCGGTCGTGCGGGCCGGTACGTACGAGGTGTACGGGACGCTGATCACCGCGATCCGGGCCGCGCAGCGGTACATCTACCTGGAGGACCAGTACTTCCACGAGTCGCCCGGTGGGAACCGGCACTACGAGCTGTACGGGGAGTTGCGTGCCGCTGCTGAGCGGGGGGTGAAGGTGATCCTGGTCGGATCCGGGCGTCGGGATCCGGCCGACGGCGGGGACAGCACGGTTCGGCCGGTGATCACGCGTGACCTGCGGCGGCACGTGATCGACCGGCTTCCGGCGGGGGCTCGGCAGAACGTCGTCATGTACCGCATCCGGGATCTGACCGTGCACACCAAGTTGATGCTGATCGACGACGTGTTCGCGAGCATCGGCTCGGCGAACTTCTTCAGTCGGTCGATGGTCGGGACGGACAGTGAGTTGACCAGTGCGATGGTGTGCACCGGGGCCGAGGTGGCGAATTTGCGGGTTCGGCTGTGGGCCGAGCACCTGCGTGCGCCGGTCACGGACTCGCTGATCGACCTCGACACGTCGCTCGGGATCTGGCGCACCGAGTGGCTGGCCGAGGGCCAGCCACCCGATACCTGGCGCCGCGCGGGCGCGCCGCACGGCTTCGCACCCGCCGAGGAGGTCCTGATCCCAGCCCGCTACTCCCGCTGGCGCCGCGACCCGCGCGCTTGACTTCCCGCCGCCTCCGCGGCCTCTGCGCTGATCGGGGGGGTCAGGCGAAGCGCTTCACCGCGTCGTCGACGTCGGACTCGGTGATGGGGAAGCCCGGGAAGCGGGAGAGGCGCTGGAGCGGAACGGCGCGGAGCATCTGGCCGTTGCGCGGGTCGAACAGCATCGCGCCGAACCCGGTCTCGTCGAGCGAGGAGCGGAGCCACTCGCCGGCCGACGGGTGCGCGAGCCAGGCGTCCACACTGGATTCCGGCGTGACCGGCAGCGAGATCGCGTCCCCGGCGAGCTCCACCGTCGCCTCACCGCGGATGTCCCGCGACGACGCACCGACCCGGACCCCGAACGCGCCGCCTTCGACGACCCACCCACCGGTGCCGGTGCTCCAGAACGCGAACGCACGCCGGTCGAGCGTCAGGCTCACCGGAGCGCCGGCCCCCGGCTCCAGCGTCACTTTCGCGAACGCGCGCAGCTCCTGCTCGGGCCGGTAGACCGTCGCCTCCGGGTCGGTCACGTACACCTGGACGGTCTCGCTGCCGGCCCGCTCGCCGGTGTTCGTCACGGTGAGCCGCACCTCGACCGTGTCACCCTGGGCCTCGACCACCAGGTCGTCGTAGGCGAACGTGGTGTAGCTCAGCCCGTGACCGAACGGGTACGCGACCGCCAGCCGGTGCGCGTCGTACCAGCGGTAACCGATCAGCAGCCCCTCGCCGTAGCGGACGTGCCCGTGCTCACCGGGGAACGCGCCGAGCGTCGGGTTGTCCTCGTACCGCACGGGGATCGTCTCGGCGAGCTTCCCGGACGGGCTCGCGGCGCCCACCAGCAGATCCGCGGTCGCCGCACCACCGGCCTGGCCGAGCAGCCAGCCCTCCAGCAGCGCCTGCGCGCGGTCCTGCCACCCCGCAACCGTGACGACCGAACCGTTCGAGAGAACGACAACAACCTTCTGGTTGACGTCGGCGACCGCGTCGAGCAGCTCGAGCTGGTGCGCGGGCAGGTCCATGTGCGCCCGGTCGTAGCCCTCCGACTCGTACGAGGGCGGCAGGCCGAGGAACACCACTGCCACCTCGGCAGCGGACGCAACGCGCACGGCCTCGGCGACCAGCTCCGGGTCGGCGGCGTCGGACTCGATCGCAAATCCGGCCGCGAACGTGACCTCACGACGACCGTCCACCGCGGCGGTGAGCGCGTCCAGCGCCGAGTCGACGCGCACCGGGTTGACCTGCGACGATCCGGCGCCCTGGAAACGCGGCGACCGGGCGAACTCGCCGATCACCGCGATCGCACCACCCGTCGAGGGGTCGAGCGGCAACAGCCCGCCCTCGTTCTTGAGCAGGACCGCGCTCGCGACGGCGGCCTCGCGGGCCAGCGCGTGATGGGCGTCGACGTCGAACGTGCCGCTCTCGGCGAGCGCGGGCAGCGACCGGTCGACGAGCGTCAGCACGCGGGTCACCGCGCGGTCGACGTCCTCTTCGGTGAGCCGCCCCTCGCGGACCGCGTCGAGGACCCGGCGCGTGCCGCTCCCGCCCGACGACGGCATCTCCAGGTCGAGACCGGCCGCGACGGCGGTCTCCCGCTCGTTCACCGCGCCCCAGTCGGAGACGACCAGGCCGTCGAAGCCCCAGTCGCCGCGCAGGACGTCGGTGAGCAGCCACGGGTCCTCCGACGCGTACACACCGTTGATCCGGTTGTACGAGCACATGACCGTCCACGGCTGTGCCTTCGTGACCACCCGTTCGAACGCCGGCAGGTAGATCTCGCGCAGCGTGCGCTCGTCGACGTCGGCGGAGACCGTCATCCGGTCGGTCTCCTGGTTGTTCGCGGCGAAGTGCTTGAGCGACGTGCCGACGCCGTTCTCCTGGATGCCGTTGACCAGCGACACCGCGAGTTCACCGGCCAGCAGCGGATCCTCGGAGAAGTACTCGAAGTTGCGGCCGCAGAGGGGCGTCCGCTTCATGTTGATGCCCGGGCCGAGCAGCACGGAGACGCCGGACGCCCGGCACTCGGCGGCGAGCGCGGCGCCGACGCGGTGCAGCAGCTCGGTGTCCCACGTCGACGCGAGTCCGGCGGCCGGCGGGAAGCAGGTCGCCGGGACGCTGGCGGTCAGCCCGAGGTGGTCGCTCTCCGCTGCCTGTTTGCGCAGGCCGTGCGGGCCGTCGGTGACCATGATCGCCGGGACGCCGAGCCGTTCGACCGGCTGGGTGTGCCAGAAGTCGGACCCGTCGAGGAGGGCGGCCTTCTCCTCGAGGGTCAGGTCGGCGAGGACGGCGGGGACATCGAGCCGAGTGGTCATCCGTTCACGGTACTCCCGAAAACCGAGTACGCCTTAGGTATTGAGGAACCGTTCCAGCTGCGTGACGACGAAACGATGGTCATCGACCTGGGGCAGGCCGGAGACCGCGATCGAGCCGATGCAGCCGCTGCCCTCGACGATCAACGGGAACGCACCGCCGTGGGCCGCGAACTCCCGGGTGTCGAGCCGCGCGTCGGTGTCGAAGTCGCCACCGTCGGCGCGGAACAGGCACCCGACGTAGTACGACGAGTGGCGGTACCGCGCCACGACCGCGGCCTTGCGCTGCAGCCATCCGTCGTTGTCGGCCGAGGCCCCGGGCAGTGCGGTGTGGAACAGCTGCTGGCTGCCGCGCCGGATCGCGATCGCGACCGGGAGACGCTCGGCGTCCGCCGCGGCGCGCAGCGCACTGCCGAGCTCCCAGGCGGTGTGTTCGTCGAAACGGGGAAAGACCAGGCGCTGCTCCTGGGCCAGCAGCGTGTCGAGCTTCTCGTCAGTCATCGGGACGTGACCTCCACGATCGTTCCGGTCCGGTGACCAAACCTACCCAAACGGATTAGTTTGTTGGGGTGAGCAATCTTTTAGACGGACGCCCGGCTTGAGTGCCACGAACCCCGGCGCGCTGCGGACGCTGGCCCCCTATCTCGGCCGTAACCTGCGGATGATCCGCGCCGGCATCGCGTTGGCCGTTACCGGGCAGGCGTTGCTGGCAACACTTCCGCTCATCCAGCAAGTGATCATCGACGACGCGATCCTGCACCGCCGGGTGTCGCTGACACTGTGGATCGGCATCTTCGGCGTCGCCGGCGCCGTGAGCTTCGTCTTCCAGTACCTCCGCCGGTCGGTGAGCGGCAAGGCGGCTGCGCGCAGCCAGCGCGACCTGCAGATCCAGGTGCACCGCCGGCTCCAGCACCTCGACCCGTCCGGACGCGACCAGTTCACCGTCGGCGACATCATGTCGCGCGCGACGTCCGACCTGAGCCTCATCCAGATGTTCCTGCAGCAGCTCGGGATCGCCTACGGCAACCTCACGCTGCTCTTCGTCGCGCTCGTCGTGATGATCTCGCTGTCGCCGCTGCTGGCCCTGGTGATGGCCGTGTCGGTGCCGATCTTCCTTATCGTCGCGACCCGCTTCCGGAGCAAGTCGTTCCCGGCGAGCTGGAGTGATCAGCTCCACAAGAGCGCGGTCGCCGGTGTGGTCGAGGAAGCGGTGACCGGCGTCCGCGTCGTGAAGGCGTTCGGGCAGGAGAGCCAGGAACAGGACTCGCTCAACGACGCCGCACGAACCCTGTTCCGATCCCGGCTGCGCACGATCCGGATCACCGCAGCGTTCAGCGCCGCGCTGGACGCTTTCCCCGGGCTCACCCAGCTCGCAGTGCTCGGCTTCGGTGGCTGGCTGGTGATGGAGGGGCACGTCACGCTCGGCGTGTTCCTCGCGTTCTCCAGCTACGTGCTCCAGCTGGTGACACCGGTCCGCTTCCTGTCCAGCATCTTGACGACGAGCCAGCAGGCCCGAGCGGGCGCCGCGCGCATCGTCGAGTTGCTGTCGGCCGAGTCGGCAGTGACCGTGCGCTCCGACGCCGTGGAGTTGGAGGCGCCGGCCGGGCGGATCGAGCTGGACCACGTCGACTTCGCCTACCCCGGCGGAGACCCGGTGCTGATCGACGTCACGCTGCGCATCGAACCGGGGGAGCGGATCGCGATCGTGGGCGCATCCGGCTCCGGCAAGTCCACGCTGGCCCTGTTACTGGCGCGCTTCTACGACCCGACCGCGGGCACGCTGCGCGTCGACGGCCGGGACGCCCGGGACTACACGCTGGAATCGCTGCGGGCCGGCGTCGGCATCGTTTTTGAAGAAGGATTTCTGTTCTCCACGACGATTCGCGAGAACATCGCGTTCGGACAGCCCGGGGCCTCCGACGAGGACGTCGAGCGCGCCGCCGTGGCCGCGCACGCGCACGGCTTCGTCTCCGGTCTGCCGGACGGCTACCGCACCGCGGTGGGGGAGCGCGGTTTCACGCTGTCCGGCGGGCAGCGGCAGCGGATCGCGCTCGCCAGGGCCGCGCTCGCGAACCCCCGCGTGCTGGTGCTCGACGACGCGACCTCGGCGATCGACGCGCGCACCGAACACGCCATCCACCAGTCGTTCGAGGACGTACTCGCCCGTCGGACGACCGTGCTGATCGCCAAGCGCGCGAGCACGCTGCAACTGGCCGACCGGGTGATCCTGCTCGACGCGGGGCGCGTCGTCGACCAGGGGACCACCGCGGAGCTGATGGACCGGTCCGAGCTCTTCCGCGAGCTCCTGACCGGTCCGGACGCCGACGACATCCCGGCGGGCGACGATCCGGTGGAGGCCGTCGACGCCACCGCCTGGCCGGTCGACGCGTCGCGGGACGGGGCGCCGAAGGTCAGCACGTTCGGCGGCGGACTGCAGGCGGCCGGGTCACCGCACTCCGGGTCCGACTCCGCGCGGCTCGCCGGCGTCGCGACCGCGTCGCCCGAACTGCTGGCCAGCGTCGAGGCGCTGCCGCCGCTGGCCGGTGATCCGGCGGTCGACCTCGACGAAGTGATCGCCCACCACGCCGACTTCACGATGCGCGAGGTGTTCCGCCCGTTCCAACGGCCGCTGCTGTTCGCGGCGGGACTGGTCGTCGTCGACACGGTCAGTGGACTCGCGGCGCCCGCGCTGATCCGTTTCGGCGTCGACCGCGGCGTGCTGCAGCACTCCCTGAACGTGCTGCTGGCCACGTGTCTGACGCTGCTGGTGCTGCAGACCGTCATCTGGGCCAACCAGCGGGGGATGACGCTCTACACCCAGCGCACCGCGGAGCGGATGCTGTTCGGCCTGCGGGTGCGCACGTTCGCGCACCTGCAGCGGCTGTCGCTGGACTACTACGAGCGTCAGCAGGCCGGCAAGATCATGACCCGGATGACGTCGGACGTCGAGGCGTTCGCGCTGCTGCTCCAGCAGGGGCTCGTCACCGCGATGGTCAGCCTGCTGACCTGCGGTGGCATTGCGGTCGTCCTCACCGTCTTCGACCCGGGCCTCGCGCTGGCGATCTCCGTGGTGCTCGTACCGCTGCTCATTTCGACGCTGTGGTTCCGGCGGACGTCGACCCGCACCTATCTGGCCGCCAGGGAACGCATCTCGGTGCTCTACGCCGACATGCAGGAAAGCCTGTCCGGCGTCCTGGTCAGCCAGGCGTACAGCCAGCAGCCGGCCAACGAGGCGCGCTTCCGTCGGCTGGCCGGGTCGTACTGCGACGCCCGGTCGCGCTCGTACGAGCTGATGGCCCGCTTCTTCCCGTTCCTGCAACTGTTGAGCACGGGGGCGAAGGCCATCGCGCTGGCGGTCGGCGCGCACCAGGTCGCGGAAGGCTCGCTGAGCGTCGGCATCCTGATCGCGTTCCTGCTCTACCTCGACCAGTTCTTCACGCCGATCCAGCAACTGTCGACGGTCTTCGACCAGTGGTTACAGGCGACGGTCGCGGTCGGCCAACTGCGCGAACTGTTGCGGACGCCGAGCGCCACACCCGACTCACGCGAGCCGGTGACGCCGGGTCGGATCCGCGGCGAGATCACGCTCGACCGGGTCACGTTCGCCTACCCGAGTACCGGCCTGACCGCCATGGACGACGTGAGCCTCACTATCCCGCCCGGGCAGGTCGTCGGGCTGGTCGGCACCACCGGCGCGGGCAAGTCGACGCTGGTCAAGCTGGTCGCGCGGTTCTACGACGCCACGGCCGGAACCGTGCGGGTGGACGGGGTTCCGATCCGGGACCTGGACCTGGCCGCCTACCGTCACCAGCTGGGGTTCGTGCCGCAGGAGCCGTTCCTGTTCTCCGGCACGATCCGCTCCAACATCGCCTACGGGCGCACCGGCGCCACCGATCTGGACGTGGAGCGGGCGGCGCGGGCGGTCGGCGCGCACGAGTTCATCGCCGGCCTGCCGCAGGGCTACCTCACGCCGGTGCGGGAGCAGGGCCGCTCGCTCTCCGCCGGGCAGCGGCAGTTGCTCAGCCTGGCACGGGCGCTGCTGGTCGATCCGGCGATCCTGCTGCTGGACGAGGCGACCGCCAACCTCGACCTGGCCACCGAAGCCCGCGTGCAGCGCGCGATGGGGTTGGTGGCGAGTGGACGGACCACGTTGCTGATCGCCCACCGGCTGCACACGGCCCGGGCGACCCACCGCATCCTCGTGGTCGACGACGGCGCGATCGTCGAGGACGGGTCGCACGAGGAGCTGATCGCGCTCGGTGGCCGGTACGCCGCACTCTGGGCCGCGATGGCCCAGCAGCCCACGGCTCGGTGACCCGGGGTTGTTGCGCGGCCGGGTCGCCGCCGAACATCCCGGTCGGTTCGTGGTGGCGAGCGCCGGATTCCGAGGCCCGTATCGCCGGAGTTCGCGGCCGCCGACGACTTTTCGGGCCAACGACAACTTCCCGGGCCTACAACCGGCAACCGTAGGCCCGAGAACCCGTCGTAAGACCGAAAAGCCGTCGTCGCCCGCGGCCCGCGGCCCGCGGCCCCGGCCCCGGCCCGCGGCCCCGGCCCCGGCCCGCGGCCCCGGCCCGCGGCCCCGGCCCCGGCCCTAGTGCTCGAAGTCCTGCTGCCCGGGGCCGCGAGGTGTGAAGCGCTCCGGTCCGGAGTTGTGTGATCCGGAATCTCGTGACCCGGAATCGTGAGGTGCGGAGTCTTGGGGCCGAGACTCCTGCGACCGGGAATCGCGCGGTCCGGGGTTCCGGAAATCGAAGTCCTGCGGACTGGAGCCCTGCGGTCCGGAGTCCTGCGGTCCGGAGTCCTGCGGTCCGGAGTCCTGCGGTCCGGAGTCCTGCGGTCCGGAGTCCTGCGGTCCGGAGTCCTGCGGTCCGGAGTCCTGGGGACCGAAGTTCTGCGGTTCTGGGTTCTGCGGTTCTGGGTTCTGCGGTGCACGGCTGTGGCGGCCGGGTTGCTGCGGCCCGGGACCTTGAGGGGCGAAGTCCTGGGGTTCCCCGTCCTGGCTGGCGCGGCCTTGGGAGGCCCGGTCTTGAGGACCGGGACCGGAGAATTCGCGGCCCTGGGGTGCGCGGCTCTCGGGCGCGGGGGCTTGTGCTTGCGGCGTGGTGCTTTGCCGCGCGCGGCTCTCGCGTGCGGGCGCTTGCGCCACGGAGCTCCGAGCCTCGGCGCTCTGCGCTGTGCGGCTCTGGGGGCCGGGATCTTGCGCCGTGCGTGCTTGGGACGCGGGCGCTTGGGCCGTGCGTGCTTGGGACGCGGGCGCTTGGGCCGTGCGTGCTTGGGACGCGGGCGCTTGGGCCGTGCGGGCTTGGGATGTGGGCGCTTGGGCCGTGCGGGCTTGGGATGTGGGCGTCTGGGCCGTGCGGGCCTGGGACGCGGGGGTCTGGGATGCAGGCGCTTGGGCCATGCGTGTTTGGGATGTGGAGCGTTGGAATGTGGGTGCCTGGGACGCGCGGTCCTGGGATGTGGAGCGTTGGGATGTGGGGGGCTGGGGATCGGATTGCTGGGGTGCCGGGTCGGGGTTCCGGAACGACGGGTTCTGGTAGTCGGCGTTGTTGTAGTCGGCGGATTGGCTGGGCCGGTCCTGCTGGTCCGCGTCGGAAGTCTCGGGGGCGCGGTGTCGGCCCCCGGAGCGCGCCGCAGGGCGGCCGTCGGCCGACGACGGGGACTGCTGCGTCGCCGGGTCCGTGGAAGGAGCCGCGGATCCCGGATCCGACCTGACGCCGGGCGCCCCCGCCAGCTCGATCTGCTCGATGGAGGGCGACACGGCCTGCGCCACGGAGGTGCCGCCGACACGATCCGCTGCGGCCTCGGACGGCGGGGCGTTCTCGGCGTCGCCCTGGGAATAGGCGGCGACCACGCCGGTGGTCACCACCGCGGTCAGCGCGGCTGCCGCCACCAGCCGCGCCGCCACCGGGGTCGCCAGGTCCGCCGCGCCACCCATCCGGTCGTTCCGGACAGCCACCGAACCCGGCCCGGTGCCGAACACGGCCCGACGAACCAGTGCACGCGACGCAGACCCGGCCGCCAACGCGGCCCGGCCGGAACCGGCCGCCAACGCGGCCCGGCCGGAACCGGCCGCCAACGCGGCCCGGCCGGAACCGGCCGCCAACGCGGCGCCGCCGATCACCTGGTCGGCCAGCCACGCCGGCGGCGGCACCAGCGAAAATCCCCGGAGCAGCCGATCGGCCCGGATCAGGTCGGACGCACGGTACGCGCAGACCGAGCAGTCCTCGACGTGCCGCGCGATCTGGCGTCGGCACCGGTCCGACGGTTCTCCGTTCCACCAGGCCAACGCGCTGGTCAGCCCCGGACATTCGGGGGTCGCCCCCAGGACGTGCACCGCCGTCCTGGCGTCCTCGAACCGTGCTTCGACCTGCCGGACGACGATCGAGGCCACGCTCGCGGACAGACCCAACCCGGTTTCGAGCTCGGAGCGGGTGAGCTGGCCGGAGGCTTCCAGCCACCAGAGCGACAGCGGGCGCCGATCGTCGTCACCGAACCACCGGGTCGCTTCGACGGCGTCGCGTCGCTGGCCGGACAATCCGAGCTGGATGACGGCCCGATCGGCGAAGCCGGCGGCCGCGAGCGCCGGATCGTCGGGGACGATCACCCCGATGCGGTCGGACACGCGGAGCGCCCGGGACGCTCCCAGCACCAGTTGGAGGCGCAGGGCCTCAGGATCGGCGGCGGGTGCCGCCCGCACCTCGGCCACGGTGCGACGCAGAACGGCCAGCGTCGCCGGCGTGGATTCCATGGCACGGCCGACGAGGTTGTACGCCAGCGGCAGATGTCGCCGCAGGCGGAACCCGAGTTCGTCCGGATGATTCGCCCCGGTCGGACGCATGGCAAACCCCATTCGCTACGGTCCGGCTCATTGATCACATAGGACACTCAAGTACTTAGACGAAAGTGCCGCGTTACGCAATGAGTGAGCGTGCGGACCAGCAGCAGACCCAGCAGATAGCCACCGATGGCGTCGGTGAGCCAGTGCCAGGCCAGGTACGTCGTACCGATGAAGACGAGGACGCCGGGAAGCCACCGCAGCAGCTCGCGCAGCACCGGGTGCAGGTAATTCGCCAGCAGGATCGCCAGCACCGCGTAATAGACGAGACCGTTGGCGACGTGCCCCGAGGGGTACTCCACCGCCGGGTCACCGCTGAACATCTCGATCGATCCGTGGTGCGGGGCACCGCGTGACGTCCACCGCTTCAGCACCTCGACCACCACGCTCGTCACAGCCGCGGCGGTGACCGCCAGCAGAAGGGGGCGGATCGTGCGCTGTCGCAGAGCCAGCACGCTTGCCACGACGAGCAGCAGCGGCAACGCCAGCCCTCGTTGCCCGAGCAGGTCGAACCCCACGGCCACGGTGTGCAGCGCGGGCGGCCGGTGCGCGTCGCACCAGTCCCGCACGGCGCGGTCGACGTCCAGCAGCGGCGGCCACCAGACCAGCCCCGCGGTGAGCGCGACGAACCCGCCGAGCAGGGCCCCGTCCGCCGCCAGCGCCCGCCGCATCACCCGACGTTACCGGGTAGGCGATCCCGGGTCATGGCGTCTCGACGAGCGGGCTCGGGCTCAGCGTCGGATCCTCGGTGATCTGCTCGACCGGCGTCTCGCTCGGTGCGTCGCTCGGTGCGTCGCTCGGCGTCTCGCTCGACGTGGGGGAGTCGGTGGGCGTCGCGCTCCGGGGCGGAGGTGCTGCCGGCGCGTTGCCCTTCTTGGTGCCGACGTGGACCGGATCGAGGAACTCCTCGATCTTCTGCCCGCGCAGCGCGTCGCGCATGTAGTCCCGCCAGATGGAGCCGGGCAGGCCGCTGCCGTAGACGCGGATGTTCCCGTTCGCCCTGTCACGCAGCGGAAAGTCCTTCCCGCCGCTGCCGACCCAGACGGCGGTCGCCAGTTGCGGCGTGAAGCCGCAGAGCCACGCGTGCGCGTTCTCCGAGGTGTCCCGGTACTGCTGCGTTCCGGTTTTGACGGCTGCCGGTCGACCGATCCGGTTCTTGCTGTTCGCCTCGTAAACGCGCTGGAGGACGTAACCGACGTCCCGGGCGACGTCGCGGTTGATGGCCTGGGTGCCGGGGTCGGCATGGGTGGCGTGGCTCCACAGCACCGCCTTGCCGTCCGAGGCGAGGACCTCGTCGACGAAGTAGGGCTCATGGTATTTGCCGTACGCGGCCAGCGTCGCGTAGCCGGCAGCGTGGTCGAGCACCGGGACCGAGTACTGACCGATGCCGATCCCCGCGTTGATCCCCTGTGCCATCTCCATCCGGATCGGCTCGCCGTCCAGCGACGTGATCCCGGCCGCCGCGGCGGTCCTGGCGACGGTGCGGGGGCCGACGTCGTCCGTGAGCGCCCAGTACACGGTGTTCAGCGACTTCACCGTGGCGCTCGTCAGCGAGCAGCGGGAACCGCAGGAGTTGTCGTCGCCGGAGTTGCGCAGCGGTGTCGATCGGTCCGGGAACGTCTGTCCGGACGTGCCGTTCCACAGCGAGTCGATTCCGTAACCCGCGTCGATGCCCGCGGCCAGCACGTACGGCTTGAACGAGGAGCCCGCCGGGTGAGGTGCCCCGGCCGACGCGAGATCGAGGTTGCCGTAGCCGCGGTCACCGCCGTAGTACGCCCGGACCGCGCCGTTCCGCGGGTCGATCGAGACGACGGCCGAGGCCAGCCGCGAGTCCTGGACGCGGCTGTTCACGTACCGGTGAGCGGCCCGGGTGGCCGCGGACTGCGCGTTCCGGCTGATCGTGGTCTTCACGATCAGACCGCCGGTGTTGATGACCTGCTCGGAGAAGCCGAGCTTCTTCAGCTCCTGCTCGATCCGGTACCCCAGGACGCCGTTCGAGCCGGTCCGCCACGCGCTGTTGCCGGAACTCCGCCCGCTGCGCAGCACCGGATAGGTCTGCCGGTCCCGATTCGACGAGGACAGGAACCCCTTCTGCTCCATCCGGTCCAGCACGTAGGCCCACCGGTCCTTCGCCCCCGCGGGTTTGTTGGCGGGATCGAAGTTCGACGGGTCCTTGATCACCGCGGCGAGCACCGCCCCCTCGGAGACGGTCAGTTGGTCGACGGTCTTCCCGAAGTACGCCTTCGCGGCCACCTGGATGCCCCAGGCGCCGCGGCCGAAGTAGATGGTGTTCAGGTAGGCCTGCAGGATGTCCGGTTTACTCATCCGGCTGTTGAGCTTGCGGGCCAGCATGATCTCCCGGAACTTGCGGGTGACGCTCCGGCTGCGGGTCAGGTCCAGCGCGTTGCGGACGTACTGCTGGGTGATCGTCGAACCGCCGCCGGCGCTCTGGTCGCCGGTCGCCACACCCCAGATCGCCCGGGCGGTGCCGCGGAGTGACACGCCGCTGTTCTGCCAGAAATCCGCGTCCTCGGCGGCGACCACCGCGTCCTGCACGTGCTTCGGGACGTCCGCGAGCTGGACCTCGACGCGGTTCTGAAGGGCGAACGTGGCGAACTGGGTGCCGTCCGCGTACCGGATCCGCGTGGTCAGGCTCTGATCCGGAAACTTCGGCACGTTCAGAGTGAAATACGCACCGGCGACGCCCAGCAGGAACAACGTCGGGCCGAGGGCCAGGACGATGCCGACCACCCGCCACCAGGACGCCTTCCGGGGCGATTTTGGCATTTTGCCACGGTTCATGTACCGGATCATGGCTCCGGCGCCAGCCGGTGGGTCGAACGCACGGTGACGTGGGCGCGTCGGAGACGCTACCCCGATCGGCGCGTCATCCGGCCGACCACGACCCCGAGCAGATATTCGGCGTGGGCGTAACCGAGCTCACGGGAATCGGCACTGGCGGCCACGTTGTCGCCGACCATCAGGAACCGGCCGGGCGGAACCTCGCGGTCCGGCACGACGGCCCCGACCGCCTCTGGCACGGGATCGCCCGGCCCGGCGACCAGGCGCTTCACCATCCACGGGTCCCGGCTCGGCGGGAGCCCCGGTACCGGCTCGGAAGCGGTGAGCGGGAACGGACCGCCGGGGACGGGCGAACCCCACGCGGCCACGACGACGTCACCCGCCCGCACGCGGGAGAGCCGGACGCGCCGGACGAGCACCCGATCACCGTGCGCGAACGTGGGGGCCATGCTGTCGCCGAGCACGGTGACGGCGACGAACCGCCGACGCAGCCACCACGTGCCCGCCCCGACGCTCGCGAGCACAGCGAACCCGGCAATGCCCCACCGGATCGTCACGACTCGGCCCCGGCCCGGGTGTAACCACTTGCCTGCAGCGTGAAGAGACGCGAATACGTGCCACCGGCCGCCATGAGAGCAGCGTGGGCACCTTCCTCGGCGACGACCCCGTCGTCGAGGACCACGATGCGGTCGGCGTCGGCGACCGCTCCGAGCCGGTGCGAGATGAGCAGGCTGGTGCGGCCGGTCCGATGACGGCGCAGCCGGGTGTGCACCTCGTGTTCGGCCTCGGCGTCCAGGCCGGCACTCGGTTCGTCGAGGATCAGCAGGTCGCGGTCTCCGCGCATGAGCGCACGGGCAAGCGCCAGCCGCTGCCACTGGCCGCCGGACAACATCGTGCCGGACCGCCCGTCGTCCAGAGCGTCGCCCTCGGCGAACACCTGCGAGAGCATCGTGTCGTAGCCCCGCGGAAGGCCGGCCAGGACGTCGTCGATCCCGGCCAGCCGTGCCGCGTCGGTTATCCGCTGCTTGTCGTGCACCGCGGTCACGTCGCCCACGCCGACGTTCTCGGCTGCGGTGAGGTCGTACTCCATGTAGTCCTGGAACACGGCGGCGATCCGCGTGCGGAGTTCGTCGATCGGCAGTTGCCGCAGGTCGACGCCGTCCCACAGGATCGCGCCGCGGGTCGGGTCGTACAGCCGGCACAGCAACTTCACGAGCGTCGTCTTGCCGGCGCCGTTGCGCCCCGCGAGGGCGACGCTCAGGCCGTGCGGAACCGTGAAACTGACGCCACGGAGCACCCACGGCTTGTCCTCGGAGTACCGGAACCACACGTCGCGCAGCTCGATGCCGCGACGCAGCGCGGGCACCGGCCGCGGGTCGGCGGGCTCCGGCAGATCCGGCGCGGCGGCCAGGATCGCGCGATGGTGCGCGAAGAGGAGCGCGGACGCGTGGCCACCGGCGAACGAGCTGACCACCCCGGCGAGAGCGGCCTGCAGACCGGTGACCGTGACGACGAACATCGACACGTCACCGACGCTGAGCCGACCGTCGCGCGCGGCGAACACCGCCCAGATCAGGCCACCGCCCGCGACGCATGCGCCGAGCAGGGCCAAGCCGCCTTGCGTGACGAGTTCGCGCCGGTCGACCGCCCGCTGTGCGACGTCGATGGTGCGATGTTCGGTAAGCATCCGTTGCCGCAGGAAGCCGGCGAGGCCGAAGAGCCTGACCTCCTTCGCCGCTACCGGATGGGCGAGCAGGTGGCTGAAGAAGAACTCGCGTCGGGCCGTCGGGCTCATCCGCCACAGTACGGTGGCCCGCTGTCGCGCGAGCCTCAGCTCCATGCCCAGCACGGGCATGGTGGCGGCGAGCACGATGACGGTCATCAGCGGGCTCACCACGAGCAGCGCCGCGATCAGGCCCGCGGCGCTCAGTAGGCCGGTCGCGGCGCCCAGGACGGCGGCGCACAGCTCGCCCGGCGCCCGACCGCCCGTACCCGCCATCCGCAGCCGGTCGAGAAACGGCGGATCCTCGAATCGGCGCAGGCCCACCTGGCGTTCGACCGCGCGATAGAGCTCGTCGAGGGCCAGTACGGCGCTCCGCCTGCCGAGTTCCGCGCGTGCGTACGTGGCGGCGTGCGGTAGTGCGCCGACCGCGATACCCGCCGCGGCCAGCCCGCCGACGAGTGCCAGCAGCGTGCCGTCGCTCGTCCCGGCGACGATTCCGTCGATCGTCGCGCGGGTCAGCCAGGCCGTCGCCGCCGGCGCCGCGGCGCTGAGGGCCGCGACGACGACGGCACCGGCCAGATGGCCGGGCGCGGCGCGCCCGGCCAGTCGGAAGGCGGCGCCGACGGTCCGCGCCACCGACGGTTCTGTGCTCAGCAGGTGCCGCAGGCGTCGCAGTACCACGGACTGCAGTTACCCGAGCAGTACCGCGTGCAGCGCTGATTGGTGCCGCCGCACGAGAAGCACCATGTCTCGTATCCGGCCGCCGCCGTGGTACGCGGCACGACGGCGGACAGCAGACGGTCCGCCAGCTTTCCGATGGTCTGGGTCATGTCGATCTCACCTTTCGACAGTCCACAGTGCTTGGTCCTCTTCGAGACTCCGCGCAGAGCAGTTGGATGTCAACGAATTCTCGTAATGCTCTCTTAATACTGTCCACATAGGCGTACGTTGCCCATGTGCGGCTTTCGCCGGTTACGGGGCCTGGCGCCGTGCGGGTTCGTCGTGCCTTCGCCTCGTGCTTCGCCACTGTTGCCCGATTGAAGGGACTGCGCGATGACCAGGGCATTCGAGAAGATGGCTGACCGGTTCGTCTCGGCGTTCGTGCCGAAAACCACCGCCGGTGCGTGTGAGTGCAACGACTGTTACTACAGCTACTGTTCGAACGGTTACTGCAAACGCTGCTGCACGAACTGCCACTGCACGAGCACGACGTGCTCGGCGTGCAACTACAACCCGACCTACTGCTGAAACCGACCGGTTGATGCAGACGGCAGTCGTCGGCTTGGTGGCCGCTCTCGCGGTGATCTTCGGAGTGTCGGCCTTCGGGAAGGCACGTAGCCGAGCGGCGCTGCGCGGCTTCACCACCTCGCTGCGTGGCTGGCGGGTGGTGCCGGTTCCGCTGGTCGGTGCGGTGGCGGTGGCGGTTGCCGGTCTCGAGATCGTCGTCGTGGCGGGCGCCCTCGCGGCGCTCGCCACCTCGGCGGCGGGAAGTGCGTGGCGTCCGTTCGCGGTCGGCACGCTCGGCCTCTCCGCGATCCTGCTCGCCGGGCTGAGCGGAGGGATCGCGCTGGCCCTGCGGCGCGGCCCGGGAGCGACCTGCGCGTGCTTCGGTGCCACCGAACGGCCGCTCAACGCGGGGCATCTCTGGCGTGACGTCGTCCTGGTACTGGCCTGTGCAGTGGGTGTCGCGCTTGCCGTGGGCGCGGGCAGCCACGCGACCGACCCGGCGGGAACGATCGTCGCGACCTTCGCCGGAGCCGTGGTCGGCCTGCTGGTGGCCCGGCTCGACGACCTGATCGACCTGTTCAGCTATCGAACGAACTAACTCGGGGAGCGAGCATGGGTGTCCTGGTGGCGGCGGTCGTCGTGGTCGGTGCAGTGGCGCTGGCCAACCTGGTGTTCACCTTCGGCGTGGTCCGCCGCCTGCGAGAACACACCGAACTCTTCAATCGCCTGAACGACGGCGGCCTCACCGGCCGCAATCTCCTGGGGCCCGGCCGCACGGTGGGGCCGTACACCGCCACGGCGGTCGACGACACACCGGTGACCGGCGGCGCGACACTCGTCGGCTTCTTCTCGCTCGGCTGTGAGCCGTGCACCGCCAAGCGCCCGGTCTTCGCCGACGTCGCCCGTGAACACCCCGGGGGCCGGGACCGGGTGCTCGCCGTGGTGGTCGGCGACGACGGCGACGGTGACGTGTCCGCGTACCTGGACGAGCTGACGCCGGTGAGCAGGGTGGTCCGCCAGCTTCCGACCGGCGACGTCCCGACCGCATTCCGGGTCGACGCCTACCCCGCGTTCGCCCTGCTCGACGACGACGGAGTCGTGCTGGCGAGCGGGTCGGCCGTGCCGAGCGCGTCGACGGTCGGCACCCAGGTCTGACGTGTCGGCCGTCGACGCCGACGGGGTCGGGCTCCGGCGCGCACTCGGCAACGCCGGCCGGGCCGTGCACCTTGGTCTGCGCGCCTCCCGCCCGTGGCTGCTCGGCAACGTCGCGACGACACTCGTCGCCGCGTTCGTGCCAGTCGTCACGGTGTGGCTGCTCAAAACCGTGTTGGACGACCTGGCCGACGGACGAGGACCCACGGCGGCCACTCCGGCCGTCGTGGGCCTGGTGCTGACCGGACTGGCCGCCGCAGCCCTGCCCTCGTTGTCGGACTACTCGCACGGCGAGATCGGGCGCCGCGTCGGACGTCAGGCGCAGTCGGAGATCTACACGGCGATGGCCAGGCTCCACGGCCTGGGGCGGTTGGAGGATCCGGTCTTCCACGACCGGCTGCGGATGGCC
Organism: Cryptosporangium sp. NPDC048952; assembly: GCF_043197895.1. NCBI lineage: Bacteria > Bacillati > Actinomycetota > Actinomycetes > Cryptosporangiales > Cryptosporangiaceae > Cryptosporangium > Cryptosporangium sp. NPDC048952. The sequence continues at coordinate 1,247,575 of NZ_JBICTY010000002.1, read as the reverse complement.
CAGGCAGCGGGCCGCGCGAGCCCGGGTCAGGTCATCAACGGCGTGCTCGGCACCGCCCAGCTGGCGATCACCGTCAGCGGGCTGGTCGTGGTGCTCGCCGCGATCAGTCCCGCGATCGCCGCGGTGAACCTGCTGGGCCTCGTGCCGGCGCTGCTGGCCGAGATCCGGCTGAGCCGGGTGCGTGCGGCGATGGTGTGGCGCATCAGCCCGCACGAGCGGCGCGAATTCTTCTATGCCGAGTTGCAGAGCAGTCTGCCCGCCGCCAAGGAGATGCGGCTGCTCGGCCTCTCGGGGCTGTTCCGGCAGCGCATGCTCAGCCAGCTCGCGGTGTCCGACGAATACCGGCGCGGCGTCGACCGCCAGCAGTTGCGGGCGCAGCTGGGGCTCAGCGTGCTGTCGTCGTTCGTGCTGGCCGGGGGACTGGTGTGGGCGGTCCGGTCGGCGACCGACGGACGCCTGACGGTCGGCGACGTAGCGGCGTTGGTGGCGGGCATCGCGGCGCTGCAGGGCACACTCGCGTCGCTGGTGGGCGGGGTGTCGTCGACGCACCACTCGCTGCTGATGTACGACCACTTCCGCGCGGTGCTGGAGGCCGAGCCCGATCTTCCGCTCGCCACCGACCCGAGGCCGGTCCCGGCGCTGCGGCGGGGCGTCGAGCTGCGTGACGTGTGGTTCCGGTACACCCCGGATCAGGACTGGGTGCTGCGCGGCGTCAACCTGTGGATCCCGCACGGTACGGCGGTGGGGCTCGTCGGCCTGAACGGTGCCGGCAAGAGCACGATCGTCAAGCTGCTGTGCCGGTTCTACGATCCCGACCGCGGTGCGGTGCGGTGGGACGGCGTCGACGTCCGTGAGCTGGACATCGTCGCCCTCCGTGCGCGGATCGGTGCGCTGTTCCAGGACTACATGAGCTACGACCTGTCCGCGGCGGAGAACATCGGCCTCGGCGACGTCGAAAGGATGGACGACGACGCAGGGATCCGCGCCGCGGCCGGCCGAGCCGGCATCGACTCCACGCTGGAGAGGCTGCCCCGCGGCTACCGGACGATGCTGTCCCGGACGTTCCACGACGAGCCGGACGAGGACGCCACCACCGGAGCTCTGCTGTCCGGTGGGCAGTGGCAGCGGGTAGCGCTGGCCCGCACGTTCCTCCGCGACCAGCGGGACCTGCTGATCCTCGACGAGCCGAGCTCCGGGCTGGACGCCGCGGCGGAGTACACGATCCACCACGGCCTGCGCGAGCACCGCGCCGGCGCGACGAGCCTGCTGATCTCGCACCGGCTGGGCGCCATCCGCGACGCCGACCAGATCGTCGTCCTGAGCGACGGTGCCGTGGTCGAACAGGGAACCCACGCGGAACTGCTCGCGACCGGCGGACAGTACGCGGACCTGTTCCGCATGCAGGCCGACGGCTACCGCGACGCCGAGGAGCTGCCCACGTGAAAGCAGTGGCCGCCGCGTTCGGCGTCGTCGTGCTCGTGGGGCTCTGGGCACTGCGGCGGGGATTCACCGTCGTGACCGTGTCCGGCGACAGCATGCTGCCCGCGTTCCGACCGGGGGACCGAGTGCTCGTCCGGCGTGTCCCGCTGCACCGGATCGAACGGGGCCAGGTCGTCGTCCTCGCCCAGCCCGCGGAGCTCCGGAACCTGCCGGACAACCCACCGTGGCTGATCAAGCGGGCCGTGGCGCTACCGGGTGACGCGGTTCCCGACGAGATCGAGGAGCTGCGCGGCGACCGGGTGCCGTCCGGCAGCATCGTCGTCCTCGGCGACAACGTCGGCCGGAGCTACGACTCGCGCCGGGCCGGCTACTTCCCGGCGGGGAGCCTGCTCGGCGTCGTGCAGCGCGTTCTGCCCCGTTGACCTATTCGCGTCGAGCGACGAACGTGGACAGGCACCTGAGCGCATGAAACAAGGGAGTCTCATGTCTCTGACGGCGTCCGAAAAGATCACCTCCTGGCTCACCGACTTCGAAGCCGCACTCGCCGCCCGGGACGCGGAACGCGCGGCGCAGCTGTTCGCACCGACCAGCTTCTGGCGCGACCTCGTCGCGTTCTCCTGGAACATCACGACCGTCGAGAACCGCGACGGGGTACGCGATCTCGTGACGGCGACCGCCGACACCACGAACGCCTCGAACTTCCGGCTCAGCGAGGAACCCGAGGAAGCGGACGGCGTCATCACCGCGTACTTCACGTTCGAGACCGCAATCGGGCGCGGCTCCGGACTCTTACGCCTCACCGACGAGGGCGCGTTCACACTCCTGACGACGCTCGACGAGCTCAAAGGCCACGAGGAGACCCGTCCCAAGGGCGTGGAGCACGGCGCTCGCAGGGACCGCGTCACGTGGAAGGAACGGCGTACCGCCGAGATCGAGAACCCCGACCCGTACGTGGTGGTCATCGGCGGTGGGCAGGGCGGCATCGCGCTGGGTGCACGACTGCGGCAGCTCGGCGTCGATCACGTGGTCGTCGACAAGCACGAACGGCCCGGTGACCAGTGGCGCAGCCGCTACAAGTCGCTGTGCCTGCACGACCCGATCTGGTACGACCACCTGCCGTACCTCCCGTTCCCGAAGAACTGGCCGGTGTTCGCGCCGAAGGACAAGATCGGCGACTGGCTCGAGATGTACTCAACCGTCATGGAGGTCAACTTCTGGGGCTCCACGACCGCGAAGAGCGCCGTGCGGGACGAAAGCGGACGCTGGGCGGTCACCGTCGACCGGGCCGGCGAGGAAGTCGTGCTGCACCCGGCGCACCTCGTGTTCGCGCTCGGGGTCTCCGGCAAGCCCAACGTCCCGGTCATCCCCGGGCAGGACGTGTTCGCCGGCGAGCAGCACCACAGCTCCCAGCACCCCGGCCCGGACGCGTACCGGGACTCGAAGGTCGTCGTCATCGGGTCGAACAACTCGGCGTTCGACATCTGCGGCGCCCTGTGGGAGGTGGGGGCCGACGTCACGATGGTGCAGCGCAGCTCGACGCACATCGTGCGGTCGGACTCGCTGATGGAGTTCGCGCTCGGTGACCTGTACTCCGAGCGGGCGCTCGCCGCGGGCGTCACCACGCACAAGGCCGACACGATCTTCGCGTCGCTGCCGTACCGGATCCTGCACACGTTCCAGATTCCGACGTACGAGGCGATCGCCGAACACGACAAGGAGTTCTACGACCGCCTGGAGAAGTCGGGCTTCCGTCACGACTGGGGTGACGACGGGTCCGGGCTGTTCCTGAAGTATCTGCGCCGGGGCTCGGGCTACTACATCGACGTCGGTGCGGCGGACCTGGTGGCCAACGGTGAGGTGAAGCTGGCGCACGGCCAGGTCGTCTCGCTGTCGGCGCACGCGGTGACGCTCGACACCGGTCAGGAGCTACCGGCCGACGTGGTCGTGTACGCCACGGGGTACAGCTCGATGAACGGCCTGGCGGCGGACATCGTCGGACAGGAGATGGCCGACCGGGTCGGGAAGGTGTGGGGGCTCGGCTCGGAGACCACCAAGGACCCCGGGCCCTGGGAGGGCGAGGAGCGGAACATGTGGAAGCCCACCCAGCAGGAGGGGTTGTGGTTCCACGGTGGCAACCTGCACCAGTCGCGGTACTACTCGTTGTATCTCGCGTTGCAGCTGAAGGCTCGGCAGGAGGGGATTCCGACGCCGGTGTACGCGCTGCAGGAGGTGCACCACACCTACTGACGGCTCCAGCGTTGGTAGTCGCCGTCGTTGGCGTCGAACGCGTAGGTCTGGCCGTCCTCGTTGCTGTCGAGGAGGAAGCCGGTGGCCTTGTTCGTGAGGTTGTACTGGCCGTCGCCGTTCTCGGCGACGGACCAGACCTGGTAGTCGCCCTGGTTACAGGGCATCGCGTAGACGCTGCGTGCGGCGTTGCTGTCCAGGCAGAGGCCGGTGGCTTTGCTGGTGAAGGTGAAGCCGCCGTCTATCGGGGTGGGGATCCAGCGTTGGTAGTCGCCGTCGTTGCACGGGAAGGTGTAGACGTTGCCGCCCTTGTCGCCGTCGAGGCAGCGGCTGGTGGCCTTGTCGACCCAGGTCACCGGGGCTGCGGTGGCGGCGCCGTCGTCCTTGCCGGGTTCCGCGGACGGGCTGTCGCTCGGGGTGGCGTCCGGTGACTCGGACGGGGCGGCGGCGCTGGTCGCCGGGGCCGCGGACGCGGTGGGGGCCGGCTTCGAGGCGGCGGCCTCGGGGTTGGCTTCGGAGCTGTCGGAGCTCAGGCCGACGAAGGCGAAGGCTCCACCGCCGAGCACGAGGATCAACACGAGCACCGCCGCGCCCACGAGCAGCGCGGTCTTGCCCGTCCGGGAGGCCGGCGGCGGCGCCGCGCTGAACTGCGGCGGTACCCCCGGAGGTACCGCGCCCGGCGGCACGGCGCCGGGATACGGCCCGCCGGACACGGGCGGCGCGCCGCCGGGGTACGGGCCGCCCGATACCGGGGACGCGCCGCCGGGGTACGGGCCGCCGGAGACCGGGGGTGCGCCGGCGCCGCTGATGACCGCGGTTGGGCCCGCGGTCGGGTCTGGCGGCTGCACGAAGTGAACGTTCGCGCCCGCGGGCGGAATGGGAGTCTGGCCGAAGTGGGCATTCGGCACCGACACCGTGACGGCGTCGGCCTCCGGTAACGGAGTCCCCGATGTCGGCATCGGCATCGGCGTCGCCGAGACCGGGCCCGCGACGGACAGCTTGTCGGTAGGAGGCTGGAACGCCGGAATCTGCGACCGGCACGCGTCGATGATCTGCTCGGGCGTCGGCCGGTACCCGGGCTCCACCGCCACGCAGGCGCGCAACAGCTCCGCCAACCGCGGCTCCACCCCGGTCAGATCGATCTCACCGTTCATCGACCGGATCAGGATCGTCGCCACGGTCCCGTCCCCGAACGGCTTCCGCCCGGTCACCGCGTACGCGGTCGTCGCACCGAGCGCGAACACGTCCGCCGGCGGCGCCACCTCGTTGCGCGCCAACACCTCCGGCGCCGCATACCCCGGCGACCCGATCGCCGCACCCACCTGCGTCAACCCGACGTGCTCCGCCCCGCGGGCGATCCCGAAGTCGATGAGCTGCGGCCCGGTCGAGGCCAGGATGACGTTCTGCGGCTTGAGGTCGCGGTGACAGATCCCGTGCTGGTGGATGTCGGTCAGACCCTCGGCCAACGCCGCGATCAGCCGGTACGCCCCGTCCGGCGGTAACGGCCCGCGCTGAGCGATCGCGTCGGCCAACGTCGGACCAGGAATGTATTCGGTGGCGAACCAGAACGGCGGCTGCTCCAGCTGGCAGTCGATCAGCGCAGCGGTGTAGGCGCTGCGAACCGTACGCAGCACCTCGACCTCGCGGCGGAACCGCGCCAACGAGTCGTCCTGCATGGCGAACCGCTCGTTGATCACCTTGATCGCGGCGGGCCGCCCACCAGGCGATTGACCGAGGTACACGGTGCCCATGCCCCCCGCGCCCAGTCTGCCCTGAACGGTGTAACGGCCGATCAGGGTTGGATCACTGGGTAGAAGGGGGGTCACCACGTACCCCACATTAGCGTCCACAAACCACAGGGCCCTCAGCGATCCCGGACGAGGGGCCCCGTTCCGCCGTCGACGTAGAGCCAGCGGCCCTGGACGCGTGTGAAAGTGCTCCGTTCGTGTTGCTCGAGTCGCTCACCGTCAGCGGTCCGCGCGACCGCGCGGAATTCCACGACGCCGGCGTCGTCTCCTGCCGCGCCGTCCACCGTGTCGACGATCTGCAGCGCGCGCCAGGTGATCCCGGCGTCGAGTTCCAGGTGGTCGGGGCGCGTCGAGGGATGCCACGTACCGAGCAGGTAGGGCGCGAGGTTCCGCGCGAACGCGCTGTACCGCGACCGCATCAGCGCCTCGGCGGTCGGCGCCGCACCGCCGCGGTGGTACGGCCCGCAGCACTCCGCGTACTCCCGGCGGGACCCGCACGGACACCGATCGGTACTCACGCCCGTGAGAGTAGCCCGCTGGACACCACCGCTAGGCTTCGATTGATTGATCAATCAAAGCGAGGAGGCGACGGCGTGAAGGTCCTGGCGTACGCGGCCCACGAGGCCGGAGCGGAACTGCTGCCGTACGAGTACGACGCCGGTCCGCTGGGCCGGTTGGAGGTCGACGTCCGGGTGACCCACTGCGGGGTCTGCCACACCGACCTCGGCATGATCGACGACGAGTTCGGCTACGCGTCGTTCCCGGTGGTGGCCGGTCACGAGGCGGTCGGCGTCGTGGAGGCCGTGGGGGACGACGTCGACCCGGACGCCCTCCCGATCGGAAGCCGGGTCGGCATCGGTGCGATCGCCGGATCCTGTTTTGGCTGCGAGTGGTGCCTCCGCGGCCGGCACCAGTTCTGCCCGCAGCGCGACGACACCGTCCTGCGTGGTCACCGCGGCGCGTTCGCCCAGCACGTCCGCGCCAGCGACTGGCGTCACGCCTACCGCATCCCGGACGCCCTCTCGTCCGCGGAGGCCGCGCCCCTGCTGTGCGCGGGCACGACGGTCTTCGGCCAGTTGCTCCGCTACGACGTCCGGCCGACCGACCGCGTCGCGATCGTCGGCGTCGGCGGCCTGGGGCACGTCGCGATCCAGTTCTACGCCGCCTGGGGGTGCACGGTGACCGCGATCTCGTCGTCACGGTCCAAGGAGGACGACGCCCGCGGGTTCGGCGCGGCCGCGGTGATCGCCAGCAGCGAGAACGGCGCGCTCGACGCCCATCGGGGCGAGTTCGACTTCATCCTCAGCACGGTCTCCGCCGACCTGCCCTGGGACGACTACCTCGGCCTGCTCGCGCCCGGCGGCACGCTGTGCCTCGTCGGGGTGCCGCAGAAGCCGTTCACGGTCGGGCCGATGGCGCTCCTGCCCCAGGCTAAAGCGTTGGTCGGCGGCGTCCCCGGCTCGGTCGACGACACCCGGCGCATGCTGGCGTTCGCCGCCGCGCACGACGTCCGGCCGGTGATCGAGACGTTCCCGGTCGCCGACTCTGGCGCCGCGCTCGACCGGGTCCGCACCGGCAGTGCGCGCTACCGGGCCGTGTTGGAGATGTGAGCGTCAGGCGAGCATGCCGCGCAGCGCGTCGAAGCCGCGGTCCCGGTAGACCGCGGCGTTCGCCGGGTCGCGCACGATCGCGTCCATCGTCGTGCCGGCGACCGCTTCGACCAGGTCGCCGATGTACTGCATCGGCAGTCCCGCCAGTGGGCCGTCCGCGGTCAACTGCCGGAACAGATCGACGCCGGACTGATTGCTGTCCTCGGAGGCGGCCCGGCTCTCCGGCGTGACGACGTCGGAGCCCCGCAGCGCCAGCAGCGCACGGCGGCGCTGCTGGTTGGCGGTGCCCCAGTCCAGCCACCGGTCCCACACGGTACGCAGCGACTCGGGCGCAGCGCCGACGGCCGCGGCGTGCTGTTCCGCTTTGAGCTGGAGGTAGAGCGCGTTGAGGAGCCCGGCCTTGGTACCGAAGTGGTGGAAGATCGACCCCTGGGCCAGGCCGCCGCGCTTCGCGATCACCGCAGTAGAGACGCTGACACCCTCGTCAGCGATCGTCGCGACCGCGGACTCGAGTATCTTCCGCCGCATCGACAGAGCTTCCACCGGCCGAAGCTATCAGCTGCTCACTCAGGTCCCAGAGGCGCGCGGCCGCCCGCGGGTCGACGGCATGCGGTGCGACGTCGGACGTGACGTCGTTGTCTTTGAGGTAGACGCCACCGGCGTCGGCGAGCGACGGGCTGGTCGCGGCGAACACGATCGTGCTCGCGCCCTGCTGCGGGGTCTTCTGGTCGCGGGCGGGGTCGATGACCGGATTGCCGGCGTCGTCGATCAGGCCCATCCGCCGGTTGGTCTCGTGCGCCTTGTCCGCCGGCATGGACGATCCGAGCTCGGTGCCGACGACCATGCCCGGGTGCACCGCGTAGCCCCGGATGCCGGCGTCCGACCATCGCCGGTCCAGCTCGACGGCGAACAGGATGTTGGCCGTCTTCGACTGGGCGTAGGCGAGGAACGGCCGGTAGCCGGCGGTGAAGTGCGGATCGTCCCAGCGGATACCACCGGCCCGGTGGGCCTCGGACGACACGTTCACGACCCGGCCGCCGCGTAACGCGGGGTGCAGGCGCAGGGTCAGCTGGAAGTGGCCGAGGTGGTTGGTCGCGAACTGCCGCTCGTAGCCGCGCGCGTCGCGGACCAGCGGCCCGCCCATGATCCCGGCCCCGTTGACCAGGACATGGAGCGGGCGATCGGAGCCCAGGTAGCCCTCGGCGAACGCGTCGATCGAGCCGGGGTCGAGCAGGTCCAGCCGACCGATCTCGACCCGCTCGACCCCGGCCAGCGCCGACGCGGCCCGCTCCGGATCGCGCGAGCCCACGATGACCGAGGCGCCCGCCCTGCTGAGCGCACGGGTGGTCTCCAGCCCGAGCCCGACGTGGCCCGCCGTGACGACGACGTTCTTGCCCGTCAGGTCGAGGCCCGCGAGGACGTCGTCCGCCGTCGACGCTGCGGAAAAGCTCGGAGTCATGGCCTGACCTTGCCATCGATGGCAGGCGCGCTACTCCTTTTCGGCCGGAAGGCGGGTCCCAGCAGTCACCGAAGCGCCCTTGGGGACGCGGGCACCGGCACCGACCAGCACCACGTCGTCGTCCCCGTTCTCGGACGGAACACCGAGGTCGGCGTCCGCACCGATCTCGGCGCCGGCGTCGATCACCGCGCCGCGGACCCGCGCACCCCGCCGGACCACAGCGCCGTGCAGCAGCACCGAATCCACCACCGACGCCCCCGGCTCCACGATCACGCCGGGGGAGAGCACCGACCGCTCGACCCGCCCAGCGATCTCACAGCCCGGCGCGACCATCGCGTCGGCGACCTCCGCGCCGCGTGCCAGCCGCGACGGGGCGTGGTACCCGCCGCGGGTCAGCATCGGCCACGCGGGGTCGTCCAGCCGGATCGCCGGATCGTCCCCGACCAGCTCCAGGTGCGACTCCAGGTAGGCGGTCACCGTCCCGACGTCACGCCAGTACCGGTCGAACCGGTAGTTCCGGGCCCGACCGGCGTCGACCAGCTGGGGGAGAACCTGGTGGCCGAGGTCCTTCAACTCTTCGTCCTCCGAAACCAGCGTCCCCAGCAGTTCGAGCAGCTCGGACGGGCGGAACACGAAGACCTCGTTGGCGATCAGGTCCGTGGCGGGCTCGTCGGGCTTCAGGGTGTAACCGGTGATCCGGTCACCCTCACCGGCCTCGACCACCCCGTACCGGCCGGCCTCCTCGATCGGCCGGTGCGTGGTCACCATCGTGACGTCCCCGCCGCCCTCGGCGTGCGCGGCGACCACCTCGGCGTAGTCCAGCGCGTAGACGGCGTCCGCGCTCACCACGACCAGGTGCTCCGGGTCGAACTCGCGGATCAGCGGCGCCTGCCGCCAGAGCGCGTCGGCGGTTCCCTGGTGCCAGCCTTCCCGTTCGGTGCCCAGGTGCGGGTGGAGCGTGAGCAGCCCGCCGTGGGTGCGGTCGAGGTCCCAGGGCCGCCCGTTGGCGAGGTGGTCGGTGAGCGAGACGGGGTGGAACTGCTCGATCACCCAGACGTCGTCGATCCCGGCGTGATGGGCGTTGGAGAGCGGAACGTCGATGAGGCGGTAGGAACCGCCGTACGGAACGGCGGGCTTGGCCCGGTGGTCGGTCAGCAGCTCCAGGCGTCCACCGGCACCACCGGCGAGCACGAGGAGCAGAGTACGTGGCCTGGCCATGGAGCCCTCCCGGGTGGAACGTGGCGTTTCACCCCGAGCTTGACTTATGCGTGCGAACGACGGCAGTTGGCCCCTGCACAGGCTTATGCCGCCACCCGGAACGCCGCGCGGACCACGGCGTCACCGGCGATCCCGAGATGGTCGAGCCCCAGCAGCGCCGCCCCGATCACCGGTGGCTCGTCCACGCGCACGAACCGGGCCCGCGGGAACTCGGAGTGCACCCGGTCGAACACCCCGGTCAGCAGCCGCTGGTCGCCCCCGGCGAGGATGCCGCCGCCGAGCACCACCGGAACGTCGCGGCCCCCGAGGTCCAGGCGCCGCAGGGACGCCCGTACGTAGTCGGCGATCTCCCCGGCGAGCCGGTCGACCAGGTCGCGGGAGACCGCGTCACCCTGCGCGGCACACCGGAACACCACCGGACTCAGCTCCGCGAACCGCGACGAGGGGAACTCGCCGAAGTGGAACGCCTCGACCGCCTCCAGCACGGAAGCCACGCCGAAGTGTGCGACCACCGCTTCCGCCAGCACGGTTGCCGGCCCCCGCCCGTCCTCGACCCGCGCGGCGGCCGACATGACCTCCGCACCCAGCTGCAGGCCGCCGCCCCAGTCGCCGGATACGGTGCCCAGCGACGGGAACCGGACGATCCGCGTGCCCGAGACCCCGACGCAGTTGATCCCGGCGCCGCAGACCACAGCCACCCCGTCGCCGTCGGGCGAGCCGAGCCGCAGCACCGCGAACGTGTCGTTGTCGACGACAGCCGAGCGCGACCAGCCGCGGGCGGTCACGACGGCGAGCATCTCCTCCCGTTCCCGGGTCAGGTCGACGCCGGCCAGGTACGCGGCCGTGTGGGCGACCGAATCCGGCCCGAGCTCGAGTGCGATCCCGCGCAACGTCGAGCGGGCCAGTTCCTCGACCGCGAGCACGGAGCCGGAGATCCCGAGCACGTGCGGGGAGAACCCCGGTCCGCGCCCGCGCGCCAGCAGCGTGCCCTCGTGGTCGAGCACCGCGACGTCGGTCTTGCTGTTGCCCCCGTCGATGGCGAGCAGCAGGCTCATGCCCACGAAAGGAACTGTGCGTTTTCCGCCAACAACCGATCCGCCAGCCCCTCGGCCAGCGCGTACTGGCCTACCAGCGGATGCGCCAGCAGCGCCTTGACCACCCGGTCGCGTCCGCCGTGCAGCGCGGCCTCCACGGCGAGCTCCTCGTAGGCGGCGGTGTGCGCGATCAGCCCGCGCAGCGACGGGTCGACCGGCCCGATCGGCAGCGGCGTCGGCCCGGTGGCGTTGATCGTCGAGGCGGCCTCGATGACCGCCTCGTCGGGTAGGAACGGCAACGTACCCCGGTTGCGGACGTTGACGACCTGGGTGTCACCAGCGTCGTGCAGCAGTGACGACACCAGGTTGATCGCGGCCAGCGAGTAGTGCCTGCCGCCCCGGTTCTGCAGCGCATCCGGCTTGCTCACCACCGACTCGTCGCGGTACAGCGCGAGCAGCTCCTGCTCGACGTCGCTGACCACCGCCGCCCGCGGCCGCTCGGTCTGCTGCTCGGCGAAGACGACGTCGTGCGCGTAGTAGTACCGCAGGTAGTACGACGGCACCGCGCTCGCGACGCGGATGTGCTCCGGCGTGATCCGGAACGTCTCGCCGAGCTCCTCGGCGCGCGACGCGATCAACGACGGCAACACGTCCTCGCCGTCGAGGTACACCGCCGTTTCCCAGCTGAGGTGGTTCAGCCCGACATGCTTCAAGCCCACCCGCGCCGGATCGACGTCGAGCAAGCCGGCGAAGTTGCGTTGGAAGTTGATCGCCACGTTGCAGAGACCGACGGCCTTGTGACCGGCGTCGAGCAGGCTACGGGTGACGATGCCGACCGGATTGGTGAAGTCGACGATCCAGGTGTCCGGGTCCACCCGCGACGCGATGTCGAGCAGTATCGGCACCGTGCGCAGCGCCTTCGCGAACCCGCCGGCTCCGGTGGTCTCCTGGCCGATGCAGCCGCAGGCGTGCGGGAACGTCTCGTCCGACAGCCGGGTCTTCTGGCCGCCCACACGCAGTTGGACGAGCACCGCGGAGGCGCCGTCGACGCCCTTGTCCAGGTCGTCGGTCGCGGTGATCAAGGTGTGTTTCCCGGCCGCGCCCACCATGCGGCGCGCGAACCCGGCCACGACGTCCAGACGTTCCGCGTCGGGATCGATGAGTGTGATCTCGTCGACCGGTGACGTCAACAGCCCGTCGATCAGCTCCGGTGTGTACGTCGACCCTCCGCCGACGACGGCGAGCTTCATCCTTTGACCCCGCTCAATTTGATTCCTTCGATGAACGATTTCTGGGCGAAGAAGAACAGGACGACGACCGGCAGCATCACCAGCACGGTGGCGGCCATCGTCAGGTTCCACTGGACCTGGTGCGTGCTGCGGAACGCCGCGAGCCCGAGCGACAGCGTCCAGTTGGCGCGGTTCTCGCCGGTGTAGAGCAGCGGGCCGAAGTAGTCGTTCCAGGTCTTGAGGAACATGAACAGCCCGGCGGCCGCGATTCCCGGCCGGGCCATCGGCACCACGATCCGCAGCAGCACGCCGAGTTCCGAGGCGCCGTCGATGCGCGCGGAGTCGATGTACGACTGCGGGATGGCGACGAGGAACTGGCGCAGCAGGAAGATGCTGAACGCGTCGCCGAACAGGTTGGGCAGAATGAGCGGCCAGAGTGAGCCGGTCAACCCCAGCTTGGCCCACATGACGTACATCGGCACGGCGATGACCTGCGGCGGCAGCAGCATGGCGACGATGACCAGGTAGAACGCCCAGGTCCGGCCACGCCACTGCAGCTTGGCCAGCGCGTACGCCACCGGGACGCTGGAGATCAGCATCGCGGCCGTCGCGGTGATCGAGTACAGCAGGCTGTGGGCGAAGTAGCCCAGCATCGGCGCCTTGTCGAACACCGTGGTGAAGTTGCTCCACTGCCAGTCGTGCGGCCACAGGTCGCTGGTCAGCGCCTGCTGGTCGGTCATGACCGACGTCAGGAGCAGGAACAGCAGCGGGGCGAGGAACCCGACGGCCATCGCCAGCGCCACCGCGTGCAGCCCGCACCAGGCCAGCGCGGAGCGAACCTGCGCGCTCATGAGTCCTCCTGCCCGCCGGCCGTCGCCCGCAGCCGCTGGACGAGGATCACCGTGAAGATCGCGGACACCCCGAACAGCACCGTGGCCATCGCGGAGGCGTAGCCCATGTTGTAGGAGTGGAAGCCCCGCTCGTAGAGCCACATCGGGAACGTGAGCGTCGAGTTGTCGGGGTAACCGAGCGAGGCGACGTTGCCGACCGCGTCGGAGGAGCCCGACGCCACGGCCCCGGCGACCGTCGACTCCGTGAAGTACTGCAGGCCGACGATGATCGAGTTGATGATCGCGAACAGCAGTACCGGCGAGATCGACGGCAACGTGATGTGCCAGAACTTCGTGAACGGACCGGCGCCGTCGAGGGACGCCGCCTCGTAGTAGTCAGTGGGGACGTCCAGCAGCGCGGCCAGCAGGATCACCATGACCTCGCCCGACGCCCAGAGCGCCAGCACCGTCAACGACGGCTTGGACCAGGACGGGTCGTTGAACCAGAGCGGACCCTTGATCCCGACGACGTCGAGCAGGTTGTTGACCGGCCCGGTGCCCGGGTTGAACACGAAGACGAACGCCAGCGCCGCGGCCACCGGCGGTGCCAGCGCCGGGAGGTAGAACAGCGTCCGGAAGACGCCGCTCGCCCGGCTCTTGAGCTTGCTGAGCACCAGTGCGGTCAGCAGCCCGTAGCCCACCCGGCCGACGGTGATGGCCACCACCAGGTAGGCGGTGTTCGCCGCCGACGTGCGCACCAGCGGGTCCTTGGTGAACAGGAACACGAAGTTGCGCGCGCCGACGAACACCGGGTCGTTGATTAGGTCGAAGCTGGTCAGGCTGTAGTAGAGCGTCGAGAGCAGCGGGTAGACGAAGAAGACGCTGAACCCGACGATCCACGGCGACATGAACGCCAGCACGACCAACCGGCGGTGCAGCGTCACTTCTGTAGCGCGAGATCGTCGTCGATCTGCTGGTCGGCGTCCTGGAGGCCCTTCTTCAGGTCGGGAACGCCGCCGGTCTGCCACTTCACCGCGAAGTCCAGCGTGGTCTTCAGGTACGCCGCGCCGTTCGGGGTGGTGGGCAGCGAGCTGGAGTTCGGGTTCGTGAAGATGTCGATGAACGGCGCGAGCGTGCCGGTGAACTTCAGGTCCGGCGACTTCAGCGCGTCGGTGGTCGTCGGCAGGTTCTTCAGCCCGTTGGCCAGCGAGACGAGCGGCTTGGTCTCGGTCGCCAGGTACTTGATCAGTTCCCAGGCCGCGCCGGCCTGCTTCGCGCCCTTCGGGATGCCGATGATGTTGCCGCCGACGTCGCTGCCGCCGTACTTGTCGGTGCGGTCGTCGGACACCGGGAGCGGCGCGGTGCCGTACGAGAGGTTCGGGGCTTCCGAGTCGACGAACCCGGTGCGGAACTCACCGTCGAACATCATCGCGATCTGGCCGGTCTGGAACGCGTTGTCCGGGGAGTACTTCTGCCCCGCGGCGGCCGTGAACGCGGTCAGCTTCTTCTCGGTGTAGAAGTCGGTCAGCTGCTTCTGCCACTGGAACAGGTTCGTCCACCCGGGGCTGGTCGAGAGGCTCGACTTGCCGCTGGAGTTCTGCCATTCGGCTCCGAACTGCGGCGCCCAGACGTCGACCCGGTTGTTGTAGAAGCCCAGCGTCGGGACGAAGCCGGCGACCTTGATCGAGCCGTCGGCGTTGAACTTCGTGAGCTTCTTCGCGTCGGCCGCGAGCTCGGTCATCGTCTTCGGCGGCGCGGTGATGCCGGCCTCCGCGAACAGCTTCTTGTTGTAGTAGAGGCCGTAGGCGTCGGCCAGGAGCGGCATCGCGCAGCGCACGTTGTCGTGCTCGGTGTAGTCGCGCACTGCCTGCGGGAAGATGCTCAGATCGACCTTGTCGCGGTCCAGGTAGCCCTTGAGGTCCTGGAACGCGCCGGTCTTGCAGTACTGGCCCAGCGCGTTGGCGTTGCTGGAGATCGCGACGTCCGGTGCGGTACCACCGCGGACGGCCTGCGAGATCTTGTCGTCGTCCTGGCTGCCCTGGCTCTTGATCGTGATGTTGGGGTGCAGCTGGTGGAACCCGTCGAGCGCCGAATCGAGGGCGGCCAGTTCCTTGTCGGCGAAACCGCTCCACACCGTGAGCGTCACCTTGTCCTTGTCGCCGGGGGCGTCCGCGACCTTCTGATCGCCTCCGCCGGTGCCACCACAGGCGCTGAGTACGAGTACCGCGGCCACCGCGGCGGTGAATCTCTTCATGTCAGATCTCCGGGGGTCAGCTGTCACCGAGTGAGGAACCGGCGGAAAAGTAGTGCTCGCGAGCGGGCACCAGCGCGGCTTGGACCGCGCCGGCGCGGACCGAGTCGGAGTCGGGACGGCCGGGAACGAGACGAACGCGCGGCTCGACGAACTCGGCCAGCGCCTCGCTGATCGCCGTGCGGAGCGCCGAACCGCCGGTGCTGCACACCGCGCCGCCGAGAACGATCAGTTCCGGGTCGAGGAGGCTGACGACGGCCGCCAGACCTGCGGCGATCCGCCGGGCGACGTCGATCAGGAAGTTGTTGTCGTGTTCGAGGCTCTGGCGGATCGCGTCGACCGCGCCGTCGGCAGTGATGCCGTGCGTTCCGGCCAGCGTCAGCAGCGCTGAATTGGCCAGCAGGTCCCCGAACCGGTGGACGCCCGGCAGGGGAGTGCGGGCCAGATCGGGTACAGGGGTGAAGCCGAGCTCCCCGGCGCCGAGGGTGGCGCCGCGGACCAGGCCGCCCTGGACGACCACCGACGAGCCGACGCTGTGCTCGGAGATCCAGAGCAGGACGAAGTCGCGCACGTCCCGGGCGCTGCCGCGGGCCATTTCGTTGAGCGCGACGAGGTTGACGTCGTTCTCGATCGTGAACGAAACGTCGAGGACGGCGCCGATCGCCTCCAGCAGGTTGACGCCGTTCCAGGACGGGATGTCGGACGCGTACCGGAGCGTGCCGGTCACGGCATCGACCGATCCCGGGGTGCCGATGGCGACGTGCGCGAGGCGGTCGACGTCGATCCCGGCCTGGCGGCAGGCCTCGTCGAGAGCATCCGTCAGAGCCTCGGCGGGATCTCCGGCGGGGGCCAGGTGCTGGGCGACAGTGGTGCCACGCAGGTCGGCGATCTCGACGTCGATGCCGTGGCTGGTGACGTCGACACCGGCGGCGAACCCGGCGTCGGCCTTCAGGCCCCACAGCTGGGCGCGGGGGCCGGGCCCGACCTCGCGGCGGCCGAGGCGCTCGACGAGGCCGGCCTTCTCCAGACGGGTCAGCAGCTGGGACGTGGCCGGCTTCGAGAGGCCCACGAGGGCCTCGAGCTGAGCGCGGGTGATCGCTTCGTTCTGCAGCAGCGCCTCGAGTGCGGCGCGGTCGTTGAGGAAGCGCAGCGCGCTGGGGCTTCCGGACACCTGAGACCTCCCTCCGGGAATCGATAGGGAACTTTCTTATCGATTCGAGGAAGTTAGCCATAACGGTGAACGAGGTCAAGGGGCGGAGCTAAAGTCGCGAGCGTGTCAACTCGCGTCACGGTCGAGATCGCCGACGGGATCGCCGATGTGCGGCTGGCCCGGCCGGAGAAGCGCAACGCATTGGACCCGGCGATGTTCGAGGCGCTGGTCCGCACCGGTGAGCAGCTGCGCGGCGAGCCAGGCCTGCGCGTCGTCGTCCTCTCCGGCGAGGGCAAGGACTTCTGCGCCGGGCTGGACCTCGGGGCGATGGCGGCGCTGGGCAGCGGTGACCGGGTCACCCTGCAGGCGGACGTCCCGCCGAGTGACGGGCCCGCCAAGGCCCTTGGGCAGCGCGCCGCCTACGTGTGGGCGGAGGTGCCGGTACCGGTGATCGCCGCGGTGCGCGGCAACGCGCTGGGCGGCGGCCTGCAGGTCGCGCTCGGCGCCGACATCCGGATCGTCGCGCCGGACGCGGTACTCAGCGTGATGGAGGTGCGGTGGGGGCTGATTCCGGACATGACCGGTACGCAGCTCCTGCCCCGGCTGGTCGGGCCGGACAAGGCCCGAGAGCTCGTGTTCACCGGCCGCACGGTGTCCGGCACCGAGGCGGCGGCGATCGGCCTGGCCACCCGTACCGCCGACGATCCGCTCGCGGCCGCGTTCGAGTTGGCGCGGGAGATCGCCGGCCGCAGCCCGGACGCGGTGCGGGCGGCGAAGCGGCTGCTCGACCTCGCGGACCGGGTCGACCTGGAGACCGGCTTCGCCGCCGAGCAGAAGGAGATCTCCGCGCTGATCGGCACGCCCAACCAGGCCGAAGCGGTCGCCGCGGGCCTCGAGAAGCGGGCCCCGAACTTCACCTCACGCTGACGCGGCGACCGCGGCGGTCACGTCCCAGCTGCTGAGCGCCACCAACAGGACGAAGACCTGGACGAGGAGCGGCAAGCCGGGGAGGTCGGCCGCCGCCGCGCCGCTCCACACGCTGGTGCGCCGAATCGTGCCGACCTGCTGCCCGCCGAGCGTCAGCTTCTGCTCTTCGCGCCACATCGAGCCGCGCTCGAACGTGTACGTCTGTCCGTCGGCCTCCACGGTCCACTGCTTGCGGCCGACGCGGTGCGCGACGGCAACCGAAGCCCCGTCCTGGTCGAGCAGCTCGTACTTCGTGGCCAGCGCGTTGGTGCGTACGTCGTACCGCTGGTCGTCGAGCGTGAACGAACCACCGACCTTCCAGGTCTTGGCATCCCACCGCACCAACGCCCGCCCGGCCAGGCTGATCTCGTATCCGCTCTTCAACAATCCGGTCCGCTTCGCCGTCAAGGTCATGACAGGAACGTGACCGCTTCGGTCCACTGGGAAACGACGGTGTGTGGCCGGCCGAAAGACAGATTCGACGCTCCTCGGCGGCACCCGTTCCGCTCCCGTCGCGGCAATGGCTACCGGCGATCGTCAGGAAGTGATCGAGAGACGGTGGGTCGGCTTCCTGGTTGGCGGGCTGGTGCTCGTCGTCGCCTACCGGCTGGCGATCCCGGAGTTCGCGCGTACGGTGCTGTACTGGCTGACGAACGGTGCGGCCGCGGTCGCCATCCTGGTCGGGATCCGTCGGTACCGGCCGGCGTTCCGGGCACCGTGGTTGCTGCTGGCGGCGAGTCAGGTGTCCGGCGTGGCCGCCGACATCCTGTTCTACGGCGCGAACGCGATCGGCGCGCCGTTGCCGTACCCGAGCTTCGCCGACGTGCTGTATCTGGCGAGCTACCCCTTGGCCGCCGCGGGGCTGCTGCTGATCATCCGGCGACGCACCCCCGGCTGGGACCTGCCCAGCCTGATCGACGCAGCGATCGTCGCGGCCTCCGCCTCACTGCTGGCGTGGGTGTATCTCATCAGCCCCGCGGCATCGGGCGGCGGGCTGAGCGTCCTCGGACGGATCGTGTCGGGTGCCTACCCGATCGGTGACCTGGTACTGCTGGCTGTCGCGGCCCGGCTCCTGCTCGGCGCCGGTCGGCGTCCGGTGGCGCTGCACCTGCTCACCGGCTATCTGCTGCTGGTCATCGTCCCTGACGCGCTCTACACCTGGCAGACCCTGGCCGGTACCTACCAGGAAGGCGGGTGGCTCGAGACGCTGTGGATGGGCTCGGCGGTCCTGCTGGGGCTGAGCGGCTTGCACCCGTCGATGCGTACGGCTGACGAATCTTCTCCGGCCGCCGCTCCGGACGCGACCGCCGGGCGCCTGGTCGTGCTCGCCGTCGCGTCCCTGCTCGCCCCCGCGACGCTCACCCTGCAATACCTGACCGGGGGCCCACTGCACCTCCCGCTGGCGTGCGCCGTGTGCGCGGTGCTGTTCCTGCTCGTGATGGTCCGGCTGGCGGCGCTGGTGGCCGTGCAGCGCAACATGGCGATCACCGACGGCCTGACCGGCCTCCGTACCCGGCGCTACTTCACCGAGGTGCTCACGAGCGAGAGCGACCGCGACGCCGAGCTCGCCGTCCTGCTGCTGGACGTCGATCATTTCAAGAAGGTCAACGACACCTACGGCCACCACGGCGGCGACCGGGTGCTCTGCGAGGTGGCCGACCGGCTACGTCAGGCCGTGCGCCCCGGTGACCTGGTCGCGCGGTACGGCGGCGAGGAGTTCGCCGTCGTTCTTCCGCACACCACGCCCGCCGAGGCGCGCCGGATCGCCGACCGGGTGCACCGGGCGATCCGGACCGCGCCCATCGTGGCCGGTGCGGGCGTCGCCGTGCCGGTCACCGTCTCGCTCGGTGTGGCCACGATGCCGGGTGACGCGTGTACTCCGGACGAGTTGGTGCAGGTCGCCGACCGGTTGCTGTATACGGCGAAGGAGACCGGTCGCGATCAGGTGGCGGCGTCCGTGGACGGTCATCTGAGCAGGGCGCGGGGCAGTGCCTCGTTGAGCCAGGCCTCGGACTCGTCCAGCGACCAGCCGAGGTCGTCGGTGCGGATGAAGTACGCGGAATTGCAGAGATGCAGCCAGAGCAGGTCCGTGGCGCGGTCCACGTCGACGTCGTCGCGGAGAGCACCGAGCTCGGCCAGCTGACGGGCGGTCAGCGCCAGGCCGTGGCGCATGCTGGCGTGCGCGATCCGCTGGATCTCGCGGACCGTCGGCTCCTGCGGGCTCGCCGCGGTGACCTGGCGCATCAGGTCGGACCACTGCTCGAACTGCTCTCGCGTGGCGCGGACGATGAAGCGGACGAGGTCGTCCGGGTCGGTGGATGCGGTGATCCGGGTGAGGATCTTCGGGATCTCCTCGGAGTTGGTGCCGGACTCGATGAGGGTCCGCAGCAGGCCGTGCTTTCCGCCGCCGACCGCGTACACGGTTGCCGGCGCGACCCGGGCTGCGGCGGCGATCTCGTCGACCTTCGTGCCGAAATACCCTTTTTCGACGAACAGCGCGCGGGCGGCGTCGACGATCGCCTGGCGCGTTTGTTGGGCGTATTCGGCCCGGCGACCGCTCTTCTGCACCTGGTGGATGCTACTTGCTAGCCTTTCGTCAGAGTCGACTCTGATTCGTATAGCTAACTCTGAGAAAGGTGTGCTGTGAAGGCTCTCTTCACGACGTTTCCGGCGTACGGTCACCTGCTGCCGATGCTTCCGCTGGCCCGGGCGGTCGCGGCGGCGGGTGACTCGGTGGTGATCGCTGCGCATCGCGACCTGCACGGCACCGCGCCCGAGCTGACGATGCGCGACGCGGGGCCGGGGTTACCGGCGCTTCTCGCGGAGAACTCGGCGCGCTTCTCGGAGGACGTGCTCGAGTACCGCAGTGACACCGAGGGCGACGGCGTGCTCGCGGCCACCGTGGCGTTGTTCAGCACGACGTACGCGGACCTTGCGTTCGACGAGCGGCTCGAGTTGGTGACCGATTCGCAGCCCGACGTGATCGTGTGCGAGATGTGGGACTTCGTGACGCCGTTGGTGGCGCAGAAGCTCGGCGTTCCATACGTGACGTTCACGCATAGTCCGGCTACCGTCATCGACCCGGTGTTGGCGGCCGGAGCCGAGAAGGCGGGGGCACAGCGGGGTCTTCGGGTGCCTTCCCCGTTGGCCACTGTCCAGTTGTGGCCGGAGTGGCTCGAGACGTTGCCGGTTTCCGCGGACTCCCGCCTTGCCGTGCGGAGCAGCGCGTACGACGTCTCGGCGCGGGTGGACCTACCGGCGTTCTCGGGCTCGCGTCCGGTTGTGCTGGTCACGCTCGGCACGGTGGTGGAGGACCTGGAGTTGCTGCGGTCGGCGGTGCGGGCGGTGCTGTCCGCCGGTGCGGACGCGCTGGTCACCACTGGGTTCACGGCGACACCGACAATGCTCGAGACAGGCGCGCTCGAGGCGGACGCCTCGCGCGTGCGCGCGGTTTCGTTCGCGCCGATCGGGCAGTTGCTGGATCGGGTGCAGGCGGTGGTGGCGGCTGGTGGGTCGGGCACGACGCTCGCCGCGTTGTCGCGGGGTCTGCCGATGCTGTTCGTGCCGAAGATCGCGAATCAGCCGCAGGTGGCGGCGGCGGTGACGGAGTTCGGCGCCGGCCTCACGCCGGGCTCCCCGGCCGAGGGTGTGCCGAGGTTGTTGTCCGACGCGAATCTGCGCGCCCGGGCCGCCGAAGCGCGCGCCCTACTCGCCGAGCGCCCTTCCCCGGAAGACGTCTGGTCCGAACTGCGCACTCGCCTCGGCTGAGTACGGCACCGGTTGAGCCGGGCGGAGGCTCAGCCGGGTTGGGGGCGGAGGCCGTCGAGGATCAGGGCGAGCATGCGCGGGGCGCGGTCCGCCTCGGCGCGCCAGAGGGCGGCGGTGAGCTGGAGGAAGTCGCCGGGGTCGGCGTCGTCGCGAATGGTGCCGGCGCGCTTGCCGGCCTCGAGCAGCTCGGTGATCGCGGTGATCACCGGGCCGTAGGACTGCTCGGACATCGCCTGGTGCGCGCCGGGGCTCAGCGCATCGCCGAGGCCGTGTTTGCGCCGCATCGCCTCGACGAGCTCCAGCGTCCAGAGCCGCAGCGCCTCGACCGGCCCGTGCTGCCCGAGCAGCCCCGACACCGAGCCGACGATGCGCTCGACCTCGTCCTGGTACACGGCGAGCACCAGCGCCTCGCGCGTCGGGAAGTTGCGGTACAGCGTGCCCGCCCCGACCCCCGCCCGCTGGGCGATCTGATTCATCGACGTGTCACCGGCGTCGACGAATGCCTCGCGCGCCGCGGCGAGGATGCGTGCCCGGTTCTCCCGGGCGTCCGACCGAACCATCAGGCCCTCTCTTGCTAAGCGGAGAACTCTCCACTACCGTCAAGTGGAGAGTTCTCCACTTACTTTAGGGGTGCGTCATGCACTACATCAAGCTGGGCACCACCGGCCTCGACGTGTCGCCGATCGCGATCGGCGCCATGACCTACGGCGAACCCGACCGCGGTCACCCGGTCTGGTCGAAGGGCGAGGAGGACGCCCGCCCACTCATCAGGCACGCGCTCGACGCCGGCATCAACTTCTTCGACACCGCGAACATGTACTCCAACGGCTCGAGCGAAGAGATCCTCGGCCGCGCGCTCGCGGACTTCGCCGACCGCGACGCCGTCGTCATCGCCACGAAGCTGCGGCACCCGATGCGGCTCGGCCCGAACGGCCGGGGTCTCTCCCGCAAGGCGATTCTCACCGAGGTCGAGCACTCGCTGCGCCGCCTGGGCACCGACTACATCGACCTGTACCAGATCCACCGCAACGACCACTCGACCCCGTGGGAGGAGACCCTCGAGGCGCTCGACCACCTCGTGACAGCGGGCAAGGTGCGCTACCTCGGTGCGTCCTCCATGCGCGCCTGGGAGTTCGCAAAGGCATTGCACCTGCAGAAACAGCACGGCTGGGCGCGGTTCGTGTCGATGCAGGACCACTACAACCTGCTCGCTCGCGAAGAGGAACGCGAGATGATTCCGCTCTGCCTCGACGAGGGCGTCGGCACGATCATCTGGTCCCCGCTCGCCCGCGGCCGTCTCGCCCGCGCCTGGGACGACGCCCGCACGACGACCCGCTCCGAGACCGACGGCGCGTTCGCCGACCTGCTCTACTCGCCAGCGGAAGAAACGTCCAACAAAGCCATTGTCGACGCCGTGGGCCGGGTCGCGGGAGCGCACGGCGTCAGCCGCGCACAGATCGCGTTGGCCTGGCTCCGCCACCAGCCGGTCGTGACCGCTCCGCTGGTCGGCGCGGGTTCGATCGAGCAGATCGACGACGCGGTCGCCTCCCTGGACGTCGAACTCACCGACGACGAGCTGCGCGCGCTCGTGAGCCCGTACACACCGCGCTTCGACTGGCAGGGCATCTCCGACGAGGCCGAGCTGGAGTCCATCCGCCGCCGCGTCCCCGGCATGGCGCTCTAACGCCGGTTCGGTGCCAGCAGCAGATAGGTCATCAACACCAGGATGGCGGCGATTGCGAGCCATTTGCCTGGCGGGAGCACGATGCCGTTGGCGTAGCGGTCCATCACCACGACGCCGACCTGCAGGATGACGATCCAGCCCAGGGTGACCGTGGCCAGCTCGGCGTATTCGAGGCTGGCGGCGTAGACCGCGAACAGCGCGACCATTCCGGCGGCGCCGACCGTCCACCATCCCCAGTGGCCGGTGCGGAGATAGCGCACCGCGCAGTACGCGGCGGCGAGGTCGAGTGCGGCCAGGGCGAACATCGCCCCGAGCCCGACCAGTGAGATGCCTCTGTCCGCGATCGGCGCGGCCATCGTGTCGAGATTGGATTCCATCGGATTCGGAGCCCCCGTGCGTCGTCGTCCGTCCTGTCAGCGTAGGGCGGCGACTACGGATGGTGAGGACTCACTGTCCGTAATCCGATTATCCAGTGATCTGTCGCTTCTGCGACGACTGCCTCCAAAGTCGAGTGGTCTACTCCCGAAAGCACCGAATAGCACGCCTATATGGGGGAACGATGACCGACAGCAATTCCATAGAGCCAGTCCTCGAACAAACCCGCGGCTTCCGCTGGGGAGAAGTACCCGCTGACCGCCACCAGCGGCGAGCTGCGGTTGCGGTGGCCGACCCGGACCTCGGCGGCATCGCCGGATTCCGCGGCACGTTCACCGGAACCGGGCTCAACACGATCTTCCGTCCGCAGAACTTCGGGGCGACGCCGACGCCACTGCCGAACCCCGCGAGCGGGCCCGACGACAACGTGCTCGAGATCAACCTGACCGAGGAGACCCTGTCGTTCTCGCAGCCGCTGGGCTCGATCCCCAACCGCGGCATGGTGCAGGGCGACATCTTCCTCAACGGCATTCCGTACCTGCAGTCGATCAACGACGTCACCGAGCCGGGCCAGGCGGTGGGCATCCACTTCGAACCCGGGATCTGGTTGAGCGTTCCGGCCACCACAGCGCCGGCGCTGCAGCCGAGCGTCGCGCGCATGGCGTCGATTCCGCACGGCACGACGATCGAGGCGCAGGGCTTCTCGGTCACTGTCGACGGCGGCCCGGACATCCAACCGGTGGACATCACGCCGTTCCCGATCGGTGCCCCGGGGACGCCGATCAAGTTCCCGAGTCAGACCGCGGCGGCCACCGACACGTTCCGGATCCCACAGGACCTGTCCGAGTTCATCACCGCGGGCACGATCACCCAGGAGATCCTGGACAACCCCAACGTCGTCCTGAAAAAGCGGGCCGATGCACAGACGATCACCTCGACGACGGTGATCGTGACGAGCACGGACCCCGCCGACCCGCTGTTCGGCGGCGGCGCCGGCAACATCGCGTTCTTGCGCGGCGACAAGCAGGGCGCCAACCCGAACGCCGACGCGGTCACGATGTCGGCGATCTTCTGGGTCGAGACGGTGTCGGAGACGATCACGGTCCGGCCGCCCGGCGCCGGTCAGCCGGTGATCGTCCGGGGCAGCGGCCCGGCCCCCGCGCCGTCGTTCCGGGTGAACTCCGCGACGCCGATCACGAAGGAGACGGCGGTCGAGGTGAACTGGACCCAGATCCAGTACACCCAGACCGTGCTACTCAACTTCAACGGCCTGAGCTGGCCGCACGTCTCCGTGGCGACGCTGGTCCCGACCGAACCGATCGACGTGACGATCTGAGACCGGCTACTTCGCGGCGGGGTAGGCGCGGACGCCGGAGCCGCCGTTCGGCGGCTGGCCGATGCCGATGTACTCGTTGACGACCATGGGCGCCAAGCCGGGAGCGACCTCGCGGTCCTTGCCGGAGCGGGCGTCCAGCACCACCGGGCCGTTGTCGGTGGTGCCGTAGACCGCGCCGTGCCACACGGCGGTGACCTGCGGCGCCACCCGGGTGTTCGCCTGGTCGGGCAGCTCCCACAGCGTCTTGCCGGTGGCGGCGTCGAGGGCCGCGGCCCATCCGGTCCTCGCGCAGACGGTGACGTCCTTGCCGTCGAAGCGGCACCGGACGTCGGTGTAGTCGGTCGCGGACCGGTCGCGCACCTTTCCGGTGGCGATGTCGAGATAGGCGACGACGGCCTCCGCGCTGGAGTAGTTCTTGCCCGCGGCGATGACCAGCGCCGGGCCCAGCGTGGACACGGTCAACCCGAGGGAGCCGGGCAGCGCCGACCACTTCTGCTTGCCGTCGGCGAGGTTCAGCGCGAGCACCGACGACTGGTCGGACGTCGATCCGGTGGCACCGACGACGACGCCGGTGCTCACCACGCCCGCCCGGAAGTCGGTGCGGGACCACAGCGCCTTCTTCGTGGCCAGGTCGACGGCGACCACACCCTCGTCCGTGCCGTTCCGGACACCGACGACGAGCGTCGTGCCGTCGCCGGCGATCGGGTTGGCGGCCAGCTCGCCGGCACCCTGGTCGAGGCCGGGCGGCACGTCCACCTGCGCGGTCCAGACCGATTTCGCGGTCTTGGCGTCGACCGCGACGACCTCGACCGCGCGTCCCGCTTTCTGCGTTCCGGACGCGGGCCGCTGGACGACGAACGTCGTCAGGATCGTGGGCCCGCCGTTGTTGGCCCACAGGACCGGTGCCTTCGCGGGGTTCGTGCCGACCCAGGTGCTGCCCGTGGTGGCCTCGGGACTACCGCCCGTCGGGGTGATCGTGGCCAGGCTCCGGCCGGTCACGGTGTCCACGGCCAGCAGCGACGCGGTGGACGCGATGAACGCCGTGGTCCCGGACAGCGTCACCGGGAGCGGCTCCACCGTGGTGCCGCCGGCGCTGACCTTGGCGTCGCTGGCCTCGGCGGGGAGTGCGGCGCCCTGCGGGCCGAACTTCGTCGGCGGATCGAAGGCCGGCCGCGGGGCCGGGCTCGGGCCGGTCGACTTCGGCGCGGACGGGGCCGGTGACTTCTCGGGCTCGGACTCCTCACCGTTGCTGCAACCGGCGAGTACGAGAAGGGAGACCGCCCCGATGGCGGCGTAGCGGCGGAGCAAGGGAACTCCCATGTGGAGGTGGCGGACTACGCCAGCGGCAGCGCGACAGTCACCCTAGTGCCCTCACCCGTCACACTGCACACATCGAGTGTTCCGGCCATCGCTTCGGTCAGCCCGCGAGCGAGCGGGAGCCCGAGGCCGACGCCTTCTTCGGAGTCCGCGCCGAGCCGGTCGAACGGAACGAAGAGTCGGTCGAGGTATTCGGGAGCCATCCCGGGCCCGGTGTCGCGGACCGTAATTTCCACGGTGCGCTCACGAACCGCCCAGCCGATGTGGACCGTCCCCTCCGCCCGGTTGTAGCGCACCGCGTTGCCGACCAGGTTGAGCAGCACCTGCCGGAGCCGTCGATTGTCGGCCCGCAGGTCGAGGCTTTCACCAGCGGAAATGCGCAACGCCACCCGCTCGGCCGTGGCCAGCGGCTCCAGCATCGCAACCACGTCCGCCACCACCGGTTCCAGCGGCACCGCGGTCACGGCCAGCGGCAGCACGTTCGCCTCGATCCGGGCGACGTCGAGCACGTCGTCGACCATCGCGAGGATGTGGCCGGCCGCCGCGTCGATGTGCTGCGTTCACGCTCCGCTGCGCGCCGGCCCGTGATGTCGAGGACGTTGACCGAGAGCTCGGCCGGGGTCTACCGGAGAACTTCGACGTCAGCAGCATGATCTGGTTCGTCATCACCGACGAGCCGATGGACCGGAGCCCGGCCGGCATGACGATGCCGCTGCTGTGGCCGCCGTTCCGGGACGTGCCGACGTCCAAGACGCTCGACGACCTCAAGCGGCTGACGCAGGAGATCATGCCGAAGGTGTGAACAAAATGTTCATGCCGGAGTTACGCCGTTCGGGCATGACGATGTTCGATCAGATCAGCGCGACGCTTACCGGCGTCGCGGACGACCGGCCCCCGGTGGTGCTGGTGCACGGGCTCTCGTACGACCGGCGGCAGTGGGGGCCGCTCGTGCGCGAGCTGGATCCGGGGCGCCGGGTTCTCGCGCTGGATCTACCCGGGCACGGCCAGTCGCCACGGCGTGATTCGTACGTGTCCGGTGAGGTCGCCGAGGTGCTGCACCGGGCGATCGAGGCGGCGGGGTTCGAGGCGCCGATCGTGGTGGGGCACTCGCTCGGTGGGGTGCTCGTCACGGTGTACGCCGCTCGGTATCCGACGCGGGGTGTGGTGAACGTCGATCAGCCGTTGACGCTCGGCCGGTTCGGGGCTGTGGTCCGGGCTGCGGAGCCGGTGTTGCGGGGGCCGGAGTGGCGCACGGTGTGGGACCGGTTCGTTGCCGGGATGGGGATCGATTCGCTTCCCGCTGAGGTTCGGGGGTTGGCCGAGGACAGCCGGCCTCGCGCCGACCTGCTGCTCGGGTACTGGGAGGAGATTCTGCGGTTGCCGGACGAGGTGATCGACGCGCAGCGTCGCGAGGAGTTGGCGTCCATCTCGGTGCCTTATGTGTCCGTGATGTCGGGGGATTTTCCCGATGCCGGACACTTTCCGCACCTCGCACACCCCGGCGCCGTGGCGCGGATCATCACTCAGAGCTTCCAGCCGACCGAGCCGGGCTGATACCGGGAGTAGCGGCCGGTGCGTATCGAGGCGTCCAGGTGCGCGCCGGCCAGCGGAGCCTGGGCGGCGATCCGTGCGATCGTCGTGCGTAGTGCCCGGGTGGTGTTGACCCGGGCGCGTTCGGCCTCGCCGGTGGTGGTGCGGGGGCGGCCGCCCAATCCTATGGTGCGGCGGAGCTCGGCGATGATCGCCTGGCGTTCGGCGGTGGCTGCTCGCGCCGCATCGGCGTCGCCGGCGCGGTCGGCGGCGGCCAGTTCGTCGTCCAGTGTGGCCAGGCGGGCGCGGTAGGTGCGGCGGGCGGTGTCGTCGAGGACCGGGTCGGCGTTCGGGACGCGCAGGCCGGCTCCATCGGCCGCCAGGTCCAGTGCGGCGATCTCCTGCCCCGGCGCGGCGAGGAGCGCGCGGAGGTAAGCCACTCCGCGGGTGTCGCGGAGGCGCGCGGTCTCGGTGCCCGCGCGCAGCACCCAGTCGGTGCCGTCCCTGGTCAGCGCCCACTCGTCAGTAGGCGCAGGCAGACCACCGCCGGGCGTGTCGTGGGCTCCGCGCATCTCGCTCGGCGTGGCATTCAGCTGGCTGCGGGCGGCGCGGGTGGTGGCTAGCCAGGGGAGGGCGCCGAAGCGTTCTTCCACGGCGATCGCGTGGTCGAAGTGCTTCTCGGACTCAGTGGTGCGGCCCAGGCGGGCGGCTAGGCGGCCGAGGACGTCGTCGACCGGGCCGGTGATCGTGTTGGCGCCGCCCCAGACGACCAGCCGGCCGCGATAGGGCAGGAGGGTGTCGTACAGGGCTTTCGCCGCGGCGGGTTCGCCCACGCGTGCGGCGACGATGCCCAGGTCGGCGACCGCGCCGAGCCAGCGGGGCCCGGTGCCGGCCAGAACCGACGGCAGCAGGCGGGCCAGTTCCTCTGCCGCCTCGTCCTCGGCGCCGGACTCGACGAGCACGCTCGCGATCGTCGCCTCGAAGAAGTGGCCGGGCAGGCGCTGGGCCAGCGCCCGCAGCAGCTCGATGTTCGCGCCGGGCGTGCCCCGGAGGAGCGCCAGGCGGCCGGTCAGGGTGGCGACGAGCCGCTCGGTGTCGGGGAGCCCGGCGGCGCGGCCGCGTTCCCGGACGTGTGCGATGAGGTCCTCCGCGACGTCGAAGCGGCCGCGGATCAGGGCGAACATGGCCTGCCGGGAGAGCACCACCACCGGTGCCTCGACGTCGCCGGCGAGTTCCGCGATGCGCTCGTAGGCGATCAGCGTCGCCTCCGCCGCTTCCAGGTCGGCGAGCTCGACGAGGGCCGTGAACCGCCAGAACAGGCCGCGGAGCTCGGCGAGTGCGTCGCCGGCCCGGCACGCCTGCTCGACGATCTCGGCGGCCACGGCCAGGCGCTCCTCGGCGGCAGCCGGATCCCACAGCGCGTGTAGACGATCGTCCAGCACCGCCGCGATCGTGCCGGGATCGCCACTGCGACGCGCCAGCCCCAACGCCTCATCCGCCAACTCCCGCCGCCGCCCGGCAGCCGACGCGTCAGCGAGCAACTGCCGCGCCAACCGCGACGACACTCTCGCGCGCAATCCAGCCGACAGCGACCACCCATCGGCGGCGCGGAGGAGGCGGATGAGGCCGGGGTCCAGTTCCAGGAAGCCGGCGCGGGACGGAGTTGCCAGGGCCGCGCGGAGGACGGCGTCGGGGCCGGAGCCGTCCAGAGTGGCGGCGAGGTCCAGGGCGGGGCCGGGCACGCCTCCGGTGGCCAGCCACACCGCGTGCACCGCCGCGGCGGACAGCGTCGGCAGGAGAACGGCAAGGTCGGGCTCGGCCAGACCACCCAGGTGAAGCTCCGGCGGCACCCCGAGCGGCACCGCAGCGGTGACCAGCACCGCACGGCCCCCGGACGCCAGCGAAGCCAGGGCGCCGGCGTCCGCCGGATCGAAGTCGTCGAGCACGAGCAGCGACGCCTCGGCGCCGGCCGTCCGGGCAACCGACAGACCACGAGCGGCAGCCATCACCACCGCCTCTTCGGCGAGCGCGGTCTTGCCCGCTCCCGCCGGTCCGGTCAGTACGAGATGGCCCCCGGCGCGATCCAGGAACCGGGCGATCGCGCCGAGCTCACGACGTCGTCCGGCAAGAGGCACGCACCCCAGCCTAAGGGGCACCCCCGACCGAACTTCAGGGTCCGGAACAGGGTGGTGCCCGATGCGCTGACCTGCGCCGAAGCCGCACAGTGACGGTGTCGGGCACGTAGGCCCGCCCCACCGCGAAAGGGAACCCCGCCATGAACGACGTCCACCGCAGCTTTGCCAAGATCGGCCTGATCCGGCCGCAGGAGGGACGCTTCCTGGGCGGTGTGCTCGCCGGCCTCGGCGCCCGCGTCGGCCTCGACCCGTGGCCCACCCGGATCCTGTTCCTCATCGCGCTGGCGCTGATCCCCGGCACCCAGATCTTCTGGCTCTACCCGATCATGTGGGTCCTGATGCCGTCGCAGGAGAAGGCCCGGAAATACTCCGCGCCCTACCTGCCGACCGCCGCCTAAGCTTCGGTGCGTGACCCCGCAGCTCGACCTCCGACTGCTGGGGCCGGTGCGGCTGAACGGAACCGGTGGTGAGCACGCGGTCAGCGGGGCGAAGGGCCGGGCGGTCCTCGCCGCGCTCGGCCTCCGCCTCAACAACGTCGTTCCCGTCGACCAACTGATCGACGACCTGTGGGCCGATTCGCCGCCCGCGACCGCGCGCAACACCGTGCAGGTGTACGTGTCCGCGGTACGCCGCGGGCTGGAGGCCGCCGGGTCGGCGCTACGGCTCGACCGTCTCCCGGCCGGCTACCGGCTGGCCGGGAGACGCGAGCAGATCGACTGGCACCTGTTCGAGACGCTCAGCGTCCAGGCCCGCCGGTGGACGCGCGACGGCGACCAGCAGACCGCCGCCGACCTCCTCCGGCGGGCCCTGACGCTCTGGGACGGCGTCCCGCTCGCCGACGTCACCGCGAGCCCGCTGCGCGATCTGTTCGTGCCGCGGATGGAGTCGGTCCGGATGTCCGCGCTCAGCGACCGGATCGCCGCGGACCTCGCGACCGGCCGCGGTGGCCTCGTCGGTGAGTTGACGGGCCTGGTGCGCGCCTACCCGCTCGACGAGCGGTTCGCCAGCCAGCTCATGCACGCGCTGCACCAGGACGGACAGCGCGCCCAGGCGCTCGCGGTCTACCGCGAGACCCGCGACCGGCTGGTCGACGAACTCGGCGTCGAACCCGGCGAGCGGCTGCGCCGCATGCACGCGGCGGTGCTCGCCGACGACAGCCGCCTGCGACCCGAGCCGCTCCGTCACCCCGACGCCCCCGGAGCGGCCTGGTCCGGTGAGTTCGTCGGACGCTCGGCGGAGCTGACCGAGCTGGGCACGCTCCTGGCCGAGCCCGGGCTCGTCACGCTCACCGGCCCGCCCGGCGTCGGGAAGTCGCGGTTGGCCGCCGAGGTCGTCACCCGGCTGCACGGCGTGCGGGTGGTCGTCGTCCGGCTCGAAGGCAGTTCGGACGTCGTTTCGAAGGTCGCCGAGGCCGTGCGTGCGACCGACACTCCGATCGTCGATCGGCTGCTGGGGCAGGCGGTGCTGCTGGTCCTCGACAACTGCGAGCACGCGGCCCCGGCCTGCGCGGAGCTGGTCGAGCAGCTGCTCGCCGGTGCCGACGATCTGCGGGTGCTGGCCACGTCCACGGTTCCGCTGCGTGCGCTCGGTGAGTCGGTGTACCGCCTGGCGCCCTTGGCGCTTCCGGGTGACGCGGTGCGCAGTGCGAACGACGCCCTGGCCAACGACGCGGTCGCGCTGTTCTGCGCGCGGGCCCGCGCGGTGCGTCCGACGTTCGAGCTCTCCGACGAGATCACCCCGACGGTGGCCGAGATCTGCCGGGCGGTGGACGGTCTGCCGCTCGCGCTCGAGCTGGCCAGCGCACGTACCGCCGTGCTCAGCCCGGCCGACATCGCGACCCGCCTCGCCGATCAGCTGCGGGTGCTGCGGCCGGTGGGTGGTGCGATCGGTGGGCGGCACGGTTCGCTGGCTGCCGCACTCGAAGCCGCTGTCGACCGGCTGTCGCCGGCGGAGCGTTCGTTGTTCGCGCGGCTCTCGGTGTTCGCCGACACGTTTCCGCTGGCGGCCGCCGAGGCGCTCGGCGGTCCGGATTCGCTCGACGTTCTGCACCGGCTCGTGGACGCGTCCCTCTTGGTGGCCGACGTCAGCGGCGTGGACACGCAGTTCCGGATGCTCGAGTCGGTGCGGCAGTACGGCCGGTCGCTGGCCGACACCGAGGCCGCGCTCGATCTGCGCGACGAGTACCTGGCCCGGTTGGCTTCCTCGGCGGTCGCCGAGCAGTTCGGGCCCGACCGGCTGCGCTGGCAGCGTCGGCTCGACGCGGCCCGCCCGGATCTGCTGGGCGCGCTCGACCGGACGTTGCGCGGTGGGCGGTTCGCGATCGGGTTGCCGATGATCGCGGATCTGCGCTGGTGGTGGAGCAATTCGCCGCGGGCGGGGTTGGAGTGGTACCGATTGGCGCTGCGGGAGGCCGCGGCCTGTGCCGTTCCGCCGGAGTTGCTGCTGCGTGTGCAGTTGACCGCGGCGGTGGTGGCGTCGTACGTGACGCTGCCGGAGGCGATGGAGTACGCGAAGGCGGCGAGTGCGACCGCGACGTCGTTGGACGACCGTGCCGGGATGGTGCGGGCCGCGCAGCACGTGTCCGACATCGCGCTGGAGCTCGGGGATCTGGAGACCGCCCGGCAGTCCGGCGATCTCGCCTGGCGGCTCGCCGCCCGCGGCGGTGAGTCGTTCGAGATCGGACGGTGTGGGCTCTCCGTCGCGTACAACTACTTTTCTGACGTTCGACTGGACGACGCCGAGCGCTGGGCGACCGAGGCGGCTGCGGTGTTCGCGCGGGACGAGGACGAGGCGGGTCAGGCGGACGCGCGCCTGCTCGTGGGGGAGATCCTGCTGGAGCGGGGGGACCTCGACGGGTCCGAGGCGATGCTCGGGCGGGTGCTCGGCACGTTTCGGCGGCACGAGAGCCTCGAACAACTCGCGCGTGCCGCGGTGTTGCTCGCGGCGGTCGTGGGGCGGGACGGGCGGCATTCCGATGCTGCCGACCTCGTTCGTGAGGCCTTCGACCTGCACGGAACCATCGCCCACCCCTGGGCCGTAGCCCACGACCTCGAAGTAGTCGCCGCAGCCGCCGTCGGCGGCGCGCACGGTGGGGCGGATCCTCGGCGTGCGGCGACCTTGTTGGGAGCCGCGGCGGCGGTGCGGGCGGATGCCGGGTTGGTGGCCTTGCCGCGGGATCGGCGGGTGCGCGCGGAGGTGGAGGCGCAGTGCCGGGGCGCGCTCGGCGACCGGGCCTACCGGGCTGCGGCGCGGGTTGGCGCCGCGCTCGACCTTCCCGGCGCGATCAACGTCGCCCGCGCTGCCGACTGACCCCTACGGCCACTTGTTCGGATCCGGATCGATCTGAACGCCGCAGTGGCAGTAGTCGCCCGCGTGGATCGGGATGGTCGCGTCGGCCGCCGCGGCGTCCACCCCGAGAAGCGCGAACCCCCCGATCACCACGACCAGTACCGCCCGCCGGATCCACAGTCGGTTCGCCATCACGGCCACTTGTTCGGGTTGATCTCGGGATTCTCGGCTAGGTAGATCCCGTGGTCGGCGATGCCGGTCGGTGGAGCGTCCGGGGCGCCGGCGACTCCGAGGAGCACCAGCCCTCCGACGATGACCACCACTACCGCTAGCCAGATGTGCCGGACCATCTCATTCCTCGTCGCTGGTCGGATGGGGCGTCGGCCGACGGCCCCCGCAGGTCGGCCGACGCGTGGGTCACGCTACGCAACCCGTGACCGCGCCGGAACACTTCGTGCCCTTCAGGAACCCTTCAGCGCTAGGGCCACGTGTTCGGATCCCCGTGCAACCCCTCGATCCAGGCCGGAACACCCCGGAGCCTTCAGGAAGGCCTCATCAGGGGATGACGCCCTCCGAGCGGAGTTGCTTCTGAGCCTTCCGCAGCGTCCGGACCGCGAATTCGGCCAGCTCCGGGCCGTTCGGGTGGTCGTCGGTGAAGTCACGCCGGCCGATCGCCCAGCCGGCCGTGACGCTCAACCCCGGCCGCATCGATTCGCGCGACATGAACTTCCGGAACGCCTCGCCGATGTCGTCGCGCCGGAGCAGCGACAGGTCGCTCGCGCGTTCGGCGACCGCCCGGAACCCGTGCGGCACGACGACGATCGCATCGCTGGCGGGAAAGCTGACGTCCTCGAACTCCATGCCGTCGAACTCCGCGTACCGCAGGTTGTCCGAGAAGAACGACACCCGCCGCAGGACGGCACGCTCCGGGTCGGCCCGCGTCTGCCGCCCGAGGAACCGCACGCCGGACAGGCCGCCGAGAAAGCGACAGTCGTCGAAGGAACACCGAGTGAATCCGACACTCGCCAGCGCCGGAAACGTGGTGCGCGCGAACGTCGTGCGCTCCGCCGCGAAGTACGCCGATTTGCTCCCGACGAGATCCACCGACGACCACTCGGCACCACCGACGAACGCGTCACGTAAATCGGCGCGCCGCACCGTGGATTCGCTCACCGAACCGCCCCGGAAAACGGCGGCCGACAGATCGACGCCGTCGAACCGGCACTGTCGCCAATGGACGTCATTCAGGCGCGCCTCGGTCAGCGAGGCGTAACTCAGGTCGAGCCCGACGAGTCGCGCCCCCTCCGCGACCAGCCCTGCCGCCGGTAATCCGCGCAGGTCCAGCAAACCGTCGACGGTCGCCAGCCCCACGTCGTCGAGCGAACTCCCCGCGGTCATTCGCTCGATGACGTCGCGCGCGGACTCCGAATGCCAACGGTCGGTCAGATCCGTACGGCGCACGCACGGCAGCATGCCAGTTCCGCGCGGAAATCGCTGCTCAAACGGTCAGATAGCGGCCAGCGAGAAGAATCATCACCTGCAGTTGAATCGTGTCGCCGTAATAATTGCCGCGTTCGACGTCGTTCTCGGCGAGCTTGCGCCAGAGCGCGTCGAGCCACTCCTGGCCGTCCGGGTCGGTCATCGCACTGACAGCCAGGGGCGCCCAGAACGCGTTCGCCGGATCGGCGTCCTCCGCGGTGCCGTCGAGGCGGTAGCCCGAGCCGACCTTGCCGGGATCCCCGTCGGTCGTGGCCCGGAACCAGGCGTCGATCGTGCGCGCGGCGGTCGTCGACGACTCCGCGCCGGTCAGCAGCGCGTCGGTGCCCAGGCGCCACGGCACCCGGCACGCGTTGAACGAGTAGTCGCCGTCGTTGGCGGTCTCCAGCACCTTGCCGCTGACCGCCTGGATTCCGTCGTCGGTGGTGCGGGCGAAGTCGGGCAGCAGCCCGGTGTCGGAGTTCTGCAGGTCGGCGACCGCCTGCTGATGGGCGTCCGCGATCGTCGACCACCCGTCGTCCCCGGTGGCGGCCTCGAACACCCCGAAGTAGTACGGCATCCAGTCCGACGTCCGGGTGGTGGCGTAGAGGCCGGCGTCCATCGCCGTGTCCCAGTCGCCGAGCAGCATCAGGTCCGACGACGTGTTGACGGTCTTGGCCTTGACCGCGTTGATCCGCTTGCCGGCCAGGTCGCGGTAGTCGAAGTCGCCGTCGCTGCCCCACAGCGAGTCGGCGAGCAGCAGGCCGTAGGCGATGTCCATGTCGCCGTCGGTCGCGGAGTCGCCGCCGGCCTTGTCGTTGCACTTGCTGTCCTGCTCGGCGGCCATCAGGTCGGGCGTCCGCGTGGACGGGTGGTCCAGCACGTAGGTCAGCAGCCCGTCGAACAGGCCCTTCGCGTCCGGGTCGGCCTTCGACATCATCGCGGCGATCGTCAGCCCGTAGCCCTGGGCTTCGGAGACGAACGGGTAGGCCGCGTCCGGCGAGTAGATCTGGAACGCGCCGTCACCGCAGTCGTCGTGGACGTACTCGTCCTTCCACGCTTGGTAGAAGTCGACGAGTGCCTGATCGCGTTCGTCCTGCGACGCCGAGGGGCGGATCGCGGCGTGCGGCAGTTCCGTCGGCGAACCCGAAAAGGCCAGGTCAGGCTCGGAAGAACACGAGACGAGCGTTGCGGCCGCGGCGACAAGCGCGGCGGTAAAGATCCGGATACGCATGAACGGGCGCTTACCTGCTTTCCAGGGATGATCCGGCCATACGCGAAGCCTAGAGCACGAGAGCTCGTTCGTCGGAGCCGACCAGCCGGAGGCGTGAACTGGTCGTCGACGACCAACAGCTGGGCTGCGCAGCTCCCTACGATCACCGCGCATGGGCGATCTAGACGACATCCGGGACTGGCTCAACGACGAGCTCCCTTCGATGCTCGAGAAGTACGACGTTCCCGCTGCGGGGTGGGCCGTCGTGCGGGGCAGCGAAGTGGTGGACGGTGCGGCCGGTCTGCTCAACAGGGCGACCGGGGTGGAAGCGACAGTGGACTCGGTCTTCCAGATCGGGTCGATCACCAAGCTGTGGACCAGCACGCTGGTGATGCAGCTGGTCGACGAAGGCAAGGTCGAGCTCGACCGGCCGGTGCGCGACTACTTACCGACGTTCCGGATCGGCGACGAGCAGGCAGCGGCGCGGATCACCGTGCGGCACTTGCTCAACCACACCGCCGGATTCGAGGGTGACGTCTTCCTCGACACCGGCGTCGGTGACGACTGCGTCGAGAAGTACGTCGACGCCCTGCACGACGTGCCGCAGCTCTTCCCGCCCGGCGAGCAGTTCTCGTACAACAACGCCGGCTACTGCGTGCTCGGACGGCTCGTCGAGGTACTGCGCGAACAGCCCTTCGACGCCGCGCTGCGCGAACACCTGATCACGCCGCTCGGACTCACCCACGCCGCGACCGACGCCTACGAGGCGATCAAGTACCGCGCCGCGATGGGCCACATCGAGGTCGAGAAGGGCGAAGGGTACGTACCCGCCCCCATCTGGGCGATGTTCCGCTCCAACGCGCCGGCCGGCGCGATGCTCAGCATGCGCCCCCGCGACCTGGTTGCCTTCGCGCGGATGCACCTGGAGGACGGCCGCGCGGGAGAGAACCAGGTAGTGGCTGCCGGCACCGCCGCCCGGATGCAGGAGCGCGAGGTGGATCTGCCCGAACTCGGCCTGATGGGCACGTCGTGGGGGCTCGGGTTCGAGCGCTACGACTTCCCGACCGGCACGATCGTCGGCCACGACGGCAACACGGTGGGGCAGGCCGCGTTCCTGCGCCTGGTGCCGGGTACCGGCGTGGCGATCGCGCTGCTGACCAACGGCGGCGACGCGATGTCGCTCTACCGCGACGTCTTCGACCGGGTCCTGGGCGACCTCACCGACGTGCGGCTCCCCGCGCTGCCCACCCCTCCCGACGAGCCGGCGACGATCGACGCCGAGCGGTTCGTCGGCACGTACTCGGCCAAGGTCTTCGACCTCACGGTCAGCCAGGACGCCGACCAGCGGATCTGGATCGAGCAGGTCCCCAAGGGATTCTTCGAGGAGATCGGCGGCCGGGCCGAGCGGACCGAACTTGTGTCGTACCGACCCGACATGCTGATCCCCGTCGAAGCCGACCGCGGGATGTACGTACCCCACGCGTTCCTGGGCGACGACGGCACGGGCCACGCGCTGTACCTCCACCTCGGACGCGCCATCCGCCGCGCGGGAACGGAATCCGTATGAAGCTGACCAGAGTGGTCACGTCCGGCCTGTGTCTCACCCTGGCCCTCGCCGGCTGTACCAGCGCGTCGAACAGTGCCGGTGCCGGTGACGCGCCGGTCGTCGAGGGGGGCACGTTCACGTACGGCCTCGCGTCGGACCCCGGTGCGCTCGATCCGCAGATGGGCGCGGGTTCCAACCTGTTCGCCGTGACGAAGTTCGCGTACGACGCGCTGGTCAGCGTCGACGAGAACGGCGAGATCAAGCCGCACCTGGCCAAGGACTGGAAAGTCGACGGCACCACGGTGACGATGACGCTCAACGAGGGCATCACGTGCGCCGACGGCGCCAAGCTGACCGCTACCGACGTGGCGGACAACCTCAACTTCATCGCCGACCCGAAGAATGCCAGCCCGTTCCTCGGCGTGTTCGTGCCGGCCGGTGCGAAGGCCGCCGGCGAGAACGCCTCCGGCGTCGTGACGCTCACGCTGGCGCAGCCCGCCCCGTTCGTGCTGAACGGGCTGGGCGACACCCCGATCGTGTGCCCCAGCGGCCTGAAGAACCGCGCGGCGCTGGCGAAGACGACGGCGGGCACCGGCCCGTACAAGCTCGTCGAAGCGGCTCCGGGTGACCACTACACCTACGAGCTCCGCGAGGGCTACACCTGGGGTCCCGACGGCGCGACGACAGCGGAGAAGGGTCTGCCGAAGACCGTCGTCATCAAGGTCGTGCCGAACGAGACCACCGCGGCGAACCTGCTGCTCTCGGGCGGCCTGAGCGCCGCGCACATCGCCGGCCCCGACGCGGCGCGCCTGGAGAAGGCGGGGCTGTTCACCGCCGGCACGCCGTACCTCTCGGGTGAGCAGTGGTACAACCACGCGAAGGGTCGCGTCACCGAGGACCCGCAGGTCCGCCAGGCGTTGACCCAGGCGCTCGACCTGCCGCAGCTGCAGAAGGTGCTGACGGCGGGCAAGGGTTCCGCCGCGACCCACCTGGCGGCGAACGCACCGGTCGCCTGCCCCGGCGATTCGGTGTCCAAGTCGTTGCCCGTGAAGGACCCCGCGGCCGCTGCCGCTCTGCTCGACAAGGCCGGATGGGTCAAGGGTGCCAACGGCGTGCGTGCCAAGGCCGGCAAGCCATTGGCGCTCAAGTTCCTCTACGAGAACAACCAGGGCAGCGGCGGTCCTGCGGCCGCCGAGCTCGCGGTACAGCAGTGGAAGGCGATCGGCGTCGACGCCACCGCGACCGCACAGACCGAGACGACGCTGACCGGCACGCTCTTCGGCGCGGGCGACTGGGACGTCGCCTGGGTGTCGCTCAACGTCAGCACCCCCGACCAGCTCGTGCCGTTCCTGTCGGGTCCGGCCGCGCCGAAGGGCACGAACTTCGCGGCGATCAACGACGCGGAGTACACGAAGGCCGCGACGACCGCGTCGGCGACGAACGGCGCGGAGGGCTGCGACTCCTGGCTCGCCGCGGAGTCCGCGCTGATCAGCAAGGCGTCGATCGTGCCGTTCGCCGAGATCGACCTGCAGACGTTCGGCAAGGCCGCCAAGTTCGCCGTCCCCGGCCAGCTGGTCCCGACGAGCATCCGGATGCTGGCGAAATAGCATGTCGGCCACTCTGACCCTCCGTCCCCTGCCCACGGCCAGTCCGTGGGTGGGGTTCGGCGTGCGGCGCCTGGGGCGGTTGCTCGTCTCGCTGTGGGTGCTGGTGACGGCGTCGTTCGCGATGATCCACCTGATCCCGGGTGACCCGGTGCGCGGCGCGCTCGGTCCCACCGCCCCGGCCGACCTGGTGGAAGCGCGCCGGGAGGCGCTCGGGCTGAACGACCCGCTCGTGATCCAGTACGTCGACTACCTCAAGGGGCTGTTCACCGGCGATCTGGGCACGTCGCTCGCGTCGCGGCTCCCGGTCTCCGACGTCGTCGCCCAGCGGCTGCCCGCCACGCTGATGCTGGCCGTCCTCGCGTTCCTGGCGGCCGTGCTCGTGGCCATTCCGCTGGGCGTGGCGATGGGGGTACTGACCCGACGGGGTCACGGGCGGCGCACGGAGGTCGGGTTCACGACGACCAGCACGATCGTGGCGACGATTCCCGACTTCCTGATCGGCGTCGCACTGGTCTACCTGTTCGGGATCCGGTTCGCGTGGTTCCCGATCGCCGGCAACGACACCGCGGCGTCGTACGTGCTGCCGGTGTTCTCGCTGGCGATCGGGCCGGCGGCGATCCTGGCGCGCATCGTGCGGGTCGAGATGGCCGCCGTGCTGGAAGCCGACTTCGTCCGCACCGCACGCGCCAAACGCCTGCCGTCCCGGACGATCTATCTGGGCCACGCGCTGCCGAACGCGGTCACCGGCGCGCTGACGATCGGCGGGCTGCTGCTGAGCGCGATGATCGCCGGCACCGTCCTGGTCGAGAACGTCTTCGCCTGGCCCGGCCTGGGCAGCACGATCGTCCAGTCGATCCTCACCAAGGACTATCCGGTCGTGCAGGCGATCGTGCTCGTCTACGGCATCGGCGTGCTGGTCACGAACCTCGTCGTCGACGTGTTCCTCGCCCTGCTCGATCCGCGCTCGACGATCCGGGAGGGCTGAGTCGTGTCCCGCTGGACCCGCGTCGCACGCACCCCGCTGGGCCTCACGGCCACGGCGCTCATGGTCGCGCTCATCGTGCTCGCGATCGTCGCGCCGATCGTCTGGGGCGACGGCGCCGACGCCGTCGACACCGATCAGATCCTCGCGCCACCCTCGGGTGAGCACTGGGCCGGAACGGACAACCTCGGCCGCGACATCCTCCTGCGGGTGCTGGTCGCCACCCGGCTGTCGATCGTGCTCGCGCTGCTGGCCACCGTGATCGCCGTCGTCGCCGGGCTGCTGCTCGGCGCGGCGCCGTTCCTGCTCGGCAAACGCTCGGGCCGGGTCGTCGTGGCGGCGGTCAACATCGCCGTCGCGTTCCCCGGCATCCTGCTGGCGCTGTTCTTCGCTGTCGTGTTCGGCATCGGCGCCACCGGCGCGGTGCTCGCGATCGGCCTGGCGGGCGCGCCGGGGTTCGCGCGTCTCACCCAGACACTCGTCGCCGACGTCGAGGCGCGGGACTACGTATCGGCCGCTCGCACCGTGGGCATCGGCCGGGGCCGGATCCTCGTCCGCCACGTGCTGCCGAACGTCGCCGAGCCGCTGGTCGTCAACGCGACGATCGGCGCCGGCACCGCGCTGCTGTCGTTCGCGGGCCTGTCGTTCCTCGGCCTCGGCGTCCAGCCGCCCGCCTACGACTGGGGGCGCCTGCTCTTCGACGGCATCGGCACGATCTACGTGAACCCGGCGGCGGCGCTCGCTCCCGGCGGCGCGATCGTCCTGGCCGGTCTGGCGTTCAACTTCTTCGGCGAGTCGATCGCGAAGGGGCTCGGCGTCCCGGCCGACGCCCGGTTGCCCTCCCTCGTCCGGAAGAAGCGCGCGGCCGCACCGGCGGCCGAGAAAGAGTCCGACGTCGTACTCGACGTCCGGGACCTCGAGGTCACGCTGGCCGGTCCCGCCGGCCCGATCCGGCCGGTCCGCGGCGTCTCGTTCCACATTCGACGCGGTGAGGCCGTCGGCATCGTGGGGGAGTCAGGTTCCGGCAAGTCGATGACCGCGCTGGCCGTCACGAAGCTGATCGCCGACCACGGGCGCGTCGACGCCACCCGCCTGGAGTTCCTCGGCACCGACCTGTTGGCGCCGCGCACCACGGCGCAGCGGCGCACGCTCGGTACGAAGCTCGCCATGGTCTTCCAGGATCCGATGACCGCGTTCAACCCGACCCGCCGCATCGGCGCCCAACTCGCTGAGGTGGCCACCCACCACCAGAAGGTGACGCGGAAGGAGGCGATG
Source organism: Cryptosporangium sp. NPDC048952 (assembly GCF_043197895.1). NCBI lineage: Bacteria > Bacillati > Actinomycetota > Actinomycetes > Cryptosporangiales > Cryptosporangiaceae > Cryptosporangium > Cryptosporangium sp. NPDC048952. The sequence goes on along the minus strand of NZ_JBICTY010000002.1, from coordinate 1,206,864 downwards.
ACCCGCGCGGTCGACCGGCTGAACGCCGTCCAGATCCCCGATCCGGACAGCCGGGCGCGCCTCTACCCGCACGAGTTCTCCGGCGGCATGCGCCAGCGGGCGATGATCGGCATGGGGCTGATGAACACCCCGGCCCTGATCGTGGCCGACGAGCCCACCACCGCCCTCGACGTCACCGTGCAGCAGCAGGTGCTCGACCTGCTCGCCACGATCCGCGAGTCCGACGGCGCTGCGCTCATGCTGATCAGCCACGACGTCGCGGTGATCGGCGACGTCTGCGACCGGGTGCTGGTGATGTACGCCGGCCGGATCGTCGAGGAGCTGCCGACCGGCGTCAAACCGCTGCACCCGTACACGCGGGCGCTGATGGACGCGGTGCCCGACATGGCCACGGACCTGACCCGGCCGCTCGCGACGATCCCGGGCCGCCCGGTCGACCCGGCGGACGTGCCGCCCGGCTGCCCCTACGCGGCGCGCTGCCCGCTCGCCGACGACCACTGCCGCACCGAGGACCCACCGCTGGCCCCCGACTCACCCAACCACTGGGTGGCCTGCTGGCACGCGGGGGAGGAAGCACCATGAGCGAACTGGATTTCCGGAACGTCACGGTCCGCTACGGCAAACACACTGCTGTCGACGACGTGAGCCTGACCGTGCCGGACGGCGCGGTGATCGGGCTGGTCGGCGAGTCGGGGTCCGGCAAGTCGACGCTGGCCCGCGCCGCCGTCGGGCTGGCACCGCTGGCCGGCGGAGCGATCACGCTCGACGGTGCGCCGGTGCCGACCCGCGGACGGCCCCGTCCACTGCAGATGGTCTTCCAGGACCCGTATTCGTCGCTCGATCCGCGGATGACGGTCGGTGCGAGCATCGCCGAGGCCATGCCCCCCGGCCGGTCGCGTGCCGAGCGGAAAGCGGCCGTGGCGCGTCTGCTCGAGCAGGTCCACCTGGATCCCGGAACCATCGACGCGCTGCCGTCGCGGCTCTCCGGCGGTCAGCGGCAGCGGGTGGCGCTGGCCCGGGCGCTCGCGGCGGACCCGCAGGTGATCATCGCCGACGAGATCACCTCCGCGCTCGACGTCTCGGTGCAGGGAGCCGTGCTCAACCTCGTCCGGGAGCTCCAGCGCGAGCTGGGTCTGTCGATGCTGTTCATCTCCCACAACCTCGCCGTCGTCCGGTACGTCGCCTCGCACGTCGCGGTGATGCGTAACGGCCGGCTCGTCGAGCACGGCCCCACGGCCCAGGTGCTCGCCGACCCGGAACACGACTACACCCGAGAATTGCTGGCCGCCGTACCCGGCCGAAGGAGCAACCCGTGAACCTCGCCGATGTGGTGGTTCCGTCCCAGCCGACGCTCTCCGCGGACGGCACCCGGATCGCCTACGTGCTGCGCACGCTCGACGTCGAGCGCGACCGGAACGTCGATCAGCTGTGGCTGGTCGACACCGACGGCGGCACGCCGCGACGCCTCACCCGCGGCGACTCGGACACCGCGCCCAGCTGGTCACCCGACGGCACCCGGCTCGCGTTCCTCCGCGACTCCCAGATCGCCGTGCTCGACGTCGCCGGTGGTGAGCCCGAGGTCGTGACCGGGCTCCCACTGGGCGCCGGAGCGCCGCGGTGGAGCCCGGACGGCACGCGGCTCGCGTTCACCGCGCCGGTCGACCCGGCGGGCGGCGCCACCGGGCCGATGGTGTCCGACGGTCTGGACTACCAGGCGGACGGTGCGGGCTTCTTCGGCGCGATCCGACAGCAGCTCCACATCGTCGATCTGAGCAGTGGCGACGTGCGGCAGGTGACGGACGGACCGCAGAACGCGGGTGCGCCGGCCTGGTCGCCCGACGGCACGACGCTCGCGTTCACCCGCCCGACCGGCGCGGACAGCGACCTGCGCCACCGCACGCCGGTGTACCTGCTGGAGGTGGACGCGCCGCACGCCCGCCCGCGTCCGCGCGCGTTCGCCGACGGGGTGGCGGGCACCGTGGGCTGGACGGCCGACGGGTCGGCGCTGCTCGTCGTGGGCTGGGAGGGTGACCCGCGCGGACACGCCAACCTGTACCTGGTCGGCGACACGGTCACCGACCTCTCGGGCGCGCTGGATCGCAACGTGATGCCGGGCGCTACCGCCTACCCCGGCGGCCTGCCGGTCGAGGTCGATGGCCGGGTGTACTTCTGCCTGCGCGACCACGGGTGTTCCCACCTGTGGTCGGTCGCGCTCGACGGCGGGGACGCCCGTCCGGTCGTCGACGGACCGGGCCGGGTCGTGTCCGGGCTGTCGATCGGCGGCGGACGTGCCGCGGTCGTGCTGGCCACGCCGACGTCGTTCGGCGAGGTCGTGACCGTGGACCTGGCGACCGGCGCGGAGACCGCGCTCACCGACACCCCGGTGGAGCTGCACCCCCGCGAGGAGCGGTGGTTCACGATCTCCGACGGCACCCGCGTGCAGTCCTGGATCCTGCGCGACCCCACCCGCACCGGCCCGCTGCCGCTGCTGCTCGACATTCACGGGGGCCCGCACAACGCGTGGAACGCCGCCGCGGACGAGATGCACCCCTACCACCAGGAGCTGGTCGACCGCGGCTGGGCGGTGCTGCTGGTCAACCCGCGTGGCAGCGACGGCTACGGCGCCGCGTTCTACGACGGCGCGCACAGCGGCTGGGGTCTGATGGACGCTGCCGACTTCCTCGAGCCGATCGACCAGCTCGTCGCCGAGGGCTTCGCCGACGCCGATCGGCTCGCGGTCGGCGGCTACAGCTACGGCGGGTTCATGACCTGCTGGCTGACCGCCCACGACAACCGGTTCGCGGTCGCGGTGGCCGGCGGCACGGTCAGCGACCTGGTGAGCATCAGTGGCTCCAGCGACGACGCGCACTTCCTCAGCGCCTACGAGCTCGGCGGCCCGCCCTGGCAGAAGCCGGCCGAGTACGCCGCGATGTCACCGCTCACCCACGTGGCGGACGTGCGCACGCCGACGCTGCTGCTGCACGGCGCGAACGACCTGACCTGCCCGATCGGCCAGGCTCAGCAGTGGCACACGGCGCTGCGTCAGCTGGGCGTGCCGACCCGCCTGGTCGTGTACCCGGACGCCTCGCACGCATTCATCCTGCTCGGGCCGCCCTCGCAGCGGGTCGACTACGGTCGCCGCGTCGTGGACTGGCTCGAGGAGCACTCCGGCGGCCGCGCCCGGATCGACGTCACCCATTGGCAGGAGCGGCTGTCGCGCCTCGCCGAGCGGCACGACGTGCCGGGGGCGCAGCTCGGGATCCTCTCCGGCGACCAGGTCGTCGAGCTCGCGCACGGCGTCCTCCACACCGGGAGCCGGGCGCCGGTGCGCACCGACTCGGTGTTCCAGATCGGCTCGATCACGAAGGTCTGGACGGCCACCGTGATCATGGCCCTGATCGACGAAGGCCAGTTGACGCTGGACACGCCGGTTGCGGAGATCGTGCCGGAACTGCGCCTGGCCGACCCCGAGGTGACCAAGGCGGTCACCGTGCGGCACCTGCTGACCCACACCAGCGGCATCGACGGCGACGTGTTCACCGACACCGGCCGGGGCGACGACTGCCTCGAGAAGTACGTCGATCTGCTGGCGGAGCAGGGACAGAACCACCCGCTGGGCGTCACGTTCTCCTACTGCAACGCCGGCTACACGCTGCTGGGTCGGGTGATCGAGAAGATCACCGGCCTGACGTGGGACCAGGCGCTGCGCGAGCGGCTGTTCACCCCGCTCGGGCTGACGTCCACGTCGACGCTGCCCGAGGAGGCCCTGCTGTCCTCGGCCGCGGTCGGGCACCAGGACTCCAAGCCGGTCGGCGTCTGGATGCTGCCCCGTGCACTCGGGCCCGCCGGGCTGATCAACTCCACCGTCGCCGACGTTCTGGCTTTCGCGCGTGCGCACCTGACCGGCAGCCTGCTGACGCCGGAGAGCACCGCGGCGATGGCCGCGCACCAGGCCGACCTGCCCGACAAGCGGGTCCTCGGCGACTCGTGGGGGCTCGGCTGGATCCGGTTCGACTGGGACGGCCACCGCCTGATCGGCCACGACGGAACCACGCTGGGCCAGGCGGCGTTCCTGCGGATCCTGCCCGAGCAGGGGCTGGCCGTGGCGCTGCTGACCAACGGCGGCCAGACCCGCGACCTGTACGAGGACCTGTTCCGGGAGATCTTCGCGGAGCTCGCCGACGTCGCGATGCCGCGTCCGTTCGCGCCGCCGGAGAAGCCGTTCGACGGCGACGTGACGCCGTACGTCGGCACGTACGAGCGGGCCGGGGTACGCATGGAGGTCGAGGCGAACCCGCCACTGCTGCGCACGACGATCATCGGGCCGCTGGCCGAACTGGAGCACGACACCGTGGACGAGTACACGCTCGTGCCCGCCGGTCCCGCAGTGTTCGCGGTGAAGCCGCCCGAGGCGGAGAACTGGATGCCGGTCACGTTCTACACGCTTCCCACTGGGGAGCCGTACCTGCACTTCGGTGTGCGTGCCACTCCGAAGGTCGGCTGATGGCCGACCTCCGCGACATGCTCGCCGACGCGCGGGCGCTCATCGAGTGCGAGTCGCCGTCGTCCGATCTGGCTGCCGTCGCCCGCTCGGCCGACGTCGTCACCGAGGTCGGCACCGGGGTGCTGGGCGTCGCTCCGGAGCGGATCGTGCTGGACGGCCGGACGCACCTGCGCTGGCGGCTCGGCGCGGACCCGTCCCGGGTTCTGCTGGTGGGCCACCACGACACCGTGTGGCCGATCGGCACGCTCGCCGGCCGCCCGTTCGCGATCGACGCCGGGATCCTGCGCGGGCCGGGCTGCTTCGACATGAAGGTCGGGCTGGTGATGGCGTTGCACGCCGCCGCCGGGCTCGACGGGGTGACGCTCCTGGTCACCGGCGACGAGGAGATCGGGTCGCCGAGCTCCCGCGAGCTGATCGAGCAGGAGGCGAAGACGGCGGCCGCCGCGTTGGTACTCGAGGCGTCGGCCGACGGTCATCTCAAGTGCGAGCGCAAAGGCGTCTCGCTCTACGAGGTGCGGGTGCACGGACGGGCCGCCCACGCCGGGCTCGAGCCGGAGCGCGGGGTGAACTCCACGGTCGAGCTCGCGCACCAGGTGCTGGCCGTCAGTGCCCTCGCCGATCCGGCGGCCGGGACGACGGTCACCCCCACGGTGGCGCGCGCCGGTGTCACGACCAACACGGTGCCGGCCGAGGCCACGTTCGCCGTCGACGTCCGGGCCGGCTCCGTGGCCGAACAGGAGCGGGTCGATCGCGCGATGCGGTCGCTCTGGGCCGTCGACGAGGGAGCGCGGCTCGAGACGACCGGCGGGGTGAACCGGCCCCCGCTCGAGGCGTCGGCCTCGGACGCGCTCTACGAGACGCTGTGCCGGATCGCGGTGGCCCGTGGTCTGGCGGTGCCCGGCCGCGCAGCCGTCGGCGGGGCGTCCGACGGCAACTTCACCGCCGGCGTCGGCACCCCCACCCTCGACGGGCTCGGCGCGGTCGGTGGTGGCGCGCACGCCGACGACGAACACGTCGTCGTCGCGGAGATCTCCCCGCGGACCACGCTGCTGCGTGCGCTGGTCGAGCATCTGCTGGCCTCTCACCGATGAGGAGCACGAACGTCGTGACCGACATCAGCGCGGCGACCGCGGATCCATCGGCGGAGGCCGCGGCACGGGCCGCGGGCGTCGTCGTGCGCGAACTCGACGACATGACCCGCATCATCGAGGCGGTCAACCTGCTCGCCTCGATCTGGGGCCGGGCGGGGAACCCGCCGGTGACCTCCGAGCTGCTGCGTGCCTTCAGCAAGGCCGGCAACTACGTGGCCGGTGCCTTCGAGGGTGACCGGTTGGTCGGCGCGTGCGTGGCGTTCTTCCACGAACCGGCGGGCAGCGCCCTGCACAGCCACATCGCGGGGGTGTCGAAGGACGCCGCCGGGCGGGGCGTCGGGTTCGCGCTCAAACTGCACCAGCGGGCGTGGGCGCTGCGGCGTGACGTCGCCGACATCGTCTGGACGTTCGACCCGCTGGTGGCCCGTAACGCCTACTTCAACCTGGGCAAACTCGGGGCACGTCCGGCCGAGTACCTGCCGAACTTCTACGGCGCGATGTCCGACGCGATCAACGGTGACGAAGACTCCGACCGGCTGCTCGTCCAGTGGAGGCTGCGTGAGTACGGCCGGGCCCGGCCCGCGACGCCGCCCGACGCGGTGGTGGCGCTCGGCATCGACGACGACGGGGGCCCGGTGAGCGGTCAGCTCGACGCTCCGGTGTTCCTCGTCGCCGTTCCCCGGGACATCGAAGCGATGCGCGCGAGCGATCCGGCCCTGGCGCGGCGCTGGCGGCTCGCCGTTCGCGAAGCGCTGGTGGGCCAGATCGAGAGCTTCGATCCCGCCGGTTTCTACGTAGTGCGGAGGGAATCGTGAAGCTCACCGGCGTCCAACTGCGACGCATCTCCATGCCCCTGGTGTCGCCGTTCCGCACGTCGTTCGGCACGCAGACCGCCCGGGACCTGCTGCTCGTCGGCGTGACGGTCGACGACGTCGAGGGCTGGGGCGAGTGCGTGGCGATGACCAGCCCCGTCTACTCCGCGGAGTACCTCGACGCGGCCGCCGACGTACTGCGCCAGTTCTTCGTCCCGGCGATCCGCGCCGCCGGATCCATCGCCGCGCAGGACGTCGCCCGGGTGCTGTTGCCGTTCAAGGGCCACTACATGGCCAAGGCAGCGCTCGAGATGGCGATTCTCGACGCCGAACTGCGGGCGTCGGGCCGGTCGTTCGGCCAGGAGCTCGGCGCGGTGCGTGACCGCGTTCCGTGCGGGGTGTCGGTCGGGATCATGGACAGCGTTCCGCAGCTGCTCGACGCGGTCGGCGGATACCTCGACGAGGGGTACGTCCGGATCAAGCTCAAGATCGAGCCCGGCTGGGACACCGAGCCCGTCCGCGCGGTCCGCGAGCGCTTCGGCGACGACGTGCTGCTGCAGGTCGACGCCAACACCGCCTACACGCTGGGCGACGCCCGGCAGCTGGCCCGGCTCGACCCGTTCGACCTGCTGCTGATCGAGCAGCCCCTGGAGGAGGACGACATCCTCGGGCACGCTCAGCTGGCCCGGCTGATCCGGACGCCGGTGTGCCTGGACGAGTCGATCACGTCGGCGCGCACCGCGGCGGCCGCGATCCGGCTGGAGGCGTGCTCGATCGTCAACATCAAGCCGGGGCGGGTCGGCGGCTACCTGGAGGCGCGGCGGATCCACGACGTGTGCGTGGCGCACGGCGTCCCGGTGTGGTGCGGCGGCATGCTCGAGACCGGCCTCGGGCGGGCGGCGAACGTCGCGCTCGCCGCACTGCCCGGGTTCACGCTGCCCGGTGACACCTCGGGATCGGGGCGGTACTACGCCACCGACATCACCGAACCGTTCGTGCTGGACGGCGGATATCTGGACGTGCCCACCGGGCCGGGGCTCGGCGTGACGCCGATACCGGACCTCCTCGAGGAGGTGACCACGTCGGTCGAGTGGCTCGCGGGTTAACGTGAGCACGTGCGGCCTCGCGTGAACCTCGGCCGGGTCGTCGACGACCTCGGTGCCACGCTGCTGGAACACGCCTACGGGGACGTCGACCGCCCCGAGGAGATCGGTGCGGTCGTCTTCCACGACCCGGCCGACCAGCCGATGCTGCCCGCGCACGCGCTGGTGCTCGGTATCGGCGTCGACGCCACGCCCGAACTCCTGCGCGCGCTGGGCAAGCAGAACGCCGCCGCGCTCGTCGTCCGTGCCCCGGTGGACGTCACCGAATCCGTGCGCGCCGCCGTCGACGAGTCGGGCGTCACCGTGCTCGGGCTGCGCCGCGGGGCCGCCTGGGGGCACCTGAGCGACCTGCTGCGGTCGCTGCTCGCGCCGGGCGTCGACGCCGGGCAGGACGACGACGCACTGCTCGGCGGTATCCCGGCGGGCGATCTGTTCGCTGTCGCCAACGCGATCGCGGCGCTGCTGGACGCGCCGGTCACGATCGAGGACCGCAGCTCCCGCGTGCTCGCGTTCTCCGGACGCCAGGACGAGGCCGACCCGCCGCGGGTCGACACGATCCTCGGGCGGCAGGTGCCGGAGCGGTACGCGCGCGTGCTGCACGAGCGGGGCGTGTTCCGGGAGCTGCTCCGCGGCGACCAGCCGGTGTACGTGGAGCCGATCCCGGAACAGATCGCCGGCTTCAGCCTGCCGCGCATCGCGATCTCGGTGCGCGCCGGTGACGAGGTGCTGGGGTCGATCTGGGCGGCCGTCCCCGGGCCGCTCACCGACGAGCGCAGCGCCGCGCTGCGTGAGGCCGCGAACCTGGTCGCGCTGCACCTGCTGCGGATCCGCGCGGGCGCCGACGTGCAGCGGCGGATGCGTGCCGACCTGCTCAACACCGCGCTGGAGGGCGGTCACGGTGCCCGGGAGGCGCTCGAGCGGCTCGGGCTCTCCAGCCAGCCGCTGCTCGTGCTGGGCGTCGCCCTCGACGAACGCGACAACGCGGAGAGCGCCGGCGTGATGCAGGACCGGCAGGGGCTCAGCGACGCGTTCGCGCTGCACCTCAACGCGGTGCACCCGCGTGCGGTCGCGGCGGCGATCGGTGCGGTGACGTACGGGTTGCTGCCGATGACCGGTGTCCCGGAGAGGGCCGAGACGCGCGCGGTGCGGATCCTGCAGGGCTTCGTGGACCGGGTCGGGGACCGGCTGCCCTCGATCACGGCGGTGGGTCCGGTGGCGCGGGGCTTGTCCGACGTCGCCCGGAGTCGTTCGAGCGTCGACCGGGTACTGCGGGTGCTGCGCGACGGCCGGCCGGACCGGCGGATCGGACGCTTCGACGAGCTCCAGGGCGAGGCGCTGGTGTCCGAGTTGCGGGATCTGGCCACCGCACGGGGTGAAAAGCCGGCGGGGGCGCTGGCGCGGTTGGCGGACTACGACACTCAGCATCGGGGCAACCTCGTGGAGACGCTCACGGCGTGGCTGGACGCGTTCGGCGATTCCGTCCTCGCTGCGGAGTCGGTGGGCGTCCACCAGAACACGTTCCGGTACCGGCTGCGGCGGGTCGCGGACGTCGGTCAGTGCGATCTGACCGATCCCGATCAGCGGTTCGGGCTGATGGTTCAGTTGCGCGTGCTGCGGCTCGGGTAGCGACGGACGACGTACTGCTCGATGCGGGCGGCGAGGTCGGCCAGTGCTTCGGCGGCCGGGTGCCGCGGGTTCCACGCGCAGGCCAGGCGGACGCTGACCGGGGTGCCGTCGGTGGTGACCACGGCGAGGGGGACGAGGTCGTAGCGCGGGTCGTCGGACACCACCGCGATGCCCCGCCCGGCAGCAGCGAGCGCCTGCGCCACGGTGCCATTGCTCGCTTCGATCGCTGCCGGCGCCCCGATCGTCTGGTCGAATGCGTCGCGGGCCGGGTGACCGGGTGGGAGGAGGATCAACGGCTCGGCGGCCAGCGCGGTGAGGTCGACGGTCGGTTGCCCGGCGCGGTCGTGACCGGGCGGCACGTAGGCCCAGACCGGTAGGGGCGGGAGTGGGTGGAACGCCAGGCGGGGGTGCGGGGGATCGGCGGTGATCACCAGGTCCGCGCCGCGGCGCAGGGCGTCGTCGACAGTGTTCCCGTCGGAGACGAAGACGGCGGGCACCGGATCGTCGGGAGTGAGCGTCACCAGGAACGGGGACACGACGTCGGTCAGCGTGGTGGTGGGCGCGGCGATCGTGACGTGCGTGAGCCGACCGCGGACCTGCAGGTCGGCGGCGGTGCGCAGGTCGTCGACCTGCGCGAGCACGTCGCGGGCGTACGGCAGGAGCGCGCGCCCGGCGGGGGAGAGACGCAGCCGCCCCTGGGCCCGCTCGAACAGGTCGACCTTCAGGTCCTGCTCGAGCGCGCGGAGTTGCCGCGACAGCGAGGGCTGGGCCACGTGCACGGCTTCCGCGGCCGCGCTCACCGTGCCGGCCTCGGCCACCGCCACGAAGTACGTCACCCAGCGCAGTTCCATGCTGCACATTATGCCCAACAGGTATGGACTCTATGGAAAGCAAGTATTGGACAGCATAGGAAGCCGTGGCGAACCATGGAACGATGATCGATTCGTCCGGCCTGATCATCGGCGGAAAGCACCTCCCCGGCGGCTCCGGCCAGTTCGACGTGCAGGACCCCGCCTCGGGCCGGGTCGTGGCGTCGGTCGCCGACGCCGACGTGCACGACGCGACCGCAGCAGTGGACGCGGCGGCAGCGGCGTTCGACGACTGGGCCGCACTCGCCCCCCGCGCCCGCTCGGAGATCCTGGCCCGCGCCCACGCGCTGATGCTCCGCGACGCCGACGAACTCGCGGCCCTGATCGCGTCGGAGAACGGCAAGTCGCTGGTGGACGCCCGCGGCGAGGTCGTCTACGCCGCCGAGTTCTTCCGCTGGTTCGCCGAGGAAGCCGTGCGCACCGGCGGCGACTACGGCTCCTCCCCGGCGGGCGGCACCCGCACGATCGTGACCCATCGCCCGGTCGGGGTCGCGGCGCTCGTGACGCCGTGGAACTTCCCGGCCGCGATGGCCACGCGCAAGATCGCGCCCGCGCTGGCCGCCGGGTGCACGGTGGTGCTCAAGCCGGCCGCCGAGACCCCGCTGACCGCGATCGCGGTCGTGCGGTTGCTCGCCGAGGCCGGGGTACCCGACGGTGTCGTCAACCTCGTTCCGACGACCGACGCCGGGGGTGTCGTCGGCACGTGGCTGGCCGACCCGCGGGTCCGGAAGATCTCGTTCACGGGATCGACGCGGGTCGGGCAACTGCTGCTCAAGCAGGCAGCCGACCGGGTCGTCAACGCGTCGATGGAGCTCGGCGGGAACGCGCCGTTCGTCGTCACTGCCGACGCGGACCTCGACGCGGCCGTGGACGGCGCGATGATCGCGAAGTTCCGCGGTGGGGGCCAGGCGTGTACGGCGGCGAACCGCTTCTACGTCCACGCCACGGTCGCCGACGAGTTCGTCGCGCGGTTCGGCGCGCGGGTTTCGCGCCTTTCAGTGGGGCCGTCCGACACGGGAGCGGAAATCGGTCCGCTGATCTCCGCGGCGGCGGTTTCGACGATCACTGCTCTGGTCGACGACGCGGTCACGGCCGGGGCCCGGGTGGCGTTTTCCGCTCCCGTGCCCGCGGAGGGCTGGTTCCTCGCCCCCACGATCCTCACCGGCGTCCCCGCCGACGCCATGATCCTCGACGAGGAGATCTTCGGGCCGGTCGCGCCGATCGTCACCTGGACCGACGAGGACGATCTGCTGCGTCGCGTCAACGCCAGCGAGGCGGGGCTCGCCGCGTACGTCTACGCGGGCGACCTCGGCCACGCCCTCCGGCTCGCCGAGCGCATCGACGCCGGCATGGTCGGTGTCAACCGGGGTCTGGTGTCCGACCCGGCTGCCCCGTTCGGTGGGACGAAGCAGTCCGGCCTCGGTCGGGAGGGGGCCCGGGCGGGTATCGAGGAGTTCCGCGAGACGCAGTACTTCTCCGTCGCCTGGTAGGTAGCCCCGTCACCTCTCCGGCTGGCGCACGGTGGCCCGCCAGCACGTGACGTCCCACGAGTCGGCGCCGACGCCGTCCCGGAAGCCGTGCCCGAGGCCGGTGGCGAACGTCAGCGACCGCTGGTCGGTGATGTAGTACCAGATCCGCAGGATCGCCCGTTCGAGTACGGGCACGTAGTACTGCACGTGCTGGAGCGTCTCGGGCGGACGGGCGGCGAACGGTTCGTCCATCAGCTCGCGGACCTGCGGTGGGAGGTGGTCACGGAGGTCGACGATCTCCGATCTGCGCCTGTTCTCCGGCACCTTGGCTTCCGACTTCTCCAGGATCCTGGCCCGGCGGAGCGACGCCGGGTCCAGGGGCACGCTGGTCAGCCGGTTGGCGAGACGACCATCGCTGCCCAGGATGGGTTCCGCGACGATCAGCGCGTTGGTGCCGAGCACCGTCACCGCGGGCCGCTGGTCCGCGCCGGGCGCCGCCCACCACTCGAGGATCGTTCCCGCTCGTACGTTGATCCGTGCCTTGACGCTTTCTCCCAATCGGTCCCAGAGTTGCTCCGGAGTGGCAACACCGACGTTGAAATCCGGCAAAATTCGCGACACTGTACTTCCCCCGTGTTTCGCGGGTCGTCGAAGTCGACCCGGACGCACACTATCCACACAGGAAAACCTCAGGTTCCAGGGTTGTCGGTTGCTTCGAGCAGCAGGGTCCGGATCGCTTCCACGTGGCGAATCACCCGAAAGTGGCGCCGTAGTGGTCGTCGTCGAACAGCACGGAGCATTTCGCGGTTCGCAGAGACCGCTGTGACTCTGCCGATGACCGTGGTTCCGACGGGGTACCGGCTCGTGAGGCGTCGCCAGTCGTCGGCGGAGCGTGGCCCTACCGTCCCTCTGGCGGGCCGCCGCCTGCACCTGCGCGGCATCTACCGCGGTCGCTCTCTCCATCCGCACCGGGAGCCTGCGGGATACCGGCTGGTGCGGGGGGATCGGGGTTTGCGGTTAGCCTGACCGTGGTCGCCGAGGACCCCGCCGAGGCCGCGGAAACGCGGAGCCGAGCCCCTCCGAATCGCCCGCCACGACCTCGACGCCGACCACCCGCCCCGCCGCATCGTCGAGGATTCGTAGCCACCTTGTGTTCTCAACACAGCCAGCCGCGATTCTCTGAACTGTCAGCACATTGTCCGGTGGGTCACACCTTCCTAGCCTCAGTCCATGGCCTCCGCCCCCACGAGGCCAGTCGACCCGAAGGACGACACCATGACCAGGAGACCTTTCCGGGCGTCCGCGGCAGTCGCCATGGCGAGCGTCGCGGCGGTGACGATCTCCGCCTGCGGCGGTAACACGACGACGAACGACGACCCGGCCAACTTCGTCTCGGGCGGCACGTTCAACATCGCGCTCAACGAGGATCCCGGCAGCTTGTCGCCGCTCACGGGCGTGTCCCTCGTCCAGCGCGGGCTCGTTCCGTATGCGTACGACTCGCTCGTGGCCCTCGACAAGGACGGCGAGGCGAAACCCCTCCTCGCCGCGAGTTGGAAAGCCACGCCCACCTCGATCACCTACACGCTCAAAGACGGCGTGACCTGCTCGGACGGTAGCGCGTTCAGCGCCGAGACCGCCGCCAACAACATCAAGTTCCAGGCCAATGCGAAGAACGGTACGTTCTGGCACGGCTCGACGATCACCGCCGACATGACCGCGACATCGAGCGGTAACACGGTGACGATCACGAGCAAGACGAACAACCCGTTCCTGCTCACCTCGACCGGCACGATCGAGATGGTCTGCCAGGCCGGCCTCGACAAGCCCGACTCGTTGAAGAACGCCACCAACGGCACGGGCCTGTTCAAGCTGACCTCCGCCAAGGGTGGCAGCGAGTACACCTACACCAAGCGGACCGACTACAAGTGGGGCCCCGACGGCGTCACCAGCGACACGAAGGGTCTGCCCGACAAGGTCGTCGGCAAGGTCGTCACCAGCGAATCGACGTCGGCGAACCTGCTGCTCTCCGGCGACCTCAACGCCGTGACGATCGCCGGTCCCGACCGCGACCGCGTCGAGGCGGCAGGCAAGAAGTCCCAGGGCGTGCCGAACCCGCTCGGCGAGATGCTCTTCAACGAGCGCGCCAACCGCCCGACCGCCGACGAACGCGTCCGAAAGGCCCTCACGCTCGGACTCGACCGCAAATCCGTCGGCGAACTGGTCACCAACGGTCATTACGTCGAAATGAAGTCGTTGGTGGTGCAGTCACCGGAGCTGTGCGTCGACGGCGGACCGAAGTGGACGCTGCCGCCGGCGGACGCGGCGAAGGCCGGCCAGCTCCTCGACGAGGCGGGGTACACCAAGGGCGCCGGCGGAATGCGGGCGAAGGGTGGCAAACCGCTCGTCATCCGCTTCCTGTACGACGCGGGCACCCCGAGCCACGCGGCGGCGGCCGAAGAGGTCCAGGAGCAGTGGAAGAAGATCGGCGTCGAGACGAAGCTCGTCGCGGAGGACCCCAACGGCTGGTCGACCGACCTGTACCAGACATACGACTGGGACACCGGTTTCATCCAGCTCGCCCCCGGCACGCCCGTGGTGCTTAGCCTGTTCTTCCTGGGCGCTACCAGCGAAAAGGGCGGCTACAACTTCATGAACGTGCAGAACGAGAAGTACAACGGCATCGCGCGTCAGGCGATGACTGCCGCCGACCCCGACACCGCGTGCGGTCTGTGGCAGAACGCCGAGAAGGAGCTCATCGACCGCGTCGACGTCTACCCGCTGGCACAGACGGAGTCGCCGATCTTCTTCAGCGGCGCCACGGCCGACGTGCTCTGGACGATCCGGCCGAGCTCGATCCGGATGCTGGGCTGATGACTCTCCCCCCGAGCACTGTTCCGGTCGACGGGGGGAGTCTGCGCTCGTTCGCCTCCTCGCCCCGGCTCACCTTCGTGCTGCGAAGGTTGGGCCGGGCCGCGATCTCGTTCGTCATCGTGCTGGTCGCGTCGTTCTTCATGGTGCAATTCGTGCCGGGCGACCCGGTGCGCGCGGCCCTCGGGCCCACCGCGCCGGTCGCCACCGTCGACGCGCTGCGCTCGCAGCTCGGCCTCGACCAGCCGCTGATGACCCAGTTCACGCACTACGTCACCGGATTGCTGCACGGTGACCTCGGCACGTCGATCACGTCGCAGCGGTCGGTCGCCGAGACGCTCGGCGAGCGGCTCCCGACCACGCTCACGCTCGCGTTCCTCGCGTTCCTCCTCGCGGCGATCGGCGCGTTCCCGATCGGGGTCGCGACGGCGGTCTCGGCGCGCGCGGGCCGCCGCCGCGCGCTCGACCTCGGGGTGTCGGGGCTGCTCGGCGTGCTCATCGCGATCCCGAACTTCCTGCTCGCGGTGCTGCTCGTCGCGGTGTTCAGCATCGGTCTGCAGGCGTTCCCGCCAGCCGGGTGGGGCGAGCCGAGCCAGGCGGTACTGCCGGTGCTCGCTCTCGCGATCGGCCCGCTGGCGTACCTGGCCCGGATCGTGCACATCGAGATGCTCCGGGTGCTGGATGCGCCGTACCTGACGACCGCGCGCAGCAAACGCCTGCCCGGCCGCCTGCTGTACCTGCGGCACGCGCTGCCGAACATCGTCGCGGCGACGCTGACCGCGGGGGGTGTCGTGCTCGTCGGGCTGGTTGCGGGAACTGTGCTCGTCGAAACCGTGTTCACAGTGCCCGGCATCGGTTCGACGATCGTCTCGTCGATCACCGCGAAGGACTATCCCCTCATCCAGGGGGTGGTGCTCGTGTACGCGCTGCTGGTGCTCGGCGTGAACCTGCTGATCGACCTCGCTCTCGCGGTGCTCGACCCGCGCTCGACGATCGCGGAGGCGTGATGAAGCGGGTTCTGAAAACGCCCCAGGGCATCGCTGTCCTGCTCGGCCTGGTCGTCATCGTGCTCGCGACGCTGTTCGGGCCCACCGTGTTCGGCGACTCCGCGACCGCCCGCGACATCGCGAACCGCCAGGCGCCCGCGTCGCTCGCGCACCTCTTCGGCACCGATCCCCTCGGGCGTGACCTGCTCGCCCGCACCGTCGTCGCCACCCGCCTCTCGGTGCTGCTCACGCTCGGTGCGGTGGGCATCTCGGTCGGCCTCGGCGTCGTGCTCGGCGTCATCGCGGCCGTGCTCCCGCGGTTCCTGCGTCGGCTCGTCACCGCGTTCATCGACATCCTGCTGTCGTTCCCCTGGCTGCTGCTCGCGCTGTTCTTCTCGGTCATCTGGGGCGCGACCGCCACCGGCGCCATGCTCGCGATCGGCTTCGCCGGCATTCCGGTGTTCGCGCGGCTCGTCTCGACGCTCGCGTCGTCGGTCGCCAACACCGACTACGTGCACGCCGCGCGGCTGCTCGGCAGCTCGCCGCTGCGCACCGCGGTCCGGCACGTGCTGCCGAACATCCTGCCGCCGCTGGTCGTCAACACCGCGGCGCACGCGTCGGTCACCCTGCTCTCGTTCGCCGCGCTCTCGTTCCTCGGGCTCGGCGTGCAGGCACCCGAGTACGACTGGGGCCGGCTGCTCAACGAGGGCTCCAAGCAGATCTACGTCGAGCCGATGGCCGCGATCGGGCCGGGCATCGCGATCGTGCTCACCGGCGTGCTGTTCTCGCTGCTCGGTGAGCTGCTGAGTGAGTCGGGGCCGCGCACGGTGCGGGCGGTGCGGTCGGCTGCGGTTCACACGACCAACACCATCGACGACGACGCCATCGTCGACGTCAAGCAGCTGCGCGTTTCGTTCCGGGGAGACGACGGGTCGCTGATCGAGCGGGTCCACGGGGTGGATCTCACGATCGGGCCCGGCGAGGTCGTGGGGATCGTCGGTGAGTCCGGGTCGGGCAAGTCGGTCACGGCGATGGCCGTTGCCGGGCTGCTCGGGCCGGAGGCTCTCGTCGAGAGCGAGCGGTTGCAGTTCCGCGGGATCGACATGCGGGCGCGGCCGTCAGCTGCCGACCGGCGGAAGCTCGGCCTGGAGCAGGCGATGATCTTCCAGGATCCGCTGTCGTCGATGAACCCGGCGCTGACGATCGGGCGGCAGCTCACCGAAGCCAGCGAGGTGCACGCGGGGTCGTCGCGGGGCGCCGCGACGAAGCGGGCGCTCGAGGCGCTGGCGCTCGTGCGGATCCCGCAGCCGTCGAAGCGGATCAAGCAGTTGCCGCACGAGTTCTCCGGGGGGATGCGGCAGCGCGCGATGATCGCCATGGGGTTGATGGGGTCGCCGCGGTTGATCATCGCCGACGAGCCGACCACGGCGCTGGACGTGACAGTGCAGCGCCAGGTGTTGCGCGCGCTCGCCGACGCGAAGGAGCGCACCGGTGCCGCGATCCTGTTGATCTCGCACGACATCGCGCTCGTGAGCGGCTTCTGCGACCGGGTCGTCGTCATGCGCGACGGCGAAATAGTCGAACAGCTAGCCGTTCACGACCTGGACAAGGCGGAGCATCCCTACACCCGGGGCCTCATCGCCTGCGTGCCCGACATGACGACGGACCGCTCCCGCGCGCTCCCCGTGATCGGCGTAGCAGCGAGCGAGGAGTCCGCCGCCGGCGATTCCGCCGCTGACGAGGCTGCGGCTGGTGGCGCGAAGACGGAGGTCACGGCGTGAGCGAGCTCGTGTTCGATCATGTGACTGTGCGGTTCGGGCCGTTCACGGCGGTGGATGATGCTTCGCTGGTGGTGCGGTCGGGGACTACGCATGGGCTCGTGGGGGAGTCGGGGTCCGGGAAGTCGACGATGGCGCGGGTGGCTGTGGGGCTCGAGCGGGCGAGCCTCGGCGCGGTGAGCCTGGACGGCGCCGACCTGACCAGGGCGAAGGCCGCCAGACGCAAGGTCCAGATGATCTTCCAGGACCCCTTCGCGGCGCTGGATCCCCGCATGCCCGTTGCCGCCTCGGTAGCCGAGGGTCTCCTCGCCACCGGCCGGAAATGGAGCCGCGCCGACCGCGACAAACGCGTCCGCGAGCTCCTCGAACTCGTGCACATCGACCCCGCACGGGCGGACGAACGACCGGCGCGCTTCTCCGGCGGCCAGCGCCAACGCCTCACGATCGCCCGCGCTCTCGCCGCGGAACCCGCCGTGCTCGTCGCCGACGAGATCACCTCCGCGCTCGACGTCAGCGTGCAGGGCGTCGTCTTGAATCTTCTGCGCGAGCTGCAAGCGGACCTCAACCTCACGATGCTGTTCATCTCGCACAACCTCGCCGTCGTGCGCTACGTGAGCGACGACGTGACGGTGCTGCGCAACGGCCGCGTCGTGGAACACGGCGCCACCGACGCCGTGCTGGCCGACCCGGCCGACCCCTACACCCGTGAACTGCTGCGCTCGATCCCGGTGATGGGTCGTCCGCTCGACCTGGAGGTTTGATGCCCACCCTCACCACGGCCAAAGGCATCACGATCTACTACGAGACCGACGGCGACCCGTCCGGGAAGCCGCTCGTCCTCGTGCACGGCGGTGGCGCACAGCTCATCGGCTGGCACGACGAATTCGTCGCGCAACTCGTCGAGGCCGGGTTCTTCGTCGTGCGCCCCGACAACCGCGACGTCGGGCTCTCGCAGCAGACCGGCGGCCCGGACGACCTCGCCGCCACCTACGACATCTCCGACATGGCCGGCGACGTCGTCGCGGTGCTCGACCACCTCGGCATCGAGCGGGCGCATCTGACCGGCATGTCGCTGGGTGGGTACATCGTGCAGGTGGTCGCGATCGAGCACCCGTCGCGTGTGGCGAGCCTCGGGTTGATGTCGACGTCCCCGTCGAGCGAACCGGAGTTCCTCGTCGGTACCCACGGGGACGGGACGCCGGTGACGACCCCGCCGGAGCTCCTCGACCGCGACGCGTACATCACGATGTTCGTGAACGGGCAGCGGCATTGGCACTCGCCCGGGTTCCCGTTCGACGAGGAGGAGTCCGCCGCGTTGGCGGCTCGGTATTACGACCGCATCTACCGGCCGGATGGGCTGATCCGGCAGTGGAACGCGATGCTGAACGGGCCGCTGGAGCGTCGCGAGGACCTGCGGAAGGTCGACGTACCCGCGGTGGTGATCCACGGCCGCGGTGACGGAACCTTGCACTGGCGCGCGGCGCTGGCGTTCGCCGAGCTCATGCCCCACGCCGAGGTGCTGATTTACGAGGGCATGGGCCACGACATCCCGCGTGAGCTGTGGCCCGACTTCGTCCGCGGTCTGACCCGCGCGGCCGCCCGCGCTGGGTGACCCAGCCAGGCGCGCTACGCGCTCAGTAAGCGCACTCGGCAGGCGAGTTCGACTGCGAAGCGCGTGTCGGGGTCGTCGAGGTCGAGGTGCAGTACCTCGCGCACCCGCTTGAGCCGGTACCCGACCGCGTTCGGGTGCAGGTTCAGCTCACGCCCGGCGTGGGCCAGCGAGTTGCGGTGCGCGAGGTAGGCGAGCAGCGTCTGCACCGCGGTGTGAGCGCGCTCCGGCCCCAGGGCGTCCAGCGGATGCAGGATGTCGGCCAGCAGGCTGCGGCTGGTGGGGGACGCGTAGACGTCGAGGAGCACCCGACGCAGCCCCGTGACGTCGGTCAGCTCGACACCGCCGAAGCGTCCGGCGGCGATCGCCGACTCGGCGGCGATCCGCGCCTCCGCGGCGGACGACCGCAGCCCGGTGGCACCGCTGGACGGGGTACCCAGCCCGAGCGTGTACTCCCAGCCCTCCCCGGCCAGGTTGCGCGCGTACTCCTGGATGCGCTCGGCCACCCCGCGCAGGCGCCGCTGATGGTCACCGGCACCGTGCTCCTCCGTGCTGACGAGGATCAGATCGTCCTGCACGAACGCCACGTGCCACATCTCGCTGCGGCCGTCGACCAGCTGTAACGCGAACAGTTCGAGCGCCGGTTGCAGGCTGCGCGGGGCCCGGGCCTCCGGGTTGGCCAGCCCGACCGGGATCAGCCAGGCCGCCACGTGCGAAAGCTGGAGCGGGAGCCCGAGCCGCGCGGCCTGCCCGACGAACCCCTCAACCCGCGACGACTCGGCGAGCACGAGTTCGACGATGAGGTCCGCGCGCGACTGGGTCGGCGCGAACCGGTCGGAGATCCGGCGCTGCGCGATGCGCGAGAGCAGCGACGCGATGACCGGCAGCGCGAGCGCCGACGCGGGATCGGCCGACCCGACGAGCCGCCCGATCGGCACCTCACCCACGCACACCGCGTCGGCCGCCGACCACGGGACGCTCGCGTCCTCGATCAGCGTGAGCTCCGCGCCGAGGGCCCTGTTCGCGGCAGCGAGGATGCTCTCGGGCGTGCAGTCGGGTTTCGCCGCCGCATCGGTGGCCCGCGAGATGCCGTGCGTCGCGCGCATGATCGCCTCGGACGCGCCACCGGACAGCAGCCGGTCGACGGCGAGCGCGAGGTCGGCAGGCGTCGTGCCCACGGCGGCGAAGACCGGTACGTTGCCGCGGATCGCGAGCGCCCTGGCGGTTTCGGGCAGTGCGAGCTCGGTCGTGAACACCAGCCCCGCGAGCCGGCGTGCGCTCGCCTGACGCAGCGCGACGTCCAGGCGGTACGGCGCCGGATGGGCGTCGCCGGGAACGATCACGAGCGTGTCGGCGGGCACCGTGCTCAGCAGGTCGAGCGGCGTCACGGTCACCCGTGCGACGGGCCGTTCGTCGGCCGGCCCGGCGCTGTGGCTCACCCCGAGCCGCTCGCCGTGGCCGAGAAGCTCAAGGACCGTCAGTTGTGCCATTGGCACAGTGTGACCAGATTCTCTGGGTCAGCGAACCATTTCTGCGATTCTCGGGCGGCCATATCGTGAGCGCATGGCTCAACGTGTTTCCGCGGCCGACGTCCGCGCACTCGCGGCCGGTGCGGCGATCTTCGGCACCGGGGGCGGCGGGGCGGTCTACACCGCGCAGATCGTCGCCGAGGCGGCCCTGCGCGACAACGGGCCGGTTCCGCTCGTGACCGTCGACGACCTGGGCCCCGACGACCTCGTGATCTCGATGTCGGGCATCGGTGCGCCGACCGTCGGCATCGAGATGCTCTCGTCGGCCGGTCAGATCGAACTGCTGGTGCGCGAGGCGGAAGTCGCGGCCGGGCGTCCGATCACGACGCTGATGGCTGCCGAGATCGGGGGCAGCAACGGTGTCGGTCCGGTCGGCTGGGCATCCCGCCTCGGACTGAAACTCCTCGACGCCGACGGCATGGGCAGAGCGTTCCCCGACGCCGCGATGGTGGCCATGAACGTCGCCGGGGTGCCGTGCGACTTCTCGGTGCTCAGCGACGTCGTCGGCAACGTCTCGGTGATCAAGACCGTCAACCTGCACTGGCTGGAGCGCCACGCACGGGCCCTCACGGTCGCGAGCGGCTCGATCTGCCTGGGTGTGCACTACCCGCTCACGCACGAGACGGCTCGCGGCGCGGTGATCGAGGGAACGGTGAGCGCGGCGATCCGCGTCGGGCACGCGCTGTTGTCGTCCTCTGAACCGGTCGCCGCGGTCGCGGACGCTCTGAACGGCCGGATCCTGCTCACCGGCAAGATCGCCGACCTCGACCGGCGCACCGAGGGCGGCTTCGCCCGCGGCTCGGTGACGATCGCCGGCACGGGCGCCGACCGCGACCGGCTCCAGCGCCTGGAACTGCAGAACGAGAACCTGATCGTGCTCGAGGACGGCGAGGTGCTCGTCAGCGTCCCCGACAACGTCACGATCATCGACGCCGAGACCGGGCACGCGATCACGACCGAGATGCTCCGCTACGGCCAGCGGGTGTCGGTGCTGGCCTGGGCCTGCGACCCGATCTGGCGCTCGCCGCGCGGTCTGGAGCTCGCCGGGCCGCAGGCCTTCGGTTACGACCTCACCTACACCCCATTCGAAGGGGGCGCTCGATGACGCGCGATCTGTCTCTCGGCGTCGACGTCGGCGGCACGAACACCGACGCGGTCGTGATCGACGGTGCCGGCACGGTGCTCGCGCACACCAAGCAGGCGACGACCGACGACGTCACCGGCGGGATCCGCGCGGCGATCGCGGCGGTGCTGGCGGCGCTCGGTGACGACCGCTCGCGGGTCTCGCGGGTCATGCTCGGCACCACGCACGCGACGAACGCGATCGTCGCCCGGCGTCAGCTCGACCGGGTCGCGGCGATCCGCCTGGGCGCCCCGGCGGCGACCGAGTACCCGCCGCTGCTGGGCTGGCCGTCGGACCTGGCGGGGCTCGTGCTCGCGGGGTCGGCGATGGTGGGCGGTGGGCACATGGTCGACGGCACGCCGATCGCTCCGTTGGACCGGGACGGCATTCTGCGGTTCCTCGACGGGACCCAGTTCGACGCGGTGGCCGTGAGCGGCATTTTTAGCCCCTCCACGCCGGACCAGGAGCTGGAGGTCGCCGAGTTGATCCGGGCGCACCTCGGCCCCGATGCCCGGGTGTTCCTGAGCCACGACATCGGCCCCACCGGGCTGCTCGAACGTGAGAACGCGACGGTGCTCAACGCCGCGCTCTACAGCGTCGCCAGGGCCGTGACCGAGGCGCTCGTGACCGTCGTCGCGGAAGAAGGCCTGGACGCCGTCACGTTCTTCGCGCAGAACGACGGCACGCTGATGTCGCTCGACTACGCCGCGCAGTACCCGGTGCTGACGATCGGGTCCGGTCCGGCGAACTCGATCCGCGGTGCGGCGTACCTGTCCGGTGCCGCCGACGCGATCGTGATCGACGTCGGCGGCACCACCTCCGACCTGGGGGTCGTCGTCAACGGCTTCCCGCGTGAGTCCACGCTTCCCCGGGAGATCGGTGGCGTCCGGACGAACTTCCGGATGCCTGACGTCGTGAGCCTCGGCGTCGGCGGGGGCACCGTCGTCGACGTGGCGACCGGGGCGGTGGGGCCGGGCTCGGTCGGCTATCGCATCGCGTCCGAAGCGTTGTTGTTCGGGGGCAGTACCCCGACGCTGACGGATGCCGCCGCACTCGCGGGTGCGGCGATCGCGGGGCGGTCGTTGCCCGCGCAGCCGTCCGCGGTCCGGTCGGCGCTGCGCGCCGCGCTCGAAACTGCTCAAACGCGCTTGGCCGACGCCGTGGAGCGATTGTCGCTCGGGCGGGCGGATCTGCCGCTCGTGGTGGTCGGGGGAGGCGGGTTCCTCGTTCCCGACGATCTGCCGGGGGCCGGGGCGATCGTGCGGACGTCGCACGGGGACGTCGCCAACGCGGTGGGGGCGGCGATTTCGCTCGCGGGTGGGCGGGCTGATCGGATCAGCCCGCTGGAGAGTCGCGAGACGGCGATCGCGGGGGCCTCCGAGGCGGCGATCGCGAAGGCGATCCAGGCGGGGGCGGATCCGCTCCAGGTCGCGGTCGTGGACATCCTGGAGGTTCCGGTGACCTATACCGACCGCCCCACGGTCAAGGTCTCCGTCAAAGCCGCCGGCCCCTTGGCCAGGCTGGGTGAGCGCGCAGGGGCGAGGTCGTCATGACGGGCTCTCCGAGCGCTGCCGGCGCGGATTTGCGGTCGGATCTGGTGGCGCTGCGGCGGGCGCTGCATGCGGAGCCCGAGGTGGGCTTGAACCTGCCGGCCACGCAGGCGAAGGTTCTGGCGGCGCTCGAGGGGCTCGGGCTGGAGATCACGACTGGACGTGGGCTTTCGTCGGTGACCGCTGTTTTGCGCGGGGGGCCGGGGCCAGTGGTGTTGTTGCGGTCCGACATGGATGGGCTGCCGATCGTGGAAGCCACGGGGTTGCCGTTCGCCGCGGAGAACGGCGCGATGCACGCCTGCGGGCACGACCTGCACATGGCCGGCCTGGTCGGGGCCGCCCGGCTCCTGACCGCCCGACGCGACGAACTTCCCGGCACTGTCGTCTTCATGTTCCAACCGGGCGAAGAAGGCTACGCGGGCGGCCGCATGATGATCGACGAGGGCGTCCTCGACGTCGCCGGCGAACGCCCGATCGCCGCCTACGCCGTGCACGTCGACTGCGTGACCCCGGGCGGCCAGGCCGTCACCCGCCCGGGCCCGATCATGTCGAGCGCCAGCGCCCTGCGCGTCCGAGTCGTCGGAACCGGCGGCCACGCCGCCTACCCGCACCACGGTGTGGACCCGGTGCCCGTCGCCGCCGAGGTCATCCTCGCCATCCAGTCGTTCACCGCCCGCCGCGTGCCGGTCTCGGACCCGGCCGTGATCTCGGTGACCAGGCTGTCGTCGGACTCCGCGGCGAGCAACGTGCTCGCGGGTAGCGTCAGCCTCGAACTCAACATCCGCGCGCTCTCCCGCGAAACGCTCGCGCTCGTGCGCACGGACCTCCCGGCGATCATGGTCGCGATCGGCGAGGCGCACGGCTGCACCGTCGAGGTGCAGTTCATCGACTCCTACCCGGTGACGGTCAACGACCCGACCGAGACCGCGCACACCCTCGCGCTACTCGACGAACGCTACGGCGACCGCGTCGTACGCCTCCCGTTCCCCGGCATGGCCTCCGAAGACTTCGCCTACGTCCTGGACGAGATCCCGGGGACGCTCGTCTTTCTGGGAGTCCAGCCCAAGGACGGTTCAGGTGGCCCCATGCACTCCGAACGAGCCCTCTTCGACGACTCCTACCTCGACGAACACGCAGCCCTCCTCGCCGACCTCGCGGTCCGCCGTCTCACCCGCTGACCGCGCTCCGTCGTGCGGCCGCCACAGTGCATCCCTGTGCGGGCGGGCGCCGGGGACTAGGCCGGGACGGTGAAGGCGGAGATGTCGTCAGTGGTTTCGCCGGTGAGGGCCAGGTCGGCGAGAATGCGGCCGATGGTCGGGGTGAACTTGAAGGCGTGGCCGGAGCCCAGGGCGACGATGATGTCGGGATGGGTGGGTAAGGGGCTGAGGACGAATTCGCGGTCGGCGGTGAGGGCGTACTGACACGTCACCGTGCGCAGGGCCGTACCGCTGCCGGGGATCGTCGCCCCCATGAACGAAGACAGCTCCGCCAGGAGTGAAGCGGACGGGGAACCGGTCGCGGTCGTACGCCGCGGGATCGGCCGGCTTGAAGTAGGTGACCTGCTCCTGCATGGTCACGAGCGGTATCTCCGCGCCGAGCGGTGCAAGCAGTGCGTTCGTCCACGCGTCGGTCGCGAGGATCACCGTGCGCGCGCGGATGTCGCCGTTGACGACCACTCCGGACGCGTCCGGGCGCAACGAGACCACCGGCGTGTTGGCCCGCAGCTCGGTGCCGTGGGCCCGCGCCTGCATCTGCAGCACCGCGACCGTGCGCGAGGCGTGGACGATCGCGGTGTCGTCCGTCCAGATCGTCTCGACGCCGTCGGGCAGGCGGAACTGCGGCCAGCGCTCGTGCACCTCCGCGGGCGTGAGCTGCTCGAACGGCAGCCCGACCTCGCTCAGGCTCGTGACGAACGCACTGGCGGAGTACGGGCCGTCGACCGGCGCGAAGATCAGGCCGCCGGTGGTCGTGACCAGCTCCTCGCCGGAGACTTTCGAGAGGTCGGCCCAGTCCTCGTACGCCGACTGGGCGAGCCGCACGTACCGCGTCTCGCCGTACGAGGTCCGCAGGATCCGTGAGGTGTCGTGCGAGGCCCCACGCACGTGCCCCAGCTCGAACTGCTCGAACGCGACGACGTTCACGCCGCGCCGCGCGAGGTGGTAGGCGGCGGCGCTACCGAGGGCGCCGAGGCCGACAACGGCGACGTCGAAGCTCTGAGTCATGAGCAGAACGCTAGGCACCGGACGGCGCGGAGCCACTGTTGCCAGCTCCCGATCAGCGGGGGCGGTTTTGTGCCGCCGAACAACTACGCGGGCGGTTCGATGACGACCCGGTCGGAGAGCGGATAGCTGGAGCACAACAGCACACGACGTCCGGTCACGGCGCCGTCGGCGTCGCCGGACACGAGGTGCGCCTCGCAGGTGCGGCACGTACCGGCCCGGCAGTCGTACGGCAGGTCGAGGCCGTGCGATTCGGCCAGCTCGAGGAGCGTCTGTTCCTTGTCCGCCGACCAGTTGGCCTCGAGACTCCCGAAACGCACGACCGCGTCGGTACGTCGGCGAGGCCCGGACGGCACCACGGCTGCCGCCACGAAGTCCTCGGTGAACACGAGATCCGGGTTCGCGCCGAGCTCGATCAGGCCCTCGCGAACGTCAGCGGTGAAGGCAGGTGACCCGCAGACGTAGATGTCGCTCTCGAACCACGGGATGTCGGCGGGGCCGTCCGGAGTCGGCAAATAGTTGTCGCGCATCACGTCCACCACCGACGAAGCCGTCAACGGCGGGCCGTGGAAGTACCGCACGTGCAGGTCCTCGTGCGCCGCGAACACCTCGTCGAGGTACGCCCCGAAAGCGACCCGCTCCGCCCGCGTGCGGTACAGCAGCCACAGCGGCGGCACGAACCCGTTCCGAGCGAGATGCGCCTGCACCATCGCGATCATCGGGGTGATGCCGATCCCCGACGCCACGAGCACGACCGGCCGGAAGCTGCCTCGGTCGAGGTGGAACCGCCCGGCGGGCGCCCGCAGGTCGACTTCCGCGGCGGCCAGCAGCGCCGCACTCCCGGCCCCGCGCAGCTTCACCGTGATCCGGTAGTGGTCGCCGGTGTAGGCCGACAGGCTCCACGTGCGGACGACGTCGCCGATCCGGACGACGACGTGCTGGCCCGCGCGGAACCCGGGAAGCTCCCGGGAATCGACAGGGCGCAGCACGAACGAGTGAACATCCCGCGTCTCCGGCACGACCTCGTCGACAGTGAACCGGCGCCACCCCCGCCAGCCACCGCCCGCGGCGTCGCGGGCCAGGTTCGCCATCTTCAGGTCCAGCGTGCCGCGTACGCCGTCACTGAGGTGCTCGCACGCCAGCGCCCGGTCGATGACGTCCCGGTCCGCCTCCGTGATCTCGGTGCCCGAGTCGCACAGCCGCGACAGCTCCGCCACGGTGGGGGCATCACCATCCCGATCGAGCAACACGAGATCGTCACCGGGCCCCACCACCCCGGGCGAGATCACGCCGAAGTACGAGCCGGAGCGCCCCGACAGCCGGAACTCGCGCATGAACGTCTTCGGCCGCCCCAGCCGCCACGTGAGCTTCCAGCACGGGATCCGCGGGCCGGTCACCACGATGACCGCGGTGCCGATCAGGAACCGGTCCCCGACCCGCAACTCCGACTGATCCAGCACATCGAGCGTCAGGTTCTCGGCGAACAGCCCGTCCTCGGCGCGGGAATAGCCCCAGTACGCGTAACTTTCGCGGTCGATCGCGTACAGGTGGTTGGTGTGGACGGCGACCTCGTCACCGGCGGCCCCGCCGGCGGTGATGACCCACGGCGGCGCGACCGGCGACTTCAGGTACGCCGTCTGCACCTCTTCACCGTCGATCAGTTGCGTCTGCACCGTGCCGACGTTGAAGCCGAGGACCCTCACCGCAGGTACGTGAAGTCGCCGCCGACCACTGTCGCCAACACGGTGGGCTGCCGCAGTTCCGTCTCGGAGGACGACAGCAGGTCCCCGGCTACGACGGTCAGATCGGCCACCGCGCCGACCTCCACGGACGAGCGCCCGGCACAGGCCGCGGTGACCGCCACGTCGAGCGGCAACGCCTGCTCCGGGTGCCACGCCGGCCGCCCGTCGTCGCTGCGGTAGACGGCGTCGGCGATGGCCTGCCACGGGTTCAGCGGGCTGACCGGTGCGTCCGAGCCGAGTTCGAGCCTGGCCCCGGCGTCGTGCAGCGTCCGGTAGGCGAACGCGCGGTCGGTGCGTCCGGCCCACAGGCGGTCGGCGACGTCCCGGTCGGTCACCGCGTGCTGCGGCTGCACGGACGCGACGACGCCGAGAGCGCCGAACCGGGGTGCGTCTTCCGCCGTCACCAGCTGCGCGTGTTCGATCCGCCCGGTGCAGCCGATCCGTTCGAACGCGTCGAGCACGGCAGTGTTGGCGCGATCCCCGATCGCGTGGATCGCGGGCACCAACCCCGCCTCCCACGCCCTGCGCATCAACGCTTCGAGCTGGTCGGCCGGCACCAGGCACAGCCCATAGGAGTCGTCCGGGTAGGGGTCGCAGCACCAGGCCGTCCGCGTGTTGAGCGAACCGTCGCTGACGATCTTGTAGGGGCCCACCTGCACCCGGTCCGCACAGGCGTCACCGGTGCGCCTGCCGGATGCGATCGCCTCGTCCAGCCACGGCGTCCAGATCCCGGCGTGCACCCGGACCGGCGGAGCCGCACGGCGCTTCCACGCCACCAGGTTGTCGCTGAACTCCAGGTCGATCAGCGCGGTCAGTCCCAGTGCGGGCAACCCCGCGAGCGCCTCGGCGATCCAGCCGTCCACCTCCGAAGCTGGCGTGAGCTCGCTCAGCCGGTGGTTCGCCTCGATCGACTCCGTCTCGCGCAGCACCCCGGTCGGGTGGTCGGGGAGACCGACGAGCGCCAGCGCCGCACTGCTGAACCACGTCGTGTGCAGGTCGATACTGCGCACGACGACCGGAACGTCGCCCAGTTCGTCGTCCAGAAAGTGCTTGTGCGGTTGTTCTGCCCAGAGCGCGGGGACGATGTCCCGGCCGGAGACCCACTGATCGCCCGACGAACCGCGCAGCGCCCGGGCCGCTTCCGCCGGGCTCCGCACCGCGGACAAGTCGACGCTGCGCCGGTGGCGCACCCACTGCTCGACGTGCACGTGTCCGTCGACCAGGCCGGGCAGCACCGTCGCGTCGCCGAGCGCCACGACCTCGTCACCGTCCAGGCTGCCTGCCGGCCCGACCGCCGTCACGGTTCCGTCTTCTATTTCGACGTCGGACGCGGGGCCACCGAGGCCGAGGCGACCACCCCGCAGGACCACGCTCATCGGATGCCCCGCATCGCGAGGGCCAGAACGGGGTTGGCGTGCGGATCCATGGGGTCCTCCAAGCCGCGGAGCACACCCGCGACGTCGTCGGCGGGCTTGTCCTGGCTCAATTTCCGCTTGGTCTCGACCCGGCTCGGCACCAGCCGGAAGCCCGCGACGTACGGCGTGAGCTTCGCGGCGTACTCGGCGACCTGCTCGGTCAGGTAGGGGTGGGGGCGGCCGGATTCGAAGTGGTCCTGGGTTCGGGTCAGGACGTCGAGGGTCTGGTCGTGGTCGAGCACCGACGGGCGTCCGTACAGGTGGGCGACGACGAAGTTCCAGGTGGAGACGCTGGGGCCGTGCGCGTACCAGCCGGCGCTGACGTAGCCGTGGGGTCCGTGCACGACCAGCACCGTGTCCGACTGGCCCAGCTCGTGCTTCTCGGCGTCGGACGCGGACAGGTGACCCAGCAGCGTCAGCTCGTCGGCGGTGTGGTCGACGACGACCGGCAGGTGCGAGACGACCAGCCCCTCGCTGATCATCGTCACCCACGGGTGGGCCTCGACGAAACGCGCCAGCTCGGCGTCGTCCGCGGGCCACGCGTATTCGGCGCGCGTGTGCATACCGACGACGTTAGGCGCCGGGGTCCGTGCGTTCACTGTCGTCAGACACCGACCGGTGGGGCCCGTCTTGTGGGCGACGACAGGCGTTGCGCAGCTGGAGCCAGGTCACCAGCGTTTCGTCGCCCGCGCCGAGCTCGATGCCGAACCGCTCGGTCAGGCGGCGCACCCGGTAGCGGGCGGTGTTCTCGTGGACGTTGAGCGCCTGGGCGGTCGCGGTGATGTTGCCGGACGTGCCGAGGTAGGTCAGGAGGGTGGCCGCGTAGTCGGTGCCCTGGGTGGTGTCGTGGTCCAGTACCGCCCTGACCTGGGGGAGCAGCAGTGCTTCGTCGTCGTCCGGCAGTGCTGTCAGGACGAGCTCGCTGCGGACGTCGTCAAGGAGGGCCACGTCGCGGCCCGCTCGCAGCACCCGGTCGGCGAGCTGCCGTGATCGGCGCGCGCATTCGAGGCCGCTCACCTCGGGCCCGAAGCCGATCCGCAGCTCGACGCCCGCGGAGCGGCGGGCAGCCGTGGCGAGGTCCGCGCCGAGTTTCCGCAGCCGGTTCGTCGACGTCGGGCCGGGGAGCAACAGCACGAGGTCGCCGCCGTCGAGCACCGACGCGGCGCCCGCGTGCCAGTACTCGCCGTGCAGCGCGACCAGGTCGGCGACCTGGGCCGCGTGCAGGCCCGGCTGAGCGACGGGCCGGACGACCGCGACCACCAGGCTTGTCGTCACCGGGAGACCCAGCGCCGCGGCCGCCGCGGGGGCGTCGAGCGTGTCGGCGAGCAGGCCGCGCAGGGCCTCACCGCGCCGGGTGCGGTCCGGGTCGTGCGAGCCGCGGAGGCGCAACAGGTGCATCGCCGTGGTGCGCGCCGCGTCGAACAGCACCCGGTCGGCGTCGTCGACGAGCCGGGGACGGTCGCACAGCACGAAGATGACGCCCAGCACCTGGTGACCGGCGCGGACCGCGACGGCCAGCCGGTCGGCGTAGTCGGGGTGCGAGCTCTCGAAGAACACCGGGCCCGGCGCGGTGAGCACGGCCTGGTACTCCACGGCGTTCGTGGGCCGCTCGGGCGTCTGGCGGCCGAGGATCGCCCGGCGCCGGATGTCGTCGATGTCCTGGCCCGGCAGGTTGGAGTAGGCCATGATCCGGCCCGAGGTCTCTTCGATCGTGACCGGGCCGCCGAGCGACGCGGCGATCGCGTTGGCGAGGCTGAACAGGTCGCCGCTGGGCTCGTTCACCGTCGAGCCCGCGAGCCGGGCGGTGGTGATCAGCGCGTCGAGATGGCGCCAGGTCATCTCGTCGGGAGTGCAGAGCAGCGTGAGGCCGTGGTCGTCGGCGATCTCGTGCTTCCAGGCCTTGAGGACGACGGTGTGTCCGCCGGCGGCGGCGATCTGGCGGAGGCTCTCCTGCTGGCCGGCGTGGGCGCCGGTGAGGAACACGATGCTCTCGCCGACGTGGGGGAGCGGCTCACCCGGACCGTGGACCAGCGGTTCGCCGACCGGTTGGTCGAGCCGGTGGCCGGCGATCAGGCGCAGCGCGTGCGGGCCGAGGGCACCGAGGAGTTCCCGCAGGGTGATGGGTTCCGGCTGGGCGGGTGTCAGCACCGTCGTCGATCGCGCGTACACGTCCCCCGGGTCCATCGGCCCACTCTAATGAATGCCTTGCAGTTCATATGAACGAGCGGTAATACTTGGCGCGTGGACGGGTTCACGGTCATCGCGGAGCCGACCCGGCGGGCCATCGTCGATCGCCTGCGGGTCGCGGAGAGTGACGTCGGCGCGCTGGTCCGGGCGTTGGAGCTGTCGCAGTCGCTGGTCTCCAAGCACCTGCGGGTGCTGCGTGACGCCGGTGTCGTCGAGGCGCAGATCGTCGGGAAGCGCCGCGTGTACCGCCTCTCCGCGGACCCGCTGCCCGACGTGGTCGCCTGGGTGCAGCCGTATCTGCGGGTGTGGACCGCCAGCTTTGACCGGTTGGACGAAGCACTCGATGCGGAGGATTCCGATGGCACGTGACGAAGTCGTCTTTTCTGAAATCCACGGCCCTCTTGATGCGGTTGTGGAGCGCGACGAAACCCGCTGGACGCTCGTGCTGCGCCGGGCGTTCCGGCACGATGCGAAGCGGCTCTGGGAGATGCTCGTGGACCCCGCGCGGTTGCGGAAGTGGTCTCCGATCGTGCCCGACCGGCCCCTGACGTCGGTGGGCCCGGCGACCTGCCGCGAGAACCCGGACGACGCGCCGAACGACGCCGAGGTGCTGCTCGTCGATCCGCCGCACGTGCTCGTGCACCGCTGGGGCACCGACCTGATGCGTTGGACGGTCACGCCCTCCGATGACGGGTGCGTCCTCGAACTGCGGCAGACCTTCGACGACCGCTCGATGGCGCCCGCCTACGCGGCGGGCTGGCAGGTGTGCCTGGGTCGGCTCGCGGCCGAGGACGACACCGACCGCGAGCGGGTCACCGGGCCGCGGGCCCTGGACTACGGCTGGCCGGACCTCCGCGACTCCTACGAATCGGGTTGGTCATGATCATCGCGTGATCCTTGTTGCGGGCCCCGCGATGCTGGGGTGGGGACCGACGACGGAGGTGGACGACCGGTGACGGACGAACTCACTGTGGACGATCGGCTGACGCGGACGCTGGCTCGCGCCAGGGGCCTGACCGCTGGACCGGTCGGCACCGATCACCTGCTGTATGCGGTCGCCCACGACGAGCATGCCGGGGCGCTGCTGGACACGTTCGACGTCACGCCGATCGTCGTCGTGACGGTGGTGAAGACGGCCGGGCGGGTGACCAACGAGCCCGTCGATCCGGCACCGACGGACAGCCCGACGGTGCGGACCGCCGACGGTCGGCCCCTGCCGGTATCGGCCACGGCGGAGGCCGCGCTGCGGTCGGTCGCCGATTCCCAGGCCGCGGTGCGGTCGGCCGGTGACGGCTCCCGGGCCGCGGTGCGGTCGGTCGCCGACGACTCCCGGGTCGCGTTGCTCGCGGCGCTGCTGGAGGATCCCGCGTCCGAGGCGTGCGGGGTGCTCCGCAGCGCGGGAGTCGACGTCGACGCGGTGCGGGCTGCCGCACGGGCCGGCCACGCGGAGCGCGGTGAGGACCGGGTGCCGCCGGAGCTGCGCCCGGCCCGGGACGCGCTGCTCGGGCGGGTGCGCTACCGCGGCCGCGGGCTCAAGGACAAGCTGCTGTTCTCCGTCTTCGCGCGGGAGGTCAACCACGCGGCCCACCCCGTGATGTGGATCCGCGCGGAGGCCGACGAGCGGGCACGGCGGCAGAAACGCGCCACCCGCACCGACGACCTGCTCCTGGCGCTGCTGGTCACGCACGAGGTCGCGGCCGGATACCCGCACATGGCCGCCGGGGCCGCCGACGGGGAAGCCCCGGCCGCCGGGCGCTACGGCGGTGGCGACACGTTGCTCGCCCGCGGCATCGACCACCGCCGGGTTCGCGCGGTCACCCTGGACGACCGTCCGGACGAGGTACCGGCCGACAAGATCCTGAAGCCCGGCCCGGACTGGCCCGAAGACACCGGCGTGCTCCTCGAGCGCCTCACCGCCCACCCGGGTAACCGCTCCGCACGAATCCTCGCGGCCCTGGCTTGATTCCCGGCCCGCGCCAGAAGTGTCGTACCTCGACTGCGGAGACCGGCGGGAAGCCACGGCTGCGGCATCGCGGGCGTTGGATTGCGGAGCGCCGCGGGCGCAGCGAGTCGTGGCGCAGCTGGGGCGGACCGGAGTCGAGGCCGGCGAGATGGCTCAGCACGACGCGCCCTGGGAGTAACGCACCCTGGTACGTGGTCGGTGGGCGTCGGAGACTGGGCGGGTCTTCGAGTGAAAAGGAGTCGGTCATGACCGACATCGATGTCGTCGGTATGTGGGTCACCGCGGACGGGCACATCCGGCAAGAGCTCCGCGCGGACGGCCGGTACGACGAGGCGCGGGGGACCAAGGCCAGCGCCTACACGGGCCGCTACACGGTCACCGGCAGTCACCTCGATTACGTTGACGACACCGGTTTCACCGCGACCGGTGACGTCCGTGACGGAGTGCTGTACCACGAGCATCTGGTGCTCTACCGGGAGTAACTCAGCTGGGCTGCACACTAGACTTCGGAATCATGGTCCGTGCCACGCCGAGGGCGATCGCGACGCACGTGGCGTGGTCAGGGCAGTCGCTGCTGGTGTGGGCCGAGAGCGCCGACTCCCGGTCCGGAGTGGCGGAGCTGCCCGAACTCCTCGACACGCTCGAGCGAGCGGCCCCCGCAGCAGCAGAACTACTGCGAAAAGCCACCGAGGTCGACGCCGAACTCGCGCTGCCCACGGTGGGCCGCCGCCCGGTGCCCTCCCCGCAGATGCTCGCCCTGTCTCCGCGACCGGCGCGTTCCGGCGCGACGACACTCACCCCGTGGCGCGTTCCGGCGCTGTCGTTCGCGGCCGGCGCGGTCCTTCACCTCGTTCCTCAACTCGTCGCCGTGGCGTCGGAGTGCAGTGAGTTCTTGTTGTTCGGTGGTTCGTGGCGGTCGATGGCCAACCTGTGCGAGCTGGTCGACGACCTGGTCCGGCGCGGTCGGGTGCTGCCGACCCTGACGGTGGACGGGGCCGCCGAAGCGCGCTGGCGTCCGGTGCTGGTCGGCGCCGACGCCGCTCGGGCGCGGGAACTCGCGGCGATGCTCGCCCCTTCCGCCCGGGCGGCGATGGCCGGATCGAGTGCGACGGGTGTCGTCGGCGCCGCACTCGACGCGCTGACCGACGCCGCCGCGCGAAGCCGGCTGCCCGCGTTGCTGCCGCCGAGCCGCAGGCCGGTTCCGGTCGCCGAACGCTGGGTCGCGGCACTCACCGGCTCGCCGTCGTTCGCCGTCGCACCGGAGGACGGCGACGACCTCCGCGCCCTGACCGCGGGCCTGGCCACCTGGGAAGACGAGGTTGCCGCCCCGCGTCAGCTGCGGTTCCGGCTGATCGAGCCAACCGCCGACGGGACCGCCCCGTGGATCGTCGAAGCCGCATTGCAATCGCCCGAGGACCCCAGCCTGATCCTGCCCGCCGCCGCGATCTGGGCGGGGGAGACGCGCGGCTTCGCGCGGGGAGAGGAAGAGCTGCTGGCGGGGCTCGGCCGGGCCGCGCGCCTCTATCCGGAGCTGCGGGACGAACTGCGGAAGGCCGCGCCCTCGGCCGTCGAGACCGACGCGTCCGGCGCCCACCGGTTCGTCACCCGGACCGCCCCGTTGCTGCTGGCCGCCGGCTTCGGCGTCCAGCTGCCGGCCGGGCTGGGCCGCACCCGGCCGTCGCTGAAGCTGACGACGCGCGCCACCAGCAAGGTCGGTTCGGTCCGCACCGGCGGCTTCGGCCAAGACGACCTCGTCGACTTCCGGTTCGAGCTGGCGCTCGGCGACGACGTGCTCAGCGAGGACGAGCTGGCCGACCTGGCCCGTCTCAAGGCGCCCCTGGTGCGTCTGCGCGGCCGATGGGTGGAGCTCGACCAGGGTCACCTGCGGAAAGTACTCGCGGTCCTGGAACGGCGGGGCAGCGGAACGATGACGGCCGGCGAGGCCATGCGTCTGGCGATGTACGGCACCGACGCCGACGGCCACCCGGCCGCGGTCGGGGCCACCGATCTTCCGGTGACCCAGGTGGACGCCGACGGCTGGCTCGGCGACCTGCTCGCCGACGCGACCGAGCGGACACTCGAGCCGATCGAAACCCCGGCGGACTTCGCGGGCACCCTGCGCCCCTATCAGGAGCGCGGCGTGTCCTGGCTGGCCTTCCTCGGCACGCTCGGCTTCGGCGGCATCCTGGCCGACGACATGGGGCTGGGCAAGACCGTCCAGCTCCTCGCGCTGCTCCTCACCGAGCCCGGACCGACGCTGCTGATCTGCCCGATGTCGCTGGTGGGCAACTGGCAACGGGAAGCGCAGAAATTCGCGCCGAACCTGCGCGTCCACGTCCACCACGGCGGTGGCCGGCTCACCGGCTCCGAACTCCGGGACACTCTCGCCGCCTCCGACGTCGTCCTGACCACCTATGCGGTGGCCGCGCGGGATCAGGCGGACCTCGCGGCGGTCACCTGGCGGCGCGTGGTCTGCGACGAGGCACAGTTCATCAAGAACAGCGCGACGAAAGCCGCCCGGGCCGTGCGTGCACTGCCGGCCAGCAGCCGGATCGCGCTCACCGGAACGCCGGTGGAGAACCATCTCGGCGATCTGTGGTCGCTGTTCGACTTCACCAACCCCGGTCTGCTGGGGTCGGCCACCGGCTTCCGCACGGCGTTCGCCGTACCGATCGAACGGGAAGGCTCCGCGTCGGCCGCGGAAGCCTTGAAACGGGCTACCGGTCCCTTCATCCTGCGCCGCGTCAAGACCGACACATCGATCATCGACGATCTCCCTGACAAGCAGGAGATGGTCGTCTGGTGCAACCTGACCGCCGAACAGGCCACCCTCTACCAAGCCACTGTCGACGACATGCTGGACCGGATCGGGGGCAGCGACGGCATGGAGCGGCGCGGACTGGTGCTGGCGACCATGGCCAAGCTCAAGCAGATCTGCAATCACCCCGCCCACCTGCTCGGTGACCGGTCGGCGCTGGCGGGACGATCGGGCAAGCTGGCCCGCCTGGAGGAAATCCTGGGCGAGGCGGTCGCAGAGGGGGACAAGGCGCTCTGCTTCACTCAGTTCGCCGAGTTCGGCCGGATGCTCGAGCCCTATCTGGCGGCCCGGCTCACCGCGCCGGTGTCGTTCCTGCACGGGGGCGTCCCGAAGAAGGCGCGCGACGCCCTGGTGGAGAAGTTCCAGCGGACCGACGGCCCCGGAGTGCTCCTGCTGTCGCTGAAGGCCGGCGGTTCGGGTCTCAACCTGACCGCCGCCAACCACGTGATCCACTACGACCGGTGGTGGAACCCCGCGGTCGAGGACCAGGCCACCGACCGGGCGTTCCGGATCGGCCAGCGCAAGAACGTGCAGGTCCGCAAGTTCACCTGCGTCGGGACGCTCGAGGAGCGGATCGACGCGATGATCGCGGAAAAGCGCGCGCTGGCTGAGCGCATCGTGGGAACCGGCGAGGGGTGGCTGACGGAGTTGAGCGTCGGCGAGCTCCGCTCGTTGGTCGCCCTGTCCGCCGATGCGGTATCGGAGTAGCGGGATGGCTTTTGATCACTACGGCACTGGCCCGCTGCGCGTGTCCGGCGGGATCGCGGTGCGCAACAAGCGTGGGCAGATCGGCGAGGAGTGGTGGTCGCGCCGTTTCCTCGCGGTGTTGGAGGCGCTGAACCTCGGCGGTCGGCTGACGCGGGGGCGCACGTACGCCCGCCAGGGTCAGGTGCTGAGCCTCGCCATCGAGCCGGGGGTCGTCCGGGCGGACGTCCAGGGCAGCCGGACCACCCCCTACGCGGTGCGGCTGACCGTGCCCGCAGTGACCGAACCGCAGTGGGCGCAGGTGGAGGAGTCGCTCGCCGCCGCCGCGCTGTACCGGGCCGCGCTGCTTGCCGGGGAGCTGCCCCCCGAGATCGAGCAGGTCTTCGCCGACTGCGGGACGCCGCTGTTCCCGACGTCGGTGGGGATGAAATGCTCCTGCCCGGACTGGAGCGTGCCGTGCAAGCACGTCGCCGCGGTCTGCTACGTGCTCGCCGAAGCGTTCGACGACGATCCGTTCCTGGTGCTGGCGTGGCGGGGCCGCGATCAGGAGGCGCTGCTCGACGCGCTACGCCGCACGACGGTGGAGAACAGCGCGCCGAGCTGGTCCGCGGGGGTGGCCGACCGGCCGCTGGCGGACTGCGTCGACGCGTTCTGGGCGGCGGCCGACGAAACCCCGCCGCCGCGGAGCGCGGTACACCCCGGCGCCGGCGACGCCTTGGTGCGCACTTTGACGCCGCTGACCGCCACCGTGCGCGGCACGCCGCTCATGGACCTGCTCGGCACCGCATACACCATGCTGACCGCGGACCCGGAAGAGGACCGGCCGAGCGATCGCCGCCGGCCCGATACGGTCGGGTCATGACTCTTCCGCTCGCCGGGCTCCACGTCGTCGACCTGTGCACGTACGTGGCCGGGCCGTCCGCGTGCATGACGCTGGCGCAGCTCGGCGCCGACGTCGTGCGGATCGACCCGATCGGTGGCGCGACCGACACGCGGCGGCTGCCGCTTGCCCCGGGTGGGCGCAGCCTGTACTGGGCCGGGCTCAACCGGGGCAAGCGGTCGATCGAGGTCGACCTGCGCAGTGAGGGTGGCCGGGACGTCGTCCGGCGGTTGCTGGGTGTGCCGGGCGACGGGCACGGCATCCTGGTCACGAACGCGGTCGGGCAGTCGTGGTTGCGGCACTCCGAGCTGCTCGCGGTGCGGCCCGACCTGATCCAGGTCCAGATCGGCGGACGCTCGGACGGGCGTCCGGCGGTGGATTACACGGTCAACTGCGAGGTCGGGTTGCCGTGGGTGACCGGGCCGGTGGACGCCAGCTCTCCGGTGAACCACGTGCTGCCGGCGTGGGACCTGATCACGGGGGCGCACGCGGCGCTGTCGGTGGTGTCCGCGGAGCGGTTGCGACGGGCGACCGGTGCGCCGCAGTACGTCGAGATCAACCTGGCCGACGTGGCCGTGGCGACGATGGCGCAGCTGGGGTTCGTCGCGGACGTGGTGGTGAACGGGTCGCAGCGGTTGCGCGAGGGGAACTATCTGTACGGGTCGTACGGGTGTGACTTCGCTACCGCGGACTCGCGGCGGGTGATGGTGGTCGCGTTGACGAACCGGCACTGGAACAGCCTGATCACGTTGACCGGCACGGAGGACGTGCTGGCGGCGATGGAGAAGGCGATCGGGGTGACGTTCGCCGAGGAGGAGGCCCGGTACCGGTACCGGGACGTGATTTCGGCGTTGCTGCGGCCGTGGTTCGAGCAGCGGACGCATGCCGAGGTCGTGGCTTCGTTGGAGAAGGCGAAGGTGTTGTGGGGTGACTACCGGACGATCGAGGAGATGACCCGGTCGCGGGACGGGTTGCTCGCGGCGAGTGGGTTGTTCACCGAGGTCGACGATCCGGAGCTCGGGCGGTATCCGGTGCCGGCGCCGGTGGGGCGGCCTACCGGGTGGACGCCGCCCGCTCCCGGGCCCGCGCCGGCGGTGGGCGGGGACACCGGTGATGTGCTCGAGGATTGGCTCGGGCTGGGCCCGTCCGACGTCGCCGCCCTCGCCGAGGCAGGCGCGATCCGCTGACTGGTCAGGCGAAGAGGGCGTGGAAGCGCCAGTCGAGCACGGGGCGCCCGGCTGATGTGACTTCGCTACGGAGGGCGGCTATCCGGCCCCCCGTGGGGGCGGGCGACACGTCCTCGACAGTGATCACGCTGTGCACGGTGTCGCCCTCGTGGACCGGGCCGACGTGGTCGCAGCTCTCCCAGCCCAGCACGGTGACCAGGTCCGGGAGCGCCCGGCTGACCTGACTGAGCGCCAGCCCGATCGTGTGGCCGCCGTACACGAGCCGCTGCCCGCCGCCGGCCGCCGAATCGTGGTGCACCCGAGCGACGTTCAGCGTGAGCCGCGCCAACTCCGGCGCACTGCTCACCACATCCCCACCCACTACCTCGATACGCGCCCCGACCTCCAACGCCCGCCCAGAAGGCACCCGAGCCCGCCAAGCCCCCAGGTCCCACCCGGCAGCAGCCTGGCCCGCCGCGCCAGGCCCGCCCGCGCCTGAGCCCACAGCGCCGGGGCTGCCCGCGCCAGTGCCTCGCCCCGCGCTTCCCAGCGCGTCGAGGTCGTCGCGGTGATCCGTCTCCACGTCCGCACCCAACAGCACCATCGCGCAGCGGTAGAAGTCGAGAACCGACCGACCCTCCTGATCCACCGTCACGATCCGCAACGCCGCCAACCCCGTCGGCGGCCGTCCCTCGCGCCGGGTGTTCTGGCGCAACCCGGCCACCGTCGTCACGGTGTGCAACGTGTCGCCGATCGCCGGCAGCCGATGGAAGGCCAGGTTCCGGTAGAACAAATTCGCCCGCACGTGATGCGTCACGACCGTCGACTGCCCGATCGCCACGTCCCACACGAACGCCGGGTGCGCCAACGCCCCCCGCCCCGCCACCGCATCGGCCAGCTCGGTGTCCAGTGCGAGCCGCAGCCGATCACCCAGAATCGCCTGGTGCGTGGCAGCGCGCCCCGAACTCAACGTGTACGCCGGCGCGTCCGCGAACACCTGCCCGACGCTCAACTCGTCGAAATAAGGCCCTTCGGCACGCATGACGCTCCTTAGGTGCGACGCAACACCGACACGACCTTGCCGAGAATCACGGCTCGATCCCCGTCGATGTCGGAGTACGCGGGGTTGCGCGGTTCGAGGATCACGTGCCCGTTGCGACGCCGGAACACCTTCACGGTGGCTTCGTCGTCGATCATCGCCGCCACGATCTCGCCGTTGTACGCCTCCGGTTGCTGCTTGACGACGACCAGGTCCCCGTCGCAGATCGCGGCGTCGATCATCGAATCGCCGCGCACCCGCAGACCGAACAGCGTGCCCTTACCCACCAGGTCGCGGGGGAGCGACAGCACTTCGTCCGACGTCTCCTCGGCGAGGATCGGCGTGCCGGCAGCGATGTCCCCGAGCACGGGCACCCCGATGGTGCCCGGAGCGTCGACGGCAACCGGCTCCAAGAACATCCGAACGTCGATCGGGCGTGTGGCCCGGCCCCGTCGCAGGAACCCGAGGTCCTCCAAGTTCCGTAACTGCCGACTCACCGTCGACGTCGACGCCAACCCCAGCGCGTCGGCGATCTCGCGCGTCGACGGCGAGTAGCCGTTGCGCAGCGCCGACTCCTGGATGACCACGAGGATCTGACGCTGCCGTTCGCTCAACATCGACGTGTCGAGGTCCTCATCCATGTCCGCATCCTGCCTCAACGTGGAGACCGTGCGTTAATGAACGCCGTTCTGGGTAGTAGGGCCGCCACGCGACGGTGCGCCACCGGGAGGTCGCAGTGACCCAGAATGCCGTGAAGACCGACAACGACCGTCTTACCGGATCAGTGATCGTGGTAGCCCTGGTCTCGGCCATTTCGGGGCTGCTCTACGGCTACGACACCGGCATCATCTCCGGCGCGTTGCTCCAGATCGGCGACGACTTCGACATCGGCCACCTCTGGGAACAGGCGATCACCGCGTCGATCCTCGTCGGCGCCGTCATCGGTGCCCTCACCTGCAGCCGGTTGGCCGAGCGGCGCGGCCGTCACGGCACGCTGCTGCTCATCGGCATCATCTTCGTCGTCGGTGCGCTCGCGGCGTCGCTCTCGCCGGAGCCGATCAGCCTGTCGATCAGTCGCCTGATCCTGGGCTTCGCGGTCGGCGGCGCCACCCAGACCGCGCCCGTGTACGTCGCCGAGCTCGCCCCGTCCGCCTACCGGGGCCGCCTGGTGCTGTTCTTCCAGATCGCGATCGGCGTCGGCATCGTGATCGCGACGATCGTCGGCGCGGCGGAGGTCATCGACTGGCGCGTTTCGATCGGCATGGCCGCGATCCCGGCCGGTCTCATGTTCCTGCTGATGCTGCGGCTGCCGGAGAGCCCGCGCTGGCTCGCCCGCGAGGGCCAGGACGACAAGGCGCGCGAGGCGCTGGGCCGGGTTCGCCACCCCGACGCCGACCTGTCCGCCGAGTTCGGCGAGATCCAGGACAACGTCAAAGCCGAGCGGGAAGCCAGCACCCGCGGCTGGGCCGGGCTCAAGGCCGCGTGGGTGCGACCCGCGCTCGTCGTCGGGTGTGGACTCGCGATCTTCACCCAGCTGTCCGGCATCGAGATGATCGTGTACTACACGCCCACGATCCTCACCGACAACGGCTTCTCGGACTCCACCGCGCTGCGCGTCTCCGTCGCACTCGGTCTGACCTATCTGATCGCCCAGCTCATCGGCCTGGCCATCATCGACCGCGTCGGACGTCGTCGGCTGACGCTGTTGACTTTGCCGTTCGCCGCGCTCGCGCTGATCGTGCTCGGGTGGTTCTTCGTGTCCGGCAACGACGGCAAGTCGATGGTGCCGTGGATCGTCGCGACGCTCATCGCGTTCATGGCGTTCACCGCCGGTGGTATCCAGCTCATGGGCTGGCTGACCGGCTCGGAGATCTACCCGCTCGCCACGCGGGCGGCGGGTGCCGCGGCCCAGTCGGCGTCGCTGTGGGGCACCAACGTCATCATCACGCTGACGCTGCTCAGCATCATGAACGCGATCGGAACCGGCCAGACGTTCTGGCTGTACGCGCTGTTCAACGTCATCGCGTTCGTGTTCCTGTACCTCAAGATGCCGGAGCTGACCGGCCAGAGCCTCGAGCAGATCGAGGAGCATTTGGCCAACCGCAAGTTCACGCCCGCCGATTTCCGTTGATTCGCGTTGTTCACAGTGGAGCGGATCGAACCTCTAAGGTGTGCCGAACCGGTGCGTCACGGGGGCGCCCGGAGGTAGAGAGGGACGCGTATGTTCCGACGTGTCATCGCGGCGCTCGTGTTAGCGGCGGCTTCGGTACTTTTCCTCGGCAGTCCGGCGCAGGCCTTCCCGGCGACGGCGTGCGACCGCACTGCCGGGCCCGAGGGCAGGCCCGGGGAGGCCAAGGACTACCTGAGCCCGATCAACAACACGGTGTGGACGCACAACATGTACGGCTGCCAGTGGCTCGACAACGGCAATCGCTGGACGTTCTACAAGGGCACCGCGACGCTCCGGATGGTCAACGGTGACCTGGGCGTCTACAACAAGGCCGGCGTCCGGAAGTGGCACACGAACACCGCGGGTTCCGGAGCGACCCAGATGCTCTGGCAACAGGACGGCAACCTCGTGCTCTACACGTCCGGGTACGCGCGGGCGGTCTGGTCGAGCGGCACGTACAACAAGTGCAATCGGTACACCGAGTTCCCGATCCTGGCGACTCAGAGCGACAACAATCTCGTCATCTACTGCGGTATCGCGGGCACGAACGCGATCTGGGCGACGCACACCGCCGGTATCTGACGGCGCCCGCCCTAACTCCAGTCCGGCTTGCCGCCCGCGGCGGTCGACGTGATCTCCGGGCCGACGAGGAGGAATCGTGCCTCCCCGTCGGCCCGCGGGCAGTGCTCGACGCCCCGGGGGATGACCAGCAGGTCGCCGGGCGCGAGGTCGACGTCACCGTCGCGCAGCTGCACGGTGAGGCGGCCCTCCAGAAGGAGGAACGTCTCGTCCTGGTCGTCGTGGCTGTGCCAGTTCGTGGAGCCGGTGCCTTTGGCGACCTTGAACAGGTTGCCGTTGCCGGCGGCGAGCACGCGCTGTGACCAGAACTCGGTGAGTTGGTCGGCTTCGCTGCGAAGCGAGATCTTCTGGAGCATGGTCCGAATCCTGTCTCGTGGCGCGCGGCACCGACAGTGTTAGAAATGATTCATGTCGAAAGGATCCTGCGCGGTCGTGCTCGTCGTTGACGAGAATTCGAACCCGTTCGAGGTCGGGTGCGCGACCGAGATCTTCGGCATCAGCCGGCGTGAGTTGCTCGGCTTCGAGCCGTATCGGATGACGGTCGTGACGCCCCGGCCGGGGGTTCGGATGCGGGACGGGCTGTTCACGATCAGTGCGCAGGGGCGGCTGGCTGACATCGAGTCCGCGGACATGGTGATCGTCCCGAATCGTCCGGAGGTGGAGCTGCCGTCGAGGCCGGCGGTGCTCCGGGCGATCCGGCGGGCACACGAGCGGGGTGCGCGCCTGGTGGGGCTGTGCACCGGCGCGTTCACGCTCGCCGAGGCGGGGGTTCTCGACGGTCGGCGGGCGACAGTGCACTGGCAGCTCGCGTCGGAGTTCCGTCGGCGGTTCCCGTCCGTCCGGCTGGAACCGGACGTTCTCTTTGTCGACGACGGGGACGTGCTGACGTCGGCGGGCAGTGCGGCCGCCCTGGACCTGGGGCTGCACATC
Organism: Cryptosporangium sp. NPDC048952; assembly: GCF_043197895.1. Classification (NCBI taxonomy): domain Bacteria; kingdom Bacillati; phylum Actinomycetota; class Actinomycetes; order Cryptosporangiales; family Cryptosporangiaceae; genus Cryptosporangium; species Cryptosporangium sp. NPDC048952. The sequence continues at coordinate 1,164,134 of NZ_JBICTY010000002.1, read as the reverse complement.
GTCCGCCGGGACTTCGGCGCGGAGGTGGCCAACCACGTCGCGCGCAGGCTCGTGTTCGCTGCGGTGCGGGACGGGGGACAGCGGCAGTTCGTCGAGCAGCCGTTGCCGCCGGCGACGGTGGATTCGTTGGCTCCGGTGTTGGAGTGGGCGTCGTCGAATCTGCACCGGAAGCTCACGGTGGACGAGTTGGCGCGGCGGGCGGGGCTCACGCCCGGCACGTTCCACCGGCGGTTCCGCCGGGAGGTGGGGAGCACGCCGGTCGAGTGGCTCACCGCGCAACGGGTCGAGCTGGCGTGTCGCTTGATCGAGCAGGGCGCCAGCGGGGTCGAATCGGTCGCCCACCACGCGGGCCTCGGCACGGGCGCCAACCTCCGTAACCTCTTCCGCCGCCACCTGGGCGTGAGCCCCACGGAGTACCGCAAGCGCTTCGCTCAACCTCGGACATCCGTCCAAGGTTGACGCTAGGGTGCGGCATGACCGTCACCGTCGCCACGATCGGCGTCCATGTCCTCGACACCCACGTCATCGGAATCCAGTCGATTCCCGAGGGCTCCGAGGGCCAACTCGTCGAGACGATCCGCCTCTCCCCGGCGGGCACCGCGGGCGGCACCGCGGTGGTACTGAGCCGCCTCGGCGCGACGGTGCGCTCCCAGGGCGCGGTCGGCGCCGACCCGCTCGGCGACGCGCTCCTCGCCGCACTGGGCCGCGAGGGCGTCGACACCACGGGGATCACCCGCACCGAGGCCGCGCAGACTTCGTCGTCCGTGATCCCGGTGCGGCCCAACGGCGACCGACCGGCCTGGCACTGCATCGGCGCCAACGGCGCGTTCACGCTCGACCTCCTCGACCGGGAAGCCCTGAACGGCTGCACCCACCTCCACCTGGGTGGCCCGGAGTTCCTCGGGGGAGAGGCCGCCGGTGAGCTGCTCGCCTCGGCGAAGGAGCGCGGGTTGACCACGTCGATCGACCTGCTCGCCCCCGGTGACCCGGGCATGCTCGAGTGGATCGCGCAGGCCCTGCCGCACACCGACTACTTCCTGCCCAACGACGAGCAGGTCCTCGGCTTCACCGGTGCGAAGGACCTGGTCAGCGGTTCTCGCGCCCTGATCGAGGCGGGTGCTGGGCTCGTCGCGACCACGCAGGGTAAGAAGGGCGCCCTCGTCGTGACCCGCGACGAGGTGATCGAGGTGCCGGCGTTCCGCATCGACGTCGTCGACACGACCGGCTGCGGCGACGCGTTCTCGGCCGGCTTCATCCTGGGCCGCGCCGAGGGCCGCTCGCTCGAGGAGTCCGCCCGGCTGGGGTGCGCAGCCGCGGCGCAGGTCGCGCAGGGCATCGGCACCGACGCCGGCTCCTACGACCTGGCGTCCGTCGACGCGTTCGCCGTGTCGACACCGACATGGTGACGAAGCGCTACACCAGAGGGGAGCTGCGCCGGACGCAGCTCCTCGACGCCGCCGTCGAGGTGATCGCCGACCACGGGCTCGAGGGCGTCACGCACCGCGCGGTCGCCGCGGCGGCCGGCGTGCCGCTCTCCACGACGTCGTACTTCTTCTCGTCGCTGGACGAGCTCATCGGCGCCGCCGTGACGCGCGTCGCCGACACCATCCTGGAGTCGGCCGACTTCCTGGCCGACGACGTCCCGCTCGACGAGACGATCGACCTGCTGGTGGAGGTGGTCACCGCCCCGACGGTGCTCGTGCAGTTCGAGGCGTACCTCGGGCGGACCCGCCGGCCCGACCTCGTCGAGCCGGTCACCCGCATCGTCGAGGCCTACGAGAGCGCAGCGACGACAGTGCTGCGCGCGTTGGGCGCGGCCGAACCGGGCAGGGCCGCGCGTCATCTCATCGCGCTGCTCGACGGCTTCGCGCTCCAGCGCATCGCCCATCCGCGTCCCGACGACCGCGACGTGCTCCGGGACGCGGTCCGGCTCTTCGCCGGGATGTACCTGCCTGCTCAGTGAGCCTTGCGACGCTTGGCGATCAACGTCATCACGACGACGATCAGCGCGCCGACGATCAGCCCGAGGATCGCGCTGAACACGGTGTTGACGAGCCAGCCGACGACCCCGCCGAGAGCGCCGGTGGCGTCGTGCGCGGCCTCCTCCATGTGGTGCACCGCGCCGTACAGGGCGTGCCAGCCGAGATCGTCGGTGCCGACCAGCAGGATGTGCCCGCCGACCCAGAGCATCGCCGCGGTGCCGATGATCGTCAGTGCGGTGAGCACGATCGGCATCGCCTTCACCAGTCCGCGACCGAGCGCGGCGACGGCGCCGGGGCCCGCGGCCAGCCGCAGCCCGGCGTCGTCCATCTTGACGATGAGCCCGACGGCGCCGTAGACGACGACGGTCATGATCAGCGCGACGACGGCCAGGATCGCCAGGCGGGACCAGAACGGCTCGTCGATGACCTCGTTCAGCGAGATGACCAGGATCTCGGCGGACAGGATCAGGTCCGTGCGCACCGCGCCGGAGATCAGGGCCTTCTCGTCCTTGGCGCCCTCTTCCTCCTGGTGGGCGCCGCGATGGGCGATCTTGTGCCACACCTTCTCCGCGCCCTCGTAGCAGAGGTACGCGCCGCCGATCATCAGGATCGGGGTGAGCAGCCCCGGCAGGAACTGGCTGAGCAGCAGCACCACCGGCAGGATGATCAGGAACTTGTTACGCAGCGAGCCGAGCGCGATGCGCTTGATGATCGGCAGTTCACGCTTGGCGGCGAGGCCCCGCACGTACTGCGGGGTGACGGCGGCATCGTCGACGACGACACCCGCCGCCTTGGTACTCGCCTTGGCCGCGGCCGCACCGATGTCATCGAGCGAGGCGGCAGCAGTGCGCGCCAACACCGCGACGTCGTCCAACAGAGCAACAAGTCCACCGGCCACGGGGTAGTCCTTCCAGGGCTAGACAGCGTCCGTGCTGGTCATTGTCGCAAGTCTTCCCGGAACCCCGGTTGGTTGCTGCGAGCATCGGTCGGATCCCGTCTCGAATAAGTGTAGGCTTATACGTCATGACGGTGGCGGACGTGATGGTGGAGCTGGCCGCACTCGAGGACCCGAAGATCCGCGAGGTGAACGAGAAACACGGCGACGACCACGCCGTGAACCTCGGCAAGCTGCGCGCGATCGCGAAGCGGCTGAAGACCCAGCAGGACCTCGCCCGCGAGCTCTGGCGGACCGGCGACAGCGCGGCGCGCCTCCTCGCGCTCCTGATCTGCCGTCCGAAAGCGTTCGAGCGCGACGAGCTCGACACGATGCTCCGCGAGTCGCGTACTCCCAAGGTGCACGACTGGCTCGTCAACTACGTCGTCAAGAAAAACGCTCATTCCGACGCCCTGCGCGTCGCGTGGTCGGCTGACCCCGACCCCGTGGTGGCCAGCGCCGGCTGGGCGCTGACCACCGAGCGCGTCGCGAAGAAGCCCGACGGCCTCGACCTCGTCGTTTTGCTCGACGAGATCGAGGCCGATCTGAAGGGCGCGCCGGACCGTCTGCAGTGGGCGATGAACCACTGCCTGGCCCAGATCGGGATCGAGCACGCGGAGCACCGCGCCCGGGCGCTCGACATCGGGGAGCGACTGCAGGTGCTCAAGGACTACCCGACGCCACCCGGCTGCACGTCGCCGTTCGCACCCGTCTGGATCAACGAGATCGTCAGCCGGCGCACCGAGCGTCAGCCGGCGGAGTCGTGAGGTTCACCAGGTAGTCCGCCACGTACGCGTTCACGCAGGCGTTCTTGCCGCCCGGCGCGATCGTGTGTCCCCAGCCGTCGACGGTGAGCAGGCTGCCGCCGAGCGTCTTCGCGAGGCTGATGCCACCCGAGTGCGGCGTGGTCGTGTCATTCGTGATCGAGACCGTCAGCGTCGGGGGCAGGCCCTCGACCCGCTCGGGGAACGGGGTCGTCGGCTTCGACTCGACCGGCCACGCCTCGCACGCGTCCCGGGCGCCCTCGGGGCCGTGACCGGGGTCGAGGAACGGTGCGGCCTCCCAAAGTCGCTTCCGCAGGTCGACGGCCTGCTCCGGCGTCAAGCGCTCGTTGTCCATGCAGTTGATCGCGAAACTGGCGTCGGGGAAGTTGCCGCCGGCGGCGCTCGCGGTGGCGAGCCGATCGATGACGGCGAGCATCGAGGCGGGGTCGCCCTGGGCGATGTCACCGACGGCCTTGGTGACGAACGGCCACGCCACCGGGTCGTACAGCGCGCTGATCACGAAGCCGGTGGCCGCGTTGAACGTCAGCTTGCGGCCGTCCGTTGCCGCCAGCGGCTTGGTGACCAGGGGCTGCATCGCGCTCTGGTACACCTCGAGCGCACGGTTCGGGTCCTGCCCGAGACCGCAGTTCGGCTTGCTCGCGCAGTCGGCGGCCATCCCGTCGAACGCTTTCTGGAACGCGGCGAAGCTTCCGACGCGCCGGTCGGCGAATCCGAGCTGCGGATCGACCGCGCCGTCGATGACCATCGCGCGGACGTTCTGCGGGAACTCGCGGGCGTACAGGGCGCCGATGCGGGTGCCGTAGCTTTGGCCTAGGAAGTTGAGCTTGTCCTGGCCTAGTGCGGCGCGCAGGACGTCCATGTCGCGGGCGACGTCACGCGACGCGAACGAGCCCACGACCTTCTCGCCACCGGACAGCTCCGTGCAGTGGTCGGCGAGGCGCTGGGTGTCGGCTGCCGTGCCCTTCGTGTCGGTCACGAGGAAGTCGATCGCGCCGTTCTCGTTGGCGAGGTCCTCGGGGGTGAAGCACTTGGCGGCCGGTTTCGTGGCGCCGATACCGCGGGGGTCGAAGCCGATCAGGTCGAAGCGTTCGGTGACCGGGCTCTTCGCGAGGTTCGTCGCCGTGATCGCCGCGAAGTTCATGCCGGTTCCACCCGGTCCGCCAGAGTTCAGCACCAGCGGGCCGAGGGACTTTCCCCGGGCGGGCACGCGCAGCATCGCGATCTGGGCGGTGTCGCCGTCGGGGTCGTCGTAGTCGAGCGGTACCTCGAGGCGCGCGCACTGGTAGGTCGTGCTGCTCGCGAACAGCTTCGTGTCGGCCGGGGTGGTGGCGTATCCGTCACACGCGGAGAACGTCAGCTTCTGGTCGTAGAACCGTTGTAAGGAGTCGTCGGTCTGCGAAGCGGTGGACGACGGTGAGCACGCCGCGAGCACGAGCACTCCGGCCGCCAGCGCCGCACTGAGTTCCGAGGGAGGCATGCCCACCCAGTGCCCTAGTCGGCTAGGCCGAAAACACTTCACTCCATAATGGGTGGATGAAGACGAGGCTGAGCTGTCCGTGCGGGGAATTCATCGAGGGTGTGGACGAGGACGATCTCGTCGCCAAGGCCCAGGCGCACCTCGCGGCCCAACACCCCGATCACGAGTACTCCCGCGACGAGATCCTCTTCATCGCGTACTGAACAGCTGGCGTTGGACGTCGCAGGTCGTGCGGAAGACCTCGACGAGGTCGGCGTCCTCTCCGGCCGCGGACCGAATGGCCCAGTCGTCGAGGGCTGCGGTCAGCGCGACGTTGAGGCTTTCCACCAGTAGCCTGGGATGCGAGCCGCCGATCTGATCCTGCCGCAATCGGCACTGTTCGGCGTCGAGGAGCAGCGACCGGTGCCGCAGGTTGGCGTCCTGCTCGCACAGGCACCGCACCCGCACCATCCGCTCCCGCGCCGCCGCCCCGAACGAGTCGAGCGCCGCCGCGGTCGCACCGGCCAGCTCGCCCAGCCCGACCGCGGCCGCGCCGCCGGGGTCGTCCGCGCGCGGAAACATGTGCTCGCTCACCGCGGCGTAGAAGTCTCGTTTGACGCCTAGGACGGCGTCTTCCTTGGTGGGGAAGTAGCGGAAGAACGTGCGCGGCGAAACGCCCGCCGCCGCCGCGATGTCGTCGACAGTGGTGTGTTCCGACCCGCGTTCGGCGAACAGCTCGAACGCGGCCGCCTCGATCTCGGCGGACGTGGCCAGCCGGCGGCGCTCCCGAAGACTGGTGATGTCAGTCACGGCCGACATGCTAGCGCGTGCCGATGTGGCAGTGACTGCCACTAAGCTGTGCTTCGAGCAACAATCATTGGAGCGCATCGGTGGCCATCGCAGCCGAACCCACGACGACCACCTCGATCGAACGATCGCTGAGCCCCGCCGACCGCACCCTCATCGGCCTGCTGGTCATCTCGACGTTCGTCGTCATCTTCAACGAAACAGTCATGTCGCTGGCCTTACCGCGCCTGATGAGCGACCTGAACGTCTCCGCCGCCACCGGCCAGTGGCTCACCACGGGCTTCCTGCTCACGATGGCGGTCGTGATCCCCGCGACCGGCTTCATCATGGAGCGGTTCACCGTCCGGCAGGTGTTCGTCGCCGCGATGGGGCTCTTCAGCACCGGCACCCTGATCGCCGCCGTCGCACCCGGATTCGCCGTGCTGCTCGTCGGCCGGGTCGTGCAGGCCGCCGGCACCGGCGTGATGATCCCCTTGCTGATGACCACCGCGATGAGCCTGGTCGCGCCCAGCGCCCGGGGCCGGATCATGGGCGTCATCTCGATCGTCATCTCGGTCGCCCCGGCAATCGGACCGACAGTGTCCGGGCTGGTGCTCTCGCGGCTGAGTTGGCGCTGGCTGTTCCTCGTCGTACTGCCCATTGCGCTTCTCAGCCTGGCGCTGGGTGCATGGAAAGTACGTAATGTCACCACACCCCGGCGCGCGCACCTCGACGTCCTCTCGCTCCTGCTCTCCGCAGCCGGCTTCGGCGGCCTGATCTACGGCCTCTCGAGCCTCGGCGAAGGCAGCGGCCACGCCTCCCCATGGATCCCGGTGCTGGTCGGCGTCGTCGCACTCGCGTTGTTCGTCCGGCGTCAACGTGCCCTGCAGCATGGCCGCGGACCGCTCATGGACCTGCGCGTCTTCGCCCACCGCTCGTTCACGGTCTCGGTCCTCGTGATGATCGCCGGCTTCATGTCGCTGTTCGGCGCACTGATCCTGCTGCCGATCTACCTGCAGAGCGTCCACGGCATGAGCACGCTCGCGGCCGGTCTGCTCGTGCTCCCCGGTGGGCTCGCGATGGGCGCGCTCTCCCCGATCGTCGGGCGCCTCTACGACCGGTTCGGCCCGCGTCCGCTGGTCCTCCCCGGCACCGTCGTGCTCAGCGCAGCCCTCTGGCTGCTGGCTACCGCCGGTCCGTCGACGTCCACCGCTCTCGTCGTGCTCTTCCACGTGATGCTGACGTCAGCCCTCGCGCTGATGCTCACGCCGCTGATGACGTCAGCCCTGGCGGGCCTACCACCCTCCCGGTACGGGCACGGCAGCGCGGTCATCAGCACGTTGCAGCAGGTGGCCGGAGCGGCCGGTACCGCACTGTTCGTGACGGTGCTGTCGCGCACCACGGCGTCCGGGCTCGCCGACGGCGCGGACACGGTCACCGCGACCGCGGACGGTGTGCAGGCGGCGTTCGTCTGGGGCGGGGTCATCTCGCTGGCCGCGGTCGCCGCGTCGCTGCTGGTCCGCGGCGCTCCGGACGGCGGACGCGTTCCCGTGCACTGATCGATCCACTATGTACGGCGTTCGGTAGGGTGCGGCATGCTCGCGAAGTTGCCGCTCGACAGTCCGCTCTGGCTCGAATTCGACGCCTGCTTTTCCACGGAGCAGGCCCTCGAATCGCTCCGTGAGGTACTGACGCGGCGGCAGCTCGGGGAGCCGTGGGACTCGCTTCGGTCCGAGCTGCTGCACCAGGGCACGGTGTACGACGTCACGTCGGCGGCGATCCCGCACCTGGTGGACCTCGCCCCGTCGTTGGACGCCGAGGAGCGCGCCGAGCTCTGGACCGAGATCGGGTTCTGGGTGACGGCCGGGGCGGATTACTACGAGGGCCCGCCGGCCGAGGGGCTGCAGGAGAGCGTGACCGCGGCGATCGGTGTCGCGGAGACCGGGGCGCTGGAGGTGTTCCGGGAGCGTGCCGAGTTCGGTGGCAGCTATTTCGCTTTGGCGTGTGTGACGCTCGCGGGGCACCCGAGCGGGGGCGCGATGTGGTCGTTCCTCTCGCCCGGTGAGGCGTACGTGACGTTGACGTGTCCCGGGTGCGAGGAGCAGGACGAGGTGGACGGGTTCGGTGACCCGTTGGGGCCGCCGTGTGCGCCGCCGCCGGTGCCGGACCTTGCTGCGGATGCCCGGTCTGTTCCCGGGTGGATTTCGTTGGCCGAGGAGATCGAGGCGGCTCGGGAGTTGTTCGGGCCGGGCTGGGAGGAGTTCGCGCGGGTCGCGGTGCGGGTGGCGCGGGCCGGCGTTCCGGAGACGACGCCGCCCGCGGCGGTGTGGTGTTTGATCGCCGCGATGGTGGCGTTGCGGGGTGATGCGGCGTGGGGGCGGACGATTGCCCGGTTGGCCGGGCATTACCAGTGTGTGACGTGCGAGGACGTGTACTGGATCGGCGATCTGATCGCCGAGGACGAGTTCGCGGAGCCCGTGGACGCCGCCGGCCTCGATCCCGCGACCTTCGCCGACGCCAACGGCTTCAAGCCCGCCCCGCGCGGCTGGCCGAGGTCCGCCCCGGCGCCGCTGGCACAGGTCCGGTGGCGCGCCGAATCCGGCCCGATCACGGCCCTGACCGCAGCCACCCTGCACACCGGTCAAACAATCCTCGCGGGCGTAGGCCCCGACGGCCTGGACCGCTGGGACCTGACCACCGGCACCTCCCTGCCAGCCACCGGCACATCCGCGGCCGGAGGCGCTGCCGCAGCGTCGGCCCCGGGTGGAGGCGTGGCTGTGTCGGCCGGTGGGGGAGCCGCCTCGGTGACGATGCCCGACGGGCGGGCGTATGTCGTTGCGGGAGGAGACGCGTTTCGGTGGTGGGATGTCGCGACCGGTGAGTTGCTGAGCGCGCGGCCTGGGGCGATTCGGGCGGTCGCGCCGGCGGTCGTTCCCGCGCCGGTGCACGGGCGGCATCCGGATGATCCGGGATGGCTGGCGGATTTGCGGGATGGGCGGACCGTCGTGGTGACCGGGCACGCTGACGGGTCCGTGCAGCTCTGGGACCCCGTGGCCGCTGAACCACTGGGGGAGCTGTACCGGACGGGCGAGATCCGGGCGCTCACGTCGGTGCCCGATGTCACGTTCGGGGACCAGGTCGTCGCGGTGTCCGGTGAGCTCACCGTCGACGTCTGGAGCTCCGCCGCCGTCACCGGCCAACGCTCGACGATGGCCCCGTCGGCCCCGAGGCTCGCCGCGATCGGCCATCGCACCCTGGTCGGCGTGGCCGGCACACCCGGCGGCATCGCGCTCGCCGACGGTGACGGCCGCGTCTCCCTCTGGACGACGTTCGGCGTCCGGCTCGGCGACCCGTTGCCCCCCGACCCCGCCCACACCGGCGTGGGCGCCGTCGCGGCCCTGACCACGGCGGACGACACCCTGGTCGTCGCCACGGTGAGCGCCCCGGACCACAACCTGCGGCTGTGGACACCCACCACCGGTGGGACCACGCTGATCGACCTCGACGCGACCCCCCGCACCCTCTGGGCCGCCGGCACGGTGCTCGTCGTCGGCACCGACACCGGCGTCGTGGCACTAGGCCTCGAGCAGCTAGGCCTTGAGCAGCTAGGCCTCGAGCAGCTAGGCCTCGAGTAGCTCGGCCTCGAGCAGCTCGGTCAGCTCGCGGAGAGCGACGCCGAGCTGCTCGGCGAACGCGTTCATGCCGTCTTCGACGGCGCGGGGCGTGCTCAGGTGGATCGCTACGCGATCCGGCAACAGTACGTAGCCGACGCCGATGCACTGGCTGCTCGTCGATCCGAACCCGAAGTAGTCGATCGAGGTCGACGGCGCCGAACTCGTGCTCAGATAGTCGTCGCGCATGATCAACCAGCCGGGCGACGAAAACAGCGAGGGCTCATCATCGACCCCCAGCTCCGCTCCACGCCGACGCTGAATGAGCTGCAACTCCCACAAATGCTGCTCCGGAGCCTCCCCGACCTGACACTCCTTGGCACGCCGAACATGAGCCCCCGCCGCCTCCCGCAAAGCCCGCGCCCGCGCCGCCACCGACGCCGCGTCGGCCTGCGCCGGTGGGGCGGACGCCTCCATGGCGTTGACGAAGGCCACGGCCTCGGGGGTGACGACCCGCATGGCCTCGGTGCGGCCTCGTCGGTACTGGCGGGTGGCGATGGATTCGTAGGTGGCGCCGGTGATGCCCTTGGCTCGGCGGTGGGCGAGTTGGTACGCCAGCTGCATGAACGCGTCGGGCGAAATCTTCAGCCGCTTCGCGTGATCAGCTCCCAGATGACGGAACGTCACCACGTTCGTCGCGGTGGCCGCGGCATAGTCCGCGAACGATTGCGCGGCCTCCTGCACCGAGGCGCGCAGGGCGTCGTCCAATGCGAAATCGAGGCGACGCGGAACCGGCACACCAGAAGAGGCCGCTTCATGACTCGCCGGCTCGAAACCGAGCACGAAATCCGTGAAGCCCAGGATTGTCGTGCCGTCGAGCTCGCAGTGCTCCACGTTGATTCCGGCCCGCCCATCAGCGAAAACGACGAACGACACCGCCTTGTCGAACCACCGATTCCCACTGTCCCCGTGCAGCAAGTGATCCGCCGCCTCGAGATCGGAGGCCGGCACGACGTCCTCCAGGCACACGCAGAACAGCGCGCTCTCGATCTCCTCCAGCAGCGCAGGATCCAACTGCCGCCGATCCGCCGCCCACTCCGCGCGAGCCTTCGTCGTCAGGTGCCCCACGGGATGATCGGTCACGAAACCGGACTCGAGCACGGCCCGCAACCCCGCCGAAATTTCCTCCAGCGTGTGTCCGACCACCTCTAGCCGGTACATCGTGCCGCGATGCAACACCACGATGTGCCGAGCAGCCGACGGCCCCTCCCACCCCTTCCCGTACGGGCCACGGACCGTGTCCTGCACCTCACCGGGGATTCGCGTCGTCGAGAACAGATACTTGTTCTGCTCCATGGTCTGCGGGGCACCGCGCACGACAGCGGGCGGCAGCTGCTCGACGTCGACCAGATGCTTGAACGCGAGCGCACCCGCGATGAGCGCCGTCGCCCGTTCCACCTGGTTCAGCGGCGCATCGCGGAACAGGAAGAAGAAGTTCGCGTTGAGCGCGATCCGGTCGCGCCGGCCCAGGTACCGGTAGGGCCAGAACGTGTCGAGCCAGCTGTGCACGCCTTCGCTGGCGTCGTACTTCTCCAGCGCGGCGTGCAGCGTGCGCCCGGGACCGTCGAGGAACTCGGTCACCGACGCTGACGTCTCCGCGAGCTGCGACGACGACAACAGCGGCGCGCACCACTGCAGGAACCGCGCGCCGCTGTCCTCCAGAGCGGGCAGCGGCGAGCGGGGAAGCGAGTCCTCGTGGGCGAACGTGCGAGTCACAGCGAGCTCCGGGGGCGCGAGATGTGCAGCTGAGCGTAGAACCAACCGTCGGATTCCCAGCCGGTCGGGTCGATGCCCAGTTCGGACAGACGATCCAGGACGGACGACTGTTCCGCACGCGTGGCGAACTTCCGCTGTCGCACCGGCTCGCCCACCGTCACGGTCTCGTAGCCGAGGTCGTCCAGGTGCCCGGAGATCGCATCGTAGGGGAACATCCGCAGGCAGAAGTGCGCCATCCACGGAAGCCGCGTCCCGGCTGCGTCGACGATACGCAGCAGCGTCTTCTCGGTGACGTACCCGATGCAGCCGGTGGAGAGCACCAGGTCGGTGCCGTCGATCTGGTCGCGCTGGGCCGGCTCGGGCTCACCGGCCTCGAGGTCGGCGCGGATCGCTTCGTCGAGGTAACCGGCGGCGACGGCGTAGTCCAGGGCCGCGGCCGAGGCGTCCAGCCCTGCGTACCAGGCGCGCTCCGGCCGAGCGCGGGAGCGGACGAGATCCCGGTCCGCGGTGAGCAGTTCCGCCCGGGAGCCTTCCCACCGGGAATACCTGTCGTAGAGCTCGTCCAGAGTGATGTCACAACGGAGGAGAGCAGCGTTGATGCCGTACGAACACCCCAGATCGAGAAGCTTCGGCGCCGGCACACCCCGCGCCACCCGGTACTCGTCGATCAGCGCAGCGAACCGCGGCGCGGCCAGCGCCGGGATGCCGTACTCGAGCGGCCGTAACGTCCGGAAGAACGGCCGCGGATCGGTCTGGGAGTAGATGTGGTCGAAGGACACCTTGCCGGTCTCGTCGCTCGGCACGCGCCTCACCCTTCAGTCGAGTAACTGGTCACCGCGCACGGCCACAGCAGCGTCGTGCTGGGCCGAGACACGGCCGAAGAGCTGCCGGGTTCGCGCCACGCTGCCGATGACCCCCGGCCGCTCGGTGTACGAGAAGATCGCCGTGTGCCGCTGCCGGGCCCCGCGAACGGTCGTCACCCGGTGCATCGCGAACCGACCCCGGAACAACTGCAGGTCACCGGGGTGCAGCGAAAGGCTTCTAGCCCCTTCGGCGCCTTCCAGCACTGCTCGTACCGCGGAGAAGTTCTCGGAGACGGCCGTGCGGATCTCCGGGCAGTACTCGAACATGCCGCCGTCCTCGGGCGCCTGCGTCAGCAGGCTGACCGCGAACTCGTTCGTGTCGAAGTGCCACGGGTGGCCCATGCCGGGCGAGACCACGTTCAGGCACAGTCCGGCGAGCGGATCGGCGAGCTCGTAGATCTGCGGCTTGCCGAAACACGCGGCGAGAAACCGCTGGAAGTCCGCATCCCGATACAGCTGCTGGATCAGCGCGTCGGCAGGAATCAGATCGCGCGCGACGAACGCGTTCTCCCGGCGCATCGGTATCCGCGCGGGGTGATCGTCGGGCAGCGAATCGTCGACCGCGATGTTGTAGACGTTCACGGTCTCGACGTCGTAATGCGCGCGCGGAGCCACCGCAGCGCCTTCGGCGCGCAGCGCCGGACGGAGATCCTCGCGGACGAAGTCCGGAATGACGCTGCAGCCGTCCGCGGCCAACTCCGCGCGGACGGCTGCGACAACGTCATGCCAGGTGGTACTGCCGGGGTCGGATAACGGATAACGCTCGGTGTCCCACACTGTCGCCTCCTCGGATTCCACATCGAATCCACTCGAAGGCGTTCAGACTAAACACATGCGTCCCAATAGGGCTGTGACGCTTTACACGGTCAGCTCTGCAGGAAGGCCAGGATGTCGGCGTTGATCGTCTCGGCCTGCGTGGTGGGCATGCCGTGCGGGAACCCGGCGTAGGTCTTGAGCGTGCCGTTCTGCACGAGCTCGGCCGAGAGCGGCGCGGAGTCGGCGTAGGGAACGACCTGGTCGTCGTCGCCGTGCATGACCAGCACCGGCACGGTGATCTTCGTGAGGTCTTCGGTGAAGTCGGTCTGCGAGAACGCCACGACGCCGTCGTAGTGCGCCTTCGCGCCGCCCATCATGCCCTGGCGCCACCAGTTCTGGATGACGGCCTCGATCGGCTCGACGCCGTCGCGGTTGAAGCCGTAGAACGCGGTCGCGGGCAGGTCCCGGTAGAACTCCGAACGCCGGGTGGCGACCTGGGTCTGGATGTCGTCGAACACGCTCTTGGGCAGGCCTCCGGGGTTGGCCTCGGTCCGCACCATGAGCGGGGGAACCGCGCTGATCAGCACGGCCTTGGCGACGCGCTCCTCACCGTGGCGGGCGATGTAGTGCACGACCTCGCCACCGCCGGTGGAGTGCCCGACGTGCACGGCGTCGCGCAGGTCCAGGTGCGCGGTGAGCGCGGCCAGGTCGTCGGCGTAGTGGTCCATGTCGTGACCGTCGCTGGTCTGGGTGGAACGCCCGTGACCACGGCGGTCGTGCGCGATGACGCGGTAGCCGTGCTGGAGGAAGAACAGCAGCTGGGCGTCCCAGTCGTCGGCCGAGAGGGGCCACCCGTGGCTGAAGACGATCGGCTGGCCGGTGCCCCAGTCCTTGAAGAAGATCTCCGTGCCGTCGTTCGTGGTGATCGTGCCCATGCCTACCTCCGGTGTGCTGAGGCCTGAATCGTTTAAGCCGTTCAGGCGAACACTATCCCGTCACTCGAGGCAGCTGGTGGATGGGCAGCGGTGCGGGCCCTCGGGCCCGCACCGGCTCGTCCTACGGCTCGGTGGTCACGGCGTCGAGCACCGGCTCGGCGCCGTACTCCAGCGGCAGCACACCACTCTCGCGGAGCTCCGCCTCCTCCCGCCGGCGCGCGACGACGACAGCGACCGCGGTCGCGGAAACCCCCAGTGCCGTCAGGAACAGAACCGTCTTCAGACGCCTACGCTTGGCCATGCGCAGACGGTAGCGCCTTCGCGCCAGCCTCGGCATTCCGGAGGGCTGGACGTGGATGATCGCGCAGGGGAAAATGCGTGCCCGATCCCATTGGCGAGGGGCCGCGGAATGAGCGATCTACCGTTCAGCGATCCAGAGCGCGGCGACGGCCGAGGCATTTTTGATCCGGGAAATCTCGACCGAACAGTCATCGCGATTCCGTTACTACGACAATTGCGCGCCGACCGGGAAAGCGGCGGAAAACCACGCCTCTACGACCTCGTCATCGACCTCAATTTCGGCTACCGCGACGGAGTGCCCGAAGGCCGCATCCGCGCGGCCGAACGGATCCGGGACGCGATCGAACGCACCGGCAACCGGCCGGGCCAGGGTGTCGACGAGGTGAAGAGCGAGTTCAGCCGTCAGTACCTCTTCGCGCGGCTGGACGGTCCCACGATCGAGGAGCTGGTCCGGCTCGACGACGCCGCCCGTCCCGCGGTGCGTGCCGAGGGACCGACCAGCGGAACCAGCCACCGCACCATTTACCGGGTCTGGCCCGACTTCCCGGTCCGCGCGCTCACGAACCGATCGATCGCGACCGTCAAAGCGGATGCGGCCGCGGCGGCGTTCGCAGCACTCGGTGACGGAATCGTGTGGGCGGTCGTCGATTCCGGCGTCGACCGCACGCATCCGCATTTCGCCAAACACCGCAACCTCGACCTCGATCCGGCGATCAAACACCGCGACTTCACCCGCACCGGTCCGGACGCCGATCCGTTCGACGACGCGTTCGGTCACGGCACGCACGTGGCGGGGATTCTCGCGGGGGAGTTGACAGCGACCAAGAGGAAACCGATCCGGGCGTTCTCCCGGCGACGCGACGAGCACGGCGATACCGACTGGGAGCTGATCGATCTCCCCAGGATCAGCGGAATGGCTCCGAAGTGCCGGATCGTCAGCATCAAAGTGCTCGACGAGAACGGCGACGGGTTGGCGAGCAGCCTCATCGCCGCGATGGAGGACATCCGCCGGATCAACAGCTACGGCAGGCGGTTGCTGATCCACGGCGTCAATCTGAGCGTCGGCTACGAGTTCGAGCCGGAGTGGTTCGCGTGCGGGCAGAGCCCGCTGTGCGTCGAGGTGGACCAGCTCGTCCGGTCGGGAGTGGTCGTCGTGGTGGCCTCCGGCAACACCGGCTACGGCTGGAACCAGGACTACCGCAAGGGTGCGGTCGCGGCCGGGCTGGACCTCACGATCAACGACCCGGGCAACGCGGAGCTGGGTATCACTGTCGGGTCGACGCACCGCGACATGCCGCACGTCTACGGCGTCAGCTACTTTTCGTCGAAGGGCCCGACCGGCGACGGCCGGCTCAAGCCCGACCTCGTGGCCCCCGGCGAGAAGATCCTGTCGTGCGCCGCGGGCACGAAGCTGTCGGACGCGCGGGGCGCGGTGGGTGACGTCGCGTACGTGGAGGACAGCGGCACCAGCATGGCCGCGCCCCACGTGTCGGGCGTGATCGCCGCGTTCCTCTCGATCCGGCAGGAGTTCGTCGGCAAGCCGGAAGCCGTCAAGGACATCTTTTTGAACACCGCCACCGACCTGCGCCGGGACGTGAACTTCCAGGGCCGCGGGCTGGTCGATCTGATGCGCGCCATCCAGTCGGTCTGAGGAGGTTCCACCGTGCGGACCATCGAAGGCTTCCCGTACGTCTCCGTCCAGTTCACGAAGGACGGCGCGGTGCACGAGCGGGCGAAGATCCCCGAGGCCACCGACCTGGTGGTGCTGTGCCACGGCTGGAACAACACGATGACCGAGGCCGAGAACTTCTACACGAAGCTACTGGGGCACCTGCGCGCCGAGCTGGCCGCGAACCGCGTGCCGGGCCTGGCCGACCGGACGTTCGCGGTCCTCGGTGTGCTGTGGCCGTCCAAGAAGTTCGCGCCGTCCGAGCTCACCGCGAGCGGCGCCGCTGGCACGGCATCCGTCGTCGACGGTGCTGTTCTGGACGGGCAGTTGCGACAACTGGCGGAACTGATCGACGACCCGGCGGCGACAGCCGCGCTCGACGAGGCGCGCAAGCTGGTGCCGGAGCTCGAGACGCGCCGGACCGCGCGGCAGAAGTTCGCGGAGCTGCTGCGGTCGGCGGCCGCCGGGGACGCCACAGAGGACGAGGACGCCTCGTCCGACCTGTTCCGGCTGCCCGGCGCCGAGGTGATGGAACGCCTGGCCAAGCCGGTTTTCGGCGCCGGTGGGCGGGCCGGCGCGGGCGGCAGCGCCGCGGGGCTCGGGCGGCTCTTCGCCGGTGGCCCGCTGGGTGCCGCGCGCAACCTCGCCAACTATCTGACGTACTACGCGATGAAAGAGCGGGCGGGCATTGTGGGCGCCGGCGGCCTGTACGACGTGCTCACCGGCGCGCGGAACCAGCGGCTGCACCTGGTCGGGCACAGTTTCGGTGCGCGGGTGGTGACCGCTGCGGTGGCGGGTCCTCGCGAGCGCCCGCCGCTGCGGGTGGCCAGCCTGAGCCTGCTGCAGGCCGCGTTCTCGCACTACGGCTTCGCCGAGCGCTACGACGGGACGAAGAACGGCGCCTTCCATCGGGTGGTGAAGGACGGGTTGGTGTCCGGCCCGATCCTGATCACCCACACCCAGAACGACGAGGCGGTCGGCGTCGCGTATCCGTTGGCGTCACTCTTGCGCAAGCAGGTGGGAAGCGGACTCGGAGACAAGAACGACCGCTTCGGCGGGCTGGGACGCAACGGTGCGCAGAAGACGCCCGGCACCGTGGCCGGCAAGTCCTACGCCGGCGGCCCCGCGCGGGTGTACAACCTGCTGGCCGACGACTTCATCCGGAACCACGGCGACGTGGCGAACGCGGGGACCGCCCAGGCGGTGCTGAGCGCGATCTCGGCGGGGAAGTGAGCGGTAGTAGTGTCGCCGCGTGGCCGCCAAGGAGTACGGAATCTTCCTGCCCATCGGTAGCGGAGGCTGGATGCTCTCCACCACCGCGCCGCACCCGGAGGCGACCTACGCGTACAACAAGCGCGCGGCGATGCACGCCGAAGCCATCGGGCTCGACTTCATCATGTCGATGGCGAAGTGGCGCGGGTTCGGCGGCACCACGGACCACTGGGGCGAGAGCCTCGAGTCGATGACGATGATGGCGGCCCTCGCGGAAGCCACCGAGAACGTCAAGATCTGGGCCACGGTGCACGCCAACGTCCACAACCCGGGGATCGCGGCGAAGATGTTCACCACGCTGCAGCAGATCTCCGGTGGACGCGCCGGCATGAACATCGTCAACGGGGCGTACGCGGCGGAGTTCGCGCAGTACGGCCTGTGGAGCGACCTCTCCAAAGAGGACCGCTACCGCATGACGGCCGAGTGGACCGACGCGGTGCTGCGGCTCTGGTCGGAGGACAGCGTCACGCTCGACGGCGAGTTCTACCAGCTGCGCGAGGCGGAGTCGCGGCCTCATCCTGCGGTGCGGCCCACGATCATCAGTGCCGGTCAGTCGCCGGCCGGGCGCGCGTTCCAGGCCGCGTACGCCGACGGGGCGTTCCTGTCGGCGAGGGCGTGGGCCGAGGGGGCGACCGGGTCGGCGGTGTTCCAGACCCCGTACGTCAGCGGTTCGACCGACACCGTCGTCGAGCACATCCGCACGATCGTCCGCGAGGCGGAGCTGGACGGGTTGATGCTGATCTTCCCGGAGTACGACGAGGACATGCTCCGCTTCGGAGAGACGGTGCTGCCCCAACTACGCAAGCTCGACGAGGATTAGGCGACCGGAGCTCGTCGGGGCTTACCTCGATCCGCTCCGTGGTCAAGACGTGCCCATCCGGTGACGATCAGGACCAGCGCGGCGATGTACGTCGCCATCACCAGCAGATCCTGCCCCGGCAGCTCGATCTCAGCCGCGCCCAGCCCGATCAAGAAGTCGGACACCAGAAAGAACGCACCCCCGACCGCGACCCGCCGCGACACCCCACAGGCGGCAGCGGCCATCAGACTCAGCGCAAGGCTGTACACCAGCACAGGAACCCGCAGGTCACCGAGCCGCTCCCACAACAGCGCGTTCGCCACCGCCCAGAGCACCCCGTACCCCGCGAGCGCGGGTACCCGCAGCCGCGCCCGGCGCACGAACGCGCTGGTCAGGCATACCTGCGTACCCGCAAAGAACAACATGCCGACGAGAAACGCGCGCTCGTCGTCGATCAGCAGTGCGACGTCCCCAGCCGTGGCGAAGCCGAGCGCAACCACCACCGGATCCGGCCGCCGCCGACGCACCAGATAGACCGCCAACAGCGGCGCGAGCAGCGGCTTGGCAACCCACTGCAGCACGGTGACGTCCAGCGCGACGGCAAGGAGCTCGAGCGTTGCGGCGACGGCGAACAACGTCAGCATCGAGGGACCCTATCCAAGAGATGCGCCGAAATGCCGAACTGGCCGCGGAATCAGGGCTGTGACCTGGGCCAGGACTGGCTGTACGGCAAGCCGCTCCCGGCGTCGGAGGTCGCGATCCGGCGATAGCGCTTCGCCGGAATGCTCGTTCACTTAGGATCGCGGCATTGCGTCGAGGTTTCCCCACTATTTCGGGAGACGCCCGTGGTCAGTTTCAACCTGGCTCAGGTTTTCCAGACGGTTGCCGACTCCATTCCGGACACTGAGGCCGTGGTTTTGCGAAACCGCCGCCTCACCTACCGAGAGATGAACGAGCACGCCGACGGCATCGCGCACTACCTGGCCGATCGCGGGCTCGGGGTCCGCAAGAACCGCGCCGAGCTGGCGGGGCACGAGTCCGGGCAGGACCACATCGGTCTCTACCTGCGCAACTGCCCCGAGTACATCGAGGCGATGGTCGCGGGGCACCGCGCGCGGCTCGCCCCGTTCAACGTCAACTACCGGTACGTCGCCGAAGAGCTGTCGTACCTCTTGACCGACGCGCGCGCCCGCGCGCTCGTCTACCACGCGGAGTTCGCCCCCCGCGTGCAGGAGATCCGGGACCGGTTGCCCGATCTGGAGGTCCTGATCCAGGTCGACGACGACAGCGGCAACGCGCTGCTCGAGGGCGCCGTGGCCTTCGAGTCGATCCTGGACACGACGGGGGATCTGGCCCCGGCCAGCGGCGACGACCTGCTCATCCTCTACACCGGCGGCACCACCGGCATGCCCAAGGGCGTTCTGTGGCGCCAGGACGACATCTACGTCGCCGCGATGGGCGGCACCCCGTTCGGCTCCCCGGACCCGTACCCCTCCTACGAGGCCATCGCTGCCGCCGCGGCCGCGAACCCGGGCGGCCAGCGGGTGCTCATGATCCCGCCGTTCATCCACGGCGCCGCGCAGTGGAGCGCGTTCTACACGTTCACCAACGGCGGCACGGTGATCCTGCTCGACGACACCCAGCACCTGTCCGGGCCCGAGGCGCTGCGGCTGCTCGTCTCCGAGGGCGTCGTGTCGGTGCCGGTCCTGGGCGACGCCGTCGTGCTGCCGGTCGTCGAAGAGATCGAGCGGGCGATCGACGCCGGCGAGCCCTACGACCTCTCGGCCCTCGCGGTGATCTCCAACGGCGGCGCACCGCTCTCGCCCGGCATGCGCGACCGCCTGCTGGCCGTGCTCCCGAACCTCATGCTGCTCGACGCCGGCGGTGCGTCGGAGACCGGCATCCAGATGAGCGCGCTGTCCGCGACCGGCGCGATGGTCGAGGCAGGCGTCTTCGACGCCCACGAACAAACAGCGGTGATCGACGACACGCTCACCCGATCGCTGAAGCCGGGCGAAGGCGAGGGGTGGCTGGCCCGGCGGGGCCGCATTCCGCTCGGGTATCACGGCGACGCGGAGAAGACGGCCCGCACGTTCCCGGTCGTCGACGGAGTGCGGTGGTCACTGCCGGGCGATCGCGCCGAGCTTCTGGCCGACGGGCGGGTCCGGCTGCTCGGCCGGGACAGCGCCACGATCAACACCGGCGGCGAGAAGGTGTTCGCCGAGGAGGTGGAGCGGTCGTTGCTGGCGCATCCCGCGGTGCGCGACGTGATCGTCGCGGGCCGGCCGTCGTCGCGGTGGGGCAGTGAGGTGGTGGCGATCGTCGAGCTGAACGATCCCGTCAGCGACGAGGAACTCATCGCGGAGAGCGCGCGGCACATCGCGCGCTACAAGCTGCCGAAAGCGGTGATCCGGGTACCGGAGATCGCCCGGTCGCCGTCCGGCAAGGCCGATTATCGCTGGGCGAAGGAGCAGGTCAAGCAGCGGGGATAGGGCGGCTGCGCCGAGCTTTCAGGTACTTCGAGATCGCGACGACCGCTTCGCGGCCGGCGCGGTTGGCGCCGACTGTCGACTGGGAGGGACCGAACCCGATCAGGTGGACGCGGGGCTCGGCGGCGACCTGGGTGCCGATCAGCGGAATGCCGCCGCGCACGTTGCGCAGGTGCAGCGGATCGAGGTGGGCGAGCGCGGCCTTGAAGCCGGTGGCCCAGAGGATGGCGTCGACCGGGGTGAAGGCGCCGTCGTGCTCGCGGACGCCGCCGGGCTCGAGCGCGGTGAACATCGGGCGGCGTTCGAGCGCGCCCCGCTCCTTCGCCGCGACGGCGTACGGCGTCCAGGCGAGGCCGGTGTAGGAGACGACGCTGCCGGTCGGGTTGCCCGCCTCGACGTCGGCGGTGACCTTGGCGATCGTCTGGCGTCCGGCTTCGGGGTCGAATTCGCCCGCGCGGAAGACCGGTTCGCGCCGCGTGTACCAGTACGTCGTCGCGAACCGGCTGATCTCCTCGAGTTGCTGCACCGCGGAGATGCCGCCACCGACGACGGCGACGCGCAGCCCGGCGAAGTCCTCGGCGCGGACGTAGTCGTGGGTGTGCAGCTGGATGCCGTCGAAGTGGCCGGGGTAGCGGGGGAGGACGGGGTTGGTCCAGGTGCCGGTCGCGTTGATCAGGGCCTCGGCGTGCCAGGTGCCGTGGTTGGTTTCCACGACGAGGCCGCCGTCGTCGTGGACGCTGTGCACCCTGACCGGCCGAACGATCGGCAGATCGAACTCCCGCTCGAACGCGGCGAAATACCGCGGAACGGCGGTGCGGCTCGGCTCGTCGGGGTCGATCGGGGGCTTCGGGAAGCCCGGGAGGTCGAAGATCCCGTTGACGGTGGCCATCCGCAACGAGTTCCACCGGTGCTGCCACGCGCCACCGGGCGCCGCGTCGGCGTCGAGCACGACGAAGTCGATGTCTTTGCGCTTGAGGTGGTAGGCCGCCGACAACCCGGCCTGCCCGCCCCCGACCACCACCACCGCCACGCGCTGCACGTTCTCCAGAACGTTCCCGCGCGGCGGCTATTCCGGGAGGCGACTCAGGTGCGCAGCCCCCAGCCGTAGCGGAAGAGCGGGTCGTAGTTCGTGTCGCCGACGTTGACCGGCACCTGGGCCACGCTGCGTGGCCAGCTCACCGGGAGGCGTCCGGTGAAGCCGCGCTTGCCGAAGAGCACGTCGGCGACTCCGGCTCCCTCGCTGCCGGGCAGCCAGGACGCCACCAACGCGTCGATCACCGGCAGTTGATCGGTGACGACCTGCGGGCGGCCGGAGACGAGCAGCACCACGCAGGTGCGGGCGGCCTTGCAGACCGTGTCCACGACGGCGCGGTCGCCGGGCTGGAGGGTCAGGAGCTTCTTCTCCTTCTGCTCCGGGGTGCCGGTCTGCCAGGGTGGCGCGCCGACGTCGCCGAAGCCCTCGGCGTACGGGGTCTCGCCGACGACCACGACGCCGACGTCGGTCTTCGCGATCGGCGCGGATGCGTCGGCGCTGTAGGTGACGTTCGGCGTGACGTCGCGGATGCCCTCGAGGATCGTCGTGCCGGGGATCGTGTCCTTGCCGGGTCGGCCCTGCCAGTCGAGGGTCCAGCCGCCCGCTTGGTTGCCGATGTCGTCGGCGTTGCGGCCGGCGACGTAGAGGCGTTGCCCGGGGTCGAGGGGGAGGGCGTGGCCCGCGTTCTTCAGCAGCACCTGCGACTTCGCGACGGCTTCGCGGGCCACGGCCCGGTGCTCAGGCGTGCCGACCTCGCCGGCCTCGGCGTAGGGGTGCTCGAACAAGCCCATGCGGAACTTGGTGCGGAGGATGCGGCGGACCGCGTCGTCGATCCGCGCCGGCGTGATGCGACCGGCGCCGACCTCCGCTTTCAGGACCGAGACGAACCGTGGGGCCGTGTTCGGTTCCATGAAGAGGTCGATTCCGGCGTTGACCGCGGTGCGGACCTGAAGCGGCGTCGGGCGCGGAGCGGTGGACGGGTCGGGCAGCTGGTGGATGCCCTCCCAGTCGGTGACGACGAGCCCGTCGAAACCGAGGTCACCCTTGAGCACGCCGGTGATCAGCTCGCGCGACGCGTGCAACTTTACGGGGTTGCCGACGCCGTCCTCGGTCCAGTCGACGCTGGAGAACGACGGCATGACCGCGCCGACCCCGTGCTTCCGGATGGCAGCGACGTAGGGCGCCAGGTCGATGCGGGCGAAGTCCTTCCGGCTGGTGACCGTGACACCCTGGTCGATCGTGAAGTCGCCGTTGCCGGTGCCGAACTCGGTGTCGCCGTCGCCCGCGTAGTGCTTCGCGGTGGCGAGCACGCCGTTGTTCTGCAGGGCGTCGATCGCGCCCTCCATGTCGATGACCAGCGACGGGTCCTCGCCGAAGCTCTCGTAGGTGCGTCCCCAGCGTTCGTCGCGGGTGACGCAGACGCACGGCGAGAAGTTCCACGGCACGCCGCTGGCTTTCGTCTCCTCGGCCGTCGCCGCGTAGACGTCCCGCACCAGGTCGGGGTCCCGGGTGGCGCCCAGCCCGATGTTGTGCGGGAACACCGTGGCGCCGAGCAGGTGGCCGTGGCCGTGCACGGCGTCGACGCCGTAGATGATCGGAATGCGCAGCCGGGTGGCCAGCGCGGCCTTCTGGACCGTGTTGACCGTCGACACCCAGGCCTCGGGGGTGTTCGGCGTGGGCGCGGAACCGCCGCCGGACAGTACGGACCCGAGGCCCAGCGTGGTCACCATCGAGGGGTCGGCGATGGCCGGCGCCCGCTCGGCCTGCGTCATCTGCCCGATCTTCTCGTCGAGCGTCATGCGGGCGAGCAGGTCGTCGACCCGCTTCTCGACGGGTAGCCCCGCGTCGAGGTAGGGCAGTTCCTCGGCCGAGACCGGAACGGCGACCAGCGCTGCCGCGAGCAGGGTCAGGGCTACGAGCAACCGACGCATGACGTCCTCCTCGACGATGAGGGAACCGCGTCGCCGATTGTGGCCCCGAAGGGTGCGCAATGTGGAGTTTTCCGAGGAATGGTGCGGCCCACGGTTACGGTCCCAGCACCGTGGCAGGCGCAGTGGGCTGCGTCGTTGTCAGATATCCCGCCCTATGGCGCGGATCATCTGACAACCACGGTTGGCATCACGTGGGACGGCGAGGCAGATCAGCACGCGCGCGCTCCGGGCGACGCCAATCGCGTGACGCGTGTGCTGGGCGTCGACGTGCCGATCCTGACGTTGGGGCAGGTCGCCGGGCGGGTGGACGAGATCCTCAAAGCCGTGCGCGCGTCGACGGGAAAGCCGATGCTGGGAACGCGATCCCGGTACGCCGGACGCTCACACACACGAGGTGGTGCCGTGACCCTCCCGAAGGCAACGACCGCACTGACGGCTTGGTTCGACGAGCAGGGGATTCCCCTCGACCGCGAGCCGGAGCTCACGCTGATCGCCGGTGGGCGCTCGAACCTCACGTACCGCGTGAACGACACGTACGTGCTGCGTCGCCCGCCGATGAGCAACGTCCTGCAGAGCGCGCACGACGTCGGCCGGGAGCACCGGATCATCAGCGCGCTGGAGCCGACAGCGGTGCCGGTGCCGCACTCGTACGGGCTGTGCGACGACCCCGCCGTGCTCGGCGCGCCGTTCTACGTCATGAACCTGGTGCCGGGCACCGTGGTGGCGGGCACCGACGACGGTGCGCGGTACCCCGAGGCGTCGCGCGCGGACGCGTGCCGCGACCTCGTGCGGGTGCAGGCCGCGATCCACGCGGTCGACGTCGACGCGGTCGGGCTGGGGGAGCTGGGGCGCAAGGCCGACTACAGCGCGCGGCAGTTACGTCGCTGGCAGCGTCAGTTCCACGCGTCGTTGTCCCGGGATCTGCCGCTGGTCGACGAGGTGCACGACCGGCTGGTCGCCACGATCCCGCCGCAGCGCTACACCGGACTGGTGCACGGCGACTACCGCCCCGGCAACGTGCTGCTCGGCGACGACGGGCGGGTCACCGCGGTGCTGGACTGGGAGCTGGCCACGCTCGGTGACACGATGGCCGATCTCGGCTGGATGACCGCGTTCTGGCTCGAGCCGGGCGAGAGCGAACTGCTCGAATCACCGACGTCGAACCCGGGCTACTGGAGCCGGGACGAGGTGATCGCGGAGTACCAGCGCTCCACGGGACGGGACGTCTCGGACATCGGCTGGTACCAGGCGTTCGCGATGTGGCGGCTGGCGTGCATCGGCGAGGGCATCTACGCCCGCTACTCCAGCGGCGCGATGGGCGAGGGCGACGTCGACCTGCGGGCCCAGGCCCAACTGGTCGAGCGCTTGGCCGACGCGGCCAGTGCCGCCCTCGACCGCCTGTGAACCCGCGTCGCGAGGCGGACCCTCGCGGCGGGCCGGAACGTCACACGCTGGTCTGAATCATTCGACGAGGTACACCTCGAGCGAGACCGCGGACGGCTCGCGGAACCCGCGGGCCACGAACAGCCGCTCGTTCAGCCATGCCAACCCGGCGTCGGCCGTGCTGAAGCGCGGCTGCGTGCGGAAGTAGATCCGCTCCGCGGGCACCGGTTCACCCCGGATGATCGCCGCGATGTCGGCCGCGGCGCCGACCCGGATGCCGACGTTCCGGACGCCGATCCGGGCGCCGTCATCGGTCTCGAGCGCGTAGCGGGCGTCGAGCTCGGTGAGGGTGTCGGACACCAGTCGTTGGTCGTCGGCTCCGCCGGGGAGGACCCGGCCGCGGAGCTGGGGTCCGTCGAAGGTGCCACCGAGCACCGGCACGAGCCGCCGGTGACCGGCCGGGGCGGCGCCGAGGTCGATCGGCTCACCAACGTCGACCCGGAGACGGACGAAGAACTTCAGGGTAGGTGCGATCATCAGTCGTGTGTATACGGTCGACCGAAAGGTAGCCAAGGGGGACGACCGTATTTAGAGTGGGACTGCAGTTCTGTCACAGAGGCGAAACCGACGGTGACGGACCAAAGGCGGTCTTCCACCATGACCCACGGATCCGTATACGCAGCCTGGGAAAAATTCGTGCGGGGCGACGACCACGTGCTGGGCGTCCGTCCCGAAGTAGCCATCTCCTGGCATCGCTGTCGGGAGCAGTACCGCGTCGACCCTCACCTCACCGAGGCGCCGATCGCGGTGGCAGAGATCGACCACACGCCGGAGCACGACGTCGTGTTCGCCGAGCTGGGCTTCCGCGCGGCGTCGCTGGCGCACGACGTCAGTGTCGCCGGTGGGGTCGTGACGATCTGCGACTCGACCGGCCGGATCCTCGCGGAGTGGGGTGACCCGGCCACCGTGGAACGGGCCGAGCAGGCGAACCTCGCACCGTGGTTCTGCTGGTCGGAGGCCGCAGCGGGCACGAACGGCATGGGCATGGCGCTGGAGGCGCACGGCCCGGTGCTGGTCCGGGGCGCCGAGCACTGGTGCCGAGCGTTCCACGACTGGGTCTGCGCGGGCGTCGCCGTGCGGGACGCGGTGAACCGCGAACCGATCGCGGTGCTGAACATTTCGTGTTACCGCAACCAGCTGCCCGCGATGGCGGGAAGCTGGCTGGCGAACGCGGCGACGAAGACCCAGTGCCTGCTGCGTGACCGCGCCCGCGACAGCGCGTCCGAGCTGGTTGCGGCGTACACACAGGCCAGGGCGAACTCCACCGAGGCGCTGGCCGCGGTCGACACCGCCGGCAAGGTCGTGATCGCCGACGAGACGGCGAGCGCGCTGATGGGTGTCCCCGCGCGCGTTCCGGCGCTCGACCCCACTGTCCGATGGACCCCCGGGTTGCCCGAGCTGATCGGCGCCGCCCGGTACGCGGCCCGGCAGGCGGCACGCAACCCGGACTACATCGGCTCGACCCAGGTCTTCACCTACCTGACCGCCGATCCGACGCCGATCACGCTGCGGCCGGTGTTCCTGTCGGGTCAGCTGATCGGGATGCTGGTCTCGTTCGGTGATTCAGACGAGCCCCCGACCCCGGCGGAGAGTCCGGCGCGGACGTTGCCCCGCCGGGTGGTCGCGACCCGGGAGAACCGCACGGTGCTCCTGCCGCTGACCGAAGTGGCCTTCGCCGAGTCCGAAGGCAACGAGGTGTGGCTCTCCACCGACCAGGGACGGTTGCGCGCCGCGTCGTCCAGTCTCGACGGTCTCGGCGACGAGCTGGCCTCCGCCGGATTCCTGCGCGTGCACCGCCGGTACGTCGTCAACCTGAGCCGCATCCGCGAGGTCGAGCGTCGGCGGGGAGGTGAGCTCTTCCTGGTCATGGACACGGCGGACGGCATGGTGCCGGTCTCCCGCCGGAACGCACCGGCGGTGCGTCGCGCGCTCGACATCTAGGAGGTTCCCTGTGCCTGAAGGCCGACGCAGTTCAGAGGGCCGGGGCGGAGGTCTCGGCCTCCCCGCTCCCACCCCGGATTACTACGCCTCGGTGGAACGTCCGTACTCCGCCTCGCTCGGGAAACCTCCCTCCGCGGTGACGCAGGAAAAGCTCGACCTCCGCAGACTGCAGAAACGCCCCGACCCCCTCGGCGACGACTTCGACTACCCCGCCGCCTTCCGCACGCTCGACCTGGACGCTCTCGCGCACGATGTCGACGCCGTGCTCACCACGTCGCAGGACTGGTGGCCTGCCGACTTCGGCCATTACGGCCCGCTGATCGTCCGGATGGTGTGGCACTGCGCGGGCACGTACCGCGTCGGCGACGGCCGCGGCGGCGCGAGCGCGAGCCTGCAGCGGTTCGCGCCGGTCGACAGCTGGCCCGACAACCGCAACCTCGACAAGGCCCGCCGCCTGCTCTGGCCGGTGAAGAAGAAGTACGGCCGCGCGATCTCCTGGGCCGACCTGATGGTCTTCGCCGGCAACCGCGCGCTCGAGACGATGGGCTTCCGCACATTCGGGTTCGCCGGTGGGCGCGACGACGTGTTCGAACCCGACGACGTCGACTGGGGACCGGAATCCGCGTGGCTCGGCGACGAGCGGCACACCGGTGTCCGCACGCTCGACGAACCGCTCGCGGCCGACCAGCTCGGCTTGATCTACGTGAACCCGGAGGGCCCGAACACGGTGCCGGACGCCGTCGCGTCCGCCCGCGACATCCGCGTCACGTTCCGCCGGATGGGCTTCACCGACGAGGAGACCGTCGCGCTCATCGCCGGCGGTCACACGTTCGGCAAGACGCACGGCGTCGCGAACCCCGAGTACTACCTCGGCGCCGAACCGGCGAAAGCCCCCCTCGAACACCAGGGTCTGGGCTGGAAGAACAGCTACCACTCCGGTGTCGGCACGCACACGATCACCAGCGGCCTCGACGGCACCTGGACACCCACCCCCACCCAATGGGACAACAGCTACCTGGACAACCTGTTCGGCTACGAGTGGGACGTCGCGCTGAGCCCCGCCGGGCTCTGGCAGTGGGTGCCGAAGAACGGCGCCGGTGCGGACACGGTGCCCGACGCGCACGACCCGTCGAAAAAGCACCCGCCGACGTTCCTGACCACGGACCTGGCACTCCGGTACGACCGCGTCTACGGCCCGATCGCGAAACGGTTCCACGAGAACCCCGATCAGCTGGCCGATGCGTTCGCCAGGGCGTGGTTCAAGCTCACCCACATCGACCTGGGGCCGAAGAGTCGCTACCTGGGGCCCCTGGTTCCCGAGGAACCGCTGCTCTGGCAAGACCCGGTGCCCACCGAAGAGCACGCACCGGACATCGCCGTCCTCAAGGAAAAGATCGAAGACTCCGGCCTCACGATCCCCGAACTCGTCGAAACCGCCTGGGCCTCGGCGTCCACCTTCCGCAACAGCGACAAGCGCGGCGGCTCGGACGGCGGACGTCTCCGGCTGGAACCCCAACGCAGCTGGGCCGTCAACCAACCGGAGCAGCTGGACCGTGTGCTGCGCACACTCGAAGAGCTGAGAAGCGGCATCTCGATGGCCGACCTGATCGTGCTCGCCGGCTGCACCGCCGTCGAACAGGCCGCTCGAAACGCCGGTTTCGACGACGTACAGGTGCCGTTCACACCGGGGCGAACCGACGCCACCCAGGAGTGGACCGACGTAGTCTCGTTCGCCGCGCTGGAACCCCTCGCCGATGGCTTCCGCAACTACGTGGGACCCCACGCCCGACGACCGGCCGAGCACCTGCTGCTGGATCGGGCCAGGCAGCTCACGCTCACCGCCGTGGAGATGACGGTGCTGGTCGGGGGTATGCGGACGCTCAGCCGGGGTGTGCTCAGCAATGACTTCTACGCCGGCCTGCTCGACGCGCCACCGGACGACGCGACCCGCGTCGACCTGCTGTTCGGTTCACAGGGCGAACTGCGCGCCTTCGCGGAGGCCTACGCGGCCGACGACGCCGCCGAAACTTTCGTTCGCGACTTCGTCCGCGCCTGGGACAAGGTCATGAACCTCGGCCGGTACTGATCCCGGTGTGAACGGTGGCCTCTCGCGGACGAACGGTGACCCCTGTTCGGCCCTGAGCAAACCGGCGTAATTTTCCGATCCACCGTGACTCCCAAGAGAACGGGTGAGGTCGATGACGACTGCGCAAGACCGAGAGCTCCTGCTCGACGAACTCGGGCTCAACGCCCAGAACAAGGCCGGACTCGGCAAGGTGCTCAACACCGGATCGATCGGTGAAGCCACCGAGCGGGACGACGGCACGATGGAAGCGACGGTCCGGATCAAGCCGGACGAGATCTGCTGGGATCCGTCGATCCTGGTCCTTCCCCACGGCGGTGACCTCGAGCTGACGCTCATCAACGACGACCAGAACACACACTGCGCGCTCCTGCCGAGCAATGGCGACCGGAAGTTCATCTGGCTGGTCAACCACTCGAAGGGCAAGGCGCTGCTCAACCTCGACGGGCCCGGCTACTACTGGTACAGCTCGCCGACCGGCAACGACGAAGGCCGCGGTCTGACCGGCACGATCGTCGTCCTCGGTGACGTGCCACCCGAAGCCCGCCTCGACCGTCCCGACCAGCCGCGTCCGTAGCGGAGGAGCAACCAATGACGATCGAATACGTGGACGCGGGCGAGGCCGTCGACCAGGGACGCCTGTCCGGCAAGGTCGCCGGTGGCGAAGTCGCGCCGCCGGTGACGGAGAACCTCACCTACGAGCGGATCCTCGACGCGCGCTCCGAGCCGGAGAACTGGATCACCTACTACGGTGCCCACGACGGCCAGCGCTTCAGCCCGCTCGACCAGATCAACACCGAGAACGTCAAGCGCCTCGCACCCGCCTGGGTGTTCCAGGCCGGCTCGAGCGGCATCATCGCCGGTGCGTCGACGTACTCGTTCGAGGCCACCCCGCTCGTCGTCGACGGGATCATGTTCCTGTCCGGCTGGGACGGCTGGGTGTGGGCCCTCGACGCGAAGACCGGCAAGGAGATCTGGCGGTACAAGCACGCGATCCCGTTCGACGTCTCGCTGTGCTGCGGGAACGTCAACCGGGGCGTGGCTGTCGCCAAGGGCAAGGTCTTCTTCGTCACCGCGAACGCCCACCTGATCGCCCTCAACGCCGAGACCGGCAAGAAGATCTGGGACAAGGTCAAGGGCGACGTCCGCGCCGGTGAGAGCGCCACCAGCGCGCCGATCATCGTCAAGGACATGGTCATCGTCGGCAGCGCCGGTGGCGAGTTCGGGGTGCGCGGTCACCTCGACGCGTTCGACTTCGAGACCGGAGAGCACCGCTGGCGTTCCTACATGGTTCCCAAGCCGGGCGAGCCCGGTGCGGAGACCTGGCCCGCGGACGGCGAAGCCTGGGCGCGAGGGGGCGGAAACCCCTGGCTGGTCGGCACGTTCGACCCCGACACCAACCTGATGTACTGGGGCACCGGCAACCCGGCCCCGGACTTCGACGGTGGCGTCCGCGAAGGCGACAACCTCTACACCGACAGCGTCGTCGCGATCGACGTCGACACCGGCGACATCCGCTGGCACTACCAGTGCACCCCGCACGACGTGTGGGACTACGACAGCATCTCCGAGTGCATCCTGTTCGAGAAGGACGGGCGCAAGCTGCTCGGCCACTTCGACAAGAACGGCTACTTCTTCGTCCTCGACCGCACGAACGGTGAGCGCGTCTCGATCACCCCGTTCGTCGACCGCATCACCTGGGGCGCGATCACCCGCGACGGCCAGGTCGCGGCCAAGGTCTACCCCGACGAAGAGGGCGTGCCGGTGCACTTCTACCCGGGCCCGGCCGGCGCGAAGGAGTGGACGCACGCGTCCTACAGCCCTCGCACCGGGTGGTTCTACGTCCCGGTGCAGGACGTCGGTGCCACGGCCACACGGCGGCGCCGGGAGTTCAAGGAGAGCATCCCGTACTGGGGTGCGGGCGTGCAGGTCGACATCGAGGAAGCGGTCGGCTACATCAGTGCGTTCGACGCCGACGGCGAGGAGAAGTGGCGCTGGCGCAACGAGCTGCCGATGTGCGCGTCGACGCTCGTGACCGGCGGTGATGTCGTGTTTGCCGGCGAGCCGTCCGGTGAATTCAACGCACTCGACGCCAATACTGGTGAACAGCTGTGGCAGTTCCAGTGCGGCAGTGGGCACCACAGCAGCCCGATCACGTACGCGGTCGACGGCCGGCAGTACGTGGCCGTGCCGGTCGGCTGGGGCGGCTGGGCCGAGGGCTTCCTTCCCGGAATGCTCGGCGCCGGCCACGGCAGCGCCCTGATCGTGTTCGCCCTACCCGAAAGCTAGTCCTGCCCGAGGCATAGGAGAGGAGGAGAAATGGCTGAATGGGAGACCCCGGAGTTCGTTGAGGTCGCCGTCGCCCCCGAGGTGACGATGTACATGGGCACTCTGGAGCCCTGACGTGTTCGCGCGGGTGCTCGGCTCAGCGGCCGGCGGCGGATCACCGCAGTGGAACTGCCACTGCGCGGTCTGCGGCTCGGTGCGCGCCGGAGCCGGGCACCCGCGCACCCAGTCGTCGATGGCGGTCAGCCTCGACCGCCGCGAGTGGTTCCTGTTCAACGCCTCTCCCGACGTCCATCGGCAGATCGACGGCCTGACCGTGAACGCCGTTCTCCTCACCGACGCCGAGCTCGACCACACGCTGGGGCTGCTGATCCTGCGCGAGGGCCGCGAGCTGGTCCTGTACGCGACCCCGGCGATCGTCACGACACTGCGCGACGGCTCCGGGCTGCTGCCCCTGCTGGAGCGGTACTGCACCGTCGACTGGCGGCCGGTGGACTTCGGCGTCGCGATCGAGCTCACACCCGGCCTGACCTGCGAAGCCTTCGACGTCCCCACGACCAAGAAGGACCGTTTCGGGGTCACTGTCAGCGACGGTCGGGTGGTGGGCTACCGGATCACCGACCAGCACACCGGTGGCACGCTCGTCTACCTTCCCGGCGCCCAGGAACTGCCCGACATCGGCCCGTGCGACTGCCTGATGCTCGACGGCAGCTTCTTCCGCGACGACGAGCTGTCGGCCACCCGCACGGCCCGCGACATGGGGCACATCCCGATCGAGGACAGCCTGCCGCGGCTGGGTGACCAGAAGCGGCATGCGCGCCGGACGATCTTCGTCCACATCAACAACACCAATCCGATCCTGCTCGACGACACACCCGAGCGGCGTGTGGTCGAGGCGAACGGCATGGAGGTAGCAATGGACGGCCTCGAGGTGCAGCTATGACCGCGACACTGGGTACCAGCCACCTAGCCGACACGCCTTTCGTCGCGACTCTCCGAGCCCATTCCCGGCGCTACCACGACCAGCATCCGCTCCACGTCCGGATGAACACCGGTCTGTGCAGCCCACGGCAGATCCGTGGCTGGATCGCGAACCGCTACTACTACCAGGAGAACATCCCGCGGAAGGACGCCGCGATCCTCTCCAACTGCCCCGACGTCGAGGTGCGGCGGCGCTGGATCCGGCGGATCACCGACCACGACGGGCCCGCACCCGGCGATGGGGCGCCGGTGGAGGGCGGGATCGAGGCGTGGCTGCGGCTCGCGGAGGCCGCCGGGCTCACCCGGGACGAAGTCGTCGACCACCGGCACCTGGTCCCCGGGGTGCGGTTCGCGGTGGATGCTTACGTCAACTTCACCCGCACCCGCCCGTGGGTGGAGGCGGTGGCCTCGTCGCTCACCGAGCTGTTCGCCCCGGACCTCATGGCCGAGCGCATCACCGCGTTCGAGCGCTACTACCCGTGGATCGAGCCCGCCGGTCTCACGTACTTCCGCAACCGCCTGCACCAGGCCCCGCGCGACTGCGAGCACGCGCTGGAGATCGTCACCCAGCACTGCCTCACCGTCGAGTCCCAGGCCGCCGCCGTCGACGCGCTGTCGTTCAAATGCGACGTGCTCTGGAGCCTGATGGACGCGATCGACAAGGCCTACGAGGAATGAGCCGCCCGGGGCTGGCCCGACCCAAACTGGCCAGGCACTGTCGGCTGAGTTTCGACAACACCCGACAGCGCCCGATCCTGCTCCTTCCCGAAACCGTCGTCGTGCTCAACAAAACCGGCGCTGCGATCCTGGAACGCTGCGACGGGCAGCACACCGTCGCCGAGATCGAAGAATCGCTGGCCGGCCAGTTCACGACCGTGCCGGACGGTGAGGTGGAACGCTTCCTCGCCGGCATGCGCGAACGCCGTTACGTGGTGTCGGTCGATGACTAGCAGCCCGTTCGGCCTGCTCGCCGAACTCACCTACCGCTGCCCGCTGTCCTGCGCCTACTGCTCCAACCCACTGAACATGGCCGAGTACACCGACGAGCTCTCCACCGACGAGTGGACCCGCGTCTTCACCGAGGCCCGCGACCTGGGCGTCCTGCAGTGCCACCTCTCCGGCGGGGAGCCGCTGCTCCGGCGTGACCTGGTGCCGCTCGTGGCGTCGGCAAGCGCATTGGGCCTGTACACCAACCTCGTCACCAGCGCCGTCGGGCTTTCCCGGCCGAAGGCAGAGCAGTTGAAGGACGCCGGCCTCGACCACGTGCAGGTCAGCGTCCAGGCCGATGCGCCGGCGCTGTCCGACGAGATCGCCGGCATCCCTTCCTTCCAGCGCAAAATCGACGCGATGCGCGTGGTGAAGGAGCTCGGCTGGCCGTTGACCGTCAACGTCGTGCTGCACCGGCAGAACATCGACCGGATCGCCGATCTCCTGACGCTCGCCGAGGATGCCGGAGCCGACCGGGTCGAGCTCGCGAACACGCAGTACTACGGGTGGGCGTGGCGCAACCGGGACGCGCTGCTGCCGAGCCGGGCGCAGCTCGAGGCCGCCGAGCAGGTGGTGCGGGACGCGCGCTCGCGGCTGGCCATGGACGTGATCTACGTGATCCCGGACTACTACAGCAAGTACCCCAAACCGTGCATGGGTGGGTGGGCGTCGCGTCAGCTCACGGTGACGCCCAACGGGGACGTGCTGCCGTGTCCCGCGGCGCAGTCGTTGCCCCTGCCCCGGGCGAGCGTGCGTTCGTCGCCGCTGGCGTGGATCTGGGGTGAGTCGCCGGTGATGAACGCGTTCCGGGGCACGGACTGGATGCCGGATCCGTGCCGGAGTTGTGAGCGGCAGGACGTCGACTTCGGTGGGTGCCGGTGTCAGGCGTTCCAGCTCACCGGGGACCCGGCCCGTACCGACCCGGTGTGTCACCTCTCGCCGGACCACGCCGTGGTGGCTGATGCCGTCGCGGCGGCGAACTCGCTCGTGCATCTGGAGTTGATTCCTCGCCCACACCGTTGACCGGGGGTGCGGTATGACGTCGATTTTGATCTTCATCGTCGGCGCGGGGTTACTCGTGTACTGCGCCGAGAAACTGATCGTGTATCTCGTGGGGGCCGCCCACGGGTTGCGGATCTCGGTGTTCCTGCTGGCGATCATCTTCACCGGTATCGAGTTCGACGATCTGGCGCTGGGCGTGGCGCTCAATGCCGAGGACCTCGGCGGGGTGGCGCTGGGCACGGTGTTCGGCACGGCGATCTCGATGACCGGGATCGTGCTGGCGCTGGCCGCGATCTTCGCGCCCACGCGCGTGAACATTCCGCGGAGCTATCTCGCGCTGTTTGCGGCCTCCCCACTCATGATGGTGCCGTTCGTGTTGTCCGCGCCCCTCACCGCCGCGGACGGCGTCGTCCTCGTGCTGCTGTTCGTCGCGTTCATCGCCTACATCGCCACCCGCGAACTCCAGAGCTCCACCCCGATCTTCCGCAACGCCGAAATCCTCGAACGCATCGCGGCACCCGGCGAGCAGCCCCCCGCGGGTGGCACGGCGGCCGCCGAACCGGCGTCAGGCAGCGGCGGCGGTGGGGTGGCCGGCGCTTCCGGGGTGGCCGGCGCTTCCGGGGTGGCCGGCGCTGGCGGGCGGCGGGTCGGGGATGAACCGCCGTTCGTGGTTTCGGTGCCGTTCGTGAAAGGGCGGCCGCTGCCCAAGTGGGGTGGGATCGGGCTGGCGGTGGTGGCGCTGGTGGGGTTGGTGGTGGCGGCGATCATCACCAGTGCGGGGATCGAGGGGATTCTGGACGATTACGCGATCGAGGGGACGCTGTTCGGGGCGACGATCGCGACGCTCGTGTTGTCGCTGGAGGACATCTTCCTGACCGTGGAGCCGAGTCGGCGGGGTGCGCCGGAGATCGGTATCGGGAACGTCATCGGCAGCGTGGTGTTCGGGGTTACCGCGAAACTCGGCATCATCCTGCTGACCGGGGGCAGCATCGTCGTGGGTGACGACGTGCTCGCGTGGCACCTGCCGGTGCTGGTCGTGATGACCGGACTCTCCGCGTACTTCATCTCCACCGGCCGGTTACGCCGCTGGCACGGGTTCCTACTGCTGGCGCTGTACGTCCTGTACTGGATCGTCAGCTGGACGCTGCTCGGGGAGGTGCCGATCGACGCGGACTGACTCGTACCGGCCGTCGCCGTGGCGCTCCAGGGCGGCGGCCAGCCGCCGTGCCGGGAAGCCCCGGACGTCGAGCTTCCGGGGCTTCGCGGAGGCATCGGTCGAGGTGACGACCAGGACGCGGCGTCGGAGCGGGCCGGTGCGGGCGAGGGTCACCGCTCTGATCTGGCGCCAGGCGAGCACGTCTTCCCGGCTCGGCGGGAGGATGCTCCGGGCGCCGATCACCATGCCGGTGAGGAGCGCTGCTACTCCGGACAGGAGGGCGAGGGCGCTCACCGAGTTGGCGCGGTCGTGCCAGGCGTACTGGAAGATCAGCGCGGCGAGGATCAGCAGCGGGGAGGGGAGCGTCCAGCCCAGCGCCCGCCAGCGGCGCTCGGCGCCCCGATCGCCGGGGAGTACGTGCAGGCCGAGGTCGTCGACGCGCAGCCGCGCGGCGCGCCGCAGCCTGCCGATGCGGTAGAAGCCCGCGGTGATCAGCAACAGGCTGGGCGCGCTGCCCGCGCTCAGCGCGACCCAGGTGAGCGGCACGTACCGGGCGCCGTAGGACAGCGTCTGCAAAATGACCGGCACCGACACCCCGAAGGCCAAGAACCCCACGAGCGCGAGCACCAGTCCACCGAGGGCCAACCCGCTCGCGCGCGCCCCGAACGTCTCCGGCGGCAGCGCCGAGGCCAGGAAGGGCCCAGGCTCGGGCTCCGGGACGTGCGGCGGCTCCGCGGCCCCCGGCGGGTGGCGATACCGATCCACCTCCGGATACCGATGCGGCTCCGGCGGCGGAGCCGCATCCGGGGTGTAAGACGGTGGGTCGGGGGAGGGGCCCGGGTCGATCGGTGGGGGAGCCAGCGGGAGTTCCCGGGCGGGTGACGGCTCGGTCAGGAGGAAGTGGAGGGCGCCCTCGGCCACCACCAGCTCGGGCTGGTCCAGGACGGTGGGCGCGATGCCCGTGGCCCGATGGAGGAGTGTGCCGATGAGCGGGGTCCGCGAGCCGCCGCCGACCAGGAACACGCCGCTGACCTGCGACGCAGGCACGCGCGCTGCACGCATGCACTGCACAGTCACATCGATCGTCTCCGCCAGGCGCGGCCGCGCCAGCCTCTCGAACTGTTCGCGACCGATCACGACATCCCGCTCCACGAGCGGCACGACCAACACAGCTGACGACTGCGACGACAACGCCTCCTTCGTCTCGGAGGCATCACGCCACAACGCCCGGAACGCCCGCTGCTCGGCGAGCGTCCGCGGCGCCCGCAACGGCTCCCATTCTGAGGGCGGAACCACCTCCGACACGATCGACACCACGAGCGCATCGAGATCCACGCTGCCGAACGTGTCGAGCCCCCCGTACGACAGCGGCTCACCACCCCGCCGCACCACCGACACGTCGAACGTGCCCGCCCCTAGGTCGTAGACCACGAGGCAACCGTCGGCCGGCAGGTGCCCGTCGAGCACCGTCGTGTAGTACGTGGCGGCCGCCACCGGCTCCGCCAACAGTGTGACGTCCGGCAGCCCGGCCTGGCGGGCGGCGTCGAGCAGCACCGAGCGACGCGCCGGGCCCCACGTCACCGGGCACGTGACCACGATCCGCCCCGGCGGTTCCGGCAGCGTGCGAGACACTTCCTGCCACACCCGGTTCAGCGTGGCCGCGATCATCGTGACGACCGGCACGCCTCGGTCCCCGAGCAGCAGATCCAGGTCGTCGATCCGGCGTTTCGGGTTCGGTTCGTACGACTGCGGCGACACCCGCCCGGCGCGCTCCGCGGCCCGCCCGGCCAGCAACTGCCCGTCAGGCTCGAGGCACACCCCGGAGGGCAGCAACGGCGACCCGTCGAACAACAGTGGCCGAATGCGTCCGTCGGGCCACCCGACCATCGCCACCGTGTTGGAGGTCCCGTAATCGACGGCGAGGCTGTGATCGACGGCGAGGAGGGGCACAACGCGAACCTATCGGTCACCCCCGCCGGGGATACCCGTGACGCTGAGAGATCTCGTCCCGACGCGATCACGTGACCGTCGAGTGTCCGGCTCGGAGCTTGACGCAGATCTGGCGGCGGCTTAACTTGTAGGCAATTGATATATCAGTCCGACTGGAGATGTCGATGACCGACCTGCATCGTCCGCTCGCCGAGATCGACCCCGACGTCGCCGCCGCCATCGACGCCGAACTCCGCCGCCAGCAGACGACGCTGGAGATGATCGCCAGCGAGAACTTCGCGCCGGTGGCCGTGATGCAGGCGCAGGGCTCGGTGCTGACGAACAAGTACGCCGAGGGCTACCCCGGCCGCCGCTACTACGGCGGCTGCGAGAACGTCGACGTCATCGAGCAGTTGGCGATCGACCGCATCACGGCGCTGTTCGGCGCCGGGTACGCGAACGTGCAGCCGCACTCCGGCGCGCAGGCCAACGCCGCCGCGATGGCCGCGCTGCTGCAGCCCGGCGACACGATCCTCGGGCTGGACCTCGCCCACGGGGGTCACCTGACCCACGGCATGAAGCTGAACTTCTCCGGCAAGCTCTACGACGTCGCCGCGTACCACGTCGACCGCGAGACCCATCGCGTCGACATGGCCGAAGTGGAGCGGTTGGCCCACGAACGTCGTCCGAGGCTCATCGTCGCCGGGTGGTCGGCGTACCCGCGGCAGCTGGACTTCGCGGAGTTCCGGCGCATCGCCGACGAGGTCGGCGCGTACCTGATGGTCGACATGGCGCACTTCGCGGGCCTGGTCGCCGCGGGGCTGCACCCCTCGCCGGTGCCGCACGCGCACGTCGTCACGTCCACCACGCACAAGACGCTCGGCGGGCCGCGCGGCGGTTTCATCCTGGCTCCCGAGGACCTCGCGAAGAAGTTCAACTCGTCGGTGTTCCCCGGTCAGCAGGGCGGGCCGCTGGAGCACGTCATCGCGGCGAAGGCGGTGTCGTTCAAGCTCGCGGCCGAGCCCGCGTTCGCCGAGCGGCAGCAGCGCACGCTCGCCGGGGCGCGCATCCTCGCCGACCGCCTGCTCGCCGACGACTGCCGCGAGGCCGGGATCGGCGTGGTCAGCGGCGGCACCGACGTCCACCTGGTCCTCGTCGACCTGCGCGAATCGCCGCTCGACGGCAAGCAGGCCGAGGACCGCCTGCACGACGTCGGCATCACCGTGAACCGCAACGCGGTGCCGTTCGACCCGCGTCCGCCGATGATCAGCTCCGGAATCCGCGTCGGCACCCCGGCGCTCGCCGCCCGCGGCTTCGACGCCGAGGACTTCACCGAGGTCGCCGACGTCATCGCGGCCGCGCTCCAGCCCTCGCCGGACGTCGACAAGCTGCGGGAACGGGTCACCGCGCTGGTCGAGAAGCACCCGCTCTACCCGGAAGGGGTCTGATGAATCCCGTCCCCGACCACCCGAGGTTTCTCTGGCGGAATCCGGAGCCGAAGAGCTCGTACGACGTCGTCATCGTCGGCGGCGGCGGACACGGCCTGGCCACCGCGCACTACCTGGCCAAGAACCACGGCATCACGAACGTCGCGGTGCTCGAAAAGGGCTGGCTGGCCGGCGGCAACATGGCCCGCAACACCACGATCATCCGGTCGAACTACCTGTGGGACGAGAGCTCCGCGATCTACGAGCACTCGCTCAAGCTCTGGGAGGGCCTCGAGGAGGACCTCGGCTACCCGATCCTGCTCAGCCAGCGCGGGGTGCTCAACCTCGCGCACTCGCTGCAGGACGTGCGCGACAGCGTGCGCCGGGTGGAGGCCAACAAACTCAACGGAATCGACGCCGAGTGGCTCGACCCCGACGAGGTCCGCAAGATCTGCCCGATCGTCAACATCTCGAGCGACCTCCGCTACCCGGTCATGGGCGCCACCTACCAGCCGCGCGCGGGCATCGCGA
This sequence comes from Cryptosporangium sp. NPDC048952, assembly GCF_043197895.1. NCBI lineage: Bacteria > Bacillati > Actinomycetota > Actinomycetes > Cryptosporangiales > Cryptosporangiaceae > Cryptosporangium > Cryptosporangium sp. NPDC048952. The sequence continues at coordinate 1,124,991 of NZ_JBICTY010000002.1, read as the reverse complement.
AGCACGACTACGTGGCGTGGGGCTTCGCGCGGCGCGCCGACGAAGCCGGCATCGACCTGATCCAGGACTGCGAGGTCCAAGGATTCGCCACCGACGGCGAGCGGGTCACGACCGTGAGGACGTCGCGCGGCGACATCGCCGCCGGCCGTGTCCTCCTCTGCGCCGCGGGGCACACGTCCACGCTCACCGACATGCTCGGCTTCCGCATCCCCGTGCAGAGCCACCCTCTGCAGGCGCTGGTCTCCGAACTGCTCGAACCCGTGCACCCGACGATCGTCATGTCCAACGCCGTGCACGTGTACGTGTCGCAGGCCCACAAGGGTGAGCTGGTCATGGGCGCCGGCGTCGACTCGTACAACGGCTACGGCCAGCGCGGTGCGTTCCACATCATCGAGCGTCAGATGGCCGCCGCGGTGGAGCTGTTCCCGATCTTCGCCCGCGCGCACCTGCTGCGCAGCTGGGCGGGCATCGTCGACGTCAGCCCCGACGCGTCGCCGATCGTCGGCCGGACACCGTTCGAGAACCTGTACCTCAACTGCGGCTGGGGCACCGGCGGATTCAAGGCCACGCCGGGTATCGGCTGGTGCCTGGCCGACACGGTCGCCAACGGCGAGCCGCACCCGTACGTGGCGCCGTTCGCGCTCGACCGCTTCGTCACCGGCGCGCTCGTCGACGAGCACGGCGCCGCCGCCGTGGCCCACTGAGGAGACTGCCGTGCAACTCATCGAATGCCCCTGGTGCGGCCCCCGCGAGGAGGTCGAGTTCTCCTACGGCGGCCAGGCCGGGGTGGCTTACCCGGAGAACCCGGCCGCGCTCGACGACCAGCAGTGGGCGCATTACGTCTTCTTCCGCGACAACACGAAGGGCCGGTTCGCCGAGCGCTGGAACCACAGCGTGGGCTGCCGCCGCTGGTTCAACGCGGTCCGCGACACCGTGACCTACCGTTTCGAGGCTGGAAAATGAGGACCGGTTCCGGCGGTCGGATCGACCGCGACACGACGCTCACGTTCACGTTCGACGGCGAGACCTACACCGGCCACCCCGGTGACACGCTCGCCTCGGCGCTGCTGGCCGCGGGTCGGCACTCGGTCGCCAGGTCGATCAAGTTCGGCCGGCCCCGCGGCTTCACGGCGGCCTGGACCGAGGACTCCGGCGGCCTCGTGCAGATCGAGGAGCCGTTCCCCGAGCCGATGCTGCTGGCCACCACCGTCGAGCTGTACGACGGTCTGGCTGCCCGCGGGCTGGCCGGCCAAGGACGGTTGGCCAACGTCCCCGACTCCGCCCGTTACGACTCCACACACCACCATGTCGACGTTCTGGTGGTGGGCGCGGGCCCCGCGGGACTCCACGCGGCCTTGGACGCGGCCCGAGGCGGGAAGCGCGTCGCGCTGGTCGACGAACACTCCGAGGCCGGCGGGTCGCTGCTGAGCGAGCCCGAGCTCCCGGCGTGGGTCTCGGCCGCGGTCGCTGAGCTGGCGACGTTCCCCGACGTGCTGCACCTGCAACGCACCACGGCGTTCGGCAGCTACGACGACGGCTTCGTGCTGGCCCTGGAGCGACGGACCGACCACCTCGGGGCAGCGGCCCCGAAGAACGTGTCACGCCAGCGGGTCTGGCGGATCCGGGCGCGGAACGTCGTCGTCGCGACCGGTGCCCATGAGCGCCCCATCGTGTTCGCCGACAACGACCGGCCCGGGATCATGCTCGCCTCTGCGGCACGCACGTTCCTCAACCGCTACGGCGTTCTCCCGGGCCGCGAGGCCGTCGTCTTCACCACGAACGACAGCGCCTACGACGCGGCGTTCGATTTGCAGCGCGCCGGGGCGAAAGTGCGAGCGATCGTCGACGCGCGAGACGAGGTCCCCGAGCGGCTCACGGACGAGTGCGCACGCGCGGGGATCTGGCTCGTGACCGGCTCCGTCGTCACCGGCACCCGCGGCGAGGACCGGATCACGCACGCGCTGATCGGCACCGACCCGATCGCCTGCGACCTGCTCCTGGTCAGCGGCGGCTGGAACCCCGCTGTGCACCTGTTCAGCCAGGCCCGCGGGAAGCTGCGCTACGACGAGACGCTCGGCGCGTTCGTGCCGGGCGAGGACCTCGAGGGCCTGAGCGTGATCGGCTCGGCTGCGGGGGAGGTCGACCCGGCGAAGGTGCTCTGGCGGGTGCCGGGGCCGGAGGAGACCCAATTCGTCGACCTCCAGCGCGACGCGACGGCCGCGGACATCCGCCACGCGGTCGGCGCCGGGCTGCGTTCGATCGAACACGTCAAGCGCTTCACGACGATCGGCACCGCCCACGACCAGGGCAAGACGTCCGGGGTGCTCACCTCGGGAATCGTCGCGGAGCTCCTCGGCGTCCCGATACAGGACACCGGCACCACGACGTTCCGCCCGCCGTACACGCCGGTGGCGTTCGCGGCGCTGGCCGGACGCGACCGCGGCCACCTCTTCGACCCCGAGCGCTACACCGCGCTGCACGACTGGCACGTCTCCGCCGGGGCGGTGTTCGAGGACGTCGGCCAGTGGAAGCGCCCGCGCTACTACCCCCGCAGTCATGGCACAGCCTCGGGGGAGGACATGGAAACCGCGGTGCTGCGCGAATGCGCTGCCACCCGCACGAGCGTCGGCATCCTGGACGGCTCCACGCTCGGCAAGATCGACGTGCAGGGCCCCGACGCCGGCGTGCTGCTCGACCGGCTCTACACGAACATGATGAGCAGCCTGAAGCCCGGCATGGTGCGCTACGGCGTCATGTGTGGCGTCGACGGCATGGTGATCGACGACGGCACCGTGCTGCGCCTGGCCGACGACCACTTCCTGGTCATGACCACCACGGGTGGAGCGGCGAAGATCCTCGACTGGATGGAGGAGTGGCTCCAGACCGAGTGGCCCGAGCTCCGCGTACGGTGCACGTCGGTCACCGAGCAGTGGGCCACGTTCCCCGTGGTTGGGCCGCGCTCGCGCGACGTCATCACTGCAGTTTTTCCGGACGTGGACGCGTCGAAGGAGGCGTTTCCGTTCATGGCCATCCGGGAGACCACGCTGGACGGCGTGCCGGTCCGGCTGGCCCGGATCAGCTTCTCCGGTGAGCTGGCCTATGAGGTGTACGTCAACTCGTGGTATGCCGTCGCGGTATGGGAGCGGCTGCTGGCCGCGGGGGCCCGGTACGACATCACCCCGTACGGCACCGAGACGATGCACGTCCTCCGCGCCGAGAAGGGCTATCCGATCATCGGCCAGGACACCGACGGCACGGTGACGCCCCAGGACCTCGGTATGGCGTGGGTGGTGTCGAAGAAGAAGGTGGACTTCGTCGGCAAGCGGTCGTTCGCACGGCCCGCGAACCTCGACCCGCTGCGCAAGCACCTGGTCGGGCTGCTGACCGTGGACCGCGAGACGGTGCTGCCCGAGGGCTCGCAGATCATCGAGGAGCTGACCGCTCCGCCGGTGCCGATGCTGGGCCACGTGACCTCCAGCTACCGCAGCGCGGAGCTCGGCCGGCCGTTCGCGCTCGCGCTGGTCAAGGGCGGGCGGGAGCGGATCGGCGAGACCCTGCAGGTCCCCGTCGACGGCACCCTCGTCCCCGTCGAGGTCACCGGCTCGGTGCTGGTCGACCCGGAAGGAGCCCGCCGCGATGGCTGAGCTGCTGCGCACACATCCGTTGGAGTCCCGGGCCCCGGCGCTGGCCGAGGCCGGGATCACGGTGGAGCCCTACGTCGCGATGGTGAACGTGCGCGGCACCTCGGTGCTGCAGCCGAACACCTGGGTGACGGTCAACGACGGCCGGGAGATCTGGCTCGGCCCGGACGAGCGGCTACTGACGAACGCCACCGAGGCGCCGTGGGAGTACGAGGCGCGGATCCGCGCGGAGCTGGCCGCGGGCGAGGACGTCGTGACAGACGTTTCGGCCCAGCGTATTCAGCTGCACCTGACCGGCGAGCACGCCCGGGACGTGTTGGCCAAGGGCTGCGCGATCGACCTGCACCCGACGGTCTTCCCCGCGGGCAGCGCCGCCCAGACCCGACTGGGTCAGGCCGGGGTGATTCTCCTGTCGCTGACCGAGGGCTACCTGGTGATCGTCAGGTCCTCGTTCGCCGGGTACCTGGCCGACTGGCTGCTCGACGCGGTCGATGAGTTCAGATGACGGCGCGGATCGCGCGTTCGAAGCCGAGCACGTGGTCGCGCGCCAACTCGTCGGCGCGGTCGGCCTCGCCCTCCGCGATGGCCGACAGCAGCGCCACGTGCTCGGCGACGACGTTCAGGTCCGTGGTCTTCAACCGGTCGAGGAACATGCAGTGGATGCGCGTCGCCAGGTTGTCGTAGCGGATCAGCACGTCTTCGAGGTGCGGGTTGTTCGCCGCGCGGTAGATCGCCCGGTGCACGGTGAGGTCCCAGCGCATGACGTCGCTGCGGTCTTCGTGCTGGACGTCCAGCTGTCCGGTGCGGGCGGCGAGGTCGAGAATTTCCGCGCGGGACGCACGCGAGGCCCGCTCGGCTGCCCGGCGCGCGGCCATCGGCTCGAGCTGCACCCGGATCTCGGAGATGTGCGCGAGATCGGCGATGTCCATGCCGGTGGCGAACGTGCCGCGACGGGGGAACGAGATGACCAGCCGGTCCTGTTCGAGACGCTTCAAGGCCTCCCGAACCGGGGTACGTCCCATACCGAGCTCTTTGGCGAGCTCGTCGTCGTCGATCGGCTCACCCGGCGCGATTTCCAGCATGATCAGCCGGTCACGCAGGGCACGGTAGGCACGGTCGGCCATCGACGCCGAGCCGAGCTCGACCGGTGCAGCAGTCATGAAACTAATATATCAAGGGTGAACGAATGACCATCAGCGCCTTCGACCTGTTCACGGTGGGGATCGGTCCGTCCAGTTCGCACACCGTGGGACCGATGCGAGCCGCCTGGTCGTTCGCGACGCGGTTGCGCGAGAGCGGCGTGCTGGCCGGTGTCGCGCGGGTCCGCTGCGAACTGTTCGGCTCCCTCGGCGCCACCGGCCACGGCCACGGCAGCGTGAAGGCCGTGGTGCTCGGCCTGGAGGGCGAGCGTCCGGAACTGGTGGATCCGGTGGCGGCCGATCCGCGTGTCGAGACCGTGCGTGGCTGCGGCAAGCTCTCGCTCGCCGGTGAGCACCCGATCGAGTTCGCGATCGACGACGACGTCGTGCTGCACCGACGCAAGCGTCTGGACTTCCACACCAACGGCATGCTGTTCCAGGCTTTCGACGTCAACGGCGACGAGCTCGACCGGCGCGAGTACTACTCGATCGGCGGTGGCTTCGTGCTCGACGACAATAAGAACAGTGTGCTCGACGAGGACGAGGCCGGCCGCCCGGTGATCGTCGAGGACGCGACGCCCGTGCGCTACCCGTTCACGACCGGCCGGGAACTGCTGGACCACGCCGAGGCCACGGGCCTGCGGATCAGCGACATCATGCTCGCGAACGAGCTGTCCTGGCGTACCGAGGACGAGGTCCGCAGCGGCCTGCTGCACATCTGGTCGGTGATGCAGGAGTGCGTGGAACGCGGCACGCACACGCCCGGCGTGCTCCCCGGTGGGCTGAAGGTCCGGCGGCGGGCCGCGGCACTGCGCGAACAGCTCGACGAGCAGAGCGACAGTGTCGAAAGTGCCGATCCCCTGCGCGCGATGGAGTGGGTGACGCTCTACGCGCTCGCGGTGAACGAGGAGAACGCCGCCGGGGGCAGGGTGGTCACCGCGCCCACGAACGGCGCCGCGGGGATCGTCCCGGCCGTGCTGCACTACTACCGCGACTTCCTCGACTCCTACGACGAGGACGGCGTGGTGCGTTTCCTGCTCACCGCGTCCGCGATCGGGCTGCTGTTCAAGGAGAACGCCTCGATCTCCGGCGCCGAGGTCGGCTGTCAGGGTGAGGTCGGATCGGCCTGTTCGATGGCGGCCGGAGGCCTCGCCGAGGTGCTCGGCGGCACGCCCGAGCAGGTGGAGAACGCCGCCGAGATCGGCATCGAGCACAACCTCGGGCTCACCTGCGACCCGGTGGGCGGCCTCGTGCAGATCCCGTGCATCGAGCGGAACGCGATCGGCTCGGTCAAGGCGATCACCGCCGCACGCATGGCGGTGCGCGGCGACGGCCAGCATTACGTGACGCTCGACAAGGCGATCAAGACCATGCGCGAGACCGGCGCCGACATGAAGGACAAGTACAAGGAGACCGCACGAGGCGGCTTGGCGCTCAACGTCGTTGAATGCTGACCGACGAGGAGACCACTGCATCACCCGGCGGCTTGGCGCTCAACGGCGGTAGGCACGCTGTTGTCTTCTCTCGGTGACTCAGCGGTAGAACTGAGCAGTGCGCGCGTGGCCGCGTCGACGATTTCGTCGGCGGACGCGTCGACGGTGCCGTCGAGCCAGGCGGTGACGAGCTCGGCCATGCCGCCGATGAACAGCAGCCCCGCGACGTCGTCCACAGTGGTTCCGAAGAGCCGCTGGGCCTCGACGGCGGACTGGTGGGCGAGGTAGCGCAGCAGCTCGGTGCGGCGCTGGCGCAGCTTCGGCACGGCGACCGACTCGACGATCGCCACCCGGCCCTTGCGCGGGTCGTCGAGCAGCAGGTCCACGAACGCGCGTACGGCGGCGCGCACCCGCTCGGCCGGGCCGCCGGTGGCCGCGTCGGCGGCTTTCCGGCTGGTCGCCTCGATCTCGGCGGCGATGCCGTCCATCACGGCCTCGAGCAGCGCGTCGAGCCCGGTGAAGCTCTCGTAGAAGTACCGCTCGCTCAGGCCGGCCCGGGCGCAGACCGCCGTCATCGTCGTCCGCGTGTCCGGATCGGCCCAGACCGCGAGACCGGCGGCAAGCAGCTTGGCGCGGCGCTCGGCGACCCGGTCGGCCGCGGGAACTCCGCGGTAGACACCTGACCGCACCGCCATGGGTCCGATCTTAGCGAGCTAATTGACAGGGCGCCCTTCCTGAATCACGCTGAGAGGCGTCTGGGAGGTGAGCCAATGACGGCTGTGGACATCCCATCGCTCCGCCGCGACGACCGCGGCCTACCGTTCGTCGGCCGGGTGCTCGACTACGCCAAAGACCCGGTCGGACTGTTCCGCCACCACTACGAGCGCTACGGCCCGGTGGCGCCGTGGTACGCGCTCGGCCGCACGTCGGTCATGCTGCTCGGCCCGGACGCGTGCGGCGAGGCGCTCCAGAACCGCGACAAGGCATTCGCCAACGGCCCGGCCTGGTCGCAGCTGGTCGGTCCGTTCTTCAACCGCGGCCTCATGCTGCTCGACTTCGACGAGCACAAGGGCCACCGGCGGATCATGCAGGAGGCGTTCACCAGGCCACGCCTGGAGAGCTACACCCGCCGCTTACATCCGGCCGTCGAGACCGGTGTGGCCGGCTGGGGCGCCGACCCGGCGTTTCCGTCGTACTGGCGGCTCAAGCAGCTCACGCTCGACATCGCCGCGGACCTGTTCATGGGCGGCGCGCAGGACACCAGCCGCGAGGAGATGGACCAGGTCAACCGGGCGTTCATCGCCTGCGTCCAGGCAGCGGCCGGCATCGTGCGCGCCGACGTGCCGTTCACCCGGTGGGGTCGGGCGTACCGCGGCCGCACGGTGCTGGAGAAGTTCCTGCGCCACTACCTGCCGGCCAAGCGGGCCCAGCAGACCGACGACATCTTCTCGGTGCTGTGCCACATCGAGACCGAGGACGGCGACCGCTTCTCCGACGACGACGTCGTCAACCACATGATCTTTCTGATGATGGCCGCACACGACACGTCAACGGTTACCACGTCGACGATCCTGCAGTACCTCGGGCAGTATCCGTCCTGGCAGGGGCGGTGCCGCGAGGAGGCGCTCGCGCTCGGGCCCGCGCCGTCGATGGCCGAGCTGGAGGGCCTGGTCTCGCTCGACCTGGTGATGAAGGAGGCGCTGCGGCTGCGGGCGCCGGTTCCGGTGCTGGTGCGGTACACGGTCAAGGACACCGTGGTCCAGGGCGTTCGGATACCACGCGGCACGAGTGCCGCCCTGGGTCTGCAGTTCACCCATCTGATGGACGACTACTGGACGAACCCGACGGTGTTCGACCCCGAGCGGTTCGGGCCCTCGCGTCGGGAGGACCGGTCGCACCGGTTCGCGTGGGAGCCGTTCGGCGGGGGAGTACACAAGTGCATCGGCCTGTACTTCGCCGGGTTGGAGGTGAAGGCGATCATGCACCGGCTGCTGCGCGAACACCGCTGGACCGTCGATCCGGCGTACGAACCGCCGTTGGACAACCACTCCCTTCCGTTTCCCAAAGACGGGCTGCCGATCGCGCTAACCTAGCGAGAACACGTTCCAATTTTGTTCTCGGAGGTCGGCGTGGAGGCGGTGCCGGCGGTGGGTGCGCACGAGGTGGACGCGTGGTCGGATGAGGTCGACGTGTTGGTCATCGGCGCGGGGATGGCCGGTGTCAGCGCTGCGATCTCCGCTGCGAGTGCTGGTGCCCGGGTGCTCGTCATCGACCGGGGCGGGCGCCTGACCTGCACCAGCGCGATGTCCGGCGGTCACTTCTACCTCGGCGGCGGCACCGCCGTGCAACAGGCCACCGGCTGGGACGACACGCCCGCCGACATGGCGGCGTACCTGCGCGAGATGTCGCCTCGTTGTGACCCCGAGAAGATCCGGCTCTACGCGTCCGACAGCGTCGAGCATTTCAACTGGCTGGAGTCGCTCGGGTTCGAGTTCGAGCGCTCGTACTACCCGCACAAGGCCGTGGTGCAGCCCGAGACGCAGGGCCTGATGTTCACCGGCAACGAGAAGTGCTGGCCGTTCTCCGAGATCGCCCGGCCGGCTCCCCGCGGCCACAAGCCGCCTTTTCCCGGCGACATGGGCGGCGGCGGCTTCGTCGTCGAATTGGCGTTGAAAAAGCTCGAAGAGCTTGCCGTCGACGTTCGGTACGACACGGGCGCTACGGCGCTGGTCGTGACGGACGGGGCGGTGGTAGGCGCTACCTGGCGGCGGTTCGGTGAGTCGGGGGCGATCCGGGCGAGGAGCGTCGTGCTCGCGGCCGGTGGGTTCGTGCTCAACCCCGAGATGGTCGACGCCTACGCGCCGCAGCTCGGCGCGCTGTTCACCCGCGGCATGGCGCTCGGCAACGCGCACGACGACGGGCTGGGCATCCGCCTCGGCGAGTCGGTGGGTGGCGTGGCCGACCACATGGAGGGCGCGTTCTTCACCTCGCCGTTCTATCCGCCCGAGGGGAACGTGCGCGGGATCGTCGTCAACAAGAGCGGTTGTCGGTTCGTGAACGAGGACGCGTACCACTCGCGGGTCTCGGCGTACGTGTTCGACCAGCCCGACCAGGCTGCGTACCTGATCCTCGACTCGGCCACGCTGGAGCGGCCCAGCTACGGATTCCAGCCACTGATCGACGGGTGGGAAACCGTTCCGGAGATGGAGCGCGGCCTGAACCTTCCGGAAGGTTCGCTGGTCGCGACGCTGGGCGCCTACAACGCGGCGGCTCCGGACGACCCCGAGTTCCACAAGGCTCCGGAGTACGTCGTGCCGCTCGACCAGGGTCCCTGGGGCGCGTACGACCTCACGCCCGGGGCGTGCTTCTACTCGGGGTTCAGCTGCGGGGGGCTGCGCGTGACGCCGGACGGCCAGCTGCTGCAGGCCGACGGCTCGGTGGTCGCCGGTGTGTATGCGGCGGGGGCGTGCGCGTCGAACATCGCCGTGGACGGCCGCGGCTACTCCTCGGGCACCCAGATGGGCGAAGCGTCGTACTTCGGGCGGCGCGCCGGACGCCACGCGGCCCGTGCCCATTCATGAGAACACGTTCTATTCCTGGTCGGTGCTGGACGTCGATCCGTACGACCACCGGTTGCAGGACGCGTCCTCGCCGGGACGGCCGCGGCGCCGGCGAGGTGGGTGTGCCCGCTGCACGGCTGCGCCGAGGATCATCGGGTGGCTGTGTCCACAGTGCCAACCTGAGGTTTCGATCGGCTGTGGACGACGGCGATTTCGTCGTACGGGTGTGCGATCGTCATTGGCATGAGTCAGAGCGAACTGATCGCGGGTCTGGAGCGAATCACGGCCGGGCCCGAGCTGGTGACGGCGCTGGCCGGTATCGGGCCGGTGCGGCGTCGGTTGGTCGATGCCCACGGCACCCGTGAGGTGCTGCCGGACGCGACCGAGCAGGTGCTGGTGGCTCAGGCGCGGCAGCGGTGTCTGTCGTGGATGGAGTCGGAGCTCAATCGGGACCTGCTGCAGATCGCCGGCGAGTGGTCGTGCGCGGAGGACGAGGACTGGGGCCGGGAAGAAGCCGCCACGGCCCTGCGCTGGTCCGGTCAGGCCATGGCTGACCGTTTCACCGTCGCGCGGGCGCTGGCCGGTCGGTGCGTGCTGACCGGCAAAGCGCTGGCGGCGGGGGCGATTCCGTTCCGGCACGCGGTCGAGATCGTGCACCGGCTCGACGCCGTCGAGGACGACGAAACCGCGGCCCTGATCGAGGCCAAGCTGTTGAATCTCGCGGCGACGAAGACCGCGGCGCAACTGGGCAGCCGGGCGCGCAGGGAGATCGCCAAAGCCGACCCGGCCGGCGCGGACCGCCGGCACAAGAAGGCACGCAAGGGCCGCCGGGTGGACTTCACTCCGCTGCCCGACGGCATGGTCGACGTGCGGTTGATCGTGCCCGCTGACCACGGCGCCCGGATGCGCGCCGGGATCGACGTGCTCGCCGGCAAGTCCCGGCAGGCCGGTGACACCCGCACCCTCGACCAGCGTCGCGCCGACGCGTGCGTTGCGGCCGTCGAGCTCGGGGTCCTCACCGCCACCGGCGTCCTTCCCGCACCCGCCGCGGTCGCCGGGATGCCCGGGTTGCGGAGCGCGGCCGGGAGCGAAGAGCCCGACGAGAAGACGCTCGAACTCGTTCGGACCGTGCTGGCCGGTAAGCGGGCGGTGCCACCCCGGATCGCGTTGACCGCGCCGCTCTCGACGGTGCTCGGGGCTAGTGACGCGCCCGGTGAGCTCACCGGGTACGGACCGGTCTGCGCCACGATCGTGCGGGAGGTGGCTGCCGACGGGTACTGGGAGAAGTGGATCACCGATGCCGGTGGGGTGGTCACCGACCTCGGGCGGTCGACGTACCGGCCGTCGGCGGAGCTCGCCCGGCTCGTGCGGGCCACCTACCCGACGTGTGTGTTCCCCGGGTGCTCGATGCCGTCGTATCGCTGCGACCTCGACCACAACGTCCGCCGCGTCGATGGCGGCGAGACCAGCGCCAAGAATCTGGTGCCGCTCTGCCGAAGGCATCATCGTGCCAAGGACGAGGCCGGCTGGCAGGTCGTGCACGACCCGGCGACAGGAGCCTGCCACTGGACCAGCCCCGGCGGCTTCACCTACACCGTCACCCCGCCCGACCAGAGCGATGGCACCGACGCCCTGACAGTCCCCGCCGACTGGACCACACCTCTCGCCCCCGACCCGGTCCCCGCGGGAGCGCCGGCACCCACCGAGGCCGACGACCCGCCGCCCTTCTGAGCGCCGCGAGCCACCACCCCACCGGGCCTCCACCCGCACCACGGAGGCCCGGCAGGGCCACGTGTTCCGCGCGGCGACCCCCGGCGCTACAGCGTCCAGTGGTAGCGGCTGGTTGGGATCAGGTCCAAGCCCTGGTCGGCGCCGAATTCGGCGCAGCTGGTCAGTAGCTCCTTGGTGTGGCGGCGGAGTTCCGCCTCGTCGCCCCGGCTGCCGTAGAACACGTGCGGATCGGTCATCGCGTCCATCGGGAAGTGCTCCTCCACGATCGCCGCGACCGGCGGCGACGACGGCGTCAGCACCTCCTCGACGACGTTCTGCACGTAACACACAGTGCCCTGCGTCCGAATCGCGATCGGCGTGTGATGCACCAGCCAGTACTCGAGGTACTGCTCCCGCGTCATCCCGGCCGGCCGCCGCAACAGCGCCACCTGCGCGAGCACCTCCGCGCGCTCCCCGTCCGGCACCGGCGCCGGATCGAGCCGCACCCGCTCACTCACCAGATACGCGTGCGGCGCGGCCTCGCACGAAGACTCACCCACCGCGGCAACCGCCTCCGCCGGATCCCGGGCGGTCCACACACTGACCAGTGCGGTGATCCGCTCGCCGGGCCCGAACCTCAGCGCAGGCGCGACGTGATCGTCGTCGACATTGATCTGAACAGCACCCGCCCCGACGGCTGCGAGCGAGTCCCGGAACGAACGCGCCGACAGGCGCGCACCGAGCTCCGCACCGTGCAACGCGACAATGACCTTCCGCACGCCGCGAACCTAGCACCGAACTAGAACACGTTCCAGCGCGCCGCCGTTGACTTCGAGCGCGCTCTAACCCGTAGCGTCGTCCCCATGATGGAACTCGGACTGCACATCGCTGACTTCACGTGGGACGGCGGACCCGCACAGCTCCGCCGGGCGCTCGCCGACCACGTGCGGGAGGCCGAGGCTGCGGGCGTCACCCGGATCACGGTCATGGACCACTTCTGGCAGATCCAGGGCGTGGGCCCCGCGGAACACGAGATGCTCGAGGCCTACACCACGCTCGGCTTCCTCGCCGCGCACACCGAGAAGGCGCGGCTGTCGACGCTGGTCACCGGCGTCATCTACCGCGAGCCCGCGCTCCTGGCCAAGCAGATCTCGACGCTGGACGTACTCACCGGTGGTCGCGCCGGCCTCGGCATCGGCGCCGCGTGGAACGAGGACGAGTCGCGGGGGCTCGGGTTCGACTTCCCCTCGGTCACCGAGCGGTTCGAGCGGCTCGAGGAGGCGCTGCAGATCTGCCTGCAGATGTGGTCGGACTCCGAGGAGCCGTTCGAGGGCAAGTATTACCAGCTCGGACGCACGCTCAACTCCCCGCAGAACCTGCAGTCGCGCCCGCCCATCATGATCGGCGGCGGTGGCGAGAAGAAGACGCTGCGGCTGGTCGCGCAGTACGCCGACCAGTGCAACATCGCCGGGGCCCCCGACACCGTGAAGCACAAGCTCGAGGTGCTGCGCCGGCACTGCGACGACGTCGGCCGCGACTACGACACGATCGAGAAGACCACGATCTTCAACATCGACCCGAGCAGCACCGCCGACGACATCGTCCGGAACGCGAGCACGATGCGCGACCTCGGTTTCACGGCCGCGTACGTCTACGCCCACGACGTCACCGACCGGAAGTCGATCATCGACCTCTTCGCCGCGGCGGTACCCAAGCTGAGCTAACGCGAGTGGTGCGCGGCCCGATGGCGGCGGAGGACGTCGTCGCCGAAATCGCCTTCCGGGTCGCGCCACACCGTGTGGACGTGGTTGGCGTCGCGCTGGGTGTTGTCGTACTCGGCGAGCAGCCGCGGACCCTGCAGGCGGTAGTAGTGCGGTTCGCCGCGCTCGACGCCGCCGGCCCATGCGAAGTGCACGTCGTGCAGACGGTCGCCGGCGAATTTCGCCCCCTCGCGGTCAGCCAGATCCGCGGGAATGCGGTCCAGGAACACGCCGAGCACAGCACGCAACTGGTCCTGTTGCGACGCCGTCAATGCCGCGGCCGGCAGCCCCTTGGGGAACGCGGTGAGGCTGAGCGGGTCGGCGCCGGAGAAGCGCACGCGCGGCTGGTTGCGGCTGACGACATCGTCCGGAGCGACGGTCGTCAGCACCGCCCCCGCCAGCTGCGCAGGATCCAGCGACCGCACCAGGTCGCGCGCGAGATCCTCGGCGGCCCCCAGCGGCCGGAGCAGGTGCCCGCCGAGCAGCGGCGTCTCCGCCGGATCGGCGCCGAGGAAACACGGTGAGCTCGCCGCGACCTCGCCGTCCACCACCAGGTGGTGAACGGACACGTGGTGCCCACCGAAGCGCCACGCCCACGGCCCGTCCGCGCTCGGGTCGCCGAACACGCGCACCCAGTACAACTGCGGGTCACGCCGGCGCCGCGCACCCCGCGTGACCTGCCAGCCCTCGACCTGGTCGAGTACGTTCTCCAGGCTCATGATCGTCGACGCGGTCACGTACCCGGCCTCGGACAGACCGCTCGCGAGCAACCGCATCGCCAGGCTCTGCTGCGCCGCGGTCATCCGGCCCAGCGGGAGCCCGCCGTGGTCCACTGGCGTGTAGAACCAGCGGTGCCGCTCTTCCTCGGACGGCCACGGCAGCACAGCTGAAGCGCGCTGCGTGTCGTCGAGCGAATCCAGCCAGTCCCTTGCTGCGGTCACCATGCGTTGCACGATCACCTATTGTCCGCGCGCCCCACCGGCCAATCCAGGTCGTGCACCGGAGCGAGGATGTCCTGCACGGCGCGCAGCAGCTCGTGGTCCACCGGCTCCGTGGCCCAGCGTACGGTCCGCCGCACCGCCTCCGGATCGGACGCACCGACGATCGTGTACGCCACACCGGGCAGAGCCACTGCGAACTTCAAACCCAGTTCGACGATGTTCGCGCCCTGTTCCCGGCAGTAGGCAGCGGCCTCGGCACACGCGGACCGGATCGCGGGTGGCGCGGGGTGCCAATCGGGAGGTCCGGCATCCGTGAGCAGCCCCATGCTGAGCGGTGACGCGTTCAGCACTCCGATGCCGCGGTCGGCGAAGAACGGCAGGTGCTCGCTGAGCGTCGAATTCTGCAGTGTGTAGTGACAGTAGGAGAGGACCGTGTCGACGGGTACGCGCCCGGCGACCGACACCAGCGCGGGCAGGGGGAAGCCGGTGATGCCGACCGATCCCACGAGGCCTTTGTCCTGCAGGCCGCGGAGGGCGGGGACGGTTTCCTCGACGATCTGGTCGAGGTCGCCGAACTCGATGTCGTGGCATTGAACGAGGTCGATGTGGTCGGTGCGCAGGCGTTTCAAGCTTTCTTCGACGCTGCGGACGACCCGCGCGGCGCTGAAGTCGAACTCGGCGACGTCGTAGCGGCCGACCTTGGTGGCCAACCGGTACGTGTCGCGGGGGACTCCGCGCAGTGCCTCGCCGAGAACCGACTCGGAGGCGGTGCGGCCGTAGTAGGGGGAGGTGTCGATGACCGTGATGCCCTCGTCGAGGGCTGCTCGGACCGTGGCGTGGGCGGTGGACGAGTCGATCGAGCCGTACTCGCCGCCGAGCGCGGCCCCGCCGAGGGCCAGGGTGCTCATTCCTGGGCCCTGCCGCTCGTGATGCGGGAGATGATCAGCGCGCAGAGGATGATCGCGCCGTTGAGCGCGGCGATCCACTGGGCCGGTACGCCCGCGAGCGTCAGGACGTTCTGGATGACGTAGAGCAGCAGGATGCCGGTGAACGCACCGAACACCGTGCCCTTGCCGCCGTTGAGGCTGACCCCGCCGATCACCGCGGCCGCGAAGACCGTGAAGATCGCGCCGTTGCCCTGGGCAGCGGCCACCGAGGCGAGTCGGCCCGACAGCATGAGGCCGCCCAGCGCGGCGAGCACGCTGGCCACGACGAGCACGATCCAGAGCACGCGGTCGGTGCGGATGCCGGCGGCGCGGGCGGCGTTGGGGTTGCCGCCGATCGCGTACAGGGACCGTCCGACGCGGGTGTAGCCGAGGGCCGCGATGCCGATCGCGAACAGCGCGAAGCAGACGTAGACGCTCACCGGCACGCCCAGCCACACCGTGGAGCCGAGGTACATCATCGACGGCGGGAGGCCGAAGAAGGTCTGGCCACCGGAGATGCCGGTGAGAAGGCCCCGGAGCACGATCAGCATGCCGAGCGTGACGACGAAGCCGTGCAGGCGGAAGCGGACGATCAGCAGTCCGTTGATCAGACCGATCACCGCGCCGGCGGCGAGGGTGATCGGGACGCCGGCCCAGTCGGGTACCGCGCCCAGACCGTGGGTGACGCCGGGCTCGACGACGAGCCAGGCCGCCAGACCCGGGGCGAGGCCGAACGTCGACTCGAGCGAGAGGTCCATCTTGCCGGCGATGAGAACGAGGGTCTGGGCCAGGACGAGCAGGCCGATCTCGGCCATCGTCTGGAGGATGTTGACCAGGTTCGTCGAGCTCAGGAACACCGGGTTCACGAAGTACCCGACGATCGCGATCACGATGATCGCCGGCACGAGCGCGAGATCGCGCAACCGCGCGATCTGCAGCCGGCGCGAGGCCCCGCTGCTCGCGCCGGCCGCGCTGGCGTCCGTCGGCTCGGCCGCGGGTGCCTCGGTCGCGGATGCGTCGATCGCGGATGCGGGGGTGTCACTCGTCATCGAGACCGCGTCCTTGGTCATCGGAGATCAGACCTTCCATTGCGGCGACCAGGTCGTGGTCGCTCCAGTCGCTGCCGAATTCGGCCACTTGGCGGCCCTGGAACAGCACGAGCACGCGGTCGCAGGTGCGCAGGTCGTCGAGCTCGTCGGACGCGACGAGGACGCCGGTGCCGCCCTCGCGGACCCGGTCGACGACGCCGAGCAGCGTCTCCTTGGAGCGCACGTCGACGCCCGCCGTGGGCTGGATGAGCACCAGCAGTTTCGGGTCGTTGGCCAGCGCCCGGCCCATCACGACCTTCTGCTGGTTCCCGCCGGACAGCGCCGACACCGGCAGGTCGGGGCCGGGCGTCTTCACCGCGAGGTCGTCGATGAGCGTGTTCGCCAGGCGGTGGCGCTGTCGGCGGGAGATCGTGCCGAACCGGCCGAGACGGCGCGGGATCGTCATCGTGAGGTTCTCGGCGATCGAGAGGTCGGCGACGAAGCCCTCCGCGTGCCGGTCCTGCGGCACGAGGCCCACACCGGCGGCGAGCGACGCCGGCACGCTGCCGGGCTTGAGCGGCGCGCCCGCCACCTCGATCGTGCCGGACTCGGGGCGCCGGAGACCCACCACGGTCTCGGCGATCTCGCGCTTACCGCTACCGCCGCCTCCGGCCAGCCCGACGACCTCACCGGCGCGGACCTCGAACGACACCCCGCCGATGTCCCGGACCTTCAGGACGACCTCGGTGTCCGCCGGCACCGGCGGCCTGGCGGGACGCTCGATGAGCGTGGTCGCGTCGCCGGTCATCGCCGCGATCAGGTCGGACGGGGGCACCTCCGAGACCCTCGCGGTAACGATGTGCCTGGCGTCGCGGAACACTGTCACCTCGTCGCAGACGCGATAGATCTCCTCGAGGTGGTGGCTGATGAACAGGAACGTGATCCCGCGTTCCTGCAGGCCGCGCATCCGGTCGAACAGCCGGTTGATCGCCGGTCCGTCCAGCTGCGCGGTCGGCTCGTCGAGGATGATGAACCGCGCGTCGTACGAGAGCGCCCGCGCGATCTCGACCAGCTGACGCTGCTCGACCGTCAGGTCGCCGGCCGGCCGGGTGACGTCGACCTCCACGTCCCAGGTGGCCAACAGCTCCGCGGCGTTCCGCCGCAGCTCACCCCAGCGGATCACCCGGCCGGGCTGCCGGTTGAGGTACAGATTTTCCGCGACGGTCAGCGTCGGGATGATCGTCGACTTCTGATAGACGCAGGCCACTCTCTGCCGCCACGCGTTCCGGTCGGCCAGGGGCGGCGCGGGGGAGCCGGCGAAGGCGACCGTCCCCGAGTCCGGCGCCTGGAGCCCGGTCAGGATGCTGACCAGCGTCGATTTGCCGGCGCCGTTGCGTCCCACGAGGGCGTGCGTCGCACCGGCGTTCACCACCAGGCCCGCGTCACGAAGCGCCACGGTGGTGCCGTAGCGCTTCGTGACGCCGGCCGCCTCGACGAGGGAACTAGCTGACACTGTTGCCCCAGAGCGTCTTGTCGTCGAACTTCAGCGTCTTCTCAGCCCCGATCGTGGCGCCGTCACGCGTCACCAGGGGAGCGGCCAGCTGGTCCTCGAGCACACCGTCGCGGACCTTGATGATCGTGCTGCCGTGGTCCGTGGGGCCGGGCTCGAACGTCTTGCCGGCGATCGCCTCCTGCACGTAGTACAGGCCGTACTTCGCGTACAGGTCCGCGGGCTGCGAGACCGTGGCGTCGATCTGACCGGCTTCGATGTCCTTGAGTTCTTCCGGAATGCCGTCATTCGAGACGATGAACACGTGCTTCGGGTCTTCCGGCGCTGTGAGGAGGCCGCGTTGCTTCAGAACCTGCAGCGTTCCGGAGAGGGCGAAGCTGGCCTGCATGTAGACGCCCTTGATATCGGGGTGTGCGGCCAGCCGGGTCTGGAGCTGGTTCGCGGCGGTGGCACCGTCCCACTTCGACGGTTCGGCGAACACCGTGATGCCGGGGAAGTTCTTCTTCATGCACTCGTCGAACGCCTCGGTGCGGTCGCGGCCGTTGATCGAGGCCACGTCACCCATCAACTCGACGACCTTGCCCTTGCCCTTGAGCTTCGCCCCGAGGAACTGGCAGGCCTTCTCGCCGTACGCCCGGTTGTCGGCGCGGACGACCATGAACACGTTGCCGGTGTCGGGCCGGGTGTCGATCGTGACGACCGGGATCTTCTTGGACTCCAGCTGCTGCAGCGTGGGAGCCACGGCCGCGGTGTCCTGCGGGGCCATCACGATGCCCTTGGCGCCCTGGCTGAGTAGCGTCTGGACGTTCGCGGTGAGCTTCGCGACGTCGTTCTCGGAGTTGGTCGTCTTGAGGTTCTTGATGCCGAGCTTCTCCGCCTCCTGCGGGCTGTACCGCACGTAGGCGTTCCAGAAGTCGGTGTCGGAGCGGGGATAGTCCGACCCGATGACGGGGTCGGCGCTCGTTCCTCCGCTCGACGAGTTACAGGCGGCGAGTACGGTCGCGGCGGCGACGACGGCTAAGACACGAAGCATTCGCACGGGTGACTCCTTCGTCGGGTGCGATCAGGTCCAGGCGGGGCCATCGGGGTAGCTGAACTCGGTGAGCGAGGTGGCGTGCATGCGTGCGCCGGCGCCGGGAGTCGTCGGGGCGACGTAGCGCCCGCCGCGGATCTCGACCGGATCGACGAAGTGTTCGTGCAGGTGGTCGACGTACTCGATCATTCGGTCGTCGTGAGTGCCGCTGACCGCCACGAAGTCGAACATCGCGAGGTGCTGCACCATCTCGCACAGGCCCACACCCCCGGCGTGCGGGCAGACCGGCACGCCGAACTTCGCGGCCAGCAGGAGGATCGCGACGTTGTCGTTGATTCCGCCCACGCGGGTGGCGTCGATCTGCACGACGTCGATGGCGTTGGCTTGAAGTAGTTGCTTGAAAAGCACGGGGTTGGCGCCGTGCTCGCCGGTGGCCACCCGGATCGGGTGGACGGCTTCGCGGATGCGGGCGTGGCCCAGGACGTCGTCGGGGAACGTGGGCTCTTCGATCCAATAGGGACGATAGGGCGCGAGGTCGGCCATCCACTCGATCGCCTCGCCGACGCCCCAGACCTGGTTGGCGTCGACGGCGATCGGCAGGTCGGGACCGACCGCTTCGCGGGCGATGCGCAGGCGGCGCAGGTCGGCCTCGCGGTCGCCGCCGACCTTTAGCTTGATCATGCCGAAGCCGTCGGCGACGGCCTCCTTCGAGAGGCGGGCCAGCTTCTCGTCGTCGTAGCCGAGCCAGCCGGGGGTGGTGGTGTAGGCGGGATAGCCCGTGCTGATCAGCTGCGCCTCGCGGTCGCTTCTGCCTTCTTTCCGGACGATTTCCAGCGCCTCGTCTTCGGTCAGCGCATCGCGCAAATAGCGGAAGTCGACGAGGCCGACGATCTCCTCGGGGGAGAGGCGGGCGAGCAACTGCCAGAGGGGCAGGTTCTCGCGGCGGGCCCGCAGGTCCCACGCGGCGTTGACGAGCGCGCCCGCGGCCATCGAGACGACGCCCTTGTCGGGCCCCAGCCAGCGCAGTTGGCTGTCACCGGAGAGCCGGCGGGAGAACGCTCCGAGGTCTGCCAGGACGTCGTCCACCGGGAGCCCGACCACCAGCGACGCGTAGGCCCGGATCGCGGCGACCTGGACGTCGTTGCCCTTCCCGATCGTGAAGACGAGCGAGTGGCCTTCGTCCCCGTCGCTGGTCCGCACGCTCACGTACGCGGCCGAGTAGTCGGGGACCGGGTTCATCGCGTCGGAGCCGTCGAGAAAGCGGGAGGT
This sequence comes from Cryptosporangium sp. NPDC048952, assembly GCF_043197895.1. Lineage (NCBI taxonomy): Bacteria > Bacillati > Actinomycetota > Actinomycetes > Cryptosporangiales > Cryptosporangiaceae > Cryptosporangium > Cryptosporangium sp. NPDC048952. The sequence goes on along the minus strand of NZ_JBICTY010000002.1, from coordinate 1,105,041 downwards.
GGGGAAGCGCACGTCGCGCGCCTCCACCTCGGTGAACGTGGCTGACACGGGCAATCCTCCGAGCGATTTACTGAATTCCGGGATTTGAGACGTGATCGGTCTCTCAGAAGGCGGTAAGACATAGGATGTTTACACCCGTGGGATTGTTTTGTGAAGGGAGGTGGGTGCTCTGTCGCTGACCGATGACGCGATCGCCCGGATCCGCGGGTTGATCCAGTCCGGCGAGCTCGCGCCGGGGAGCCGGTTGCCGCCGGAGAATCAGCTCGCTGCGGAGCTGGGGATATCGCGCAACTCGATGCGCGAGGCGGTGAAGGCCCTGCAGTTCGCGCGGGTGCTGGACGCGCGCCCCGGGGACGGCACGTACGTCACGAGCCTGGCGCCGGATCTGCTGCTGGCCGGGTTGGGGTCGGCCGTGGATCTGTTGCGTGACGACACGCTGCTGGAGGTCATGGAGATCCGGTCGATGCTCGAGCCGGCGGCGACGTCCGCGGCCGCGCTGCGGATCACGCCGGAGCAGCTCGCGGAGCTGGATTTCCTGCTCGGGCGGATGCGTGCGGCGGCGTCGGACGCCGAAGAGTTGGTGCGGTACGACATGGACTTTCACCGGACGGTGGTGGCGGCCACCGGAAACCAGTCGCTGACGTCTGTGCTGGACGGGCTGTCGGGGCGGACGGCGCGGGCGCGGGTGTGGCGCGGGTTGCTGAGCGCGGATGCCGCGGCGAACACGCTGGCCGAGCACCAGGCGATCTACGACGCGCTGGCCAGCGGTGATCCGGAGTTGGCCCGGGCGGCTGCCCTACTCCACGTGAGCTCCTCCGCGCGGTGGCTCCGTCACACGTTGGCCGAGGGCCGCTAGCGCGCGCCGCGTTTCCCCGTCAGGTCGCGGCAGGAAACAAGCGTTCCACGGCGGTGACGATCGCTGCGCGCCGGGCGGCCAGGTAGGTCTCGCGGTCGGCTTCGGGCACGGCCGCGACGAAGTCGGGCTGGTCGGCCCAGGTCATCGCCATCTGGTTGATCAGCATGAGGACGTCGACGGGGTCCCAGGACGGGTCGAGGTGACCGGTGTCCTGGGCCTTGCGCAGCTGGTGCAGCTTGCCCTTGACGGCACGTCGGAGCGGGTCGTCCTCTTCGGCGGCGCTGAGCTCCAGGCGGCCCCAGGCCAGGAGCCGGGCCCGCTCGGGGTGCTCGGTGAAGTAGTCGTGCACCCGCCCGGCGTACCCGGGCAGATCGGCGACGTCGATGCGGGTGGCGCGGGCGATCGCCGCGAGCTCCTGCACCGTGATCTCGCGATACAGGGCTTCCTTGCTGCTGAAGTACGCGTAGACGCGTTCCTTGCTCGTCTTGGCGTTCGCGGCGATCCGCGCTACCCGCGCGCCGGCGATGCCGTGCTGGGCGAACTCGGCGCGGGCCGCGGCGACGATGCGCTCGCGGGTGGAGTCGGACATCACGGTTGCAGGCTACCGAACCGATTGGTTCGGGAGTACGGTCAAACCGAACCGTTTGGTTTGGCTCAGGAGGAACCATGCAGCAACGTTCACTGGGTACCCAGGGACTCACCGTCTCGGCTTTGGGCTACGGCGCCATGGGGGTCTCGATGGCCTACGGACCCAGCGACGAGCAGGCCAGCATCGCGACGATCCGCCGTGCCTACGAGGTCGGCGTCACGTTCTTCGACACCGCGGAGCTCTACGGCTGGGGCGAGAGCGAGCAGATCGTCGGCCGCGCGCTCCAGGACGTCCGCGACGACGTCGTCATCGCCACGAAGTTCGGCTTCACCCGCGAATTCGGCTTCGACAGCCGGCCGGACCACATCCGCCAGGTCACCGAGAACAGCCTGCGCTACCTCGGCATCGACACGATCGACGTGCTCTACCAGCACCGCGTCGACCCGCAGGTACCGATCGAGGACGTCGCGGGCACCGTCAAGGAACTCATCGACGCCGGCAAGGTGCGCTACTTCGGGCTGAGCGAAGCCGGGTCGCAGACGATCCGGCGGGCACACGCCGTGCAGCCGGTCTCGGTGCTGCAGACCGAGTACTCGGTGTTCGAGCGTGACGTCGAGCAGCTGTTCGGCACACTGGAGGAGCTCGGCATCGGCTTCGTCGCGTACTCACCGCTCGGACGCGGGTTCCTGACCGGTGCCGTCAAGCCCGCCAGCGAGTACGACCCGACCGACATGCGCCACGACCTCGACCCGCGCTGGCAGCCGGGCAACTACGAGAAGAACGTCGAGGCGGTCGAGAAGCTGCGCGCGCTCGCCGAGTCGAAGGGCATCAGCGCCGCCCAGCTCGCCCTGGCGTGGCTGCTCGCGCAGCGCGACTACGTCGTGCCGATCCCCGGCACCCGCAGCGTCGCGCGCATCGAGGAGAACGCGGCCGCCGCCGAGGTGAAGCTCACCGACGAGGACCTGGCCACGATCCGCGAGGTCCTACCCGACGGCAGCTTCGGCGCCCGCTACGGCGGCGGGATGGTCCCGACCTGGGACTGAGCTAGCCGCCCACTGAGCTAGCCGCCCACTGAGCTAGCCGCCCACTGAGCTAGCCGCCCACTGAGCTAGCCGCCCACTGAGCTATCCGCCCACGCGGAGGACGTCGCCCAGGCGGCGTTTCCGGCGGGTGGCTGCCTCGGCGGCCACGATCGCCGCCAGCATCCCGATCATCGTGACCGCCATCGCGCCGAGCGGCCACCACGGGAGCACGGTGACGGGGTCCTCGGTCTGATCGGTCAGCGTGCGGAGCGACAGCGCGCCGAACGTCAGCTTCACGAGCAGGAGCCCCAGCAGGGGCCCGCAGACGATCGCGACCAGCACCGGTGGCAGCAACTCGGCAGCCGCGACCCGATGGGTGTCGCGCGGCCGCAGGCCGAGCGTGCGCAGTCGCGCGAGTGTCACCCACCGCTCCGGGGCGCTGGCCGCGGCGCTCAGCGCGAAGCCGAGCAGGCCCAGGAGCAGCAGGGTCGCGGCGGCCGCCCGTTCCAGCAGAGTCAGGCCGGCGTTCAGCGGGGCGACCTGTCGATCGTGGAGCACCGCGGCCTGCGTCAGAACCCGTCCCTCGGCGTCGGCCATCGCGTGGGCCGCGCCCGGCCCGTTCGCCCAGATCGTGTTCGGCACGTAGTCGTCCGGCGCCGCACTGGCGTCCATCACGATCACGTCCTCGTCGTCGTTGACAGCGGGTGCGACACCGACGGCGACGAGGTCGAGGGGTTTGGTGCTCTCCCGGATCAACTGGATCGACATTCCGGGGCGCAGGCTGTCGTCGTGCGTGCGCACCAGCACCGGGATCGGGCTCGTGCGCTTCAGCCGGTTCAGGTCCGGCGCGTCCGGCAGCGGGTTGCCCGCCAGCAGCCGCTCGAGCGCGGCCGCGTCCGTGATCATCAAGCTCGGCGTGAATTGGTCGGCGCCCGCGATCACGCGCACGCTGTCGTCGATCTGCGCCGTAGCGACCTGGGTGACGCCGGGCGCGGCGCCGATCGTGCGGGCCAGATCGGCGGTGGTGCCGGTGGCGTCGGCGGCCACGTCCAGGCGGGCGTCGGCGCCGACAGTGCGCCACGCGCCCTCCACCGTGCCCCGCGCAGCGGTCGTGTCGAGCGTCAGCGCGAACGTGGCGAGTCCGATCGTCGTCACCAGGACCAGCAACGGGAGCGCGCGGGCGGCCGTCGCTGCCGCCCGTGCCGCGCCGAACACGGCCAACGCGAGCCGGGACCGCAGCGTCTGACGCAGGACCAGCCCGATCCCGGCGGGCATCGACCGCAGCAGCAGCAACGTGCCCGCGACCAGGCCGAGCGCGGGTGCGGCCGCCGCGAGCGACCCGCCCTCGACACCCCGTTGGCGTAGCGCGACGACCGCACCGGCCGCCGCGGCCACGAACGCGACGTCGACCGCGGCACGACGCAGTTGGCGCGTGCGTTCCTGCCAGCGACGCGCGGCACGATTCGCGGGCGCGCGACGGTCGCGGGTGGCCCGGGCGGCGACCAGCGTGCCGAACACCGGCCCGGCGACGAGGGCGGCTCCGCCCACCACTGCCGCGCCGGGAAGCGCCGCACCACCGGCGAACAGCGCCGACAACCCGAGCCCGAGGGCCACCGCCGGCAGGGTGACCGCCAACGACTCCAGCAACAGCTCACTCGCGACGCCCGGCAGCGAGGCACCGCGCTCACGGGCGGTGATCAGCGCCGCGGAACGTCGACGCGCGAGCAGGTCCGCGGCCAGGAGCAGCACCAGTACGGCTCCGGCCAGTACCGCGATCAGCAGCACGGACGCCTGGGCTTGCGCAGCGGTCACCTGCTGCTGCACGTCGCGCAGCACTCCGTCGAGCTGGGTGTCCCACTTCAGCGCGGCGTCGGTCTGGGCCGACGACCCGGAGCCGGCCTTGAGTGCGGTGACCGTGTCGGCGAGCCGCTGTGCGGAGTCCCAGGTGAGCGCGTCCGCGTCGGGCGTGAACCAGACCGTGCGCCGGAACTGGTCGGGCAGCAGCGCGAGCCGCCCGTCCGGAAGGGACTCCGCGGAGAGCAGTCCGCCCATCCGGGTGGTGCCCGCTCCGTCCAGACCGGGTACCGGACGCAGCACCCAGGGGACGGTTCCCCACGCGGCGTCGTTCGCGTCGACCGGCCGGAAAATGCCGCTGACCAGGACGTTGTACGGGTTGCGCTGCTCGTCCTGGAGCTCGATGTGGTCGCCGGGGCGCAGGTTCAGCGCGGCGGCGTTGGCCTCCGACAGACCCACCTGGGCTTCCCACGGCGGTCCGGCGTACGGCGTTTCGACGTCGCCCTCCGCGGTGCCGCGGGGCGCGTGGCCGGCGAGCCAAGTCACGGCTGGGCCGCCGTGGTCGTTGAGCACGTAGTTGAGCTGGAAGCGCCGCTGGACGCTGCCGTCGGTGACCAGCAGCGAAACGCTGGTGACGGCCGTGACGGGTGCCCGGAGCGCGGTGCGCAGCTCCGGGACGAGTTTGTCGACCGCCACCCGCTGGACGTTCTCGACGTCCCCGGCGAGGTCGTCGTCGCGCAGCCGCCCGCCGGTCGGCCCGTAGTCGTCGTTGAACAGGGCCTCGACCTGCACGGCGGCGTCCGGACCGGCGCGGCGGATCGAGTCGCGGGCGGCGTCGTCGGCGGTGGAGCGCATCAGCGGCGGGACGGCCGCCGCGAGCAGCGTCACGACGAGGACGACGGCGGCGACCAGCAGGAGCGGGCCGCGGTCGGCGCGGGCGCGCCCCCTAACGCTGGGCCAGTGGATGCTGGGCCAATGAATGCTGGGCCAATGAATGCTGGGCCAGTGGATCATGACGCCACCCGCAGGTGGGCGGCGTCGGCGCGGCGGGCCTGGACGGTCACCACCGCGGCCACCGCCAACCCCGATCCGACGACCAGCAACGTGAGCAGTCCGCAGATCGCGAGCCACGGCCAGTGCCCGACGACCGGCGGTACCGGCGCTGCCCCGGTGTCGGAGCGGATCAGCAGTGGCGTGACCGCCCAGGTGGCGGCCGCGCCGACCACGGCACCCGCGATCAGCAGCGGCAGCAGCACGGCGGCGTGCTCGAGCAGCAGCGCCGAACGGATGTCGCGCCGGGACATGCCCAGTCCGCGCAGCCGCGCGACCTCCAGAGCGCGGAGCTGGACGTCGTAGGCGACGTGCAGCACCACACCGCCGAACAGCAGCAGCACCGATGCGGCGACGACCACGCGGAGCACCGCGGGAAGCGACGCGCGCAGCGGGCCGCCGGCCAGCCGCTCGGTCTCGTCCGCCCGGGTCGTGACCTGGCCGAGGTGCAGGTCGTCGGCGGACGAGCGGGGGTTCCCGACCCACCACGCCGTGACCGGCGCGTCGAGGTTCCCGCGGACGATCAGGGCTCGCGACAGTGCGTCCACATCGGCCAGCGCCGCGGCCGTGGTCGGCGCGGACGGGACCCGCGGCACGATCCGCTTCACGACGGCTTCGATCGGCGTCGTACCGAACGAGAGGCTCAGCTTCGCTCCGGGCTTCGCGCCCACCGCGCGGGCGAGCCGCTCGGAGACCACGACCGGCACCGGACCGAGCTCGGGAAACCCGGTCGCGACCAGTGTGCGGCTGCCCTCGCGGGGATCCCTGAAGTTCACCGTCGCTGTGACGCGGAGCTCGGCGCCGGCCGTGGTGAGCGACGACGCCGAGACCTGACCGGACCCCGGCGACGCCACGCCCATCCGCCACGGCGCGGGGAACGGCGCACCGGGCAGCCGGACCGCGACGCCGATCGTCGACAGCGCCCCGCGCTGCGGCAGGCCGGTGACCGGCAGCGACAGCGCCACCAGGCGCAGCCCGGCGATCGGCGCGCAGTTCGGCACGGCGTGCGGCTTCCCGTCGAGGGGCACGGGCGGTCCGTCGCAGGTGGTGCGCAGGCCGGCGTCGTCCTGCAGCACGAACCGCGGGGTGACCAGGAGCGGCCCGTCGGTGGCGGTGCCGGTGACCGTCAGGACGTCGCCCCTGGTCAGCGCCGGACCGGTCACCGCTGTCGTCGGGGCGAGTCCGTCCCAGGTCCCGCCGGTGCGCCCCCGCACCACTGCGTCCGCGTGCGGGGTGTCCACGGCGATCAGCTCCGGAGCGTCGCCGGGCCCACCGAGGTACTGGCCCACCGCGACGTGACGGACAGCGACCGGACTCACCACACCCCCCGTAGCCGCTCGGACAACGGCGGTCTGGCCCGCCGTCGGCGGCTCGGTGAGCGTCACCGCCAAATCGGTCCCCACCGCCAGATCGGCCTGGTCGTGCTGCGACGCCGTCCACGTCGCACCGAACGCCGTTCCGAACGTCGCGGCCGCGCAGGCCAGCCCGATCAGCAGCCCGGCCGCGAACGCCTGCGGTCGACGCGCGGCCTGGAACGCGGCGAGGGGCAGGACCAGCCCGCGTACTCCTGCTGCGAGGCGTTCGGTTCGGCGCAGCACTGGCGGGAGCAACCGGAGGATGATCGCCACGCACGCCGCGAGGATCAACGCCGGGGCGAGCACCCGCACGACGTCGGTCCGGGTGTCGGCGCCGTCGGGCTGGGCGTGGAGCTGCCACCAGCCGAGCACGGCCAGGGCACACAGGAGCACGTCCCCGCCGGACCGGGCGAGCAGTTCCCGCCGCGACCGGCGGTCACCGCTGTCGGGGGCGCGCCGCACTGCCAGTACGACGTGGAGGACTGCGAGCGCCACCGCGCCGCCCACGACGGCCAGGACTTGCGCGCCGGTGACCGTGGGATCAGCTCCGAGTCCTGCTCCCGACAGCGGGGGAAGCCGCGTCAGCGCGGCGTGGAGCAGCGAAGATGCCGGGATCGACAGCACCGCCGCGAGCCCCGCCAGGATCGCCGCCTCGAGAGATGACACCGCGGCCAGTTGCCTCGGGCTCGTGCCCAGCGCGGCGAGCAGCGCCGTCTCCTCGGCCCGCACTCCCGTGGCCAGCCGTCCGGCCAGGGCCAGGGCGATCGCGGTGAGCAGGACCCCGATCAGCGCGAACGCGAGCACGGACCCCGAGATCAGCTCCTGCTGGCCCCGGGCGTCGAGAACCGTGTCGGGGATCGGCGACGTGATCCGCTCGTACTGGACGCGCTGGCCGAGCGTCCCCGACAGCCGCCGGTCGGCGCCGAGCAGTGCCTGCGTCAGCCGGTCCAGGTCGCGTCCGGTCGGCGCGGAGAGGTCCGGCCGTGCGGTGACCTCGAGCCGGTCGAGCGACGAGCCGCTGGACAGCAGGTCGTCGAGCGTCACCAGGATCGGCCCGTACGCGTTGACCTGCGGCGCGTAGATCGCGTCGGCCGGCTTCGGGTCGAACCCCGCTCCGCCGAGTGGGTCCCGGTCCCAGCCGGAGTCGGGCAGCGGGCGCACCAGCCCGACGACCGTCACGTCGAGCGGCTGAGCGGTTTCCCGGCCGATCTGCGTCCCCAGCCCCAGCGTGCCGCCGACCGTCACGCCGAGGAGCCGCGCCGTGGTGTCGAACAGAACGGCTTCGCCCGCGCCGGTCCGCGGCCAGCGTCCGGCCACCAGGGTGGCTCCGTCGTCGAGATCATCGACGCCGGACAGGTACGCCTCGCTCAGCAGGCCGCGGCGGTCGTCGGTGGCCGCCGGGATCCGCTGCATCACGGCGCTCGCCCGGGTGGTCGTGGTCGCGCGGAACGGCGCCACCGCGTCGAGCAGGACGTCGCGGGCGTCGTCGGCCACCGACCGCGCGTCGGCGGCCTTGATCGTCACCGTGTACGCGGTGGCCCGGACGTCGACCGGGTCGGTGCGGGACGCGGCCACCTCCACGGCCCGCTCGGACGTGCGGGTCACCAGCAGCGCGCACGTGCCGAGCAGCGTCGCGCCGAGCGTCAGGACGCTGAGCAGGCAGGCGAGCAGGGCCCACTGCGCCCGAGCCCGCCGCGGCAGCAGGCGGATCACTGTTCTGGCTGTCTGATCACAGAGCCAGCTGTCCGTCCGCGATGTGCACGACCCGGTCGGCCGGCGCCATCATCACCGGGTCGTGGGTGGCGACCAGCGCGGTGACACCCTCGGACTCCACCACACCCTTGATCAGCGCCATCACCGCGAGGCCGGTCTCGGCGTCGAGCTGGCCGGTCGGTTCGTCGGCGATCAGCAGCCGGGGCGACGCGGCGAGGGCCCGCGCGATCGCGACGCGCTGCTGCTGGCCGCCGGAGAGCTCGCCGGGGCGCTGCTGCGCGTGGTCGGCGAGACCGACCAGCTCCAGCAGCAACTGCACCCGCTTCTCCCGCTCCTTCCGGTCGAGGCGCGCGAGCCGCAGCGGCACCCCGATGTTCTCGGCGGCCGACAGGACCGGGATCAGGCCGAACGTCTGGAAGACGTACGAGACCCGCTCGCGCCGGAGCTGCGAGAGCCCGTCCTCGTCCAGCGCGGTGACGTCGACGCCGTCGACGGTCACCGTGCCCTCGTCCGGCCGGTCCAGCCCGCCGACGATGTTCAGCAGCGACGTCTTGCCGGAGCCGGAGCGGCCCACGAGCGCGACCATCGTCCCCGGTTCCACCTCGAACGAGATGTCGCGGAGCGCGTGCACGGTCCCGAACGTGCGGTGCACGTTCCTCACGGCAAGGAGGCTCACGCGTCGGGCCGGATCGTGACGTGGTCGGACTCCAGCGCCAGCCGCACCCGGCGGGTGAGCGCCAGCGCCTCGCGGTAGTCGCGCGGGATCTGCACGCGGCCGGCGCGGTCCATCACCGCGTACTCCTCGGCGACGAGCTCCTCGCCGTTGGTCCGGCGCAGCACCTCGCTGCTGGTGCGGCCGTCGCGGATCGCGACCGTGCGCTCCACCTGCCCGCTGACCTCCGGGTCGTGCGTGACGACGACGACCGTGACGCCGAGCTCCTGGTTGACGTTCCGCATCGCGCCGAACACCTCGGCCGACGTGGCCGTGTCGAGCTCACCGGTCGGTTCGTCGGCGAACAGCACCTCGGGCTCGTTGGCGAGCGCCACCGCGATCGCGACCCGCTGCTGCTGGCCGCCGGAGAGCTGACCGGGGCGGCGGTCGGCGCAGTCCGCCACGCCGAGCGTTCCCAGCAGGTCCAGGCTGCGGGCCGTGCGGGTGGCGGCGGGAACGCGGGCGGCGGTCATCGGCAGGTCGACCATCTGCCGGGCGGTCAGGTACGGCACGAGGTTCGTCGCGGTCTGCTGGCGGACGAAGCCCACGGTGTGCCGCCGGTACTGCACCCGGTCCCGGCGTGACATCGCCAGCAGGTCCCACGTGCCGACGCGTGCCCGCCCGGCGGTCGGCGCGTCGATGCCCGCGAGGATCGAGAGCAGCGTCGACTTGCCCGAACCGGACGCACCGACGACGGCGACCATCTCACCGCGGTTGACGAGCAGGTCGAGCCCCTGCAGCGCCTGCACCTCGACCGGGCCCGACTGGTAGATCCGGACCAGGCTCTCGCAGACGATCAGCGCGTCCGCGCCGAACTCCGGTGCCCTGGGAGGAGGAGCAGGCAACGACAGAGACAAGCTACCTCCCGGCCCGGTGACAGCGCTCACACTACGGCTTGCCCGGACTACTGTCGCACTCGCCCGCGATACCTCAACGGGGAAGCGTTCCGCGGCCGACGCGTGCACCGGATCCGCCTGCCGGGTGGCGACGCGTCATCCGACTCGTACTGCTACCGGTGAGACGTCTGGCTTCGTGAGGCTCGTGCCCTCCACGTCAATGTCGGGGAGGAGGCGGTCCAGCCAATCGGGAAGCCACCACGCGGACCTGCCGAGCAGGGAGAGCACGGCGGGCACGATCGTCATGCGAACGACGAATGCATCCACGGCGACGCCGAACGCGAGCGCGAACCCGAGCGACTTGATGATCGGCTCCGGGCTGAGGATGAAGCCGGCGAAGACGCTGATCATGATGACCGCGGCCGCGCTGACGACCCGGGCCCCGTGGCTGACACCGCTGATCACGGCGTCGTCCGGGTCGGCGCCGTGGACGAATTCCTCGCGTGCACGCGTCACGAGGAAGACTTCGTAGTCCATCGCCAGGCCGAACAGGATGCCGACGAGGAAGATCGGCATGATGCTGACGATCGGCGCGGTCGTGTCGACGCCGAGGACGCTCGCCAGCCAGCCCCACTGGAACACCGCGACGGTCGCGCCGAACGTGGCCGCGATCGAGAGCAGGAAGCCCAGCGTCGCTTTGAGGGGTACGGCGATGCTGCGGAACACCAGCATGAGCAGGAGGAACGCCAGGCCGACGACGACCGCCAGGTACGGCGCGAGGGCGTCGGTGAGCTTGTCGGAAACGTCGATGCCGACTGCGGTGGCGCCGGTGACCGCTAGTGGGGCGGGGAGGTCCCGGATCGCTTCGACGAGTTTTTTCGTACTTTCGTCGTTGGGGCCGCCCCCGGGGATCACGGTCATCAGGGCGGTGTCGCCGGCCGGGTTCACGGTCGGTGGGGTGACCGCGACGACGTCGTCGAGGGCCGTGAGGAGCGTGGCCGCTTCCGTGGCGGTGGCGTCGGCCTGGCCCGGGGCGGCTTGCACCAGCACGAGGAGCGGCCCGTTGAAGCCCGCGCCGAAGCCCTCGCTGAGCTGGTCGTAGGCCTTGCGCTGCGTCGTGGTGGTCGGTGCGGACCCGTCGTCGGGCAACGCGAGCCGCAGATCGAGCGCAGGCACCGCCGTCAGCACCAGGATCCCGGTAGCCGCCAGCACCACCCCGACCCGATGCCGAACCACAGCCTTGGCCCACCGCGCGCCGAGGGGAGCGCGAGGCTGCTTACGTGCCTCGCGCCGGGGCAGGACCTTCGTGCCCGCGAAGCCGAGGAGGGCGGGGAGGAGGGTCAGGCTGATCAGGACAGCAATGGCTACGGTGGCTGCGGCGGCCAGGCCCATGGAGGTGAGGAAGGAGATGCCGACCACGGAGAGGGCGGCCAGTGCGATGACCACGGTGAGGCCCGCGAAGACCACGGCGGAACCAGCGGTGCCGATCGCGCGGCCCGCGGCGTCCTCGCCGCTGCGCCCCTCGCGCAGCTCGTGGCGGTACCGCGACAGGATGAACAGCGCGTAGTCGATCCCGACCGCGAGCCCCAGCATCAGCGCGAGCGTCGACGTCGTCGCGCTCAGATCGAAGAACCCGGTCGCGACCTGGATCCCGAGCATCCCGAGCCCGACCCCGATCAACGCCGTGAGCAACGGCAACCCTGCCGCGACCAGCGAGCCGAACGTCAGCACCAGAACGAGCGCCGCGACGACGACCCCGAGCACCTCACCGACGGGAGCCTCCCCGCCCTCCTGAGCCGCCGTCCCGGAGAACTCCACCGCGATCCCCGCCGACTCCGCGGACCGGCCGGCATCCAGCAACGCGTCGCGCGCGTCGTCAGGAAGATCGACCGGAGAGACGCCGTACGCGACGGTCGCGTACGCAGTCTGCCGGTCCGCGGAGACGACCGGCTCAGCCACCGCAGCGACGTCCGGAAGCTCACGCAGCTCCGCGAGGGCCCCGGCGATCGCGGCCCGCTGCGAGGCCCCGGTGAGATCCGAGCCCGTGAACACCACGTTCGCCGACGCGTTGTCCCCGGCCCCGGTCCCCATCTTCTCGGCGATGACATCCATCGCCCGCGACGACTCCGTGCCGGGAATCGAGAGCGCCTCTTCCGTGGGCCCCGACAAGGTGGCCGCACCCACGCCGAACAACACCAACAGCACGACCCAGACGGCGGTCACACGTCCACGCCGCCGATACGAGAACCGGCCCAGCCGGTACAGGAGAGTAGCCACGCATCGACGATCGCTGGGGCGACGTGCGTCGTCGTCGTGCGAACGCAGGCCGAGCCCTACTACAACCGCGGTATCCACGCCGACGGCACGTACCGCGAGCGGACGAGGTGGCATCCGACGTGCTCGTTTACTGTCGTAAGCGATGAGGCGACATCGGGAACTGCTGGTAGACCTGCTGATCGCGGCGCTGGTGGTGTTCCTGGGTCTCCAGTCGGAGCAGACCGTCGAGATGCCGTGGCGGTTCCCGCTCGCCGCGATCGGCGTCGTGGCGATCCTGCTGCGCCGCCGTTATCCGACGGCGACGCTCGTGGTCGTCACCGGGATCGTGGCCGTGGGGGTGATGTTCGGTCACCTGTTCCCGGCGCTGGCTCTCCTGCTCGGCGTGCTGATGTATTCGGTCGCGCTCGAGCTCGACGGGCGCCGTCCCTGGCTCTACGCGTTCGTGGTGTCCGCGACCATCTGCCTCCCCGGCCTGTTCCTGTACTTTTCCGAGTGGTGGGGTCTGAACTCGTTGGCACTGCCGGTCTGGGTGTTCGGGGGAGCGGCGATCGGGGACTCCGCCCGGTCGCGGCGCGCGTACGTCGCCGAGGTGATGGAGCGTGCGCGTCAGGCCGAGCTCACGCGCGAGGAGGAGGCGCGGCGACGCGTGATCGACGAGCGGCTGCGGATCGCGCGGGAGCTGCACGACGTGGTTGCGCACCACATCGCGGTGATCTCGGTGCAGGCCGGGGCCGCGACGCACGTGTTGCGCTCGGATCCGGAGCAGGTGTGGCCGGTGCTGACGCACATCCGGTCGGCGGCGGACACGGTGCTGACCGAGATCCAGTCGGTGGTGGGGGTGTTGCGTGATCCGAACGAGGTCACGAGTACGGAGCCCACTCCGGGGATGGACCGGTTGCCGGCGTTGCTGGAGGACTTCCGGGCGATGGGGTTCCGGGTGTCGTTCTCCCGAACCGGAGAGTCGGCGGTGTTGCCGACGATCACCGACATCACCGCGTTCCGGATCGTTCAGGAGGCCCTGACCAACGCCCACCGGTACGGCGACGGCGCGGCGTCGCTCACGGTGACGTTCGACGCCGAGGAGTTGTCCATCGAGGTGGCGAACCGGACGCGGCCCGCCGCGACCGCGGGATCGGGGTTCGGCCTCCTCGGCATGCATGAACGTGCGTCGGCCGCCCACGGCACGCTGACCGCCGGGCCGACGACCGACGGTGCGTTCCGTGTGCACGCGACCCTGCCCATCGGCGCGCGCGCCCTGGCCTCGGGCAGTTCGGCCGAGGAGGACCGGTGATCCGGGTACTGCTGGTGGATGATCAGGCGTTGATCCGCGCGGGATTCCGGATGATCATCGACGCCGAGCCGGGGCTCGAGGTCGTCGGTGAGGCCGAGGACGGCAAAGCCGCGGTCGACCTCGCCTACCGCGCGATGGCTGACGTCGTCCTGATGGACCTGCGCATGCCGACGATGGACGGCATCGAAGCCACCCGCCGCATCGGCGAGGACGACCGACTCGCCGGCGTGCGCGTGCTCGTCCTCACGACGTTCGAGGAGGACGACAACGTGGTGCTCGCGCTCGAAGCCGGCGCCAGCGGTTTCCTCGGCAAGAACGTCGCCCCCGACGACCTGGTCGCGGCGATCCGGGTGGTCGCCGACGGCGAGGCGCTGCTCTCCCCGCGCGCGACCCGGGGACTCGTGGCCCGGTTCATCGCCCAGCGGCGCCCCGACGCCCCGGAGTACCCCGGCCTGAAGTACCTCACCGACCGCGAACGCGAGGTGCTCGTCCTGGTCGCCCACGGACTGTCCAACGAGGAGATCGCCGCCCGGCTCACGGTCTCGCCGCTCACCGCGAAGACGCACGTCAACCGTGCGATGACCAAACTCAACGCCCGCGATCGGGCGCAGCTGGTGGTGGTCGCGTACCAGAGTGGCCTGGTCGTGCCGGGGCCCATTCCCTGAGCCGATCGGCGAACGCGGCGACGAGGTGCCGCAGCTCGTCGGGCTGCTCGATCTCGAACGGTGCGTCGAGGGAGGCCAGAACCGCGGGAAGCCAGTCCAGGCTGTCGACGCGCAGTTCGACGTCGATCCAGTGCTCGTTCTCGTGCAGGACCGCGAGACCGGCGGGCAGCCGGCGACGGACCTGTGCCGCGGTGGCGTGGACCCGCAGGCGGACGTGGTGGCGGTAGGGCACCGTCGCGAGCCGGTGGAGGAGCCGTTCGGCGGGGTCGTGCTCCGCCGGCGGGTCGAACGTGCCGGGCAGGGTGTGGACGTTCGTGATGCGGTCGAGGCGCAGCGTGCGGTCGCCCGCGTCGGGGTCGGTGCCGGTGACGTACCAGTGGTCGGAGTGGACGACGAGCGCGTGCGGGTGCAGCGTGCGGTCGCTGTGCCGACCGTCGGCGGAGGTGTAGCTCAGCCGCACCGGCTGGTGGTCGCGGACGGCGGCAGCCAGGGGGAGCAAGGTTTCGCCGTCCGGTGTGCGGGCTGTGCCGCGGGAGGTCCACGACACCGATTCGAGAACGGCGTCGAGTCGCTGGGCCAACGCCGCGGGGAGGACGCGGCGAAGTTTGGCCTGGGCGGTTTCGTGCGCGGCGTCCCTGGTTCCCGCCGTGGTCAGGCTGAGCACCACCGCCAGGGCCTCGTCCTCGCTGAACATCAGCGGGGGCAGGCGGTGACCCCGGGCCAGACGGTAGCCGCCGTAGCGGCCGCGCACCGACTCGATCGGCACGTCGAGGTCGAGCAGGTGCTGCACGTACCGGCGGACGGTGCGCTCGTCGACGCCGAGTCGTTCGGCCAGGTCACCGACCGTGCGGGTGCCACCGGACTGCAGCAACTCCAGCAGCGAGAGCACCCGTGCGGTGGGTCTGACCATGCCCGCGACAATACCGGGCGGGTTCTGTCCGGTATTGGTTCTAGCGTGTGAGTATGAACTTCGTATCGATTCGGATCATCACTGCTGACGTCGCCCGTCTGGTCGGGTTCTACGAGAAGACGACCGGGGTGCCGGCGGACTGGGCCACTCCCGAGTTCGCCTCGATCACCACGCGCGGCCTGACGCTCGCGATCGGCAGCGAGCGCACCGCGCCCCTGGCCACCCCGGCCACCAACCGGTCGGTCATCGTCGAGTTCCTCGTCGACGACGTCGATGCCTTCTACGGAACGCTCACCGACGTCGACGTGGTCATGGAACCGACCACGATGCCGTGGGGCAACCGCTCGCTGCTCCTGCGCGACCCCGACGGCAACCTCGTCAACTTCTTCAAGCGCTGAGTCCACCCAGCCGATCACAGCAGGCCGAAAGACGGCCGAAACCGCGGCGACCGGTTCGACACCGGCCGCCGCGGTTGCGGGCTCAGCGCTCCTTGACCGCCACGTAGTCGCGCTCGGTCGCGCCGGTGTACACCTGCCGCGGACGGCCGATCTTCGTCGCCGGGTCGTTGATCATCTCGCGCCACTGCGCGATCCAGCCCGGCAGCCGGCCCAGGGCGAACAGCACGGTGAACATCCGCGGCGGGAAGCCCATCGCCCGGTAGATCAGGCCGGTGTAGAAGTCCACGTTCGGGTACAGCTTGCGCTCGACGAAGTAGTCGTCCGACAGCGCGATCTCCTCGAGCTGCAGCGCGATGTCGAGCATCGGGTCCGGGTTCGGCATCGCGTCGATGACCTCGCGCGCGGCCTTCTTGACGATCGTCGCCCGCGGGTCGTAGTTGCGGTACACGCGGTGACCGAAGCCCATCAGACGGGTGCCGGCCGACTTGTCCTTGACCGCACTGACGAACGAGCCGACGTCACCGCCCTCGGCGTTGATCTTGCTGAGCATGCTCAGCACGGCCTCGTTCGCACCGCCGTGCAGCGGCCCGAACAGCGCGTTCACCCCGGCCGACACCGAGGCGAACAGGTTCGCCTGGCTCGAACCGACCAGCCGCACCGTCGACGTGGAGCAGTTCTGCTCGTGGTCGGCGTGCAGCACCAGCAGCATGTCGAGCACCCGCGAGTGCAGCGGGTTGACCTCGTACGGCGTCGTCGGCAGACCGAACGTCATCCGCTGGAAGTTCTCGACGTACGAGAGCGAGTTGTCGGGGTAGAGCGTCGGGTGCCCGATCGAATTCTTGTACGAGTGCGCAGCGATCGTGGGTAGCTTCGCGAGCAACCGAACCGTGGAGATCTCGACCTGGTCCTTGTCGAACGGGTCGAGGCTGTCCTGATAGAACGTCGACAGCGCGCTGACACCCGACGAGAGCACCGCCATCGGGTGCGCGTCACGGGGGAACCCGTCGAAGAAGCGACGCATCTCCTCGCGGATGAGCGTGTGCTCCTTGACGTCCTCGGTGAAGTCGGCCAGCTCGGTCTCGGTCGGCAGCTCGCCGTGGATCAGCAGGTGCGCGACCTCGAGGAACGACGATTTCTCGGCCAGCTGTTCGATCGGGTAGCCCCGGTACCGCAGGATGCCGGCGTCGCCGTCGATGTACGTGATCGCCGACGTACACGACGCCGTGTTCACGAAACCGGTGTCCAGCGTGACCTTGCCGGTTTTTTTCAGCAGCGGCGCGATGTCGAGGCCGCCGGAGCCCTCAGAGGCTTCGCGCACCGGCAGCGGCAGGCTTTCGTCCCCGTACTGCAGTACGAAGTCGTCCTTGCGCTCATCGGTCATGCTCTTCCTCCCGGATGTCGACGTGCAGGGTGCGCGGCCGCGGGCCCATGTTCCGGACGGGTTTCGCCGGAGGGTCCTGTATCCACCCATCGTTACAGCCGTGAGTCGGAAGTCGGGTGCGGGACAGGTCACACTCCCGATATCTCGCCTGCTGGGCGGCCTTGCGGTATGTCCAGTGCAGTCTGTAGCAAGCGGATGACGGACCGACGCGCAGGACCCTCATGAGCCCGCCTTCGAACCGGACGGCGTGGACCGAAGGTGACGATCGCCACGAAATTTCGCCCGTCCCGCCAGGCCAATGACAAAAATGACCAGCCCGGCGACGATCGACTGCCAGGGCAGCGTCGCTACCAGGACCAGGCAGCCGACCCCGCCCAGCACGCACAACCCGCTACGCCGGAGCGTAAAGGCTGCCGCGTTCGCGATCGCGTAATACACCAGCACCCCGAACGACGAGAACCCGATCACGCCCCGCACGTCGACTACCAAGACCACGATGCTGACGACGATCGCGAGCGCGATCTCGGCGTGATGCGGAACCTGGTACCGCGGGTGCACGCCGGCCAGCCACCCGGGCAGATCGCCGTGGCGCGCCATGGCCAGCGTCGTGCGGCCGATTCCCGCGATCAGCGCGAGCAGCGCGCCGAGGGACGCGACGGCGGCGCCGACCCGCACGACCGGGCCGGGGCCGCCGAGCGTGGTCAGCGGCGCCGCCGCGGCCGCGAGCCGGTCCGGCCCGGCGACCAGCAATGCGGTGACCCCGACGATCGCGTACACACCGACCGCGAGGAACAGCGCGATCGGGATCGCCCGGGGGATCGTGCGTGCAGGGTCGCGCACCTCCTCGCCCATCGTCGCGATGCGCGCGTAGCCGGCGAACGCGAAGAACAGCAGGCCGGCCGCCTGGAGGACGCCGTAAGGGCTCGCGTCGAGGTGGAGGTTCCCGGTGTCCACGCCGGAGGACAGCCCGGCGATCACGACCACGCCCAGCGCGGTGAGGGTAAGGGCCACGAGCGCCCGGGTCAGCAACGCCGTTCGGGTGACGCCCCGGTAGTTGAGCGCTGCCAAGGCGACGACAGCGGCCACCGCGACCGGTCGCTGCACCCACCACGGCCCCGGCACCGCGTACGTGGCGAACGTCAGCGCCATCGCCGCGCACGAGGCGGTCTTGCCGACGACGAAGCCCCAACCGGCCGTGTAGCCCCACCAGTGCCCGAGCCGCTCCCGGCCGTAGATGTACGTGCCGCCCGAGGTGGGGTACTCGGCCGCCAGCCGGGCCGACGCCGTCGCGTTGCAGTACGCGATCACCGCGGCCAGGGCCAGACCGATCAGCAGGCCCGCTCCGGCGGCGCGAGCGGCCGGACCGAACGCGGCGAACACTCCGGCTCCGACCATGGAGCCGAGCCCGATGACAACCGCGTCCGTCGTGCCCAGCCGCCGCGCCAACGCGCCCGATGTCATGCGAACACTGTGGCAGGGGCTTCCGCCCGGGCGGAACTCCGTACGATGCCTGGGTGAAGCCGCGCGCTGTGCCGCTGCTGGCCGGGTCGGCGGCCGGATTGTTCACGCTCGTCTGCGGCCTGCCGTACTGGCAGCACCATCTGCCGGCTGCCCTGCTCACGTGCCTGTCCTGCGCGGGTTTCGCCGCGGCCGGCGGCCTGCTCGCCGGGAGCGACGACGGGCGCCGCCGCCCCGGTCTGCTGCTGATGGCCGGCGCGTTCTGCGCGGCGCTGGCCTGGGTCGTGGCGTGGAACAGCGGCATCTGGCCGCTGGTCTCGTTCTTCGCGCAGGGCTCGGCCTATGTACTGGCCGGCAGCGCGGTGCTGCTCTATCCCGGTGGGCGGCTGACGGGCCGGCTCGAACGGGGGTGGGTCGGGTACGCGGTCGTCACGCTGATCGGCGGTCAGGTGGCCGTCGCGCTCGTGTCCCGTCCGGAGTGGAACGGCCTGCAGGCCGACATCGTGTGGCCGAACGTCGCGACGGAGCGGTGGATCTTCGACCGGGCCGTCCAGGCCGTGATCGTGCTCCAGCTGGTGCTGGTCGTCTGGTACCTCGTGCTGCTGTTCCGACGCGCTCGGCGCCTGTCCGACCTGGAGCGGGGCCCGGTGATCCCGCTGCTGCTCGCGACCGGGTTCTTCGGTGTCGGCGCCGCGGTGCTCACGACCGGTTCCGAGGCCTGGACCGACCTCGACGCGCTGCTGACGTTCTACGTCGTCGTGAACCTGCTGGCGATCGCGGTGCCGCTCGCCGTGCTCTCGGGGGCGCTGCGGGAACGCTGGCGCGAGGTGAACGCGCCGCACCGCGTCGTCCGGATGACGTCGGCGACGTCGTCGGTGGCCACGGTGCGCGACGCGCTCGCCGCCGCGCTGCGCGACCCTGCGCTGCGACTGCTGTTCTGGGTGCCCGCTGAGCGCAGTTACGTCGATCGGGGCGGTCGTTTGGTGGCCGATCCGTTCGCGGCCGACGGCCGCTGGATGGCCGAGGCCCGCATCGACGACCGTCAGCCGTTGGCTCTGGTGGAGCTCGACGACGGTCTCCGCCAGAGACGGACCATGGTCGACGCCGTGCTGCGCGCCGGGTCGCAGGCGCTGCTCACCGCACAGCTCCAGGCGGTGGCGACCGCGCAGCTGAAGCAGGTGCTGGCCGCGCAGGCACGCGTCGAGGAGCGGGAGACCGCGGAACGGCACCGCCTGGAGAAGGACCTGCGTGACGGCGCGCAGCAGCAGCTGGCCGCGCTGGCCGTCCAGCTGGACCGGCTCGACGGGCTGCCCGAGCCGGCCCGGTCGGTGGCGGAAGCGTGCCGCGCGGAGGTGCTGAGCACGATCTCCGACCTCGAGGCGCTGGCGCGCGGACTGCACCCGTCGGTGCTGCGCACCGACGGGCTGGGTGCTGCCCTGGACGAAGTGGCGGCCCGGCTCGGGCTGGCCGCCCAGCTCGCGGTCGACGCCGGGCGCAAGCCACCCGCGGTGGAGGCGACGGCGTACTTCGCGCTGTGCGAGGGGCTGACCAACGTCGCGAAGTACGCGCCCACCGCGCGGGTGCGCATCGAGATCACCGAGGCCGACGGATGGCTGCACGGCCTCGTCGCCGACGACGGGCCGGGCGGGGCGCGGGTGATCCCCGGGGGAGGGCTGGCCGGCATCGACGACCGGATCCGGGCCCTGCACGGCCGGACGTTCGTCGAGAGCGAGGCGGGCACCGGAACCCGCCTCCGGGTGAGCCTACCGAGCGGTTAGGCGGCCAGCGCGCCGCGACGGGCGCGGCGGGTCGCGCGTGCGCGGTGCGCGAGGCTCTCGACGCGACGGCGCTCGGCTAGGGCGCGCGGGAGCCGCGGGCCTTCTCCTGTTCGACGAGCGCGTGGAGGTCGTCGAGGCGGTGCAGGCCGCGCAACGGTTGGCGCATGCGGTGGTTGCCCTCGAGCGTCTCCTCGTGGCGCGCGAGGAAACTCCAGTACCCGGCCGTGTACGGGCAGGCGTCGTCGCCGGTCCGGTGTTTGGGGTCGTAGCGGCAGCCGCCGCAGTAGTCGCTCATCCGGTTGATGTAGGCGCCGCCCGCCGCGTACGGCTTGGTGCTCATCCGGCCGCCGTCGGCGAACTGGCTCATCCCGATGACGTTCGCGGTCATCACCCACTCGTAGCCGTCGACGAAGCAGCGGTGGAACCAGTCGGAGACCGCGCCGGGCCGCCACCCGCGTTGCATCGCGTAGTTGCCGAGCACCATCAGGCGGGGGATGTGGTGCACCCAGCCGCGGTCCCGGACCCCGGCGAGCACGTCGGACAGGCAGCGCGCCTCGACGGCGTCGGCGTCGAGTTCGGCGAACCACCCGGGGAGTTCTTTCCTGGCGTTCAGTTCGTTGGCCGCGCGGTAGCGGGGTTCGAAGTACCAGTACAGGTGCCAGACGAAATCGCGCCAGCCGAGGATCTGGCGGGTGAAGCCTTCGACCGACGCGAGCGGGGCATCGCCCTCGCGGTACGCCTTCTCGGCGCGTTCGACGACCTCACGCGGGTCCAGCAACCCGAGGTTGATCGACGCGCTGAGCATGCTGTGGGACATCAGCGGGTCGCCCGCGAGCATCGCGTCCTCGTACGGTCCGAACGACGTCAACCGGTGCCCGACGAAGTGCCGCAGGCGGGCCAGGGCCTCGCGTCGGGTGACCGGGAACAGGCGCGGCCCGTCGTTGCCGACGAACTCGATGCCCTCGTCGTGCTGCCACCGGTCGAGGTCGGCGCGGACCTCGTCGTCGATGGCGTCCTCGGTGATCGTCGGGGGCGCCGGGACGTCGAGTTTCGTCGTGCCGCGGGGTGGTGGTTCCCGGTTCTCGGCGTCGAGGTTCCACTGCCCGCCGGCGGGTTCGTCCCCGTCCATCAGAACGTCATGACGACGCCGGGCGAAGCGGTAGAAGTCCTCGAGCAGGAGGTGCTTCCTGCCGTTCGCCCAGGTCACGAAGTCCTGTGGCTCGGTGACGAAGCCACGCGGCGGCAGCATCTCCACGTCGGGCAGCCGCTGGACGAGCGCCCGGGCGGCACGCGAGGTCGGGTGGCACACGCTGACCGGGCCGGTGAGGGCTTCCGCGTACGTCTCGGCCTGGACGAACCGGACGTCGTCGCCCTCCTGCGCCCGGTGACGCAACGCGGAGAGCACCAGGTGGGCTTTCTGCCGGTGGAACACCCGCCGCCGGAACACGCCCTTCGACTCGACGAGCAGCACCGGCTGGTCCGGCGCGTCCAGGAAGTGCGGTCCCAACTGGTCGGCAAACAGCCAGCGTCTCTCCACGTCCCGAGGCTATTTCGCCGCCCGTAGGATCGAGGGATGACAGTGCGTGTCGGGCTGGTCGGGGCTGGGCCCTGGGCGACGAGTTTTACGGGGCCGCTGCTCGCGGCCGGGCCGGGCACGACCCTGGCGGGGGTGTGGGCGCGGCGGCCCGAGGCCGCGGCAGAGCTGGGTGTGCCCGTCGCCGGGACCTTCGAGGAGTTGCTCGAGACCTGCGACGCGGTCGCGTTCGCCGTGCCGCCGAACGTGCAGGCCTCGCTCGCGCCGCAGGCGGCCGCCGCGGGCAAGCACCTGCTGCTCGAGAAGCCGATCGCGTTCACCATCGAGGACGCGGAGCGCGTCGCTGCGGCCGTGGACGAAGCCGGTGTCGTCACCCAGTTGATGCTCACCAACCGGTGGTCGCCGGCCGTGCCGGCGTTCGTGGAGAAGGTGCGGGCGGCCGGTCCGCGCGTGCTCCGCGCCGAGTTCGTCGGGAGCGGCGCCCTGCCGGGGTCGTTCTTCGCCACGCCGTGGCGTCAGCCCGAGGCCGCGCTCCAGGACGTCGGACCGCACGTGTTCGACCTGCTCGAAGCCGCTGGAGGTCCCGCGACCGTCGTGCACGCACGCCGGGCCGGTGCCGTGACCGCTGTGACGTTCGAGCACGAGAGCGGCGCGGTCAGCTCCGCCGTGCTCTCGATCGCGACGCCCGGCGCGCACGGGCCGCTGAAGTGCGAAGCGATCACCGACTCCGGCCGTATAGAGCTCGCCGACCCGGGCGCCGAGGACCCGATGGCCCTCCGGTCCCGCATCGCCACCAGCTTCGCCGAAGCCATCGCGTCCGGCACGAGCCCGGCCTCCGACGTCCACCGCGGCGTCCTGCTCCAGAAGCTTCTCACCGCAGCCGAGAAGGCCCTCTGACCCGCACAAACGTGATCTGTTCCCGGCTAGACTTGATTTAGTCCAGAAAAGGGGACTAGGGTTTCGCTCCGTGACGCCCGACTTCGTAGCTCAGCTGCGGACGGCCGAGCTGCGTGTGACCCGTCCCCGCCTCGCGGTGCTGGCCGCGCTGCACGGCAATCCGCACGTGGACACCGACACGGTCTTCGCGCTGGTCAGGGAGGAACTCCCCACTGTCTCGCGCCAGGCGGTGTACGACGTCCTGCACGCGCTCACCACCGCACGGCTGGTGCGGCGGATCGAGCCGGCCGGGGCCACCGCCCGGTACGAATCGCGGGTCGGCGACAACCACCACCACATCGTGTGCCGTTCCTGCGGCACGATCGCCGACGTCGATTGCGCCGTCGGCCATGCCCCCTGTCTCACTGCCTCGGACGACCATGGTTTTGTGATCGATGAGGCGGAGGTCGTCTTTTGGGGTATCTGCCCCGATTGTTCGACAAGCCGTAGTGCCTAGCTAGACGCAGAGCCCAGCAAACCCCGCAGTTCGGAAGGAAGCAGATGAGCTCCCCAGACAACGCTCCCTCCAGCGCGCAAGGCGTAGACCAGAAGGCCGCGTCCGGTTGCCCGGTCGCGCACGACTCGGTGACCTCGCACGGCAGCGAGAGCGAGAACCCGGCGATCGACTCGCCGACGCCGAAGACCGGTGGCCGCCCGCACACCATCCGGGACTGGTGGCCCAACAGCCTCGACCTGACCGTGCTGCACGCGCACTCGTCGAAGGTCAACCCGCTGGGCGAGGACTTCAGCTACGCCGAGGAATTCAAGAAGCTCGACGTCGAGGCCCTCAAGCGCGACATCACCGAGGTCCTCACCACCTCGCAGGACTGGTGGCCGGCGGACTTCGGTCACTACGGCGGCCTGATGATCCGCCTGAGCTGGCACGCCGCGGGTACGTACCGCATCGGCGACGGCCGCGGTGGCGCGGGCGACGGCGGTCAGCGGTTCGCCCCGCTGAACAGCTGGCCCGACAACGCCAACCTCGACAAGGCCCGCCGCCTGCTCTGGCCGGTCAAGCAGAAGTACGGCCAGAAGATCTCGTGGGCCGACCTGCTGGTGCTGGCCGGCAACGTCGCCCTGGAGTCGATGGGCTTCAAGACGTTCGGCTTCGGTTTCGGACGCGTCGACACCTGGGAGCCGGAGGAGATCTTCTGGGGTCCCGAGGACGCCTGGCTGGGTGACGAGCGCTACGTCTCCGACTCGGAGATGGCCGAGGACGTCGGCGCCACCGAGATGGGCCTCATCTACGTCAACCCCGAGGGCCCCCGCGGCAGCGCGGACCCGATCGCGGCCGCGCACTTCATCCGCGAGACGTTCGGCCGCATGGCGATGAACGACGAGGAGACCGTCGCCCTCATCGCCGGTGGTCACACGTTCGGCAAGACCCACGGCGCCGGCATCGCCGACGACCACGTGGGCGCCGAGCCCGAGGGCGCGCCGATCGAGGCCCAGGGCCTCGGCTGGCTGAGCACCTACGAGAGCGGCAAGGGCAAGGACGCGATCACGTCCGGCCTCGAGGTCACGTGGACCGACAAGCCGACCCAGTGGAGCAACCGCTTCTTCGAGATCCTGTACGGCTACGAGTGGGAGCTCACCACGAGCCCCGGCGGCGCCAAGCAGTACGTGGCGAAGACGACCGACGAGATCATCCCGGATCCGTACGACGCGAACAAGAAGTACCGTCCGACGATGCTCACGACGGACCTGTCGCTGCGCATGGACCCGGAGTACGACAAGATCTCGCGCCGGTTCCTCCAGAACCCGGACGAGTTCGCGCTGGCGTTCGCCAAGGCCTGGTACAAGCTGCTGCACCGTGACATGGGCCCGGTCAGCCGCTTCCTCGGCCCCTGGGTCGCCGAGCCGCAGCTGTGGCAGGACCCGGTGCCGGCCGCCGAGGGCCAGCTGGTCGGCGACTCCGACGTGGCCTCGCTCAAGGCGAAGGTGCTCGACTCCGGGCTGGGCGTCTCCGAGCTCGTGCGGACCGCGTGGGCGTCGGTTGCGAGCTACCGCGCCACCGACAAGCGCGGTGGCGCCAACGGTGCCCGTCTCCGTCTCGAGCCGCAGCGCAGCTGGGCCGTGAACGAGGGCACCGGCGCGGTCATCGAGAAGCTCGAGAGCATCGCGTCGGAGTTCAACGCCGCGGGCGGCGCGCAGATCTCGGTCGCCGACCTGATCGTCCTGGCCGGAAACGCCGCGATCGAGAAGGCCGCGAAGGACGCCGGCGTCGACGTGACCGTGCCGTTCCGCGCGGGCCGCACCGACGCCACGCAGGAGCAGACCGACGTCGAGTCGTTCGCGGTGCTCGAGCCGCGGGCCGACGGTTTCCGCAACTACCTGCGGTCCGGCGAGAAGCTCCAGCCGGAGACGCTCCTCGTCGACCGCGCGTACATGCTGAACCTCAGCGCGCCGGAGATGACCGCACTCATCGGTGGCCTGCGGGTGCTGGGCAACAACGCCGGTGGCGCGAAGCACGGTGTCTTCACCGACAAGCCGGGCGTCCTCACCAACGACTTCTTCGTCAACCTGCTGTCGCCGGGGACGAAGTGGAAGGCGTCGGAGAGCGACGAGAACGTCTACGACATCACCGATGTCGCCACCGGTGAGCTGAAGTGGACCGCCACCGCGGTCGACCTCATCTTCGGTTCGAACTCGCAGCTGCGCGCCCTCGCCGAGGTGTACGCGAGCGAGGACGCGCGGGACAAGTTCGTCAAGGACTTCGTCGCCGCGTGGACGAAGGTCGCCGAGCTCGACCGGTTCGACATCGCCTGAGATAGCCAGAAGCACGGGCCCGGCCATCCGGCCGGGCCCGTTTGCTATCGGCCGATCTTGTCGAGTTCGGCGACGTCGTCCGCCGACAGGACGAGCCCTGCGCCGGCGACGTTCTCCCGCAGGTGCGCGACCGACGACGTGCCCGGGATCAGCAGGATGTTCGGCGAGCGCTGCAGCAGCCACGCGAGCGCCACGGACATCGGCGTCGACCCCAGCCGGGTCGCCACCGCCGAAAGCGCCTCGGACTGCAGCGGACTGAACCCGCCCAGCGGGAAGAACGGCACGTAGGCGATCCCGTCCTCGGCGAGCGCGTCGATCAACTCGTCGTCCTGGCGGTTCGCCAGGTTGTAGAGGTTCTGCACGCAGACGATCGGCGCGATCGACCGGGCCTCGGCGACCTGCTCGGCGGTCGCGTTGCTCACCCCGAGGTGCCGGATCAGGCCCTGCCGTTGGAGCTCGACGAGCGTTTCGAACGCCTCCGCGACCGGTCCGGCCACCGGTCCGCCGGCGTCGCCCAGTCGCAGATTGACGACGTCGAGCACGTCGACGCCGAGGTGTTCGAGGTTCTCGTCGACCTGCCGTCGCAGGCTCTCGGGGTCCCGGGCCGTCGGCCAGCCGCCGTCCGCATCCCGGCGCGCGCCGACCTTGGTGACGACGTGCAGCGCCGTGGGGTACGGCGCCAACGCCTCGCGGATCAGCTCGTTGGTGACGTACGGCCCGTAGGCGTCCGACGTGTCGATGTGGGTGATGCCGAGCGCGACCGCCTCGCGGAGCACGGCGAGCGCACCGGCCCGGTCGGCGGGCGGCCCCATCACCCACGGCCCGGCCAGCTGCATCGCGCCGTAGCCGAAGCGGGTGACGGTCAGGTCGTCGCCCAGGTTCCATGTTCCACCGGGAAGTTCTGTCATGCGTCTACTATTACTCGGTAACTCTCCATCGGGAAGTAGGCACCTCAAAGTGCGTAACACTCAGTACGACGCGTTCTCGGCGCAGTGCCCGAGCCGCCAGCTGCTGGACCGCATCTCCGACAAGTGGTCCACGCTCACCCTGTGCGCGCTGGACGGCAGCGAGATGCGCTACTCGGAGCTGGCCCGGACGCTGGACGGGGTCAGCCAGAAAATGCTGACGCAGACGTTGCGCGCGCTGGAGCGGGACGGGCTGGTCACCCGCACCGTGGAGGCGACCGTGCCGGTCACGGTCACCTACGCGCTGACCGATCTCGGACGGTCGCTGGTCCTCGCGGTCCGCGGCGTGAAGAGCTGGGCCGAGAACCACATGGACGACGTGTTCGCGCGCCGGGAGGAGTACGACCACCGCTGAGCGTTATTCGGACACGTCCAGTACGAGTCGGATGCTCGGCAGGACGGCGTCGAGATCGCGTTGCGAACGGAAGACCACGACGGCGGCGCGGTCGTCGGTAGTGGCGGACGAGCCGCCGCCGAACAGGCGCAGGACGTCGGCCATCGCGCGGTCGAACTCGGCGAGGGGATCTGCGCCCACGTCGCGCAGCCAACGCCTCAGCACATAGTTGTGTGCCGTGACGACGGCGTTCGCGAGCAGTTCCGCGTGCAGGGGGTCCCCGCCGATGCCGCGTGATGCGGCACTGAGCCCTCGCTCCGCGATGAAGGCGCGGAACAGCCGCTGGTACTGCTGCATGCCGCTGATTTCGCGCTGACGCAGTGCGGGCACCGTGCGGGTCAGCCGGTAGCGGGCCCGGGCCAGGTCGCCCTCGTCGAGGTAGTGGGTAAGTACCAATCGGGCGCCCTCGACGATCGCGGGCACCCCGGCGTCGGGCGCGGCCGCGTTGAGGCGGTCACGCACGGCGACGACGAGCGACTCGTGGTGGGGGAAGATCACGTCGTCCTTGGAGCCGAAGGCCCGGAAGAACGTCGTCCGGCCGACGCCGGCCCGCGCGGCGATGTCCTCGACCGTCGTCTGCTCGTATCCCTGTTCCTCGAACAGCGCGAACGCCGCTGCCGTCAGCCGTTCACGCGATGACTCGTTGACCATCGCAACACCTCCCCGTTATTCAGAAAGCATGGTACTGAGTACCATAGAGCGGAACCGAGTACCAGGAGGTCGCATGAGAGTCGGAATCGTGGGCTGCGGGCTGATGGGGTCCGGCATCGCCGAGGTCTGCGCGCTGGCCGACCTCGACGTGATCGTCGTCGAGACGAGCGACGACGCCCTGGAACGCGGACAGAAGCGCCTGGCCACCTCTCTGCAGCGCTCGGCGGCGCGCCGGAAGGTCGACGACGCCGAGAGCGTGCTGGCACGCATCCGATTCAGCACCGACCTGAACGACCTCGCAGACCGCGAACTGGTCATCGAGGCGGTCGCGGAGGACGAGGCCGCCAAGGTCGCGATCTTCGAACAGCTGGACAAGATCGTCGAGTCGCCCGACGCGATCCTGGCGTCGAACACGTCGTCGATCCCGATCATGCGGCTCGGCGTGGCCACCTCCCGCCCCGAGCACGTCGTCGGCATCCACTTCTTCAACCCGGTGCCGGTGCTGAACCTGGTCGAGCTGGTGCCGAGCCTGCTCACCGACCCCGACGTCGCCGATGCGGCCCGCGACTTCATCGCCGGCTCGCTCGGCAAGCACGTGATCGTCGCCCAGGACCGGGCCGGGTTCATCGTCAACGCGCTGCTCATCCCGTACACGCTCTCGGCGGTCCGGATGATGGAGTCGGGGTTCGCCACCGCCGACGACATCGACCAGGGCATGGTGCGCGGCGCCGCCCACCCGATGGGCCCGTTGGCGCTCTGCGACCTGATCGGCCTCGACACGGTGAAGGCCGTCGCCGAGTCGCTCTACGCCGAGTTCAAAGAGCCGCTCTACGCCCCGCCGCCGCTGCTGTCGCGGATGGTCGACGCCGGGCTGCTCGGCCGGAAGGCCGGCCGTGGCTTCTACGCTTACGAGGACAAAAAATGACGTTCGATCTGTTCCGGCTTTCCGACGACCACCAGGACCTCCGCGCCGCCGTGCGTGACCTGGTCGCGGACAAGATCACCCCGCACGCCGCCGAGGTGGACGCGACCGCGTCGTACCCCAGGGAGGCCCACGCGGCCCTCGTGGCCGGCGACTTCCACGCCGCCCACGTCCCCGAGGAGTACGAGGGCGTCGGCGCCGATGCGCTCGCGGTCTGCCTGATCATCGAGGAGGTGGCGCGGGGCTGCGCGTCCTCGTCGCTGATCCCGGCGGTCAACAAGCTCGGCAGCATGCCGCTCATCCTCGGCGCGTCCGAGGAGGTCAAGCAGCGTTACCTGCCGCCGCTGGCCCGCGGCGAGGCGGCGTTCTCCTACGCACTCAGCGAGCGCGAGGCCGGCAGCGACACCGCGTCGATGCGCACCCGGGCGACCCGCGACGGTGACGAGTGGGTGCTCAACGGGGTCAAGGCGTGGATCACCAACGCCGGCGTCTCGGACTACTACACGGTGCTCGCGATCACCGATCCGGACGGTCGGCGCGGGGCGAACGCCACCGCGTTCGTCGTCGAGAAGAACGATGTGGGTGTGAGCTTCGGAGCACCGGAGCGGAAGCTGGGGATCAAGGGATCCCCGACGCGCGAAGTGCTGTTGGACAACGTGCGGATCCCGGACGACCGGCGCGTCGGTGACGTGGGTGAGGGCCTGAAGATCGCGCTGCGGACGCTGGACCACACGCGGATCACGATCGGTGCGCAGGCCGTCGGCATCGCCCAGGGCGCGCTGGACGTGGCGACCGAGTACGTGAAGGAACGCAAGCAGTTCGGCAAGGCCGTCGCCGAGTTCCAGGCCATCCAGTTCATGCTGGCCGACATGGCGATCAGCCTGGAGGCCGCGCGGCAGCTCGTGTACGTGGCGGCGGCCAAGTCCGAGCGCAACGACGAGGACCTGTCGTTCTTCGGTGCGGCGGCGAAGAGCCACGCCTCCGACACGGCCATGAAGATCACCACCGACGCCGTGCAGCTGCTCGGTGGCGCCGGGTACACGCAGGACTTCCCGGTCGAGCGGATGATGCGCGACGCGAAGATCACGCAGATCTACGAGGGCACCAATCAGATCCAGCGCCTGGTGGCTGCCCGGTCACTGCTCCGCTAGTCCGGCGTCCCGGCGCAGCACCAGCAGCGCGATGTCGTCCTCGCCGCGGCTCTCGGCGAGGACGCTGAGCACCCGGTCGCAGAACTTCTCCAGATCGACGTCGACGGGCAGGGACAGCCGGCGCAGCTGCTCCATGCCCTCGTCGATGGCCACGCCACGCATCTCGACCAGGCCGTCGGTCACCAGGACGAGGCTGCCGCCGTCCGGGATCGTGAACGTCACCTCCGGCCGGTGCGGCGCGCCGACGCCGAGGATCGTGCCCCGGACGTCGACGTACTCCGCGTCCGCCGCGGTGGACAGCAGCGGCGGTAGGTGACCCCCGCTGGCGGCGACTGCGGTACCGGTGGCCGGGTCGACCGTCAGCAGCAGCACGGTGGCCAGCGTCCCGGGGTGGTAGCGCTGCAGCATCGCGTCCAGGCGGGCGAGGATCTCGGCCGGTCCGTGGCCGTCCACCGCGTACGCCCGCAGCGCGTGGCGCACCTCGGCCATCACGGTGGCCGCGCGCAGCGAGTGGCCGACCACGTCCCCGATCGCGACGAGCAGACGCCCGTCGAGGTCGGCGATCTCGTAGAAGTCACCGCCGATCTCGGCCGTCGCGATCGCCGGCACGTACCGGACCGCGACCTGCGCGCCCCGGACCCGCGGCAGGTCACGGGGGAGCAGGCTGCGCTGGATCGTCAGCGCGACAGTGCGCTCCTCGGCGTAGGACCGCAGTGCGTCGACGGCGAGCGCGGTGGCCTGACCCAGCTGGCTGAGCAGGTCGCCGTCCTCGTCCTCGTGCGCTTTGCCCTGCCGGAGCAGCGCCACGGCCGTGGGCGTGCGCCGTGGGCGCGCGGGGACGACGGACGCCAGCCACGGGGTGTCCGAATCGGTCGAGTCGAGGGCCTGAAGCCAGTGCTGCGGCGGGTCCGTCACGACGTGGACGCCTTCCTCGGACTGCCCACCGACCGCCGGGTGACGGCATACCTGCGAGCGGCCCTCGGACGCGGCCACCGTGATG
Organism: Cryptosporangium sp. NPDC048952; assembly: GCF_043197895.1. Lineage (NCBI taxonomy): Bacteria > Bacillati > Actinomycetota > Actinomycetes > Cryptosporangiales > Cryptosporangiaceae > Cryptosporangium > Cryptosporangium sp. NPDC048952. The sequence goes on along the minus strand of NZ_JBICTY010000002.1, from coordinate 1,074,634 downwards.
CCCTCGCCGTCGTGGTCGACCGCGCTGGCCACCGCCGGTGCGTCGAAGACGGTGGCCGCACCGCTCGCCGCCGCGGTCAGGACGTCCTCCACCGAGCGCGCGGCGTTGATGTGCAGCGTGGCCTCGGCCAGCAGCGCCAGCCGGCGGGCCAGCCGCTCGGCGCGTTGGCGTGCCCGTGAGTAGCGCAGCATGGCGTGGGCGGTGGCGACGAGCTCGTCGGGGTCGATCGGCTCGGTCAGGTACGCGTCGGCGCCCTCGGACAGACCCCGGGTGCGGTCGGTGACGTCGACCGACGTCGCGGACACGAACACGACCGGGACACCGGCTGCCGCCGGGTTGTTCTTGATCCGGTCGCAGACGGTGAACCCGTCGAGGTCCGGCAGGTTGACGTCGAGGAAGACGAGTTCGACGTCGGTGTCGTCCACCCGGGCGAGGGCCTCGCCGCCGGTCGCCGCCTCCACCACGCGGTGCCCGGCCCGGCGCAGCCAGGTGCCGAGGACGTAGCGGTTGGCCGCGGCATCGTCGACGACGAGGATCGTGGCGGCGCGTTCCGGAGCGGTCACGAGCGGCGGACCGCCTCGGCGACGGCGTCCACGTCGAGGCTGGTCTTCGACAGCACGGTGACGTACGGGTCGTCGGAGGGCGCCCAGCTGGGCTCCGACGTCACGACGACGACCGGGGTGGTGGCCAGCGCCGGGTCGGCGCGCAGCCCGGCCAGGATCTCCTCGCCGCTCACCCCGGGCATCCGCAGGTCGAGGAAGACGACGTGCGGGCGTACCCGCGCGATCACCGGCAGCGCCTCGCGGGCGTCGGCGACCTCGGCGATCTCCCGGTCGTCGCCGTCCAGGGCGTCCAGGGCGGAGCGCAGCACCCGCCGGAACGTGGGGTCGTCGTCCACCACGACGATGCGGGTGGGGCCTTCGCTCGCCGGTGGAACCTCGTCGGTCGGCCGCTGCGGCTCGCGGGGGAGCACGACGGTGACCGTGGTGCCGTCGTCGGGCGCGCTGCGCAGGTCGAGCTCACCGCCGAGGGCCGTCACCAGGCGGCGGACCAGCGCCAGACCGAGGCCGGTGCCGCCCACTTGGGCCTGTAGCGCGCCGGGCACCTGGTAGAACTCCTCGAAGATGCGTTCCTGCTGGTCGGCCGCGATCCCGATGCCGGTGTCGGTGACGACGAACGTGATCGTGTCGGCGTCGGTCCGCACGTCCAGGCGCACGTCGCCGCGCACCGTGTACTTCAGCGCGTTCGTCGTCAGGTTGCGCAGGACCTGGGTGAGCAGCAGGGGGTCGCTGACCATGCTGGGTGGCGGGTCGGGGTCGGCCACCGCGAGCGTCACGTCCGGGCGGGAGTGCGCGGGGGCCAGCGCGGCGCGCAGCTGCCCGAGCAGGACACGCAGGTCCACCGGCTCCCAGGACGGCTGGATCCGGGTCGCCTCGGCCTTCGCGAGGTCCAGCAGGTCGTTCACCATCCGCAGCAGGTCGGCCGCGGAACGTCCGACGAGCTCGATCTGGTGTTCCTGCTCGGCGGAGAACGGCGGGTCGGCCACCGACGTCATCACGCGGACCAGCCCGAGGATCGAATTCACCGGGGCGCGCAGCTCGTGGTTGACGTGCCGGAGGAAGCGGGTCTTGGCGTCGTTGGCCTCGCGCAGGAGCTGGGAGCGGTCCTCCAGCTCGGCGTAGAGAGCGACCACACCCTGGTTCGTGTGCTCCAGTTCCTCGGTCAGCTCGTTGTACAGCGCCAGCACACCGCGGTTGGTCTCCTCCAACTCCTCGTTCATGCGGATCTGCGCGTCCCGGCTTCGTTCGGCCTCGTCCAGAGCGGTGAGCAGGTCCTGGTTCTGCCGCCAGAGTTCGTCGGCGGGGGTCGTCGGACGCAGGGCGGCGAGTTCGGCGCGCACCTTCGCCGGGTTCGGCGGGGTCCGCAGCGTCTTGACCAGCGTGATCGTGACGAGTGTTGCGTCCTGCACGACGCGCAGGTCGTCGACGAGCCGGGCGGCGCCGGCCAGTCCGTCCGGTCCCGGGCGTTCGCGCACGTCGGCGAGCGTCCGGTGGGTGACGCCGGAGAGCTCGATGTTCAGCGCGCGGGGAGTGGCCCGGAACAGCGTGGTGACGGCCGCGGGCTCGGCGAGCAGGACCCGGCCGACCTCGCTCAGCGCGGTGGCGACCCGGGTCTGGTCGGACGCGTCCAGGCCCACGGCCGCGGCGACCGAGCGTCCGCTGTGCCGGAGCGCGAACACGTCCGCTTCGCCGCGGAGGTGGACGCGCAGGACGACGTCGTCGGTCATCGCGGGTTGGCCTTCAGTACCAGGACACCGGCGTCGTCGCGGCGGGTAGCGGCGTCGCGCATCAGGGCCGCAGCGATGACCAGCGGGTCGTGGCGGGTGAGGGCCCACTGTCCGTCGAGCGACCAGCGGGTGCTCACGCCGTCGGTGTGCAGCACGACCAGCGTGCTGTCGTCGGCCGGGTAGTCGAACGACCGGATCGTGCGGGCCTGATGCCCGGCGATGCCCGGCATCGACGTGACGTGGCGGCTGCGCTCGCCGGACCGCGCGATCGGTACCACCGCGCCGGCGATGTTGCCGAGCCCGGCGAACTGCACGAGCCCGCGATCGACGTCATGCCGAACGACGCCGATCGCCGCGCCGCGGGTCGGCCGCAGCTCGCGGTGCAGACGGGTGACCAGCGCGGTCACGTCCACCTCGGCGGAATCCAGGAACACCTCGACGCCACGCTGGGCGGCACGGGCGGCCAGCGGGCCGTGCCCGAGGCCGTCGCACAGCACCGCCACCACGCCGTCGTCGGTGCGCCGCACCGCGTAGGCGTCACCGCACGCGGTCTCCCCGGCGATCGACCGGGTGAGCCCGGCAGCGAGCTCGGTGCCGACCGGTGCCGGGTCGCCGATCCGGGTGAACGGGCGGCGCGCGGCGCCGAACCGCGCGACGACGACGGTGCCGCGCCCGGCCTGCGACCAGGCGTCGAGCGTCGACGCCAGCCGGGTGACAGCGCCGAGACCGACGCCGAGCGTGCCGCCGGTGGAGTACCCGTCCCGCAGATGCGTCTCGAAGTCCTCCATGCCGGGCCCGGCGTCCAGCGCGATCACTTCGACGGCCGCCTCGCCGCTGTCGTCGGTCGACAGGTACGGGCGGGTGAGCCGTAACGCCACCGCACCGTCGCGGGCGTGACGGTGCAGGTTACCGGCCAGCTCGGTGACCGCGATCGCCAGCTCGCCGGAGCGGGTCTCGCCGAAGCCGGCTCTTGTCGCCAGACCGGTTGCCATGCGGCGGGCGGCGCCGACCGCACTCGTGTCGTCGATGGGGATCCAGAGAACCTCCGCCCCGATCAACGGCTCCACTTGGCCACCGTGATCCGGGTTCCCCGGCCGACCTCGGTGTCGAGGTCGAATTCGTCGACCAGACGCCGGGAACCGGACAGCCCGAGGCCCAACCCTCCACCGGAGGTCCAGCCGTCGGTCATCGCCAGGTCGATGTCGGCGATGCCGGGACCATCGTCGGAGAACACGACGCGGACGCCACGCTTGAGGCCGTTCCGGACCGCGGTGACCTCCGCGGAGCCGCCGCCGCCGTAGAGCAGCGTGTTGCGGGCCAGCTCGCTCGCCGCGGTGACGAGCTTCGTCTGGTCGATGAGCGAGAGCTTGGCCGCCACCGCGACGGACCGGACGAGCTGACGCACCCGCACCACGTCCTCGTCGGACGCGATCGGGAGCCGCTGCGGTTGACCGGTGGCCGGGAGGGTCACGGCCGGTCTCACTGGCTCTCGGGTGCGCGCAGCAGCGGCGCGATCGACCGGGACGGATCCGCGCCCGCCGCCCAGGCCCGGCGCAGCAGCGCGAGGCCTTTCTCCAGGTTCAGCGCGGTACGCACCTCACCCAGCGACAACCCCAGCTCGACGAGCGTGATCGCGACCGCGGGTCGCATCCCGACGACAACGGTGTCGGCGTCGAGCAGCCGGGACACCGACGCGGTGGTCGCGAGGATCCGGCCGATGAACGAGTCCACGATCTCCAGCGCGGTGATGTCGATGACGACACCCCGCGCGCCGGTGGCCGTGATCCGCTCGGCCAGCGCGTCCTGCATCGCCAACGCGGTCTGGTCGGACAGGTCGACCTGGATCGAGAGCAACAGGACGTCGTCGAGCTTGAGAATCGGGATGGCGTCCACGTCAGGCACCGGCCGCCGCGCGGTTCGCTTCCTGGCGACGCAGGGCCAGCGACAGCGCGTCGGCGAGGCTGGCCTTGGTCGCGATGTCGCCGAACTCGATGCCGAGCGCGACGATCGTCTGGGCGATCTGGGGCCGGATGCCGGAGATGATGGCCTCGGCGCCCATGAGGCGGGCGGCCATCACGGTCTTGAGCAGGTGCTGCGCGACCTGCGTGTCCACCGCGGGAACGCCGGTGATGTCGATGATCGCGTAGTCGGCGTTGCTGCTGGTGAGGGCCTCGAGTAACTGCTCCATGACGGCCTGCGCCCGCGCCGAGTCGAGCGTGCCGACGAGCGGCACCGCGATGATGCCGTCCCAGAGCTTCACGACCGGCGTGGAGAGCTCCAGCAGCTGCTCGGCCTGCTCCGCGATGACCTGCTCGCGCGCCTCCGAGTACGCCTCGAACGTCTGGAGGCCCAGGTCGTCGATCAGGCGGGAGAAATCGAGGAACTCAGGAAGCGGGAAGTCGCTCCCGACGCGGCGGCTGACGACCTCCTTGAGCGCGAAGACGCTCACCGCGGTCTCGCGCGGGGAGAAGCCCTGGATCGCCCGGGCACGGGACAACTCAGACAGCAGTGCGCGCAACTCGCCGAACGAAGCGGTGTCGGCAGCGTCGTCCAGGCCCGCACGCAGCGCCCGGTAGAGGTCGGCCAGCTCGGCACGGACCTCGGCGCGGCTCACGCGTCCACGAAGGCTGTCCGCGACGACCGCGGACCACTCGTCGACAATGCCCTCCGGGTCGTCCGCGAGGACGGGCACGAGGCCCTGTGGCGAGTGGGGTAAGGACATCCGTGAGCTCCGATCCGCGAGGTACCTGGCCATCGGTGACGACGACCCCGGCAACTATGACAGAGGACGGGAGCGAACCAACGTGGTGCGTCCGATCGTGTGTGAGTGACGACTCACCGTGTTGTGTTCACGAGCGGCCCGCGCTACGCGTCGGTAACCTGCGATCGACGACGTCGTTCGGAGGAGCCCGCGTGCGCGCAGTGCAGATCACCAGCCTCGACGGTCCGGCCGCCCTCGAGGTGGTCACGGTGGACGAGCCCACGGTCGGCCCGGAGAACGTCGTCATCGACGTGCGCGTCGCCGGGGTGACGTTCCCCGAGGTGCTGCAGAGCCGCGGGCAGTACCAGGTGAAGCCGCCGCTGCCGTTCGTGCCGGGGTCGGAGGTCGCCGGAGTGGTGCGGTCGGGGCCCGGTTTCGCGCCGGGACAGCGCGTCGCCGCGTTCCCGGGCCTCGGCGGGTTCGCCGAGGTGGTCGCGGCGTCGCCCGCGAACGTGTTCCCGCTGCCCGACGCGGTGTCGTTCGAGGCCGGCGCCTCGCTGCCGATGAACTACCTGACCGTGCACTTCGGCCTGGTCCGGCGCGGGCAGCTGCGCCAGGGTGACACGGTGCTGGTGCACGGCGCGGCCGGCGGCATCGGCACCGCGGCCGTGCAGCTGGCGTCCGCGCTCGGCGCGCGGGTGATCGCGGTCGTCTCCACCACGGACAAGATCGAGACTGCCAAAGCCGCCGGCGCCGACGAGGTGATCCTCGCGGACGGCTTCAAGGACGCCGCGAAGGAGCTGACCGGCGGCCGGGGCGTCGACATCGTCGTGGACCCGGTGGGCGGCGACCGGTTCACCGACTCGCTGCGCAGCCTCGCCCGTGAAGGCCGGCTGCTCGTCATCGGCTTCACCGGCGGGGAGATCCCGCAGGTCAAGGTCAACCGGCTGCTGCTGAACAACATCAGCGTCGTGGGCGTCGGCTGGGGTGCGTTCTGGACGGCGGAGCCGACGTACCTGCAGGAGCAGTGGGCCGACCTGAGCCCGCTGCTCGAAGCGGGGAAGCTCGAGCCGGTGATCGGCCGGTCGTTCCCGCTGGAGCAGGCGAGCCAGGCGCTACTGGAGCTCGACGAGCGCCGTGCGACCGGGAAGGTGCTGCTCACCGTGCGATGACACGGCGAGCAGCCGGGCGCTCAGGCCCTGGGGCCTAGACGGTCGTCACCTCGACGCCGGCCGTCCGCAGCGTCGTCAGTTGGGTCGGATCGGCGTCCCGGTCGGTGACCACCTGATCGATGCTCGCCAGCGGCATGATCTGCGCGAACCGCACCAGGCCCAGCTTGGAGTGGTCGGTGAGCACCACCGCGCGCGATGCGCGCTGGAGGAACGCCCGGTCGGTCTGCGCCTCCATCTCGTCGTAGGTGGTGCAGCCGTGTTCGGCGGTCAGACCGTCGACGCCGATGAACGCCATGTCCAGGTGGTAGTTCGCGAGCATCGCCTCGGCGGCGGGCCCGACCAGCTCCGCGGACGGCCGGGCGACCCCGCCGATCACCACGAGGTGCACCCCGGGCCGCCCGATCAGCTCCGCGCCGATGTTCACCGCGTTCGTGACGATCGCGATGTTGCGCCGGTCGGCGAGCGCGCGGGCGAGTTCCAGCGTCGTCGTGCCGCCGGTCATGCCGATCACGGCCCCGTCGGGAATCAGTGACGCCGCGGCGAGCGCGATCCGTCCCTTTTCGGTCTGTCTGCGCACGGCCTTGATCTGCGTCGGGAGTTCCCCGTCCAGGTCGTTGGCGACCGCACCGCCGTGGGTGCGCACGAGCAGGCCGCTGCGGCTGAGCGACTGCAGGTCCCGTCTGATCGTCGCCTCGGACACCCCGAGCGTCCCGGCGAGGTCGCCGACGTCGACGCTGCGGGTGTCGTTGACCCGTTCCAGGATCGCGTTGAGCCGAGGTGTCTTCCGCACTTCGACACTGTAAAACGAATGCACATTCGCGCAATAGAAGTTGCGCACTTCTGTGCGGAAGCGCGCAGTCGTTGACCACAACCTGCAAGCGGGCGTACGTTCTGGCTCCATCGCGCAGGTTCGCGCACTCAGAATTGCGCATCTGTACAGAACCCCTCGGAGGCATCATGCGTAGGTCGTTCTCCCGTCGCGCCGGTCGGTGGCGGGCGCCCACGCTGGCCGCGGTGCTGGGCCTGACGCTCGTGGCGACCGCGGCCTGTGGCGGCGGCGGCAACGCCCCGTCGGACAAGGACACCGACGTCACGATCACGGTCGCGCTGGCGGCCGACCCGCCGCCGAAGGCCGCGCTCGAGCAGTTCAAGCAGGAGACCGGCATCACGGTCAACTGGGTGAACATCGACTGGGACAGCCTGCAGACCAAGATCTCCGCCGCGGCAACGGCCAAGACCTACTTCGCCGACGCGACGAACGTCGACTGGTCGCGCGTCGGTGAGCTGGGCAAGCTCGGCTGGTACTACCCGATGGACGACTACGTCGACGTCGCCTCGATGAAGGCCGACGTGCCGCAGCTGGCCTCGTTCACCTACCAGGACAAGGTCGTCGGCGTTCCCTATGACGCCTCGTTCATGGTGACGACCGTCAACACCGAGCTGTTCAAGAAGGCCGGCGCCGACCCCGCGCCGAAGACGATGGACGAGTACACCGCGGCGCTCAAGAAGATCAAGTCGTCCGGCACCGTCAAGTACCCGCTGAACATCCCGTTCGCGGCCGCCGAGGGCCTCTCCACCTACTGGTACGAGACCACCAACGCGTTCGGTGGCACGATCCTCGACGGCAAGGGCAAGCCGCAGTTCTCCGACCCGGGCTCCCCGGGTTACCAGGCCGCCCAGTGGATGGTCGACGCGCTCAAGACCGGCCTGGTCCCGCCCGGCAACATCAACGTCACCGACAGCCAGGGTGAGCAGACGCTGATGGCCCGCGGCACCGTGGCCAGCATCTTCTCCGACTACTCCGGCCTGGTCGGCACGCTCTACAACGTGCCGGACTCCTCGTCGGTCGTGAACAAGGTCGCCTACCTCCCGACGCCCGGCACGACCGGTCCGGCCGCGAACCTGTCGAACCCCGACGGCGTCGGCATCATGAAGACGGCCAAGTACCCGAAGGCCGCCGCGAAGTTCATCGACTGGTTCACCCAGTCCGACCGGCAGGCCGAGTTCGCCGGACTGAACGGCCCGGACAAGGCGTGGGCCTCCTACGCGCTGCCCTCGCACCTCTCGGCCGTGGAGAAGCTCGCCAGCGGCGGGAAGCTCATCGGCGGCACCGAACTGGCTGCGCTGCTCAAGACGTCCAAGCCCGTCTTCCCCGAGGGCGCTCCGGCCTGGTACTCGAAGTTCTCCAACGCCGTCTACACGCACCTGCACGCCGCGGCCGCCGGCTCGGAGACCGTGGAGCAGGCGATCAAGGCGATGAGCGACACCGCCAACGATCTCTCCAACGGTTCCTGATGGTATCTACGCTCACGCCGCCGGCCTCGGACACCCGTCCCGAGGCCCGGCGGCGGCGCCGCCGGTTCGATGTCCTGCCTTACGTGCTGGTCACACCCGTCGCGCTGTTCATCGTCGCGCTGGCACTGGTGCCGGCCGCGTTCACGATCATCCAGGCGTTCTTCCGGGTGGACGCGCTCGATCCGCCCACGCGGTTCGACGGCTTCGGCAACTTCACCCGGCTCTTCAAGAACGACGCGATCGTCGGCAGCATCGGCAACACCGGGCTCTACGTCGTCATTGGGGTGACGCTCTCGACGCTGCTGGGCATCGGCATGGCCGTGCTGCTGCAGCGCCCGTTCCGGGGCCGCAGCGTCATCATCGCGATCCTGATCCTGCCGTGGGCGCTGCCGGGCGTCGTCGAAGGCATTCTCTGGACCGGCATCTTCGACCCCAACTCCGGCCTGATCGCCAGCGTCATGCGGACGTTCGGCGCGGACGAGGGCGCGGTCCTGCTCGGCCACAACAAGCTGCTGACGATCGTCCTCATCGAGTTGGTGCAGGTCTGGCAGATCACGCCGCTTTCGGCGCTGCTGATCCTGGCGTCGCTCCAATTGATCCCGGACGAGCTCTACGAGGCCGCGGTCATCGACGGAGCGTCGACCTGGCGGTCGTTCTGGCATTTGACGCTGCCGATGGCCCGGCCGGGCATCGCGGTGTCGATGGTGCAGGCGGTGATCGCGACGCTCAACGTGTTCGACCAGCCGTTCGTCCTCAACGGGGCGGCGACGACCGGCGCGTCGGTGACGATGCAGACGTATTACGTGAGCTTCCAGAACCTCGACTTCGGTCAGGGATACGCGCTGTCGCTGCTGATCACGATCACGACGCTGGTGATCTCGCTGGGCGTGGTGCGAGCGGTGTACCGGAGGGTCGAGCTGTGATGAGGCGAATCGGGATATTCCTCGTCGTGGTGTGGTCGGTGCTGCCGATCTACTGGGCGTTCAAGACCAGCATCCAGACCGAGGGCGACGCCCGGGACGGGCAGTACCTGCCGTTCCACCCGACGTTCGACAACTACTCGGCGCTGCTCTCCGGGGACAGCGACACCGCGACCGGCATCCGGTCGTCGCTGCTCAACATCATCATCGAGTGCGGTGCGGCGACCATCGTGACGGTCGTGCTCGCGGCGCTGGCCGCGTACGCGTTCGCCCGGATGAAGTTCCGCGGGCACACGATCCTGTTCTACGGCGTGCTGTTGACGATGGCGTTCCCCGCGTACACGACGCTGATCCCGCTGTACCGGATCATGTCGGACCTGTACCTGGTGAACACGTACACCGGTGTGGTGCTCGTGTACGTCTCCGGGTTCCTGCCGCTGGCCACCTGGGTGCTGCACAACTACTTCTCCGGGTTGCCGTCCTCCATCGAGGAAGCCGGTCTCATCGACGGCGCCAACCGCCTCCAGGTGTTCTGGCACCTGGTGCTCCCGCTGGCCCGGCCCGGCATCATCTCGACCGCGCTGATCACGTTCCTGTTCGCCTGGGCGCAGTTCCTGTTCCCGCTGGTGCTCACGACCGACACGTCGACGCAGCCGCTCACCGTCGTCATCGCGTCGCTGCAGGGCCGGCACGTGGTTCCGACCACGCTGCTCAGCGCGGCGGGCATGATCGCGATCGCGGTGCCCACCGTCGTCGCGCTGGTGTTCAACCGGTACATCGTCAACGGCCTGCTGGCCGGCAGCACGAAGTGAGCATCGTCCTGATCGGTGCTGGTAGCACCGTGTTCACGCCCGGTCTGCTGACCGACCTGGCGGCTGCGCCGGCCTTCGCCGGCTGGACCGTGCACCTGGTGGATCTGAACGCGGACGCGGCCGACACGATGGCGCGGCTCGGGACCCGGATCGCGGCTTCGGCCGGGGCCGATCTGACGTTCGAGGCGCACACCGATCGGCGTGAGGCGCTGCCCGGGGCGCGGTTCGTGACCACGACGATCGCGGTCGGGGGCGCGTCCGGCTGGAATGCCGACCTGGCGGTACCTGCCAAGTACGGCGTCACGCAGACCGTGGGGGACAGCGTGGGGCCCGGGGGAGTGCTGCGGGCGTTGCGTCACGTGCCCGAGCTGGTTTCGATCGCGCGCGACGTCGCCGATCTCGCTCCGGGAGCGACGATCGTCAACTACAGCAATCCGTTGACGGCGAACGTCCGAGCCATTCACCGCGCGACCGGGGTGCCGGTCATCGGGCTCTGCCACGGCACCATGCACACGACGTCGACGCTGGCCGCCGAGCTCGGCGTACCGGCGAACGAGGTGCACGCGGTGTGGGCCGGGCTCAACCACCTGTGCTGGCTGCTGTCGCTGCACCACGGGCCCACCGACCTGTACCCGCGGCTGCGGGAACTCTCGCTCGAACCGGTGTCGACCGATCTGATGCGGACATTCGGGCTCTACCCTGCGCCCGGTGATCGGCACGTGGCCGAGTTCTTCCCGTGGTACCTGCGCGGGAACGATTCGCCTCCGGGGTTGGACGACACCATGCGCTACATCGGCGAGAAGACCGACCTGTGGGAGCGGCTGCACGACCAGGCCGCGGGACGGATACCGCTCGACACCACGCGTGATCAGGAGGCCGAGCGGCTGGTGTCGATCCTGGCGTCGATCGTCACCGGGCGGGAGAGCGTCGAGCTCGCCGTGAACCTACCGAACGAAGGGAAGATCCCGAACGTGCCGTCGAGTGCTGTCGTCGAGTTACCGGCCGTGGTGAGCGCGGCCGGGGTGAACGGAGTGGCCGTCGGTGCGCTCCCACCGGCGATCGCGGCGGTGCTCACCGCGAGAGCGGAGCAACAGGAGCTCACCGTGTCGGCGGCGTTGAACGGAGATCGTGCGATGGCTCTGCAAGCGCTCGCGCTGGACCCGCTCGTCCCGGATCCGGCGACCGCCGTCGCGATCCTGGACGACGCGATCACCGCCCATGCACCTCTCCTGAACGGATTCGCGGCATGAGCGCCGAGACCACCACCGCCGACATCTCCGCCGCCGAAGGGGGAGCGGACGCCACCACCCGGGAGATCTGGCAGCAGCCCTCGCTGTGGCGGGAGGTCTCCGCGGCCGCGGCCACGGACTTCCTCGCCCCGCTGCTCGCCGATCCGCGCCTTCGGATCGTCCTCACGGGCGCCGGCACCTCGGCGTTCGCCGGCGGGCTGCTCGCCCCGGCGCTGGTCCGGAAGCTGCGCCGCCGGGTCGAGGCCGTGGCGACGACGGACATCGTCTCGAACCCGGCCGACTACTTCGCCGAGGACCTGCCGACGCTGCTCGTCTCGTTCGCCCGGTCCGGTGACAGCCCGGAGAGCGCGGCGGCCACCGCGCTGGCCGATCAGTGCCTGACGGACGTCCACCACCTGGTCGTCACCTGCAACGCGGACGGGCGACTCGCCCGCGAGCACGGGGTTCGCGAGCGGTCGCACGTCCTGCTGATGCCGGCGGCGTCGAACGACCGCAGCTTCGCGATGACGTCCAGCTACACCTGCATGGTGCTGGCGGCGTGGGTAGCGCTGGGCGGCGACGCCCCGGTCGAGGAGATGGCCGCCGCCGCCGAACGGGTGCTCGCCAATCGCGACGCCGACACCCGCGAGCTCGCCGCCCGCGGGTACCAGCGCGTCGTGTACCTGGGCAGCGGCCCGCTCCAGAGCCTCGCGCGCGAATCGGCGCTCAAGCTGCTGGAGCTGACCGCCGGCGACATCGTCGCCTACGCCGACAGCCCGCTGGGGTTCCGGCACGGGCCGAAGTCCGTGCTCGACGACCGGACCCTCGCGGTGGTGTACGTGTCCGACGACCCGTACACCCGCCGGTACGACGAGGACATCGCGCTCGAGTTGCGGGCCGCGCTGGGGGCTGACCACGTGCGGGTGGTGGCCGGGGCTCCGAGCGAGCGCCTCGGCGACGAGGGGGTGTGGTACGTGGACGGGGTGTCCGGTGAGTCGGACGTCGTCCTGTCGTTGCCGTTCGTCGTCGTGGCGCAGCAGCTCGCGCTCCGGTTCTCACTCGCGCTCGGCCACACCCCCGACAACCCGTTCCCGTCGGGTGAGGTGAACCGCGTTGTCCAGGGCGTAACGATCTACGATCGAGCCCAATAGCAATACCGCGCCGACCGTCGCCGGAACGCTGAGCCGCTCGCCGAACAAGGCAGCGGCCAGCACGGCGGCGGTCAACGGTTCCAGCAGCGCGACGACGGTGGCGGTGACCGCGGAGCTGCTCCGCAGGCCGCGGAAGTACAGCGTGTACGCCAGTGCCGTCGGCACCGTGCCCAGGAACGCCAGCAACCCGACCGTCGACGCGTTCACCGCTACGCCGTCCGCGACGGGCAGCAGCAGCATCCCGCCCAGCAGGAACCCGTACCCGGTCGTCGTCGCCTCGTCGAGGCCGGCGACCGGACGGCGCCCGATCAGCGTCAACGCCGCGAAACCGGCCCCGGCCAGGACGGCCAGCCCGACCCCGGCGACCGTGCCCCCGGACGGGGCGCCGACCAGCAGCGCGAGTCCCGCGATCCCGACGACGACGGGACGCACCGTGCCCCGGTGCGGCAGCCGCCGGGTCGACACCGTGTCCGCGACCAGCACCAGCAGCGGCGCCGACCCGATCGCGATGAGCGTCGCGAGCGTGACCGAGCTGACCGCGATCGCCGCGAAGTAACTGGCCTGGAACGCGGCGGCCAGCGCGGCGACCGTCAGCACCCGGAGCCAGGCCGCACGCGACCGGGGCCACCGCCGCATCACCAACAGCACGAGGACGAGAAGCGCACCGCCGACGAGCAGCCGGTACGCGGCCACGCTCGGTGCGGAGACGTCTCCCGCCGAAGCGAGCGCCCGACCGGTCACCCCACCGGTACCCCAACAGATCCCTGCAACGACAAGCAGAACAAAGGCAGACAAAAGAAGCTCCAGCGACGAAGAAATGGGGTCGCAAAGGAGCGAGGGCGTTCAGCCAGCCCTAGGAAAGCCCGGAGAGCCCTCGCTCAGGAGCGGGGCGGCGGGGTGACGAGAAGCAGCTTCCGGTGCACGCCCCAAACTCTAGCGTCCGCCGTGCGTATGTGAGGCTGGCGGTATGGAACTTGCCCGGAAAGCCCCTGGTGAGGGGTCCAAGCCTCCCCGCGCCCGCCTGAACTCGTCGGCGCCGCGCAAGAGCCTGAACGGAACCTGGGAGTTCCGCCTGGACGAGGGCGACTGGACCACGATCCCCGTCCCCGCGCACTGGGTCCTCGAGGGCCACGGTAAGCCCGCATATACGAACGTCCGCTACCCGTTCGCGATCGACCCGCCGCACCCGCCGGACGAGAACCCGATCGGCGACTACCGCCTGACCTTCGACGCCGAGCCCGAGTTCCGCGACGGCGCCGTCCTCCGCTTCGACGGCATCGAATCCGCGGCGGAGGTGCGTCTCAACGGCCAGCTCCTCGGCACGACCCGCGGCAGCCGCCTCACCCACGAGTTCGCCGTGGACCTCCAACCCACGAACAACCTCCTCGAAGTCCGCGTCGCCCAGTTCTCCGACGCCAGCTACCTCGAAGACCAGGACATGTGGTGGCTCCCCGGCATCTTCCGGGACGTCGACCTCGTCGCCACGCCGACGAACGGCCTCTGGGACGTGTTCGCGGTCGCCGACTACGACGCGGCGCGCGGCACCGGCACGCTGACGATCCGGACCAGCAGCGAAGCCCGCCTGACGATCGACGAACTCGGCATCGACCAGGTGGTCGACGACACGGAAATCGCCGTCGGCACCGTCGACCCGTGGAACCCCGAGACCCCTCGCCTCTATGAGGCCACGGTCAGCACCGACGCCGAGCAGATCACGCTCAAGCTCGGCTTCCGCCGCATCGAGGTGCAGGACTCCGTCCTGAAGATCAACGGCAACCCCATCCAGTTCCGCGGCGTCAACCGCCACGAGCACGACCCCGACCACGGCCGCGCGATCTCCCTCGACAAGGCCCGCGCCGAACTCGAACTCATGAAGCGGCACAACATCAACGCGGTCCGCACCTCGCACTACCCGCCGGCCCCCGGCTTCCTCGACCTCACCGACGAGCTCGGCTTCTACGTCATCCTCGAGTGCGACCTGGAGACCCACGGATTCGTCGAGGTCGGCTGGCGCAGCAACCCGAGCGACGACCCGGAGTGGGAGTCCGCGTACCTCGACCGCATGCGCCGCACGGTCCACCGCGACAAGAACCACGCCAGCGTCGTCATCTGGTCGTTGGGCAACGAGTCCGGCACCGGCTCGAACCTCGAGGCGATGGCGGCGTGGACCCGTTCGTTCGACCCGTCCCGCCTCATCCACTACGAGCACGACTGGGCCAGCACCTACGTCGACGTCTACTCGCGCATGTACGCCAGCCACGACGAGGTGCGTCAGATCGGCGAGGAGGTGCTCACCCCGGCGCCGTTCGACGCCACCCCCGCCGAGATCCACCGCCGTGAGCTGCCCTTCATCCAGTGCGAGTACGCGCACGCGATGGGCAACGGCCCCGGCGGCCTCGAGGAGTACCAGGACCTGTTCGACAGCTACCCCCGCCTCGCGGGCGGCTTCATCTGGGAGTGGGTCGAGCACGGCCTCGCCGTCAACGAGGACGGTAAGCGCAAGATCTACTACGGCGGTGACTTCGGCGAAGACGTCCATGACGGCAACTTCGTCACCGACGGCCTGGTCAGCGCCGACCGCGAGGTGCGCCCCGGCCTCACCGCGCTCGCGCACTGGTACTCGCCGGTCCGCATCGAGGTCGGCGAATCCACGATCCGGATCCGCAACCGCTACGACCACGTCGACCTCGGTCACGTCACGTTCCGCTGGCGCACCGACAGCGCGGAGGGCGTCCTCGACGTCCCGACGGCCACGCCCGGACAGACCGTCGAGGTCCCGCTCCCGTCCGAGGCTTCCGGCCCCATCGTGACGGTAGAAGCTGTGATCGACGCCGATCACGTGATCGGGAGCGGGCAGCTCACGCGCTTCGCGCCAACGGGACATCCGCGGTCCACGACCCTCCCCGACCGCGCCGCGTTCGACAGGTCGTCGATGCGACTGCGGACGTTGGGCGGCCTGACCGTCGAGGGCCCGGTCGTGAGCCTCTGGCGCGTCCCCACCGACAACGACCGGTACCCCGGCTGGGGCGAGCGGCACCTACCGCCGTACGCCGACCGCTGGCGCGACGCCGGCATCGACCGGCTCCGTACCCGGCTGGTATCGGTCGACGAGGTCGACGGCGCGCTACGGGTCGTGCACCGGTCCACGCCGCCCGGGCGTGACTTCGGTGTCGACGCGGACCTGCGCTGGCGTTCGGTCTCGGGGAACGCGCTGCAGCTCGACGTGGTCGTGACGCCGCGGGGCGTCTGGCCGGTCGAGTGGGCGCGGCTCGGTCTCGACGTCGTGCTGCCCGGCAGCCCGACCGGCATGGAGTGGCTCGGGCTCGGGCCGGGGCCCGCGTATCCTGACCTGGCCGCCGGTGTGCGGTACGGGCAGTTCTCGGCCGGTGCGGACGAGCTGTACACGCCGTACGTGCGGCCGCAGGAGAGCGGGGCCCGGCGCGGCGTGCGCAACGCGTCGATCAGGACGTCCGAGGGGGTGTTCCGAGTGACGGTGCTCGGGGACGACGAACTCGCCGTGACGGTCTCGCCGTGGAGCCGAGCCACGCTCGCGAGCACGCTGCACCACCACGACCTGGTGGCCGACGAGCGGACGCACGTGTCGCTGGACCTCGCCCAGTCCGGCGTCGGTACCGCCGCGTGCGGTCCCGGCGTCCTCCAGCGCTACCGCCTACCCGCCCACCCTGCGCGCATATCCCTCCTCGTGGAAGCGAGCTCCACCTGACCCACTTCCCGCGGCGGGCCCCGGCGCGGCCCCGGCTGGACCGCGCGGCGGCCGCGTGGCGATCCAGGCGGAGACGGAGGGCATCGCCAGCATCAGTAGCGCGATGAGGTGGAGTAGGCCTGCGGTCAGGGCGATGAAAAAGGCGGTGAAGGCGGCGTCTTCGGCGACGTCGCCGCTGCCGTTGCCGCTGGCGATCCACTTGAGGTTCGCGAGGTAGGCCAGCGCGGGAACGCTGCCGCCCAGCGTCATCCAGGCCAGGGCGTACGCAACGCCGCGCACCCACGCGATCCGCGCGAACCGGGTCACGAGTGCACCGGCGATCAGCACGATCTCGGTCACCAGCAGCACCGCGGCGACGACGATCCCGGCGAGGAAGAACGCCGGGACGTCGTCGTCGCCGTAGTAGTACGCGTCGTTCTTCGGCGTCAGGTCGATGTGGTCGCCGCCGTAGACGATCAGCGCGATCGTGACCCCGTAGAGCACCAGTGCGAGCCCCGCCAGCGCGGCGACGGCCACCAGCGTGACCTTGCCGCGGCGTTCCCTCCCGGGACGCCGCTGCGCGTGCAGGAAGTCGCGCGCACCGGGCAGCGCCCACGCGACGGCCGCGACGAGAAGCGCGAGCACGGCCACCACCGCGCCCCCGATACCGATCCCGGCAACGATCCGTACCGGAATGGGGAAGTCGTCCCCCGCGAACGTGGCGGCCGCGTTCCCCGCCACGGCGACGACATCCGCCATCAGCGCGAGCGGAAGAAACGTCCAGGCCACGGCCCGCCCACCGGAGAAGCCGGCCGCCCCGATCAACGACCCCCACGGCGCCGCCGTCGTCACCAACGCGAGCACCAGACAGGTGCCGATCATCGCGAAGTACGTGTCGTCGCCGTAGTCGTTGAACTCGAACGAGTCGTTCTGCTGATGCACGACATCGGCAATCGCCCACGTCACGAACGCCGCGGTAGCAACCACCGCGCCGACCAGCCCCACCCACCCAGCAACCCGAGCCACCCGCACAGCCCCAGCCCGCCGAGCAGACGACCCGGACCGCGACCCGCTCGCCGGCGGCCCATCAGCCGGCCCACTTGTCGGAACTCCGTACGCCGGCCCGCCGGGCTGCGTCCCGTGCGCCGGTCCGCTGGTGCCGTATGCCGGTCCGCTGGGCTGCGTTCCGTACGGTAGCCCGCTCGGCTGAGATCCGATCGGCTGCGGTCCGGCCCCCGCGGCCGGACTGGAGCCATACGGGAGAGGGCCGTCGGTGTACGACGGGGGTGGAGGTAACGACATGTCCCCGTCCTACCGCATCGACCCCGCGTCCTACACGGGCGGCCCTCAGCTCGACCTGCTTTCCTGCAGGAGACGCAGTGCTGCGGCGTGGAGAGCCGGGCTGCGGGCGAACAGGGACGGACCGCGGGCGGGGCGGGTGCTGCCGTCCAGGCCGCTGTAGAGCCCGCCCGCCTCCGTGACGATCAACGACGTCGCCGCGAAGTCCCACACGTGCCCGCGGGTCTGCACCGCGAGATCGAACTGCCCTGACGCGACCAGCAACGCGGCGTGCACACCCCACCGCGTCACCGTGGCCACGTCGCTCAGCGGCACCAGCCACTCCCGTTCGGCCGGGAACAACCCGTCGCCGTCCGGGATCACCCCCAGCAGGCTCCCGGACAACGTGTCCGGCCGCCCCCGATCCACGCCGATCCGCCGCTCCGAACTCACCTCGGAGGCGGAGAAGCGAGCCTCGAACGCCCCACCGCCCCGCTCGGCCCACCAGATCTTCCCCTGCGCGGGAACGACCACCACCCCGGCGACGATCTCGCCGTCCTCCTCGAGGGCGACGAGAACCAGCCACCGATCGTCCCCGGCGACGAACATCGCGGTGCCGTCGATCGGGTCGATGATCCAGCGCCGGTTCCCCTCACCGGTCTGCCCGGTCTCCTCACCGAGAACGGCGTCCTCGGGGCACTCGTCGGCCAGAACCGAGCGGATCGCGGCCTCCACGGCGCGGTCCGCCTCGGTGACGACGCTGCCGTCGGTCTTGTACTCGCGGGGCAGTTCCGCGAGCGCCGCGAAGTACCGGAGGCCGACGGCGGCGCCCGCGAGAGCGGCGTGACGGGCGAGCAGGAGGTCGTTTCGCATACGACCATCTAACGGCGTGGTACAACCTGCCTGATGCGTGGGAACACTCCGCGCCCGGCGCGTGCCGTGGTGCTCGCCTTCGTCGCGGCGATCGCCGTCGGCACCGCACTCCTCCTGCTGCCCGCTTCCCGGCGCGGCGAGGGCGGCGCTCCGTTCTTCACCGCGCTGTTCACCGCGACCTCGGCGATCACCACCTCGGGCATCACGACCGTCGACACCGCGACGTACTGGTCCGGGCTCGGGCACCTGTTCCTCGCCCTGCTGACCCAGGCCGGCGGCTTCGGTATCACCGCGGCAGCGACCCTGCTCGGCTTCCTGGTGTCGCAGCGCCTCGGGCTGCGCGGCCGGATGATGGCCGGGGCCGAGACGAGCACGGGGGTCGCGCACGGTGACGTCCGGCGCGTCCTTCTGCTCGCCGCCGTCGTCATGTTCGCCAGCGAGACCCTGATCGCCACGATCGTGACGGGACGGCTCTGGCTCGGGCACGACCAGCCGTTCGTCTCCGCGCTCCGCGAGGGGGCGTTCAACGCGGTCCAGGCGTTCAACAACTGCGGGTTCTCGCTGCGCAGCGACGGCATGACCAGCTTCGTCGGCGACTGGTGGATCTGCGTCCCGCTGACGCTCGGCGTGATCGTCGGCGGTCTCGGCGTCCCGGTGCTCTACGAGATCGCCAAGGAGTTGCGACGCCCGTCCGCCTGGTCGACGCACACCCGGCTCACCGTCTGGGGCTCGTTGGTGCTGCTCGTCATCGGGTTCGGCACCGTGCTCGGCTTCGAGTGGAACAACGCGCTCGGCCCGCTGAGCGTCGTCGACAAAGTCCTGGCATCGTTCGTGCAAGGCACGATCCCGCGGTCCGGTGGCTTCAACACGCTCGACTTCGGCGCGTTCGACCAGGAGACGACAGCGGTCATCACCGGCCTGATGTTCATCGGTGGTGGCAGCGCAAGCACCGCCGGTGGCATCAAGGTCACCACGTTCTTCCTCCTCGCGTACGTGATCTGGACCGAGGTGCGCGGCGAGCGTGACGTCGTGGTCGGGCGCCGGCGGATCGCCGAATCCACCCAGCGTCAGGCCACGGCCGTCGCGCTCCTCGGTGTCGCCGCGGTCGCGGCCGGAACGCTGCTGCTGCTCCGGCTGACCGACGACGTGGCGTTCGACCGCGCGCTGTTCGAGGTCATGTCGGCGTTCAGCACCGCCGGCCTGACCACCGGGCTCACCGCGCAACTCTCGGGCCAGGGACAATTCGTGCTGGTCGTCATGATGTTCATCGGGCGTGTCGGTACGGTTGCCGTCGCGTCGGCCTTGGCACTCAACACCCGCCACCGGATGTACCGGTACCCGGAGGAAAGGCCCCTCGTTGGCTGAGCGCAAGAAATCCACGTCGGGCGACGACAGCGACAACGTCGTCGTGATCGGACTGGGCCGGTTCGGTGGTCAGGTCGCCGAGTCACTGCTGTTCCTCGGCCACGAGGTGATGGGCGTCGACGAGAACACGAAGATCGTCCAGCAGTGGTCGGACCGGCTGACGCACGTGGTGCAGGTCGACTCGACCGACGGGGAGGCGCTCGAGCAGGTCGGGATCCGGGAGTTCTCCCGCGCCGTCGTCGGCATCGGCACCGACATCGAAGCGAGCGTGCTCACCGTACTGACGCTCAGCGAACTGGGCGTCCCCGACATCTGGGCCAAGGCCGTCTCCGGGAAACACGGCAAGATCCTGACGTCCGTCGGCGCCCACCACGTCATCTATCCCGAGGCGACGATGGGGGAGCGGGTCGCCCGCCTGATCGCCAGCCGCATGCTCGACCTGATCGACCTCGGTGACGGGTACGCGATCGCGACCGCCCGGCCCCCGCGCGACGCCGTCGGCCGGACGATCGCCGACCTCGGCGTGCGCACCACGTACGGGGTGACGGTCGTCGGCATCAAGCCGCCCGGCGGCGAGGTCGAGTGGGCCACCCCGCAGACGGTCGTACCGGAGACCGGCGCGCTGATCGTCACCGGCACGACCGAGCAGGTGCAGAACTTCGTCACGAGTTAGTACGTCGGCAGCGCCATCGCCGAGTGCGCCGGCTCGGCGTCGGACGGGATCTCGCTCAGGTTGACGAGCATCGTGTTGCGCCGCTCCAGCGTCGCCGCGGTCGACGGGAACATCGTCGCCTCACCGGCGGTGACCAGCGACTGGTTCAGCTCGACGAAGTCGCGCGTGTTCTTCTCGTAGGCCGCGTACGCCGCGGTGTGGTCGCTGTGCGTGGACAGTTCACCGGCCAGCACGTACGCGCCGACCAGAGCCAGGCTCGAGCCCTGGCCGGTGAGGAACGACGGCGCGTACGCCGCGTCACCGACCAGCGCGACCCGCCCCTCCGACCAGCGCGGCAGGTGGATCTGGCTGACGACATCGAAGAACGAGTCGTCGGAGCTGCGCAGTGCGTCGAGCATGCGGGGGATCTCCCACTGCTGATCGGTGAAGATCGACTCGATGAGCCGACGCTGGGCGACCGGGTCGCGGTGGGCGTCCAGGGGCGGCTCGGCGAGGCTGAAGTTGAGAAACGCGTGCACGTAGTCGGGGTCGTCGCCGACGGCGTAGAGCGCCGCCGCGCGGCCGGGGACGTTCCACATCACGCCCTCGTGGGAGAGCCCGAGGCGGTTGGGCATTCGGAAGCCGACGAACGAGTAGCCGATGTAGTGGTGGAACGGGGCTTCCGGGCCGAGGATCAGGCTCCGGGTGCGGGAGTGAAGGCCGTCGGCGCCGATGATCAGGTCGAACGTGCGGCGGGTGCCGCTGGCGAACAGCACGTCGCGGTCGTCGATCGCTTCGATCGAGTCGTTGAAGATGATTTCGACGTCGTCGCGGATCGTGCCGTAGAGGATCGTTGCGAGGTCGCCGCGGCGGATCTCGAGGTCGTTGTTCTCGCTGGCGGTGAGCGTCACCGGGTTGAATGACGTCAGCAGGCTGCCGTCCGGATTGAGGAACGAGATCGTGCGGGTGTCGACGTGGGCGTCCCGTAAGGCGGGCAGGAGGCCCATCCGATCGACGACGTCCAGGGCGGTGCCGCGGATGTCGATCGGGTAGCCGCCGCCGCGGAGGGCGTCGGCCTTCTCGACGATCGTGACGTCGAAGCCGTACCGGCGCAGCCAGTAGGCGAGGGCGGGGCCGGCGATGCTGGCGCCGGAGACGAGTACCGAGGTCATGACAAACTCCAATACCTAAGTTAGGTAAGCTTTCTGAGTGCAGAGTGGGGCCTCGACGCCCCGCACTGCGACAGCGCCAACTATATACCTAACTTAGGCATCTATATGAACGACGAGTCGGATCTGGGTGCGGTTTTCGCCGGCATCAGCCGGGTGGGGAACGCGATCCGGCGGGGGCGGATCGAAGAGCGCGCGATGCAGCGCTCCGGGATCGAGCTCGACCGGCCCGCGCTGAGCGTGCTGATCACGCTGCAGACGGCGGGGCAGCCGCTGCGGATCGGGGAGATCGCCACCCGGATGCAGGTGGTGGGCCCGCACGTCACGCGGTTGCTGCCTGACCTGGAGAAACGTGGCCTGGTGAAGCGGGTCGTCGATCCGGACGACCAGCGCGCCCGACTGATCGCCGTGACCGACGACGGCACGCGCGTGGTTCAGCGGTACCTGGGCACGGTGGTCGGCTGGATGCGTGACGCGCTCGAGGGCTGGTCCCCCGAGGACCGCACGATGCTGCTCACGCTGATCCAACGCTTCGCCGACGACTTCGCCGGCCGAATAGCCCGCCTCGACACCGAGGACTAGCCGGCTCGCCGTCCATGGTCAGCGGACGGCGGTGGAGAGGCGGTGGGCTTCGGCTAGGAGTAGGCGGCCCAGTTGGGGCTGGCGGTGGGGGGCGAAGCGGTGGGCCACGCCGGTGAGGCTCAGCGCGCCGACCGGCGCGGAGCGCGCGTCGAAGACCGCGGCGCCCATGCCCCAGCTGCCCTCGACGATCAAGCCCGGGTTCACCGCGTACCCGTCCCGGCGGGTCGCCGCGATGCGATCGCGGATCGCGTCCGGCGTGTGCTCCGGACCGTACGCGGCGGTGCGCGAGGCCCCCGACACCGAGGCCCCCGATACCGAGGCCCCCGACAGGTAGCGCTCGACGTCGGCATCAGGCAGGTAGGCGAGGATCGCCAAACCGGCGGACGCGACGCCGAGCGGAAAACGGATGCCGGCGTAGAGCACGTGGGAACGAACCGGAAAGCTGCCGTCCTCGCGAACCAGGCAGACGGTCTCGTCACCGCGACGGACGGAGAAGAACGCGCTCTCGCCGGTGGCATCGGCGAGGCGGCGCACCGACGGCTGGGCGAGCGCGGTGACGTCGTACCGGGCCGCCGCGGCGGTGCCGAGCAGGTACAGCTCGGGGCCGAGCTGCCAGCGCCCGGCCGGATCCCGGTCGACCAACCCCTCGCCGAGCAACGCGGAGAGCAGCCGGTGAGCGGTCGGGCGCGCGAGCCCGGTCTCGCGCGCGAGCTCCGACGTCGTCGCCCCGTCGGGCTCACGCGCCGACAACGCACGCAGCACCGTGGCGGCGCGCCCCAGAACGTCGACCGGAGCGTTCACTCAGTGGACGCTACCCCGTCGAGCCGTCCGCTGGCCGAGATGTTCGCGTCCACTGGTTGACCGGCCTCCCCCACGCGGACCATCGTGCGTCATGCACAAAGTCGTGGAGAGCGCCGCGGCAGCGGTGGCGGACATTCCGGACGGCGCGACGCTGTCCGTCGGCGGGTTCGGGCTGTGCGGGATCCCCTCGGTGCTGATCCAGGCGCTGCTGGAGTCCGGCACGAAGGACCTCGAAGTCGTGTCGAACAACGCCGGCGTCGACGACTGGGGGCTGGGCGTTCTGCTCGGCGCCCACCGTCTGCGCCGGATCGTCGCGTCGTACGTGGGGGAGAACAAGGAGTTCGCCCGCCAGTACCTGGCCGGTGAGCTCGAGGTCGAGCTGACCCCGCAGGGCACGCTTGCTGAGCGGATGCGCGCCGGCGGCTCGGGCATCCCGGCGTTCTTCACGGTGACCGGCGCCGGGACGCAGGTGGCCGACGGTGGCCTGCCGTGGAAGTACGCGAACGACGGCACGGTGCTCGTCGCCTCCCCGCCCAAGGAGACCCGCGTCTTCGGCGGCCGCGACCACGTCCTCGAAGAGGCGATCGTCGCCGACTACGGCCTGGTCCGGGCCTGGAAGGGCGACCGGCACGGCAACCTCGTGTTCCGCCGCGCGGCGCGCAACTTCAACCCCCTCGCCGCGATGTGCGGCAAGGTCACGATCGCCGAGGTCGAGCACCTCGTCGAACCGGGCGAGATCGACCCGGACGACGTCCACACGCCGGGCGTCTACGTGCACCGGGTCGTTGCTCTGACCGAAGCCCAGGCCGACGAGAAGCGGATCGAGAAGAGGACCGTCCGATGAGCTGGACGCGCGAGCAGATGGCCGCCAGGGCGGCCGCAGAACTGACCGACGGGTCGTACGTGAACCTCGGCATCGGCCTGCCGACGCTCGTGCCGAACTACGTTCCGGACGACGTCGAACTGGTGCTGCAGAGCGAGAACGGGATCCTCGGGGTGGGTGCGTACCCAGCGGATTCCGACGTCGATCCGGATTTGATCAACGCCGGCAAGGAGACCGTCACCGTGCGGCGCGGGGCGTCGTTCTTCGACTCCGCGACGTCGTTCGGCATGATCCGCGGCGGCAAGATCGACGCGGCGATCCTCGGCGCGATGCAGGTCTCGGCCGCCGGGGATCTCGCGAACTGGATGATCCCCGGGAAGATGGTCAAGGGCATGGGCGGGGCGATGGACCTGGTCCACGGCGCCGCCCGCGTCATCGTGCTGATGGAGCACGTCGCCCGCGACGGTTCGTACAAGATCGTCGACGAGTGCTCGCTGCCCTATACGGGGCGGGCGGTCGTGCACCGGATCATCACCGACCTGGCGGTCCTGGATGTGACCCCTGCCGGGCTCCGGCTCGTAGAGCTCGCGCCGGACGTGACCGAGGAGGAGGTCCGGTCGAAGACCGAACCTCCTCTGCTCGCTAGGGCCGGGGCATAGGAGCCAGCCGCACCAGCTGGGTGACGTGCTCGGGGGTGAGTTCGGCGAGGGAGTGCGCGCCGAGGAGTTTCATGGTGCGCACGACCTCGGTCGACAGGATTTCGATCATCTTGTCGACGCCGGCCCGGCCGCCGGCCATCAGCCCGTACAGATAGGCCCGGCCCACCAGCGTGAACTTCGCGCCGAGCGCGATGCAGGCGACGATGTCCGCGCCGTTCATGATGCCGGTGTCGACGCTGACCTCGACGTCCTTGCCGACCTCACGGACCACGTCGGGCAGCAGGTGGAACGGGATCGGGGCCCGGTCGAGCTGGCGGCCGCCGTGGTTGGACAGCAGGATGCCGTCGACGCCGAAGTCCGCGAGCTTCTTCGCGTCCTCGACGGTCTGCACACCCTTGATCGCCAGCTTGCCGGGCCACATCTCCCGGATGACCTTGAGGTCCTCGAAGGAGATGGTGGGGTCCATCGCGGCGTCGAGCAGTTCCCCGACGGTGCCGCCGGTGGAGCTCAGCGACGCGAACTCCAGCTTCGGGGTGGTGAGGAAGTCGTACCACCACCAGGGGCGGGGGATCGCGTTGGCGATCGTGCGCACGGACAGCTGCGGCGGGATCGAGAAGCCGTTGCGCTTGTCGCGCAGGCGCGCGCCGGCGACCGGGGTGTCGACGGTGAAGAACAGCGTGTCGAACCCGGCCTTCGAGGCCCGCTCGACCAGCCCGTAGGAGATCTCGCGCTGGCGCATCACGTACAGCTGGAACCAGTTCCGGCCGTTCGGGTTCGCCTTCTTCACGTCTTCGATCGACGTCGTGCCGAGCGTCGAGAGAGTGAACGGAATACCTGCGGCACCGGCCGCGCTCGCACCAGCGGTCTCGCCCTCGGTCTGCATCAGCCGGGTGAAGCCGGTCGGCGCGATACCGAACGGCATCGCCGACGGGCCGCCGAACACGGTCGTGGACGTGTCGACGTTCGCGACGTCGGACAGGATCGACGGGTGGAACTCGACGTCGGAGAACGCCTGACGGGCACGGCGGAGCGAGAGCTCGGCCTCGGCGGCGCCGTCGGTGTAGTCGAAGGCGGCCCGGGGGGTGCGTCGCTTGGCGATCCGGCGCAGGTCCGCGATGGTCAGCGCCGCATCCAGCCGCCGCGTACGGCCGTTGAGCTGCGGCTTCTTGAACTGCATCAGCTCACGCAGCTCGGTGGGCTTGGGGAGTTGGCGTCGGACCACGAACTGCTCCTTCAGGTTGTGGGACTTCTAGTCAACTCCCATGCCCGTCACGCTGTCGCGGTGACCCCGATCCTGTGTCACTGAGCGGAACACCTTGTACGGCTGTGAGGGCATTGATAGTTTGTCCGGACAAACCGAGGTGGGGTGGCGCCGGTATGTCCGCACCGTACGACTTGATCACGATCGGCCGGATCGGCGTCGACCTCTATCCGCTGCAGGACGGCGTCGGCCTGGAGGACGTCGAGACGTTCGGCAAGTACCTGGGCGGCAGCGCGACGAACGTGGCGATCGCGGCGGCGCGGCACGGCCTACGCAGCGCGGTGATCACGGCCACCGGCGACGACCCGTTCGGGCGGTACGCGCACCGGGAGCTGACCCGCCTCGGCGTCGACGACCGGTGGGTCGCGACGATCGGCCACCTGAACACGCCGGTGACGTTCTGCGAGATCTTTCCGCCCGACAACTTCCCGCTGTACTTCTACCGTGATCCCGTGGCGCCCGACCTGATGATCGACTCGATCGACGAGGCAGCGATCGCGGACGCCCGGATCTTCTGGGCCACCGTCACCGGCCTGTCGCGTGAGCCCAGCCGCGCCACGCACCACGCGGCCTGGCAGGCCCGCGGCCGGAAGTCGATCACGGTGCTGGACCTCGACTGGCGGCCGATGTTCTGGCCCTCGCCGGAGACGGCCCGCGGCGAGATCGAGAAGGCGCTGCAGCACGTCACGGTCGCGGTCGGTAACCGGGAGGAGTGCGAGGTCGCGGTCGGCGAGACCGAGCCGAACCGCGCCGCGGACGCGTTGCTCGAGCGCGGTATCGAGCTCGCGATCGTCAAGCAGGGGCCGCGTGGAGTACTGGCGAAGACGCGCGGCGAAACCGTCGAGGTGGCGCCGTTCCCCGTCGACGTCGTCAACGGGCTCGGCGCCGGCGACGGGTTCGGCGGCGCTCTGTGCCACGGCCTGCTCGAGGGCTGGCCGCTCGAGCGGACACTGCGCTTCGCCAACGTCGCCGGCGCCATCGTGGCGGGCAGGCGGGAGTGCTCGACCGCCATGCCCACCACCGACGAGGTCGAGCGGCTACTCCATTAGCCCCCGGTACCAGGAGTAGTACCAGTTCCCGATGATCGTGGCCTCGAGCGGAACCAGCGCGCCGCCGTTGCGGTAGAGCCGTGAGGTCATGTTCGGCTGGCACCACTCGGAGGCCGCGAAGTCCTGCTGGTTGATGCGGTGGAAGATCTCCACGGTGTCGTCGGGATCGAAGCCGGGCGCAGTGGCCACCGACGGGTGGAACAGCCAATCGCATTCGACGACGGTCGTGTCGGCCGAGACCGGTTCGAACCGGTGCACGATCACGTGGTCGGGCAGGAGCGAGACGAAGCAGTTCGGCCGCAGCACCATGCCGAAGTACTTGCGGTGGTCCTCGTCGTGGAGCCCCGGCAGGAGCGGGTGCCGGGCCTCACCGGTGATCGAGAACGCGTCCTGCCCTTCGGCGAACCCGTAGCCGTCGGTGAAGTAGTCCCCGCCGCCGAGCTCGTCGAAGTCCGCGAACGACGGGACGGCTTCGACGAGCTCGGGGTGGATCGTGCCGCAGTGGTAACACTCCTGGAAGTTCTCCTGGATGATCTTCCAGTTGGCCTTCACCTCGTACGTCTTCCGCGCGCCCACGACCAGGTTCCCGATGTCCCACCGGTCGGCGCGTTCGGGCCGCCCGCCGAACCGGTAGGTCAGCTGCGGCTCGAGCTGCGTCCGCAGCGGCTGCGGGGCCTCGCTGACGTTGACGAAGACGAGCCCAGCCCACTCGTCGACCGCGACGGGCTCGAGACCGTACCGGTTCTTGTCCAGATCGGGCATCGACGACCAGTTCGGCGCGGTGATCAGCCGACCGTCCAACCCGTACGTCCACGCGTGGTACGGGCAGCGGATCGCGTTGCCGAACTCCGCGGTGTCGGTGAGACAGAGCCGGGCACCCCGGTGCCGGCAGACGTTGAGGAACGCCCGCAGTCCGCCGGAACGGTCCCGGACGACGATGACGTTGTCCTGGCCGACCTGGCGCCGCACCGCGGAGCCCTTCGTCGCCAGTTCGTCGGCGCGGACGACGTACATCCACTCGTGGGAGAAGATCCGCTGCTGCTCGGCCGCGAAGATCTCCGGGTCGGTGTAGGCGCGGCCGGGCAGCGTGGGAGTCAGAGCAGTGGGCATGAAGTTACCCCCTAGAGCAGCTTCTGTTCGGTGAGCCAGGTCCGGGCGACGTCGGCCGGCTCCATTCCTTCGGTGTCGACCTGCGAGTTGAGCTCCTGCATGGCCTCGTTGGTCAGCTTCTGCGCGACCGGGGCGAGGAGCTCCGCGACCTTCGGGTACTTGTCGGAGGTGTCCTTGCGCATCGTGACGGCGGCGTTGTAGATCGGGAAGAAGCTCTTGTCGTCGTCGAGAACGGTCAGGCCGAGCGGGCTGATCCGGCCGTCGGTCGCGAAGACCTCGCCGAAGTTGCAGGTCTTGCCCTTGGCGGTCTCGTTGTAGATGACGCCGGTCTCGAGCATCTTGATGTTGGTCTTCGGCACGTCGATGCCGTAGGCCTTCAGCATTCCGGGCATGCCGTCGTCGCGGGTCGAGAACTCGCTCTCGATGCAGAACGTCGCATCTTTGGGCTGGATCGTCGCGAGGTCGGAGAGCTTCGAGACGCCGAGTTCCTGCGCCTTCTCCTTCTTGATCGCCATCGCGTAGGTGTTGTTCAGCGGCGCGGGGTCGGACCAGACGATCTTGTTCTTCGCCAGGTCCGCTGTGGCCACCTCGTCGAACTGCTGCTTCGCGTCGGGAATGGGCGTGGTGTTCTTGAGGTAGCTGATCCAGCCGGTGCCGGTGTACTCCCAGTAGACGTCGATGTCGCCGGTGAGGAGCGCCTGGCGCGTGGTGACCGACCCCTTGATGTTCGTTTTGTCGACGACCTTCGCGCCGTTCGCTTTGAGTAGCTGCATCGTGAGCTGGCCGAGCAGGATCGACTCGGTGAAGTCCTTCGAGCCGACGACGAACGTGGCGCCGGCGAGGTCGTCGGACTGGCTCGAGGTTTCGACATCATCGCTGGGTTTGCTGCAGGCCGCGAGCGTGAGTGTCAGGGCGAGGACGGCTGTCAGCGTTCTGCGCATGCTGGTCTCCTAGAGGCCGCGGGGACGGAGAATTCGTTCGACCACGCCGCCGAGCCAGTCGACGAAGAACGCGATCGCGCAGGTGAGGACGGCACCCGTGACTTCGACGACGGTGCGCTGGAGCTTGAGCCCGTTGATGATCATGTCGCCGAGGCCGCCGGCGTCGACGAACGTCGCGAGCGTGGCGACGCCGACGCAGAGCACCAGCGCGGTGCGGAGGCCGGCGAGCATCACCGGGACCGCGAGGGGGATCTCGATGCGCCAGAGCACCTGGAGGGGTTTGAGGCCCATACCGCGGGCGGCTTCGACGAGCGTGGGGTCGACCTGCTGGACGCCGGCGATCGTGTTGCGCAGGACGGGGAGGACGCTGGAGGCGACGAGCCCGATGATCGCGATGGTGAAGCCGACGCCGAATCGGATGGTCAGGAGCACGAGGAGGCCGATCGCGGGGATGGCCTGGCCGCCGTTGGCGAGGGCGAGCACGATCGGGGTGAGGCGGCGAGCTTTCGGCCGGGTCAGGGCGATGCCGGTCGGGACGGCCAGGATCACGACGAAGAACGCGGCGACGAACGTCAGTTGCAGGTGCTGGGTGACCGCGGTGCGGACGTATTCGGCGTTGAGCGTGCGCTGCTCGATCGCGTCGAGGTCCTGGGCGCCTACCCAGGCCCAGAGCGCGAGCAGCACGGCGGCCAGCGCGAGTGGCACCCCGACGATTCCGCGCCATCCCGGCCCACGTCCCGGCGTCTGCCCCAGCGGATCGGTGGTGACCTCCTCGGCCAACACCGCGGCCTCAGCGCTCATCGCGCACCTCGGACACGAGGGCAGCGCGGATGGCGTCGAACGTGAGGGTGCCTTTGACGGTGTCGCCGTCCCGGACCGCGACCTGGCCGCCCGGGGCGGCCATCAGCGCGTTGAGTGCCTCCTTGAGCGACGCGTCGGCCGCGACCTCGGGTGCACCGGGCGCTGGTGTGTCCAGCAAGGCCGCGCTGGCCACGGGGGCCAGGCCCAGACGCTGGAGGGTGGCGTCGGAGCCTACGAAGCCGGCCACGTAGTCGTCGGCGGGTGCGGCGAGGATCCGCTCGGGCGTGTCGAACTGCACCACACGTGACCGCTCGGCGAGCACGACGATCCGGTCGCCGAGCTTCACCGCCTCCTGGAAGTCGTGCGTGACGAACACGACCGTCTTGTGCAGCGTCTGCTGCAACAAGCGGAACTGCCGCTGCAAGCGGTCCCGGGTGATCGGGTCGGTCGCCCCGAACGGCTCGTCCATCAGCATCACCGGTGGATCCGCCGCCAACGCCCGGGCCACCCCCACCCGCTGCTGCTGCCCACCGGACAGCTCCCGGGGAAACCGCCGGGCATACGTCCCCGGGTCCAGATCGACGAGCTGGAGCAACTCGTCGACCCGCTCGCGGACCCGCGACCGCGACCACCCGAGCAGCTGCGGCACCACCGCGATGTTGTCCGCGATCGTCAGGTGCGGGAACAACCCGATCTGCTGGATCACGTACCCGATCCCGCGTCGCAGCGTGTTCGGGTCGAGCGACAGGACGTCGACACCCCCGAGCGTGATCCGCCCCGACGTCGGCTCGATCAGCCGGTTGATCATCTTCATCGTCGTCGTCTTGCCGCACCCCGACGGCCCGAGCAGACACACGGTCTCCCCGGCGCGGATGTGCAGGCTCACGTCCTCGACAGCCGCGTCCGCCTGACCGGGGTAGCGCTTCGTGACATCGGTGAGAACCACTGGCTCAGACACGGATACCCCTCGAGGTCGTCAGGCGGCGCAGAATTACGAACCCGGCGTCGAACGCCAGCGCGAGAACCAGGACGCCGAGCGTCCCGGCCAGCGCGTCGTTCAACGCGTTGGCCGACCCGAGGCGCTGCAGGCCGGTGAAGATGCGGTTGCCGAGCCCCGGCCCGGCGACGTAGGCCGCGATCGCCGCGATGCCCATCACCAGCTGGGTCGCGACTCGGATCCCGGCGAGGACGACCGGCCACGCGAGCGGCAACTCGATGCGCCACAGCGTCCGCACCGGGCCGAGCCCCATGCCCCGGGCGGCTTCCACGACGGCCGGGTCGACGGCACGTAACCCCGCGACCGTGTTGCGCACGATCGGCAGCAGCGAATAGATCACCAGCGCGGTCAGTGACGTCGCCCAGCCGAGCCCGAGCAGCGGTAACAGCAGCGTCATCAGCGCCAGCGACGGCACCGTGAACAGCCCGCCGGTGATCGCGATCGTCACCGCGGAGAGCCGCGGGTCGTGCCGGATGACCGCCCCGAGGGCGACACCGAGCACGGACGCGATCGCCACGGCGAGGAACACCAGTAACGCGTGCTGGCCCGCTTCGTAGAACAGCCAATCCTGTCGGTACTGCAGGTACTCCCAGAACGACATGCACGCCCTCCGAAGGTTCAGCCCGCGAACAGATAGTCGACGGGGTAGTCCGGATCGGTCAGGGCCGGCCGGTCGGCCGCGAAGGGTGTGATCGGGTAGGTGGTGCCACCGTCGGTGGCCAGGTCGGCCAGGATGACGCCGACCAGGCTCGCGAATTTGGCCGCGTGTCCCGCGCCGACGAACACGGCGATCCGCGGATGACCGGGCAGCAGGTCCAGTACGAAGTTCCGATCCGGAGTCAGATCGTAGACGCACGTCTTGCTCAGTAGCTCCGGTCCGACCGCATCCGGTAGATGGGCGGCGAGGAACGCCACGACCTCGTCGCGCTGGGTGGCGTCCGGTTCGAACTGGCGGGTCTCCTGGGTGACGATCCGCCCGCTGACGTCACGCGCGGCCTTGACCGCGTTCTCCCCGTACACCGGGAAGCCGTAGTACGTGCTGTCCGGGCCGTGCCAGATCCAGATGCCGAACCGGTCGGGTGAGAACGGCGCCAGGTCGGGAGCCGAGAAGTACGTGACCTGTTCCTGGGTGAGCGTGATCGGGATCGTCACGTCCAGTCCGTCGAGCAGCGGCCCGGTCCACGAACTGGCGGCCACCACCACGGAGTCGGCCTCGTGCACCTCGTCGGGCGTGTGGACCTCGACCCGGTCCGGGTGCGAGACCAGCCGCTGCACTGGGGAGTTCTCGACGAAGGTGACCCCGGCCGACCGCGCGAGGGCAACGTGGGCGGCGGTCGCGCGGCGGATGTCGAGGATCCCGGATTCGGCCTGGTAGAGCGCCACGACATCGTCGTCGATCCGCCACTGCGGCCAGCGCCGCCGGACCTCGGCCGCGTCGAACGTCTCCGACGCGATGCCGACGGCACTGAGCGCGGCGGTGTAACTCTCCGCTTGACGTTCACCCGGTTCACCGGCCGCGAGATCAAGCCCGCCGGTGGTGACGATCAACTGGTCGCCGCTGCGTTGCTCGATCTGGCGCCAGGCGTCGTAGGCGGCCGGGGTCAGTCGCGTGTAGTCGGTGCTGTGATAGGCGTGCCGGATGATGCGCGAGTGGTCCTCGGAGGCTCCGAACCCGTGCCCCAGCGTGTACTGCTCCAGCACCAGCACCGGCCCGCCGCCCCGTTCCGCGAGCCGGCAGGCGGTGGCCGCGCCGATCGCGCCGCAGCCCAGGACGATGTGTCGGTAGCGCGCCATGGCGAGCACGGTCTCGCGTCGCTCGTACCGCAGTCATCCGCACCGCGTCGGGCGTCGACCACGAGGCCTTTGACAGCTGTCTAATGAAGTCGTCTCAGCTTGATCGCCATGTGGACGAGGAGCCGGTCCGTGCCGTCGGCGAGCGACAGGCCGGTGAGCGCCTCGATGCGTTCGAGCCGGTAGTACAGCGTCGCGCGGTGGATGTGCAGTAGACGGGCGGTTTTCTGCTTGTCGCCCCCGCAGTCCAGGTAGGTCTCCGCGGTGGCCAGGAGTTGCTCGTTCGCGCCCGGTTCGAACAGCGCGGCGAGCCCCGCCGGCAGCATCTCCAGCGCCCCGCGCGGAATCTGCCGGAGAAACGCGTAGGGTCCGACCCGGTTCCACGACACGATCCCGTCGAACTGCGGTAACAGAGCCGCCACGTCCGCGGCCACCGTCGCCTTGCGCCGCGCCTGCGCCGCGTTCGTCAGTCCGCTCACCACATCACTGACGCCGACGACGTACTGCGCGCGCCGCAGTTCGCCGGCCAGTTCGGTGAGCGCGTCGACGGTGAGGGCCGGGCGGCTGACCAGCACCACGGCCTCCTGCGGCGCGCACAGCACCAGCATCGTGCGGGCCGGGTACGTGCCGGCGAACCGGTGGACGTCGGCATCTCGCACGATGCGGCCTGCGGCAGGACGCAACACCAGAACGCCCAGCGGCATCTCGTCGGCAAGAAGGCTCTTGGAGCGGAGGTCGGACGCGGCGCGCGCCACCGCAGCGGCGTCGCCGCTGGTGACCTCGTCCACGAGCCGACCGGCGAGCTCCCGGTCGCGCCCGCCGACCACCAGGCGTTCGTGCAGGAGCTCGGCGATCCGGCCACCGGCCGCGAGACAGGCGCGGAGGGCCGGCTCGTCGACCGCGGAGTGCCGCTCGATCAGCCACATGTAGCCGACGAGCAGGCCCTCGTGGCGCAGCGGGATCACCAGGCGGGGCGCGAGTTCCAGCTCCGGGTTGGCCGGGATGCGGACGGGCTCCTCCGCGGTGGCGAACCGGTCGAACTGGACGTCCTCGGGGCGGGTGCGCCGGTGCAGCAGCGACCAGATGCGGGGCGGATCGGAGTCGCCGAAGTCCTCGCTGACCGCGATGAGCCGGAGCGTGTGGTCGTCGACGGCGACGGCACGCCGGAGTGCCGAGGCCAACGCGTCCACGATGTCCTGCACCTGCTCAGCCGCCACCGTCGCACGGTAGTCGGCGCTGCTCCGCGCGTCAGCAGCGGAGTCCGGCATCGAGGTCGGCCAGCAGGTCGTCGACGTCTTCGAGGCCGATCGAGAGGCGGATCAGCGTCTCGGGGATCCGGATCGGGCCGCCGGGGGTGGTGCAGTGCGTCATCCGGCCCGGATTCTGGATCAGCGACTCGATGCCGCCGAGCGAGACCGCGAGCGTGAAGACTTTCGTGGCCGCGCAGACCGCTGCGGGGTCGTCCACTTCGAAGCTCACGACGCCACCGAAGTCGCTCATCTGGCGCTTGGCGACGTCGTGCCCGGGGTCGTTCGGCAGCCCGGGGTAGTGGACCCGGTGGACCCTGGGGTGCGCCTCCAGGTACTGGGCGATCGCGAGCGCGGACCGGCTGACCTGCGCCATCCGGATCGGCAGCGTCTTGATGCCGCGGAGCACGAGCCAGCTGTCGAACGGCTGGCCCATCGTGCCGAGCGCGCCGCTGTGGAACTTCAGCGCCTCGGCGATCGCGGTGTCGCTCGTGACGACGGCGCCGCCCGTGACGTCGGAATGGCCGGACAGGTATTTGGTGGTGGAGTGCATGACGGCGTCGGCGCCCAGCGCGATCGGCTGTTGCAGGACGGGGGAGCCGAACGTGTTGTCGACGAGCAGCCGCACGCCGTGCGCGTGGGCGATGTCGGCGACCGCCGCGATGTCGGTGATCTTGAGGCTCGGGTTGGAAGGGGTTTCCGCCCAGATCAGCGTCGTGTGCGGTTTGAGGGCGCGCTCGAGTGCTGCCGGGTCGGCCAGGTCGACGACGTCGAACTCCAGGCCCCAGCGGGGGAGTACGCGGCTGAACAGATCCCAGGTGCCGCCGTAGGTGTTGTCGGGGATGACGACGTGGTCGCCGGCCTCGCAGAGGGCGAGGACGGTGGTCGTCGCGGCGGCCATGCCGGACGCGAACGCGAAACCGGCGGTGCCACCTTCCAGCGCGGCCAGACTCTCCTCGAGGGCGGTGCGGGTGGGATTGGCGATGCGGGAGTAGTCGTAGCCGCCGTCCAGCACCACCGGGCGTTCGAATGCGGAGGCCTGGTAGATCGGCACCGACAGCGCCCCGAGGTGTTCCGCGGCGCGGTGGCCGGCGTGCACCGCCCTGGTGGAGGCCCGAACCGCCGGGGAATCGTCGTCCATGGATCGAGCGTGGGCTTTCGCGGCGGCGGGGGCATCCGGCACCGCGTCGCACGTCTACCGGGCGCTGTTCGTCATCTGTCGAAGCTCAGTTGTTGACGAGCGTGATCTCGAACGAGTAGTTGTCGGGCCGGTAGCAGTGGTGGCCGTACTCGACGGCCTTGCCGAACGTGTCGTAGGCAGTGCGGTCCATGGTCAGCACCGGGCCGTTGCGCTTGATCTCCAGCAGGCGGCTCTCCTCGACGGTGGCCGCCCGGGCACCGATGCGCTGCTGCGCGACGCGGATCTGCGTGCCGCGGCCCCGGAGAAGCTGGTAGAGGCCACGGCCGGTGAGCGAGTCGGCGGTGAGGTCGGTGTAGTCCTCGGGGAGGTAGTTCTCCATGACGGCCAGCGGCACGCCGTCGGACAGGCGCAGGCGCCGCAGGTGGAGGACCGGGGTTCCTTCGTTCACCGACAGGCGCTCCGCCACTCCGGCGTCCGCGGTCACGAGTTCGTGGAGGAGCAGGGTCGTGGCCGGCTGCTGGCCGCCGCGGTCGAGGTCGTCGTAGAGGCTGGTGAGTTCCACCTTGCGGGTGACGGGGCCGTGCACGACCTGGGTGCCGATGCCCCGGCGTCGGACCAGAAAGCCTTTGTTGACGAGTTCCTGCATCGCGCGGCGGATCGTGGGGCGGGACATGTTCAGGCGCTGCCCGAGCGAGACCTCGTTCTCCAGGCGGGCGCCCGGGGCGAGCTGGCCGTCGACTATCGCCTTCTCGATGCGGGTGGCGATCTGGAAGTAGAGCGGGATCGCGCTGGTGCGATCGATGTCGAGGAAGAGATCCTCGGGGAGCATCGTCGGCGTTCCGTCGATAGCGGGTGCCATGTCCCGGCTCCTCCAGCTGACAAACGTCGGGCTTTGTTTGCAGTTTAGGACATTCCGAGGATCCGTTGGCCGGTCGGATGTATGGAGCAGAATGGGGCCCGTGTCTTCTTCTGGGGTGGATGCTCTGCTTGCTAAGGCCCGTTCTGGACTATCCCGGCTGACGCCCCAGGAGGCTTCTGCGGCGGTCGCGCAGGGTGCGTTGTTGATCGACACGCGGACGGAGACGCAGCGCGCCGAGCAGGGGGAGCTGCCCGGGGCGATCGTGATCGACCGGACGGTGCTGGAGTGGCGGCTCGATCCGTTGAGCGGGGTGAGTATTCCGGAGGCGACGAGCTACGACGTGCTCGTCGTGGTCGTGTGCCGGCAGGGGTACAGCTCCGGGCTGGCTGCCGCGAGTCTGCGCGAGGTGGGGTTGTGGCGGGCTACCGACATGGTCGGGGGGTTCGAGGGGTGGGTGGCCGCGGGTCTGCCGGTGTCCACCGGCCCGGCGGACGTCCGCCGCTAGGCGCCGCGAATGCGCATCACGAACCAGGTGACGGTGCACATCAGGACGAAAAGGGCCAGCCCGAGGGTGGTGCCGAGAAGTAACGCCTCGGGGATGTTCGCCGTGGCGGCGTAGACGTCGCCGGCGCGGCTGGCGCCGAGGACCGCGGCGATCGCGTAGAACAGCGGCGTGCGCTGGTCGAGGACCTCACGCACGAACTCGGTGACCGTCAATCGGGGAGCCATGCTGATCACGGTAGGCTCGTTGTGGCTGGTCAGCGCGGCTTCGTGAACATCGTCTCGACGTGTATCACGGGGCGTTCTCGCTGCTCGTGACCTCGCGGCGGTCGTCGGGGTGGCGGCGGGTGCGGAGCTGGCGGTCGAGCAGGGCCAGGAGCGGGAGCACGACCCGGCGGCTCGTGTCGAGGGCCTGGCGGGCCTGGCTCGTCGTGAACGGTTGATCCAGGGTCCGTAGTACCTGGATCGCCTGGTCGTCGGCTCCCGGCAGCAGCACGACGTTGTCCGCGAGCCGGAGCAGGGCCCCGGCGCGCTCGGCGGCGGCGAGTTCGCGCGGGCCCAGGCCCAGCGCGGTGAGGCGGTTGGCTTCCGGGGCGCGGAAGGGGGTGTGTGCGAGCTCTTCCGTGACCGTCTCGACGGCGGCGCGCACGTTCGGGGGGAGCGGCGGAGGCGCATCGCGGTCGACGATCCGGCCGTCGCGCACCGTGAGCGGGGCCCGCACGAGGGCGAGCACGATCACGCGATCGGGAAGCCGGAGCGCGATCCGGGCCGCATCGACCGTCGGCCCGGCCTCGAGGCTGCCGGTTCCCCGATGCTCAGCGATCAGCTTCGCGAGCCGTTCCCGCAGTTCGGCGGCGTGCGAAGCAGCAACGAGCCACTCACCGGCCCGGACGGCGTCATCCGGGGGCACGGCCCCGAGCCCCGTGAGCTCCGCGACCCGCAGCACCCCTCGCGACTGCAGCAGATCCGGCCCGACGCCCCCGGCCAGTTGTGCGGCGCGGGCTGCGGCGGCGCCTCGGCGGGAGAGGAGCGGCGGGTCGGTGTCCAGAACGGTGACCCGCCCGATCACGCGGTGCGCGCCCGGATCGCGCAACAGCGCGCGATCCCTCGCCGCCAGGGGGAGCGGGCCGGCGAGCGTGAGCCGCGCGAACTGCGCGCGCTCCTCGCGCCCGTCGCTCGCTGCGCCGGCGAGGGCCGCGGAGTGGTCCCGTTCGGACGGGCCGGAGCGGGTCGGAACGGGACCGGTCGGAACGGGGCGGGTCGGAACGGGACCGGTCGGAACGGGGCGGGTCGGAACGGGGCCGGTCGGAACGGGGCCGGTTCCCAGGGGGCGGACGCGGACCGGGATGGCGGCCGAGCCCACGTGCAGGGTGAGCTCGGTGGGCGCCGCGTCGAGGTCGTCGCCGTCCACGCGCACGTCGATCAGCGCGGTGGACCTCCATGCTCCGGGCGTGAGGAGCGCATCGCCGCGCCCCACGTCGTTCTTGTCGACGTTCCGCACATTGACCGCGACCCGGGCCACCGCGGTCACCGTTTCGTGCGCGACGCCGAGCGCCTGAAGCCCCCGCACGTGCACACTGCGCCCGTTCAGCACCAGCTCGTCGCCGACGCGCAAACTTCCCGCGCTGAGCGTGCCGGTCACCACCGTGCCACTGCCCCGGATCGTGAACGACCGGTCCACCCACAGCCGCACGGGCCGGGAAACGTCCGGCGCCGGCAACGCCTCGACCAGCTCCGACAGCCGAGCCCGCAGCTCCTCGAGCCCGAGCCCGGTCACGCCACTCACCGCCACCGCGGGCAACCCGTCGAGCGACGTGCCCCGCAGCTCAGCCCGCACCTCCGCGATCGCCGGCTCCGGATCCGCGAGATCCGAGCGCGTCACCGCCAGCACCGCGTGCGAAACCCCGAGCGCGTCCAGCGCCGCCACGTGCTCCGCGGTCTGCGGCATCCACCCCGAATCCGCGGCCACCACCAGCATCGCCGCCGGCACCGGCCCGACCCCCGCCAGCATGTTCGGCACGAACCGCTCGTGCCCCGGCACGTCCACGAACGCCACTTCGGCGCCCCCGGGCAACCGCGTCCACGCGAACCCGAGGTCGATCGTCATGCCCCGGCGCCGCTCCTCGGCCCACCGATCCGGCTCCATCCCGGTCAACGCCCGAACCAACGTCGACTTTCCATGGTCCACATGCCCGGCCGTAGCTACGACGTGCATGTCTCGGCCACTGCTCGGACGGCGGCGCGGAGGGCGTCGTCGGAGGAGGGAGGGAGGCAGCGCAGGTCGAGGAGGAGTGCGCCGCGCTCGACCCGGCCGACGACCGGAGGGTTTCCGGTCCGAAGGAGCGCGGACCAGGCCTCGGGGAGCATCACCGCGTACGACGGCAGCACCACCCCGGGCGCGCCGCCCCCGCCCACGACCCCGTCGCTCGGACCGGCCTCGGCCGCGATGCCGTCGGCTTGCAGAGCCGCGGCCAGTTTCAGCGCCCGTTCGCGCAGCGACTCCACGTCGGCGTGCAGCGCCTCGGCGGTCGGCGTCGACGGGCCGGTCAGCGTGGCTTCCAAAGCCGCCAGCGTCAGCTTGTCCACCCGCAACGCGCGAGCCAGCGGGTGCCGCCGCAACTGCTCGACGAGCGAAGCCTGCCCGAGCACCAACCCCGCCTGCGGCCCGCCCAGCAACTTGTCGCCACTCGCGGTCACCAGCGAGGCCCCGGCCCGCAAGGCCGTAGCCGCGTCCGGCTCGTTCGGCAACAGCGGGTCCGGGGCCAGCAGCCCCGATCCGATGTCGACCACCACCGGCACGTCCAACGTGCTCAGCGCATCCACCGACACGTCCGCGGTGAACCCCGTCACCACGAAGTTCGACGGATGCACCTTCAGCACGAACCCGGTCTCCGGCCCGATCGCCGCCTGGTAGTCCGCCAGCGTCGTCCGGTTCGTCGTACCCACCTCGCGCAACCGCGCACCGGTGGATTCCAGCAGGTCAGGAAGCCGGAACCCGTCCCCGATCTCGACGAGCTCACCCCGGCTCACCACGATCTCCCGTCCGGCGGCCAGCGCGGTTGCGGCGAGCACCAGCGCGGCGGCACCGTTGTTCACCACGTGCACACCGCCCGCGTCGGGCACCGCTGCCGCCAGTGCGCCGAGCGTCGCCCGGCCGCGCTTCGCCCGCCGTCCGGACTCCAAATCCATTTCGACGTCCGTCGAGCCGGCCGCCGCCCGCAGCGCCTCCACTGCGGCGTCGGACAGCACCGCCCGACCGAGGTTCGTGTGGAGCACCACGCCGGTCGCGTTGAGCACGGGCCGCAGCGACGTGGCCAGCCGCGGCAAGCTGGCCGCCGCCGAGGCCACGACGTCCGACGGGGCCAGCGCCCCGGCGCGCGCCTGCTGCTGCGCCTCGACGACCGCCGCCTTCACCCGGGCCCGTCCGAGCCGGGCGACGGCGTCGGCCAGCAGTGGGTCGGCCAGCGCCGCGTCGGTGCGGGGGATCGAACGACGAACATCCATGCTGCGAACTCTAGGTCGGAACGAACGTGGCGGAGACGGACGGGAATCGAACCCGCCTGACCGAGATCCTCGGCCACTACGGTTTTGAAGACCGCGGGGGGCACCAGCCACCCAAACGTCTCCCTGTGTCACATGTCCCGGTACCGTACCGCCTCGGCCAAACGCGCCTTCAGCTCGTCGACACCGACCCGGTGGCCCGCCCCGTTGAAGTCCTGGTCCGGCCCGGCGTAGGGCGTCACGTACGCGGCGGTGTCGCGCTGGAACCGCCAGCCTTCGGAGAGCGGCCCGACGTCGTACGCGTCGTATCCGAGGGAGTCCAGGAGCGTGGTGACTGTCACCTTCGCGCCCTCGTTGTCACCGGCGATCGGCAGCGTCGAGCGGTCCTCCTCGCCCACCTGCCCAGCGAGGTGCTTGAAGAAGATGTTGTTGAACGCCTTGACGACGAACGACTCGGGCAGGTGCGCCTGGAGCAGCTCGCTCGTGGTGGTCGACTCGTCGTCGAGCTCGGCGATCCGGCCGTCGCGGTCCGGGTAGTAGTTGTTCGTGTCGATGACGACCTTGCCGCGCAGCGGCTCCACCGGCACCTGGGTGTAGTTCTTGAGCGGCACCGTCACGACGACGACATCACCGGCCGCTGCGGCCTGGACCGCGGACGCCGCCCGAGCGCGGGGTCCGAGCTCGCTGACCAGCTCGGTGAGCGTTTCCGGTCCGCGACTGTTGCTGAGCACGACGTGGTGGCCCGCGCCCACCGCGAGTCGCGCCAGGGTGCTGCCGATGTTGCCGCTACCGATGAGTCCGATGGTCGTCATGTGAACCGGCAACCGCCGACGGGCGCGCATGATTCCCCCGGCATAGGGTTGCCCGCGTGACGATCTACCGGCTGACCCAGTACGCGCACGGCGGCGGATGTGCGTGCAAGATTCCGCCCGGGGAGCTCGAGGACGCGGTCAAGGGGCTCGTCGGAGCCCCGATTTCGTCGGAGAACGAGCTGCTCGTGGGGCTCGACGACGGGGATGACGCCGCGGTCGTGCGGACGCCCGCCGGTGCGGTGGTGGTTACCGCGGACTTCTTCACGCCGGTGGTCGACGACCCGTACGACTGGGGGCGGATCGCTGCGACCAATGCGTTGTCCGACGTGTACGCGATGGGCGGGAGTCCGGTCGTCGCGGTGAATCTGCTCGGGTGGCCGCGGGAGGTTCTGCCGTTCGACCTGGTGCGCGAGGTGCTGCGCGGGGGACTGGACGTGGGGCGCGCAGCCGGGTGTCACGTCGCGGGCGGGCACAGCGTCGACGACCCGGAGCCGAAGTACGGGATGGCGGTGACGGGGCTCGTGGACCCCCATCGCATCCTGCGTAACGACGCCGGGACGCCGGGGGTCGCGCTCACGCTCACGAAGCCGCTCGGGATCGGTGTGCTGAACTCGCGTCACAAGCAGACCGGTGACGTGTTCCCGCAGGCTATTGACGCGATGACGACGTTGAACGACAAGGCGTCGGTGGCGGCGTTGGAGGCCGGGGCGTTGGCGGCCACTGATGTGACCGGGTTCGGTCTGTTGGGTCACCTGCACAAGCTCGCCCGGGCCAGCGGGGTGACCGCGGAGATCGAGGCCGCTGCGGTGCCGTATCTCGACGGCGCGCGCGAGGCACTCCGTGACGGGTTCGTCAGCGGTGGGACCCGGCGCAATCTCGACTGGGTCCGCCCGCACCTCGACGCCGGCGCCGTGTCCGAGGACGAGGCCCTCCTCCTGGCCGACGCCCAGACCTCCGGCGGCCTCCTCGTAGCCGGCGAGATCCCCGGCTACCCGGTAGTGGGCCGCCTGGTGCCGGCCGAGCCCGGGATCACCGTACGCGTCCGCTGACACGCGCCGCCCGCGACGGCTGTCCGCGGGGCTACGCCGGCTACTCGGGTTGGGCCGGCTGCTTCGGTGGGGCCGGCTGCTCGGGTGCGGCCGCGCGGTCGCGTTGGGCCAGGCGTTCGCGTTGGGGGGCTACGACGTACTTGGGGTCCTGGGTCGACTCGACGCCGGCATGGAAGACGCCCAGGCGTTGGCAGAGGCTGCCGGCCAGGAGGGCCGCGCCGGAGATCGCGGCGGCAGTGCGGGAGCGGCGGGCGAACAGCGCGGCGCCCACCGCGCCACCGACCGTGAGCCACTTCGCCGCGGTCAGGTACCGATGCGGCTTCTCCTCGTGCAGAACGTCCTCGACGAGCCCGAGGCGCCCCTCCATCCGATGGGATGCCGCGAGCTCGATCCCGGCCCCGATCACGGCGAGCCGTCGCGCGGGACCGGCCTGATCACGCGGAGCAAGGATCATCCCCAACCCCGCCCCACTCGCCGCCGCGCTCCCGACGAACACGAACGGCAACTCGTCCTTCGCGGTGTTCCAGAACGGCACCGCGGTGTGCGAGATCAGCACCGCGGTGTAGGAAGCGACCGCCGGCGCCACGGCCGCCGCGACCAGCCCGGCCGGCCGCGCGGCCAGCTGCGCGAACCGGTGCAGCCGCGACCAGCGCCGCGGCACGAACTCGGCGGTCGCCGCCGCCCCGAGCGCCGCTCCGTACGCCGACAGCGCCCACGTCCCCATGCTCATGGGTGACGTCGGCTTCGCGACCCGCAGCATGTGGTGGAACCGCTCGGGCCGCCCGAGGTCCACGATCAGGTAATAGGTACCGGCGGTCAGCGCCAGCAGCCCGCCAATCCGCCCGCCCTTGCGCAGTGCGGGTCGACCGGTCAGGTCACCGCCCGCCGCGAGCAGCGACGATCCGGCCGACAGCCCGCCCAGGAAGAAGTAGTAGGCGATGTCCTCCTTCCACACCGGCGTCTTGAGGATCTGGCGCCCGTAATACGACTGGAACTCGGCCCGGGGCACCATCGACTGCTCGCGTCCACCATCGGCCCCCCGCCGCCCGCCGCCTCGGCGCCCCTCGCCGCTCACGGCCGCTTCCCGACGAAGGCCGCGACGGCCCCGGCGACGAGGCCGAGACCGGCCAGGCCCGCGGCTTTCCACATGCGTCCCGCGTCGCGGGTGGGAACCACCGGGTCGGGCGGCAGGCCGTACACCTCCGGCTCGTCCAGGAGCAGGAAGAACGCGCCGTCGCCGCCCACCCCGTCCTCGGGGTTCTCGCCGTACAACCGCGCTTCGCCGACGCCTTCCGCGTGCAACGTGTCGAGCCGTTCCGCGGCCCGGGCCCGCAGTTCGTCCAGATCACCGAACTGGATCGAGTCCGTGGGGCAGGCTTTGGCGCACGCCGGCTCCTCCCCGTCACGCAACCGGTCGTAACACAGCGTGCACTTCCACGCACGCCCGTCGTCTTCACGTCGATCGATGACCCCGTAGGGGCACCCGGAGACGCAGTACCCGCACCCGTTGCAGATGTCCTGCTGGACGACGACCGTGCCGAACTCGGTGCGGAACAACGCACCGGTGGGGCACACGTCCAGGCACCCGGCGTGCGTGCAGTGCTTGCAGACGTCCGACGACATCAACCACCGGAAGTCCTGCCGCGTCTCGGCCCCGCTACCGTCACCGGGCCGCGAAAGACCGGGCATGCCGAGTTCCACCAGCTCCCGCGCCGGGGGAGCCGGTTGTTCGATGAAGGCTACGTGCCGCCACGTGTTGGCACTCAACTCACCGGTGTTGTCGAACGACATCCCGAGCAGGTTGAACCCATCGTCAGGAACCCCGTTCCACTCCTTGCACGCGACCTCACACGCCTTGCAGCCGATGCACACCGACGTGTCGGTGAAGAATCCCTTACGCGCGGGCGGCTCGACGTACCCCGCGTCCGCGGCAGGATTCTCGAGGGGGCCGTAGAAACTATTCACTCGCGTCCTCTTCCACGTGCGCCGGGCCACCCGTCTGCACGTGCGTCCCGGTCTCGGTGGTGATGCCGGCCCGCTTCCG
This sequence comes from Cryptosporangium sp. NPDC048952, assembly GCF_043197895.1. NCBI lineage: Bacteria > Bacillati > Actinomycetota > Actinomycetes > Cryptosporangiales > Cryptosporangiaceae > Cryptosporangium > Cryptosporangium sp. NPDC048952. The sequence goes on along the minus strand of NZ_JBICTY010000002.1, from coordinate 1,031,058 downwards.
GTAGTCGGCGACGTAGTCCAGCAGCTCCGGCCCGCGCGGACGCCGTCCCGGGCGCACGTCGCAGGTGGCGACCTTCGACTCCTGGATCAGCACGTTCGGGTCCAGCGCCACACCGAACAGGTCGTTCGTGGAGTCACCGGTCACCAGCCCCACACTGCCCCAGTGGTAGGGCATCCACACCTGGTGGACGGTCGTGTTCTGCACGCGCAGCGGACGCATCCGCTCGGTCACCATCACCCGGGCCTCGATCGCCGTCCGCGACGTGACCACTGTGGCCCAGCCCAGGTGTTCCAGCCCGCGCTCGGCCGCCAGTTGCGGGGAGACCTCGATGGTCAGTGCCGGCTGGAGCTCCGAGAGGTACGGGAGCGTGCGGCTCATGCCACCGGCCGTGTGGTGCTCGGTCAACCGCGACGTCGTGAGCACGAACGGGAACACGTCCGCGTGCTCCTCGGGCGGCGACGGGTCGGACGGGTTGTCGGCCCGCCCGTAGACTTTCCGGGTCGGGTTGCCGGCCTGGCGGTACAGCGCGTTGCCGAACGGCGACTCGTGCGGCTCGTAGTGTGTCGGCATCGGACCGTCCTGCAGCCCGCTCGGCGCGAACAGCCAGCCCTTGCCGTCGGCCTGCATCACGAACGGGTCGTCGCCCTGCAGTGCGTCGACGCCGGTGGCACCGTCCGGCGCCCGGTAGGACGGCGGCTTCGTCTTCTCGAAGTCCGGAACGTCCTTACCGGTCCACTCGCCCTTCTCCTCGTCCCACCAGATGTACTTCTTCCGCTCGCTCCACGGCTTGCCGTCGGGGTCGGCCGAGGCGCGGTTGTAGAGAATGCGCCGGTTGTACGGCCACGCCCAGCCCCATTCGGCAGCGGTCTCGTCCTGCTCGTCGCGCGGCTCCCGGCGCGCCGACTGGTTCACCCCGTCGGCGAAGACGCCCGAGTAGATCCAGCAGCCGCAGGCCGTCGTGCCGTCGGCCTTCAGGTCCAGGTAGCCGTCGACGAGCTCGCCGGTGGTCAGGTTGTAGCCGTTGATCGCCTTCAGGATCGACGCGGCATCGGGTTCGTCGCCGCGCTCCGGGTCGGGGGTGAAGCCGTAGTTCCAGTTGAGGTCCTGGATCGGCTTGTCGCGCGGGTCGTTCGAGTCGGCCAGCCTGGCCTTGAGCCGGCGGCCGAGGTGGTAGAAGAACCACAGGTCGGAACGCTGGTCGCCCGTGGGCTCGACGGCCTTCTCGCGCCACTGCAGCAGCCGCTGCGTCTGGGTGAACGTGCCTTCCTTCTCGGTGTGCGCCGCGGCCGGGAAGAAGAACACCTCGGTGCGGCACTCTTCGGGCACGATCTCGCCGGTCTCGATCTCCGGCGAGTCCTTCCAGAACGTGGCGCTCTCGATCATCGCCAGGTCGCGGACGACGACCCAGTCCAGGTTGGCCATGCCCAGGCGCTGCAGCTTGCCGTGCGCGGAGCCGACCGCCGGGTTCTGACCGAGCAGGAAGTACCCGCTGACCTTCCCGTCCACCATGTCCATCACCGTGCGGTACGTGCCGTGGTCGCCGGTGAGCCGGGGCAGGTAGTCGTAGCAGTAGTCGTTCTCCGCGGTCGCCGCCGAGCCCCAGTACTCCTTGAGGAGCGACACGGTGTAGGCGTCGGCATTGGCCCAGAAGCCTTTTTGTTTGTCGCCGACGATCCCGTCGATGTAGGTGTCCAGGTCGGTGTGGGTGGACGCGCTCGGCATCGGCAGGTAGCCCGGCAGCAGGTTGAACAGCGTCGGGATGTCGGTGGAGCCCTGGATGCTGGCGTGCCCGCGCATCGCCATGATCCCGCCGCCCGGCCGGCCCATGTTGCCCAGCAGCAGCTGGATGATCGCTGACGTGCGGATGTACTGCACGCCGACGGTGTGCTGGGTCCAGCCGACCGCGTAGACCACCGCGGTGGTGCGCTCGCGCCCGGAGTTCGACGTCCACGCTTCGCAGACCTCCAGGAAGTCCTGCGGCGAGACTCCGCAGACTTCCTCGACCATCTCCGGCGTGTACCGCGCGAAGTGTCGCTTGAGCACCTGGAAGACGCAGTTGGGGTCCTGCAGCGTCGGGTCGGACGGCGGGTGCGTCGGCCCGTGCAGCGGCGGACCGCCGGACTCGTGCTGCAGCCCGGTGGCCTGCTCCTTGGCCTCGGAGCTGCTCTGCCCCGGCTCGTCGTCGACCTCTTCCGCGCCCTGGTACTGCCACGACGACATGTCGTAGCTGGCCGTCTCCGGGTCGTACCCGCTGAACAGCCCGTCGAGCTCGTCGGTGTCCTGGAACTTCTCGTCGACCAGGTAGGACGCGTTCGTGTACGCGGTGACGTACTCCCGGAAGTCCTTGTTGTTGCTCAGGATGTAGTTGACGACAGCACCCAGGAAGACGACGTCACTACCCGCGCGCAGCGAGACGTACTGGTGCGCCAACGCGCTCGTCCGGGTGAACCGCGGGTCGACGTGGATGATCCGCGCGCCGCGCTTCTTGGCTTCGATCACCCACTGGAAACCCACCGGGTGCGCTTCGGCCATGTTCGAACCCATGATGACGATGCAGTCAGCGTTCGCCAGGTCCTGCTGCGTGTTGGTGGCGCCGCCGCGCCCGAACGAGGTCCCCAGACCGGGGACCGTGGAGGAGTGTCAAATACGGGCCTGGTTCTCGATCTGGATCGCGCCGGCCGCCGTGAACAACTTCTTGATGATGTAGTTCTCTTCGTTGTCCAGCGTGGCGCCGCCGAGGCTGGCGATGCCGAGCGTCCGCCGGACGACGTGGCCGTTCTCGTCGGTGTCCTGCCAGCCGCGCCGCCGGGCGTCGAGGAACCGGTCGGTGACCATGTCCATGGCCGTTTCGAGGTCGAGCTCGGTCCACTCGGTGGCGTAGGGCTTCCGGTAGAGCACCTTCTGCTCACGGTGCGGACCGGTGACCAGCTGCTTGCTGGCCGACCCCTTCGGGCAGAGCCGGCCGCGGCTGTGCGGCGAGTCCGGGTTGCCCTCGATCTGGACGACCTCGTCGTCTTTGACGTACACCTTCTGGGCGCAGCCGACCGCGCAGTAGGGGCAGACCGAATGCGCCACACGGTCGGCCTCGGCCGTCCGCGGCGTGAGCGTCTTCGAATGGGGCGACTGGGTCGCCGCGCCTCGGCCCAACGGGTCCGTACCGGTCAGCTGCCGGTAGACCGGCCAGCTCTCGATCCACGTCCGCACTCCCACGAGCGCCAGCATGCCACCGCAGAGAAGTCCTAAACGCGTCGGGTTGGTAGTTCGCCGGTTTCGACGAGTTCCTGCGCCACCTGCCGCAGTTTGACGTTCAAATGCTGGGATGTCTCCCGGAGGACGTTGAACCCCGCGTCCGCGGTGATCTTCCGCTGTGCCATGAGGACGCCGATCGCCTGGTCGATGACCGCGCGGGACCGCATCGCCTCACGCAGCTGCCCGGCCAGGTCGCGGTGGTGGAAGAACGCCGCGGCCACCTGGCTGGACTGCCCGGCGAGGCCGCCGAGCAGCTGGGCCAGCGCGACCGCCTCACCGGTGAACGCGTCGGGTTTGCGCGAGTAGACGTTGAGTGCGCCGAAGTTCACGCCGTCGCTGTGCAGCGGAATGGACAGCGAGCTGCGCGCACCGGAGTCGACGGCCCGCTCGGCGTACGCGGGCCAGCGGCTCTCGCCGGCGAGGTCGCGGGTGCGGAAGACGTTTCCGGTGCGGGCCGCGTCCAGGCAGGGGCCTTCCTGCTCGGCGAACTGCAGCTCGTCCAGCGACCGGGCCCATTCGTCGCTGAACGCGGGGGCCGAGGGCCGGCCGTTCTCGAACGTCGTGATCGAACAGGCTTCTCCACCCGGGACGACGCGGCAGGCGACCCGGGTGATTTCCTGCAGCGTGCCGACCAGATCGTCCTGACCGAGGACCAACCCGCCGAGGGCCGTGAGTTCACGAATCTGGTCCGAGGTGAGATCCATGGGCTCCATCCTGCCCCTCCGGCTACCGGAGTCGTCGTCGTGTTCGTCTCATGCGGCTGCCGCAGCCGCCGATGCTACGGAAAACGTCTTCCGGGGGTGAACAGGTGCGGCGCGTCTTCTCCGACTTGCCCGTGTCCCGCAAGCTGCTGCTGGTCGTCGCGGTGGTGTGCGCGTTGTTGCTGGTGGTGGGCAGCGTCGGGCTGTCGAAGCTCGGGGGCGCGCAGGACCGGATCAAGGGCCTCTACCGGGACTCGCTACAGGCCGTGTCCGAGCTCGGCGACGTGGACGCGGACGTCGGTGAGATGCGCGTCCAGCTGCTGAACCTGCTGATCGAGTCCCAGGTCGCAGATCTGACCGCCGCGAAGACCGCTTTGCAGGCGGCCGACGCCCACCTGACCGAGCGGTGGGAGGCGTACATCGCGACCGACATGACGGGTCGGGAAAAGGCGCGCGACGCGTTCGCCGCCGCGCTGGCCTCCTACCGCACGGTGCGTGACACGCAGCTCATCCCGCTGGCGATGGCGAACGCGGACGTCGAGTTCATCGCCGTGCGCAAGGCGAAGGCCACGCCGCTGATCAACGCGATGTCGGACGCGCTGGACGACCTCAGGGAGATCGAGGACAAGGCAGCCGCCGCCTCGATAAAGGCCGCGCAGAGCGCCTACGCCTCGGCCCGGCTGCTGATCGTCGGCCTGATCCTGCTCGGAATCGTGCTGGGCGTGGCACTCGCGCTGCTGGTCGGACGCTCGATCGCGGCGCGGCTGGGACGCACCGTCACGGTGCTGGAGGGCATGGCGCAGGGGCGGCTGGACCAGCGCACCGAGGTGACCGGCCGGGACGAGGTCGGCCGGATGAGCGCGGCCCTCGACACGGCCACCGAACGCCTCGGCGCGGTGCTGCGTGACGTCGACAGCAACGTGACCGCGCTGGCGGGCGCCTCCGACGAGCTGACCGGCGTCGCCAACCAGCTGCGGGGCAACGCGGAGGAGTCCGCGGCCCGGGCGGAGACCGCGTCGGACGCCTCGGCGACGATCACCCAGAACATCCTCACGGTTGCCGCCGGCTCCGACGAGATCGGCGCGTCGATCGGTGAGATCGCCCGCAACACCAGCGAAGCGGCGTCGGTGGCGTCGCACGCCGTGCAGTCGACGGCGAACACCGAGGCGGTGCTGCGGCAGCTCGGGGAGTCGTCCGAGGAGATCAACACGGTCGTGCGGCTGATCACGTCGATCGCCGAGCAGACCAACCTGCTGGCGCTGAACGCCACGATCGAGGCCGCGCGGGCGGGGGAGGCCGGCAAGGGCTTCGCTGTCGTCGCGAACGAGGTCAAGGACCTGGCGCAGGAGACCGCCCGGGCGACCGAGGACATCGCCGGCCGAGTCGCGGCCATCCAGCGTGACTCGACCGCTGCCGTCGACGCGATCGCCGAGATCACCGACGTCATCAACCGCATCAACGACGCCCAGAGCACGATCGCCGCCGCCGTGGAGGAGCAGTCGGCGACGACGACCGAGATGAGCCGCAACGTCAACGAGGTCGCCACCCGCTCGCGCGACATCAGCGACAACGTCTCCGGCGTCGCCGACGTCGCCGCCCAGACCACCCGCGGGGCGGCGACGGCCGCCGACACCGCCGCCCGGCTCACCGAGATCGCCTCGGCGGTACGCACCAGCCTCAGCAGTTTGCGTTACTGACGTCCGGCGTCTGGGTAGTAGAGGCTCCTCGTCTGCCGGATCGGGGAGGCTCAGTGCGGGTCGTCTACAACTCGTTTTCCGGGCGTTACAGCTGCAACCCGCGGGCGGTGTACGAGCGTCTCCGCGACGTCCGGCCGGACTGGGAGCACCGCTGGCTCGCCGCTCCGGCGCGGCGGGCCGACTTCCCGCCGGACGTCGAGACCGTGCCCTTCGGCGGCGCCGAGTGCGTGGCGGCGCTCGAGGACGCCGACCTGGTGATCTCCAATGACCACCTGGCGCTGGACTGGCAGAAGCGGCCTGGCACCCGCTACGTGCAAACCTGGCACGGCACGCCGCTCAAGCGCATCCACCACGACGTCCGCTGGGCGCCGGAAGGCCGGCTGGAGACCCTGAGCAAGGACGTCGCGCGCTGGGACGACCTGCTCTCGCCCAACCGGGCCAGCACACCGCGGCTGCGGCGCGCGTTCGGCTTCAGCGGCCCGATCCACGAGACCGGCTACCCGCGCAACGACCTGCTCAGCTCACCCGACGGCGACAAGGTCCGGGCGGACCTGCGCGCGAGCCTGGGTATCGCCGACTCCACGACCGCGGTGCTGTACACCCCCACCTGGCGCGACGACCAGGTGTTCCTTGCCGGGGGCCGGCCTGACTTCGCGCTCCGCCTCGACCCGGCGACGTTCACCGACGTGCTCGGCGGCGACCACGCGCTCCTGCTCCGCACGCACAGCCTGGTGACCCACCGACTGGACCCGGCGGAGCACCGCTCACTGATCGACGTCTCCGACTATCCGGACATCCGCGACCTCTACCTGGCCGTCGACGTCCTGATCACCGACTACTCCTCGACGATGTTCGACTTCGCCGTCACCGGCAAACCGCTGCTGTTCTACGCCTACGACCTCGACGACTACCGCGACCGGCTGCGCGGGTTCTACTTCGACCTCACCGCGGACCCGCCCGGACCGGTGCTGCGGACCGAGGAGCAGGTGCTGGCGGCACTGGCTGCCCTCGACGCGGTGGTCACCCGCTACCAGTCGGCGTACGACCGGTTCCGCGCCACGTTCTGCCACGCCGACGACGGCCACGCCGCGGACCGCGTCGTCGAACTGCTCGGCGTGACGACCCCGCCCCGGCCCGGCGGTTCGACACGTAGCCTTCGGTGAATGGAGCTCCGTTCGGCCGCTGACATCTCCGCTCGCCTCGGAGAGACCGGCTACCTGTGCGACGACGCGCTGGCCACCGTCACGTTCCTGGCACTCGGCATGCGGCGGCCGCTGCTGCTGGAGGGCGAACCCGGCACCGGCAAGACCGCGCTCGCCGAGGCGATCGCGCAGACGCTCGCGCTGCCGCTGATCCGGCTGCAGTGTTACGAGGGCATCGACGCCACCCAGGCGCTCTACGACTGGGACTTCCCCCGGCAGATCCTGCATCTGCGCACGCTCGAGGCTTCCGGTGGCGTCGACGCCGAGCAGGCCGAGAAGTCGCTGTACGACGACCGGTTCCTGCTCGCCCGGCCGGTGCTGGCCGCGCTGCGCGAGGCGCCGGCGGTGCTGCTGGTCGACGAGATCGACCGCGCCGACGACGAGTTCGAGGCGTTCCTGCTCGAGGTGCTCTCCACCTACCAGGTTTCGATCCCCGAGTACGGGACGGTGACCGCCGCCGTGCCGCCGATCGTGCTGCTGACCTCCAACCGCACCCGGGAGCTGCACGACGCGCTCAAGCGGCGCTGCCTCTACCACTGGATCGACCACCCGGGCCTGGAGCGCGAGATCGAGATCGTCCGCTCGCGGGCACCGGAAGTGTCGTCCGAGCTCAACCGGCAGGTCGTCGCCGCGGTGCAGGCGTTGCGCGAGATCGACCTGCAGAAGCCGCCGGGCGTCGCCGAGACGCTCGACTGGGCCCGCGCACTGCACATGCTCGGCGTCGCGAACCTCGACCTGGAGTCCGCGGCGAGCACGCTCGGCGCGCTGGTCAAGTACCGGGAGGACGCCGAGAAGGTGCGCCACGCGCTGGACCGGCTGCTGGCGGCATGACCGAGCTGGCCGGCATCGCCGACTCGGCGGCCTCGTCGACCTCGGCCGCGACGGTCCGTGAGGCGGACGAGATCCTGCTGGGGTTCAGCGTCGCGCTCCGCGCCGCGGGCGTGCCGGTCACGCACGACCGAGCTGCCAGCTTCCTGGAGGCGGCATCGCTGGCGGGGGCGAACGAGGCGCGGGCGACCTACTTCGCCGGCCGCGCCACGCTCTGCGGCTCCCCGGCCGACCTCGAGCGCTACGACCAGGTCTACGAGGCCTACTTCGATCCCCGCGCCGGCCTCCCCCGGCGTCGCCAGGCACCGCCCAGCGCCACGACGTCGTACTCGCCGTTGCCCGAGAACGAGTCCGGCGGAGCCGGCGAGGCCGGTGACGAGGACATCGTGCAGGCCAAGGCCAGTGCGGCGGAGGTGCTCCGGCACCGTGACATCGCGGTGCTCAGCGCGAACGAGAAGGCGCGGCTGGCCGCGATGTTCGCCACGCTCGACGTCCGGCTGCCGGTGCGTCGCTCCGGTCGCCTGCGGCCCTGGCACCGGGGTTCGCTGGACGCGTCCCGCACCCTGCGTGCGAGCCTGCGCCGGATGGGCGAGCCCGCCGAGCTCGAGTGGCGTCGCCGCGCCCTTCGGGCACGTCCGGTGGTGCTGCTCGTCGACGTGTCCGGCTCCATGAGTGCCTATGCGGACGCCCTGCTGAGGCTGGCCCATCGCGTCGGCGTGGGTTCGAAGAGCGTCGAGACGTTCGCGCTCGGTACCCGGCTGACGCGCCTCACCCGGGCGCTGGACGCCCGCGACGCCGAGCGGGCGCTGATCGCCGCCGGCCAGGCCGTGCCGGACTGGTCCGGCGGCACCCGGCTCGGCGAGACGTTGAAGGTGTTCCTCGACCGGTGGGGCCGCCGGGGTGTGGCCCGGGGCGCCGTCGTCGTCGTGTTCTCCGACGGCTGGGAGCGCGGCGACGCGGCGCTGCTGGGAGAGCAGATGGCGCGTCTGCAGCGGATCGCGCACCGCGTCGTCTGGGTGAACCCGCACCGAGGGAAGGCCTCGTACGCCCCCGTTCAGGGCGGTATTAGGGCGGCTTTGCCGCATGTGGACGACTTCGTCGCCGGGCACTCACTGGCGGCGTTCGCCGAGTTGCTGGACGTCGTCGCGCGGGCGTAGTTACCGTGGGCCCATCCCGAGGACACCGAGGTCCGCGATGGCTGATGACCTGCACACGCGCCGGATGGAAGCGGTCTGCGCGTGGACGATGTTCACCGAGCACGGTGACGTCACGGCGGAAGTGCGCCCGGAAATTCTGCTGAGCTGGGGGCGCTCGGTGAAAGCGCGGGTCTCCACCGAGGTCGCGGCCGCGCCGATGACCGACGAATCCGAGACCGACGCGGTCTGGCGGGACACGCCGCTGCAGGCCGCTGTCGAGTCGGTCGAGTCCGAACTGCGCCGCACCGCCGAGGACGGCGACCTCGTGATCGCGGTGACCGACGCCGATACCCGCATCCTCTGGACGTACGGCGGCCGCGTGATGCGCAACAAGGCCGAGCAGGTGCACTTCGTCGCCGGGGCGCGCTGGGACGACGAGTCGATGGGCACGAACGCGCTCGACCTGGCCAACCGCCTGGACGCCCCGTCGATGGTGTTCAGCGCGGAGCACTACGCGCGGATCGTCGGCAACTGGGTGTGCTGGGCGGCGCCCGTGCACGACCCGGTCACCGGCCGGCGGCTCGGCGTCCTCGACCTGTCGACGACGTGGGACCGCACGCACCCGATCGGGCTGGCCACCGCCCGGGTGATGGCGCGGCTGATCGAGAACGCCATTCCGTACTCCGTCTCGCACCCCACCGCGCAGCCGGAGACGGCTGACCCGGGGCTGGTCATGACGCTGCTCGGCACCGCCGAGACCCGGCTCGACGGCTACCGGCTCCTGCTCAACCGACGCCAGACCGAGGTGCTGGCGCTCTTGGCCCTCCACCCCGAGGGGCTCTCGCTCGAACAGCTGCACGCGATGGTCTACGGCGACCAAGCGGTGACGTTCTCGACGCTGAAAGCCGAGGTCAGCCACCTGCGCCGAGCGCTCGGCGGCCAGCTGGCGTCCCGGCCGTACCGGCTGCTGATGCCCGCCGCCACCGACGTCCAGCACGTGCTCGCGCTGATCCGCGGCGGTCACGTGTCCGAGGCCGTCGACGCGTACGGGGGAGACCTGCTGCCCGGCACGAACTCCCCGGCGCTGAGCGAACTCGCCGACTACGTGGCGGTCGCGCTGCGCGAGGCGCTGCTCGCCGATCCCCAGCCCGACGCCGTGCTGCGCTACAGCGAGGAGCTCGCGCCGTACGACCGGGAGGTGGTGGACGCCTGCCTGCGCCGGTTGGTCCCGCCGCACCCCGCGATCCCGCTACTGAAGGCTCGGCTCGCAATCGGGTAGTCACAGTGTGTCCAACCGGCAGCCAACCAGGCGCTGCCTAGTGTGACGCACATGACTCGGATCAGCCTCAAAGTCGACGGCCAGAACGTGTCGGACGATGTCGAACCGCGCACGCTGCTGGTCCACTACCTGCGAGAACAACTCGGTAAGACCGGCACCGTCATCGGATGCGACACGAGCAACTGTGGCGCGTGCACGGTCCATCTCGACGGCCGTAGCGTCAAATCCTGCAACGTCCTCGCCGTGCAGGCCGACGGCTCGGAAGTGACCACGATCGAGGGACTGTCGACGAACGGTCGCCTGCATCCCGTCCAGGAAGCGTTCCGCGAGTGCCACGGCCTGCAGTGCGGCTACTGCACACCCGGGATGATCATGCAGTCGGTCGACCTGCTGAACGAGAACCCGAACCCGACCGAGGAGGAGATCCGCCTCGGGCTGGAGGGCAACCTCTGCCGCTGCACCGGCTACCACAACATCGTGAAGGCCGTGCAGTACGCGGCGGAAGGCGGTCAGAAATGACCGCCCTCGACGAACACCCGAGCACGCCGGCGGCCGAGATCGGGCGCGATCGGCGCCGTAAGGAAGACCAGCGGCTGATCACCGGCCGCACGCGCTGGACCGACAACATCGTGCTGCCCGGCATGCTGCACCTGGCGATGGTGCGGTCACCGTTCGCCCACGCGCGGATCCTGTCGATCGACACGTCCGCGGCGGCGGAGGCGCCGAACGTCGTCAGCGTCATCACCGGCCGGGACGTGGCCGAGGAGCAGGGCGGTCTGCCGAACGCCTGGCCGATCACACCCGACCAGGTCACGCCCGTGCACCCGCCGATCGCGGTCGACCGCGCCACGTTCGCGGGTGAGGTCGTCGCCGTGATCGTGGCCCGCAGCGCCGCGGAGGCACGCGACGCCGCCGAGCTCGTCGACGTCGATTACGAGGAACTGCCGGCGGCGCTGGATCTCCGTGCCGCGGTGGAGGAGGGCGCGGTCCTCGCCCACCCCGACCTCGGGACGAACAAGTCGGCGCTGTGGGTCTTCGACTCCGGGACCGCCGGCACGGGCGGCGATGTCGAGAGCGCGATCGCCGAGGCGCGCAACGGCGGGATCGTGCTCGAGCGCGAATACCGCCAGCAGCGGCTGATCCCGGCGTTCATGGAACCGCGGTCGGTGGTCGTCGACCCGACCGGCGAGCAGGTCACGATGTGGTCGGCCACCCAGATCCCGCACATCCTGCGGTTCCTGCTGGCCGCTGTCACCGGCATCTCCGAGTCGAAGGTGCGCGTGATCGCGCCGGACGTCGGCGGCGGTTTCGGCGGGAAGCTGCAGTCGACGCCGGAGGAGTTCATCACGTTCCTGCTGGCCCGGCGCCTGGGCAAGCCGGTGAAGTACACCGAGACGCGCTCGGAGTCGCTGGTCGCCGGTCACCACGGCCGTGACCAGTGGCAGAAGCTGACGCTCGCGGCGACAGCGGACGGCACCGTGACCGGCCTGAAGGTCGAGCTGCTCGCCGATCTCGGCTCGTACGTGGCGCTGGTCGGCGGTGGTGTGCCGGTGCTCGGCGCGTTCATGTTCAACGCGATCTACAAGATCCCGGCGTACCACTTCGCGTGCCAGACCGTGCTCACGAACAAGACCTGGACGGACGCGTACCGCGGTGCGGGTCGGCCCGAGGCCACGTTCGGCATCGAGCGGATCATGGACGAGCTCGCCGCCGAGGTGGGCGTCGATCCGCTGGAGATCCGGGAGAAGAACTGGATCACCCACGAGGAGTTCCCGTTCACGACGGTCGCCGGGCTGACCTACGACTCGGGCAACTACGAGGCGGCGACCGCGCGCGCCAAGGAGATGTTCGGATACGACGAGCTGCGCGCCGAGCAGGCCAAGCGGCGCGAGTCGAACGACCCCGTGCAACTGGGCATCGGCATCTCGACGTTCACCGAGATGTGCGGGCTGGCGCCCTCGCGGGTGCTGGGGTCGCTGGACTACGGCGCCGGCGGTTGGGAGCACGCGTCGGTGCGGATGCTCGCGACCGGCAAGGTGGAGGTGGTCACCGGCGCGTCGCCGCACGGGCAGGGGCACGAGACGGCGTTCAGTCAGATCGTGGCCGACCGTCTCGGGGTGCCGTTCGAGGACGTCGAGGTGCTGCACGGCGACACCCAGATCTCGCATCGCGGGCTGGACACCTACGGGTCGCGGTCGCTGGTCGTCGGTGGCGAGGCAGTTGTTCGTGCGGCGGACAAGGTGATCGAGAAGGCGAAGGTCGTCGCGGCGCACCTGCTCGAAGCGTCGGTCGACGACCTGGAGTTCTCCGGTGGCCGGTTCTCCGTGCGGGGCACCGACCAGGGGACGTCGATCGCGGAGGTCGCGCTGGCCACGTTCGCCGCGCACAACCTTCCCGACGGTGTGGAGCCCTCGCTGGACTCCGACGCCACGTACGACCCGGTGAACTTCAGCTTCCCGCACGGCACCCACCTGTGCGCGATGGAGATCGACACCGAGACCGGTGAGCTGAACATGCGCAAGTACGTGGCGTGCGACGACATCGGCACCGTGATCAACCCGCTGATCGTCGCCGGTCAGGTGCACGGCGGGCTCGTGCAGGGCATCGCGCAGGCGCTGTGGGAGGAGGCGGTGTACGACGACGCGGGGACGCTGGTCAGCGGCTCGTTCGTCGACTACCTGCTGCCGACCGCGGCGGACACGATCAGCTTCGACATCGACCACACGATCACACCCGCGACCAGCAACACCCTGGGGACGAAGGGCGTGGGGGAGGCCGGGACGATCGCGTCGACTCCGGCGGTGGTGAACGCGGTGGTGGATGCGGTGCGGCACCTCGGGGTGCACGACATCCAGATGCCGTGCACGCCGGAGCGGGTGTGGAAAGCGATCAACGGCGCTTCCGCGCACACGCCGACGGTCGAGGCGGCCGCGCCGCACTTCGGTGACGCCGATCCGGCGACGCAGGGCAACCAGGAAGGGGCGGGTCAGTGATCCCCGTACAGTTCGACTACCTGGCGCCGACCACGCTGGAGGAGGCGGTCGCGGCGCTGTCGCAGCACGGTGACGACGCCAAGATCCTGGCGGGTGGGCAGAGCCTGCTGCCGGTGCTGCGGATGCGGCTCAACGCGCCCGAGGTGGTGATCGACCTCGGTCGCATCCCGTCGCTGCGCGGGATCCGCGAGGAGGGCGACGCGATCGTCATCGGTGCGATGACCTCGCATGCCGACGTCGGGCGGGATCCGCTGGTCGCCGCGCACGCGAACCTGATCACGCAGGCCGTGGAGCACCTGGCCGACGCGCAGATCCGCCACCGCGGGACGTTCGGCGGGGCGTTGGCCCACGCCGACCCGGCCGGTGACCTGGGCGGACCGGCGCTCGCGCTGGGGGCCGAGTTCGTCATCACCGGCCCCGGGGGCGCCCGTACGGTGCCGGCGACGGAGTTCTTCACCGGTCTGTTCGAGACTGCGATCGGCGAGGACGAGATCCTCACCGAGGTGCGGATCCCGAAGCACACCGGCTGGGGCGCGCACCACGCCAAGTTCGTGCGGATCGCGCACCAGTGGCCGATCGTGGCGGTGGCGGCGACCGTGCGGGTCTCCGGTGACACGATCGCGGAGGCGAAGATAGCCCTGGCGAACATGGGGTCGACGCCGTTGCGGGCGTCGTCGGTGGAGTCCGCGCTGGTCGGGGCTGCGGTGACCGCCGAGGCGGTCGGTGCCGCGGCCGCGCATGCCGCAGACGGGACCAGTCCGCCGTCGGATCTCAATGGCGACGCCGCGTATCGGCAGCACCTCGCGCGGGTACTCACCAGGCGAGCCGTGCTGGCCGCTGCGGGAGCGTGATCGGATGGATCTGACTCACCAATTCCACGTTCCTGCGGGGATCGACGACGCGTGGGCGCACTTCCAGGACGTGTCGGGGGTGGCTGCGTGCTTCCCCGGGGCGCAGGTGACGTCGGTGGAAGGGGACGAGTTCACCGGGTCGTGCAAGGTGAAGCTCGGTCCGATCGCGCTCGTCTACAACGGGAGCGGGTCGTTCTCCGAGCGGGACGAGAGCAAGCACCGGATGGTGGTGGAGGCGAAGGGACGGGACAAGCGCGGTAACGGGACCGCGTCGGCGACCGCGACGCTTTCGATGGCGGCGGCTGCCGACGGGGGCACCGACGTCGAGGTCGTGACGGACCTCGCGATCACCGGGAAGCCGGCGCAATTCGGTCGCGGGCTGATCCAGGACGTCTCCGACAAACTCCTCGGGCAGTTCGTGGACTGCCTAGCCCAACAACTAGCCCCCGCCGCAGATCCGGCGCCCACGCCCACGCCCCCGCCCCCGCCGCCCGCGGCGGACACGCCTGCGGCCAGGACGCCTTCGCCCGCGGCGGACACGCCTGCGGCCAGGACGCCTTCGCCTGCGGCGCAGGCGGTGGCTACGGCCTCGGCGGGGCGGGTGGTTCGGACTTCGCCTCCGCAGCCGGAGGCGTTGGACCTCGGGGCGACAGTGCTCCCGGTCCTCGCCAGGTCCTACTGGAAACCGGCGCTGGCCGTGCTGGTGGCGCTGGCGGTGATCGTCCGCCTGCTCCGCCGCCGCTCCAGCTGACCCCGAACAGCACCGGACGCCCGAGCACCCGCTCGGGCGTCCGGTGCTGTTCGGGGATGTCCGGCGTTGTCCGCGCACGTGTCGGGACAGAACCGTGACTGACACAGTCGAGCTCAGTGATGCCCACGAGGGCTCCGAGTCACGACGGGGGAGCCTGTGTCGTCGCCACGCTGGTTCATCGGCGCCGCCGGTGTCGTCGACATCGTCGTCGGCTACGTCCGGCGCCCGGCGCGGCTCCTACCCGAGGAAGCCGGGAAACGCGCCCGGCCGATCCTCGTGCTGGTCGGTCCCGCGACGGGGGGGACCGACCAGCACGAGGATCGCGGTTCGTGGTCCCTCGGGAAGACACACGACAAGCTCGCGGAGATCAGAACGGAGAAGGTGCCGCTCGCCGTCCTCACCGCGGCGGGCACCGACCCCGTCCCGGACAATTCACTCGGCGACGAAGCGCGGCAGGTCTATCCAGCGCTCGACCAGGCCGTCAATGCATTGTCGCGCGACCAGGACCGTCGAAACGGGCTGAAGTTCCCGCACCTCGAACTGGCCGTCTGGCTGCTGAACCAGAACCAGTCCGCGATCACCACGTCCGAAGCCCGGAAGCGCGAGTTGACCCGCTTATTGGGCAATGCCACGCAGACACCCGCGGACGACGACACCAAGAGAGTGAGCGCCCTCGGTCAGGCTCTGACGGGCGTGCTCGGCGCGGCGATCATCGGTGGCTGGTGGATCTTCCGGCCGCTGTGGTTCTCCTACACCGTCAGGTTCCGGCGTCCGTACCGATGGTTCCGCCGACAGCCCTACCTCCGCGGCGCAGCCACACCGCGTTCGTTCCTGTCCTTCGCCGCCGAGGTCACCGGCCGGCAGGGCTACCGCGAGACGGACGAGGCCGAGAAGCACGCGCGGCTGCTCCTGGTTCACGCCTTCCTGGAGGACCTCCGCCGCGCGTACCGCCGTCGCCTCCTCAGTCGCCTCCGCCCTGCGCGGCGACCGGTCTACCCGGTGTTGCTGGTGCGTGGTGCCGGGTCCAATGCCGCCGGCCTGCTGCTGCATTCGATCAGCCAGGTCCGCTACGACGTGGGCGTCGGCGATCCGCTGGTCGTCCTCGCTACCGGTGACCGCAGCCTGTTCGCGGACGGCGCCGACGTGCGCTCCGTGACCGAGGCGAGGAACGTCGTCGACGGCTGGACAGCGAACCCGCCCCGGATCGGCCGGGCGGATCAGGCGTATCTCGTTCCGCTCGCGTGGCAGGACGACGTCGACTCCGGCACGGCGAACCGCGAGGACAAGGACGTCAACGATGTGGTCCTGCCGACGATCCGTCGCTCGGCGGGGGCGATGCGGGGGGTGCTGACCACGATCGTCGTCGTCGCGCTGGTCGCGGCCGGGTGGACGGCTGTCCGCTGGTACGAGGACCGCTGCGATCGATGGCAGCTCGGCGGTGTCACCGACGTCTGGGTCAGTGAGTCCTCGGATTCCTGCGTCGGCCTCGCCGAACCCACGTTCCGCGGCTTCGCCGACGATCCCGAGACGCGTCAGGCACTCGATGCGATCCACTCCCAGAACGCGATCGCAGCGAAGGCGGACCGGCACCTGACCGTCGTCTATTTCGCCGATCTCTCACCCGAGGAGACCCGGAGCAGCGCGGCGACGGTCGAGGAACTCCGCGGCATCGCGGTGGCGCAGGACGCCAACAACGTGTCCGGGCTCCCGACGCGCGTCCTGCTGGCCAACGCCGGACCCGCCATGCGTGACGCCGTGGAGGTCGCCGAACGTGTGCGGGACTATGCCGACGAGGACCCGTCAGTGGGTGCGGTCGTCGGATTCAGCGTGAGCCGGGCGGAGACCGAGGCGGCACTGCGGATCTTCGAAGCGGCGTACCTGCCGATGATCGGGATCGCGACGTCCGCGGACACGCTGCCGGACGCGGCACCCAACTACTATCGCCAGGTCAACCCGCAGAACAGCCGGGAGGCCAAGGTCGCGGCCGCCTACGCCCGGCAGAAGATTCCGCGGAAGAAGGTCCGCATCTTCTACTCCGACGACCCCGACGACGCGTACAGCCGGAACCTCGCCGAGGACGCGACAACGGCGTTCGAGGCCGAGGGTCTCGACGTCGTCGACGTCCACGGCTACACGGCCGGCAACACGGCCCAGGACATCATCGGGGATTTCAACGACCGCTGCCCGGCGGACGAGATTCTCTTCTACGCGGGTCGTGGGGACGCGACGTTCAGCCAGTTCCTGAACGCGGTTTCGTGCGAGAGCCGCAGCGCGTACGTGCTCGCCGGCGACGACGTGACCCGGTACGTGGCCGACGGAAACACCGACGACTATCCGACCCCCACCGTCGACTACCTCTCGTTCGCCAGCAGCGCGGCCTGGGGCGACGCAGGTTGCCCGGAGGTCGCGCCGGGAGCCGCGAAGGTCGCGCCCGAGACGTTCTATGCCGGGTACCGGAAGTTGTTCGACCAGCCGTGCACTCGCGATGCTCTGGACGGGCACGCACTGCTCGCGCACGACAGCATCACGCTGCTCCGCGGTGCACTGCGGTGGGTGAAGGGGCCGGGGAACCAGCGCAGGAACGACGTCCACAACGGTCTGAACGAGAGAGGGGAGCAGCGGGGCACGAGCGGTGTGATCAACCTGAAGAACAACGCCCAGGTCTCCCGCGGGAAGATGGTGGTGATCCTGCGGGTCGATCCGGAGCGCGACGGCGACGAACCGACGAGGGTGTTTCTCTGCGGTCGGCTGAGCTCGTCGAACCGGCCCGGTCCGGACACCGGGTGTCCGGCCGATTGAGCGCGCCTACTTCGGCCCCTGGTCGACGAGCGACACCGCGGTCAGCGTCAGGTCGAAGTCCTCGAGACCGCCGACGAGGAAGATCAACTCGCCGCCGGTGGTCGTCGTGTGGACGAGGAACGACATCGTCCGTCGGCACGCCTGCGGCGTCACGGTGTACGGGACATTGTGAAAGGGGTCGTAGTCGGCCGAGTTCCTGTTCTGGAAGCGGATCCGGACCGTGACCGGACGGCTGGCGGACGCGGTGACCGTGAGCGCGTAGTGGTGGTTGTCGACGACGGAGACGGGGCGTCGGATCACGAGCAGGTCAGAGGGTCTCGCGATGCCGCCGCCGTGCACACCGGCGCGCCAGACGCCCTTGTCGACGCGACGGAGGTCGACCCGGTTGTTGTTCGGGAGCCAGGCCGACGTGTCCTCGGCCGGATCGAACATTTCGCGGCCCGGCGGGGGCGGCGCGTCGGCGGGGAGGCAGTCGCTGGGTGCGGGGTCCGAGGCGTGGACCGCCGGAGGATCGCGGGGGTCGACCAGCCAGAGGGTGGCCCCGCCGACGACGACGCCGACGAGGAACGCGGCTGCCAGCGCCAGCAGGGCTCCCCGCCGGGAGGCTCCCCGCCGGGAGTAGGGGCCGCCGGTCGGCTCCGGCCGCGGCGACGCGACCGGCACGTTCGTTCCATCTGGGGCGTCGGCAACAGTGTCGGCCGCCTCGGCGCCCGCCGGCGCGACGGCCGGGTCGTCCGCCGACGCCTCGGCGGCCCCGGCGGTCCCGGCCGCCGTCCCGGCCGCCGTGTCCGGGGTGGCCGGTGTGCCGATCCGACGCCAGGCCTGGCGCCACGTCTCGACGCCGACCTCGACCCGCGCGTCCGCTAAGCCCGCGAACCGCAGACACGCCCCCACGAACGCCTCGACGAACTCCAGCCGAGGCGGCCGTGGGAGGTGCTTACCGCGCAGCGCGTCGGACACCGTGCTCGGCGACAGCTGATCGTGGAGGGTCCGGTAGGGCGGGCGCCCCGCCCAGTGGTGCAGGCGGTTCAACTCCCCGACGAACTCAGCCGCAGTCGCCGTCCGGATCGGACCGTCGACCGGATTCAACTCGTCGGGCATGCACGGTCCCCGTTCCGCACTGCGTCCGGAGCCCCCGATGCGTCCGGCACACTGCGGAACATCGTAGTCACCGCGTCACGCGTCGCTACGGCACGCCAGGGATCAGCAACCCAGCGAGTCCTGGTACCCCTCGGGCGCGGTCCCGGCCACCACCTGGTCGGCCAGCTCCCAGAACACTTCGGGGTAGTCCCCTTCGGCGTCCATGTCTTTCAGGAACTTCCAGCCGTGGCTGCTCCGTAACGCGGCGGCGGCTCGCTTCACCGCAGCGGCGTCGCCGGCCTTCGTGGCCCGCTCCCACTCCGCGATCCATCCGCACCCCACCCGGCCCGCCACCTGCGCACCGAACTGGTACGCGTCGTTCGTGCCGAGGTCAGCGAGTGACGCCTTGTCGAACCCGGGCGGAAGCGGCACCCCGGCCAGTACCTCGTCCGCCCGCTCTCGGATCCGGTCCGGCGTCACGATCTCCGGTGGCAACGCGGCGAGCCACTGCTGCACGTCCACCTGCACCACGTGCGAGACCACCTCGTCGAACCGTGCCCGCGTCCACTGCCCGGTCGTCTGCAGTTCGACGAAGTTCGCCCCGCTCGGCGGGAGCATCACCCCGTAGTCGGTCGGGCTGTTCGTGAACAGAACGCCCTTGCGGCCGGCCATCGTCACCGGCTCGGACTTCCCGGCGTCGAGGCGGTCTGCGTGGTAGCTCTCGTAGTACTCGGCCGGACGCCAGTTGATCTCGACCTCCACGCCGTTGCGGGCCCACCGGATCGACCCGGTCTTGTCCGCGAATCCGACGAGGTAGTTCACCGTCCATCCGGGCTCGTCGATCAGCAGCCGCGGGTTCTGCTCGGCTGCTTTGAGCGCGAGCGCCGAGTACGTCACCGCACTGGACGACGAGCTGGTCACCGGGGCCCGGTCGGGCGGGGTGGCGTCCGGTGTCGAGAGCGCGAACACGCCGGCGATCACCGCGGCGGCCACTCCGGTGCCCACCAGCGGTATGTACAGGCGCCTTCGCGCGGGGGTTTCGGTGATCGACACGATGTCCTCCAGCAGATCCTGTGCCGCGGTGCCGAGCCCGTCGCTCACACCCGGTCGGTAGGGATCCGCGTCGCGGATCGCCCGGTCGAAGTCGTCGGTCATCGGCCCTCCTCGGTCGGCATGACATCGACTACATGTCCGGGCACGTCGAAATCGTGACCGACGAGTTCACGCAACCGGGAACGGGCCCGGGACAGGCGCGACCGCACTGTCGGCGCGCTCAGCCCCAGTACGGCGGCGATCTCGCGGGGCTCGAGCCCTTCCCAGAACGTCAGCATGAGGACCTCGCGGTCGAGTTCGCCCAGGCGCGCCAGCGCGTCGCGCACCACGAGCCGCTGCGGCACCTCGGTACCGGGATCGACCGGGACCGCGGCCTTCAGCCGCTGCCGTAATCGCTCGCCGAGGCGCTCCCGTCGCTGCCCGCCGCGGTGGTGGTTGGCCAGCACCCGCCGGGCCACCCCGTAGAGCCACAGCCGGACTTCGTCGTCGGGTGGCACGTCGCGGCTGCGCCGCCACACGACGACAAACGTTTCGGCGACGACGTCCGCGGCGTCCTCGGGCTGCTCGACGCGTCGGAGCGCGTACGCGAGCAGCGGGTCGAAGTTCGCGGCGTAGATCCGTCGGAAACGGTCCTCTGATCCGGAGGTCACGCCTACTCCATGTTCGGCTGGCCCGCATCGTGACGGCTTTCAGGCGGAAACGAGGTCCGGGGGTGGGAAGCGGCGGGATTTCTGGGAGTACATGCTCCCGTCGGCCGCGGCGAGCAGGGCGTCGGAGTCGAGCTGGTCGAGTTGGCCGGCCGCCGCGACGCCGACGCTGACGCCGATGGAGAACCGCTCGTCGGTCGCGCGGGTCACCGGTTCGACGGTGAGGCCCCGGAGCCGGTCCGCGAGTGCCTGGGCCTCGTCGTCGGTGTTGATGTTCTCCGACAGCACGACGAACTCGTCCCCACCGAGCCGCGCTGCGACGTCGCCAGTGCGCAGTTCTGCCTTGAGGCGGCGGGAGAACTCGGCGAGGACGAAGTCGCCGGCGGCGTGTCCGTAGTGGTCGTTGACCTGCTTGAAGCCGTCGAGGTCGAGATAGAACAGGACGGGCGCGTAGGGCGCGCCGATCTCGCGCGCGCGGTTGAGCGCCAGATCCAGCGCCGCGTGCAGCGCCTGCCGGTTGGCCAGCCCGGTGAGCTGGTCGTGATGAGCCTGGTGCGCGAGCATCGCGCGCACCGACTCCTGTTCACGCACCACCAGGACGAACCGGACCAGGATCAACGCGGTCAGCACCGCGATCGAGACGAGGAGCGACACCCGGCCGACCATGCCCTCGATCGACTGGAGCCCGGCGAACATCGGCAGCGCCGCCAGCGCGATACCCAGGAAGATCACGCGCGCCGGGTGCAGGCGTTCCTCGCGGGAGCTGTCGGGCTCGGCGATGCGGGCGGCGTCCGGGTGCAGCACCGCGGCGACGTAGAGGCTGTTGGACACCAAGAGGACGCCGTCGAGGCGGTCGGCCTGCACGATGCGGGACAGATCGTCGACCAGCGTGGGAAGCAGGGAGATCGCGATGTCGCCGATCAGCGAGATCGCGAGCGCGGCGATCAGGTAGCGGGTCGGGCCGCGCTTGGAGCCGGGGGCCAGCACCAGGATCGCGCCGGCGGCGAACAGCAGGACGTCACCCAGCGGATAGATCGAGCCGATCACGACCGCCAGCGACAGCTGGGCGCTCTCGACGGCGGGCCGGATCACGAACTGCCAGCACAGCCATGCCATGACGGTGGCCATCGCGAGGGCGTCGAGCACGGCTTCGCGCAGGCGGGTGGGCGCGCGTAAGCGGACCAGCCGCACCAGTCCGATCCCGAGCAGCGGGTAGCCGCTGATCCACAGCAGATCGGCCGGCGACACGTCGCCGACCGGCCCGGTCAGCCAACGCAGCGCGTCCTGCAGCAGGTCACCGGTGAGCCAGACGCTGAGCGCGGCGACGATGAACGCGTACCCCGTGCGCTGCGGGCCCGACAGCATGCGCAGACGCGCCCAGCCGAGGCCGACCAGGGTGCTGAAGCCGATCAGGTACGAAACGTGTGCGAACGTACTCCCCGGCAGGAACGCGGCCGGCAGACCGCAGACAGCGGCGAAGACCGGTACGAGCACCGCGGGGACACGTCTCATGCGCTCATCATCGGTTGAGGCTTGTCGGGGAGGGAGCCACTGTGGCTCAGGTTAACGCGCGCTCCGTCCCCGGGCGGATGTTCAGCGCAATTCCCTCGACGCGGTGAGGGCGGCCAGCGCAGTGGTGATCGGTACCGCGGAGATCAGGCCGAGCGTCCCGACGGCGCTGCGGACCAGTTCCTGGGCGACCAACTGATTGGTCAGGACGCGGCCGATGCCCTGCCCGCTGTCGGTGATCAGGATCAGCAGCGGCAGCGACGCCCCGGCGTAGGCCAGGATGATCGTGTTCACGACCGAGGCGATGTGCGCTCGGCCGACCCGGGTGGCCGACCGGTAGAGCTGCCCGAACCGGTACGCCGGATTGGCCCGCGCCAGCTCGTCGACGGTGGCCGCCTGGGTGACGGTGACGTCGTCGAGCACGCCGAGCGAACCGATCAGGATGCCCGCCAGCAGCAGGCCCTGCAGGTTGACGTCGTGGGTGATGCCGACGTAGTTGGCCTGCTCGTCGGCGACGCCGGTCAGGTGCAGGGCGCGCACCGCGAGCCAGGACAGCGCGCCGGTCAGGGCGAGGCTGGTCAGCGTGCCGATCACCGCGACCGACGTCGACGTGCCGACGCCGTGCGTCAGGTAGAGCACAGCGAGCATGATCGCCGCGGAGCCGACGATCGCGACGAGCAGCGGCGGCTCACCGTGGAGGATCGCCGGTACGACGAAGAACAGCAGGACGGCGAACGTCACCGCGAGGCCGGCCAGCGCGCTCAGTCCGCGCCACCGTCCGAACGCGAGGACTGCCAGCACGAATGCCGCGCCGAGTACCCACAGCTGGGTGCCGCGCTGGTGGTCGGCGATCTGGTACGGCTCGCCCACCGGCGTGTCGGGCAGGTACAGCAGGACGACGTCGTCGCCTTCGTGGACGTCCGGGGCGCCGGGGCCGCTCGGGACGTCGGTGGTGACGTCTTCGCCGGCGTCCGGGCCGCTGGTCAGGCGGAGCACGATACCGCCGCAGTCGGTGCGACCGGCCGCCTGCGCGGCCTCCTCCGACGTGCAGGCCGCGTGGACCACCGTGCTGACGGTGCCGTCGACGTACTGCGTGTCGTCCGCGGCCGTCCTTGCTCCGGACGGCCACAGCCAGACCATTGCGACGATC
Organism: Cryptosporangium sp. NPDC048952; assembly: GCF_043197895.1. Lineage (NCBI taxonomy): Bacteria > Bacillati > Actinomycetota > Actinomycetes > Cryptosporangiales > Cryptosporangiaceae > Cryptosporangium > Cryptosporangium sp. NPDC048952. The sequence goes on along the minus strand of NZ_JBICTY010000002.1, from coordinate 1,008,133 downwards.
GTGAGCAGCGCGATCGGAAGAATGACCACCAGGACGGGTCGCCACGGAGCACGCATAGCCGTCGACCCTAGTCAGCCGCCGAATCGGGCGGTGTAGTGCCAGATCCGTTTGAGCACCTGCTCGTCCTCCGCGCCGGTGCGGGCGGCCGTGACGATGTGCGGGCCGCGGAAGTCGGGGTTCGCCGCGATCGTGTCGACGGTGTCGCGAACCCGGTGTGCCACTCGATCGGCACGCCGAGGGCCTGAGCGGCGGTTTCGACACGCGTACCGCGCTAGCAGGGTTGAGCGACCCGTAGACCGGCCGGGCGTCGGGTGGGGCGTCGTCGTACGCCTGCGCGAACAGGCGGCTCTCCCAGCGCCAGCGGTCGCCGCCCGGGTGGGCGGTCAGCCCGCCGTTGCTGGTGCCGGTCTCGAACTGCGACCGGTACCGGCCGTCAGCGGCCATCAACCGCAGAATGTCGACGCCATTCGCGACGCGGTCGGGGTGGAAGTGCAGCGTGACCCGAAGCGACGGATCGAGCGCTTCACCACGGGCCAGCGAGTCGACGTGCGCGAGCGCGAGAGCGGCGTAGGTCAGGTCGAGCACGGGCTCATCCTGCCGAACGCGGCGGCGCGCAGATCACGCGCCGCCCCGCCCGTCCTACTCAATGGTGCTTGCAGTGCTCGCCGTCGACGATCTTCGCCGCCTTGTCGAGCAGCGTGCCGTGCTTGGCGATCACCGGTGCCGCGTCGCGCGCGAGCTTCTTGACCGGCGCCGCCGAGCCCTTCTGGAGCTCCGCGTCACCGAGGGCCATCGCCTGGTGGTGAGCGGTCATCTGGGTGGAGATCCAGAGCCGGTCGAATGCCGGGCCGGACGTGGCCCGGTATTTCGCGGCCAGCGCCCGCTGCTGCGCGTTCGGCGCCGCCGGCAGGGCGACGCCGAGCTTGCGGGCAACCGGGCGCAGAGCGGCGTCCAGCCTGCTATGGTCCCGGATCCACACCCGGGCGAGCTGCTTGGTCACCGGTTCGGTGGCCTTGTCCAGCGCGATCTTGGCCGCCGTTATCTCGGCCAGGTTCGCCTGGTGGGCTGCCCGAAGGTAGGTGCGGTCCTGCGTGTTCACACCTGTCGTCGCGCTTGCCGGAGCCGCTGAACCGATCAGGACGGCTAAGAGCGTGGCGAGCGCAGCCACTCCCGCGACGATGACGCGGCGTGGCGAAGCGTGCTGTGCCTGCATGGGAACTCCCTGTGTGTGGGGCATGGCCGCCGCCGAATGCCCTGGACGGCGCGCCCCATGCGGCGTTGCGTCGATTGTGTTGCCGAATGATTTCGCGCGGTCACCGAATCAGGCGGGCGCAGGCGGGTATCCGGGGGCACCGAAGTCCGACGACTCGAGGAGGCACCCGTGCCCACCGCCCGAGAAATCATGACGCCACAACCGGACTGCGTCGCGGAGACCGAAACCCTGGCCGACGCCGCCCGGCGGATGGCCGAGCTCGACGTCGGCGCGCTGCCGATCTGTGGCTCGGACGATCGGCTCAAAGGCATGATCACCGACCGGGACATCGTCGTGAAGGCGATCGCCCAGGGCCGCGCGCCCGGTGACGTCCGCGCGGGCGAACTCGCCCAGGGGAAGCCCGTCACGATCGGCGCCGACGACGACGCGGCCGAGATCCTGCAGACGATGAAGACGCACCAGGTGCGACGGCTGCCGGTCATCGACGGTCACGACCTGGTCGGGATCGTCGCGCTCGCCGACGTGGCGAGGGCGCTGTCCGATCAGCCGGTCGGGGACTTGCTCGACGCGCTCACCAGCCCGTGAACGCAGCCGGCCGGCGTCCTGGAGGACGCCGGCCGGTCAGTCGGGCTTACTTCCTGAAGCCGAGGTAGGTGCTCTTCAGGCCGAGCTTCACGCGGAACGTCGTACCGGTGATCGACACCGTGGTCGTCTTGCCACCGGCCACCGTGCCGGTCAGGTCGAACGAATCCGCGCGTCCGCCCCACCGTCCGCCGCTCGAGCGCTTCGTCACCTTCACGGCGGTGACCTTCAGCAGGCCGGCGGGGCCGTCGATCGCGGCGAGCTGCGCCGGCGTCACGACCTTCACCCAGTTGATCGCCGGCGAGCCGGACGCCAGCGAGTACGGGTCGGCCTTCGTCGGCAGGTAGCTGACGCCGCCGGTCGCGGTGAAGCCACCGGAGTCCGAGGAGAACTCCGCGCTGATGACCTTGCCGCCGACCGTGAGCACCTTGCCCGCGGTCGCGGTGATCGCCGCGTTCGTGGCGGCGGTCTCGGACACCGCACCGTCCCAGCACTGGTTCTGTTGCGTGTCGATCACGTCGTAGTAGCGGCTCGCGGAGATCTTCGCGGTGGCGTAGGTGCGGGCGGCCAGGGTCTGCGCCTGGAGCGCCGCGGCCGGCCAGCTGGAGGGCATCTCGGACGCCACGACCCCGCGCAGGTAGGTGTCGATCGGCATCTTCGCGACGTAGCGGGGGGCGTTGTCCGAGGTCGTCGCGGTCAGTGACCCGTCGAACGTCACCGTGCCACCGCCGCGGCAGTCGGTCTTGGCCTTGTTGTACGTCAGCTTGAGCGTCTTCGGTCCGCTGAACGTCACCGGCGCGGCGAGCGTGTAGGCGGTCGTCCAGCGGTTGCCGACCTTCTTCTGGACGACGTAGTTCGCGCCGCTGCGGGCCACGTGCCAGCCGGGCTGCGCGGGGAGCGTCACCTTCTTGCCGGTGGCGGCGGTGGCGACGATGCCACTCACGGTCGTGCCGGTGACCGGCGAGAACGTGAAGTTGCCGCCGTCGATCGCGGAGAGGCGGATCCGCAGCGCGGGGTTGCCCTTCGAGGTCAGCGCCGCACCCGGGTAGTAGAAGCCGGCGATCTTCGCACCGGTCAGGCCCTTCTTCGCGGCCGCCTTGGCGCCGTACTGGCTCAGGCCACGGCCGTGGCCGAAGCCCGCGCCGTAGACGGTGACGCCGGTCGTCGAGACGGCGGTGGCGTTGGCCGTGGGCGCGGCCGCCTGGGCGGGTGACGCGAGTCCGCCGCCGACCATGGCGGCGACGAGCGCGGCAGCCGGCAGGAGGGCGCTGCGGCGGAGCATCGTGGCGGTGCGGGCCATTGGTGCGCCCCCCTTCGTCTCGTGGGTTACACCAGGCATTTCGGCGCGTTCGGTTGCGGGATGAGGACGCGTTGCCCCGCGCAACCAGGGCCCTCCTGTCCGGTAACCGAGCGGCACCTGATCGGATGGGCCCATGCCGTACCGACACGTCGTAGCGCTGGGTAGTTCGTTCGCGTCCGGGCCGGGGATCCCGCCGGTCGTCGACGGGGCCGCGGGGCGCTCCGGGGCCAACTACGCCCATCTCGTCGCCGAGGGGCTCGGCGCGGAGCTCACCGACCTCACGGTGGGCGGCGCCACGATCGCGACGGTCCTCGACCAACCGCAGCGGGTCGCCCGGAAGACGTTCCCGCCGCAGCTCAGCGGTGTGCCGGAGGGCGCGGACCTGGTCACGGTCACCGTCGGCGGCAACGACCTCGGCTACCTCGCCACCGTGCTCCGCCTGGCCTTCGCGAACCGCTTCCGGCGCCGCTGGTTCACCCGCCCGCTGGGCAACCGGCTGGCCCGCGGTCCGGTGCCGGTGCTGGACACCGACGTTGTCGTGGAAGGGCTGGGGACGATCGTCGAGGCGGTCCGTTCCCGGGCGCCGGGCGCGCGGGTGGTCCTCGTCGACTACCTCACGATCTTCGACGAGAAGATCACCGCGGAACCGTTCGACGACGCCCAGCACCGGGCGCTGCGTGCCCTCGGACGCCGGGTCAACGGTGCGTTCACGATGGCCGCGCAGAACACCGGCACCGACCTCATCCAGGCGTCCGTGCTCAGCGCCGGGCACGGCGTCGGTACTCCCGAACCGTGGGTGAACGGGTTCCAGGCGAACACGGGGGCGTTCCACCCGAACGCCGCGGGGATGCGGGCGATCGCGGACGAACTGCTCCTGACCCTGGCCGTGACCTGAGTCCCACGGTTAACGTGCTGCTCATGACGGACAGAGACGTTCGGACGGTCTTCAGCGGCGGCGGATTCTTCGAGGGACCCCGATGGCGGGACGGCACCTGGTGGGTGTCGGACTTCTACCGGCACACGGTCAGCCGGATCACCCCGGACGGCACGGAAACGGTGCTCACCGAGGTGGACGCGCAGCCGTCCGGGCTGGGCTGGCTGCCCGACGGTTCACTCGTCATCGTCTCGATGAAGGACCACCGCCTGCTCCGGTGGGCCGACGGCGCGCTCACCGAGTACGCCGACCTGTCCCCGCACTGCGGCGGCCACCTCAACGACCTGGTGATCGACGAGGCCGGCCGCATCTACGTCGGTGACTTCGGCTTCGACCTCATGGGCGGCGGCAACCTGCAGACCGCCCGGCTCAAGCGCGTCGACCCCGACGGCACGGTGACCGTCGTCGCCGACGGACTGTTCTTCCCGAACGGCTCGGTGATCACCCCGGACGGCTCGACGCTGCTCGTCGGCGAGACGCTCGGCAACCGGTACACCGCGTTCGACCTGGGCGCGGACGGGTCGCTGTCCAACCGGCGGGTGTGGGCCGAATTCGCTCCCGCGCCGACCGGCACCACCACCGAGGAGGTCCTCGGGCAGCTCGTCGTCGCTCCCGACGGCTGCACGCTCGACGCGGACGGTCACCTCTGGGCCGCGGACGCCGTCGGCAACCGGGTCATCCGGGTCTCGCCGGGCGGCGAGATCGTCGACGAGATCCGCGCGCCCGACAACCTCGGCGTGTTCGCCTGCGCGCTCGGCGGCGAGGACGGACGGACGCTGCTGATGTGCGCCGCACCGGACTTCTACGAGCACCTGCGCGCGCCGGTGCGGGAAGCTGTTCTCCTGAGCGCCACCGTCGACGTCCCGCACGCCGGCCGCCCGTAACCCGGTGGCCCGGCCGTCGTCGACGGCCGGGCCAGTGGGTCAGCGAACGCGGGTCCAGGGGCCCGTGATCGCGAAGACGTAACCCGGCGTCTGGATGTTCGCGAACAGGATCGAACCGTCGGCGCTGAAGTTCGGGCCGGTGAACTCGCTGCCGTTGAAGTCGTTGCGCGCCAGCGCGTACGACGCACCCCGGTCGGTGACGCCGATCAGGTGCTGGACGCCCTCGCCGTCCTCGGCGAGGATCACGCCGCCATAGGGCGACACCGTGATGTTGTCCGGCCCGTCGAACGCGCCGTCCTTCTCCGGGGTCTTGTTGACACCGAAGATCGTCTCCAGCGTGATCGTGCTGGACCGCGGGTCGTAGAACCACACCTGGCCGTCGTGCTCGGCGACGCTGCCGTCGTCCTTGCGCGCGTAGCTGGCGACGAAGTACGCGCCGTGGTGACCCCACCACGCGCCCTCGAGCTTCCGGCTACCGGTGACCTGCCCGGCCGGGAACTGCTTGCGCACCGAGACGCTCTTGGCGTCGCGGTCCGGCACGTCCACCCAGGTGACCTTGTACCTCGTGCCCGGCTTCGTCGCCTGGGACAGGTCGGCGACGTGCTTGCCGTCGGCGGAGGCGCTCAGGGCCTGCAGTTTGCCGGCCGTGTCGCTCTTGGCCGCCAGCCGCCGCAGGGCGCCCTTGCCGCCGTGGAAGCCCTCCGGGGGCGTCCAGCGGTAGAACAGGCCGTGCGGCTCGTTGGCGTCCTCGGTGAGGTAGATCGTGTGGTTGTGCGGGTCGACGGCGACCGCCTCGTGCGAGTACCGGCCGAGGAACTTCAGCGCCACCGGGTTCTTGTTGGCCGCGCGGTCGAACGGGTCGACCTCGAAGACGTACCCGTGGTCCTTCGTGAACGGCGCGACGGCCTTCTGCTCGGTCTCCTCGCACGTCAGCCACGTGCCCCACGGAGTCTTGCCACCGGCGCAGTTGTTGTGGGTGCCGGCCAGGCTGACGTACTCGCGGATCCGCTTGCCGTGGTGGTCGACGTCGATGTTCGTCGTGCCTCCCTTGGCGGCCGGGTCGTACGTGAGGCCTTCGAGCGCGGGCACCGGGTAGGGCTCGGTGCCGTCGTTCTCGTGGTTGTTGACCAGCGTCAGACCGCGCTGGCCGGGGAAGCTCGCGGTGCCGTCGGCGTCGCTGGGCGTCGGCTGGCCCGACTCGAGCTTCGTCTTGCCGGCCTCCGCCACGATCGTGTACTTGAAGCCCTTCGGAAGGGCGAGCAGGCCGGCCGGGTCAGCCACCAGCGGGCCGTAGCCCGAGGTCCCGGTCTGGCTCGTCGCCGCGGCCGTGGCGGCGGTGCCCGCGATCGCGTCGATGCTTCCAGCGAACGTGATGCCCAGGGCACCGGCGGTGCCGAGGGCTAGTGCGGAACGGCGGGATACTGCCTCGGTCATGGGGAGAGCTCCTTGTCGACGCGTTTCCCGATGCACCGTGGACAGTAAGGGCAAGTACAGCGTGTAGCGGACAAACGCGCGCTGACGTCTCGGCGAACTGTCGGTCCGCCCAGTAGTCACGGGATCGCCGCGAGCGCTGCGGGCCAGGAGCCGTGGGAGGTGATGTCGTCCGCGCCGTGGGTCGCGATGGGTTCGGCGAGGAATCCCCGGACGGTACGGCCGTCGGCGAGGGTGACCGCGCCGATCGCCTTGCCGAGGCAGGAGGCGCCGGCCGGTATCGCGAGTGACGCCATGCCGAGGAGGTTGGCGAAGTTCGTGTAGCGACCATTCTCGCGTTGGCGCCGATCGGGTTCGCGGCGACCTGGTCGAGGGCGGGGTGCCAGGTCGTGGCGATCGAGATCGTCGGCGTGGTCATCCTCATCGGGGTGCTGTTCGCGCTGTCGGAGCGTGGCCCGTCGGTGGTGCTGCACACGACCGGCTGGGAGGGCAGCGGCACCTACCTCTATGGCCTGGCTGGCGTCGTCGCTGATGGCCGCGTACGTCATGGTGGGGTTCGACTCCGCCGGTGAGCTCGCCGAGGAGACGCACTCACCGCGCAAGACGACGCCGAAGACGATCATCAGGGCGCTGACCACGTCCGGTCTCGGTGGTGGCCTGCTGATCCTGGGCGCGCGGATGACGTACTCGATGGCCCGCGAAGGTGCGCTGCCGTTTTCGAAGGCGCTCGGCAAAGTCTCGCCGCGTACCGGTACGCCGGTCGTCACGTCGATCGTGGTGGGGGCGGGCGTCACGCTGCCGTTGCTGGTCGTGCGGATCAGGCACCGCAGCACCGACCACTTCCCGGCCGGTCACGACGAGGACGGCAAACCGCTGTTCTCGATGGGGTTGGTTCGCCATCGCGGTGATCTACCAGGCGTGATCCACATCCCGCACACGCACGTGGCCGTCGACGAGGCCTGAGGAAGCATCACCGCCGCGGCGGCGGCGGAGCCTGGCGATGCGTCACTGCCGACGGGGCGCCGGGGTTCGCCCCGTCGTTTTCGCGTCGACTACGACGGTGTCGGCGATCTTGTCCTGGAAGCCCTGCCCGCGCGGGTCGTTGACCATGACCAGCGTGTTGAGCATGGCGATCAGCGTGAGAACGAAGCTGCCGACGACGAACGCCTCGCGGGCGAGCGCCCGGCCGAACGTGAGCCGGGCGCCGTCGTAGCGGGTCAGGCGCATTCCGAACAGCCACTTACCGGCGGTGGCACCGGCCAGCCACGCCGGCACGACGAGCCAAACGACGGACACGGGCGCCGCGACCCACCACGGCAGCGCGGACGCCACGGCGCCGCACACCGCGAAGTCGACGATCCGCGCGCCGGCGCGACGGACCAGCGCGGCGGGCCGCCCGGCCCGCGTGCCCTGGGAGTTGACCTCGGTCCACTCGGCCGAGTCGGCGGAGTCGTCGGGCAGGGCGTCGTTGTCGGGCTGCGCGGTCTGGGATGGCTGCGTCACGAGAGAGGATTCTTCCTTCGCCGGTGTCTGAGCCCAACACGGCCGCCCCGGCCCTCCGGTTCAGCGGTCGACGGCGAGCTACCCGCCGGCCGGGCTGCCCAGGCGGGCGGCGACGGCTCGGCCGAGGCCTGCTGTGGTCCCGGGTCCGCCGAGGTCGGGAGTGAGGGTCTCGGGCTGCTCGGCCAGTACCGCCTCGATGGCGGCGAGAACGTCTGCGGCGGCATCGGGTTGGCCCAGGTGTTCGAGCATCATCGCGCCGCACCAGATCTGGCCGATGGGATTCGCGATGCCCTGGCCGGCGATGTCGGGCGCCGAGCCGTGCACGGGTTCGAACAGGCTCGGGTACCGCCGCTCGGGATTGATGTTCGCGCTCGGTGCGATGCCGAGCGTCCCGGTGCACGCCGGTCCGAGGTCGGACAGGATGTCGCCGAACAAATTGCTGGCCACCACGACGTCAAAACGATCGGGGTTCAGCACGAAATGCGCTGCCAGAGCGTCGATATGGTATTTGTCCGTTCGAATTTCCGAGAAGTCAGCGGCCATCTTCTCGACCCGTTCGTCCCAATAGGGCATCGTGATCGAGATCCCGTTGCTCTTCGTGGCCGAGGTCAGGTGCTTCGCGTCCCGCTTCCGCGCGTAGTCGAACGCGAACCGCAGCACCCGGTCGACGCCGTGCCGCGTCATGACCGTCTCCTGCAGCACGGTCTCGCGTTCCGTGCCCTCGAAGATGCGTCCACCGATGCTGGAGTACTCACCCTCGGTGTTCTCCCGCACGACGACGAAGTCGATCTCACCCGGCGCGCGCCCGGCCAACGGGCTGCGAACACCCGGCATGAGCTTGCACGGCCGCAGGTTCACGTACTGGTCGAACACCCGGCGGAACTGCAGCAGACTGCCCCAGAGCGACACGTGGTCGGGCACGACCTCCGGCCACCCCACCGCGCCGAAGTAGATCGCGTCGAACGCTTCGAGCGTCGACTGCCAGTCACCCGGCAGCATCGTGCCGTGGCGCTCCCAGTAGGCCGCGCTGGCGAAGTCGAACTCCTCGACGTCGAGTTCGAAGTCGTACGCGTCGGCTGCCTTCCGCAGGGCTCGGAGGCCTTCGGGGACGACCTCGGTTCCGATCCCGTCACCGGGGATCACCGCGATGCGGTAGCGCTGAGACATTCCCGTACCCTGCGTGAGCTGCGGGGGCATCGCAAGACGCTTGACGGCAAGGCTGCCTTTCACGTACGGAAAAGCAATGAGCTCCATCGACGATCTGGCGTTCTTCCGTGTCGTCGCGCGCAACGAGACGCTCACCGCCGCGGCGCGCGAACTGGGCTGGTCGCTGCCCGTGGTCAGCAAGCGGCTGTCGGCGCTGGAGCAGCGGCTCGGCGTCCGTCTGGTGCAGCGCGGTACCCGGCGGTTGACGCTCACGTCGGAGGGCGACGTTTACGCCGAGCGGGTCGAGCAGATCCTGGACCAGGTCCGGGAGCTGGACGATCTGGTCAGCGGTGACGTCCGCGGCTCGCTGATCGTGCACGCCACGCTCGGGCTGGGCCGGGCGCACATCGCCCCGCTGCTGGGCGAGTTCGCGGCGGCCCGGCCGGCGTTGCACTGCGAACTGCGGACGTCCGCGCTGCCGCTGCGGCCGCACCGCCGGGAGTTCGACGTGGCGATCCACGTCGGTTCACCGCCGGATTCGACGCTGCGGCTGCGGCGGCTCGCGGAGAACCGGCGGGTGCCGTGCGCCGCGCCCGCGTACGTGGCGGCCCGGGGCGAGCCCGCCTCCGTGGAAGATCTCGCGTCGCACGACTGCATCGTGCTGCGCGAGAACGAGGGCGACTTCGCGCTGTGGCGCTTCGGGGACGCCGCGAACCAGAAGCGGATCCGGGTGGGTGGGTCGCTCTCCAGCAACGACGGCGACATCGTCACCGACTGGGCGCGGGAGGGGCGGGGAATCATCATGCGCTCGATGTGGCAAGTGCAGCGATTCCTGGACGACGGGTCGCTGGTGCGGGTGCTGCCCGACGTGCCGACGCCGCCCGCGGACATCTACGCACTGTTGGACAGCGATCGGCACGTGCCGCGGCGGACCAGCGACTTCATCGATCACCTCGCCGCTACGTTGCCGGCGCGACTTGCTACGGCAGGAAAGTGATGTCGCCCGCATCGCGCGTCGTGACCAGAAACAGCAGCGGCAACGGCATCAGCTGACCGCCTTGAGCGCCACCCGATCGGTACCGAACGCATACAACTGCTCGAACGCCCGGATCGTCCGGTCCTGATCGTGATGCTTCGCGAGCCGACGCGCAGCCGCCCCCATCCGCTCCCGCCCCTCCGGGTCCGACACCATCCGCCGTAACCGGTCCGCCAACGCCGCAGCATCCCCCGGCGGGAACAGATACCCGGTCGTGCCGTCGAGCACCAGGTGCGGCAGCGCCGAAGCATCCGCCGCCACCACCGGCTTCCCGGACGCGAGCGCCTCCAACGTCACCAGACTCTGCAACTCAGCGGTGCCCGCGTTGACGAAGACGTCGGTCGCGGCATACGCGGCCGGCAGGTCACAGTCCGCAACGAACCCCGCGAACGTCACCGGAACGCCCAACGACGAGGCCAGCGCGGAAAGCCGCCGCCGCTCCGCCCCCACCCCCACGATCAACAGCTGAGCGTCGAGCCCCAAAACCGCACAAGCCCGAATGACGACGTCCACATTCTTCTCGACGTCCAGCCGCCCGACATACGTGACCACCGGCCGCGAATCGAGCCGGTGCTTCGCCCGGAACGAAGCCCCCGACGTCCCTGCGGCGAACCGCGACAGATCGATCCCGCACGAGATCGGCATCACCCGCCCCCGCACCCCGGCCGCCATCGCCAACGACGCCGCGTACGAAGGTTCCGCACCGGGCGTCACGCGGGAGAGCCGAACGGTGTCACTCTCCGGTAGGGGGCCCGATGCCCCTGCGGGCCGACGTTTCCGGAGGTCACCCCTAGGTACCGTGGCTCGTGATGGATGAATCCGTACCTCGCCGGGCGTGGCTCGCGGTCGGCGCCGTGGCGCTGCTCCTGCTCGTCGTCGTCACGTCGACCACCGCGACGGCCTTCGACGTGCCGCCACTCGTCGCTTTCGCCGCCGCGAGCGCGCAGTGCGCCGCGCTGCCGCTCGCCCTGATCCGGCCCTGGCCGGCGACCGCCGTGCAGTTCGCGGGGGCGTCGGTGCTCGCGCTCGCCGCGTCGTGGCCCCTGCCCGCGCCGGTCACTGCGGTGCTCATCGCGCACATCGGCCTGATCGGACTGCGCACCGGTTGGCGCGCGGCCGTGGCGACCTGGTGGTGCAGCGTGCTGCTCTGCATCGTGCTCGTGCTGCTCGACCCGAACGATCGATCCGGCGACGACACCGCCGAGAACCAGATCATCTACGCGCTGATCTCGGTGCTGATCCTGTTCGCCGCGGTCGTCGTCCGGCAGCGGGGCACGGTCCGGCGTGAGCTGGCCAAGGCGCGTCGTGACGTCGAGCTGGAACAGGCGCAGCGGGCGCTGGTCGAGGAGCGCAACCGCATCGCCCGCGAGCTGCACGACGTCGTCGCGCACGGCATGTCGGTGATCCACATGCAGGCGACGTCGGCCGCGTACCGGATCCCGAACATGGACCCCGAGTCGCGCACCGAGTTCGACCGGATCGCCGCCGGCACGAAGACGACACTGCGCGAAATGCGTCAGCTGCTGTCCGTGCTCCGCGAGGAGGACGCCGGTCGGCAACTGGCACCGATGCCCGACCTCGGGCACCTCGGCGAACTCGTCGAGTCCGCGAAGAACGGCGGCGTCGAGGTGGACCTGCGGGTCGGTCCCGTCGGACAGCTGCCGGAAGCGCTGGAGCTCACCGTGTTCCGGCTGGTGCAGGAGTCACTGAGCAACGTCGTGCGGCACGCACCGGGCGCGCGCGTGCGGGTGGACGTCGCCACCGCGGACGGTGAGCTGCACGTCGAGGTGGTCAACGAGCCGCCCACGCGGCCGCCGGCGCCGATGGAGGACGCCAACCGCGTCAAGCACGGCCTGCTCGGCATGCGTGAACGGGTCCGCTCGGCCGGCGGGCAGCTGACCACCGGTTACCGACCCGACGGCGGGTACCGCGTCGAGGCCCTCTTCCCCCTGGAGCAGAAGTGATTCGCATTCTCGTCGTCGACGACCAGCCGATGATCCGCGCAGGGCTGCGCGCGATCCTCGACTCGCCCGAGGACATGACTGTCGTCGGCGAAGCGGAGAACGGGAAGGAGGCCGTCGACCGCTGCCGGAGCCTGCGCCCGGACGTGATCCTGATGGACGTCCGGATGCCGGTGCTCGATGGTCTCGCCGCGACCCGCGAGATCCTCGGCGGGCGACAGTCAGCGCGCGTGCTCATGCTGACCACGTTCGACATCGACGACTACGTCTACGAAGCCCTGCGTGCCGGCGCGAGCGGGTTCCTGCTCAAGGACACCGGTCCCGACGAGCTGATGCGTGCGGTCCGCGTCGTCGCGGAGGGTGAAGCTCTGCTGTCCCCGCGCGTCACGCGTCGGTTGATCGAGAATTTCATCGACGCTCAGCCGGTTGCCGGAACAGGGATGGGTGCCCTCGCCGCGCTGACCGACCGCGAGAGGGAAGTGCTCGTGCAGGTGGCGACCGGCAAGTCCAACGCCGAGATCGCGGAGACGCTGTTCATCGCCGAGCAGACCACGAAGACCCACGTCAGCCGCATCCTGCACAAGCTCGGCCTGCGCGACCGCGTCCATGCCGTCGTCTTCGGCTACGAGAACGGCCTGGTCAAGCCGGGCCAGCAGCAGTAGATTCCCGCCGCGCGCCGACTGGGCGCACCCAGCCCTCCGCCGCACGCTCGCTCCCTAGGGAGCTATCCCCACCCCGTCGATCCGGCTCCACGCGTGCTCCTGCGCGGCGGTCATCGCCGGCCACGTCGTGCCCCCGGGACGGGGCCGCACCTTCGTGGCGAACGGCGCCGGGTCGTACCCCGGATCGTAGAAACACGTCCCGGTGCAGGACGCCGCGATCGACCGCGGCGACGGCGCGCGACCCGTGCGCACCCACGCGTCCAGTGCGTCGATCGAGGCGACGTACTCGCCGGTGGCCAGACCTCCGTGTTCGGTCTCGGTCGTGAACGTCTGCACCAGGCGGTGCGCCCGGTAGGCCGACTCGTTCTCGACGAACACCTGCGGGTCACCGATCGCGTGCAACGTCAGCACCGGCATGCGTGCCTGCCCGGTGAGGTCGCTGTCGTAGGACAGGTCCCGGCGCGCGGTGGGATCCGCGGCGAACCGCTCGATCCCGGCGTTCAGCGCCCGGTCGTCGTGCGACCCGGTGTAGCGCACGCCCTGGTTGCTGAACGGATTCCGGCCGCCCAGGCGCTTCCACACGATGTCCTGGAACAGGAACGTGGCGTACTGCAGGTGGACGTCGAGCGTGCGCTCGGGCAGGCGGGTCACCGCGAGGATGTCGTCGAGGTTCCGTTGCTGTGCGGGGGTACGTTTCCCGGCCTTCCCGGTGCACGCCTCGAGCCCCGCCTGAACATCGTCCGGGGTCAGCGTCGAGTCCTTCGGCAGGCCCTGCCAGGCCGGTCCCGGGAGGTTGCGGCAGTAGTACTGGTACACCGCGCGCAGGTCGACGCGGGCGTCGTAACCGCGCGACCCACCGGCGAGCAGCCCGTTGGTCAGCAGCACACCGTCCCACGAGCGGGGATACACCTCGGCGGCCTTCGCGGCGACGTTGCCTCCCCATGACTGGCCGTGCAGGTACGTCCGCGACGGCCGGCCGATCGTCTCGACGAACGTCTTCCGGGCGTTCTCGGTGTCCGCGGCGGCCATCCGCACGCCGTAACCACCCCGGCGGTACGACGAGGCGACCCAGGCGTATCCCTTCTCGACCAGCACCGCCCACTCGGCGAGGTCCGCGGCCGGTTCCTCGGCCGTGGCGGTGAAGCCCGGCCCGCCGTGGGCGTACACGACGAGCGAGCGGTTCCAGCGTTTCGGGACGGCGATCGTGTAGTACGCGCCGTCGGCGTCCTGGCCGGAGTAGCAGGAGGCCGTGTCGGTGAGCGGTTCCGGGCACGCGTGCGGTGCGGCGATCGCGGCGCCGCCGAGCGTCGTCACGAGTGCCGCGGCGACGAGCGCGCCGGACACGGTTCGCTGTAAGAGCTTCGTCACATCGATCACGGCCGAAAGGTAGGAGTGCCCGATCAGGAGTGTCGTCCCCTGCGGGAGGTAGCGGCTATACCTCCGTGGAGGGATGCCCCGCGGACAACAACGCGTCCAGCCCGCCCCGCGCGTCTTCGATGACGACGGCTTCGGCAGTGACTTCGTCCCCCTCACGCAGGGCGTCGACCAGCGCGCGGTGGGTCGCCCAGCGCTCCTCGCCGAAGTGCGGGTCCTCGGTGGCGCGCTCGAGCCGCCGGGCACGGCTCTCCGCTTGCGAGAACACCCGGGTCTGGTCGAGCAGGCGCACCAGCACGGGGTTGCCGGCACACGCGTTGACCGCGTCGTTGAACCGCTGCACGGTGTCGAGCAGCTGGTTGATGTGCCGTGTCGTCGAGGCGCCGTCGGCGAGCCGCTGCGTGATCAGGATCCGCAGGTCGTCGGCCTCGTCGAGGATCGTGTCGAGGTTGTCGAGCTTCTCCGGCGTCGCGTGGCGGGCCGCGAACCGCGCGACCATGCCGCGCAACGCCACCTCGACCTCGGCGAGGTCCTGCAGCGCGGTGTCGCCGAGGTCGGAGACTTTCACCGTGCGGGGACCGGTGCGTTCGAGCAGCCCGTCCTGCTCCAGCCGACGAATCGCCTCCCGGACGGGCGTCGGGCTCACCGACAGCCGCTCGGCGAGGCCGCGCTCGGTCACCTTCTGGCCGGGCCGGAGTTCGCCCGTAACGATCGCCGCCCGTACCGACCGGTAGGCCTGGTCGGCGAGCGTGTCGCTGGTGAGCGTTGCGAGCGATTCGGTGACCACCGAGCGAGCTTATCGCTCAGCCATCGCAATGATTTAAGCAATGGTTGACGAACTTGCTATAGCAAATTACGGTGAGCGCTCCAGCGACAGAGGAGTCACATGGACCAAGTACGCATGCTGACGCCGACCGGCATGCTCGGCGCCGGCTGGGACGAGGCCACCATCGAGCGCGGCCTCGAGCTCGGCGTCGACGTGATCACGGTGGACGGCGGCTCCACCGACTCCGGGCCGTACTACCTCGGCTCGGCCAGCGCGAAGACGACAGCGAAGGCCGTGGCCCGTGACCTGCGCAGCCTGCTCCGAGCCGCGGCCCGGGCCGGGGTGCCGCTGATCATCGGGTCGTGCGGCACGAGCGGCACCGACGCCGGCGTCGACTGGGTGGCCGGGATCGCCGCCGAGATCATGGCCGAGGAGGGCCTGAATCTGCGCGTCGCCCGGATCTACAGTGAACAAACCCCGGCCGCGCTCAAAGAGCGTCTGGACCACATCCACCCGCTCCCGCCGCTCGGCGAGCTCACCGCCGAAACGCTCGAGAGCTGCACGCACATCGTCGGCATGATGGGCCACCACCCGATCGTCGAGGCGTTGCGGGCGGGTGCCCAGATCGTCTTCGCGGGTCGGGCCACCGACACCGCCGTCGCCGCTGCGTTCCCCCTGATGCAGGGCATGCCGGCCGGTCCCACCTGGCACGCGTCGAAGATCGTCGAGTGCGGGGGCCAGTGCACGACGAACCCGCGCGGCGGCGGCGTCTACACCACGATCGATGGGACCGGCTTCACGATCGAGCCGCTCGCCGCGGACAGCGCCTGCACGCCGTTCACCGTCGCCGCCCACATGCTCTACGAGACCGTGAACCCGTTCGAGATGCGCGAGCCGGACGGCACGCTCGACGTCCGCGACGCGACCTACGTGGCCGTCGACGACCGCACGGTCCGCGTCGAAGGCTCGAAGTTCCACACCGCCGACCAGCACACGATCAAGCTCGAAGGCGCCCGTATCACCGGCTACGAAACGACCTCGTTCACCGCGATCCGCGACCCGCTGATCCTCGCGGACGTCGAGTCGTGGGCGGATCTGTTACGCACGCACCTGCGTCAGCGGGTGTCCCAGACGCTCGGCCTGAACGACGACGAGTACGCGTTCGACCTGCGCCTCTACGGCTACAACGGGGTACTCGACGAGCTGGAGTTCGAGGCCGGGCCGCCGCGCGAGGTCGGCGTGATGCTGCTGGTCAACGCACCCGATCAGGCCACCGCCACCGCGGTCGCGAAGGTCGCGAACCCGCTGATGCTGCACCTGCCGACGGCCGAGATGCACTACCTGCCCAGCCTCGCGTTCGCGGGCTCACCCGCGGAGACCGAGCGGGGCGCCGCGTACGAGTTCGTGCTCAACCACGTCGTGGACAGCGAACCGACCGACCTGTTCCGCATCGAGTACGGAGCCACGAAATGACGACGATCAGCGACCTCGCGCTCGAGGTGCGGTCGAAGAACGCCGGCCCGTTCTGGGTGACGATGGAACTGTTCATGCGCGACCCGGACGGCTACGAGGCCGTCCAGTTCATCGACGAACGGCTGGTCGCCGACCTCTACCGGGTCGACGCCGACACGATCCAGATCTTTCGCATCCCGTCGCTGAACATCGTGAAGATCTCGTTCCCGCGCCCGGTCTCGCAGGGCTCGCTGCGTGACCGCGACATGCACGCCGGCCAGCATCACGTCCCCCTGGCGATATTAGAGGTGCACCGTGGCTGACGCGGACGTTCTCGTGGTCGGGGCCGGCCTCGCCGGCCTGGTCGCCGCCGCCGAGGCGGCCGACGCCGGCCGTTCGGTGATCCTGCTCGACCAGGAAGGCGAGCAGTCGCTCGGCGGCCAGGCGTTCTGGAGTCTCGGCGGACTGTTCCTCGTGGACACGCCGGAGCAGCGGCGCATGGGCATCCGCGACTCGCGGGAACTGGCCCGGCAGGACTGGCTGGGCAGCGCCCAGTTCGACCGCGAGGAGGACCACTGGCCCCGCGCGTGGGCCGAGGCCTACCTCGACTTCGCGGCCGGTGAGAAGCGCGAATGGCTCCGGGGGATGGGCCACCGGGTGTTCCCGCTGGTCGGGTGGGCAGAGCGCGGTGACGGCCGGGCCGAGGGGCACGGGAACTCGGTGCCGCGGTTCCACATCACGTGGGGGACCGGACCCGGAGTGGTGGCGCCGTTCGAACGGCGCGTGCGGGCGAGTGCACACATCCGGCTGGCGTTCCGGCACCGCGTCGACGGTCTGGTCGTCGAGAACGGGACGGTCGTCGGGGTGCACGGAAGGGTGCTCGAGGCGACGGCGGCGCGCCGCGGACAGGCGTCGTCCCGGATCGTCGTCGAGGACTTCGCACTGCGCGCGCAGGCCGTGATCGTCACCAGCGGCGGCATCGGCGGGGACCACGACCTGGTGCGGAAGGTCTGGCCCGCCCGGCTGGGAACGCCGCCGAAGACGATGGTCTCCGGGGTCCCCGCGCACGTCGACGGCCGGATGCTGGGCATCACCGAGGCCGCCGGCGCCCGGGTGATCAACCCGGACCGGATGTGGCACTACGTCGAGGGCATCCGCAACTGGGATCCGGTCTGGGAGAACCACGGCATCCGGATCCTGCCGGGCCCGTCGTCGCTGTGGCTGGACGCGACCGGGAAACGGCTGCCCGCACCGTACTTCCCGGGCTTCGACACGCTCGGCACGCTCGCCCACCTGCGGACGACCGGCTACGACTACTCGTGGTTCGTGCTCACCCAGAAGATCATCGAGAAGGAGTTCGCGCTCTCCGGCTCCGAGCAGAACCCGGACCTGACCGGCAAGGACGTCAAGCTGGTCCTGTCCCGGGTCCGCGGCGGGGCGCCGGGTCCGGTCGAGGCGTTCATGAAGCACGGCGCCGACTTCGTCGTCGCGGACACGCTCGCCGAGCTGGTGGCGGGCATGAACAAGATCGCCGATGCCGACGCCCCGGAGCTGGGCGAGAACGAGCTGCGGACGCTGATCGAAGCGCGCGACCGGGAAGTGGACAACGCGTTCAGCAAGGACGCGCAGCTGACCGCGATCCGCGGTGCACGCAACTACCGCGGCGACAAGCTTTCGCGCACCGCCGCACCGCACAAACTGCTCGACCCCGCGTCCGGGCCGCTGATCGCGGTACGGCTGCAGATCCTCTCCCGCAAGACGCTCGGCGGCCTCGAGTCCGACCTGGACGGCCGGTGCCTGCGCGCCGATGGCACCCCGTTCCCCGGCCTGTACGCGGCCGGCGAGGTCAACGGCTTCGGCGGCGGCGGAATGATGGGCTACAACGCGCTCGAAGGCACGTTCCTCGGGGGCTGTCTCTTCTCCGGCCGGGTGGCCGGCCGCGCCGCAGCACGCGCGATCGTCTGACGCCTTTCGCTCAGCACCCCCCGCCAGCACCTTTCGCTCAGCGAAAGGTTTCCATCGCAAAAGACATCTGCAACTCGCTAAATCTTTGCAATAGCATCGCCTCCTGCTTCCTTCCGGCGACGCCGCCGACGACCCTCCGAGGTTCATCATGCGAAGGACCGCGCTACTGCCCCTCGCCCTCACCGCCGCGCTGACCCTCGCCGCGTGCGGCAGCAACGCCGGTGACAGCACCACGTCCCAGCCTTCCGCCACCGCGGACGTCGGCCAGGCCTCCGCGGTCACGCCCGTCGACGCTGCGACGCTCGCGGCGGCCAAGAAAGAGGGCGAGGTGCTGCTCTACACCAACAGCGAAGATCAGCAGATGACGCCGCTCATCAAGGCGTTCGAAGCGGCCAACCCCGGCATCAAGGTCCGCAGCCTGACGCTCGGCAACAAGGAGATGTTCCAGCGCTATGAGACCGAGGTGGCCTCGGGCGGCTCGACCGGCGACGTGATCATGAGCAGCGACGCCGTCGGCTGGCTCTCGTTCCTGCAGGGCGGCAACGTCCTGAAATACGAGGACCCGAACCAGGCGAACCTGCCCGACTACGCCGTGCTCGCCCCGGGCCTGTACGCGTTCTCCGAGGACCCGGTCATCGCGGTCTTCAACAAGGCCCTGCTGCCCGAAGCCAAGCAGCCCAAGACGATGGCCGAGCTCGCGACGA
Organism: Cryptosporangium sp. NPDC048952; assembly: GCF_043197895.1. Classification (NCBI taxonomy): domain Bacteria; kingdom Bacillati; phylum Actinomycetota; class Actinomycetes; order Cryptosporangiales; family Cryptosporangiaceae; genus Cryptosporangium; species Cryptosporangium sp. NPDC048952. Next base: position 989,220 of record NZ_JBICTY010000002.1, on the reverse strand, counting down.
TGGCGCCGCAACTTGACGGCAAGATCGGCGCCACCGACATCTCGAACGTCATCCAGTTCGGCGCCACCAGCGCCTACCTGGACAAGTACGGCGACGCCGGCTGGAAGACGCTGGAGACGATCGGCGCGCACGCGGCCGTGGAATCGGACAACGGGCCGCTGGTGACCAAGCTCGCCCAGGGACAATACGCCGCGGCGTTCTTCGTCTCCGGGAACGTGCGCGCGTTCATCGTCGACGACGTCGCCAAGGTCGTGAATTACACCTACCTCACCGACGGCACCCCGCTGCTGCCGCGCGGCATCGGCGTGACCACCAAGGCCGCGCACCCGAACGCCGCGAAGGTCTGGCTGAACTGGCTGCTGTCGGTCAAGGGCCAGGAGGCCGCGTGCCAGGGCGGCTTCACGCCCTACCGCGACGGGGTGAAGTGCGACTTCGGCCTGGCGCAGGTCACGGCGATCGTGGGGAAGGACAACCTGCTCGTCGGCACCTACGACCCGTCGCTGGCGTCCGGTGGACCGGCGCTGATCTCCCGCTTCAACAAGGCTTTCGGGCGATGAGTCTGGCCCTCCCGGCCCTGCGGGGACGGCGGGTCAGCGTCAGTCACTACGCCATCTGGGTGCTGACGCTGGTCGTCGTCGTGGGGCCGGTCGTGCCGATCGCGCTCGCGTCGCTGTGGTCGACGCCGCTCTACCGGTCGGGCGGGCACGTCACGCTCGCGAACTTCGCCGACCTGCTCACCGACTCGGCGTGGTGGTCGGCAGTGGGCAACAGCGCGGTGTTCGCGGGACTGACGACAGTGCTGTCGGTAGCGCTCGGGGTCGGGTCGGCAGTGCTGCTGACCCGGACGAACGTGCCGTTCCGGCGGGTGCTCACCGGGGTGCTGATCCTGCCGGTGATGCTCCCGGGCCTGGTGCTGATCGTCGGCTGGATGGCGATGTGGGCGCCGTCGGGATACGTGTCGTCGTGGCTGTCGCTCAACACGTTCGTCACGTTCCCGGTGGACCTGTACTCGCTGCCGGGCATGGCGCTGGTCGCGACGACGGTAGCCGCGCCGACGGTGTTCCTGTTCTGCCGCTCGACGGTGGTTCAGATCGACCCGGCGCTGGAGGACGCGGCCCGCAGCGCCGGTGCCCGTCCGCTGCGGGCGCTGATCTCGGTGACCGTGCCGCTGCTGCGCCCGGCCGTGCTGAACTCGGCGATCCTCGTCTTCGCGGTGTCGTTCGAGGTGCTCGGGCTGCCGCTGATCCTCGGCTTCTCCAAGAACATCACGTTCGTGTCGACGTACCTCTACCGCAACTGGGTCACCGCGGCGGCGCCGAACCAGGGGCTGGTGTCGGCCGGCGCCGTTTTCCTCCTGATCTGCGTATCGGGGCTCCTCGTGGCCCGGAACAAGCTGGTCGGCGACACCGCCCGCTACACCACTGTCACCGGGAAAGCGTCCGCATCGCGCACCGTGGATCTCGGGCGCACCCGGTGGGCCGTCGCCGCCGCATTCGCGTTCGTGCTCGGCGTCCTCGTCGTGGTGCCCTTGGCCGGCGTCCTCCTGTCGGCCTTCACGTCGATCCTGACGCCGCTGATCACCCCGTGGTCGGTACTGACGCTCGACAACTTCTCCGCGATCTCCGACAACCCGATCTGGTCGGACTCGATCATCAACAGCCTGCTCATCGCCGGTGTCGGCGGGCTGCTCGCGACGGGTGCGATCGCGGTGATCTCCGTCGTCGCGCACCGCTCGACGTTCCGGTTCCGCGGCTCGCTGCAGCAGGCCGTGATGTGGCCGCGGATGATGCCGGGGCTCGTCACCGGCATGGCGTTCTTCTGGTCGTTCGCGATCCTCGACCCGAGTGGCGTCGTGCGGGGCTCGCTGTGGGGGATCGGGCTCGCGTTCGCGGTGCGGAGTCTCGCGCTCGGGTACGGGGTGTTCTATCCGGCGTTGGCCGCGATCGGGCAGGACCTCGATCGGGCGGCCCGTACGTCCGGGGCCACGTGGTGGCAAGCATCGGTCAGCGTGGCGCTACGCCTGTCCGCCCCCGCGATGGCGGCCTGCTTCATCCTGCTGTTCGTCTCCCTGCTCAACGATGCCGACCCGGCCGTCTTCCTCGTCACGGACCGGACCCCGGTCATGGGGCTGACGATGCTGCAGCTCGCCGCGACCAGCGCCGGCGGAGCCGTCGCCGCGTTCGGCGTCATCCAAATGGCCATCACGCTCGCTGTTCTCGGCGCGGGCCGACTCTTCCCGGGGGTGCGCGCCCATGCCTGATCTGACGCTGACCGGAGTCGCGAAGAGCTTCGGCGCCCAGACGGTGCTCGAGGACCTCGACCTGCACGTGCGTGACGGCGAGTTCTTCACGCTGCTCGGCCCGAGCGGGTGCGGCAAGTCGACCACGCTCTGGTCGATCGCCGGCCTCCACTCGCCCGACCGCGGCACTATCGCGTTCGGCGACACCGTCGTGTTCGACGCCGGCCGGATCGACGTCGCTCCAGAACGTCGCAATTGTGGTGTTGTTTTTCAGTCGTACGCGGTGTGGCCGCACCTGTCGGTGCACGACAACGTGGCGTACCCGCTGAAACTGCGCCGGGTCGGACGGGCCGAACGGGCCGCGCGCGTGCGCGAGGTGCTGGAGCTCGTCGAACTCGGGAAGTACGAGAAGCGCTACCCGCACGAGCTCTCGGGCGGGCAACAGCAGCGCGTGGCGCTGGCCCGCGCGCTGGCTCACCCGCCGGACCTGCTGCTGCTCGACGAACCGTTCTCCAGTCTTGACGCCAAGCTGCGCGAACGCGCGCGCGAGTGGCTCCGTGGGCTGCAGCAGCGGATCGGCGTGACGACAGTGTTCGTGACCCACGACCAGGACGAGGCGCTCTCGATGAGCGACCGGATCGTGGTGATGGACGCCGGTCGCGTGCGCCAGATCGGGACGCCGGAGGAGATCTACCACGAGCCGGCCGACGAGTTCGTCGCCGACTTCGTCGGGACGGTCAACGTGCTGCCGGGGCGGGCCGCGGGCAATCAGGTGTGGCTGTCGGGGCTGGGGACGCCGCTGACGATTCCCCTTCAGGCAGAGGGTGACGTCCGGCTGGCCATCCGTCCGGAACGCATCCTCGTGCAGAACGTTGACTCGGGTAGAACCAACACTGTGACGGCAAAAGTCCGTTCTCGGGCGTTTCTCGGAGACCACTACCGCGCGATCCTTGGACTGGGGGACCGAGACATTCTTGTCCGAAGTCTCACTCCAATCGACGAAGGCTCCGAGATGATCGTGGAGTTACCGCCCGACGCGATCCGCGTCTTCGAATCCTGAGGGGATTGTGTGTACAACCTCGCAACGTTGCTAGAGAAGACCGCCGCCTCGTACCCCGAGCGGGATGCGATCGTCATCGGCGACACCCGGTTGAACTACGGGGCCGTGAACACGATGGCGAACATGGTCGCCGGTGCCCTGGCCGCGCGGGGGATCGGCCGGGGTGACCGCGTCGCCCTGAGCTGCCCGAACCTGCCGTACTTCACGATCGCCTACTTCGGCATCCTGAAGGCCGGCGCGGCGGTCGTACCGCTGAACGTCCTGCTCAAAGGCTCGGAGATCGCCTACCACCTGCGTGACTCCGGCGCGAAGGCGTACTTCTGCTTCGAAGGAACGCCGGAACTGCCGATGGCGCAGTGGGGCCACGAGGGCTTCTCCGAAGTCGAGGGCTGCACGGACTTCTTCGTCATCACGGCGGAACTTTCGGCGCCGTCGCCCATCGAGGGTGTCGAAACGCTGGCGTCGGCCGCCCTGACCCAGCCGGCGACGTTCACCACCGTCGACACCGACGAGGACGACACGGCGGTGATCCTCTACACCTCGGGCACCACCGGTCAGCCCAAGGGTGCGGAGCTGCGGCACCGCAACATGCGTGACAACGCGGTGGCCGGGTCGTCGCTGGTCGGGTCGGACGCCGAGCGGCCCGACACGATCCTCTGCGTGCTGCCGCTGTTCCACTCGTTCGGGCAGACCGTCTGCCAGAACGGGCCGATCGCCTACGGTGGCACGATCGTGATGCTGCCGCGCTGGGATCCGAAAGCGGCGCTCGAGCTCATGCTGCGCGAGAACATCACGTTCTTCTCCGGGGTCCCGACGATGTACTGGGGCCTGCTCGGGGCGCTGGACTCGGTGGGGCCGGACCGCGCGTCCGAGGTCGAGGCGATGGCGTCGCGGCTGCGGATCGCGTCGTCGGGTGGTTCTGCGCTGCCGGTGGACGTGCACACTCGGTTCCAGGAGCGGTTCGGCGTGACGATCCTCGAGGGGTACGGGCTCTCGGAGACCTCACCGATCGCGTCGTTCTCGCGGCCCGAGGCGCCGGTGCGGCCCGGTTCGATCGGTATCCCGATCCCCGGCGTCGAGATGAAGCTGGTCGACCCCACCGGGAAGACGATCGAGGGTCCCGACGAGGTCGGCGAGATCGCGATCCGCGGGCACAACGTCATGAAGGGGTACCTGGGTCGGCCTGACGCCACCGCCGAGGTGCTGGACGAGGAGGGCTGGTTCCGCACCGGCGACCTGGCGCGCACCGACTCCGACGGCTGGTACTACATCGTCGACCGCGCCAAGGAGATGATCATCCGGGGCGGCTTCAACGTCTACCCGCGTGAGGTGGAGGAGGCGCTGATGCAGCACCCCGACGTCTCACTGTGCGCGGTCATCGGGATACCGCACGAGAGCCACGGTCAAGAGATCAAGGCGTACGTGATCCTGGCGCCGGGGGCGACCCTGACCGCCGACGAGCTCGGCGCGTGGGCACGCGAGAAGATGGCGGCCTACAAGTACCCGCGCGTCATCGAGATCGTCGACTCGTTGCCGATGACCGCGACCGGCAAGATCCTCAAGCGCGAACTGTCCTGACGTCCGTTCGGCCCGGCGCCCTCGGGTGCCGGGTCACGGGCGGCCGTGGTCGGTGGCCCAGGCGCAGATCGCCGCTAACGGTTCCTGCAGTGTTTTGCCGAGGGGCGTCAGGGCGTATTCGACGTGCTGCGGCGGGTCCTCTTTGAGGACCCGCCGTTCCACCAGGCCGTCCTGCTCCATCTCCCGGAGCGTCTGCGTCAACACTTTCTGCGTGATCCCGGCGACGCGACGCCGCAGCTCGGCGTGGCGCTGCGGACCGGTGAGCAGCGCATAGATCACCAGCACGCGCCACTTCGACGCGAGCCGTTCCAGCGCCTGGCGCGTCGTGCAGCTCTCCTCGAGGACGTCGGGGATGACGAGCGACATCAGCACCTCCGAAAGGGCACCAGAAAGTGCCTTCTGTCCGACCCGGGACTCCCAACCTAGCGTGAAGTCCATGAGGGACTACCGCATCCACACCTACACCGCCGCCGAGGCGGGCCTGCTCGTCAACAGTTACATCGTCGAGGCAGCTTCCGGCCTCGTCCTGATCGACGCGAATCTCCTGGTCTCGGACGTCACGGCGCTGGCCGCCCGGATCGACGCACTGAAGAAGCCGCTGCTCGGCGTGTTCGTCACGCACGCGCACCCGGATCATTTCAACGGGCTTCCGTTGCTCGCGGGCGACGACGTGCCGGTGTACGCCGCCGCGCCGGTCGCGGACGCGATCGCGTCGATCGCCGACGCGAAGCGGGAGCAGTGGAAGCCGGTCTACGGCGAAGAGTGGCCCGGTACTTATCGGGTGCCTTCTGCTCGGCTCGCCGACGGTGAGGCGGTGCGGCTCGGCGGGCTCTGGTTCACCGTGCACACGGTGGGGGAGGCCGAGAGTCACGCCGACTCGTACGTGACGCTCGGCGACGACGCGTTCATCGGTGACCTCGCGTTCCCGGGTACGCATCCGTACACCGCCGACGGGCACACGGGGCGCTGGCTCGACGCGCTGTCGTCGCTGCCGGAGGCGTTGGCCGGGGCCAGGTTGTATCCGGGGCACGGTGCGCCGGGTGACGTCGGCATGTTCGCCGACCAGCGGCGTTACCTGTTGATGTACCGGGAGGTGGTGCGTCGGCTTTCCGCCGGGGTTCCGCGACTCGACGAGGTACAGAAGGACGAACTCACCGCCATGATGACGAGCTTCCTTCCGGACGCGCCCCTGACCTGGATGATCAGCCTCGGCGCAGACGCGGTCGCCGCCGAACTGGCGAATGAGAGCGTGCCGGCATGAGGGTTCAGTTCGAGGCCGAGGGCCTCCAGCTCGTCGGCGAGCTCCGGCAGACCGACGGGCCGGCGGTGGTGTTGACCGGGCCGTTCACGGGGGTGAAGGAGCAGGTGGTCGGACGGTATGCGGAGTTGCTGCACGAGCGGGGCTTCACGACGCTCGCCTTCGACCACCGCGGCTTCGGCGAGAGCGAAGGCCGCCGCGGCCACGAAGACAGCCAGGGCAAGCTCGCCGACCTCCGCGCCGCGGTCACGTTCCTGGGCACCGACCGCGTCGCCGTCGTCGGCGTCTGCCTGGGCGGCGGCTACGCGCTCACAGCGGCAGCCACCGACCCGCGGATCCGGGCCGTCGTCGGCATCGCCGGCGGCTACAACAGTCCGGCCCACTTCGCGGACGCGAACTACCGCACCACCCTGCGCGGATTCCTCGACCGCTACGACGAAACCCTCCCCGCCGTGGCCCCGAACGGCGCCGAAGCCGCCATGGGCGGCGACGAACCATTCGCCTACTACGGCACCGAACGCTCGGCCGCCGCTCACTGGGACAACCGGGTCACCTACGGCTCCCTGCACTCACTGCTCACGTTCGACGCCCTGGGCGCGGCACCCCTCCTGCACGACGTCCCGCTCCTCGTCGTCCACGGCCGAACGGACGCGTATTGCTCGCCGGCACTCGCGGAAGCCGTCTACGACGCCGCCCCGGGCCCGAAGGAGATCCGCTGGCTCGACGCCGAACAACACATCGACCTGTACGACGTCGAGCCCTACGTCACGCAAGCAGCCGACGCCACAACCACCTTTCTGCACCGATACGTGAAGTGATCCACACCACTCCCTGTCGCACAGAGTGACCTAATACAGGTTAGCCTTACCTGGTGTCGAAGAAGCCCCGGCTGATGCCCGAGAACCCTCGGATGTTCCGTGCGAACGTGGTCCGCACCGAGCAACTGACGCCCTCGATGCAGCGCGTCACCGTCACCGGCGAGGAACTGGCCGCTTTCGAGTGGCGCGGCTTCGACCACTGGTTCCGCTTCTTCGTCCCGTTCAAGCACCAGGAGTGCCTGGTCCTCCCGGCGTTCGAAGGCTCGACGTGGTGGCAGCCCTACCTGGCGATCCCCGAGGACCAGCGCCCGCACTGCGCCAACTACACGGTCGCCGACTTCCGCGCCGACAAGGCCGAGCTCGACATCGAGTTCGTGCTGCACCGCGGCCCGGACGGGAGCCTCGAGGGCCGGGCTGCCCTCTGGGCCTGCGACGCCCGGGCCGGCGACCCGCTCGCCCTGCTCGACCAGGGCGTCCTGTTCGACCCGCCGGCCGACACGTCCGAGTACCTGATCGCCGCCGACGAGAGCGGCCTGCCGTCCACCGTCGCGATCGTGCGTTCCCTGCCGGCGGACGCCGTCGGCCGGGTCATCCAGGAAGTGCCCACCAGCGCCGACCGCCGAGTGCTCGACGCCCCGCCCGGCGTCGACATCACGTGGATCGCCCGCAACGACCCCGACGCCGTACCCGGCCGTGCGGCGCTCGAGGCGGTCCGGGAGTTCCGGCCCGCGTCGGACGGCTACGCGTTCGTCGTCGGCGAGTCGACGCTGGCCACCGAGGGCCGCCGCCACCTGGTGCGCTCCGGCCTGCCCAAGGACCGCATCACGTTCTCCGGCTTCTGGAAGCACCCCGGCTCACCCGCGTGATTCGTCACCGGACGCGACGCTAAGCGGGCCCCCGGGGGAATCCCCGTGGGGCTGGCGGGCAGCATTGGCCGTGTGTCCGAGTCTTCCGCGTCGCCACAGAGGGAGCTTCTCGAGCGTGCCGTCTGGCAGCGGCGGCCGCGGTTGGCGCAGGGCGACCCCGAGGTACTGGGCTCGATGCGGCAACTCGCGGGCCTGCAGGCTCGCGACGGTGACCTGGCCAGGGCTCGGCAACTGCTCGGCGAGGCGGTGGCCGCCCGCAGTGGGGCCGATCCCCTGGCCCTCCGAAGCCATACCCCGCCTCTGGCCCTCCACCGACCCGCCTCTCTCCCCAACACCCACGGGCGTGACGGCACGGCCTGGCTTAGCGGCACCAACTGGCCTGGCGGCACCCTCCGGCGTAGCAGGACCGCCTGGTGCGGCGGCATCGGCTGGTGCGGTGAGGTCGCGGTCCGGGCGGCGGCGGCGCGTGGTGGGAGGGCTGCTCGCTGGGCTCGCGGGTGTCGTCGCGGTGGTGGTTGTGGCGGTTGTGCTCGTGCGACCGGAGGGCACGGACGGGACCGTTCGCGCGGAACCCTCCGCGCCGGAGCGCGTCATCCGCGGCACCGGGACCGCGCCCGATCCGGCAGGCGGGGCCGCTCCCACGCCCGCGGCCCCGACGCCCACCGCCCCGGCCCCGACGGCGCCTACGGCCGCGACGCCCGCGGCGTCAACCACGCCCTCGGCGCAGAAGCCAGCGACCCGCACGCGGATCGTGTCGCCGGCGAACGGCAGCCGGGTGTCGTGGCCTTTCACGGCACGCTTCACGGTGTCCACGGCGGACAGCTCGGTGAACGCACCGGTGTTGGCGCTCTCGATCTGCGTCGCCGGCCGGTGCTATCTGGACGGCGCGCTGAACGTCACGAACGGGACAGCGGCCCCCTACACCGTCCGGCTCGGTGCCACCAAGCCCGAGGGCGTCGGCGTCCCCTGGACCCTCCGACTCGACCGGCTGTCGCCCTCCACCTACGCGCGCCTCGTCTCCGAGCGCAACGCCGCGATCGCCGACTCGCGACCCTCGCCCGGTCGCCTCTGAAACGCGCATCGAGCCGTTCGGCCAGGCACGTCCGATGCGCGACGAACGAGGCACGACCAGGTCCGTCCGCGCTGGCGACATCGACCGAAACTCCGTCCGACTCGCGCCGGTGCCGCTCGTCGTGTCGTGGCCGGAGTGCACGGGATGCGGTGGTGCGCCGCACCGCGTGGGGGAGCACCCCGGTGGGAGTGGCATCACCTGATTACGCTCGGTGCATGACGCAATCCGCCCGCTTGCTGCAGCTCTCGTTGGAGCTCAGGGCCGCCGCCGTGGACGCGGACCGCCCGGACGTCACCGCCAAGGTCGACGACCTGATGCGCCTCATCGTCGGCGAGAAGGAATTAGCCGCCGCCCGCCCCCCGAAGGGCAAGTCCGGCGTAGCCGAAACAGTCCAACGAATCCTCAACGGACTCGGCTACTAGTACGCCACCGCGCGCACGGTGTCCGGGGTGAGATCGGCGATCGTCGGGTAGCCGTCGACGGCCATCGTCAGATCCGCCTCGGCGAGCAGCGACCGCAGCACGTGCACGATCCCGTCGACCCCACCGAGCGCCAACCCGTACGCGTACGGACGCCCGACGCCCACCGCGGTGGCCCCCAGCGCCAGTGCCTTGACGACGTCGACACCGCTGCGCACCCCGGAGTCGAACAACACCGGCAGCCCGTTCGCCGCCTCCACGACACCGGGCAGGCAATCCAGTGCGGGCAACCCGCCGTTCGCCTGACGTCCGCCGTGGTTGGAGCAGTAGATGCCGTCGACCCCGCCGTCGGCGGCGCGGCGCACGTCGTCAGGATGGCAGATGCCTTTGACGAGGAGCGGAAGCGACGTGAGCGACCGCAGCCAGGGCAGGTCATCCCAGGTGAGCGGGTTTCCGAAGGAAAGCGCCCAGTGCAGGATCGCGCCCTGCGGATCGTCCTCGACCGGCTTGGCGAGCCGGGACTTGAACACCGGATCGTCCAGGTAGTTCGCCAGGCAGTGGCCGCGCAGCTGGGGGAAGTTGGCGGTGCGCAGGTCGCGGGGGCGCCAGCCGGTCACCCACGTGTCGAGCGTGACGACGATGCCCGCGTAGCCGGCCTTCTCCGCGCGGTGCACGAGGCTCTCGGCGACCTCGCGGTCGGTGGGCGTGTACAGCTGGAAGAAGCCGGGAGTGTCGCCGAACGATGCGGCGACGTCCTCGAGTGGATCCACCGACAGCGTCGACGCGACCATCGGCACGCCGGTGCGGGCGGCGGCCTGCGCGGTCGCCAGGTCGCCGTGACCGTCCTGCGCGCACAGCCCGATGACGCCGATCGGGCTCATGAACAGCGGCGACGCGTACGTGTGCCCGAACAGCTCGACGGTCAGGTCGCGCTGGGACGCGCCGACGAACATCCGCGGCATCAGCCCCCACCGCGCGAACGCGGCGACGTTCGCGCGCTGCGTGTGCTCGTCCCCGGCCCCACCCGCGACGTACGACCAGATGCCGGGCGGCAGCGCGGCCTCGGCCCGCTCCGCCAGCTCGGCGAACACCATCGGATACGGCGGCTGGACGCCCGAGAGACCGTTGAAGTAGATCTCGTTCTGGTAATTCCCGAACGGCTGGGACATGCGTCAGAGCCTAGATCGGCACCGGAATCTGCGCCTCGACTTCGAAGGACGCGCGGTCGGCGCGGTACGCGTCGCGCGCGAATTCGATGCAGCGACCCTCGTCATCGAAGGTGCGGCGGGTGAGCAGGATGCCGCGGGACGCGAGGCGCACCTGCAGGCGCGCGCAGGACGCGTCGTCGATGACGATCGACTGGATCGTGGCCTGCGCGTGCGTCGGCACGATCCGGTAGTGCAGGCGCAGCAGCTCCCACAGCGACCCGGTCAGCGGCTGGCCGAGCAGACCGGGAGTCAGCGCGCTGGGGAAATAGGTGGTCTCCAGCGCGATCGGCTCGTCGTCGGCGGTGCGCAGCCGGTGCAGCGCGTGCACGGTCTCGCCCGGGGCGAGGTCGAACGCCGCCCGCGCCGACGGCGTCGGCTCCCGCTCCTCGGCCCAGAGCACGACGGCGGCCGGCCGTCGACCGACCCGGGTGATCTCGTCCGAAAAACTGCCGATGCGAAAGGCGACGCGGGGCTCGGCGACGAACGTGCCACGGGGCGGGCGCCGGTAGACGTAGCCCTCGTTCTCCAGGAGCGACAGGGCGTGCCGGGCGGTCATGCGGCTGACGCCGTAGGACTCGCTGAGCTCCCGCTCGGACGGCATGAGCGTGTGGGGCGCGAGTTTCTCCTGCGTGATGCGGTCACGCAGCTCACCGGCGATCGCCACGTACCGGGGCGCGGTTGCCGACTTGCTAATTCTCGTTCCCACGGTTGACACCCTAGAGGTGCCGTGGCCAGCCGCCCCGGGACGCGTCTTCCGCGTCCCGTTCGGCTGGTGGCCGACGCCGACCCGACCGGCGGCCCGGTCCACCTCGCGGTCGTAGGCCTGACTATCTGCAGGCGGTCACGAGGGGGAGACGTGGCACGGGCCGGGAAGCGTGTGCTTCCCGGCCCTGGATGTTGCTCGGGACGCGACTTACCCGGTCGACTACCGCTCGCGTTTCGCATTGCGCGACATCATCTCTTGACGTGAGAGACGCAGCGCTGAAATATGCCGAGATGACGCTGACCCCACGCGCATAGCTCTGACCAGGGCTCTCGCTGTTCACCGCGCCCCCTCCCTCTCCATCGAGGAGCAGTAATGAGACGCCTCTCCCTGCGGGCAGCCGCTGTAGTGGCCTGCCTCGTCGTCCCGCTCGCGGCGTGCACAAGTCCCGACGACACCGCGGACACCAGCTCCGCGTCGTCGGCCGGAACGGGAACCAGCACGTCCGGCCCGGACATCAACGGCGACGGCAAGGTCGTCATCGGCGTTCTCAGCCCCGGTGACCTCAACGACAACGGCTACTACGAGAGCTTCGTCGCGAAGGCGCAGGAGTTCACCGACAAGCAGGGCTGGCAGCTCATCAAGGTCGGCTCGGTCAACCAGGCCGACGCCCTCAACCAGGCCCGCAACCTGTGCCGCCAGAAGGTCGACATGGTCGCGCTCGGCGCCAGCGAGCTGAAGGACGCGATCAGCGCGTCCGAGGAGTCGGTCTGCGGCAACACCGCCTGGTACGTGCCGGCGCAGCAGGACCTGAAGCAGACGCCGAAGATCACGATCTCGCGTGACTTCATCAACGAGGTCATCTTCGCCACCGGTTACGCCAACGGGCTGCTGATGAAGGAGAAGGGCTACACCAAGGCCGGGTACGTGACCGGACCGGAGGCCGACTTCTCCGTGCAGGCCGCGAAGGCGTTCAAGGCCGGCATCCGCACGGTGATTCCGCAGGCCACGCTGGTGACCACCTACACCGGTGACTTCAACGACTCCGGCAAGGCCACCGAAGCCGCGCAGGCGCAGGCCAACCAGGGCGTCAAGGCGCTCTATCCCTACCTGGGTGGCGCGACCGACGCGGTCGCCAAGTTCGGCAACAGCAAGAACCTGATCCTGTCGACGCCGGGCACCGACCGCTGCGACTCGACCAGCCCCACGTTCCAGGTTTCGTCGATCTTCGACCCGGGTGAGTACTTCGCCGCGGCCCTGCAGGACTTCGCCGACGGCAAGCTCAAAATGGGCGTCGCCCGTGAATGGCACCTCGGTAAGGACCCGGTCCCGACCGTGAAGATCTGCGGCGGAACGCCGGAGCAGAACACTGCGCTGGAGACGTTCATCAAGGACGTCGGCAGCGGCAAGATCAACGTCGACGCCGAGGTAGCGAAGCTCGGCGCCTGAGTGGTCGGCCCGGCGCGCTCGACCAACGAGCGCGCCGCTGACCACGGTCAGCGAGATAGTCTCGAGGCGATGATCGAGCAGGCGTTGTTCTCGCTCGGGCCTTCCGGTGAACCTGATCTGACGCGCACCGGCGGGCTCCCCGTCACGGTCGACGCCACGTTCGCCACTGCCGAGCGGATCCAGCTCGACGAGACCTCGTGGGTCGATCACGTCCGCGGCTGGCTCGGCGGCGACGAAGCGCTCATGCGCATGCTGATGGACGAGGCCGACTGGGAGCAGCGGTCGCGCTGGATGTACACGCGGGAGGTCGACGAACCGCGCCTCACCGCCGAGTGCCCGGTCCTCGCCGACGCTCCGCAGCCGGTCCTGCACTACGTCACCGAGATTCTGTCGGCCCAGTACGAGCGGCCCTACGCGCGGCTCTGGATGAACTGGTACCGCGACCACAACGACGGCACCGGCTGGCACGCCGACCGTCCGGCCGACAAGCAGGCCGAGGCCGTCATCCCGGTGCTCAGCCTCGGCGCGACCCGCCGGTTCCTGATCCGCCCCGAGGCCGGCGGCCCCAGCACGACGATCGTCACCCATGGGGGAGACCTCGTCGTCATGGGTGGGCGCTGCCAGCGCGACTACCGGCACTCCGTGCCCAAGCAGAAGCAGGTCGCCGGCGCGCGCCTGAGCGTGAACTTCTCGGTGGCAACCGTCCCAGCCGTGGGGCGAACAGCGCCACCAGCTCGATCGGATGCGCGTTCGAGCTAGGCGAGCGCCCAGTTCGTCAAGGCGAGGCAGGCCGCAGTGCCGGCCACGATGCTCAGCACCGCGTTGCGGCGCCACCAGTGGATGACAACAGTTACCGCCACACCGACGACCTGGGCCAGGCCGCCCGGTGACAGGTCGATCTGGGCCAGGCAGTACACCGCCAGGATCCCGACCGCGCCCAGCGGCATCCACCGGCCGATGTTCGCCAGCAACGGGGACTCGGCGATCGCGCCCTTCACCACGAACGGCAGCGCGCGGAGCGTCACCGTGATCGCCACGGCCGCGCCCAGCGCGCCCGCGAGATAGGCCGGGTCAGGCATGGCGGTAGTGGCGCACGGCCAGGCTCGCGGTGAAAACGGTCATCGCGACCAGGAGCATCGATCCCGGCGCCACCACCAGCGCCACGCCCGCGGACCCGGCGGCCAGAGCGGCGGTCACCCAGTCGGGTCGGGCGCGGAACGCGTCGAGCGTGAGAACGACAAAAAGAGCCGTCAGAACGAAACCCATCCCGCGGACGTCACTGAGCACGCTGTTCCCGGCCAGCGCGCCGGTCAGCGAACCGGCGACCCACGACGCGTGCAGCCCGAACTGCGTCCACAGCATCCGGGCGCTGCTGCGCGACCGACCGGCCAGCAACACGTACGCCTCGTCGATGAGCGCGAACACGCTGTAGACCTTGCGCAGCCGCCCGCGCACCCGGTGCAGCGGGAACGACAGGCCGTAGAAGAGGTGCCGGGAGTTGATCAGGAACGTGGTCAGCGCGATCGTCGCCACCGGGGCGGCGGCGGCCAGCATGCCGACGAGGATGAACTCGGCCGAGCCGGCGAACACCGTCGCGGAGAGCGCCGGGGCGAGCCACCACGGCAGGTCGTGGCTGGTGACGAGCACGCCGAGCCCGATGCCCAGCGCGAACAGCCCTGCCCAGATGACGCCACTTTCGCGGGCGGCGGCGCGTAGATCGACCATGCCGCTGCGCCGCGTCCGCCGGCTCGAAGCCGACGGCGTCATCACCGGCTACGCGGCGATCGTCGATCCCGACGCGCTCGGCCGCGGCTTCGAGGTCATCATCCACGCCGACCTCGTCGCCAAGGACCTCGCGACCGTCGAAGCGTTCGAGGCGCGGCTCGCCGCGATGGACGAGGTCGCCGAGCTGCGTCGCATGTTCGGCCTGCCCGACTACCTGATCCGGGTGCAGGTCGCCGACCTGCCCGCCTACGAGCGGTGGCTCACCACCCAACTGATGGGGGACCCCGCCATCGCCCGCGTCGACTCCCGCATCACGATGAAACTCCTGAAGCTTCGTCGATGATGGGGGACATGGAACAACCCCTGGACGGCGTCACGGTCGTCGCACTGGAGCAAGCCGTGGCCGCGCCCCTGGCTAGCCGGCACCTCGCAGACATGGGCGCCCGGGTGATCAAGGTCGAGCGGACCGGGCGCGGCGACTTCGCCCGGGACTACGACCACGTCGTCCACGGCACCGGCGCGCATTTCGTCTGGCTGAACCGAGGCAAGGAGTCGCTGGCCGTCGACCTGAAGTCGGCCGAAGGCGTCGCCATCGTGCAGACCCTCATCGCGAACGCGGACGTGTTCGTGCAGAACCTGGCGCCCGGTGCCGCGAAGCGCCTCGGGCTCGGCGCCGACGAATTGCGCGCCGAGCACCCGGAGCTGGTCACCGTGAGCCTCTCCGGCTATGGCGTCGGCGGACCGTACGAGCAGCGCAAGGCCTACGACATGCTCATCCAGGCCGAGTCCGGGCTGGTCTCGATCACCGGGACCGCCGAGACACCGTCCAAGACCGGCATCGCGACGTCGGACATCGCGGCGGGTATGTACTGCGTGCAGTCGGTACTGGCGGCCTTACTGCGCCGTTCGCGCACGGGGGTCGGCGCCGCCGTCGACGTGTCGATGCTCGAGGCGACCGTCGAGTGGATGGGGTATCCGCTGTACACGTCGATGTACACGGGGCAGCAGCCCGCGCGGATGGGGCTGAGCCACACCGCGATCGCGCCATATGACTCGTACCCGACCAAGGACGGCACGATCCTGATCGGCGTGCAGAACGACTCGGGATGGCGGACGCTGGTCAGCGAGGTCCTCGACGTCCCGGAGCTGGCCGACGATCCGCGGTTCGCGACGAACGTCGACCGGGTGACCCACCGGGCCGAATGCGACGCCGCCGTCGCGGAACAGTCCGTCAAATGGTCGACGGAAGAGCTCGACGAGCGGCTCGCGGCGGCCGGGGTTCCGGCGGCCGACATCCGGGAGCTGGACGAGGTGATCGCGCATCCGCAGCTGGAGGCCCGCAACCGGTGGCGGGACGTCCGCACCGAGAACGCCTCCGTCAAAGCACTGCTGCCGCCGGTGACGTTCGCGGACGTGGAGGCGCGGATGGGTGACGTCCCGGCGCTCGGCTCCCATACGCGGGCCCTGCTGCTGGAAGCGGGCCTCAGTGCCCACGAGACCGACGACCTCCTCACCCGCGGCATCGCCGAACAATCCGCGTGAACCTCGACGTCATCGGTCAGGCGGTCGGCCTGTTCGCCGTCACCAACATCGACGACATCCTGATCCTGGCGTTGTTCTTCGCGCAGGGCACTGGGCACCGCGGCACGGCCCGGAACATCGCCGTCGGGCAGTACCTCGGGTTCGTCGGGATTCTGGTCGTCGCCGGCGCCGCCGCGTTCGGGGCGTCGTTCCTGCCCGAGGGTGTGATCCCGTACCTCGGGTTGCTGCCGCTCGCGCTCGGCATCAAGGCGGCGGTGAGCGCGTGGAGGCACCGGCACGATTCCGAGGACGCACGGGAGGCGTCGGCGAAAGGCCCGCGTGCCCTCGAGGTCGCCGCTGTCACGTTCGCCAACGGCGGTGACAACATCGGCGTCTACGTGCCGGTCTTCGCCACCGCCGGAGCGGGCAGCACCAGCGTGTACGTCGTCGTGTTCCTGATCCTGGTCGCGGTGTGGGTGGCGGCCGGGCGCTACTTCGCCACGCGTCCCGCGATCGCGCGGGTGCTCTCGCGGTGGGGGCACGTGCTGCTGCCGATCGTCCTCATCGGTCTCGGCGTGCTGATCCTCGTCGATGGCGGTGCGTTCGGGCTCTAGCCGGTTTGGTTGGATACGAGACCATGGCGGCAGAGCATGGGGGCGCACAAAGGAGC
This sequence comes from Cryptosporangium sp. NPDC048952, assembly GCF_043197895.1. Classification (NCBI taxonomy): domain Bacteria; kingdom Bacillati; phylum Actinomycetota; class Actinomycetes; order Cryptosporangiales; family Cryptosporangiaceae; genus Cryptosporangium; species Cryptosporangium sp. NPDC048952. The sequence goes on along the minus strand of NZ_JBICTY010000002.1, from coordinate 972,634 downwards.
GCGCTGTGACGGCACTACAGATGATCGACGTCGACACCGGCGACGTGCTCGACACGATTCGCCTGGTCGACGGCCGGATCGTCTCCGACACCGCGGCCGGCCGCGAGCTCCTCGAGAGCAAGCGCACGCCGGACATCAGCGACGAGCACCTGTTCGACGCGTACACCGACTGGTGCGATGGGGCGATCGCACTCACGCCGGTGTGATCGTGCGCCCCGGCATCGGCTCAGCGAGCCGGATCCGGGACGAGGGCGTGCCGAACGGGTCGGCGAAGTACTGCGTTTCGTGCACCACCTGCCCGTCGGCGAACTCCATGATGCTGACCGAGTAGCTGGGCGCACCGTCGTAGGTGATGACGCACTCGCTCACCCGGAGGTTGTCACTGCCGGTGACGCGCAGCAGCGTGAAGTGGCGGTTCGCCGGGTGCCCACCGCGCTGGGCGGCGATCGCGGCGCGGCCTCGGTAGCGCTCGCCCGACTGGGGATAGTCGAGGATCGCGTCGGTGGCGTAGATCGCGTGCTCGGCGTCCACGTCGCCGATCTCTGACGCGCGCCAGTGCTCCTCGACCGCGGTCGTGATGTCCATCGGGTCACCGTAGACCGTGGTAGTGTCAAGCTCCTTGATAAGGGGTGGTCGTGCGAGCGTACGTCGAGCGGTACGAAGCAGCGGGTGCCCTGGCCGGGCCGGTCGTGGGGGTGGTGGGCGGTGACCTGCCGCCGTCGCTGGTGGCCGGGCTCGGCGCGCACCCCGTGCGGCTCGCGGGTACGGGCGAAGCGCCGTCGTCGGCCGCGCTCGATCTGCTCGGTGCCGCTACCGACGCCCCCGTGCTCTCGATCCTCACGCAGATCCTCGACGGGCGCTTCGACTACCTCGCCGGGCTCGTCGTGTGCCGGGACAGCGTCGGGTCGCTGAACCTGTTCTACGTGCTGCGCGGGCTCCGGCTGCCGTTTCCGGTGCATCTCTGCCAGGTGCTCCACCTGGATCGACCGTCGACAGTGGCCTTCAACGCCGGTCAGCTCCGGCGGACCGTCGACGTGGTCGGTCGCTGGGTCGGCGTCGAGTTCGACGCCGACCGCCAGCACGACGCCGCGAACCGGTACGCCGCTCTCGACGACACGCTCCGGGCGCTGCAACAGCGTCGGCGCACGACCGGCACCGTGCGGGGCACGACGTTCCTGCAGTGCGTCGGCATCGCGGCGACGTACCCGCCGGAGGAGGCGCGCCGGCTCGTCGAGGCGGTCGGCGACGAGGAGGCCCCGGCGTTCCGGCTCTTCTACACCGGCAGCACCCAGCACCACCCCGACCTCTACCGAGCCGTCGAAGACCGCGGCGCGAACATCGTCGGCGAGGACCACGACTGGGGCGACCTGCACCTCAACGGTGGCCCCGCGGGCCCGAGCGCTACCCAGACTGCGCGCGCCGGTTGGACGGCGCAGGAGTTTCGCGCGTGCCGGGCGGATGCGCTGCTCGCGGTGGTGCGCGAGCACGACACCGGGCCGGCGTGGGATGTGCCGGGGCAACGGGCGGCGGTGGAGCCGTCCGCGGTCTGCCTCCGGCAACAGAACAATTACGACGACGTGCTGGACGCTGTCGACGCGCTGCGGAAAGGCACGGCATGAAGACCCGCTCCTCCGTGGCCGAGTACCAGAAGGCGTGGTTCGCCGCGCTGCACGAGCGCCCCGCCGGCGCCCCACTGGTGCTGGCCAATGCCGACACCCCGCACGAGATCTTCCGCGCGATGGACGTGCCGTACGTCGTCAACCAGTGGTGGGCATCGATCATCGCGGCCAAGCGGCAGGCGACCCCGGCGCTCCGGAAGCTGGCGGAGCTGGGCTACCCCGACTACATCCGCCAGTACGACGTCCTGTCGCTGGGCGAGATGTTCCTGGAAACCGCCGACCGCCCCTGGGGCGGCCTGCCGACCCCGTCGATGTTCGTCGCCGACCTGTCCGACGACGCGGTCGGCAAGATCTGCGACGCCTGGCACGAACAGTTCGGCACCGAGGTGTTCCCGTTCGAACGCACCGCGCTCGATCCCGCGCCGCCAGGATGGTGGGACCTGTTGCCCCACGACTGGGAACGCGCCTACGGCAGCGAACGGCTCGACCTCATGGAAGCCGAGATCCGGCTCCTGATCGCCGCCACGGAACGCCTCACCGACCGCGCGTTCGACGTCGAGAAATTGCAGTTGATCCTGGACCTGGGCAACCGGCAGGCGGAGATCAACCGCTCCACCCGGGATCTGATCGCGGGCGCGGAGCGTCTGCCGGTGAACCTCGGCGACGTGATCCCGGGCGTGATGATCCCGCAGTGGCACCGCGGCTCGGAATGGGCGGTCGAGGCGGCGACGCGCCTCAACGACGAGGTCCGCGAGGCGGTGACCCGCGGCGACGCGGTCTGCCCCGGCGAGAAGATCCGGCTCATGTGGATCGGCCGAGGCCTCTGGGGTGACATGTCGCTGTTCACGAGCTTCGAGGAAAGCCACCACGCGGTGTTCGTCTGGTCGATGTACCTCGCGATCGCCGCCGACGGGTACGCCCGCTACGGCGACGACCCGATCAGAACCCTCGCGGCACGGTTCGTCGGCCTCACCGACGGGCTCTACACACCCCCGTGGGCAGGGGAGTGGTACGTCAAGGAAGCGAAATCCCACCGCGTCGACGGAGTCGTGCACCTCGTCGCCGACGACGTACCGGGAAGCTCCTTCACCACCCGCGCCCTCGAAGACCACGGCATCCCGGTCCTGGAGCTCCGCGCGAGCAACGCCGACGCCCGCACCGCCGATCCCGACGAGATCCGGCGGCGGATCGCCGAGTTCCTGGACACGCGGCTGTGAAGCCGGTCCGCAGTCCCGAGCCGAACCTCCGGCACGCGCTGCGCTACGTCTCCCGGCTGTACCAGGCGGAGTTCACCGCCCGACTGGCCGGGCACGGAATGAGCGAGGCCGAGTACCGGGCGATGTTCCTGCTGCGCCGCCAACCGGACCTGTCGAACGCGGCGCTCGCCCGCACGCTGGGCGTCTCGGCACAGGGCGCGAACCAGGTACTGCAGACGCTGATCGCGGCCGGGTGGGTGTCCCGGCAGGTGTCGAGGGAGAACGCGCGGGTGCTGCTCTCCCGGCTCACCGCCGCCGGCACGGACGTCGTCGAGGCGTGCGAGCGCGAGGGCGCCGACCTGGAGAACACGATGTGCTCCGGGCTCACGGATCCCGAACGGACCCAACTCGAAGAGCTGCTGCACCGCTGCGCCGAAGGGCTGGGCGCACCGATCACCGGGCCGACCGAGAACGGTCCGCAGTGGAACCGCGCTCAGCCGGACGTGGTGGCTCGCCGGGTCGCAGCTGCGCCTCGAGCCCGTCGAGGAACACCGTGAGGGCACGCGGGTAGGCGCTCGTGCGCATCGTCTCTTCGAGCGCATGCGCGCAGGCCGCGATGTTAGGGTGGGCGTCGCCCGGCAGCTGCGCGTAGACGGCACCCCAGACGGCGTCGTCGGATTCCTCGGTGCCGTGCACGAGCGTCGCCGCGGACGAGTCGAGCGAGGCGAAGCCGAGCGTCAGGTCGATGAACGCGTGGTAGTGCCGGGCCGACTCCGCGGTGGAGAACCCCGCGTTCCGCAGGATCCCGAGGCCGAGCTCGATCACGCGGATCTCGTGCGGCCGGCCGGTGACGCGGGAGGCGGTCAGCGTGGAGATGCGCGGCTCGGCCACCAGCGCCGCGTGGATCCGGATGCCGAGGTCACGCAGCGTGCTGCGGTAGTCGGGTCCGGGCGCGAAGTCCGCGAGGTACTGGCCGATCAGGTCGTCGGCGACCGCACGGATCAGGTCGTCGGTGTTACGGAAGTACCGGTAGACGCTCGACGGGTCGGCGCCCAGCGCGATGCCGAGCCGCCGCACGCTCAGCCCCTCCGACCCGTGCTCGTGCATCAACCGGATCGCGGTCTTCACGATGAGCTCGTGGCTGAGCACGACGCCCGTTTTGGTCGGCCGGCGTCGCCGCCGTGTCGTCGGCACCCGAGTCATGCGAGGAAGCTTATGACAACACCGTTGTTCCTAGTGCGCGAAGTGGTATCGCCGGTCACCGTACTTCGTCAGGTCGTGACGACGAGGTTCCGGCCGTCGGCCTTGGCTTTGTAGAGGCGTCGGTCGGCCTCCCGCAGCAGGTCGGCCGGTGCCTCGATGTCGGGCGTCCCGTTCCACACGGCGACGCCGATCGAGACGGTGACCGGCAGTTCGAGGCCACCGTCGACGACGAACCGCTCCGACGCGACCGCCTGCCGCGTGCGTTCGGCGATGACCTCGGTCGTCGCGAGGTCCGACGAACCGAGCAGCACCGCGAATTCCTCGCCGCCGTAGCGCGCGACCAGGTCACCGGCCCGCACCGCCTTCGTCAGGCGGTGCGCCAGCTCTTCGAGCACGGCGTCCCCGGCCTGGTGCCCGTAGACGTCGTTCACCTGTTTGAAGTGATCGACGTCGAGCAGCATGACGCCGATCGCGCGCGAACGATCGAACTGCGCGGTGAGCTCCTCCTCGAACCGGCGCCGGGTGTTCAGGCCGGTCAGGCCGTCAGTCACCGCGATGCGCCGCTGCTCGACCACCAGCAGCCACATCCGGGTGAGCACCAGCGACGTCAGCGCGGCGCACGCGGCGGCGATCGGCAGCACGTGCAGGTCGGCTCCGCGCCAGTACTGAACGACCAACACGCCCGGCGGTACCGCCGCGACGACGGCCAGCACGAACAGCCGGCGCCCGGTCACCGACGCGGTCGTCTCGGGCACCCGGTCGCCCAGCCGTGCCATCGACGGGTGCAGTGCCGCCGCCGCGGTCAGCGGGCCGGGCACCAGGAACAGCACGTTCCACAGGTCGGACACCGCGGCCTCACCGGCGACGGTGAACGTCGAGAACACGATCTCGGCGGCCAGGTAGAGCAGGAGCGCGGCTCCCAGCAGATACATCGCCGGCGTGCGCTGCGGGGCGCCGAGCCAGAGCCGCAGCCCCAGCGAGATCAGCACCAGCTCGATCACCGGGTAGGCCAGCGTCGTCCCGGTCGTCCAGCCGTGGTGCTCACCGTCGAAGAGCTGGGGTGAGATGAGGAAGACCCACGACACCAGCGCCAGCGCGACCCCGACGATGCCCAGGTCGATCCAGGTCGCCGCGTCGCGCCCGGGATGTCGTCGGCGTGCCCAGAGCAGCAGCGCCAGCGCGTAGAGCGGGTAGCGAGGGAGGAAGACGACGCCGGCCGCATCGATCAGACCGCCGACGGTGATCGCGATGTCCGCCGACACCTGGACGACACCGACTCCGACGAGACACAGCCAGGGCGCGACGAAGCGCGGACGGTAGCGCACCAGGCCGATGACGATCCCGACGAGCCCGATCGCGTCCGCGACCGCAAAGGTGTGCATCCCGACGGCCGAGAGACCGCCGCCGTCGACGAACGCGACGACGAGCAGGGGCACGGCGAGCAGCGGCACACCGACGATCAGACGCGTTCTCTTCACGGCCGCTCCTGGTCAACGGCTATGCCGACCCATCGTCCGGCCGAGCACCGAGTTGAGCAGTTCCTCGGGCGTCTCGACCTGGGGTAGGTGCCCCGTCTCGGGTAACACCGTGAACGTAGACTGGCCGATCGCGTTCGCGTATGCCTTGCCGTATTCGATGTCGACGATGCCGTCGCTCTCACCCCAGACGACGTGAACGTCGACGTCGACGTCGGCCAGCCGGTCGCGCAGGGTCGGGTCGGACATCGTCGGGCCAGTGTAGGCGAGCAGTGCCTCGACGTCGGGCTTGCCGGCCGGCGGGGCTTTGCACGGGTCGTGCCACGACAGCTGCTGGATCTGCGCCGGAGCCAGGCCTCGGACGTTCGTCACCGGGTGGCCTTCGACGTCGATCCCGATGCCGTCGACGATCACCACGCCGCTGACGTGGGGGCTGTTCGACAGGGCGATCTCGGCGGCGAGCCAGCCGCCGAACGAGTTGCCGATGACGACGGTGTCTTCCTCCAGGTGGGCGACGTAGTGCGCGGCGAGGTCACGGGTCGAGGACAGGGAGTCCGGCCGGGTGGTGCCGCTGAAGCCGGGGTGGGTCGGGACGTCGACCCGGGCGGAGGTGCGCTCGGCGAGGAGGTCGGCGAAGCCGGTCATCGTGGCGGGACCGCCGCCGCCGTGGAGGAGAAGGTAGGAAGTCATGTAAGGAACCGTAGATCAGGTTCCTTAGGTAAGCAACCTTGGTAAGGTCGGGACGTGCCTTCGAACCAGGACGTCGGTCTCGCGCTCAAGCGGCTGCAGTGGCGCCATCACCGCGAGGGCAATCGCCGGCTCTCGGAGCGCGCCGGATTGTCGTTGGTGCAGTGGGACGTCCTCCGCCACGTGCACCGCAATCCCGACGCGTCGCTGCATGCCCTCGCGGAGCTGACGTTCCAGACGGATCAGTCGATGGGGGAGCTGAGCAGGCGCATGATCGAGCGCGGGTTGCTCGAGCGGGTGGAGGGTAGGGGTCGGGCGGTGAAGCACCGCCTCACGTCGGACGGCTGGGCTGCCTACGAGGCCGGTTCCGGCATCCTCGACGAGGTGCTCGCCGAGACGCTCGGGGTGCTGAACGCGGGGGAGCGTGGCGCGCTGTTCGCGCTACTGCAGAAGGCGCTGGCGGGGTAGGAGCGTGCTGAGCGTTGCGATCGCCACGGCGAGTCCGGCTGCGAGGAGGAACACCAGGTCGTAGCCGCGAGCCGGCGAGGGACCGGCGGCGGCCGTCGCCAGGACGGCCAGGCCGATCGAGCCGCCGACCTGGCTCGCGGTGTTGGCGAGGCCGCCGACGGTGCCGGCGTCGCTCTCCGGGGCATCCGCGGTCGCCGCGGCCATGAGCGTGGGGAACGTCAGCCCGATGCCGACCGCGATCAGCAGCGTGGGTCCGAGAACGCCGGTGAGGTACCCGCTGTCGCTGCTCGCCGCGAGCCAGCAGAAACCGGCGGTGAAGAACGCGCACCCCGCCAGTACCAGCGCCCGTGGCCGGGCGCGCGGCAGCAGACCCGCGACCACCACGAACGTCACTGCCGCGGGCGTCTGGCCGAGCCCGGCCCGCAGCGGGCCGTACCCGAGCACGTTCTGCAGCAACAGCGACGTGAAGTACCACATCGCGATCGCGATCCCACCGAACAGCACCAGCAGCACGTTGCTGACCGACACCGCCCGACTTCGGAACAGGCGCAGCGGCATCATCGGGTGCGCAGCGAACCGCGCCTCCACTCCGACGAACACGACGAGCAGGAACACGCCCGCCAGCACCGGCGCCCACGCCCCCTCCATGACCCCGTAGACCAGCGTGGCGAGGCCCACCGTCCCGGTCACCGCCCCGGCGACGTCGAGCGTCTCCCGCCGTTCGGCGCGCGCACCGTCCAGCGACGCGAGCGCGGTCGCGATCAGCACCGCCCCGATCGGGACGTTGATCAGGAACACCCACCGCCACGACAGACCCGCGGTGAGCGCGCCCCCGGCGATCGCACCGGCCATCCCGCCCACCCCACCGGCCGCGGACCAGGCGCCGAACGCGCGGGCCCGTTCCTGCGGTGCCGTGTAGTACGTCGTGATCACCGCGAGCGTGGCGGGCGCCAGCAGCGCGGCCCCCGAACCCTGCACGGCACGGGCGGCGACCAACACCTCCGGCGTGGTCGCCAGCCCGGCGACGAGGCTCGCCCCGGAGAACAGCACGAGCCCGGCGACGAGCATCCGGCGCCGGCCGAACAGATCCGCGGCGCGCCCCCCGAGCAGCAGCAGGCCGGCGAAAGTCAGCAGGTAGCCGTTCACCACCCACGCCAGACCGGTAGGGGAGAAGCCCAGATCGTGCCGGACCGACGGCAGCGCGACGTTCACGATCGACGCGTCCAGAATCACCATGAACTGACAGGCACACACCAGCGGCAGGACCAGGCGAGCCGCTCCGGTCCGTACGGCGTCGGTCGTCACGACGTCACGGCCGCGAGGTTCCGGCCTTCGACCAGCCGGATCGTCGTCGCGGCCAGCCGCTGCCCCTGGTACCGGGCCGCCGCCAGCGCCGCGGCGTCGGGACCTTCCCCGGTCGACGACGTTCCGTACGGGTTGCCCCCGGCCGCGGACACCGCCGGGTCGGTGAATCCGGGCGGGACGATCAACGCACCCCAGTGGTAGAAGACGTTGCTCAGCGACAAGATCGTGGCCTCGCTGCCGCCGTGCCGGTTGAACGCCGAGGTGAACGCGGTCACCGGCTTGTCGGCCAGCTTTCCGTCCCGCCACAGGCCACCGGTCTGATCGATGAACTGCTTGAGTTGCGCGGCCGGAGCCCCGAATCGCGTCGGCGTTCCGAATGCGAAGGCGTCGGCCCACACCAGGTCGTCGATCGACGCCTCTCGCAACGACGCGGTGGCGTCGGCGTGCTGCCGCCACCGCGGGTTCGCGTCGATCGCCGTCGCGGACGCCAGTTCGGCGACCTGCCGCAATCGCACGTCGGCCCCGGTCGCGGCCGCACCCTCGGCGACGGCCTGCGCGAGCGCGTGCACGGTGCCCGTCGCGCTGTAGTAGATGACGGCGATCTTCACGGCCACGGCCGGCTCCTCGCGGTAGCATTTAGTTACGCGCATAATGTTATGCGCATAACTAAATCGGTTGTCAAGGAGGCACTGTGGACGCTGGGTATGCCGACGCGCTCAATCAGGCCGTTCGCCTGCTGAGCCTGCGTCACCGCGCGCGGGCCGCGGCGCTGATCGCGCCGCTCGGCCTGCACCCCGGCCAGGAGGCGTTCCTGCTCGAACTCGACCGGACCGGACCGCGGATCCAGGCTCAGCTCAGCGACGCGCTCGGCTGCGAGCCGCCCAGCGTCACGCTGATGGCACGCAAGCTCGAAGCGTCCGGCCACATCCGCCGCGCGCCGGCGCCCTCGGACAAGCGCGCGACCGTCGTCGAGCTCACCGAGAGCGGCCAAACCCTGGCTGACCAGGTCAAAAAGCTCTGGATCGGACTCGCGGAAGAGACCGTCGCCGGCCTGCCGGACCGCGTCGTCGCCGACCTCCCGACCATCCTCACCGCGATGAGCGAGAACGTGGTCAGCCCAGGCCGTCCGGCGGAGGCTGGGGCAGCGGCCGGGCGCCTTCCGGGCGCAGACCGTCGACAATGATCGCGAGGTAGCGCTGCCAGAGGTCCGGCGACGCGTTCGGCGCGTACCCGACGACGTAGTTCGGCGCGCACATCAGCAGCAGCACGTCGGTACCGGTGATGTCCGGCCGGACGGCGCCGTGGTCGCGGGCCCGGTCGACGAGCCGGTCGATGAGCTCGGCCATCCGCTGCTGGGCGTCGATCGGGGTCTGCGCCCCGGCGCTCTGCAGAAACGACAGGTCCCGCTCGCGCTGCCGCCGCGCGGCCACGGTGACGAACTCGAACAGCGCGGCGCCCGGCTCATCGGCGGTGAGCAGCTCCTCGGCGACCGCGTTGAGCTCCTCGACCCGGCTGCGCACGATCGCCGCGACCAGGTCGTCCTTCGTCGGGAAATGCCGAAAAACAGTGCCCTTGCCGACGCCTGCCCGGCGCGCGATGTCGGCGACGGACGCGTCCACACCGTGCTCCGCGAACTCGTCGGCCGCCGCGGCCAGCAGGAGCGCGCGGTTGCGTGCGGCATCGGCGCGGAGCGGACTCACGTCCCGCATCCTAACAAGTTGACCCGGCGGTCCGTTTCTGGCTACGGTCGGCGGCGTTAACCTGACCGCTCGGTCCGCTTGGGGGACGTCATGAAAGCTGTCGCTGCGATCGCCTACGGAGCACCGGAGAACTACGTCGTCACCGACGTCCCGACGCCGGAGGCGGGTCCCGGTCAGATCCAGGTGCGGATCGCCGCCGCGTCGATCAACCCCGCGGACGTCCGGCTGCCCAGCGGTGACTTCCGCGACGTCATCCCGCTCGTGTTCCCGCACGTCGTGGGCAACGACTTCGCCGGTACGGTCACCGCCGTCGGAGCGGGCGTCACTGCCTACCGCGTCGGCGACGAGGTGTTCGGCCAGTCCGTTCCGCGCGCGCTTCGCGTGATGGCGAGCGCCACGCGGCCGTCGCTCGGCACGGGCGCGCTGGCCGAGTACGGAGTGTTCGAGGCCGACACCCCGCTGATCGCCCACCGCCCGGCCGCGCTGCCCGTCGACCAGGCGGCGGCAGTGCCCACCGTCGGTCTGACCGTCCTCGCGCTGATGGGCACCGCGGCGGTGCAGCCCGGCGAGACCGCCCTGGTGGTCGGCGCCACCGGCGGCGTCGGCACCGCGCTGCTTCCGGTGCTGGCCCGCGCCGGCGCGCGGGTGATCGCCACGACCACCCCGGCCGACGCCGAGCTCCTCGAGAAGCTCGGCGCCGGCACCACGATCGGGTACGGCGACTATCCGTCGGACGTGGACATCGCATTCAACCTGACGCTGCCCGGTGACCAGCTCGATGGCATCGCCCGGGCACTCCGCCCCGGCGGTCGGCTGCTGACGATCACCGCGCCCGTCGCCGGCGAGCTCCGGGACGACATCGACGCCCGGTTCGTGCTCGACCTCGACGCGACCCACGGCGGAATGCGCGAGGTCGCCGAACTTCTCGTCGCCGGGGAATTACCGGTCACGATCGGCCGCCGCTACACGTTCGAGGACGCCCCGCAGGCCTGCGTCGACTTCGCCCGCCGCCACACCACCGGCAAGCTCATCGTGTCCAATTTCCAGACGGCCCATGGAGTGTGATCTGGGTCATACTCGGACGATGAGCCGACTTCGTTTTGGCACCTTCCTGGCCCCCTTCCACAAGCCCGGTCAAAACCCGACGCTCGCCCTGCAGCGCGACCTGGAACTCGTCGAACATCTCGACGCCCTGGGCTACGACGAAGCCTGGATCGGCGAGCACCACTCCGCGGGGTCCGAGCTCATCGCGTCGCCCGAGATCTTCATTGCGGCGGCGGCCGAACGGACGCGGCACATCAAGCTCGGGACCGGCGTCACCTCGATCGCGTACCACAATCCACTGTGGGTGGCCGACCGCATGGTCATGCTCGACCACCTCACCCGCGGCCGCGCGATGCTCGGCTGCGGGCCGGGCTCCCTGCCCACCGACTCCGCGATGATCGGCCTCAACCCCACCGACACCCGCGAGCTGCTCGGCGAGAACCTCGACATCATCCTGCGGTTGCTCCGCGGCGAAACGGTGACCCGTCAGACCACGACCCACACCCTCGTCGACGCCCAGCTGCAGCTGCGGCCGTACACGGATCCGTGCTTCGAGGTGGCGGTGGCCGCGGTGGCCTCGCCGACCGGGCCGCGCATGGCCGGCCAGCACGGCATCGGCCTGCTCTCGATCGGGGCGACGCTCACCCCCGACGGGTTCGACGCGCTGGCCCACCACTGGAACGTCGTCGAGGAACGGGCCGCGCACTTCGGGCAGCCGACGCCGGACCGGGCGGGGTGGCGGCTCGTCGGGCTCATGCACATCGCGGAGACCCGGGAACAGGCCTACCGCGACGTCGAGTACGGCATCGAGCACTGGTTCACGTACTTCCAGAAGGTGGCCGCGTTCCCGCAGATGGACGTCGGGAGCAGCGCCGACGTCAAAGGCATGATCGACTACATCAACGAGGCCGGGATCGGTGCGATCGGCACCGTGGAGGACGCGCGGGCGCAGGTGCGCAGGCTCGTCGACCAGTCCGGCGGCTTCGGGGCGTTCCTGCTGCTCGGGCACGAGTGGGCCAACCCGCAAGCCACGAAGCGGTCGTTCGAACTGATCGCGCAGCAGGTGTTCCCGGAGTTCCAGGGGCAGGCGGCCAGCACGCTGGCGGCGAAGGACCGCGCGAGTGGCGCCCGGTCGGCCCACGCGCAGACGCAGCTGGACGCCGTGGCCCACATGACGCAGAAGTACGAGCAGGAGAAGGGCTAGCGGCCGGCGGCCGCCTGATGGATCGACCGCATGCGGTCGTCGAACGGGGGCACGGGACCGACGACCTCGATCCCCGGGGCGATGTCGGTGATGGAGAGGGGGCGCACCGGTGATGCCGGAAGGCCCCACTCCTGCCGCCACGACGCCAGCTGCGCGCCGGAAGCGGCGATCACGACGCGGCCGAGACCCACCCACGCGTGGGCCGCCGAGCACATCGGGCAGTGCTCCCCGGAGGTGTACACCGTGGCGGCGGCCCGCGCCTCCGGCGAGAGGTTCGCCGCGGCCCACTGCGCGAGCGTGAACTCGGGGTGGGCGGTCGGGTCACCGTCACTGGCCTCCCGGTTGCTGTCCTCGTGGAGCCGCACACCGTCGGCGCCGACGAGCACGGACCCGAACGGCCCGTCGCCACGCCGCTTCGCCTCCTCGGCGAGCTCGACGCAGCGTTCGAGGTGAGCGGTGTCGAAATCGGTCATGGATCCTCCACGGTGGATCGATACGCTGACTCGGTGAGCCCTGATCTTCTCCTGTTGTCACGGGTTGCCTACCGTGGCCGGGAGATCACGGGCCCGCGTGTCCAGGCGTTGATCGCGTTGTTGGCCGCTGACCTGCGGAGTGGGTGCGGGGTCGGGAGGCTCGTCCAGGGGCTCTGGCCCGACGAGAGCCCGGACAATCCGCCCAAGGCGCTGCAGATTCTCGTGTCCCGGGCACGGTCCCAGCTCGGCGCCGACGCGATCGCCCGCACCCCGACCGGCTATCGGCTCACACTCCCCGACGACCAGGTCGACACCACCGCCGTCCAACTCCATGCCGCCGCAGCAGCCCGCGCCGAACGCAACGACGACCCCGCCAGCGCCCTCTCCCACGCCGAGTCCGGCCTGGCGCTGTACGACCCCCTGTCGCCGGCCGTCCCGCCGACGGCAGCAGGCGGCGTTGCGGCCGCCGCGGCGTCAGGGGGCCCTGCCGGCGGCGCCGCGGATGGAGCCGAGGGGGCGCTCGAGGTCCTGCGGGCGCAGCGTGTCAGCACGTTCCGGGGGTTGGTACGGGCTCGGGCGCTCGCGCTGGCGCGGCTCGGGCGGGTCGCCGAGGCGGCGGGGCCGCTGGGGGAGCTCGCCGCCGCGCAACCCCGCGACGAGGAGGTGCTGCGGGAGCTGCTTCGGTGCGAGGCCGCGACGATGGGCCCGGCCACCGCCCTGGCCCGCTACGACACGTACCGACGCGCACTCCGCGACGACCTCGGCACCGATCCGGGTCCCGCCCTCCAGGCCGAGTACGAGCGCCTCCTCCGCGGTACGGCCCCGACGCTCCGCCGCGGTGTCATCCACGAACCGAACCCGCTCCTCGGCCGGGACGACGACGTCACTGCGGTCGAGGCGCTCCTCCGTTCCTCCCGCGTGACCTCCGTCCTCGGCCCCGGCGGCCTGGGCAAAACCCGCCTGGCCAACGCGGTAGCCCGCCGAGCCACCTTCCCCACCATCACCGCCGTCCCCCTGGCCGGCCTACCCCCCGAAACTCCCGCCACACCCGTGGCCGCCGGCCGCGGCGGCACCTCCGCTGACGATGTCGCGCACGAGATCGCGGCCGTGCTCGGTGCGGGGGAGGCGCGTGGGCCCGGGGCGCGCGGACCGGCCGCGGACCCGGTCGGGGCCGTCGTCGCCGCGCTCGCGGCCGGCCCCGCGCTCCTCGTGCTCGACAACTGCGAGCACGTCGTCGGCGCCGTCGCCGACGTGGTCGCAACGCTCGTCGCGCACACCGGCGAGCTACGCATCCTCACGACCAGCCGCACACCCCTCGGCCTCTCGTCCGAAGCCGTGTACCACCTCCCCGAACTCGACCGGCCCACCAGCGTCGAACTCTTCGAACAACGCGCCCGTGCGGCGCGGCCGAACGCCGAGCTGCCCTCGGCGGAAGTCCGAGAAATCTGCGACCACCTCGACGGCCTTCCGCTCGCGATCGAGCTCGCCGCCGCCCGGGTGCGCATCATGCCGGTCGCCGACCTGGCGAAACGACTCGACGACCGGTTCGCGCTCCTCCGGGGCGGCACCCGCGACACCCCGGCCCGCCACCACACCCTGCGCGCCGTCGTCGACTGGAGCTGGAACCTCCTGGAAACCGGCGCTCAAGACGCGATGCGCGCCCTCTCGATCTTCCCCGACGGCTTCACCACCGACGCCGCCGCAGCCCTCGGCGTCTCGACCGGGACGCTGGAACGCCTCGCCGACCACTCCCTCCTCGAAGTCACCGACACCCGCCTGCGCATGCTCGAGACCGTCCGGGAGTTCAGCGCCCAAAACCGCCCTGCCGACGTCGCCGGACACTTTCTCACCTGGGCCCGACACTTCGGCGCAGCCCATTCCGACGCGCTCCTCGGTCCCGACCCCTACGCCACGGCAGCCACCGTCCACGCCGAACACGAGAACCTGCTCCACGCCCTACGCCTCGCCCTGGCGCACGACGACCGCCCGACCACCGCCGCCGTCACCGCGGTCCTGAGCACCCTCTGGACGCTCGACTCCAACTACACCCGCCTGACGACGCTCATCGAGCAGACGTCCTGGCCCCTCTCGCACTATCGTCCCGAGCCCGAGCTCGTCGAAGCCACCCGCACCGCCCTCACGATGTCGGCCGCGGCCACCTTCGGTATCGCCGGAGCGCGACCGGTGCGCTCGCTGGTCGCCCTGCGCCGCCTCGGCACCGCCCCACCGGACACCCTCGTCCGCGCCGGCGGCCACGTCGTGAGCGCGCTCGAGGACCCGGCCGCCCTGTACCGGCTCTGCCACAGCACCGAACCCCTCGTCGCCGGGGCCGCGAACGCGCTCGCCAGCTACTACTGGGAAGCCGACGGCAACGTCGACGCGGCGCTGGAAGCCGCCAGGCGCGCTCTCGACCTGCTGCCCGACACCAGCGTGGCGTGGATGAACGCGACCGCCCGCTGTCGGGTCGCGGAACTCTGTCTGCAGCTCGAGCAGGGGGTCGAGGCCCGGGACGAGCTCACCGCGGCACTGCCGGTGCTCCAGCGGCTCGGCGCTCCGACGAACGCGGTCGGCACCCGGTCCTGGCTCGTGCTGGCCAACCTCCAGATCGGCGACGTCGACGAGGCCGAACGCTGGCTGGACGGACTCGCCCAGCTCGCGTTCGACCAGGAGATCGTCGCCAAGACCGCGGGGTACGACGCCGGCGTCCGCGCGGAGGTGGCGTTCGCGCGTGGCGATACCGAGCGTGGGCTCCAGCTGTGGCGGCGGGCCGTCGACCTCGTGCAGAACGCGGTGGACACCGTCATTCCGCACGAGCTCGACCCCTGGGTGGTGGAGGCCCGCGCGGTCGCCGTCGTCGCGCACGCGCGTCACGGTCACCTCGACCGCATCCGCGACGTCGCCGACGCCCTGCCCGGCCGCCTCGTCGAGCTGCTCACCGACCCGCCCGCCAATCCGCCGCCGTACCTGGTCGAGCAGGCGCTGTGCGGCACGCTGCTCCGCGCGATCGCGACCGCCGACCTCGCCCGCGGTGACACCGCGAACCCCGCGCGGATGATCGCGCTTGCCGAACGTTTCCGTTTCCTGCGCAACTTCCAGCCGACGATGTCCGCCAGGTCCGCCCGCGCCGACGCCGAACGCGCGGATGCCACCGCGTACCACGACGCGGTGGCCCACTACGCCGGTCACGACCGCGCCGGTCTCCGCGCGGCCGCCCTGGCCCTGCTCGCGGAGCGCCGCCCGGCCTAGCGCCCGGGGCGGGCGGCGGTCCTCGCTCAGCGGGTGCGGTCGCGGTTGTAGAGGTGTTTGGACCACGCGTAGCCGATCAGCGCGATCGCCGCGCACCACCCGAGCGCGAGCGCGCCGCCGGAGCCGATCGGCGTGCCGAGCAGCAGACCACGCACGGTCTCCATGATCGGCGTGAAGGGCTGGTACTCGGCGAACCAGCGCAGAGCGGTCGGCATCGAGTCGGTGGGCACGAATCCGCTGCCGAAGAACGGCAGCAGGAGCAGTGGCATCGGCAGGTTGCTCGCAGCCTCGACGCTCTTCGTCGCCAACCCGAGCGCGACCGACAGCCAGATCAACCCGAACGCGGTGAACGCGAGCAGCCCCGCGGCCGCGAGCCACTCCACCGCCGACGCGGACGCCCGGAACCCGATCAGCACGGCCACACCCAGCACCAACGCCAGGCTGACGACGTTCTGCAGCACGCTCGCGACGACGTGCCCGGTCAGCACCGACACCCGCGCGATCGCCATCGTGCGGAAGCGGGCCACGATGCCCCCGGTCATGTCCATCGCGACCGCGATCGCCGTGCCCTGCACGGCACCGGTGATCGTGATCAGCAGGATGCCCGGCGTCACGTAGTTGACGTAGGCGCCGCGGCCGCCGGAGCCGCCGCCCAGGCCGTTGCCGAGCGTGTCGCCGAGCACGTACACGAACAGCAGCAGAAAGATGACCGGCACCGCCAGCAGCATCAGCGTTGTCGCGAACCCGCGGGTCAGGTGCCGCAACTGGCGGCGGGTCATCGTCAGCGAGTCCCTCATCGGGTCACCGCCAGGAAGACGTCGTCGAGATCGGGGGTGTGGACGGTGAGTGCGTCCACACCGATCGCGGCGGTGTCGAGGCGGTCGAGCAGGGCCTTGAGCGACTGCACGCTGCCATCGGCGGGCACCCGCAGGACGAGCGAGTCCCCGTCCGGAGTCGCGCCCAACAGCGCGGCGGCGGTAGCGAGCTGGGTCTCGTCAGCGAAGTGCAGTTCGACGTGACCACCGGGCACCAACCGCTTGAGCTCAGCCGGAGTGCCGTGCGCGACGAGCCGGCCGCGGTCGAGCAGCGCAATACGGTCGGCGAGCTGATCGGCTTCCTCCAGGTACTGCGTGGTGAGGAAGATCGTGACGCCGTCGGTGACCAGGTCCCGCACGATCTGCCACAGGTCACGGCGGCTGCGGGGGTCCAGGCCGGTGGTCGGTTCGTCGAGGAAGATCACCCGCGGGCTGCCGACCAGGCCCATCGCGAGATCGAGGCGGCGCCGCATGCCACCGGAGTACGTCGCCGCGCCCTGACGGGCGGCGTCGGTGAGACCGAACCGTCCGAGCAGATCACCGATCTTCCGGCGACCCTGCGCCCGGCCCAGGTGGTGGAGATCGGCCATCAGGCGCAGGTTCTCCTCGCCGGTGAGGTAGTCGTCCACCGCGGAGAACTGGCCGGTGACGCCGATCGCTTTCCGCACCGCGTCGGGGGCTTTCACGACGTCGTGGCCGAAAACGCGCGCCTGGCCCGAATCGGGGCGGATGAGCGTCGACAGGATCTGGACCGTCGTCGTTTTCCCGGCCCCGTTCGGGCCGAGCAGTGCGAAGATCGTGCCCTCGGGCACCTGCAGGTCCAGGTCGTCGAGCACGACCTGGTTTCCGTAGGACCGGCGCAGGCCGGTCAGTTCGATGGCATTCGTCATGCGGCAGAGCCTGGGCCGACACCGGATCACCGCGGTTTCACGGCGGTTTCAGCGCCCTAAGGTGGACCCGTGCCAACGGTCAAAGAGGTTCAGGTCACGTTCGACTGCGCGGAACCCGAGCGGGTCGCTCGCTTCTGGTGCGAGGTGCTGGGCTACGAGCTGTCGGCGCCGCCGGACGAGCCGGGTGGGAACTGCGCGTGCAGCGACCCGACCGGCGCCGGGCCGCGCCTGTACTTCCAGCGTGTTCCCGAAGGAAAAGTCGTCAAGAACCGCGTGCACCTCGACGTCCGCGCCGGCACCGGGCTCGTCGGCGACGAGCGCGTGGCGGTGCTGGAAGCCGAGTGCGCCCGGCTGGTCGCACTCGGCGCGGAGCGCCTGTACATCCTGTACGCCGACGAGGAGAACGAGTCGATGATCGCGATGAAGGACGTCGAAGGCAACGAGTTCTGCCTCGACTGACTCACGAGTTGATGAGCTCGTACACGTCGTCGGTGGTCGGGGCGGTCTCGGCGGCGGTGGGCGGCTTGGTCACGGTGGCCGCCCCGTAGTCGCGGTAGGCGATCCAGTGCGTGATCGGCTTGGTCTTCGCGGTGCCCGGCACCTTCAGCACGAGGTCCAGGATCCGTCCCTGCGGGTCGAGCAGCGCACGGAACGGGACGGCCTTCGCCTTTGCGCCGAGCGCCGTCAGGGTCTTCTCGTCGACGACCTCGGCGAGCTTGGCCTTCTGGATGTTGATCGTGCCCGTGAACACGCCCGGACCCGCCTCTTTGGCGTCGACGATCTCGCGGAACAGGAGTCCGACGTTGGCGGGGTCCTTGCTCCAGAGGTCCCAGCCGAGTGCGGGCCCGCTGTCCTCGACCTGCTCCTGCTCGAGCAGCCCCCACTTCGTCGGGAACTCCGGGAAGCCGTCTTCGTTCCGTGGGTTGTCGAGTTCGATCCACACCCAGGTCTTCGGATGGACGACGCGGATGTGCCAGATCGTGCTCACTCCGGACGCGGCGTCCCGGACGACATTCTCGAGCAGGAACGTCTTGCCGGGCGGGTCCACGACACCCTTGCTCGCCGTCCAGCCGTCCCGCACGCCCTCGTTGACCATCGACCACGAGTAGGACGGCGTCCGGTAGGTCGGCACCGACCCGGTCAGCTTCTCGCGAGGTGTCTTCGCCGGCGCGCTCGACGGCGGGGCGACCGACGGGCTCGCCGTCGCGGCATTCTCGGCTTCGTCGAGGATCGGACTGCAGCCGGCCAGCAGGAGCGCGAGCACGGCGACGGCGCCCAGCGCACGCACGCGGGGCTTGAACGGTGTGAGCATGGGGTGCAGCGTTTCAACCGCCACTGCCGTTCTACTGCGGACGGACGGCTGCCGCCCGCGCTCAGACGCCCGTCGGCAGTAACGGCGCGCCCGTGCCGACCAGACACAGGAACACCGACGCGGTCCACGTCATGCTCGGGTCGCGCAGACCGTCGCCGGTGACCGCGTCGAAGTTCTCCGCCATGCCGGCCGCCGCGCACGTCGCCACGAACCGGCGGGTGATCTCGTCGGCGATGTCCTGGCGACCTCCGCGACGCAACCCGTCGACCAGCAACATCGTGGTGGGCGCCCAGATCGGTCCGCGCCAGTAGCCGTCGGCGACGTACTCGGGGCTGTGCGGTGGTTCGGTGGCGGGGCCGTGGGCGGTGAGGTACCCGCCGTCGAGCAGGCGCCGCACCGTGGCGTCGAACTGGGCTCGTGGAAGCAGTTCACCGAGCACCAGGGGCATCAGCGTGATGAGGCTGTCGGACTCGATCGGCCGCTGCGAGACGGTGTGCCGGGCGATGAACCGGCCGTCGAGCCAGAAGTGATCGGACATCGTCTGCACCGTGGCTTCGGCGCGTTCGCGCCAGTCGTTCGGCCGCCCCAGGTGGTCGGCGATGCGGGCCAGCGCGAGCATCTGCAGGGCCAGGAACGCGAGCAGGTCGGGGCTCTGCACGGGCACTCCGGTGCCGAACACCGTCGAGTTGTCCCAGCCGGAGTCGTTGCCGTGGTTGTAGGACGGGATGCCGTCGTCGCCGTAGACACGGTGCGTGAACCACCAGTCGGTCCAGCGCGCCAGCGGCTCGTAGAGCGTCTCGGCCTCCGCGAACGGCAGGCCGCCCCGGTCCAGCAGCCAGGCGATCGACCACCCGTGCACCGGCGGCTTCACGAAGTTGCGCTCGACGACCGCGTCGTTGACGTAGTCGGGCAGGCAGCCGTGCTCGTCCTGGTGGTCGAAGAGCGTGCGGATCTGGTCGGCGGCCGCGGTCGGGTCACGCCACAGCGCCATCGCGTTGAAGCAGTGGTCCCAGCTCCAGATGTTCGTCATCCGGTTCTTGGACATCAGCATCGATTCGCGGCGCAGCAGGCCGCCCGCCGGCACCATCGCCGCCCACGTGACGAACGCGGCGACTCGCACCGCCGCGTCGAACCCACCCGCGCCGACGTCGGCCGCCGGGGCGTGGCGGTGGAGCCAGGACGCGAAGTCTGCCTCGGCGGACGTGACGACCGCGTCGAAGTCCGGTTCGGCGTCGGCGGGCGCCGAACTGCCGAATTCGTCGACGACGAGGAGCGCCGGGCCGTTCACGACGAGACGGGCCCGGATGTTGCGGACACCGTCCCAGGCGGAGTCGAGGTGCGCGGCGCCACCGGCGAGGCGCAGCCGGTAGTTCCGGTTGGCGCCGGCGTCGACGAAGCGCCACGCGGTGGCACTCTCCTCGACGACGACGTCGTACTGGTCGCGTACGCGCAGGTCGAGCGTCACGTTCCCGGTGACGCGCAGGATCGCCCGGCCGCTCCCGGACAGGGCGACATCGACGCGCGCGGGGTCGCGGGCCAGCGTCAGCATCCCCGGGCGGACGTCCACCGTCGGAACGCCGCCGAGGCTGAACCGGAGGATCTCGCGCTGGCGGGCGTCACCGCGGACGGTGCGCAGATGGATGCCGTCCGGGACCCGTGAGATCGCGAAGTACGAGCCGCGCCGGGAGAACGGGGTGCCGGTGATGTCGATCGGGAGGCTCAACGGGGGGTCCTTCGGGGGAGTCGGTCTTCGCGCGCGACGGTGAGGGTTTCGCCGGGACCGAGCTCGACGGTCCGCGGCTCGGCGGGGAACAGAGCGCGCAGATCGAGCGCGAACGTGCGCGGAGTGGACGCGAGGTTTTGCAGCGTGAACCCGTCCGGGCGGTAGGCGTAGTGCAGCTGATAGGCGTCCTGGGGCAGCGTCACCGTTCCCGGTGAGACGAGCCGCGGCGCGACCGCCAGGTCCGCGTCCAGCGACGGCCGGACGCCGAGGAACTCGCAGAACAGCACCCACGTGAAGACGCACGGGTACTCGTAGTAGTGCGCGGCGCCGTGCCAGGGCGTCCCGTCGGTGTAGTAGACGTGGTTCATGTCGTAGCGCTCGCCCATGACGTAGTCCTCGGCGGCGCCCTGCCGGGCCACGGTCGTGAGCTGGTCGAACAACATCCGGCCGTTGCGGCGCCAGGACCAGAACGCGGCGTCCCAGCACCAGTAGCGCCCGGCCGCGCACAGGTCGTACGGTCCGCCGTCGCCGATCTCGCTGTCGGTGTAGTCGGCGATCCGGGCAGCCAGGAACGTGGGGAAGCGCTGGAACTCGTCCAGCTCGCGTTCGACCAGTGCGAGAACGTCGCGCGCTTGATCGACGTCGGCCTGACCGAAGAGAACCGGAAGCACGTTGGCCAGCAGGTGCACGTGGTCGTGGACGACCGCGGAGCGGTCGACCCAGTCGACGAATCGGTTGTGCTCCGGATCCCAGTAGCCGACGGGGAGCGGTTGGGCGATCGCGGCCGTCAGCTTCTCCGCGAGCGTCAGCCACCGCGAGCCGTCGCGGCCCAGCAGCGCTTCCAGTGAAGCCAGCAGCTCGAACGAGTGCGCGGCGAGTGACGCGGCCATCGTCTCGCGGCCGTCCTTGATGACCTGGTCCTCGTAGTAGACGTCCGACCAGAGACGCCCGAGCGGGTCCATGCAGTCCTCGACGCAGGACGCGGCGCCCTCGATGTCGTCGATGTGGGCGCGGAGCCAGTCGAGGTCCTTGCTGCGTGCGACGTACAGCCAGATCGATTCGATTACCTCGACGTTGCCGGTGACCAGGAACATCACCGCGTTCTCCCGGCCGTCCCGGCTGTTGCGGCGGACGTGGTACTCGCGGGTGCCGTCGGGCTGTACCGCGCACGGGTCGCGCCAGAGCTGCTGCGGATCCTCGCGCATCATGCGCAGCTGCAGTTCGATCATGCGGCGGACGACGGCCAGATCGAGCGTGCTTCCGGCCGCGATGCGGCCTTTGACCTGGAATTCGTGGTCGACGTCGGGATAGGTGCCGGCGTACTTGTCCGCGAGCGTGCTGAGCACGTACCCCTCGGAGTCGGGGTAGTCGGCGGCGAGCGTGCGCTCCACCACGGAGGGGAGCATCGTGCCCCAGTAGAAGCCGGCGAACGCGTCGGCGAGTTCGTCCGCGCCGGGGAAGTCGAGCGTGAACTCGGCGCCGGTGACGTCGGCGTGCGGGCGGGCGCGGTGTTCGACGAGTGTCGCCGTGCCGGCGTGGACGCGCACGTGGCCCTGTTCCGCCGAGATCTCGCCATCGGCGCTGATCAACCAGGCCGTGCCCGCTGCCGCCGGGAGGACCCAGCAGCGGTCGCGTCCGGTCCCGCCGCCCGGCAGGACGTGGTCGCCGTCGAGCAGGAACACCGGGCCGGGCGGGAAGCCGAACTCGAGGGGGCCGGCGCCGGTCGCGGTCCAGGTTCTCGCGTCGACGCGCGTGAGCTCGGCGGTGGTGGAGGGCGTCATCGAACCCTTCCTGGCTGGTGGCGGGGGTTGCGGTCGTCACACCTGCTCGGTACCTTGCAGGCCTGTCATGCAAATTTGCAGATCTTTTTTGCAAGAATGACCGTAACACTCATCCAGATCAGAGGAGATCCGGAGTCATGCGACCACTGCGGTTAGGAGCCCTCGCGCTGATCGGGGTCACCCTCGGCGTCACCGCCCTGTCCGGCTGCGGCGGCAACAGCGGCAGCGGCAACGACCTCGGGGACACCCAGACGATCACCGTGTGGACGTGGGACCAGCCCGGCGACGGCCTCAAAGCCGCTGTGCCGGCGTTTCAGAAGCTGCACCCGAA
The DNA here is from genome assembly GCF_043197895.1 of Cryptosporangium sp. NPDC048952. Taxonomy (NCBI): domain Bacteria; kingdom Bacillati; phylum Actinomycetota; class Actinomycetes; order Cryptosporangiales; family Cryptosporangiaceae; genus Cryptosporangium; species Cryptosporangium sp. NPDC048952. The sequence continues at coordinate 950,162 of NZ_JBICTY010000002.1, read as the reverse complement.
CATCACGGTCACGATCGAGAACGTCGGCAACCCCGCGATCTACGACAAGGTCACGACGGGTATGGCCGCCGGTGGTGTCGGGCTGGCCGACGTCGTCAACCTCGGCAGCGACTACATGGCCAACTACATCGAGACGTTCCCGGACGGCCTGGCCAACCTGAACGAACTCGGCGCCAAGGACCTCGAGAAGGATTACCCGGAAGGGGTCTGGGCCGACGGGTCGGACACCAGGGGCAATGCCTACGGGATTCCGTACGAGGTGAACACCTCGGCCGTCTACTACCGCAAGGACCTGTTCGCGCAGGCCGGCGTCGACATGTCCGCGATCGCCACCTGGGACGACCTGCTGGCCGCCGGCGTCAAGCTCAAGCAGAAGACCGGAGCGTCGCTGTTCTCGATGGACAAGGCCGCCTCGGAGGCCGATTCCGCGAACTTCTGGCAGCTGCTGGCCCGGCTCAACGGCACGTTCTTCTTCGACAAGGACGGCAAGATCTCGCTGAACGACGCGGGCAGCGTCGATGCGCTCACGTTCTTGAAGAAGGCCAACGACGCCGGTGTGGTCGCCGACGTGCCGGGCGGCTGGGACAACTTCATCGCGCAGGTCAAGGGCGACACCAAGGTCGCGATCATCCCGGGCGCCGCATGGGTCGCGGGGGTGTTCCCGGAGAACGCGCCGGCGCTGAAGAGCAAATGGGGGATCCGCTCGCCGCTCGCCACGAAGCAGGGCGGTCAGACCTCGGCGCTCGCCGGGTCGACGTACCTGGCGATAGCGAACGCCAGTGAGCACAAGAAGGCCGCCTACGAGTTCGTGAAGTTCGCGCTGGGCAGCGTCGAGGGCTGGAAGCTCGTCTACAAGGCGTCCGGGTTGTTCCCGGGCTACGAGCCGATGTGGGCGACACCGGAGTTCACGGCACCGCTGCCGTACTTCGACGGCTTCGACGCCAACCGGTTCTTCGTCGAGGAGCTGAAGAAACCGGTCACCCGCAGCTACTACACGAAGGACTATTCGCGGGCGTTGAAGGCCTACACCGACGCGCAGACGCAGGTGCTGCTCAAGGGTGCGCAGCCCAAGGCCGCCCTGGACAAGGCCGCGGATCTGCTGGCCTCGCAGACCGGGCGTGACGTCGCCTGATGTCTGTTTCTCTCACGCGGGCGCCGTCGGTTCGACGGCCCCGCCGTGGGCGTTTCACGCCCTTTATGTTCCTGACGCCAGTCCTGGTGCTGTTCCTGGCGTTCAAGGCGTACCCGGTGCTCTATGCGCTGTACCTTTCGTTCACGCGAAACCAGGGCGGGGCGACGACGTGGGTCGGCACGGAGAACTTCTCCCGGCTCGTCGGCGACCCGCTGTTCTGGACCGCGGTACGCAACACGGTGCTGATCCTGACGATTCAGGTGCCGATCATGCTGGTCATCGCCGTGTTCCTGGCGGTGGCGTTCAACTCCCGGCTCTTGAAGGGCCGGTCGATCTTCCGGGTCGCGTACTTCGTCCCGATCGTGATGGGCCTGATCGCCTACGGGATCCTGTTCTCCGCGCTGCTCAACACCGACGAGGGCTTCCTCAACTACGTGTTGACGTCGATCGGGTTGCCGCGGATCAGCTGGCTCGGTGACCCGTTCTGGGCTCGCATGTCGATCGTGATGGGGCTGACCTGGCACTACCTCGGGTACAACGCGGTGATCTACCTGGCGCAGCTGCAGTCGATCCCGCAGGAGCTGTACGAGGCCGCGTCGGTGGACGGGGCGTCGCCGTGGCAGAAGTTCTGGCACGTGACGGTGCCGGGTCTGCGTCCGTCGATCGTGCTGACCGTCGTGCTGTCGACGATCGGGACGCTGCAGCTGTTCGAGGAGCCGTACGTGCTGACGAACGGTGGGCCCGACAACGCGACGCTGACGATCGGGATGTACCTCTACCAGAACGCGTTCCAGTACTTCGACTTCGGCTACGCGTCGGCGATCGGGTACGCGCTGACGCTGCTCGTGGTGCTGGTGGCCGTCGGGCAGATGCTCCTCTTGCGGAGGCGGTCGTGACCTCTCGGTTCTTGACGGGTTTGATCGCGCTCGGGGCGCTGATCATGGTCGCGCCGTTCGTGTGGCTGGTCATCGCGACCACGCACACGACCGGCGACATCTTCTCGACCCCACCGCACCTGCTACCGGGGTCGGCGTTCTGGGACAACCTGCGCGGGCTGTTCACCGAGCACCAGTTCGGGGCCGCGATCCGCAATTCGGTGCTCGTGTCGACGATCTCCACCGTGCTGGGCGTCATCATCTGCAGTTCGGCGGGATACGCGTTCGCCAAGTTCACGTTCCGTGGCCGGGGCCTGCTGTTCGGCGTCATTCTCGCGTCGATGACGCTGCCGTCGCAGGTCACGCTCGTGCCGCTGTTCAAGATCATGGTGTCGGCGGGGTGGCTCAACACCTATCCGGCGCTGATCCTGCCGAACCTCGCGGTGCCGTTCGGCATCTTCCTGATGCGCCAGTCGATGTACGCGGTGCCCGACGAGCTGATCCACGCGGCGCGCGTCGACGGTGCCGGTGAGCTGCGGATCTTCTTCGGGATCGTGCTGCCGGTGATGAAGCCGGCGCTGTCCGCGCTCGCGATCTTCCTGTTCCTCGGGCAGTGGAACGACTTCGTGTATCCGCTGACCGTGCTGCGGACCCAGGACGCGTACACGATCCCGGTGGCGCTGGCGTCGTTGCAGGGCGTCAGCTCGACGGACTACGGCCAGTTGTTGACCGGTACCTTTCTCTCCGTGGTCCCGGTGCTGATCCTCTTCCTCTTCCTGCAGCGTCAGTTCGTCGCGGGCCTTCTCGCCGGGTCGGTGAAGCAGTGAGTTCCCCCTCCCGCAAGCGTTTCAGTCTCGCCGAGGTCGCGTCGCTGGCCGACGTCAGCGAAGCGACGGTGAGCCGGGTGCTCAACCGCAAGTACGGGGTGTCGGCCGCCACCCGGCAGGCGGTGGAGCAGGCGCTGCGGAAGATCGGGTACGAGCGGCCGCTGGACAGCTCGCTCGTGCTCGTGCTGGCGCCGTCGCTGAAGAACCCGATCTTCGCGCAGCAGGCCGAGCGGATCGAGAACGAGCTCAGCCCGCACGGGCTCAAGACCGTGATCTGTCCGGTGTATCCGGGCACGCCGCAGGAGCGTGACTACGTCGAGGCGCTGATCGACTCCGGTGTCGCGGCGATCATCTTCCTGTCGTCGAGCAACACGCTGGCGAACGCCGACCATCGGGTGACGCAGCTGATCCAGTCGCGCGGGATTCCGTTCGTGTGCATCAACGGCGGATTCCCCGACGTGGAGTCGCCGGTGGTCTCCACCGACGATTGGCAGGCGGCGTCACTTGCAGTGTCGCATCTGTACGATTTCGGGCACCGACGGATCGGTCTCCTGGCCGGGCCGGTGGACAACATTCCGGCCGACCGGCGGGTGGAGGGGTTCGTCGCGGCGATGGACGGCCTCGGCCTGCCCGACGGGCCCGACTTCGTGGTGCGGCGGCACTTCAACTTCGAGGGTGGGCAGCAGGCCGCGGCGACGCTGCTCGAGATGGGTGCCACGGGCCTGGTCGCGTCCAGCGACGAGATGGCACTCGGCGCGTACCGGGCGGTGTCCCGGGCGAAGCTCACAGTGCCGGGCGACGTGTCGATCATCGGGTACGACGACTCGCCGCTGTTGGACTACACGAACCCGCCGCTCACGACAGTGCGTCAGCCGACCGATCGCATTGCCGAAAACGTGGGCCGAATGGTGACCACGCTGATCGGGGGGCGGCCGGTGAGCACCGACGAGATGCTGATCGAGCCGGAGATCAGGCTGCGCGGTTCGACGGGCGCGGCGCCTCGCTGAGCCGTGAACACTCTGGTGGGTCATCCGCCCCCAGGACGTTCAGGCCTGGATCACCAGGAGCATCGTGCCGGCCGGGTCGCGGAGGTAGGCGACGCGTTCGCCCCAGGGCATGTCGGCCGGGGCGGTGACCACCGCGGTGTCCGCGGCAGTCACCGCCGCGTCGAGGTTCTCGACGTAGAGGCACAGGTCGACGGCGTGACCGGTCGCGGGGAGCGGCACCTCGCCGTAGAGGGCGGGCTCGGTGCCGAGCCCGATCGCGACCTGGCCGGTGCCGATACGGAGGGTGAGGTAGACCGCCTCACCCTCCTCCGGGAACCGGTAGGCCAGTTGCGCGCCGAAGACCCGCTCGTAGAAGGCGCGGACAGGTGCGATCTCGCGGGCGTTGATGACCGGGAACACGGAGTCCGTCATGCGTGCATCATCCCCTCAGCGCGGCTCCGAGGCGTTCGGTTGCGAGGTACGGGTTGAGGTGGGGATGGCGGCTGCCGACGGCGACGTCGCGCCAGAAGCGCTGGAGGGGGTTGCTGGTGGTGAAGCCGCTCGCGCCGTGGAGGTCGAGCATGAGCTCGACGGCGGTGCGGCAGTCGCGGGCGGAGTCGGCCATGTCGGCGTGCAGCAGCGCGTAGTCGTCGGCGGTCAAGCCTTCGGCGTCCGCCGCCGCGGCGAGGGCCAGCATCGTGCGTTCCGCGCGGTGGGCCAGCCGGGTGGCGTCGGCTAGCCAGTGGCGGGCGCCGGGAGACTCGCCCATGCTCGCGTACTGCGTCATGTACGGCTTGCGGTCCGAGGCGAACATCCGGTTGATGACGTCGAGCGCGCCGAACGTCGCGCCGACGACCGGACCGAGCGCGGTCAGGCCGTAGACCAGCATGTCCTCCGGCGGGCCGGGAAGCCGCAACGGGCCGATCCGCTCGTCCGGCACGACGAGGTCCGCGACGAGCGTGTGACTGCCGGTGCCACGCATCCCGGCCACGTGCCACGTGCGGTCGATCGTCAGGTCGGCGGTGGGCACCAGCGCGTACGAGAACACGCCGTCGAGCATCACGCCGACGCCGGCCCACGTGGCGTCCTCACAACCGGAGGCGCTGGCCCACCGGCCGGTCAGCCGAACCCCGCCGGGAACGCGCTCGGCATGCCCACCGGCCGGGCTGCCCGACCCGCAGAACAGCGCGTCCGGGTCAGCGAATATTTCCCGCTCGACGTCCGCGCTCACCGTGCCCACCGCCAGCGCCTTCGACGTCAGACACGTCCCGGCGACCCACGCGGTGGACGGGCAGTCCCGGCCGAGTTCGCTGAGCAGGCGCGCGACCCGCGTGGCGTCCGCCCACGTGCCTCCGTACTTCTGCGGCGTCCGTAGCGCGAAGGCGCCGACCTCCCGCGCGGCCTGCAGGCTTTCCGCCGTCGGATGGCCTTGTTCTTCGGTCTTCTCGGCGTTGGCGGCCAGGATCTCGTTCATGCGCCAACCTCAGCAGCTACCGACGTCGGTCACCATGCGTCAGCCGCCCGGGTAGATACGCACGGCTACCATCGGTGCTGATGGACATGATCACCGCTGCGATCGACAGCGTCCGGATCGGACGCGCCAAGGCGCGGCGGATCACGTCGTCGGGGGCCTGGGGGATCCGGTTCCCGCCGATCGCGGTACTGGGTTTCCACGTCCTGCTGCGCGGTGAGGGCTGGCTGGTCACCGCGGACGACGCCCCGGTGAGGGTGCGCCCCGGCGACATGATCTTCACCGCGGCGCTCGCCGAGCACGGGTTGGCGCACGCACCGTGCCGCCTCGACGAGCTGCCGGTGTTCGACGTCGATCACCGGCCGGAGCCGGAGGGCGCCGCCGACTTCGAGTTCCTCTGCGGTGCCTATGCCCTCGACGGGCGCCCGCCCGCGCTGCTCCAGCGGTTACCCGGCCTGGTCGCGCTCACCCCGGACCACGCCGCGAATCCTGGCCTGCGAGCGCTGGTGGAGATGCTGGTCGCGGATTTCACGGGGGCCGGGTCGGATGCCGGGCGTGCGGCCCTGGTCGACCTGCTGATCGTGCACGCGTTGCGTCAGCTGGAGGAACAGGGCTGGGCGCTGGGCGCCGAGCCGGGCATCGCCGAGGCGCTGCACGCGATCCACGCGGCGCCCGAGCGCCCCTGGACCGTGCCGCAGCTCAGCGACGTCGCCGGGATGTCACGCACGTCGTTCGCGCGGCGGTTCACCGCGGCGGTCGGCGTCCCGCCGATGGCGTACCTGACCGACTGGCGGCTGAGCACCGGCGCCCGGCTGCTGCGACAGACGTCGACGCCGCTCGCCGGTATCGCGCGGCGCGTGGGGTACGCGACCGAGTTCGGCTTCGCCGCGGCGTTCCGCCGCCGCTACGGCATCGCCCCCGGCCGCTTCCGGTCTCAGGCCGGCTGACGCAAACCGCCGATCAGTAGGCGGACGAGGTGGCGGGCGTCGTAGCGCGGGTGGTTGTGGCCGGCGCAGAGGCCGCCGACGCCGCGCATGAGTTCCTGCGCGTCCTGGCCGGCGCGGATCTCACCGGACGCGGCCGCGGCGGCGAGGAGCTGCGTGCACACCGGCTCGAGGCGCTCGAGGAAGTAGGCGTGCAGCGGGTCGTAACACGGGTCGTCGGACTGCAGCACGGCGGCGAGCCCCAACTTCGTGACGACGAAGTCGACGAACTCGTCGAACCATCGCTGGAGCGCTTCGAACGGCGTCGCGGCGGATCCGAGTAGGGCGGGGCCCGACTCGGCGAGCGCCTCCACCTGATGCCGGTACACCGCGACGATGAGGTCCGCCCGGGTGGGGAAGTGCCGGTAGATCGTGGCGGTTCCGACCCCGGCCTCGGTCGCGATCTCCCGGATCGGCGCCTCGACGCCGGACCGGACGAACACGGCGGCGGCCGCGTTGAGCAGCACGGATTCGTTCCGCCGGGCGTCGGCGCGCTTCTCTTTCACGCCACCCCCCTGGTTAACCGGGACACTGTCCCGTATCTTCAAACGGGACGGTGTCCCGCTTACTCGAAAAGGTTACCTCATGAGCACCTACCTGCTGGTCCACGGCGCCTGGCACGACGGCCGCGCCTGGGACCGCGTCGTTCCGCTGCTGACCGCGGCCGGCCACCGTGTCCTGGCTCCGTCGCTGACCGGCCACGGCGACTCCCCACACCCGATGACCCCGTCGGTGGGGCTCGAGACGTACGTCGACGACGTCGCCGGGCTCATCGTCGCGGAAAACCTCACCGACGTGATTCTCGTCGGCCACAGCTACGCCGGGCTGGTCGTGTCCTCGGTCGCGAACCGCGTCCCGGACCGGATCGCCACTCTCGTCTACCTGGACGCGATGGTGCCGGTCGACGGAGAGACCGCTGTCGACGTCATGCCGATCACCCAGGTCCTGATCGACGCCGCAGCCGACGGGCGGGTCGGGCCGCTGCCCGAGTTGCCCGCACCGCACGGCCTGTTCGGCGTCACGGACCCGGACGACGTCGCCTGGGTGCGGTCGATGCTGGTCGACGAGCCGGTGCTGGCGTACCAGCAGCCGGTGCGGCTGGACCACCCGGCGGTGGCCACGATTCCGCGGACGCACATCCACTGCGTGGGCTTCGAGATCGACGGCATCACGCGCCGGCCCGTTCCGGCGGGGGAGACCGTGTGGGAGCTGCACAGCGGCCACGACTGCATGGTCACGGTGCCGGACGAGCTCGCCGAGCTGCTGCTCAAGCTAGGTTGATGCGAAGCGACGGACGACTTCGGCGACGACGTCGTCGAACGGGGCCGCCCAGACGTCGGCATGGAAGATCTCGACCTCGGTGTCGCCGCGGTACCCCGCCTCGGTGACGGCTGCGCCGAGCGTCCGGAAGTCGATGTGACCGTCGCCGGGGAGACCGCGGGCGAGGAGGGCGTCGGGTGGCAGGGGCGTGATCCAGTCGCAGACCTGGTAGGCGGCGATGCGGGCGCCGGCGCGGGCGATGGCCGGGAGTACGCGGGGGTCCCACCACACGTGGAAGGTGTCGACGACGACGGCGACCCGGTCTTCCGGGAAGGTTTCCGCGAGGTCCAGGGCCTGGTCGAGGGTGGAGAGGACGCCTCGGTCGGCGCAGTAGATGGGGTGCATGGGTTCGAGGGCGAGCCGTACGCCGGCTTCCCCCGCGTACGGCGCCAGCTCTGCGATACGCGTGGCGACGCGCTGCCGGGCTCCCGCCAGGTCGCGGGAGCGCGGTGGTAGGCCGCCCACCACGAGCACCAGCGTGTCGGTGCCGAGGGCTACGGCTTCGTCGATGGCCCTTCGGTTGTCGGCGAGCGCGGCCTCGGTGTCGTCGCCGGTGAGGAAACCGCCCCGGCACAGCGACGACACGCGCAGCCCCGCGTCACGCACGAGCTTGGCGCCCCGCTCGACCCCGGAGTCGTTGAGCGGCTCCCGCCAGACCCCGATCGCCTCGATGCCGTGCCGCGCACACACCTCCACGGCCTCCGCCAGCGAGGCCCGATTGATCGTCTTCTGATTCAACGACAGGCTCACGCCTCAACCTCCGCGGTCGGCTCCCTCAGCGCGGGACAGGCCGGGTAGATCGGTCCCCGGCCGCGCGCACGCCCGCTCGGCGCGGAGCGCGCACGCCCGCTCGGCGCGGAGCGCGGGAGGCCGCTCATGCGCCGTGCACCGTGCGGAACGCGCGCATCCGGGCCGCCGTCAGATCCGGGTCGGGGAAGAGGCCGGCCTGGTCGGCGAGGCGGAACGCCTCGATCAGGTGGGGCACGCTGCGTGCCGTGGTTGCCCCGTTGACCATGGCGAACGCCGGCTGGTACCCGGCCAGCCACGCCAGGAACACGATCCCGGTCTTGTACGCCGACGTCGGCGCCCCGAACAGGTGCCGGGCGAGCGGCACGGTCGGCTCCAGCGCGGCGTCGTACCCGGCGAGATCCCCCGCGTCCAGGCACGCGAACGCCGTCGCGGCCACCGGCGCGATCGGGTCGAGAATTCCGAGCAACGCGTCCGAGTAGCCGAACTCGTCACCCCGGATCAGGGCTGGATAGTGGAAGTCGTCCCCCGTGTACAGGCGAACCCCCGACGGCAACCGCCGCCGCAACTCCACCTCGTGCGCGGCATCCAACAGCGACACCTTCACCCCGTCCACGGCCCCGGGATTCTCACCGATGATCGACAGCAGCGTCTCGGTCGCGACCGGCACGTCCGACGAGCCCCAGTAACCGGCCAGGTGCGGGTCGAACATCGGCCCCAGCCAGTGCAGGATCACCGGCCGGGCGGTCTGCTTCAACAGCCCCGAATACACCGCCATGTAGTCCTCGGGCCCCCGCGCGACCCGCACCAACTGCCGCGACGCCATCAGTACGACCTGCGCCCCGGCGCCCTCGACGAACGCGACCTGCTCCTCGTAGGCGGCCACCACCTCCGCGAGCGACACCACGTCACCGACGTGGTCGGTCCCCGCGCCGCAGGCCAGCGGCCCCGACGCCACTGACGCCGAACGCGTGATCAGGGTCCGCGTCGCCGCCCAGTCCAACCCCGCGTTGCGCTGCGCGGTGTCCATCGCGTCCGCGACTCCGAACCCCCACGACCACAGGTGCTGCCGGAACGCCAGCGTGGCGTCCCAATCCAGCGCGGCGGGCGCCCCCGGTGCGGTCAGAGCGGACGGATCGGCCACCACGTGTGCGGCCGCGAACGCGACCCGAGAACTGAACACGGTGCGGACCTCAGGCATCCAGCACCACCCGCCGCCGCTGCGCCGCGGACCGCAATCCGGCCTCGGCGAGCGCCACCCCCCGCGCCCCGGCGTAGAAATCGTGCGGGAACGGAGCATCGGCACACACGTGGCGCAGGAACGCGGCCCACTGCACCTTGAAACCGTTCTCGAGGACGCCGTTGTCGGGCACGTCCTGCCACTGCGCACGGAACCGCTCCGTGGTCGGCGCGTCCGGGTCCCAGCTCGGCTTCGGCGTGGCCGCGCGATGCTGGATCCGGCAGTGGTGCAGGCCGGCGACCGCACTGCCCTCCACCCCGTCGACCTGGAATTCGACCAGCTCGTCGCGGTTGACCCGAGTGGCCCAGGACGAGTTGATCTGCGCGATCACCCCGTTCGTGAGCTCGAAGATCCCGTATGCGGCATCGTCGGCCGTGGCCGGGTACTCCGCGCCGGCATCCCAGCGCGTCGGGATGTGCGTCGCGGTCACCGCGGTCACTGCGGAAACCGGCGCGAAGAGCTGTTCGAGCACGTACGACCAGTGGCAGAACATGTCGAGCGTGATGCCGCCACCGTCCTCGGCGCGGTAGTTCCAGCTCGGACGCTGCGCGTCCTGCCAGTCACCCTCGAACACCCAGTAGCCGAACTCGCCGCGGATCGAGAGCACCCGGCCGAAGAAGCCGCCCTCCAGTAGCCGGTGCAGCTTGAGCAGACCGGGCAGGAACAGCTTGTCCTGCACGACGCCGTGCCGCACGCCCGCCTGCGACGCCAGGTTCGCGAGCTCGAGCGCCCCGGCATGCGTCTCCGCGAGCGGCTTCTCGGTGTAGACGTGCTTCCCGGCGGCGAGCGCGGACTTGATCGCCTTCTCGCGGGCCTGCGTGACCTGCGAGTCGAAGTAGACGTCGCAGGTGGCGAGGGCTTCGTCGAGGTCGGTGGTCCAACGTTCCAGGCCGTGTTTCGCGGCGAGCGCCTCGAGTTTGGACGCGTCCCGGCCGACGAGCACCGGCTCGGGTACCACGCGGGTGCCGTCCGGTAGGGCGACGCCACCCTCGTCCCGGATCGCCAGGATCGATCGGACCAGATGCTGGCGATAGCCCATCCGGCCGGTCACACCGTTCATGGCGATGCCGAGCGTGCGTTGTTTCACGCTGCCTCCTCACGTCGGAAACCGCTTTCCAAAGTGGCGGGTGGAACGCCCGTGTGTCAACCGTTGAAATACCCGGGAAACGGACCGTTGACAGTGGAGCGGGGCCGCCCCTATGGTCCGTCGGCAAGCGCTTTCCCAGCGTGCTTCCCCGTCATCGCGGCTCCGCCCCGCGGGAAGGGACGACCCCCAATGCCCACACTCCGTTCCGTGTTCGCCACGCTCGCCGCGACCGCACTGCTCGCCACTGCGGCCTGCGGCGGCGGCGGTGACTCCAGCGAAGACCCGAACGCCAAGGTGACCCTCCGGTTCTCCTGGTGGGGAAGCGCCGACCGGGCCAAGACCACGCAGCAGGCTCTCGACGCGTTCCACACCAAGAACCCGAACATCACGATCAAGACGTCGTACTCGGCCTTCAACCCCTACTGGGAGAAGCTGGCCACCGAGACCGCCGGCGGCAACGCGCCGGACGTCTTCCAGATGGACCGCGCCTACCTGCGCGAATACGCCGACCGGCACGTGCTGGCCGAGCTCGACGAGGGCGTCACCGACAAGGTCGCCGAGTCGGTGAAGGACTCCGGCGTCGTCGACGACAAGCTGTACGCCGTCCCGATGGGCCAGACGACCTACGTGATGGTGTTCGACCCGGAGGCCTACCAGAAGGCGGGCCTGAAGCCGCCCGCCAAGGGCTGGACGTGGGCGGACTTCCTCAGCAACGGCAAGAAGCTCACGCAGACGTCCGGCGGCAAGGCGAGCGGCGTCACGGACATCGGCTGGCAGTGGGAGTCGTACGAGGCCTGGCTGCTGCAGAACGGCGGCAACCTCTACACCGAAGACGGCAAGCTCGGCTTCGGCAAGGACCAGCTCACGGAGTACCTGACGCTGATCAACGACCTGCGCACCCAGAAGGCGTCGACGCCGGGCAAGGTCACCGCCACGATCGACGGCTCGATCGAGAAGATGCCGATGGGCATGCGGCTCTCGTACACCGAGAACAGCTGGGACTCCACCGTCCCGTCGTACTACGAGGTGCTCGGCAAGCCGGTCGGACTGGCGCCGTACCCGTCGGACACCGGCAAGCTCGGCGCCTACGCCAAGCCGTCGATGTACCTGTCGATCTCGCAGAAGACAAAGGTCCGATCCGCCGCCGACAAACTCGTCGACTTCCTGACCAACGACCCCGAGGCGGCCACGATTCTCGGCGTCGGCCGCGGGTTGCCGCCGAACACCACCAACCGCGACGCGGTCGGCGCGACGCTGACCGGGGCGCAGAAGGCGGTCTACGAGTACGAGAAGAGCATCGAGAGCGAGCTCGTGCCGGCGCCGCCCGCACCGCCGAAGGGCAACAGCGCGATCAAGGACTACTGGCAGACGATGAACGAGGACATCGCGTTCGGGAAGCTCACCGTTGACAAGGCGGCCGAGGAGTTCTTCACCAGGGCCGCGCAGGAGCTGAACGGCTAATGGCGCTCGCCACCCCCACCCGTTCCACGCCGCCGGTCGGTGGCGTGGAACGGCCGGTGCGGCGGCGAGGCACCGGCGGCATCGCCTACCTGTTCCTCTCGCCGTGGATCGCCGGCGCGCTGCTGCTGACGATCGGCCCGATGGTCGCGTCGCTGTACCTCTCGTTCACCGACTACGACCTGTTCTCCGCGCCGACGTGGGTCGGGCTGGAGAACTACCGGCGCATGTTCACCGAGGACGGGCGCTTCCTGACGTCGGTCTGGGTGACGCTCAAGTACGTGCTCCTCGCGGTGCCGCTGAAGCTGGCGCTGGCGCTCGCGGTGGCGCTGCTGCTGAACCGGACGCGCTCCGGGCAGGGGCTGTACCGCTCGGCGTTCTATGCCCCGTCGCTGCTCGGGGCGTCGGTGAGCATCGCGCTGGTATGGCGCACTCTGTTCGGAGAGGGCGCCGGCTTCGAGCGGGGGCTCGCGGCGCTGGGCTGGGAGACCGGGAGTTGGGTGGGGCAGCCGCAGTACGCGTTGTTCACGCTGATCTTTCTGGCCGCGTGGCAGTTCGGTGCCCCGATGGTGATCTTCCTGGCCGGGCTCAAACAGATCCCCACTGATTTGTACGACGCCGTGGCGGTGGACGGCGCGAACCGCTGGCAGACGTTCCGGGCCATCACCCTGCCGATGCTGTCGCCGGTGATCTTCTTCAACCTCGTGCTGGAGACGATTCACGCGTTCCAGGCCTTCACACCGGCGTACGTGGTGAGTGGGGGGCGTGGTGGTCCTTCGGACGCCACGCTGTTCTACACCCTCTACCTCTACCAACGCGGCTTCACCGACTTTCGCATGGGCTACGCGTCGGCAATGGCCTGGATGCTGCTGATCGTCATCGCGATCGTGACAGCGGTGATCTTCCGGTCGGCCCGCCTGTGGGTGTTCTACACGGACGACAAGGGGCAGTCATGACGCGCCGACTGGGCTGGCACCTGGTCTGTCTGGCCGGGCTCGTGGTGCTGCTCTACCCGATCGTGTGGCTGCTCGGCACGTCGTTCAAGCCCCCGGACGAGGTGACGTCGAGCCTGTCGCTGCTCCCGCGGCACTGGGACTTCTCGAACTACGCGCACGCGCTGGACGGCATCGGCGGGACGTCGTTCTGGCGGTTCCTGCTCAATTCGGTGATCGTCGCCGGGGGAGCGGTGATCGGGAACGTCGTCTCGTGCTCACTCGCGGCGTACGCGTTCGCCCGGTTGCGGTTCCGGCTTTCCGGCCCGCTGTTCGCCTTCATGATCGCGACGATCATGCTGCCGCACCACGTCGTCATCATTCCGCAGTACGCGATTTTCCAGTCGCTGGACATGGTCGACACGTTCTGGCCGCTCATCCTGCCGAAGTTCCTTGCGACCGACGCCTTCTTCGTGTTCCTCATCGTGCAGTTCATGCGCGGTATCCCGTCCGAGTTGGACGAAGCCGCGCGCATCGACGGGTGCGGACCCGCTCGCACGTTCTGGCACATCATGCTGCCGCTGATCAGGCCTGCTCTCATCACCACGACGATCTTCACGTTCATCTGGACGTGGAACGACTTCTTCAGCCAGCTCCTCTATCTGAATACGCCCGAGAACTACACGTTGCCGCTCGCACTGCGACTGTTCATCGACCAGACCGGTACGTCGCAGTACGGCCCGATGTTCGCGATGTCGGTGCTCACGCTCGTGCCGATCGGACTGTTCTTCCTCGCGTTCCAGCGATTCCTCGTCGAGGGCGTGAGCACGTCCGGGTTGAAGGGGTGACGATGTTTTCCAACCGGTTCACGCTTTTTGCCGACGTGCTGCTGGTCGGGGTTTTGACGTTCCTGGCGTCGTTGCCTGTCGTGACCGCCTATGCGGCGCTGACCGCCGCCTGCCGCGTGCTGTCGCCCGGCGCCACGGTCACCGTGCGCGGTTACGGCACCGAGTTGCTGGGGGTGCTCCGCTCGCACCCGGGGGTGCTCGGGTTTCCGTTACTGCTTTTGGGCGACGCCATGGCGGTGGCCAGGGGAGCTCCGGGCGGTGCGCTGCTGGCGGGGACGCTGGGAGTGATCGCCCTGCTCGGGCTCGCGGCGGCCGCACGCTGGGAGCCGGGTGTGCCGTGGAGCGCGGTTGTTCGTCGGGCCGGGGTGGACCTCCTCCGCCACCCCACGGACACGGCCCTGTTGCTCGCCGCGGTGGCGGTCTCCGTGATTCTGTCCCTGACCGTGCCGCTGATGATCACCCTGGTCCCCGGCGTCCTGGCGCTGGCCGCCGTGGCCATCCCCTACCGCCGCACGGTGGCCCTCGCGGCATCGCGCGTGCCACCCGAGACCGGTCCCGTTCGGGCGAGCTGGGGCCCGTCCGAACGGGACCACTCGAAGGCGCACGCGTGAGGCGGGCTCGGGTGGTGTTGGTGGGGGCTCACGGGCATGGCAAGTGGCATCGCGCGAACATCGCGCGGCTGGCGGAGCAGGGTGAGGCCGAGTTGGTGGGGGTGTGTGATCCGGTCGAGGTGTCCGGTACTCCGTGGTCCGCGGACCTCGGCGAGCTGATCGAACGCGTCGACCCGGACGTGGTCCTCATCGCGACCCCGATCCACACGCACGTCGACCTGGCCCTCACCGCCCTCCGCGCCGGCCGCGCGGTCCTCCTCGAGAAGCCCCCGGCCCCCACGCTCGGCGAGTTCGAACGCCTCCGCGCCGGCGTCGACGAAACCGGCGTCCCGTGCCAGGTCGGCTTCCAGAGCCTGGGTTCCTCCGCCGTGGACGCCGTCCGCGACGTGATCGCGTCCGGGCAGATCGGCGAGATCCACGGCATCGGCGGCGCCGGAACCTGGATCCGGACGATCGGCTACTACGACCGCGCCCCCTGGGCGGGCCGCCGCCGCCTCGGCGACGTCCCCGTCGTCGACGGCGCCCTCACCAACCCGTTCGCACACATGGTGGCCACCGCACTAGCCCTCACCGACGGCACGGTCACCGGAACTGTCCCCGAACTCTTCCGCGCCTACCCGATCGAGTCCGACGACACCGCCGCGATCCGCATCGTCACCGCTCACGGCGTGCCAGTGACCCTTGCCGTCACGCTCTGCGCCACGCACCACCGCACTCCGACGATCGTCGTCCACGGGAACCGCGGCCGCGTGACCCTCCACTACACCGAGGACGTGGTCGAGGTGACCACCGCCGACGCGGTCCACCACCGCCGCTACGACCGCGTCGACCTGCTCACCGACCTGATCGAGCACCTCCACGCCCCGGGGGACCTGCGCGTCCCGCTGGCGTCGACAGCGGGTTTCACGCAGGTCCTGGACGCGGTGCGCCGGGCCCCGGACCCGAGACCGATCCCCGCCGAGTACTACCGCGAGACCGGAACGGGCCCCGACACGCGCCGCGAAGTCCTCGGCGTCGACGACGCAGTACTAGCCGCCGCCGAGACCCTGCGGACGTTCACCGAACAGGGAGTGCCATGGGCGACCGGCCGTTGATCGTTTCCGGTCGCGAAGTGGCCCGGCACGTGTACGAGCCCGAGCTCGAACCGTTCGTGTCACCGCGGCCGTACCTGCATCCGGTGCGGACGCTGGGCGGGGTCGGCGTCACGGATGCCGCGCCCGTGGACCACCGCTGGCACCTCGGGTGCAACGTGGGCATCCAGGACGTCAACGGCACGAACTTCTGGGGCGGGCGGACGTACCGCCGCGAGGACGGCTACCAGGACCGCGACGACCGAGGCCACGTGCGTCACCGCGCGTTCCTGAGCGACGATCCGCTGACGAGCGTGCACGACTGGGTGGCGAGGGACGGTCGGGTAGTGCTGACCGAAGACCGCACGCTGCGCGCCACGGCGGCCAACGACCACTGGCAACTGGACTTCTCCTTCACCCTCCAGGCCCTGACCGACCCGGTCATCCTGGGCAGCCCCGGCACCAACGGCCGCGCCAACGCAGGCTACGGAGGCTTCTTCTGGCGCCTCCCCGCCTCTGCGGCGCCCGTGAACGTCTTCGGGCCGCTCCGATCGGACGAATCCGTGGGCGTGGTGCACGGTGAGGAAGGGGTGCACGGGCGGGTGGCGCCGTGGGTGGCCGTGGGTGGTGACTCGGGGGCGCCGTCGCAGGCATATACGCTGGTCTTCCTACCGGGAGACGCCGCCACCGCGGCCGATCCGTGGTTCGTCCGGGTGGCGGCCTACCCGGGCGTCGGCTCGGCACTCGCGTACACCGACCCGGTGCACCTGGCGCCCGGCGACACGCTCACACGGCGAGTGCGAATCCTGATCACCGACGGCCGCCGCCCAGCCGACGAGATATCCGCCCTGGCCGCGGCCGCAGAGGGGTGGGGAGGGACGGGATGACGAGCCAACCGGCGGCGACGCTGTCCGAAGTGGCGCGTCGAGCGGGGGTTTCGGTCGCCACGGCGTCACGGGTGCTCAACGGCAGTGAGCGGTCGGTCGGCGCGGACCTGCGCCATCGGGTGCTCGCCGCGGCCGCGGAACTGGACTACGTGCCGAACCTGCACGCACAGGCAGTCGCCCGAGGATCCAGCAGCCTCGTGGGCCTCGTGGTGCACGACATCGCCGACCCGTACTTCTCCACGATCGCCGCGGGAGTCATGGCCGCCGCCGACGAGCGGGGCCTCATCGTGTCGCTGGGATCCACGCTGGCCAGCGCGGAGCGCGAACTCGACCACGTGGCGTTACTGCGGGCCCAGCGCGCACGAGCGCTGATCCTCGCCGGGAGTCGCACGTCGAACGCGACACAGACGCGCCGCCTGGCCCGCGAGGTTCAGGCGTTCCGCTCGGGGGGCGGTCGGGTCGCGTGCATCAGCCAGCCGCTGCTCGGCACCGACACCGTCGAGCCGGAAAACACCGAGGGAGCCCGCGCACTGGCGGTCGCACTCGCGGGCCTCGGCCACCGCCGGTTCGCCGTCCTCGCCGGCCCGGAACCGCTCCTCACCGCCCGCGACCGACTCGCGGGCTTCCGCGCCGGCGTCACCGCCGCCGGTGGGGAGGTGCGTCACGTCCTGCACGGGCCGTTCACCCGCGACGGCGGCTACCACGCCGTCGGCGACCTTCCCTCGGACGTCACGTGCGTGTTCGCGGTGAACGACGTGATGGCGGTCGGGGCGATGGCGGCCCTGCGTGAACGAGGTGTCTCGGTGCCCGGCGATCTGTCGGTAGCGGGCTTCGACGACATCCCGACGCTGCGCGACGTCGCCCCGTCCCTCACCACCGTGCGCCTACCTCTGGGCGACCTCGGCCGCAACGCCGCCGAACTAGCCCTCGCCCCCGACCCCTCACCATCCCCTCGAGTAGTGACCATCCCGGGTGAGGTGGTCCTCCGCGAAAGCACCCGCCCCCTCCCCACCTGACGCCCCGCCGGCGCATCTAGCGGAGCCAGCCTCGGCGTTCGGCTGCGGCGCCGGCCATGGCTCGGGAGCGGGCACCCAGGAGGTCGAGGAGTTCGGCTACTCGGCGGGTGTAGGTGCGCGGGGAGATGTTGAGGCGGCGGGCGGCTGCCACGTCGGGGATGCCCGCTAGCACGAGGTCCAGTACCGGGGCCAGGTGCGGGGGTGCCGCGCCCTCCAGCGGTGACGACGACTGCCACACCGTGCGGTGCAGCGCCGTGAGCGCAACGACCACCGACGGGTCGGTGATCAGTAACGCGCCCTCGCGGAACGACTGCGTGCCGGGGTGCCGGGGGAGCATCGCCACGCGCCGGTCGACGATGGTCAGCTTAGGTGACGTCGATCGGAACAAGCGGACACCCGCGCCCTCGGCGCGCACGCGCGGCAGGTAGTCCCCGGTCGGGGCGGCGAGCGGGCGCAGCAGCCGGAGCGTGACACCTCGGCGCATCATGGCGCGATCGATGTCGAGCATCGACTGGTGGTGCCCCGGCGGCGGCCCCGCGGTGCTGCCGGTCGTCGGGTCGTGCACCTCCAGGAACTCCGACGCGGCCCGTCGGCACAGCTCCACCAGCGTGTTCTGCACGGCGACGGTATCGCGGATCTCGCGCGTGGGCGGTCGCTCACCGCGTGCGGCGTAGAAGCGCGATTCGGCCAGCTGTTCCCGGATGGCATCCGTGTCCACGAATCGCACCCCGTCAATCGATGTGTTCGATCCTGGCGACTTGTGGCCCTTCCCCTTCTGCCGACTGCGTACACATGCGACGTTCTCAGCAGCGGCTCCGTCGCCACGGGGGAGGCGGAGCCCACGCACAACCGCTCAGGAGCGGGCGGGCTCGCGGGTGCGGGCGATCGTGGGCAACGCGGCCGGGAGGATCGCCAGGGACAGGACGCCGGCCACGGCCGCGAGCCACGGGAACCCGACCGCCGCCACGACCACCCCGGACGCCAGCCCACCGGCGGTGCCGGACACCGCGATCGAGACGTCCACCAGCCCCTGAACGCGGGCCCGCGTCTCCAACGGCACCGCGTCGGTGATCAGCGCGGTCCCCGCGAGGAGCCCGAAGTTCCACCCCAGCCCGAGCAGCGCCAACGCGAGGGAAAGCAGCGCGACCCCGGTGCCAACCGCCGCCAGCAACCCCGACGCCAGCAGCGTCACCCCCGACACCACCGACACCGTCACCGGCCCGAACCGGTCGACGAGCCACCCCGTCACCGGCGACGGGAGATACATCGCCGCCACGTGGATCGCGATCACCAGCCCGGCGGCTCCCGTCCCGTGGCCGTGGTCGAACAGGTGCACCGGCGTCATCGTCATGATCGCGACCATCACCAGCTGGGTCACCACCATGACCGTCACCCCGAGCGAAAGCCCGGGCCGCAGAGCCGCCGGGGCCTCGGGAGCGACAGACGCGAGCTTCCGCGCCGCCAGCAACGGATCCGGCCGCAACCACACGAACAACACCAGGGCAGCCAGCCCGTACGCGGTCCCACCCAGCAGGAACGGCCCCGCCAGCGACGGAATACCGAACGACGACGCCAACGCGCCGGTCGGAGCGGCCAGATTCGGTCCCACGACCCCGCCGAGCGTCGTCGCCACCAGCACCAGCGACACCGACCGGGCCCGTCGCTCCGGCGAGGCCAGGTCCGCTCCGGCGTACCGCGCCTGCAGGTTCGTCGCGACACCGGCCCCGTACACGAACAGCGACACGAACAACAGCACCGCATTGTCCGTGACCGCGGCCACCAGCACTCCGAGGCTGCCGAGCGCCCCGGTGAGATACCCCAGCGCGAGCCCCGGACGCCGGCCGTACGAGTTCGACACGCGCCCCACCACGACCGCGGCCAGCGCCGACCCGGCGGTGAACAGCGCGCTCGGCAACCCGGCCAGCGTCGTCGAGCCGAGCATCTCCTCGGCCAGCAGCGCACCGACCGTGAGGCCGGCGGCCAGCCCAGCGCCGCTCAGAACCTGCGAGACGACGAGAACGAACAGGATCCGGCGCTGATCGTTCACAGGCCCACGTACACGTGAGACGCGTTCCCGGCCCACACCAGCGGCACGACCTCCGCCGGTATCAACGACGCGATCGCCCGCGCGTTCAACGCCTGACCGGGAACGCCCGGCCAGTCCGTGCCGTAGATCCATTTGCGCGACAACCGCGCCAGGTCGAACCGCGCGTAGTACTCCGGCAGGCGCTTCGGCGGGAGCCCGGACAGCTCGATCCAGACGTTCTCCCGCGAGAGCGCGAGGAACGCGGCCGCGTCGTACCACCAACCGCGCCCACCATGGGCGAGAACGACCGTCAGATCAGGGAAGTCGCGGAGCACGGTGTCGACGAACACCGGGTCCGCGTTCGCATTCGTCGACCCCGGGAAACTCGACGTGCCGCAGTGCACGATCAGCGGCACGCCCCGCTCCCCCAGCACGGAGTACGCGGGGTACAGCGCCGCGTCGGACACCCGGAACCCGCCGTGCACCGGATGCAGCTTCAGCGCCGCCGCACCCAGATCGAGCTGTCGCGTCAGCTCCGCGGCGATCGGGTGGTGCAGGTGCGGGTTCACGTTCGCGACCGGCCGGAACCGCACCGGGTTCTGCTCCACGAGCGGCAACAGGTCGTCGAAGTTCTGGTAGCCGGTCGCGAGAGGGCTGTACTCACAGAACAACAGCGCCGTATCGACGCCTTCGTCGGCGAAAAGTTGGTCGAGGGCAGCGGGGCGGGGAAGCCCGTCGGCGTCCCACACCTCCTCGAGGATCCCGGTTCGCCCGAACTGGCGCGCCCACTCCGTCCACGCGGGCTTCACCGAGCCCAGCACCGGCACGTGCACGTGCGCGTCGACCAGCCGATGACCATCCAGCACGTCAGGACCTCCTGCTCAGCACTGCCCACGCCGCCTGGGCCCGCGGCGCCCACACCGCGTGCCGTTCCCGGAACACCTCAGCGGCACGATGCCCGTTCCAGCGCGGCGGAAGCAGTTCCCGCGGCAACCCGGGGTCCAGCAGCGGGAACCGGCGCCACTCCTGTACCAGGCGGATCTGGGCGAGCAGGGCCTGGCGGTCGGTACGGGGACGGCGGCGTCCGACGAGATCCAGGAACGACTCGTAGCGGCGTTCGATCTCGTCGAGGTCCCACGCGGTACGGGTGAGCGACCGTTCGTCGCCGATCCGGCCGGACGAGGCCACGAACGACCAGCCCGGCAGTCCGAGCCCCGCGAGCACGTCCGCGACCTCCGGCTCGCGGTCGACCCACGGCGTCACCCACGTGACGCCGTTCAGCGCGCCCAGGCCCGCCCAGCCGAGTTGCGTCCGCAGTTTGGAGCGCAGTGCGCGCTGGTTCTCCGGTGCGTTGACGCTGGTCACGAGCCAGCGTCCGTCCCAGGGGCGGGCGGCACCGGCGAATCCGAAGATCCGGTCGGTGCCCTCGCGCAGCAGGCGAACACCGGCCTCGGTCAGCTCCCACTGGGTCTCGCGGCCCACCCGCGAACCGGCGATCCACCCGCTGTCGGCGGTGCGCATGATCGCCTGCCGGATCGCCTTCTCCGCGATCTCCAGCTCGCTCATCACCTCGAGCAGCGTCGCGGTCCAGACCGGGCGGCCGCCGGGGAGCACGAACTCGCCCAGGACCGTCAGCAGGAGACTCGGTGCGCTCGCCGCCCCCAGTTGCTGCCGTCGCGAGACGACCGGTTCCGTGGTCACGCCTTCATTCTATTCACTACATCGGTCCGAACCCTTGCGGATCAGATGTAGCAGGTTTCAGGATGGGGGCGTGGACATCTCGTTCGACACCGCTCCCGACCGCTACCGGCACTGGTCGCTCGCCGTGGACGGTGCCGTCGCCACGCTGACGCTCGCCGTCGACGAGACCGGCGGGCTCGTTCCCGGCTACGAGCTGAAGATGAACAGCTACGACCTCGGCGTCGACATCGAGCTCCACGACGCCCTGCAGCGGGTCCGATTCGAGCACCCTGACGTGCGAGTGATCGTGGTCACCAGTGGGCTCGAGCGCATGTTCTGTGCGGGCGCCAACATCAAGATGCTGGCCGGGTCGGCGCACAGCTGGAAGGTCAACTTCTGCAAGTTCACGAACGAGACGCGTAACAGCATGGACGAGCCGGGGCT
Organism: Cryptosporangium sp. NPDC048952; assembly: GCF_043197895.1. Lineage (NCBI taxonomy): Bacteria > Bacillati > Actinomycetota > Actinomycetes > Cryptosporangiales > Cryptosporangiaceae > Cryptosporangium > Cryptosporangium sp. NPDC048952. The sequence continues at coordinate 928,522 of NZ_JBICTY010000002.1, read as the reverse complement.
GCACTTCATCGCGGCGGTGAACGGCACCGCGGCCGGCGGGGGCTACGAGCTGGCGCTGGCGTGCGACGAGATCGTGCTGATCGACGACAACTCCTCGGCGGTGTCGTTACCCGAGGTTCCGTTGCTCGGTGTGCTGCCCGGTACCGGTGGGCTCACTCGTGTCGTCGACAAGCGGGGTGTTCGTCGTGATCTGGCGGACGTGTTCGCGACCACGGCGGAAGGCGTGCGCGGGAAGCGCGCCGTGCAGTGGCGGCTGGTGGACGCCGTCGCCAAGGCTCGCGACTTCGACGCCGAGGTGGCCCGCCGCGCCACCGACGCAGCCGCCCGCTCCCCCCGCCGAGGCACCCGCGCGGACGGCGCCGGCACCGCTCCCGCGACCGGCAGCACACCCGCGGCCGGGGGAGGCGGCGTCGCTCTCACGCCGCTCCGGCGGGAGATGAGCGCTAACGGGCTCGCGTATCCGCACGTCCGGGTGGACATCGATCGGGAGGCGGGGACGGCCACGTTCGTCGTGGCCGGGCCTACTGCGATTCCGGGCGACGTCGATCAGCTGCACAAAGAGGGCGACGCCTCGTGGCTGCTGGCCACCACCCGCGAACTGGACGACGCGATCCTGCGGTTGCGCACGAACGAGTTGGACGTCGGCACCTGGCTGCTCACGACGTCGGGGGATCCGGCCGACGTGGTCGCCTACGACGCGTTCCTGCTGGACAACCTCGACGACTGGCTCGTCGCCGAGATCGTGGGCTACTACCGGCGGACGCTCAAGCGGCTCGACACCAGCTCACGCAGCCTGTTCGCGCTGATCGAACCGGGCAGCTGCTTCGTCGGAACGCTGGCCGAGATCGCGTTCGCCGCGGACCGGCAGTACATGCTCACCGGCCAGTTCGAGGAGGACGGGCCGTTCGATCAGGAGGGGAGGCCCCTACCCCCGGCGGTGCTCAGGCTCGACGCCTTCAACGACGGCCTGCTGACGATGGGCAACGGCGCCTCGCGGCTCCGGACCCGATTCGTCGGCAGCGCGGACGACCTGTCAGCGGCCCTGGGCGCCGCGAACCGGGATCTGAACGCGGAACAAGCCGACGAACTCGGCCTCGTCACCAGCGCCCCCGACGACCTCGACTGGGCCGACGAGATCCGCCTGGCCCTCGAAGAGCGGGCCAGCTTCTCACCCGACGCCCTCACCGGCCTGGAAGCCAACCTGCGCTTCGCCGGCGCCGAGACCCCGGAAACCAAGGTCTTCGGCCGCCTCACCGCCTGGCAGAACTGGATCTTCCAGCGTCCGAACGCCGCCGGCCCGGAGGGCGCCCTGCGCCGCTACGGCACCGGTCAGCGCGCTGACTTCGACCGCAAGCGCGTGTGACCCCCATGGCGCGGCGCCAACCCAGCCACCGGAAGCGAGCTCGACATGTCTGAGATCGGCAACGCCCCGGCGCCCGACGGCCCCATTTCGCGGATCGACTACAGCGAACGGATCCCGAACAACGTCAACCTCGCCGGGGACCGGCGCTTACAGCGTGCCCTCGAAGGTTGGCAGCCGAAGTTCCTCGACTGGTGGAAGACGCTCGGCCCGTCGATCCCGACGCACGACGTCTACCTCCGCACCGCGATCGCCGTGGGCCGCGACGGCTGGGCGCACTTCGACCGCGTCCCGATGGAGCAGTACCGCTGGGGCATTTTCCTCGCCGAGCGCGACCCGGCCCGCCAGGTGAACTTCGGCCGCCACAAAGGCGAACCGGCCTGGCAGGAGGTGCCGGGGGAGTACCGCAGCGAGCTGCGCCGCCTGATCGTCATCCAGGGCGACACCGAGCCGGCCAGCGTCGAACAGCAGCGGCACCTGGGCATGACCGCCCCGTCGCTCTACGACATGCGCAACCTGTTCCAGGTCAACGTCGAAGAGGGGCGTCACCTCTGGGCGATGGTGTACCTGCTGCACGCCTACTTCGGGCGCGACGGCCGGGAAGAGGCCGACGAGCTGCTCACACGCAATTCCGGTGACTACGACTCGCCGCGCATCCTCGGTGCGTTCAACGAGGAGACGACCGACTGGCTGTCGTTCTTCATGTTCACGTACTTCACCGACCGTGACGGCAAGTACCAGCTCGGCACGCTCAAGGAGTCAGGCTTCGACCCGCTGGCCCGCACCTGCACGTTCATGCTGAAAGAAGAAGCGCACCACATGTTCGTGGGCACCACCGGGGTGCAGCGCACGGTCCAGCGCACCGCCGAGCTCATGAAACAGCACGGCACCGACGACATCTGGGACCACGGTGGCATCCCGCTGAGCGTCATCCAGAAGTATTTGAATTTCCAGTACGCGGTCTCGATGGACCTGTTCGGCGCCGAAACCTCGTCCAACGCGGCGGCCTACTACGCCGCGGGCCTCAAGGGCCGTTGGATGGAGACGCGGCGCAACGACGACCACCAGCTCACCGACCTCACGATGGACGTGCCGGCGATCCGCGACGGGCGCATTGCGCACGACACCGTGCCGTTGCTCACCGCGCTCAACCTCGACCTGCGCAACGAGTACGCGGCCGACTGCGCGACCGGCGTCAAGCGCTGGAACACCGAGCTGGAGAAGGCCGGGGTCGACGCACGGCTGTACCTGCCGCACGAGGGTTTCAACCGGCGGGTCGGGGTGTTCTCGGGGCACCACGTGCTGCCCGATGGCACGATCACCGACGACCCGGCGGCCGTCGCAGCGTGCCTGCCGTCGGACGAAGACCGCGCCCGGGTCGCCGCGTTGATGGTGCCCCATCACGAACCCGGCGACTTCGCCGGCTGGATCTCCCCGCCCGCGCACGGCATCAACGACCTACCGGTCGAATACGACTACGTCCGGTTCTGACGAGGGGTCACCGTGGATCTCTTCAACGCCGCCGACTGGCTGATCGGCAGGCACGCTCCCGACCGCGTCGCGATCACCGCGATCGACCTCGACTCCTCCGTGCGCGAGGTGACCTACTCCGAGCTCGACACGTCGGTGAAAGCATTCGGCTCCGCACTGCACTCCACCGGCCTGCGCCCCGAGGAACGGGTCCTGCTCTGCATGGGCGACTCACCCGAACTCGTCGCCGCGTTCCTCGGCACGATGCGGATCGGGGCCGTACCGGTTCCGGTGAGCACGATGCTCAAGCCCAAGGACATCCGGCTGCTGGCCACCGACAGCCGGGCGCGCGTCGTCGTCCTGTCGTCGGAGTTCGCGGAGCTGGCCCCGGCGCTGGAGGGGCTGCCGGACCTGGCGCACGTGGTGGTGTTCGAAGGGCCGGTGCCGACGGTGCGCGGAGTCCCCGTGTGGCCGTGGGAGTCGTTCCTGGCTGCCGGAACCCCCGTGGGCGCATACCCGACCACTGCCGAGTCGACAGCGTTCTGGCTCTACACCTCGGGCACCACCGGCACGCCGAAAGCCGCGGTCCACCGGCACGGGTCCCTGCGCGACACCGCCGAGACCTACGCGACCGACGTTCTGGGCATCGGGCCCGACGACGTCTGCTTCTCGGTCGCCAAGATCTTCTTCGCCTACGGCCTGGGCAACAGCCTGACGTTCCCGTTCTCCGTCGGCGCCCGCACCGTGCTCGACCGCTCGCGTCCCAACCCCAAAGCGACGATGCGGACGCTGCAGGAACACCGGCCCACGTTGTTCTTCGCCGGGCCCACGTACTACGCGGCGCTGCTGTCGGCGGGGTTGCCGCCGGACACGTTCGCCGGGGTCCGGGCGTGCGTGTCGGCCGGTGAGGCGTTCCCGGCGCCCCTGTTCACCCGTTTCACCGAGTTCTTCGGCGTCGAGATGCTGGACGGGATCGGGTCGACGGAGATGCTCCACATCTTCATCAGCGGTCGGCCCGGACGCACCCGGGCGGGGACCACCGGGGAAATCGTCGCCGGGTACGAGGCGAAGATCGTCGACGACGACGGTCTCGCGGTGCCGGACGGTACCCCCGGGCACCTGTACGTCCGGGGTAGTTCGGCCGCGTCGGGGTACTGGTCGCGGACCGAGATCACCCGGCGGGTGTTCCAGGGCCCGTGGGTGCGCACCGGCGACACGTACGTCCGGAGCTCGGACGGCTATTACAGCTCGCTCGGCCGCACCGACGACATCATCAAGGCCGGCGGGATCTGGGTGTCTCCGACCGAGGTCGAAGAGCATCTGCGAGCCCATCCCGACGTCGTTCAGGTCGCCGTCGTGTCGGTGCCGGACGCCGCGGGGCTCGACAAGCCGGTCGCGTGCGTGGTGCTCGCACCGGGTTCGGAGGTCACGGCAGCGGACCTGACCGAGTTCTGCCGGGACGGGTTGGCCGCGTTCAAACGCCCACGCCACATACTCCTGTTCGACGCGATGCCGGTGACCGCGACCGGCAAGCTCCAGCGCTTCCGCGTCCGCGAGATAGCAGTGGAGCGCCTCACCTAGCGGCCGACCGTGCCGATTGTGACCGTGTGGGGGTGCGCTGGCTGGGTGGGTGGAGGCGGAGTGGCCTCGCCCTGGTCGCCGCTGTCCTGATCATCGGCGGTGTGGTCACCACCGCCGTGTACGACGTCGTCGACACCGGTGAGGAGCGGTACACGGGGCAGGTCATGAACCGTTATGCCGACGAGTTGTCGACGGCGGTCAGCGACCGGGTCATCCGCTACGGCGAGACGCTGCACGACCTGGCCGCCGCGGTCGGCGCCCAGTCCGACCTGAGCAGCGACGACTTCGCCCGGATCACCGCCGGGCTGGACAACTCGCGGCTGGCCGGTGCCGCCAGTGTCAACTTCATCGTCCCCGCGACGACCGCGCAGGTTCCGGGCGTGCAGGCGTATTGGCGCAAGCGGGGTGCGTCCGCATTGACGCTGCGTCCCGCGCCACGAAAGTCCGAGCACGCGTTCATCGTCATCGAACATGTGCTCGACAATTCGAATGGTGTCATCGGCGCCGATCTGATGCAACGCGCGCAGCCCGCAGAAGCCCTCGAGACCGCTCGGGCGAACGGAGCGCTGGCGATCAGTCCCGCGTACACCCTCCTGCGTGACCAGGGTCTGCCCGCACGTGAGCGGCAACAGTCGGTGTTGCTGGCGGTGCCGGTCTACACCGGGCTCGGCACCACGTCGCGGCACGTGTTCGCCGGGTGGATCGTCATGCCGGTGCGCGGGCAGGACTTCCTCTCCAGCGAACTGCTCGAACGCAGCCAGAGCGCGGTGCAAGCCGACGTCACCGAGGCGACGGCGCAGGGCACTGTCCTCTCCAGCGTCGAACCGGCCAAACTGGTGCGCGACGACTCGCTGATGCGCGAGCGCACGGTCCTGGTCGGGCAGCGCCGGTGGCACCTCACGATCTGGCCCACGACGCGGCTGATCGCCGCGACCGACCGGGGGATGAGCCGGTTCACGCTCGCGGCCGGCATCGCGCTGACGCTGTTGCTCGGCGTCCTGACCGGGGTGCTCGCCGGCAGCCGTGGCCGCGCGTTGCAGCAGGTCGACGACGCAACGGCCGCCCTGCGCCTGGACATCGCCCGGCGCGAACGCGTCGAGGCCCAACTGCGGGAACGCGAACAGGAACTGCAGCGGCTGGCGTTCCACGACCCACTGACCGGCCTGGCCAACCGGACGCTGTTCTACGACCGCCTCACCCACGCTCTGGCCACGCACGCCCGCGCCGAACGCATGGTCGCGCTGCTCTTCGTCGATCTGGACGGGTTCAAGCAGGTCAACGACCAACTCGGGCACCAGGCCGGGGACGCGGTGCTGCGCACGGTGGCCGAGCGACTCCGCGACGGCCTGCGCGCGGTGGACACCGTGGCCCGGTTCGGCGGCGACGAGTTCGCGATCATCCTCGAAGGGCTCACCGCCGCCGCCGACGCCCGCCGGACCGCGGAACGGGTCATCGCGGAACTGCAGGCACCGATCGACGTCGAGGGCGCGCAGGCGCAGATCTCGGCGAGCATCGGCATCGTGATCAGCGGTGCCGGAACCGACGCCGACGAGCTCATCCGCGAGGCCGACGCCGCGATGTACACGGCGAAGAACGCCGGCAAGAACCGGTACGTGGAGGCCTAGGGCACGCTGAGCACGGCCACCAGGAAGTCCGAGCTCGGGGCGAAGGGGCGGAGGTCCCAGGTGCCGAGCAGCACGTCCGGCGTGAGCCCGGCCTCCTTCGCGTCGGCCAGGAAGTCGTCGAACTCGTATTCGCGGCCGGCGCCGAAGCCGGTCACGACCCGACCGCCGGGCGCGAGGTGTGTCCGGAAACGGCGCAGGATCTCGACGCGGGTCGACGGCGCGACGAACGTCATCACGTTGCCCGCACACACGACCACGTGGAAGGCGCCCGGCAGGGCCAGCTCCGACAGGTCACCGACGATCCACTCGGCCCCCGGATGGTTGGCCCGCGCCTCGGCGATCAGCAGCGGGTCCAGATCCACGCCGACGACGTGGTGGCCGGCGTCGGCGAGGAAGCCGCTCACCCGGCCGGTGCCGCAACCGGCGTCCAGCACGCGGGCGTTGCGCGGCACCATCGCGTCGATGAAGCGGGCCTCACCGGCCAGGTCACGGCCCTGCGCCGCCAGGCGCCGGAACCGCTGGACGTACCGCTCCGAGTGCCCGGGATCCTTCGCGACGATCCGGAGCCAGGCGTTCTCCTCGGTCACCGGCTACCTCATCCTGGTCGGGGTCTACCCGTCCATTGTCCTGCTCGTCGCGCGGCGGGAGATCGCCAGGCCGGTGGTGATCGCGGCGGCGCCCGCTGCGGCGGCCAGGCGGACGCTGCGGGGCCGTGCGGGGGAGAGCGCGGTGGTGAGCAGGCCCCAGCCGGACGTGGCCGCGGCCGGGGCGGCCAGCGACCAGGCCGGGTTCGTGACGTACGCGCCGGTCAGTGGCCAGCCCGTGCGGCGGCTCGTCTCGCGGCCGCCGGAGCGGCGCTCGCCGCGGCCGAACAGCGCGCCGAGATTCGGGACCGCGACGAATGCCGCGCAGGACGTGGCGAGGGCGATCGAGCGGGTGCGGCATCCGTCGCGGAACCCTGGATCTCGGCCATGGCCGGAAGGTAGGACGTTCGCCCTCGCTCGGGCCACCGATCAACGCGAACGTTTGTCCCACCACTGACTGTTTGCTACGATCGCCCCCGTCCGGGCGGTACGTACACATACGTCAGCTCGGATCGGGGTGGGATCCACTATGGATGAAGTCGTGCTGGGGATGTACCAGCAGTCCGGCGTCGGCATCGTGATCGTCGTGTCGTTACTCGCGCAGGCGGCGCTGCGGAAGCTCCGGCGCCGCACCGTGACGCCCTGCCTGCACGTCTACGTCTCCGCGACGCTCGACGACCTCAATCGCTACCGCACGACGGTGATCGAGACGCTCCGCCGGCTGGGCGCGCAGCCCCTGGGCGACCCTCCCGGTCCGGGCCGGCCGAAAGCGCCGTTACCGGCCCGGCTCGCGGAGATCGAGGGCTGCGACCTGTTCCTGGGCCTCTACGCCTGGCGCTACGGTCCCCGCCCGAACCGGCACGACGAGTCGCTCACCGACCTGGAGCTGGCCCACGCGACCGGCGCCGGTCGTCCGCGGATTCTCTGGGTCGCCCCCGACAACCTGCCGTGGCTTCCCAGCGACATGGACTCCGACCGCGGACCGATCGAACACTTCCGCGCCCGGATCGGCGTCGATCCGGGGAAGCGGACGCTGCCGTCGGCTCCGCACGCGCTGGCCCGCGAGGTCGAGCAGGCGGTGCTGACCCGCACCCGCCGGAGCCGGGGCCGTCAGCTGCTCGCCGACGTCACATCGCCCGGCGGCATCACGATCGCCGGTGTCATGGCGACGCTCGGGTCGGCGGCTCTCGTCGCCCGGAATCTCGTGCACCACGCGGGGATCGGCCAGCCGATCGTGGTCGGTGTCGGGTTGGCCACGTTCGCCGTGTGCTGCCTGGTGCGGCTGGCCGCGCTGCGGGTGGTGTGATGCGGCGGGCGGCGATCGCGAACGCGGTGAGTGTGCTCGCGGGGTCGGTGGTGATCCTGGCGGCGTGGATCCTGGTGCCGACGAAGTCGGCCAACCTGTGCGGTGGTTCGGCGATATTGCAGGTGTGGTCCTCGATCGAACCCGGTAAGTACACGGGGAAGCGGCAACGCCCCGGTGCCGTGGAGGCGGTCGCGCGGTCGATCGGCACGTGTGTGCGCGTCGAGGGCAAGTCGTCCGGGCTCGCGGAGAAGGAGCTGGAGGACCTGTGGGGCGGCGCGCCCGGTGACGCCCCCGACGTCTGGCTCCCGTCGGACTCGCTCTGGGTCAACCTGCTCAACAGCAGCCTGCCCGCGTCCGAACGGGTCCGGATCGGACGTTCGCTCGCCTCGAGCCGGATGGTCATCGCGGTGACGAAGGACCGGGCGGCCGCGCTGGGCTGGACTCCGACAGAGCCCCCCACCTGGAGCGACATCCGCGACGCCGTCGCCGAGCAGCGTCTGCTCCTGATCAAGGAGAACGCCCGCGACTCGACGTCCGGCGCGATGTCCACGCTGCTGGCCTACCGCGCCGGGTCGACTCGACCGCTGCCGGGCGTCGAGCGCATCCGGAGCGGACCCTCACCGGCGCTCGCCCTGCAGATCGAACGCGCGGTCGCCTGGTATCCCGCCGAGATCGTCGATTTCCTCGGCAAACTCGACGCCGCCCAGCAGCCGCGGTCGCTCCTGCACGGCGCGGACGCGATCGTTCTGCAGGGCGCGTTGTTCGCGCAGTACCCGAAGCTCGCGTCGACGCTGGAAGCGCTGCCGATCCGCAACGAGAGCGCGCGCACCGACCACCCGTACGTGCGTCGGCCGCACCTGAGCGGCGCGGTGAAGACCCTCGCCGACGCGTTCGAGCGCCGGCTGGCCGGGACCGTCGGCCGGAAGGAGTTCGCCGCGCGTCGGTTCGAAGGGCCGGTGCGGAGGGGGTCGGAGTGGTTCCGGGAGAGCAGCGTCGTGCAGGCCGTCCTGCAGAAATGGACCGACGAGCTGCGCCGTCGCGTCCGGCTGACGATCCTGCTCGACGAGTCGGTGCCGCTCACCGACGCCGAGCGCGCCGCGCTGCGGGCCGGTCTGCGGACCTCGCTGCGGCGCCTGTCCGACACCGACCACGTGGCGCTCGTCGGGTTCCCCGATCCGTCCGACGGGCTCGTCGATCCGCTGCCGCGGCGGCCGGGCGCGCCCGACGATCCGCGCTTCGAGCGTCCCCAGGAACTCGCCGACACGCTCCCCGACGCCCTGCGTGACGCCACCGCGACGACCACCCGGCGGACGCCGCTGCTCGAAGCCATGGTCGGCGCCGCCGAACACCTCGAGAAACTCGACCCGGACCCGCAGAACCCCGAGACGCGCGCGGTGATCACGCTGACCGCCCGCGCGGACACGGTGGCGTCGGAAGGGCGCCGGCGTGAACTGCTGGAGGCTGTGGCGACGTCCAAACCGAACGTCGTCCATTACGTCGTGCCGATCCGCCTGCCGCATCCGATGCTCGACGAACTCGACCGGCACGCCCCCGTGCTCGGCCGCACCGGCGATCTCACCACCGCCCTCCTCTCGATAGTCACCGAACTGGGCGCCGAACCTTGACGGGCAACCTTGAGGTTGCCTATATTAAGCAACCGTAAGGTTGCATGTCGAAGGGTGGACCGTGTCCGACGATGCGTTCAAAGCGCTGGCCGACGCGAGTCGCCGGCTGCTGCTCGACCGTCTCGACGAGCGCAACGGGCAGAGCTTGCGCGAACTGTGCGCCGGGCTCGACATGACCCGGCAGGCGGTCAGCAAGCACCTGGCGGTGCTCGAGTCCGCCGGTCTGATCCGGGTGTCCCGCTCCGGCCGGGAAAAACTGCACTATCTGGACGCCGGGCCGATCGCTGCCATCGCTGACCGCTGGATCAACCGGTACCACCGCGGCCATGCCCGAGCCCTTGCCGACCTCAAGACCGCTTTGGAGAGCACCGTGGACTTCGTCTACACCACCTACATCCGCACGACCCCCGAGAAGCTGTGGCAGGCCCTGCAGGATCCCGAATTCACCAAGGCCTACTGGGGTGTCACGTTCGACTCCGACTGGAGCGTCGGCGCGCCGATGACCTGGACCGAACGCGGCGCGGCCACGGAGGACCCCGAGCAGCGGGTGCTCGTCTGCGAGCCCTACCGGCGGCTGTCGTACACCTGGCACACGTTCACCCCGGAATGGGCCGCTGCGAACGGTGTCGACCACGCAACGCGCGAACGGCTCGCCGACGAGCCCCGCTCCGCGGTCACCTTCGACCTCGAACCGGCCGAGGACGGCGTCGTCAAGTTGACGGTGGTGCACGGAGAGCTGGAGCCCGACGGGCTCCTGCGCACGATGATCAGCCAGGGCTGGCCGCGGCTGGTCTCCGACCTCAAGTCACTCCTCGAAACCAGTGCGGCCCTGACCTGACCTACTGGCCGACCAAGCCGGTGAGTTCCTCCGACGGGGCAAGCCCGAGCTGATCGGCCAGCAGCTCGCGATAGCGGTGGAACTCGCGGAGGGCTTCGGCGGCGTTGCCCTCCGAAAGATGGATTCGGACGATCAGCTTGCGAACGCTTTCGCGCAGCGGTTCCTGCGACACCGCCTCCAGCGCGAGGTTCAGCGCAAGTCCGTACTCGCCGCGGGAGTACAGCTGGCCGGCGGTGTGTTCGCGGGCGTGCAGATCGAGCTGGCGGAGCCGGTCACGCTCGAAGACGACCCAGTCGTCGCTCCAACCGGGAAGCAGCTCCTGCACCGGCGAGCGGTACGGGCCGTCGACGGTGGTCTCTCCGCTGTGCAACTGGGTGATCGCGCTGCGAGCGAACTCGACGACGTCGACCGTGACGGCATCCGCGAGCGCCAGCCGGCGGAACTCGGTACGGAGGAGCCAGGACACCTTCCGGTTGATCCGCCAGACGGTCGTTCGAAGATTTCCCTGTGCCCGTTCCTCGGTGACGTCGCCCCACAGCCGGCCGGCCGCGACCGTCCGGGTGGACGGTCCGTTCAGCGCCAGGAATGCCAGCAGGCGCTGAGCGCCGAAGCCGAGCTCGATCTCTTCGCCTCCCACTTCGAGAAAGAAGCCGTCGAAGAGACGCAACCTGGCTCTGCGCGGCGATGGACGAGCGGAGTGAAGTGTCACGGGCAGTAACTTCCTGTGCGTGAGCCGGCGCGGCCAGCTCGCCCCCTGGTCCTCCGAACACCCCTACCCACCAGCTCCTTCGTGGCTAAGGAGCAGGCTCATGTCCACCATGGAGGGAAGTTCCGCGGTGGAGGCTACCGGTGATTTCCCGGCTTGGGGCCTGGTGACGAAGGTGTGACGCCGCGGTGAGCCCCCGTCCCTACGCTGAGGCCGCCGGTTGGTCCGCACAGCGGAACGGACGCAGGGAAGAGGGGCACGATGGTCGCTGTCACCACGAGCTATCCGGGCGTCTACGTCACCGAAGTGCCCAGCGGCGTCCGGACGATCAGCGGGGCCGCGACGTCGGTCGCCGCGTTCGTCGGGCGCACCCAGCGAGGCCCGGTCGGCACACCGGTCCTGGTCAACAGCTACGCCGACTACGGTCGTCAGTTCGGCGGGCTCTGGAAGGACTCACCGGTCAGCTACGCCGTCCGCGACTTCTTCGCCAATGGCGGCGGTCAAGCGGTCATCGTCCGCCTGATCACGACCGGGTCGGACGCCAAGAAGTCCGGTGCGACGACCTGGACCTTGCCCGCGAGCAGCGGTAACAACCCGCTCGTGCTCGTGGCGGCGGAACCGGGTTCCTGGGCGGACAGGTTGGAGGTCACGGTCACCCGCCCGTCCGACGAGACGAGCCCGCTGTTCGAGTTGACGGCCGCTGATCCCGACCGGGGCATACGCGAGGTCTTTCGGAATCTCACCGTAAGCGATGGTCCGCGCAAGGTCGACCAGGTGCTCGCGAGCGACTCCCAGTTGCTGCGCGTCAAGGACGGCGATGCGGCGCCCTCGGCACCTCCCAAGGCGTTTCCGGCCAAACCCGCGGCAGCCGATCAGCCGACCGCCGGACTGGACGGCACGAACCTCGCGACCACCGACTACCACAGTTCGACCGGAACGTTCATTACCGACCACAAGGGCCTGTACGCACTCGACCACGCGGACTTCAACCTGCTCTGCGTGCCGATGCCCGGTGCGCTCGTCGCGGATCTCAAGACCGTCTACGACGCCGCGCTGACGTACTGCGTCAAGCGCCGAGCCGTGCTGGTCGTCGACCCCCCGGCGCGGCAGTCGACGGATCAACCGGTAGTGCACGCGACGGGCGCCCTGGGGGGCCTTGGGCTTGCAGGGGAGAGGGCGCGCAACGCCGTTCTGTACTACCCCCGGATCAGGCAGAGCGACGAGTTCGCGGAAGGGCGGCTCGGCACGTTCGTCGCCTGCGGCGTCATGGCGGGTCTCATCGCACGGACCGACGCCACGCGGGGAGTTTGGAAAGCCCCGGCCGGCGTGGACGCCACGCTGAGTGGAGTATCGGATCTCGACGTACCGCTCACCGACGCCGAGATCGGTCAGCTCAACGCACTGGGCATCAACGTGCTGCGAACGCTCCCCGGAGTGGGGCCGGTGTCCTGGGGCGCCCGGACCATGCGTGGAGGTGACCAGTACGGCGACGAGTACCGCTACCTGCCCGTGCGTCGACTCGCGCTGCACATCGAGGAGACGCTGTTCCGCGGCACGCAGTGGGTGGTGTTCGAACCCAATGCCGAGCCACTGTGGGCGCAGATCCGGCTGAACGTCGGCGCGTTCCTCAACGGGCTGTTCCGTCAGGGCGCCTTCGCGGGTGCGACGAGCCGGGAGGCGTACTTCGTCAAGTGCGACAAGGACACGACCACGGCCCAGGACGTCGACAACGGGCGGGTCAACATCCAGGTGGGCTTCGCGCCGCTTCGTCCGGCCGAGTTCGTGGTGCTGTCGCTACAGCAGATCGCCCAGGCCTGAGCCGGGATCCCGGGGAGCGGAAATGACGCAGTTCAGCGTGAACGCCCAGCGATTCGATCCATATCTGAACTTCAAGTTCCGAGTCCAATGGGACGGGCGGTACGTGGCCGGGGTGAGCAAGGTCAGCGCGCTGACCCGCACCACCGAGGTGGTCAAGCACCGCAGCGGCGGTGACCCGAGCGCCAGCCGCAAGTCACCGGGAGCGACCGACTACGGGCCGATCACCCTGGAGCGGGGAGTCACCCACGACGTCGCGTTCGAACAGTGGGCCAACAAGATCCACGAGATCGGAGGTGGCCCCGGCGCGGCGCTCTCACTCGCGGATTTCCGCAAGGACGTCGTGATCGAGGTCTACAACGAGGCGGGCCAGCTCGTACTCGGCTATCACGTCCTCCGGTGCTGGGTGTCGGAGTACCAGGCGCTGCCGGACCTGGACGCCAAGGGAAACGACGTCGCGATCCAGCACATCAAGCTGGAGAACGAGGGCTGGGAACGAGACCTCGCGGTGGTCGAACCGACCGAGCCGAGCTTCACCCACCCGGCCGGATGAGCGCCCATCCCGGTTGGGTGCTGGGGGCGTGGGAAGGCGCCGCCGGAGCGGACGCGGCGGCGTTGCTCGCCTCGCTCACCGGGGTGTCGCTCGAGGCCGCTGCGGCGGTCGATGTCGGCAGCCGGGACGGGGCGCTGATCGAGGCATTGCGCGATCTGCGCGGCGGGGTCGTGCGCACTGTGCTTTCGTGCGTCGGGTGCGGCGAGACGCTGCAGGTTCCGGTGGACCTGGGGGCGCTGCCGGTGTCGCCCTGGCGGGCGCCGGGTGCATGGTTCTCGGTCGAGGTTTCCGGCCGGCCGGTCGTGTTCCGGCTGCCGACGTCCGCGGATCTGCAGGCGCTGCACGGATCGGTCGCCGACGCCCGGCGCGCGCTGCTGTCGCTCTGCGCCCCCGATCTCGCGGCGCCCGTCGCGGGGTCGGCCGCGTCCGCCGCCACCCGCGCCGCGGAGGCCCCGGACCCGGCCGCGGCGACGGCGGAAACCGCCACGGCGGAGGGCGTGAAGGCGATGGTGGACACCGCCATGGCGGAGGGCGTCGCGGCGGACGGCGCGAAGGCGGCCGCGGAGGGTGCCACGGCGGAGGGCGCTGAGGCGTCAGCGGATGCGGAAGTGGCCGATGCCGTGGAGCGGGCCATGGAGGCGGTGGCCGAGAGTTCGGCGCTCACCGTGGTGGCGCGTTGCGGCGAGTGCGGGGCGCATACCGAGGCGGTGATCGACGTCGCGGTGCTGCTGTGGGCCGAGCTGCGGGTCGCCGCGTTGCGGCTGCTGGAGGACGTCCACGTGCTGGCGGCGGCGTACGGCTGGACCGAGCCGGAGATTTTCGCGCTGAGCCCGGCCCGCCGGGCGGCGTATCTGGAGCTGATCGGATGAGCGGCTTCCTCACCACGCTGGTCGCTCGGGCGCTCGGGGAACTCCCGGCTCTCGAACCGGCGCCCCGCCACCGTTTCGAGCCGGAACCCGGTTGGGGCGGCGATCCGTGGCTCGTCGAGGTCGGCGGCGATCCGCACGTGCCCAGTTCGGGCGTGCCCAGTTCGGGCGTGCCCAGTTCGGGCGAGCCCGGTGTCGGCCCGGGTCCGCTCGGTCCGGTGGCTCGCAGCCCCGAGCGCAGCGCCCCGCATCCCGGCCCGCCAGCCCCGGCATCGGCGCTGCCGGCTCCCGCTCAGGGACCCGCGTCGCCGGGTACCGCGTCGCGCGCAGGCGGCCGTGTCTCCGCGTCACCGGGTGCCCCGCCCCCTGCGGACGACAGCGTCTCCGCATCTCCGACGCACCCACCGGAGCGCGGAACTCCGGCGGCCCCGGCGATGCCGGCCGCGCCCACAACCTCTGCCGCGCCTGCCGCGCGTGCGACGCCGGTGGCGCGTGTGGCGTCCGTGTCGGCCCCGCCGGGGCGTGGGGGAGAGGCGAACGACTCTGCCGCCGCGTCTGTGGCGGGCGGGCGCCCGGCCGCCGGGGGTGAGGCGTCGGTGCGGCGGGCCGCGTCAGGGCCTCCGCGGAGGCGAGACGCCTCGCCCCTCGAGGCCCCGGTCGTGCCCACCGCGGACCTCACCGCCAACGCCACGAGCGCTTCGCCAATGCCGTCGAAGGACACTCCGCCGGCAGAGCACCAGCCCACACCTCTGGCCCAGCCAGCGGCGCCGGCTCGGTCCATGTCACCAGGGCAATCGGGAACGCGAGACCAGTCCGCGCCTGATGGCCTCATGCCACTTGGACGGTCCGCGAGGCAAGACCGGTCCGCTCCGGGCGAGGGCCCTGCACCGCCGGTCAGCTCCGCGTCGCCGCACCGCTCCGCGCCAGCGGGGCATCCCGCGCCGCGGGACCAGTCTGCGTCGGCGGGGCCCCCTGGGTCGCGGAGCCGGGCTGCGTCGGCCGAGCTCCCCGTGTCGGTGGACGGATCTGCTCCGGCGGAGCATCCTGTGTCGCTCGATCCGGCTGCGTCGGCGGATGCGACGTTGACGGGAGGGCGGACCGGAGGGACGAGGGAGACCGCGCCACCGGACACGAACGCGTCGTCTGGTGTGTTCGCACGGGGAGATCGCCCTGCGGGCGGGGCGGGGCTCGTGCCGCCGGGGGGGCCGCTCGGACGCCGGGCGACCGAGCGGCCCGAGCCCGAGCCGGGGCGCCATCCTGCGGTGGCGCGCGGCTCGGCGTCGATCACGAAGAGAGCAACCACTGACGGGCCGACAGTGATCGAACAACGGATCACGATTCACATCGGGCGCGTGGAAGTTCGCGCTGCCCCGCAGCCACCGCCCCGCACGGCCGCGAAGCGGGCGGGTCGGCTGTCGCTCGACGAGTACCTCGATCGGCGAAACGGTGAGTAACCACCTCGCGATCGCGATGGTCACCGCCGCGCTGGTGCGAACTGTCAGCGAGGCGCTCGCCGAGGTGCGGAAAGGCCGCGTCGAGGATGCGCGGGTGACGACGCTGCGGCCGCCGTCGCTGGTGGCCAAGGCCGATTCGTCGACGCGCGGCATCAACGTGTTCCTCTACCACGTCGTTCCGAACGGCATCTACGCCGCGGAAATGCTCCCGTCCCGGCTGAGCGACGGCACGCTCGTGAACAGTCCACGACAGGGACTCGACCTGCACTACCTCCTGACCTTCACCGGCGACGAGTCGAAGCTGGAGCCGCAGCGGCTGATGGGGCTGGCGGTGAGTGCGCTGGCCGATCGTCCGTTGCTCACGAGCGAGGTGGTGGCGGCCACGGTCGGCGAGGCGGTGAAGGCCGACCCGAACTCGTGGGAGCAGTACTCCGATCTGGCGAAGCAGGTGGAGTCGGTGCGGTTGGGGATGATTCCGATGTCGATCGAGGAGGCGTCGAGGCTGTGGTCCTCGATGTTCCACTCGACGTATCGGCTGTCGGCCGCGTACCGGGCGAGTGTGGCCATCGTCGACGGCTTGTCGAAGCCGGTGGATCCCGTCGGATGGGTCGTGGACCCCCGGGTCAGCGTGGTTCCCCGGAGCTCGCCGTGAGCAGCGAGTACCTGCGGCTCGCGCTCCGGGTGCTGCAGTTGCGGTTGGAGGATCGGGCGTCCGACGACATCGACGCTGCAGTCGAGGCGTTGGACGACTGCGGGCGTGAGCTGCCGGCGCCGTCGCGGCTCGACGAGATCGGGAAACGGTTCCGGCTGTCGGACTTCGAACGGTCGTTGCTCCTCATGGCGGCCGGGACCGAATTCGACGTCGGGTTCGCGCACGCGTGTGCGCGGGCGCAGGGCGACCTGGACCGGACGTACGCGACGTTCGCGCTGGGGCTGGCGCACCTGCCCGGGGCGGAGTGGGCGGCGATGAGCCCGGGCGGGCCGCTCCGGCGCTGGCGGCTGGTGCGGCTCCCGCACTCACTGGTTCCGACCACGAGCGCGTTGCAGATCGACGAGCGGATCCTGCACGCGCTGGCGGGTGTGGACTACCTGGACGCGGAGATCGCCGCGGTGTCGGAGCCGTTGGAGGTGCCCGGTGCGGTGACCCCCACGCTGACCGATGCGGCGAGGGCAGTGGCGCGGCAGTGGGCGGCCGGAGCGCGAGCGGTGGTGGTGCACGGTCGGCGTGCGGCCGATCTCCGCCTGGCCGCGGCCGCGGCCGCGGCGGTCAGCGTCGCCGGGGCAAGCGGCGCCGTCGGGTCGGCCGGGGAGTGTCAGGCGGTGTTGATCCGGGATGTGGACCTTCCCGCCGATGCCGAGGCGCGGCAGGGGCTGGTGATGTTGTGCGCGCGCGAGCAATTGCTGACCGGCGTCGTGTGGGTGCTCGAGGTCGGAGCCGGGGGCGACGCCGAGCGGCGCCGGGCTCTGACGTTTGCCGAGCGCCTGGACGCGCGGGCCGTGGTGACGATGCCCGAGCCGGGCCGGAATGCGGGCCTGCTGCCACGGGTCGAAGTCGCTACCGATCGGCTCGTGGATCGCCGCGAGGCCTGGCGGGGCGTGCTCGATGCGGTGGGGCGGAGGGGTGCGGCCGGGCGCGATGGTACGGCGGGTCGCGAGGGTACGTCGGGGCGAGCCGGCGCCGCTGGCGGTGCGGTGGGGCGCGGCGGGGGCGGGCCGAGCGTTGAGGGCTCTGACTTGGCGGGGTGGGTCGATCGGATCGCGGGGCAGTTCGACCTCGGGCCGGCGGAGGTCACGGCGATCGTGGCCGAGACGGACCCGCTCGACGGCCCGGCGCTGTGGGCGTCGGCCCGGCGCCGAACCCGGCCCGCCATCGACGACGTCGCCCAGCGCATCGACTCCGCAGTGACGTGGGACGACCTGGTGCTGCCGCCCCTGCAGCGGGGCCTGATCGCCCAGATCGCCGCGCACCTGCGGCACCGGCTCACCGTGCTCGACGAGTGGGGCTTCGCCGCCCGGGGTGGCCGCGGCCTGGGTACGGCCACGTTGTTCACCGGCCCGAGCGGTACCGGCAAGACGCTCGCGGCCGAGGTGATAGCGAACGAGGTCGGGCTGGACCTGTTCCGGGTGGACCTGAGCCAGACGATCAGCAAGTACATCGGCGAGACCGAGAAGAACCTCCGGCGGATCTTCGACGCGGCCGAAGCCGGGGGCGCTGTGCTGCTGTTCGACGAGGCGGACGCGTTGTTCGGGAAGCGCGGCGAGGTCAAGGACGGTCTCGATCGGCACGCGAACGCGCAGGTCGGATATCTGCTGCAGCGGATCGAGGCGTATCGCGGACTCGCTGTGCTGACCACGAACCTTCGTGACTCCCTGGATCAGGCCTTCCTCCGGCGGCTCCGGTTCGTCGTGCCGTTCCCGTTCCCGGACGAGGCCTCCCGCGTGGAGATCTGGCGCCGGGCGTTTCCGCCGGCGACGCCGACGAAGGATCTCGACGTCGAGGCGCTGGCGCGGTTGTCGGTGTCGGGGTCGGTGATCACGAACATCGCGCTCGGCGCGGCGTACCGGGCCGCGGACGCCGGCGAGCCGCTGGACATGTCCCACATCCTTGCCGCCACCCGCACCGAATACACAAAACTGGAACGCCCGCTCCCCGCATCGGAGGTCGCCACATGGACGACGTAACCCTCCACATCGACCACCTGGTTCTGGAGTCCGATCCCCTCTGGCCGGATTCTCACGACGGTCTCGCCGATGCGGTGCTCACTTCACTAACGCTGCGAGACGTCTTTCTTTGTTCGCCTTACGAGAGCGAGAGATGAGCTCAGATGGAACAGCTTCAACTGCCCAACGCCACTCGTATCCAGATTGCCCGGCAGAAGATAGCTTCTACTCTGAATAATTATCCGGGGAACAAGAAGAAGCCGTCGATGAAACCGTGGAAGCCGAGCGATTTAGAAACAGGAAGTGACAGTGCACTTACTGCCGCTATGGTGGACCTCACGAAATGGGTCGCCGATTATGCGGCGGCGCGGAAGAATGGAAATAATGTCAAGAATAGTGGGCCACTTGGAACTGGGCAAGTGATTCTGTACCGAGACTTGAGACGTTTCGACAACGCGGTCGAGGGAATCGTTAATGCAAAAGCCAGTGGCAGTCTCGTGCAGAAAGGGTTGGGTGCTGGCAACCCTCAGGAGAAATGGGCGGATGATTTCCAATATAAAGTGGTCTTGCAGACTTGTGTTCAGAACCAACCGCATCCAACCTTTCACTTCTCGCTCCGAAAGATAACAAACTTTCCTAATCCTCAATTGCTACCGGAGTACGATGTGGCGGCGCCGCTGCGGTTCGCATCCGATTGGCAGGGTTACAATCGGGACGTGGAAGATGCAGCACGGTCGAATGAGGCAATGGCCTATGAAAATTTCGCGAAAGGTCTCTGAGGTCGGTGACTTCCTCTGGGGCGCCCGATGCTGCCGCCGTAGTAGCGTCAGGCGGTGCCTAGGTGTAGGGCGAACAGGGTGGCGCCGCTGAGGGTGACGCGGCGGGTCACGCCGTCGCGGGGGCGGGAGCGGAAGCGGAGTTCGAACTTCCGCTCCCCGGCGTCGACGGTCGCCGTCCCCATCGCGATGACCTGCGTCCAGGTCGACAGGCTCGACGCCGCTGGCTGATAGACGCCCCCGCCCCACGGCAGTTGATCGTCCGAGTTGTTCCGGCGAGCGACGAGAGCGCCGTTCACCGCGAGCGCGGTCTCCAACGGGTACTGGCCGTCGGACACCTGGCCGTGGCCGTGGCCGACGAGGAAGACCGCTGTCTTCTCGCGGAATTTCACCGTTCCTTCCACGGCTTTGACGAACGTTCCCGACGTCGTGCTCAGCTCCCAGGGATCACTGTGGAACAGTCCGATGCCGAGTATTCCCTCCAAACCCTGGGCGTCGGGCCCGACGGTCACCCCGCCCTGGAGCTCGGCCACCGCCCGAGCCACTTTGTTCCAGTCCGAGGCCAGAATCGGGGTTTGTCCCTGCTTGTTGGTATCGGACGACTTGAGCCTGTTCTCCATGGCGTTCTCTCATCTCCAGACGCTGGCGTCGAAATTCGTGATGTCGAACTGTCCGGCAGGGGGGTCGAGCGAGACGGAGAAGCGGACCGTGTAATCCGCGCCGTGGACGTCGTTCACGGTCGGCAGGACCTGGCTGAGCTTTGTCCCGGTCCAGGTCGTCCGGGCGAAACCGTTGAGCATCAGCGGCGGATCGCTTCCGTCGATAACTAGCGCGGAGTGGACGCGCACGGAACACGTGGAGGAGGTGATGCCCCACCCGATCAGACTCGTCGCGAACTGGCCTACCCACTGCTTCGCGTTGTTGTTGAGCATCCACTGAATCGACTGTCCACTCACGCTGACCTGTCCATCCAATGTGAATGCCCGGGTACCGGCGAGCCGCAGGTTCTCACCCACTTCGGTCAAGTGGGGGACGTCGAGGGTGACCGTGATCATCGGAGGCAAAGGGACGCGACCCGTTCGCGGCACAGCATCCAGTTCGATCGTGATGCCACCACTGAGCGTTTCCAGATCGGTGGAGGTGCTGAAGTCGATTCGCTCTCGAGGGACGGTGGTGAAGTAGATGTTCTCGACGTGGATTCCGTCGGCGGGTACGAACAGTGGGGCGGGACGCGCGTCGCTGAGGGGCAGGAACCGCCGACGGAGGTCGCTCTGGTGGCTCCACTCGTTCTTGCCGTTCACCTTGAGCAGGGCCAGCGCCGCGTAGTGGTGGTCCTCGTCCTCCGGGGGCCGGAAGGCGGGGCCGGCGGGCCATTCGATGTCGCCCATCGAGCCGAGTTCAGCGTGTGGCGCGGCGGTCCGCGCCGGGATCGTCCAGGAGTGGCCGGTCCGGTACCCGCCCGTGGCCGAGAACTGGATCTCGATACCGTCCTCCAGTTGTTGCCAGCCAGGTTGCACCGGCACGGCCGCGGCGCAATCCCAGCGCCGCGCGATCACCGGCCCGGAGCCGGTGAGGTCCCCGTCCGGACGAGGGCTCAACCAATCGGTGAACACGAGTGTCGCGCCGTCGATCCGGTTCACCGTGGCCAGGAAGCCCGGTAGCCCTCGACGCGTGCGGCCGACGCTGTTGACCTCGACCAGGTTCCCGGCGGCGAACGCGTCCAGCGCCTCCGGGCGGACGGACTCGAGCGTGATGCGCCCCGTGGAGACGCTCGCCACCGCGGCGATCGCGCCGTTCTCCCGCGACCAGAGGAAGGTGGATGCGTTCCCCGAGGTGCCCGCCGTGTGGATCTGGACTCGGTACAGCTGGTTCGTCGGCCGCCGGTAACCGGACGGCGCTCGGGCCGCGAGCGTCACCGGCTCGTCGATCGTCGCGGTGGGCTTCCACACCGCCATCTCGTCCGCCGTCGCCGTCGCTTTGCCCCGTTGCTCCAGCCGGACCTGCCAGACCGTGCGGATTCGCGTGCCGGTGTCGATGCCACCGAGGGCGGGCTCCAGGAGCGTGGGCTCCTCGAGTGCCGTCACGTGCTCGCGCCAGACGTCGAGATAGGCGACGTAGTTGCCGGCCGCAGTCGGAATCGGCTCTTCGGCCAGGTCGGGCTGCGCGAACAGGTCCAGCGGAGTGTGGTTCTCGCAGAGGATGCCGTCCACGTAGTAGCGGCCCTGCGAGATCGTGACCTGATCGGCGTTCTTGACGACCTGCGGTCCGGCCTCGAGTCCCTCGATGGCGAACCCGGCGCCGTCCATCGGGGCGCCGGATGCGCCGACCGTGTCGCGGATCGCGAGTTCGTCGTGATGCCGCTGGATTTCGTGCTGTTCGTTCCAATCGGAGTCGAGTTGGACGCGACCCTGCTGCATCAGCACCGTGCGGTAGTGCTTCTCGGCCCGGAACGTCCGCCGGGTGAAGTCGCCCTTCATGTCGTCCTTCCGTGGCGTCAGGTGGCGAAAGTGACGTCGGCGGTCAGGCCGAGTCGTAGATGGCGGTCGAACTGCGCCCGCAGGTGATCGAGCCCGGCGGGCCGCCGGAGGAAGCGGTACGCGCCCATCTCCTCGCCATCGCGCGCACCGCGGGCGATGCTGTCCGGGCACACGGGGGAGAGCTGCCCGAACGCCGGGTCGTCCGGCGCGGTCGAGGCGAACCGCGGCACCGCGCTGGGATCGCCCTCCGGCCGGCAGTGCGCACGGCGGAGCGTGCCCCCGCCCGGGGGTGCGTATGAGTGGGACAGGGTTCCGGGGCCGCCGAGATTCGGCGGTTCCAGCAGGATGCTGTCAGTGGCGGTGAGCGTCCGCGCCGAGAGACTCCCGAACAGCGTGACCGCGTCGAGCACGACGTCGGCCGCGGGAGCGTCGATCCCGGAGCTCTGCACCACGCTCTCGCTGATCGACAACGCGCACCGAACGCCGGCCGGAACGCTCAGCGCGCTCGTGACGCACCGGTGCAGTCGGGTGCGGGTCGCGCCGACGGTCACGCCACCCACGGTGCAGCCCACCAGGACGAGCGACGGAGCACCCTTGTCGCTCACCGCGACCGCGCCACGCACGCGCAGACCGGCCAGCACCACGTCGCCGGTGACGGTCACGCCGCCGTCCACATACGGGCAGGCGCCATCGGCGGCCACGACGATCAGGTGTTCACCGGCGGCCGCGGTGAACGCGACCGGGCCCGGCTGAGTGACGCTGTCCAGGATGCGGATCACGCCGGTGGTGCCGGGCGCCGTTCCGGCGCGGGCGTCCCACGCGGAGACCGCGTCCGTCAGCGTGCGGCCATCCGCTACGACGAACTGCCATTCGGGCGACGTCGGGAGCGGTGCATCGGCGGCCGCGAGAAGTGCCCGGTGCTCGCCGGGACCCGCGCCGATGTCCCCGGCACCGCCGAACGCCACGTCGACGCGGATGCCGCCGAGTTTCGTCACGGCGCTGCCCAGTGCGAAGCGACCCCGGACCGGGTCGACGGCCACCGTGTCGTCGGCGGGCCGGACCCAGGTGCCGAGATCCGCCGAGCGGACCCGCGCCATCGCCACCGGGCCGTCCTGGAGCACGATGCGCAGCGCGGTATCGAGCTCACCGGCGCGTGCCAGCCGCCGTAGCGTCCGGTGATCCAGTGGAATCGGCGGATCGGCGCGGACGTACAGCTGCCGGTCCCGGCCTGCGGGGTCGAACGTCCAGGCCCACGGGCGGTCGCTGACGGCGCCCGGCCGCAGGCCGCACGCGGGCTGAGCCTCGATCCGATGGACGTGCACCTGGACGTGGTCCGGCCGATAGGGGCCGCGTACCGCCACGGAGCGGAAGGACGGGCCACCGCGGTCCGGATCCCGGACGTCCGGAGTGCGCACCGCTGCCGGGCGACGGTAGTTCACGTGTTGCGTGGACGCGAGCAGCGGCAACGATTCGACGACGTGCGCGGCCCAGCCAGTCGCATCCCGTACCGCGCGGGCCAGCCCGGCGGCAGTTCCCTCGGCTCGCCGGACGCGGACCGCGTTGGCCACCGACCCCCGGGCCACCACGCCACCGTCGTCCACAGCGAGCAGTGCGCCGATCAGCGGTAGGACTTCGGCGGAGCAGGTCTCCACGAACAGGTCCGCGTACCGTCCGTCGATCCCGCTGCGCAGGCGCTGGTACTCGGCCTCGATCGGCTCCAGCAGCGCCCGCAGTGGATGGCCGAGTTCGGCGTCGCGGATGCGGTGCTCCGCCGGCAGCAGTTCGTAGATCATGCGCTCAGCTCCCGCACGGTGATCAGGTCGTCGTCGACCAGCAACAACTCGGCCGGTGCCACGTCGGCCGGATCGAGCCGGCCCGGGGCCGCCGAGATCCTCGACACCGCCCGGTCGGACGGCTCGAGGAGATCGGTCGGCAGCCCGCCGGTGGCGTGCAGTGCGGTCAGGATCACGGCACGGACACCGACCGTCCGCTGCGCCGTCGTGAGGACGTCCGCGGGCGTGACGGGCTGCGCGAAGTCCCGGGCATCGAACCCGTAGGCGGTGCGGACCGCGCCGAGCACGGCGGCACACACGTCGGACGCTATCCGATCGGGCTCGGTCACCACCGAAAGCTCCACCGCGAACCGGCGCACGGCGCAGGCGCTCACGACCACCCGTTCGGCGGGACCCCCGGCCGCAGCCAGCGCTTCCCGAAGTGCGGCCAGGGTCGCCTCGGGCGCAGCGGGGCCTCCGGGGACGTACGGACCGGCAACCGTCAGCTGCATCCGGCCGTCCGGCAGCGAATAGGCGCGGGCCTTCGCCACTCCCGGGAAGACCGAGGCGAACTCCTCGTGGTCGAGCACCGTCACGACGCGGTCCGGCTCGCGTGCCCGCAGCGAAAGCAGAGCGCGAGCCCCGGCGACGTCGTCCGCGTCGGCGCCACCTGTGGCCGCAATTGGATTGACCACCGCACGCACCCCCAGCGGCCGCCGCTGCAGGAGGGTGAGGGACCCCGGCGCGACGTTGGAGGCGACCCCGCCGCCGACGCGATACGTCGCGGTGACGTTTTCGATGCCGGTGGCCAGCCGGCTTCCCCGGACGCCGTCCCCGAACTCGACCCGGGCCACGCCCTCACCGTCGAGGCGAAGGACGAAGTGGCGGTCGTGCGGTCCCGATCCGAACAAGCTGTCCACCTGCGTCCAGGCGACGCCGTCCACGCGGACGGTCGGGGCACCGCAGAGTCCCGGGCGATGCAGGGAGAACGTCTGATGGTTAGCCGTGCCGTCGCCGCTGCCGAGTACGTCGGTGACGGTCTGTCCGGCGGTGGCCTCGATCACATTCGCGTACAGCCGCACGCCGGACGGAACCAGTGGTGTGGCCAGACGAGCGTCGAGAGTCACGATCGTGTCGTCCATCGACCATTGGGCCGACACGACGTGGGCGAGCTGCGCGTGGGCGGTCCCGTACCGATCCGTACCGGAGACCAGGACCCGGGCGCCGTGGAGGAAGTCGATCGCCCGCTCGAGCCGCAGCTCCGGACCGTCCAGCGGAGCCACCACCGGCTCCTCGGCCAGGACCAATTCCTCCGATCCGGTGTGGATGACGAGTTGACGCCGCTCGGGAGTGATCTCTTCGAGTTCCGGCGTGACCGTGACGACGGTGGCCGGTCCGGACAGCGCGAAGTTGGCGAGGGTCCGGTGCCTCACCGCGGAGACGGACGACAGCTCGAGCGTGATTCCCTGCTGGGCGACGAGCAGCGAGCCCGGAACCAGGGTGGTGTGCTGCCCGTCCAGCGGAAGGTTGACCTTGCCGAGCGGCAAATCTGGCCACTCCGTCGTGCCCGGGAGATCTGACGGATTCTCCACGTACCCGAGCTTCACGGAGTCGGGCATCGCGCGCCAATCGGGCGCGTTGTGGCCGAAGAGCGAAGCCCGGATCCGGAGTGCGTATACCCGCACGCGAAAGCCGCTTGCCGCTCCGGGGACCGTGGCGAATTCGCGTAGCGGTTCGGTCCAGCCGACCCGGGTGGCCGCCGGGGCCGTGGTCTCCGTCACGACGGTTCGGATGGTCCGCAGCGCCCACGGCAGGTCGTCGGACAGTCCGCGGATCAACAGCGCGTCGCCCGGACGGAGACCGGTCGACGCGCCGGCCAGCCGCACGCTCGTGCTTCCGGGGTCGATCAGCTGCGGCCCGGTCGGGTGCAGACCGACCGGGTTGCGATCCGGGGTAGCGACCAGGTCGGACACGGTCTCGAACGTCTGCGCGGTCTCACCCTGACCGGGGATGCTCTGAACCGGCGTCCCGGCCGGCACGAGAACCGACGCGGCTCCGGCGGGCGCGTCGTCCACGGTGAATGCCAGCAGTACCGAGGAGGGCGACGCCGGACGCAACTCGACACCGACAGCGCGGCCCAGCGCGCGAACCGACACGTCGTCGGTAGCGGTGGGGAGGTAGGCCTCGTCGGCGATCCGATCGGAGTAGAACCCGACCACGTCCGCCACCATCGCGAACGCATCGAGCAAGGCGATGGCCGGGTCGTCGGACGGTGCGCCGGCCAGCGACGGCAGGCGCTCGCCGAGCGTCTGCCGCAGGCGGGCGAGCACCGCTCCGTGACGGTCAGTCGACATGACTGGCCTCCGGGAAACGCAGGGCGAGCGTGCCCCGCTCCGGCCGGTCCGGATCGTTCGGGCATCGGGCGACCTCAGCCGGTCCGAGGGAAATACGTCCGGTCGTGACCTCGTCGGACGCCGGGCGGTCGAACCGTTCGAACTGCGGCCATTCGACGTCGTGCACGCCGCGCACCGCCGTCGCGGTGGCGACCACCGAGCTCAGGAACACGTCCTCGCCCAGACCCCAGCGCGCGGGGTCGAAGAACCGTGCGAACGCGTCGCGGAGCGCGGCGTCGACCGTGCGGTGATCACGCGGGTCGGCGAGGCGGATCAGCAGCGTGATGCCGAGCGGCACCGGGATCGCGGGGGCGATCCGCACTTCGCCGCCGGAGATCCGCAGTGGCGCCAGGAACGCGCCGACCTCGGCGAGGAACGCGTCGTCGGCCGGGCGCCCGGCGACCCGATCGACGGTGACCACGTCGGTGAACCAGGAACCGGTCCAGGATCGGACGCTGATCGCCTGCTGCACCTCCGGATGACGCTGCGCGGCTGCGACCCAGTCGGCGGACGTCACCGCGCGTCGGTGTGCGCGGTGCGCGACCGGCGCCCAGCGCCGCACCTGGTCGAGCGACTCCGCGTCCAGCCCTCCCTCGGCGGGGAGTGGGTTGTCGACCTGGAGACCGCGGAACGACGACGGCAGCCTGCTGAGCACACCGGGGCCGACGTTGCCCGCCGTACCACCGCCCAGACGGTACTCGGCCGTGAACGACGTGCCGGGCTCCGGGCGTCGGCCGTGTGTGCCGTCACCGAAGCGCAGGTGCGCCACCGCCCGCTCGTCCATCTCGACGACGCAGTGATCGCTGAAGCGGTCACTGTCCAGCAGGTCGGGCACCACCGCCCAGGTTCGGCCGCTGCCCCGGACGACGAGCCGGGCGGTGGCCGGCTCACCAGCGGAGTTCTGGCCGTGCGCCATGCCCGGTCGGGAGAGGCGCGGCCGGTAGTCGCCGGTGGCGGGTACCACGGGCGGCACCAGCGGCTCCGGCCCGACCCGGCGGCCGTGCTCGGCGAGCACGAGGTTGGCGTGGGCCACCGCGTTCGTCATGGCGAGGGCGAATGGCGGCGCGTCGTCGTGCGACCAGCGCACGTGGCTTCCGCCGGGAGCCGGCAACGGGTCGGAATCGAGCCGCACCACCCAGCGACGGACGCCGTCGTCGAGCATCAGCGGGTCGCCGCGCCGCAGGTCGGCCGCCGCATCGGCGGTGAGCGTCACCGCGCGGGCGCCGGCCGGAATCGGATCGATGGTGGATACCGGTAGCGCGTCACGGTTCGGATCGACGGTGAGCGGAGCGAGCGTCGTGAACACGGTGTCGGTGCCGACCTCGGTGCCGACCGGCACCTCCACGGAGGCGTCGGCAGTGAAGACGATCCAGACGCGGGCCGCGACGCTCTCGCGCATCGGGTAGTCGAGCAGCCGGGCGTGCCGGCGTACCGAGATCCGTCGGCGGGCGGTGGCCAGGTAGGCCTCGGTGGCGACGGCGTCCTGGGCGTACGACAGGTGGTCGCCGACGTAGGCGAACAGCTCGACGAGCGTGACCCCCAGGTCGGCCGGCCCGCGGTCCGTCCAGCCGGGAGTCAGTACGCTGAGCCGGTCGAGCATCGTCTGCCGGAAGCCCGCGTAGTCGCGGCGCAGATAGTCCACGTGCGGGTCGGGGGCCGGTTCGACCCGGGGCGGGGACTCCGGGGGCGGCGGGTGGCCGCCGGTGGCGAACGTGAACACCGCGGCGGCGCGTTCCGGGTCGAATCCGTGAAGAAGCGGGTCGGCGATCTCGAACCGGTGGGCGGAGCGATCGCCGCCGGAGGTGGTGACGAGGAGCGTACGTGCGGCCTCGGGGTCCGTGCCCGGTGAGGCGGTGCCACGGATCCGGACGGGACCGTTCACGCCTCCGAGGACGCGCAGCGCGGCGGCGTCGACCGTGGCCGGAACGGGCAGCCGGCAGCGCACCCGCAGCGTCACGCCGTCCTGGACGGTGATCTCCTCGATCGCGTTGAGTCCGCCGGGATCGATCGGAATCGCGGGCGGCCCCGGCGGTTCCGGATCGGGTGTCGAGTCCGAGGGCTCCGGCGGACGCGGGTCGGGCTCGGGCTCCGGCTTGGGATCCGGCTTGGGATCCGGCTTGGGATCCGGTTTCGGGTCGGGCCGGGGCGCGGGCGCCGGGGCGCGGCTCATGACGTCCGGGAGAACACGGCGGTGGAGACCGGCCCGCTGCGGCGTGGCCGGAACTGCACCGTGACGAGCAGTGTCGATTCGGCGTCCGGATCCATGGCCACCTCGACGCTGCGGATGTCGACGTCGTCAGCCACCTGCTGCACCAGCGCGCCGTGGATCAGGGCCTCGGCGGCGGTGAGCAGTTCGCCGCCCGCCGGTTCGAACACCAGCTGGTGCAGACCGCTGCCGAACCCCGGCCGGTTGACCCGTTCCCCGGGAACCACGAACAGCACCTGCTCGATCAGCGCCCGCGCGTGGGCGACGTCGTCGGCCTCCGCGCTGCGCCCCCGCCCGTCCAGGCGGAACGGAAACGCCAGATGGGGCATCAGCGACCCCTCACTCGAGGCTGGACGACCGGGACGACCAGTGGCGTGGCGGTCGGCACGCAGGTCGACGCCGATCCGCCGAGCGCCACCGGCACACCACCGGCCCGGACCCGCGACGCGCCCACCACCCACCGGGCTGTCACGCACGGTCCGTTGCCGGCCGTCGGCGCGAACGTGCAACCGGCGACCGTGTAGACGTCCGCGACCGTCACGACCGGCTGCCCGCCGACACGCACCCGCGATACACCCGGAACGACCTGCGCCCGAGCACCGTGTGCGCAGTTCGCCGCGGTCGTCGTGGTGATCAGCTCCCCGGGCATCACATCACCTCCAGCGCGCCGTTGTTCACCGAGACGGTGGCGGCGGTCAGCGTCACCTTCGCGTTTCCGTTGACCAGTTCGATGCCGGTCGCGGAGCAGCGGATCGTGAGCGGCGCCGGCACTGCGGGGCTGTCGACGACGAGTGAGACGCTGCCCGATCCGGGTGTGTCGTCGATCGTCAGCGTGAGGCCTTCGGTCCGGAGCACCTTGATCGACGGCTGCTCGGTGTCGCGGGGCGCCTGACCGCGGCCCCAGAAGCAACCGCTCCAGATCGGGTGGTCGGGGTGCCCGCCCTCGAACTCGACCCAGACCTGGGTGCCGATCGGCGGAACCAGCGCGAGTCCGAGGCCGTCACCCGCGTACGGAACACAGGGCAGCGCCCAGCTCGTTCGTCCGTCGCCGAGCACGGCGGGGCAGCTGACCCGGATGCGGTTCTGCCCCCTCGGGTCCGTGTTGCCCGTCACCGTGCCGCGGTACTTGCCGTAGAACGCCCTCATCAGCGCTCACCGGCCAGCCCTGAACGGCTGAGCGTGAAGTCTTGGAGATGAAGGTTCTCGGCACGCGAAATCGTGTGGGTCACCTGCGTGATGCGGTACTCGCCGTCGTGCGCCCAGCCGGCGCCCGCGACGTCGACGATTCCCGGCACCGGCAGCAGCGCACCGATCAGGTGGGTTTGGGTACGACCGGTAAGGGAGACGGCCTCGGCCGTCGAGGCGGCCCGTCCGGCGGCCCACGCCGTCGCGTCAGCGGCGTTCGGCCCGCTCGATCGGTAGCGTTCGGTGCGCAGGTGAGCTCGGTAGGTTTCCCAGATCGGTACACCGGGTCCGCGCTGCCCGGATAGGCCGACAGCGCTCACCGCGACGGTGCCGCCGGTCTCCGGATCCTGCGTCGTCCCGGTGACCTCGACCGGCCGGAGGCCGTCGACACGGACGCTGAGCCGTTCGGCGGTAGGGAAGTCGGGCGTAAACGACAACGGCCGGTCGACGCGCGGCAACGACGTCCGGCGGGGTCCCCAGTACGCGGTGGCGGGCGCCGAGTCGGTCGCCGGATCGATGCGGAACACGTAGTCGTGCCTCGCCGCGAGATCCAGCAGGCACGCCAGATCGGTCGACTGCTGGACGGGAATCCGCTCGTCCTCCGGCGGCGCGCTCGACGTCGGCGGTGACACGACGTTCGCCCGGATGCCGTACCGGGCGTACCGATCGAGGATGCTTTTCACGATCATCTCTTCGCTGTGCGCGGGGTACTCGGCCGAACGCTCCTCGCGGTCCATCACAACGGTGAGGTCCTCACCGGTGAGCGTGACGACCGTGCCGGTGGTTCCGCCGTCGCTCGTCAGCTCCCGATGGGTGGTCACACCGTCGATCAGCGTCGTCGGCGCACCGTTCACCGTGGCGGACAGCAGGACCCGGTTGAAGAGATCGAAGTCATCGGCAGCGACCTGTCCGAGCTGGTCGACGGGCGGCAGTGCGAAGGCCAACTGGAACGCCGATCGGCCGGATTCGGTGCGGGTAACGCGCACCTGGCGCAAGCAGTCGAGGAAGATCGCCGGAGCCGGCCGGGGTTCCGACGCGCCGACGGCCACCGTCAGCAGTTCGGAGCTCACCATCTCGCCGCTCCCGTCGGCAGGGGAATCGCTATCCGGGTGCCGATGGCGTCTTCGCCGGTCAGCTCGTCCGGATGCAGCAGGGGATTGGCGTCACACAACCGCCAGAACTGTTCGGGATCACCGAGGTAAGCGGCGGCCACCAGATCGGGACGATCACCGCGGGTCACGGTGTGCTCGGCGAGCAGCCGACCGGAGTCCGGTGGAGGCAACAGTCGCGAGCGCAGGTAGGGAACATCCCGGAAACCGTCGGCGCCGTCCGGAAGCGTCGTCACGGCGCGCCGGGAGTTCGCGTAGCGTCCGGCGGTCAACGGACACCCGGACGCAGGGTCGCGGCGAACGACGAGAACGTGAGGGAGCCCGTTCCCGCCGACGTCATGACGACGGCGCGCTCGGCCATCTTCTCCTTCGCGACGTGGTGGGCGAAAAAGACGTGAGCGCCGGGGTTGTCGGCCGGAAGATCGAGATACGTGAGCACGCGCAGGGTGAGGCCGAGCTTCGCGCGGACCGGGTTGAGCTCGGCGTCGAAGGCCTCTTCGGTGATCGAGACGTCGGACAGCCGAACCGGAACGACCCGCCGCGGCCCCCACACCAGAAGCGCGAGCGGTGCGAGCGCGGGAACGATCTCGAACGAGCCGGAAGTGCTCAGCGACCGGTTGGCGCGTACTTGCTCGGACGGGGGGTAGAGGAGCGTCTCCACGGCAGCGAGTTGGGAGTGGACTCCGGCCACGGGATCCGGCTGGTCAGCGGCGTCGACCTCGACGGTCATCGACAGCGTTTCGATCGGCGGACCGGTGAGACGGAGGGCGTCCGCCTTCGCGGCCTCGGGATCTTCCTCGCCGACCGACCG
The DNA here is from genome assembly GCF_043197895.1 of Cryptosporangium sp. NPDC048952. Classification (NCBI taxonomy): domain Bacteria; kingdom Bacillati; phylum Actinomycetota; class Actinomycetes; order Cryptosporangiales; family Cryptosporangiaceae; genus Cryptosporangium; species Cryptosporangium sp. NPDC048952. The sequence goes on along the minus strand of NZ_JBICTY010000002.1, from coordinate 897,349 downwards.
AGCCCGTACCGAGCGGGTGATCTGGTGCGGGTTGTACTGGAAGACGATCAGCTTCGAGAGCGGACCGGATCGATCGACCTCGACCAGCGCTCCGCGGAGTGGCCGGGCAACGCCGCTGAGACCTGCCACCCGACCGCTCGCCATGCCGCGGATTCTGAGCCAACCGCCGTTACTCGGCTGTCACGGTCCTGTCACGCCTGCTCGAGGACGGCGAGGTGCTCGCACAGTGACAGTCCGGACAGGTGGGCGGCGAGGGTGCTGCCCGCGACCGGCGGTTCGTGCCAGCTGATGCCGAACCGGCCCGCCGCGTCGCGATGGTTCCAGGCGACCTCACCCGAGTGCTCGAGCGTCGAACGGACCCGGGGATCGGGGTGCGACGCGAGGTAGCGGACGAGGATGCCGCGGAACATCGCGCCGTCGCCGGGACCCTCGTCCTGCAGGACGCCGTCCGGGCACAGGTTCTTCACCACGGCATCGACGGTCTGATCGGCCCGCTCGCGGTGCCGGTCCTCGCGGGTGAGAGCCGCGAGCTCGGCGTGCGCGCCGATCACCACGCCGTGGGTGTAGGTGAACAGCCAGTCCGTGTCGACGACGTCGTCGCCGCGCCGCCCGATGCCGTCCCACACCAGGCCGGTGCGGTGGTCCACCAGCGTTCCGTCGATCCAGTCGACGATGCGCCGCGCCCAGCGCAGGTCCGCCGGATCGCCGTAGCGGCGGTACAGGCGCGCGGCGAGGATCGCGCACGGGCCGTTGGCCGCGACGTTCTTGTAGTCGCGCTGCCGTCGTGACCAGCAGATTCCACCGCCGTGGACGTCGCTCCAGCCACCGGCCAGGTGACGCCACAGCCGACGGGCGAGCACGGCCGTGCCCGCCCCGTGCTCGTCGGCGCGTAACAGCGCGAGGGCCATCCACGCGACGTCGTCGTAGTAGTCGTTGATCAGCCGGCCGCCGCGCACCAGCCGCAGCCCGGCGACGAACGCCCGGATGCGGTGCGCACCGGCCGGCGACGGCGCGCGGCACTGGGCGTCGACCAGAGCGTCCAACGCCTGCGCTTGCCACCAGTAGGCCAGACGCACGCGGTCGCCGGTCGCCGGAGGGTCGGCCAGGCGGAACAGGCCGGGGAAACCGGCCGACGGCCCGTTGCGGTACCGGTCGAGCAGCACGGTATGGGCTTCCGCCGCCCGCTCGTCCCAGCGCATGAGCGGCAGCCTGCCGCAACGACCTGAACATTCCGCGAACCACTCACGGACGTTGCCCGGCGGAACACCCGGAGAGGAAGACTTGTCCGATGGAGATGCATTCCGTCGCGGTGGGGGACGGGCCGGTGGTGGTGTTTCTGCACGGCAACCCGACGTCGTCCTATCTGTGGCGCAACGTGCTGGGGCCGGTTGCGCAGGCCGGTCACCGGTGCGTGGCGGTGGACCTGATCGGCATGGGACGCTCGGACAAGCCCGACCTGGAGTACCGGTACGCCGATCACGCCCGGTACCTCGAGGCGTTCCTGCGGGAGTTCGACGCCGTGACGCTGGTCGGGCAAGACTGGGGCGCGGTGCTCGCGCTCGACCTGCTGGGGCGTCGCCCGGACCTCGTTCAGGCCGTGGTGTTCCTCGAAGGACTCCTCCACCCGATCTAGCGCCTGGCGGACGTCGACGAGCTGTTCCGGTCGCTGCGCACGCCCGGTGTCGGCGAGCGGCTGGTGCTCGAGGAGAACGTCTTCATCGAGAAGGTGCTACCGAGCGGGGTGCTCCGCCAGCTCACCGACGCCGAGATGGACGCCTACCGCGCGCCCTACCCCGACCCCGCGAGCCGGAAGCCCCTGCTGGCCTGGCCGCGCGAGATCCCGATCGAGGGGGAGCCCGCGGACGTCACCGCGGTGGTGCGGGCGAACCAGCGGACCCTCGCCGAGTCGTCCGCACCGAAACTGTTGCTGCACGGCGAGCCGGGCGCGGTGATCGGGGCCGTCGAGGTGGCGTGGTGCCGGGAGCACGGCCGCCACCTCGACGTCGTGAACGTCGGTGCCGGGACCCACTTCCTGCCCGAGGACCAGCCCGACGCGATCGCCGCAGCCCTGATCGACTGGCTCAGATCGTCTCGCGGAGCTTCCCGTCCCGGATCCTGAACTGCCATTCACCGCGCAGCCGCATCGGTCTCTCCTTTGATCGATTCGGTCGGTGCTTCGAGCCTCGCAGCGCGCCGTGCTGCGGACAGCGGGGTGCTCCCTCGTGCCCGGGCGGGGTTGTCCGACCGGGTGGGGGCGGTCGGCGGGGACCTCGTGGTGGACAGTCCGGCCGGCGGCGGTACGACGATCCGCGCGGAGCTGCCGTGCGGATCGTGATCGGTGAGGATCCCGGCCTGCTGCGCACGTGTTGCTGGGGACGCTTCCGCCCTCCGGGCTGGACGTCGTCGGGGTGGCCGGTGACCTGGAGGTGCTGGCGTTGATGGTGGAGGGATACTCCAACAACGCGATCCCGCGGAAGCTCAGCTACAGCGGGAAGACCGTGGAGAAGCGGATCACCGCGATCGCCCAGAAGCTCGGCCTTCCCCAGGTGCTCGACGCCGACCGAGCGGACGTGAACATCCGCGTGCTCGCGGTACTGACGTACCTCCGCAGCGCGAGCTGATCGGACGGCGGTGGCGAGAAGCAGATCTAGGGGGTCCAGAACGGGTCGCGGCCGATGAAGCCGAGTAGGCGCGTCTGGGCGTCGGAACCCGGCGGAACCGCGACCCGCGGCCCGTACTGGCCGGATGACCGCATCATCTCCTCGATCGGCTCCATGCCGTCGACCAGGATCGCCGCGTACGCCGCTTCGAGGACGTCGTCCTGACCAGTCGCGCGTGCGAGATCCCACGTGTGCATGAACACGTCGGACGTGTAGAACTGGTCGATCGCGCGGTCGAGCGGTATCTCGCCGATGTGCGGGTTCGACAGGTTTTTCCCTGCTGTCGACGGGTCGTCCAGCACCCCCTGGACGCTCGCGAACTGCGTCTCCCACGCGCCCACCGGGTCGTCGTCCACCGACGGACCCGCCGGCAGCGTGATCCCGGTTCCCCCCTGCAAGAACCCCGGGAACCATTCGACGAGATGCCGCACCACGTCCCGCGCGGTCCACTCCGTCACCGGAGAGGGCACGTCCCAATCCTTGGTTCCCCGCACCCGGTCGGTGAAGTCCCCGCCGATCACCCGGTGCCGCTCAGCGGGCGAAAGCTCAGAGAGTGCCATCGGCCAGCATCCCGTCCAGTTTGGCGTGACCCTCGTTCACGCCGACCTCCATGCCGCTCTTCAGCCACGCGTCGCGGCTCTCGAAGCTGTCCACCAGTGACTGGGTGTGCAGGCGCGTGCGCCCGTCGCCGAGGTCGGAGAACCACAGCGTCTCCAGCGCGACGCCGTCCGGGTCGCCCTCCCAGGTGAACGTCTGCACGATGCGGTCGGGCCGGATCTCGTGGAACGAGCCGTGGAACGCGTACTCCTCACCGTCCCGGCTCGACACGAACCGCCAGCTCCCGCCGGTGCGCGCGTCCCAGTAGTCGACGCGGTTGTCCAGGCTGTCCGGCCCGATCCACCGCACGAAGATCTCCGGGTCGGTGTGCGCGCGCATCAACTGCGCCGGCGTGGCTCTGAAGTCACGCGTGATGCGGATGACCGGCAGCGTCGGGTCTGCCTCGATCTCGGTCATGGTGTGTCCTCCTCGTTCATGTCGGCCAGCACCCGGTCCAGGCGCTGGTAGCGCTCCTCGGCCTGCCCGCGGTACTGCTCGATCCACTCGTCCATCGAGTCCAGCGCTCCGATCTCCAGGTGAACCGGCCGCGGCTGCGGCCCCGGCGCACGGGTGACCACACCCGCCTCCTCGAGCACGCGCAGGTGCTTGTAGACCGCCTGCAGGCTCATCCGGTACGGCTCGGCGAGCTGGTTCACCGTGGCGTCGGCGACGGACAGCCGCGCCACGATGTCGCGCCGCGTCGGGTCGGCGAGCGCCGCGAACACCCTCGAAAGCTCGTCGACCGACATGCGGATCCTCGTTTCAACCCATCGGTTTAAAGCAAAGCTAGCCCCGGGTGGCGTGCCCGTCAAGGACCTGTGAAGCAGGGTTAACTTCCCAACTGCCTGACGGGCGCTCGCAAAAGCCGTACAACGGATGCTGCGCATGCCCCCTCGACGTGGAGGTTGGAATGGCCCTCGCCCTCACCGACGATCATCGGCAGCTCGCCGACGTCGTCCACTCGTTCGCCCAGGCGCACGACCTGCGTCGGGCCACGCGCGAGGCGCTGACGCAGGACTCTCCACCCAACACAGCCTGGAAGCAGATCGCGGATCTCGGCTGGACCGGCCTGCACCTCCCCGAGTCCTACGGCGGGTCCGACGCCGGCCTGCCCGAGCTCGCGGTCGTCGCCGAGCAGCTCGGTGCCGCGCCCGCGCCGGGTCCGTTCGTCGCCGTCGCGGCCGCCGGGGCGGTGCTGGACGCGGTCGCTCCCGACGACGTCAAAGCCGCCCTCCTGCCCGGTCTCGCCGACGGCTCGCGCATCGTCGTGCTCGGCCTCACCGGTGCGCTCACCAGCGAGAACGGAATCCTGTCGGGTTCGGTGGGCCCGGTTCCCGGGGCCCGTTGGGCCGACTCGGCGGTGGTGCGGGTCGGTACGGACGATCTGGCTCTCCTGCCTCTTGCCGACGTCGTGAGCGAGGCAACTCCGGGGCTCGATCCGTCGCTCGGCGCCGCCAGACTCCGGGTCGACGGGGTCTCGGCAACGGTGTTTCCCGGCGCCGCGGCCCTCGCGATCCGGATCGGGCGCACGCTCGCGGCCGCGGAAGCCGCCGGGGGAGCGCACGCCACGCTAATGATGGCCGTGGAGTACGCGAAGGTACGCGAGCAGTTCGGGCGCATCATCGGAAGCTTCCAGGCCGTGAAGCACCACCTGGCGAACATGCTGGTCGAAGCCGAGATGGCCACCGCCACAGCCTGGGACGCCGCTCGCGCCGCCGCCGCGTCGACCGGCACCGCCGCCGCGCAGGCCGCAGCCGCGCAGGCCGATGCCGCGCAGGCGGACAGCGCCGCGCCGGCGGATGCCGCCGCCCAAGCCGACCAAGCCGCTGCGGTCGCGGCGGCGACCGCGCTGCACGCGTACCAGTTCAACGCGCAGAAGGCTATCCAGATCCTCGGCGGCATCGGCTTCACCTGGGAGCACGACGCCCACCTCTACCTGCGCCGCGCGATCACACTCGCCGCGCTCTGGGGCCCGGTCACCACGGCCCAGGACGACGTCACCGCGGCCGCCCGCGCCGGTGTCCGCCGGGAGTACGCGGTGGACCTGCCCGCCGAGGCAGAGGCCTACCGCACCGACGCCCGCGCATTCGTCGAGTCCTACCGCGCCGCGCCACACGACAACCAGCGGCAGCTGCTCGTCGACTCCGGCTACCTCGTGCCGCACTGGCCGAAGCCCTGGGGCCGCGCCGCGAGCCCGGTGGAGCAGCTCGTCATCGAGCAGGAATTCGCAGGCGTCGACGTCCCGCAGCTGGGCATCGGGGGCTGGGTGACGCTCACGATCAGCCAGCACGCCACCGACGAGCAGGTCGAACGCTGGATACCGGCCAGCTTGCGCGGCGAACTGGTCTGGTGCCAGCTGTTCAGCGAGCCCGGCGCCGGGTCGGACGCGGCGGCCGTGCAGACCCGGGGCGTCAAAGTGGAGGGTGGCTGGCGCGTCACCGGCCAGAAGGTCTGGACGAGCGGCGCCCAGTACTGCAACCGCGGACTCGCGACCGTGCGCACCGACCCCGAGGTCCCCAAGCACCAGGGCATCACCGCGATGGTCGTCGATCTGAAGGCACCGGGCGTGGAGGTGCGGCCGCTCAAGGAGATCACCGGCGCGGCGATGTTCAACGAGGTGTTCTTCAACGACGTGTTCGTGCCCGACGAGGACGTCGTGGGCGAGGTCGACGCCGGCTGGACCGTCGCGCGCGCCACCCTGGGCAACGAGCGCGTGTCGATCGGCCGCGACACGACGATGGGCATCCGCGCATCACAGCTCACCCGGGTGATCGACGGGTTCGGGGTCACCGACGTCGGCTTGCTGCGCGAGTACGGGCGCCTGGTGGCGATCGAGCAGGCCAGCCGCCTGCTCAACCTCCGCATGGTGACGCGTGCCGTCGTCGGCAGCAGCGAACCGAGCATCGAGGGCGCGCTCACCAAGCTGATCGGGGCCGAGCTCGCCCAGTCCCTCAGCGAGCTCGGCCTGCAACTGGCCGGCCCGGGCGCGATCGACGGCACCGCCGACCTCCTGACCACCGGCTACCTGTACTCCCGGGCGATGACGATCGCCGGCGGCACCTCCGAGATCAGCCGCAACGTCATCTCCGAACGAATCCTCGGCCTCCCTCGCGACCCGCTGAACCGCTAGGACCGCGTCACCGAGGGACAGGGGTGTAGTCCGGTCCCGGCGTGATGCCCGACGCGAACGTCATCAGCGCGTCGGAACTCATGGTCTTCGGCACGAGCGCCACCGCGATCTGTCCGTCGGCGTACTTCACCACCGCGCTGTTCCACAGCGTGTGGTAGCACTTCTGACGGATGATCGTCCGGTCGCCGACCTGCCGGGTTTCGAGCGGCTGTTCGCGGGTCGAGAAGCCGGAGTAGATCTCCATGTTTTTCCCGCCGAGGTACACCATCACCGGGGTGAGTGATTTGGTTCCGGAGTCGTCCGTCAACCACTGTTCTTCGGCGGGCGGCCCGGACGTGAGCACGAGGTTGACGGTCACACCGCGCCACTCGGCGTAGTTGACGGCGGCCACCCGCATCCCGTCCAGGTGGGCGAACGTCACCAGGTCCGGCGCTTTCCGCTCGCGGTCGATCAGGGTTCGCGCGATGTGGCGCAGGTCCTCACCGGTGACGCCGAGCGGCATCGTCCCCCCGGCGAGGTGGATGTAGATGCGCACCCATTGGCCCGGCTTGCGCTGGAACGTGAGCGACTCCGTGCCGCCGTCGGCATCCGGCGGGGTGGTGCCGTACGGCGGGGCGCCGACCGCGTGCGGTGGGACCGAGTACGTCGTCGCGGTGATGCCGTTGACGTCGGTTGTCCCGGTCTTTCCCCGGCCGGTGATCGGCTCGGGCTCGGTCGGCGAGATCGTTACCACGATCGGTTCGGTAGGGCCGGTTGCATACAGCCTCCACCCCTCGGGTCCGGCCTTCTCCGCCCGGGGGTTGCCGAACCCGTCCGGGAGCCAGGTGAAGTCCACCGGCGACCCGGAGGCGCCGGCCGACCGGGGCGACGCGGCCGGAACCAGCCGGTCCTGAGCCTGGGGTTCGTCGAACCAGGGCGTGGACCCCCAGACCACGCCCGCGACGACCACGCACGCGGCCAGGACGCTCACGACCACCCGTCGACGTCGACGCCTGCGGGTGCCGCGCGCCAGCACGGCGTCGGCAAGGTTCGGACGGGCGGAGACGCCGGAGGCCCAGTCGGCCAGCACGTCCCGCAGTGTCTGTTCGGTCTCGTTCATCGGGCGTGTCCCCCCTCGTACTCGTGCACGGTTCCGCGCAGGCGGGCGAGCCCACGGCTGGCGTGCGCCCGCACCGTGGCCGGCGAACAGCCGATCAGTTCGCCGATCGCCGTGTCGTCGAGGTCCTCGTAGAACCGCAGGACCAGCACCGCGCGCTGTTGCCGCGGCAGCGACGTGAGCGCGTGGCGGAGCGCGTCGCGTTCGGCGTACCGCTCGGCGTGGTCGCTGCCCGGTGAGACGGCGTCCGGCGCGGTCGCCGACGGCGTCTCGCTGGACGAGCGCAACCGCCGCCACGACAGGTACTGCCGCAGGATCGCCTTCCGCACGTAGTTGCTGATCGCCTCCGGGCGTTCCAGCGCCGGCCAGCGCCGGTGGACGCGCATCAGGGCTTCCTGAAGCATGTCCTCGGCGAGGTGGTGGTTGCCGGTCAGGAGGAACGCGAAGCGCAGCAGCGGCGTCCCCTGCGCTGCCACGAACGTGTCGAAGCCGTTGTGGTCCACATACCTCTCACGCGTCGAGCCCGGAATTCTGTTTACTCGAGCGGGACGCGGACCCGCACCTGCGTCCCGGACCCCGGCTCGCTCCGCAGCGACACCGTGCCCCCGACCAGCTCCACGCGGTTCTTGATGCCTTCCAGCCCACCGGTCGGCGACCAGGTCGCGGTGCCGCTGCCGTCGTCGGACACGGTCGCGGTCAGGCAGTGCTGCTCCGCACCGACACGCACGACGATGTGCGACGCCCCGGCGTGGCGCACCGCGTTCGCGAGGGCCTCGTTGAGCGTGAAGAACAGCGCCTGCTCGACCTGCGGCCGGTAGCGGGTGTCGTCGGCCTCGACGTCGACCAGCCCCGGGAACCGTTCGGCGAGCGCACGCAGCGCACCACCGAGACCGTCGGTCTCCAGCACCGTCGGGTTGATGCCGCGGACGAACATCCGCAGGTCACCGAGCACGGTGTCGAGCAGCTTCCGGCACGACTCGAGCGTCTCGGTGGTCGCCGGGTCGGTGCTGGTGGCCTGCGCGGCACCCAGCCGCATCGCCAGCGCCGCGAGTCCGGTCTGGACGCCGTCGTGCAGGTCGCGTTCCATCTGCCGCCGCGCCCGCGTCTCCGCGATCAGCGTCGCGGCCTGCGCCACCCGGGTCTGTTCGAGCTGGGCCTGGACGACGGCCTGCAGCTGGGCGGTCTCCAGCGCGGGGGTGCCGGCGACGACGGCCGCGCGCACCAGGGGTTCCTGCAGCCGCTGCCCGGGGTGGGCGTCGATCGTCGCGAGCCGGCGCCCGGACGCCGACTGCACCGGGATCATCCAGCGGTCCGGCGTGCGCCCGAGCTCCGGTGCGAGCACCCGCCCCGACGCGTCCACCCACCGCTGCGGCCCCGGCGCCCACAGCAGCAGATCCAGCGTCGGATCGTCGAGCACCACCCGCAACGCGGCCCGGACCTGCGTCACCGACGCCGGGCGCGCCAGCCGGACGAGCCGGTGTGCCACCAGCGCCACCGTCCACTGCCGGTACACGCCGACGCCGAGCAGCGCCACGGGGACCAGCAGCACCGCGGTGCCCTGCACCAGACCGGCGACGATCGCGCGCTCGATGTCGGTCATCGCGGCGCCCTGCTGCACCAGCGCGGCGACGACACCGATCGCGGCCACGCACACCAGCACCGGCACGACGGCCCGCTGCGGCCCGCGGGTGGTGCGCCGGGCACGCAGCACAAGCGCGACGACGTAGCCGGCGGCGAGGGCCACGTACGCGCCGCCGATGATCGGCTCGGCCGTCTCGAAGGCGTCTCGGTCGGAGAGGAACGTCGGCCACACCGCTTCGGCGCTGTACCCGACCCACTCCGGCCGCGACAGCACCGTGTAGACCAGCTCCCCGCCGCCGAGAATTACCACCGCGGCCGGTACCCAGAGTCGTTCGGCCAGGTTCTGCAGCGCACCCGTTGGATACAGCAGCACACCGACGCCCAGCACCAGGAAGAACGTGGCCTGCGCGAAGTCGGACACCAGCGGGAACAGCCCCACGTCCCACGCGCTCGACCAGCTCAGCGCCCAGGCGAACCCGCCCAGCGCGATGAGGTCACCACTGGCCGCACTGGTCGACGACGTCCGCAGCACCATGCCCGCACCCGCGGTGAGCGCACATTCCAGCGCCACGACCAAGGCGTAGAACTGGTGGTCGGTCCAGTACGGATACCCGAAAACGAACGCGAGGAGACCCGCGAGGAGTCCGGTGAGCACCGCGCCGAGTGCGGGATGGCCGCGCACGGTTTCGCACGATACCCGTGTGCACTCAGCGACGATGAGCGTTCAACCGTTCGGTGACGACCGCCGCGCCCTTCGGGCACTCGCGGGGGCTGCGGTGCGGGCAGGCAAGCCCGTGCGCCACGGCGTCGCGGGCCGCCTGGGCGCGGGCGATCCGTTCGTCGAGCTCGGTGAGCTTCTGTTCGGCGAGGGTGCGCCAGGCGTCCGGATCCTCCGCCCAGGCGGTGAGAACAGCGCGGATGTCCCGCAGGCTGAAACCTGCCTCCTGCAGGACCAGGATCTGTCCGACGTCGTGGGCGGCGGAGTCCGGGTAGCGGCGTTGCCCGGATTCCCGGTATGCGGCCGGGAGCAGGCCGAGGTCCTCCCAGTACCGCAGGGCGGAGGTGGCCACGCCGGTCGCCCGGGCGAGTTCACCGATGGACTGGCCTGAACTCGTCATCGACCAAGCCTAAGCGGTGGGCCATCACCGCGGCCTGGACCCGGTTGCGCAGCCCGAGCTTCTCCATTGCCGCCGAGACGTGGGTCTTCACCGTCGTGACACCGAGGTGCAGTGCGGACCCGATCTCCGCGTTCGAGAGCCCGGCGCCGACGAGCGCGAGCACATCCGTCTCGCGGGCCGTGAGCTGATGCGTAACGGGCTCCGCGGACGCGGAATGCGATTCCAGCGCCCTCGCCATGACGCGTGACAGGACTTTCGGCGCCAGTAGCGACTCGCCCCGTGCGGCGCGGCGTACGGCGTCGATCATGTCGTCGGGGGCGCCGTCCTTGACGAGGTAACCGATCGCGCCCGCGCCGAGCGCACCGTAGATGTCGGCGTCGTCGGCGAACGTCGTGAGCACCAGGACGCGTGCTGCCGGGTTGGCGTCGACGATGCGCCGGGTGGCCTCGATGCCGTCGGTCCGGGGCATGCGCAGGTCCATCAGGACGACGTCCGGGCGCAGGCGCTCGGCCGCGCGAATGGCCTCGTGCCCGTTCGCCGCCTCGCCGACGACCTCGAAGTCACCGGCAGCCTTGAGCAGCATCCCCACACCGGCCCGCACCACGGCCTGGTCATCGACCACGAGTACCCGGATCGTCACGCCGCCTCCGTGATCGTCACGCCGCGCCTCGGCCGTCATGCCGCCTGCCGTATCGGGAGGCGGGCGTCGAGGCGCCAGCCGCCGCCGTCGGGACCCGCGGTGAACGTGCCGCCCAGCAGTGCGACCCGCTCGCGGAGCCCCACGAGCCCCTGCCCGGCGCCGGGCAGGGCGGGCGGTGCGCCCGGGGGCCCGTCGTCGGCCACTGTCACGCGTATCTCGTCGGACTGGAGGAGAACCTGAACCCGTGCGCTGGCGCCCGGCCCGGCGTGCTTGAGGCTGTTCGTGAGGCCTTCCTGCACCAGCCGCACCGCGGTCGTGCGCAGCACGAGCGGAGCCGCGGTGACGTCCTCGGCGATCTCGTCGCCGACCTGCAGACCCGCGGCCCGCACCCGGCTGACCGCCTCACCCATCGCCTGCTCGGGTTCGGTGGCCGGAACCCCGACCGACTCCGGGTCGCGCAGCACCTCGAGCAGCGCACGTAACTCGTTCAGCACCTGGATCGACGTACCGCGCACGGTGTCGAGGGCCTCGAGAGCCTCGTCGGTGCTGCCGTTCTTCCGCACCGAGTAGAGCGCCGCCCCGGACTGCAACGCCATCGCGCCGACGTGGTGGGCGAGGATGTCGTGCAGGTCACGGGCCAGCGCGGTGCGTTCGGCGAGCCGGGCCGCGCGCGTGCGGACCTCCTGGGTTGCCTCGGCCTCGCGTGCCCGCTCCTGGGCGACCGCGGCGGCCAGCCGGACCCCGCGCAGGTAGCGGCCGCACACCACGGGTGCACCCACGATGCAGAGCAGCCCGAGCAGCCGCACGACCCCGGGGGACCCGCCGAGGATGTTCACGTTGCCCGGGTCGACGACGTTGACCAGCGTCGCTGCGAGCGTGATGACGAAGCCGGCGAGCACGGACCCCCAGCCGGCTCGATACGCGAGAAACCCCAGCGTGATCATCAGCGCGATCTGCGCGGTGTCCGTGCTGAACGGCGCCCACCCGTCGGCCGCGACCAGCAGCACGGCCTCGGCGATCAGCACCGGCCACGGTCGCCGGACCGCGAACCCGAGCAGCGCCCCCGCGCTCACCGCGAGCACGAACGCGACGACCGGATCGTCGTTCGCGTAGGGCGGCCGCAGCGCCACACCGGACACCGCGAAAGCCCCGGCGATCAGGCCGAGCACCGGACCGCGCCACCACCGTCGCATACGTCCAACCTACGCAGCGGTACTCCGCCCACCTCCTCCTACTGGCCGGAGTCCCGGCCTCCCGCAGGGCCCGGGTCGTGGTGGGGCGGACTGTGTGGTCGAACCTGCCGCCGGCGTTCGTGTACCACGCGCGGCGGCCGGTCAGGAACGCTTCTTGTTGAACCGTTCGAGCAGATTGGACAGCAGCCGCATCTCGGCGGTCAGCGCCTGCTCACCGGCGGGTGTGATCGCCGCCCAGGTGCGGGGGCGCTTTCCCTCATAACCCTTGGTGATCTCGATCAGGCCCTGCTCGGCAAGGATGTCGAGGTGGCGGCCGAGGTTGCCGTCGGTGAGGCCGAGCAGTTTCTTCAGGTAGGGGAAGTCGGCCTGGCCGGCCTCGTCGAGGACAGTGAGGAGCGCGAGCCGGGTCTTCTGGTGGATCGTGTCGTCGAGCCCGAGCGCGGGGTGCGATTCGGTTCCGTGGGGCCCAGCTCCGGGCGGCTCGGTCGCGCGCGGCGGGGTCACTTGCGGGTCAGCGCCCAGGCGATCAGCGCGAGCCCGGCGACGACCTCCATGCCGCCGAACAGCCAGGGGTTGCCGGTGAGTGCGGCCAGCCCGCCGAGACAGCCCACGAAGGCCAGCACCTTCGCGATCCGGCGCAGCTCGGTGCTGTGCTGACGCCGGGCGATCGCGTACAGCACGGCGGCCGGCCAGACCAGCGGGGCGAACACGCCGACGAACAGCACCGGGACGAACAGGATCGCGAGCACGGGAACGCTTACGACGTAGCCGATCGTGATCGGACCGTACGAGCGCGGGCCCTCGCCGACGCCGTCGCGGGCCGCGATCCGGCGCGCGTGCAGCCGGAGCGCGAGCAGGCCGAGCGCGCCGGCGAGCGGCCAGTAGAGCAGGACGGCGAGGTGCCCGCCGCCCGGGCCACCGAGAGCACCGCCGAGCGCGGCGGCGGCGAGGTGACCCAGGATCAGCACGCCGAACACCAGCGGGGGAGCGGTGACCGTCCGCCGGTCACTGCGGACGCGAGCACGGAGATCGTCGAGGTACGCCTCTGTCATACCAAGAACTCTACAACGCAGAGTCAACCGCCACCCGACCGTGGGGCCGTTCCGCCTCGCATTCCTGCGGCAGGAGATCGGCCACCTGAACGAGGCGGAGGACGCGTACCGCCGGGCCGCCGAGGGCCGAGCTCGACCAGGGGCTGCCCGCACGCGCCGAGAGATCCTGCGGGAGGCACTCGACCACGTCACCCGCAAGCGTGGAGCGATCGCAGCGGGTGATCGAGTCCGGACACGCGGAGTACAGCGCGGATGCCCGACGCCGGCTGACCCAGCTGGGCCAGCGATAAGCGTCGTCCGACGGGTTGTCGGCCCTACGACGGGTTCCCGGCCCAACGATCGCGGATCGTAGGCCCGCGAACCCGTCGTAGGCCCGCGAACCCGTCGTTGGCCCGACAACTTGCGGTCGGCCCGTTTAGTCGTCGGTGGTGGCAGCCGGGCGGGACGGGTCGGCGGACCAGGCTGACCACGAGCCCGGGTAGAGGGTCGCGGGAATGCCGGCGACCGCCAGTGCGACCAGCTCGTGGGCCGCGGTGACACCCGAGCCGCAATAGACGCCGATTTCGGCGTCGGCATAGGGCTCGAACCGTTCCCGGAGCACGTCGGCCGGCAGGAACCGGCCGTCGGGACCGAGGTTCCCGGTCGTCGGCGCGTTGTACGCGCCGGGAATGTGACCGGCGCGCGGATCGACCGGCTCCACCTCGCCGCGGTAACGCTCGGCAGCGCGGGCGTCGAGCAGGACGCCCTGATAGGCGGCGACGTCGTCGGTGTCGAGCGTCGGGAGGTGGCCGGGGGTGAGCGTCACGTCACCCGGCGCGGGTTCCTGGTCGCCGGACTCGGCCGGATACCCGGCGGCGACCCAGGCGCCGAACCCGCCGTCGAGCACGCGGACGTCCGACAGGCCCGCCCACCGCAGCAACCACCAGGCACGGGAGGCGGCCAGCCCACCGGTGTTGTCGTAGACGACGACCGGCTGACCCGTACGCAGGCCCCAGCGCCGGGCCGCGGCCTGCAGGTCGGCGATCGCCGGCAGCGGGTGGCGCCCGCCCTCGGCGCTCGGCGGTGCGGCCAGCTCCGTGTCGAGGGAGACGTACACCGCGCCGGGAATGTGCGCCTCGCGGTAGTGGTCGTAGCCGTGCGGATCGCCCAGCGCCCAGCGCACGTCGAGCAACGCGGGGCGCTGCTCGGCGGCGTGGATGCTGACGACGTCGGCGAGGATCTGGTCGCGACTCATGCGCCCAGTCTCCGCTAATGAAGCCCGGTGTTCACCTGACGCCCACCTGCGCGTCGTGATCCGGTCGGCTGGACCGCCCACGGTGTGGTCTCGTGCAGAGTCTTTCGGTGAGTGTCGTGATCCCCACCCGTAACCGGCCCGAGCTCGTGCTGCGAGCGGTCGGCAGCGCCTTGGCGCAGACCCTGCGTGAGCTCGAAGTGGTCGTCGTCGTCGACGGTCCTGACCCGGCGACCCGCGAGGCCCTGGCCGGGATCGACGACACCCGCGTGCGCGTCGTCGAGCTGGAGGAATCGGGTGGCGCGCCGAACGCGCGCAACGCCGGCGTGCAGAACGCCGACGGCGAGTGGACCGCGTTCCTCGACGACGACGACGAGTGGCTCCCCGAGAAGCTCGCGACGCAGATCGCGCTCGCCGCGCTGTCGCCGTACTCGCTGCCGATCGTCTCCAGCCGCCTGTACATGCGCACGCCGCGCGCCGATGTCGTTCTGCCGCGCCGGTTACCGGGTGCGGACGAGCAGCCGACCGAGTACCTGACCGTCCGCCGCGGTGTCTTCCACGGCGACGGCTTTCTGCAGACCTCGACGATTCTGGCGCGCACCGAACTGCTCCGCCGGGTGCCGTTCACCGTGGGGTTACGTCGCCTCCAGGAGCTCGACTGGAGCCTGCGCTGTCTCGAGCACGAGGGCGTCGGCCTGGTCTACGCCGACGAGCCGCTGGTGATCTGGCACGCCGACGAGAACCGGAAACGGATCAGCGCCGATGCGCCGTGGGAGCAGTCGATCGAGTGGCTCAAGGAGAGCCGCACCCGGGTGACGCCCCGCGCCTACGCGGCGCTGGCGATGAGCGTCGTCGCGTCGATGGCCGCCACCAGCAAGAGCCCGCGGGTGTTCGCCGACCTGCTGGGAGAGGCCGTGAAGCACGGCAGGCCCGGCCCGATCGACTATTTGACCTACGCCCAGGTGTGGCTGCTGCCGCCGGGGTTCCGGCGTGCCGTCCGTGACCGGGTGCGGGGTCAGGCCACCGCCGGATGATCAGGTCTCTGGGTGTCGCGGTACCGGTGGTAGCGGCCGCGATCATCGAGTTCGTCCGTACGAGCAGCGTCACCGAAGCCGGGGAGGCGGCGGTCGCCGCGCTGATCGCGGCCGGGGTGGCGTGGCTCGCGCTCACGCTTCCGGGTACGACGGTCCGGAGCACCGTCCTCGGTGGCACATTGGTGCTTGCGGGCATTCTGACGTGGACGTCCACCGACCGGCCGATCGTCATCTGGGCGGTTCTCGGTGTCGGCGGCGTTCTGTACGCGCTGTGGAGCCGGCCGTGGATCGGCGGGCTCCGGCAGTTGCCGCGTCTCGGGGGTGCGTGGACCGGCATCGCGTACTGGCCGCTCGGCGTCGCCGGGGCGCTGCTGGTCGGGCACTGGACGGTCGGTGCGCAGCGCGCCGCGTACGCGGGTGTGTTCGCGCTGGCCGTGCTCGCCGTGATCGCGTTCGTCCGGAGCACGGACCGGGATCCGAGCATCGGTATCGCGGCGGCGATCCTGCTCGGGATCGCGGTGCTGCTGTGGGCCGGCGCCGGGAGTCTGTTCGACTCGGTGCGGGAGACCCCCGTCGGCTCCGCCCAGGGGATGCGGGACCGCTTCTGGGGTGGTCTCGGGTTCTTCTACCACCCGAACTCGCTGTCGGGGCTCGCGGTGATCGCCGCGATCCGGGTCGGCATCGACCGGGCGTTCGTGCTGTGGCAGCGGGTCGCGGTGACCGGGCTGGCCGGCCTGATCCTGCTGCTGTCGAACTCGCGGACCGGGCTGCTGTTCGCGGGTGCGGCCGCGGTGCTGCACGCATTCCTGGTCCTCCGGCACCGACGGGCCGATCTGCCGGACTACCGGCGCTGGTGGCTGGCGGCCGCGACGCCGTTCCTGGTGCTGCTCGTCGTCTACTTCTCCTCCGGCGGGATCGGCTACCTGACACGGGACCGGCTGAACACCGGGGCGAGCCGGGGCGGCAGTCAGGTAGCGGCCGCGACCAGTGGGCGCACCGACACCTGGAAGCAGGTGTGGAACGGCTGGGAGGACGCTCCGGTCGCCGAGAAGCTGTTCGGTGACGCGACGACGTCCCGGGCGGTCGTCACCCGGCTCAACGACGGCGCGCCGCCGGAGGGGCCGCGCCGGCAGCTCAACACCGACAACGCGGCGGTCGGTGCGTTCCGGCGCGGCGGGGTGTCCGGTGCCGTGGCGTTCGTGTTCGGCGTCGGGCTGCTGGTCTTCCACGCGCTGCGCCGACGTCGGAGCGGCGGGTGGCCGGCGGCGTGGTTCACGGTCGGCGCGCTGGCGGTCGTGCCGACGATCGCGACCGAGGACTGGATGCTCGGCGGCACCAACGGCGCCCTCTGGCTCCTCCTGGTAGCCGGCGAGGCCTACCTGCTCCTGCGCCCGAAACGCCCCGACGACGAACCTACGCCGCCACGACCACAGTGGACCAGACTGTCGGGTAAAGGACGGCTTGTGGCGAGCGGGGGATTTGCCCCGCACCCTCGGTGACTCCAACGGACGAACGAGGAGAACCATGACCGCCGCTCGAAAGATTGCTGCCGGTTCGATCGCGCTGCTGGCCGGTGCGGCCGTGCTGGTAACCACTGGTACCGCTGCGGATGCCCACCACAAGCCCTGGTACCAGGCGTACATAGGCACGTGGGACGGCCACGGGCGGCAGATCGTGATCGGGAGGAACGGCACCGGGAAGATGGACGGGCGCACGTACGTCACCTGCGGCACCGAAGACGTGGCGAACAACCCCGGGGTGCCGTGCGAGAAGTTCGGGATCCCCGCCGATGTCTCCGTGCAGTCGGTCCGGATCACGAAGTCGCGCCGCCTGGCGATCACGAAGACCAACGACGTGACCCGGGCCGTCGGCACGTACCGTACGAAGCTCTCGCACGGGAACAAGGTGCTCACCGTCACGTTCGTCAGTCGCCGCGACGGTCGGGTCGACGTCCCGTTCTGCTCCCCGAAGCTCAACCCCGCCACGAGTCGGGACATCTGCGGCTGATGTTTCGGGCGTGAATCTTGACAACTCCGGTTAAGTGATTCCGGAATGGATGATTCCCGCCGAGAGGACACCAATGCCGTCCCGTCGTACCGTTCTCGCCGCCGCTGCCGGAGTACTGGCCGGCTTACCGGTCCTGGGGTCGTCGGCCACCGCGCTGGCCGCCCCGGGACCGGCTCCGGCCGCCGGTAGCCCGATCCCGGACACGCTCGCGAGCAAGCTCGTGGTGAACGCCCGCCGGAAGGCCGACGAGTCGAAGTTCCCGCTCACGCACCTTGCGGTGGGATGGACCGGCCCGGCGGACGGCGCCGCGGTCCGGGTGCGCACGAAGTCCGGCTGGGGCGACTGGACCGCGCTGCACGGCTGTGACGGTGGCCGCGACGGCCGCGCGATCGCCAAGCGTGCGCTGATCAACGTTCCGGGCGGCGTCGGCTACGAGCTGACGCTCCCCGGGACCGGCACCGTGACCGAGCTCAACACCGTCGACGGACCCCGGCGCGCCACCGCGGCCGCGACCGGCTCGGCGACGCCGCTCTCCACCCGCACGATCGGCCGCCCCTACCTGAGCCGCGCGGCCTGGGGCGCCGACGAGTCGCTGCGCTTCACCGACGACGGCACCGAGCGGTTCCCGGCCGACTACTACCCGGTGCAGACCGTCACCGTGCACCACTCGGCGGGCATCAACGACGATCCGGATCCGGCTGCGACGATGCGCGCGATCTACTTCGACCAGACGATCACCCGCGACTTCGGTGACTTCGGCTACCACCTGGCGATCGACGAGGCCGGCCGCGTCTACGAGGGCCGCTGGTCGGGCACCGACCCGTTCCCGGTGTACGGGGGTCCGCTCGGCGAGGGCGGCAAGCCGACGATGAACAACGCCGCGCACGTGGGCGGCTTCAATGCGGGCAACGTCGGCATCGTCCTGCTGGGTGACTTCACCAGCCGTCAGCCGACCGAGGTGGCGCGGAAGTCGCTGACCTACCTGCTGGCCGCGATCGTCGCGCTCGGTGGTCTCGACCCGCAGGGCACCACCAACTACGTGAACCCGATCAGCGGCGCGACGAAGACCGTGCCGACGATCCCGGGCCACCGCGAGTGGGCCGCGACGCTCTGCCCCGGTGACCTGTTCTTCCCGGAACTGGCGAGCGTCCGCCAGGACGTGGCGGACATCCTGGGCTGAAGCGGGGCCGGGTCGGGCCGGCCCCGCTCCAGAGGGTTACCGCGGGGCCCGGTCCGCTTCCGGGTGGATCGGAAGCGGGCGGTTCGGGATCAGGCCGTGGCGGTTGTTCCAGCGGAACGTCCGGTCGACGGTGATCGAGCGCTTGGCACGCACCCACTGGCGGACGTCCACGCCGCCGTAGCGGGCGTCGATCGTCTGGATGCTCCACCGGCCGTTCGACGCGAAGTCCGAGGACGTCACGTAGTCGAGGACCTGGGGCCGGTAGCCCGTGACCTTGCCGTGGTACCCGCCGCGCACCTTCGTGAAGCTGTAGACGTAGTACCAGGAGTAGCCGACGTCCTTGTTCGTGCGCTGGCACAGGAAGTGGACGAGGACGTCCGGCTGGCCGTCACGGTTGACGTCCGCGGTGTCGACCTTGCGCACCAGCAGCGTGGCGCGACCCCGCTGCACCTGGCCGTAGTCACTCTCGCCCGGGGCGACGTCCCGGAACGTGACGCGCCCGCTCGGGCAGCGCAGGCCGTCACGCAGCCGGGCGTTCGACCACGGCGTGTCCAGCGTCGCGTTCTTCCAGTCGAACTTCGCGATCGTGCGCGAGGTCGTGAGCGGCGGCTGCGGCGCGCTCGTGCCCGCCGGCGCCTCGGGCTTGGCCTGACTGGCGGACGCCGGTGCGGCGAGACCGCCGACCGCGGCGGCGACCATGGTGAACGCCGCCGCGGTGGCTAAGCGCCTGCGGAGTGTCCTGAGTGTCATGTGACTGGTTCCCCGTTCTCACCGGGAGGTCCGGTGGTGAGACGAGAGTGCTACCGGTCACAGTGGAGGCGCCATCACACGTCCGCTAGCCGACAGCGACGCAACGCGATGGGGCGCTACGGCGTCGTACTCAGATGCGGTAGCGGTCGAGGACGGCCAGCGCGTCGGCCGCGCCGGTCTCGAGCGCCAGGATGTCGGTGATCCCGACGGTGACCGGCCCGGGGTTGAGCAGGCAGTGGCTGCCGATGACGCTACCGTCCGCGCCGATCAGCGGAATGCCGATGTAACCACGGAGGCCGAGCACGCTGACGAACGGGTTGGCCGCCAGCGACGGCACGACGCGCATGTCCGGGATGACGTGCGAGTGGCCGCTGCGGACCATCGGGGCGCAGAACGACCAGCGGATCGGGACGTCGAAGCGGTCGACGACCCGGTCGCCGATCTGCACGGCGTCGGGCAGCCCGTGCATGCCGACGCAGTACTGGGAGTCGCCGGCCAGCAGCGAGATGATGCTGATCGGCATTTCGGTCCAGGCGGCGGTGCGGGCGGCGATGTCGTCGAGTTCGGCGACCATCGCGGGGTGGCGGTGGTCGTAGCGGGCCACCTCGGCCAGGCGCGCGGGGTCGCCGAGCGTCGATTCGATGAACTGCATGTCGGCCCTTCCTCCTGCCCGGCTGCCTGGACACCTCGATGGTCGGTAGCGAAACGAGGCGGAAGAGGTCTCGGCGCGCCCTGCTCCCGGGCCGCTCCCTAACGCGACGGGCGGATCACCTCGTCGGCGAGCCACCGCGCGACCGCGTCGGGGTACGGCGCAGCCACGCTCAGCACGAAGTGGCGGAACCCGGCGTCGAGGGCCTCGCCGATCGCGTCCCGGGTGGCCCCGGGTTCGTCGTAGGCCACCCCGAGGTGGATCGAGCGCACGATCTCCGCGGGATCGCGGCCGATCTCCGCGCAGTACCGGTCGAGCAGTGCGCTGCGTCCGGCCAGGTCCGCGATGTCACCGCCGCCAGGGATGTTCCAGACGTCGGCGTGCTCGGCGACCACGCGGAGCGTCGAGGACGCACGGCCCCCGATGACGATCGGCGGGCCGGGCCGCTGAACGGGCTTGGGGTTGCAGTACGCCCCGGTGAGCTGCACGTACTTTCCGTCGAAGTCGAACGGCTCGTCCTCGGTCCAGAGCCGCCGGATCACCGTGCACGCCTCCGCGAAGCCGCCCACCGCGTCGGCGACGTCGACGAACGGCAGGCCGTGCGCCTCGTACTCGCGCCGGGCGAGGGGGTGGTCCGGCCGCGACCCGACGCCGATCCCGAAGTCGAGCCGCCCACCGGCCACGACGTCGACGGTCGCGGCCATCTTCGCGAGCATCGCCGGCGGACGGAACCGGTTGCTCGTCACGAGCAGCCCCACCCGCAGGCGGTTCGTCTGCGCGGCGAGCGCGGAGAGCAGCGTCCAGCCTTCGAACGCGGGGCCGTCCGGCGGGCCGAAGATCGGCATCAGGTGGTCGTAGAGCCAGGCGTGGTCGATCTCGGGCAACGCGTCAGCCTCGAGCCAGACGCGTTGCAGATCCTCGTAGCCGACCTGGGCCGGTGCGGTCATGAGGCCGAACGTCGGATTCACTTGCTCTCCAACTTCCCGGTCGAGCCGTCGATCGCGAGATCGGTTCCCTGCAGGTAGGCGGTGGTGACGCGCTGGATCTGGGCGACGCGGGCCGGGTTCTCGTCGGTCGTCTCCGTAGCGTTGTAGCCGGTGATGCCGCCGAGCGAGTGCTCGCCGCCGAAGAGCGTCAGCAGGTGGGTGGCGCCGGGGGCCAGGTGGTAGACGTCGGTGAACCAGTCCGGGCCGCGGGTGCTCAGCTGCGACTGGTCGGCGTCGCCGGCCACGATGAGCGTCGGGGTCTTGAGACCTGCGAAGTCCGGGCGCATGAACCCGAAGTGCTCGGCGGCGAACGGCACGAGCTCCTCGCCGGTGCCGGTCGCGGCCAGCAGCACGCCGGTGGTGATCCGCGGGTCGGTCCAGTCCTCGTCGAGCCCGACGACGCGGGCGCCGAGGAGCATGCCCGCGGTCTGGGCGCCCCAGGAGTGCCCGGCGACGGCGACGCGATCCAGGTCGAACCGGCCGAGCCGGGGCAACTCGTCCAGGACCCGGGTCAGGTCCGCGGCCCGGATTCGCCAGATGTCCGGGGTGCGCGGGTCGTCCGGGGCCAGGTTCACCGACCGGGAGTCGAGGTGTGTGGGCTGCAGGACGGCGAACCCGTTGGCGACCCAGTGGTCGACGAGCGGGTCGTAGCCGTCCTTCGACTCGCCGAAGCCGTGCGAGAACACGATGACCGGCGGGCTGTCGCCGGTCGCGGGGGTGGACACGCGGATCTGCAGGTCGGTGCCCCGGTCGGGGGCGGGGATGACGACGGTCGTGCGCATTGTCGAGTCCTTCGAGCTAAGCGGAACCTTGCTCCGTCTAACATATGGAGCGTTGCTCCGTTTAGCAACAGGGCAGGTGGTGGGGCACCATGGGGGAATGGCAAAGCGCGCCGACGCCCGGCGGAACGAGGAGGCGCTCCTCGACGCGGCCGCCGCCGTCTTCGTCGCCTCGGGGGTGGACGCGCCGGTGCGGGACATCGCCGCCAAGGCCGGCGTCGGAATGGGGACGATCTACCGGCACTTCCCGACGCGGTCGGACCTGGTCATCGCCGTCTACCGGCACCAGGTGGAAGCGTGCGCCGAGGCCGGGCCCGCGCTGCTGGAATCGTCGCCGACGCCACGCGCCGCGCTCGTCACCTGGATCAACCTGTTCGTCGACTTCCTGGTGACCAAGCACGGGCTCGCCACCGCGATGCAGTCGGACGAGGCGGGCTTCCAGTCGCTGCACACGTACTTCATCGACCGGCTGGAGCCGGTCTGCGGCGAGCTGATCACGGCGACGGTCGCGGCGGGAGAGATCCGCGCCGGCGTCGACCCGTTCGAACTGCTCTACGCGGTCGGCAACCTGTGCATCGGCGACCACCCGCGCTACGACGCCCGCCGCGTGGTCGGGTACCTGATCGCGGGGCTCTAGTCACGCCGTCTGGCGGGAACCACCGAGCCGGGGGAACGGTGAGGTGGAGAAGATGACCTCCACCGCCACCTCGAAGTACTCCGCGATCCGCAGCGCGAGGTGCAGCGACGGGCTGTACTCGCCGCGCTCGAGGTACCCGACCGTCTGGTAGTGCACGCCGAGCGCCTCCGCCAGGTCGCGCCGGGAGATGCCCCGTTCGGCCCGCAGCATCGCGATCCGGTTGTAGATAGCCTCGTTCTTTTCCATGGTCCCCTCATGCAGCGCGCTGCAGTGCCCGATCCCGCCGTGCGATCACCGCGGAACCGGACTCCCGGCGTGCCATCCTCCGGAGCACGATAGGCGCCGCGCACAGACCGACGATCGCCCAGGCGCTCAACGCGCCGAACGTCGCCAGGTGCTGCCATGAACCCGTGTGTTCCACGGCCGCCATGCTGTCGGGCAGCAGCGCCGAGCGCATACCGAGCCCGAGCCAGTACACCGGGAACAGGCGCCCGAGGTCGGCGAGCCAGTCCGGGTAGCCGTCGAGCGGATAGAAGATGCCGGAGATCGCGACCAGCGCCATGGCCGGCAGGATCGCGAGGCCGCCGTTGCGCGGGTTGTCGATCAGCGAGCCGAGGATCGCGCCGAGGGGCAGGGTCGCGATCAGACCGAGCACCAGTACCCACGCCAGCGTCAGCCAGCCGGAGACGCTGCCGATCGCCAGGCCGTCGAGCAGGAACAGCCCGGGGACCAGGATGATCGCGACGTTGATCACGATCATCGACGACACGAGCGTGACCTTGCCGACGAGATACCCGAGCATGCCGTTCGGTACCGCCTTCGCGCGCAGCAGCGTGCCGTCCTCGCGCTCCACCGCCAGCGACATCATCATCGTCGTCAGGCCACTGAAGGCTACGGTCATGCCGACCAGGCTGGGCAGCGTCCGGGCGCCGAGCGAGAACGTGGTACCCGGCACCGTGTCGCCGCGGGTGAAGTACAGGACGACCAGGTAGATCAGGCTGGGCAGCAGATGGTTCCACAGGTCGATCGGAGTGGTCAGCGTCTGGCGCAGCTCGATCAGGCCGCGGCTCAACCCGGCGCGGACGGCGTTGACCAAGGGATTCATCGTGCCACCGCCTCGAACTCGCGCACGGCGGCGTCGCGCCGGCCGGCCTCGAACTGCCGCACCATCGTCATGTACGTGTCCTCGAGGCTGGCCCGGCGCACCTCGAGATCGCTGATCCCGTCGTCGTGCTGGCGCAGCAGGTCGCGCACGAACGCTGTCGCGTCGTCGGTGGGGTGCACGTAGCGGCTGCCCCCGTGTGACCAGCGCACCTCGGCCTGCGTGGAGATCCGCCGGGAGAGCGCGTCGGCCGAACCGTCGGCGATGATCGTGCCGCCGCAGAGGATCAGGATCCGGTCGGCGAGTTTCTCCGCCTCGTCCAGGTCGTGGGTGGTGAGCAGGATCGTCGTGTCGTCGTCGGCGATCTGGTGCACGAGGTCGTGGAACTCGCGGCGCGCCTCGGGGTCGAAGCCCGCCGTCGGTTCGTCGAGGAAGAGCAGTTCGGGATGCCCGACGATGCCGACCGCGACGTCGAACCGACGCCGTTGACCGCCGGAGAGGCTGCTGATCTTCTGTTCCGCCTGCGCGCTCAGGCCCACTGCCGACAACAGTTCGTCGACGTTCCACGGACGGCGGTCCGTGGCGTACGCCCGGTAGTAGCGGCGGAGGTGCTCGAGTAACTCGCGCACCCGCCACTTGGTGTGGTCACGCCAGGATTGGAGCACGATGCCGACCCGGGCGCGCCAGGCCTCGCCACCGCGTGCGGGGTCGGTGCCGAGCACCTGGACGTCCCCGGCGGAACGCACCCGGAATCCTTCGAGGATCTCGATCGTGGTCGTCTTGCCGGCGCCGTTCGGGCCGAGCAGGACGAGTACCTCGCCCGGCAGGGTGGTGAACGAGACACCGGTCAGCACGTCGGTGTCCCCGTAGCGCATTCGCAGATCTCGAACGTTGATCGTGGACTCCACAGGTGCCCCCGTTCGCCGAACCCGTACGTCGGAATGTAGTAGGTGTACTACATCTGAGAGCAGCTCCACAATGGGTTCGTTTTTTACGACAACTTGTCGTATTGTTTGCGACAGGTTGTCGTAAAAAGGAGCGCGTCATGAATGACCACGCGGAGATCCTCGAGCTGTTCGGCCGGTACGCCGACATCGCGGACCTGAAGGAGTACTCGGAGCTGCCGGGGCTGGTGTTCACCGACCCGGTCACGCTCGACTTCGAGTCGGTCGCCGGCATCCCGGTGATGACCGTGCCGCTGGGGGACTACGTCGAGATCCTGCGGGCGTCCTTCGCGCCGTTCCTGGCCACGCACCACGTCATCAGCGGTCACGTCGTGCGGATCGACGGAGACCGGGCGAGCATCCACGCGCACGTTCGCGCCGAACACTGGGTGCCGGGCGGCGATCGCTGGCTGGTGGTCGGGTTCTACGACAACGAGGCGGTCCGCACGGCCGACGGCTGGCGGTTGAGCCACGTGAAGCTCACCGCGTCGCACCAGGAGAACCCGCACCTCGCGGGCGTGGGGGGATAGGTGCCGCGGATCCGGGGCGTCTCCATCGGGGAGCACCACGAGAAGGTGTGGGCCGACCTCGCCGAGGCCGTGCGCGAACTGCTGCTCGAGCGCGGCTACGAGACGATCACGATGGGCCACATCGCGACCCGGGCCGGGCTCGCGCGCAACACGCTCTACAACTACGCCCGCGACAAGAGCGCGCTGGTGCTGGCGCTGACCGAGCGGGCGGCCCGGCCCGCGCTCGACCGGGTGGCCGCGATCGCCGCGCGGACCGCGGACCCCGCCGCCCAGCGGTTGGGCGAGATCGTCGGCGCGGTCCTCGAGGCGTCCACGGACCAGGCCCTCCAGCCGATGTTCCGCCCGGGCTCCGGTCCGCTGGTCGACGAGATGCCGAAGGGGCCGGGCAATCCGTTCGCGGCGATCGTCGCGCTCGTGGAGGACGTCGTCCGGGACGGGATCGGGCGCGGAGAGTTCCGCGACGTCGGCGACGTGCCGCTCACGGTGGAGCTGCTGTCCGGTGCCATGCGCGCGGGCGCCGAACGCATCGGCCGCGACCCGGCCGCGTACGACGCCACGGTGCGCGCGGCGCGGGAGGTCATCCTCGCGTCGGTAGCTCGATGACGTCGAAGCGGGACGGCACCTAGACCCGGACCTCGGCCAGGGCAACGGGGCGGTGTTCGCGGGCGCTCCGGTCGCAGGCTTCGGCGATCCACTCGGCCTCGAGTGCGTCGGTCACCGTGCACGGCGACGGACGGGTACCGGCCACCACCTCGGTGAACGCCTCGAACTCCAGGCGGTACGCGTCCGCGAAGCGGTCCATGAAGAACTGGTGCGCCTGCTCGGCGGGTGCGAATCCGCCGGGCTCCACCGAGCGCACCGGCACCCGCGGCTCCCACCCGGCGGCAACGCTGTCCGCCGAGCCGTGCACCTCGAGCCGCACGTCGTACCCCCGCGCGTTGTAGCGGGTGTTCGACACCATCCCGAGCGTCCCGTCGTCGAACGTCAGGATCGCCCCCGACGTGTCGACGTCACCGACCTCGGTGAACCACGCGGCCCCCTTGTTGCTGCCGGTCGCGTACACCTCGGCCACTTCCCGGCCGGTGATCCACCGCAGGATGTCGAAGTCGTGCACCCCGCAGTCGCGGTACATCCCACCGGACACCGCGATGTACGCCTGCGGCGGCGGCGCCGGGTCGAGTGTCGTCGACCGCACCGTGTGCAGCCACCCGAGCTCCCCCCGACGCACGGCGTCGTACACAGCGGCCATCCCCGGGTCGAAGCGCCGCTGGAACCCGACCTGTACCGGCACGTCCGACCCGGCCAGCTCCCGCACCAGCGACGCACCCCCCGGCGCCGTCGTGGCCAGCGGCTTCTCGCAGAATGCCGGAATGCCCGCCGCGACGGCCGCGAGCACCAGCGGCCCGTGCGTCGCGGTCGAACTGGCGATCACGACGCCGTCCACGTCCGCCGCGAGCAGCGCCTCCGGTGAGGCCGCGGCCTCCACCCCGAGTTCCGAGGACACCTGCGCGGTCAGCGCCGCGTCGAGGTCCGTGACCACCAGGCTCTTCACCGCGGGGACACCTCGCAGGATCCCGGCGTGGAACCGCCCGATACGACCGAGCCCGATCAGTCCGAGACGCATCCGGATCACCGCCGCCGCGCGGAGTGGGCGGCCAGTTCCCGGCGGAGGTCCGCCGGATCCCATCGTTCGGCCACCGCCCGACGCAGCACGTCGGCCTGGCTCGGCGGCGCGAGCCCGTCGACCGGCTGGTCCCGGTCGAGGTTCGTCGGGAACGCGTACCCCTCCGCGGTGGCCGCGATGACGTTGTCGACACCGTTGGCGCCCAGCAGCGCGGGAAAAACAGAATTGCACATGCTTTCCCGATCGACGCTTTCCATGGCGCGGCCAAAAGCCGACGAAATCTGCAGTAGGTTGGCCATTCGGCGCATGTCGGTGGACCGGTTGGTACCGGCGGCATGCATCAGTGCGGGGTTGAAGAACACCGCATCCCCCTTACGCAACGGCAGTTGCACGTAATTCGCGTCGAAATACTCCTGGAATTCCGGCAACCCGATCTCCACGTACCCCGGGAGGTACTTGTGCGAGTGCGGCAGGTACATCGTCGGTCCGCTCTCGACCGGCATGTCGCAGTGCGCCACCGCGCCCTGCAGCGTGAGCAGCGGGGAGAGCCGGTGCACGGCGGGCGGGTACTTCGCCGCCTGCGACGCCGACATGAAACCCAGGTGGTAGTCGCGGTGCGCGCTCTGCGCGGCGCCGCCGGGATTGACCACATTGACCTGGGACGTCACCTGATAGTTCGGCCCGAGCCAGGCCGTGGCGGCCAGCGCGACGACGTCGTTCGCGTAGTACGCGGCGAACACGTCGGGTGCCCGCAGGGCGAGTTTCTCCAGCGCGTTCCAGACCCGGTCGTTCGCGCCGGGCTTGGCGAAATGATCGCCACCCGCCGGTTGTTCGGCGATCATCGCGTCGAAAACCGCTGTGGCAGCGTCGACGACGGACGGGTCCGGAAAAGCGCCGGTGATCACGACGACGCCGGGCCCGTCGGAGAGTGCCCGCGACAATTCGTCGTGCGGCGGCAGCCGATTCGCGGAGTAGATCAGCACGTTCTCGTCGACCGATTCGGCCGACGGATAATCCTCGAGAGACGTCTTCGTGTCCACCAGGGCGGCGAGATCTCGCACCATGAGCGTTCCCTTCGACACCTTGCAGCCTAGAAAATCGCCCCCGATAATCAAGCGGCAGGATCCCTCAAAAACCCCTCAACGGAGGTCGGTGTGGGCCACGCGTTCCGCATCCGGGAGATCGCTCGCCAGGCAGGACTCAGCGAGGCGACCGTGGACCGGGTTCTGAACACGCGAGGGGGGGTACGGCCCGACACCACCGCCGAAATCCACCGCGCGATCGCCGACCTGGAACGTCAACGCACCCAAGTCCGCCTCACCGGCCGCACCTTCCTCGTCGACCTCGTCATGCAGACCCCCGAGCGCTTCTCCGCCGCCGTCCGCCGGGCACTCGACGCCGAGTTACCGCTGCTCCGCCCGGCCGCGATCCGCGTGCGCTACCACCTGCGCGAAACCGGGACACCGGATGACCTGGTCACCACGCTCGCCCGCATCCGGCGGCGGGGCTCGGACGGCGTCATCCTGAAGGGGCCGGACGTACCGGACGTCGTGCAGGCGGTCGACGACCTCGCCGACGCGGGCGTTCCGGTTCTGACGCTGGTCACCGACCTACCCGGGAGCCGACGCGCGGCTTACGTGGGCATCGACAACCAGGCGGCGGGCGCCACCGCCGCGTACCTGATCTCCCAGTGGCTCGGCGACCGGCCCGGCGACGTGCTTCTGACGCTCAGCCGGGGCTACTTCCACGGCGAGGAGCAGCGCAAAGCCGGTTTCCGGGCGGCGCTGGGAGACCGGAGCGTCGTCGAGATCGACAACAGCGACGGGCTCGACCGCACGATGCGTGGCCTCGTCGAACGCCTGCCGGCGGGCGACCTGGCCGCGGTGTACTCGGTGGGCGGCGGCAACGCGGCGATCGTCGAGGCGTTCGGTGCCCACCGGCCGGTCTTCGTCGCCCACGACCTCGACGCCGACAATCGGCGGCTCCTGCGCGAGGGCGCGCTGTCCGCCGTGCTCCACCACGACCTGAACCAGGACGTGCGCCGCGCCTGCCACCTGCTGTTACGCATCCACGGTGCGCTGCCGGGGCCGGTGGTGTCGATGTCGTCGAACATCCAGGTCGTGACGCCGTTCAACGTGCCGTTGCCCCCAGATCGGCCTCACGCGGAGGCCGCACCCTAGGCGCTGTCTCCCATACCGTAGGTAACCGATGACAACGCTCCTGCTTTTCGAGTCACGGATCGATGACTCCAAGGCGCGCACGGTGGCCGGAATCGTGCTCGCCATGATCGTGGCTGCACTGCTGCTGGTCCTTTTCGCGGGTCTGCCGGACGCCGTCGGTTCCGGCGGTGACGCCGTACGCACCGAGACGTGGCTCTACCGCGTCGACGCGCGCGACACCGACGGCAACTGGGCGGTGTACGAGTGGAGCGTCGCCGCCGGGCCGCGCCGGGCGAGCGAGATGCAGTCGCGGAAGTACCACTGCCAGCGGCTCTCGGACAGCCACTCGTGCCGCGCCACTGTCGTCAGCAGGTTCACCGAGCGCGACCCCGCGGCCGAGCAGCGCCGCATTCTGTGCCAGAACCACCGGGTCGACCACGGTCGCCTGCCCGCGGGCATGACCTCCTGTTAACTGGTCGCCATGCGGACCGCCACCCGCGTCCTCGGCTCCCCGAGGGGGACCGCGGTCAGCCGAAGTCTCGTTCCAGGCCCTGCACCAGGTACCTGATGTGCAGGTCGAACAGGTGATCCGCCTGTTCGGACGTGACGCCCTGCAGCACCGCGGAGCCGATCGTCGCCCAGCAGAGCAGTTCCACCGCCTCGACCGCGGCGCGGCCGCCGAACCCGCCCTCGTCGCGGAGGATCGCGACGAGGACGGTGGCAGCGGGTAGGAACGGTGAGCGGCGCAGGCCGAGCAGCCGACGCATGTCCGGGATCGTCGTGAGGCGGTCCCGGAGTGCCGACACCCAGCGGACGGCGTAGTTCTGCCAGGCCTCGCCGGTTCGAGGCGCGGGCGCCACGTCGGCCAGTAGCGCGTCGGCCACGGCGTCGAGCAGCGCCTCCTTGTTGCCGACCCGGCTGTAGAGCGGCACGGGCGACACCCCCAGCCGGGCGGCGACGGTGCGCATGCTCACCGCGTCGAGACCGTGCTTTTGCAGGATCTCGACGGCGGCGCGGACGATCTCTTCTCTGGTGAGCTCAGACGGGGTCAAGTGAGCTGCCGACCAGCCACATGCTGTAGTACTGAGCGCTCGCGCCGTAGGCCTGCGCCAGCGCGACCTTCGCGCCCTCCACCTGGTGCTCCCCGGCCATGCCCCGCACCTGGAGCGCGGCCTCGGCGAACCGCAGAAGTCCCGAGGCGCCGATCGGGTTGCTGGAGAGCACACCGCCGGACATGTTCACCGGGAACGAGCCGTCGAGAGCGGTGTCGCCCCGCTCGACCATCTTCCAGCCCTCGCCGCGGTCGGCGAGGTCGTGGGCCTCCAGCCACATCGGCTCGTACCAGCTGAACGGCACGTACAGCTCGGCGCAGTCGATCTGCTCGCGCGGCCGGGTGATGCCCGCTGTCCGGTAGATGTCGGCCGCACAGTCCGCGGCGCCGACCGTCCACACCGGGTCGCGCCCCGGGAACGACGACGGCTCCGAGCGCACCGCGGACGCCAGCACCCACGCCGGCGGCCGCCCGTCCGACGCCGCGGCCTTCCCACCGGCCTCGTCGGTGAACACGACCGCGCACGCGCCGTCCGACGACGGGCACGACTCCAGGTAGCGGACCGGCTCCCACATCATCGGGGAGTCCTTGACCTTCTCGATGCTGATGTCCTTCAGCTTCAAATGCGCGTACGGGTTCTTCAGCGCGTTGAGCCGGTCCTTCACCGCGACCATCGGCCCGATGTCGGCCGGCGCACCGGTCGTGCGGATGTACGCCCGCATGTACGGCGCGAACGCCCCACCGGCGCCCAGCGACGCGCCCTTGCCCGAGCCCAGTGCGAACTGCGCGTTGCCTTCCGACTGTTTCTGGTACGCGACCGCCAGAACGTTCTTGTGGACGCCGGACTCGACCAGATGTGAGGCCACGATCCCGGTCGTGCCGCCGACGGACCCGGCGGTGTGCACGCGGAACATCGGCTTGCCCGCGGCGCCGAGCGCATCGGTGAGGTAGAGCTCGGGCTTCATCACGCCCTCGAACAGGTCGGGCGCTTTGCCGAGCACGACCGCGTCGATGTCGGCCCAGGTCAGCTGGGCGTCCTCGAGGGCGCGGGTGGCGGCCTCGCGGACCAGGCCGCCGAGCGACACGTCCCAGCGGCGGGTCTTGTGGTGGGTCTGGCCGATGCCGACGATGGCGCAGGGCTTGCTGCTCACCGGGATCCCTCCAACACGCAGACGAGGTTCTGCTGGAGGCAGGGACCCGAGGTCGAGTGCGCGAGTGTTCGGTTCTTGCCGTGGTCGCGGATCTGGCGGGCGGCTTCGATCACGCGGACGAGGCCGGTGGCCATGACCGGGTTGGCGGCCAGGGGGCCGCCGGACGGGTTGATCGGAACGTTGTCGAGGTTCATCGCGGCCGCGAGGAGTGGTTCCTCGTGGGTGAACGCGGTCTGGAGTTCGGCGACGTCGAGGGGGGCGGTGTCGCCGCCGGCGGCTTTGAATGCTTTCGTTGCGGACTTCGAGGTGCGTAAATCGCGGACACCCGGTTGGTGCGGTTCGGCCGAGTGGGCGAAACCGGTGATCCAGACCGGGTGGTCGGTCAGCTCGCGTGCCTTGTCGCCGCGGGCGATGATCACCGCGGCGGCACCGTCGGTGATCGGCGAGACGTCGTGTTTCCGCAGGGGCGCCCGGATGAAGTCCTCCTTGAGCAGTGCGTCGACGTCGTACTCGCCGGACACCTGCGCGTAGGGGTTGTCCTGGGCCTCCCGGCGGGCGCGGGCGGCGATCTCGGCCAGCTGGCGTTCGGTGACCAGCCCCTCGTCGAGCAGGACCCGGGCCTGCAGCGCCGCGAACGAGAGCGCGTCCGCACCGAGCGGAGCGAGGTAGTACGGGTCCATCTCCATCGGGTAGATCGTCGCCGGGTCCGCCGTCGACGACCGGCCGGAGCCCATCGCGATCGCGACGTCGATGTCACCGAGCTGCAGGCGCACCCAGGCCTCGTAGAGCGCCCAGGCGCCGTCCATCTCGACGTGCGAGTCGCGCTTCGGCGGCCACGCGCCGACCGCGTCGATGTTCTGCACGAACGAGAACGCCTGCCCGGCGACGTAGTCACAGGAACCGGCGCAGGAGAAGTCGACGTCGGCGCGGGTGATGCCGGCGTCCTCGGTGGCGCCGGTCACGACGTCGAAGAGCAGGCGGGCTTCGGACTTGTCGGTGCGCCGGACCATGGGAGTGAGACTCCAGCCGACGATCGCTACAGGTTCAGTCATGTCAGAAGATCCGATTCACGATCGTCGGGTCGTCGAGGTCGGGTTCACCGGTGGGGGTCCAGCCGGCGAGTTCCTGCGTGCCGTCCTGTTCCGTCCAGACCGCCTTGACGCGCAGGCCCGGGCGGACGTCCCCGTTCGGCAGGTCGACGACCGGCTGGTAGGCGTGCACGGCGTCCGCCTCGTCGGACAGGACGTGGACGCGTGCGAAGGGCTCGGTCTCGGTCTGGCCCGGGTACTGCACCGGGGTGATGATCGTGAACGTGGTGATCGTGCCGGTCTGCGGCAGCTCGAGCTCGTGGGACGCGTTCAGCGGGATCGCGCAGACCGGGCACGCCTGCTGCAGACCGGTGTAGATCCGGTTGCAGTTCGGGCACTGCAGCCCGACGATCCGGCCCTGCGCGAACGCCTTGGCGAAGACGAGCTGGGTCTCCGGGACCGGCGTCGTGTACGCGATCTGGGCGTCGTAGTTCATCATCGTGACCGGCTCGGCGGCAGGCCCCTCGTCGTCGTCCGGCGGAACGGGCTCCTCGCCGGGGACGAACGCTTCGAGGTCGGTCATGTGCCCGACGCGCTTGGCGCGCCAGCGCGGCGCCACCCGCATGCCGGTCTCCATGGCCGAGACGTCGCCGGCGTCGACAGCGTGCAGCAGCGTCGTGTCGGCGCCGTCGAGCTGGATCAACGCGAACGCGAACGGGTGCTGCAGCGGGTGCTGCGCGGAGGGCCGGGCCACCCAGCACCACGAGCGCACCGTGCCGGCGGGGCCCACCTCGACGAAGTCGGGCTCGAGTTGCTCGGCGGTGTCGGGGTCCCACTCCAGCGGCGGAACGATCACCCGCTCGCCGGAACGGATGCCGACGAGACGCTTCTCGGTCAGCTGCGTCAGGAAGTGCCCGATGACCGGGCCCAACGACCGCTTGTACGGGAACCGCACGGTCGACTCGACGAACGTTGTCACATCCGACCCTTTCGTCGTCGCAAGAACGCGTTCTAGATTACGGTGTAATTCCAGTGCTGCGTCAAGCGGAAGGACTCGGGTGGCCGCTGCTTCGGAAGGTCGCGTCCGGATCGAGGACCACGGCCCGGTGCGGGTGGTGACGTTCGATCGGCCGGATCGGGCGAACGCGTTCGACGCGGCGCTGTACCGGGCCGCTGCGGCGGCACTGGGCTCCGCCGAGGTTGACGACGAGGTCGGCGTCGTGGTGCTCACCGGCGCCGGCCGGTCGTTCACCGCGGGCACGGACCTCGCCGAGATGGCCGCCACCGCCGAGGGATCCGGCGCCGCAGACGGCGCCGTGTCTGACGGCGGTGCGCCCGCCGGGCACCCGTTCGACGTGTTCCTCGACGCGGTGCTCGCGTTCGGGAAGCCGTTGATCGCGGCGGTGAACGGGGCGGGGGTCGGGCTCGGGCTCACGTTGCTGGCGCACTGCGACCTGGTGCTGGTCAGCGAGGGCGCGCGGCTCCGGGCCCCGTTCACGCAGATGGGGGTCGTGCCCGAGGCCGCGAGCAGCTACCTGCTCCCCGAGCGGATGGGCTTCCAGCGGGCGGCCGAGGCGCTTCTGACGTCGGACTGGATTTCGGCAGTTGACGCAGTTGCCTGTGGCCTTGCACTGCGCGTGTACCCGGCCGACGAACTGCTCCCGGCCGCGATCGCGCTCGGTGCGAAGATCGCCGCGCATCCGGCTGCCTCGGTGCGGGCCACGAAGGCGCTGATCACCGCGGCACGCCGGGACGCCGTAGCGGATGCCCGGCGACGCGAGGGCGCGGCGTTCGGCGAGATCCTGCGGTCGCCGGCCATCGGCGCGGCGATCCGCGGCCACCTCGAAGAATCGAAAGGTGCCTGATGAGCGAGCCCTTGGTACTGGTCGAGGCGGACGGGCCCGTCCTGACCGTCACGCTCAACCGACCGGAGAAGCGCAACGCGACGAACGCCGAAGTGCTGTGCCGGCTGCTCGACGCGTGGAAGCTCCTCGACGCCGACGACTCGCTGCGGGTGGCGATCCTGACCGGCCGCGGCCCCACGTTCTGCGCGGGCATGGACCTCGCGGAGATCGGACGCCTGCGCGCGGGCGTGCGGGACAACGAGTGGATCGTCCGGCTGCAGGACGAGCCGGGGATCCCGCTGGCCGCGTATCTCAAGACGTACCGGCCGACGAAGCCGATCATCCTGGCGGCCGAGGGGGTCGCCAGGGCCGGGGGAACCGAGATCCTGCAGGGAACCGACATCCGGGTCGCGGGGGAGAGCGCGGTGTTCGGCGTCACCGAGGTGCAGCGCGGGCTGTTCCCGATGGCCGGGTCCGCGGTGCGGTTACGTCGCCAGATGGGGTACGCGGTCGCGGCGGAGATGCTACTGACCGGGTCGGACATTCCCTCTCGGCGGGCGCTGGAACTCGGGCTGATCAACCACGTCGTGCCGGACGGCCAAGCGCTGACCAAGGCGCGCGGGATCGCCGAGCGCATCGCCGCGAACGGGCCCCTCGCGGTACGCGCGATCCTCGCGACGCTGCGGGAGACCGAGACGCTGCCCGAAGCGTCGGCGTTCGAGATCGAGGAGGCGCTCGGCCGGTCGGTCATGGCGTCCCAGGACGCCGCCGAAGGTCCCCGCGCGTTCCTCGAGAAGCGCGCCCCGAACTTCGTCGGCGCCTAGACCGTCACCTCCGCGCCGTCGCTCTGGAGGATCTGGTGGAGCTCCAGGCGTTCGATCGTGCTGCCGACCGGCAGCTCCCACACCCAGGTGACGGTGGCGCCGGTGCCGGGTTCGTACTGCTCGCCGAAGATCGTGATGTCGTCGTTCGCGGAGATCGACGCGGTCGAGTTCGCGAGGAACTTGTGCCCCTTCTGGTCGAAGGCCGCCTGGGACTGCACCTCGATCGCGATCGGACGCTCGCCGACGTTCTTCACGGTCGCTGTCGCCGTGCAGTACGTGGTGCCGGCCGCCGGCTCCGTGCGCAGACCGGTGACCCCGCACTGCACCGCGGTCACCGTGAACTGGGTGTGGACGTCGCGGACCGGTTGGTTCAGCGCGCCGTCGGTGCTGTCGGGGTGCCGGTCCCGGGTGGCGTAGAGCACCGTGCCGACGACACCGAGCACCAGGCACAACGCGGCCGCGCCGCCGATCAGCGCGACGAGGAGACCGGTGTTGGACTTCTTCTTCGGCGGCGGCCACGGGAGGTAGGTCATGGTCGGCGAGGATAGCGATGTGCGGGAAGGGCAAGAGCACGAGGAACTTGCCGGAGGCTTCTGAGGAGTCAGCGGCGTTCCAGTTGCCACAGGCGGGTCGTACTGTCGCCGCTCGCCGTCGCGAGCAGCGTGCCGTCGGGGCTGAACGCCACGTCGTAGACCGCGGTGCGGTGTTCGCGGAGCACCTGGAGCCGTTCGTGGTCGGCGACGTCCCAGAGCCGCGCGGTGGCGTCCTCACCGGCGGAGGCGAGCGTGCGGCCGTCGGGGGAGAACGCCACCTCGTAGACGCTGCCGTCGTGGCCGGTCAGCGGCGCGCCGATCTGCCGACGGTCGGCGACGTCCCACAACCGGACCGTACCGTCGGATCCGGCGGTGGCCAGCATCGAGCCGTCGGCGCTCCACGAGACGCCCAGTACGGGGCCTTCGTGGCCCTCCAGAGTGCCGGTTCGTTCACGCGTGGCGACGTCGACGAACGTGATGACGCCGTCGCCGCCGGCCGCGGCGATCCGATGCCCGTCGGGGCTGAACGTGACGTCGAGGACGTCGCCGCGGTCGTACACGTCGATCACGGTGGCGGTGAGCGTGGCGTCCCACAGGTGGACGCTTCCGCCGGTGTCGCTGGTCGCGATCCGGTCCTCCCGGCTCCACGCCACGGCGGTCACCCCGATGGCCTGGCCGGACGTCGGGCCGGTGCGCTGGACGCCCGATCGGACGTCCCACAGTTGCAGCGGCCCGCCGACGAACGCGACCGTCCGGCCGTCGGGGGAGAACGCGACGCTGCTGACCGGGAGCCGGTAGTCGACCTCGAACGTCCGGAGCGGCAGCCGTTCGGCGACGCTCCACAGCGTGGGCAGGCGGGTGTCGCCGCCGGTGACCAGCATCGTGCTGTCGGGGCTGAACGCGACGCTGCGCACGATGTCGGCGGCCTCCCCGCCGTCGTCCAGCGTCGCGACGAGCCGCGCGCCGGTGATCGTGTCCGACGGCAGGTTCGTCCAGACGACGACACCGAGGACGACGATCGCGGCCGTGGCGGCCGCGGCCCACCACACCAGGCGCGGCACACGGACATCGGGCAGCCGTAAGCGTGGCGGACGGTCCGCGCCGCCGTCGTCCAGCACGTCCACCCACTCACCGTACGGTCTACGAGGGCGCGTGCATCCCGTACCCGAGCTCTTCGGCGGCCACGGACCAGAAACTCTCCGCATCCTCGACGGCGACCGGGTCGATGCCGCGGAACCGCTCGAGGAGCTCCTCGCCGGCGGCTTCCCAGAACTCGTCGACCTCGTCCTCGTCGTCGGGCACCGACGAAGGCTGGAGGGCCACGCTGTAGCGCGCCGCGAACTCCGCGAGAGCGTCCGGCGAGCTGTTGATCACCGACTCGTCGCCGTCGGGACCGACCAGCAGCACCGTGCCGTCCTCGCGGTCGACGACGATGCTGGACAGGCCCTCGTCGACGGCGATGCGGGTACGGCCGTTGCCGTCGGGGCCGATGCCCCAGTCGCCGGGGTAGGGGAGCGTGAGCTCGCCGTCGAGGACGTCGGCGAGGGCGGCGGCGATGTCGGTGTCGCTAAGTGGCACGTGCGCACCTTAGAGGTGGCGGTCAGTCGGCGTTGATCCAGGCCGGGAGGCAGCGGATCAGGGCCTCGACGAGCTCGTCGGGCGTCCGCTCGGGGTGGTCGGTCGCGAGCCAGGCGCCGAGCACCCCGAGGACGCCTCCGGCGAGGAAGTGGGCGGTGACGACGGGGTCGGCGTCGGGCGGGCGGTTCTCGTTGCGTTCCAGCGCTTCGATCGTGTGCTGCACGTAGGCGTCGGTGATCGCTTTCTTCACTGTCGGCGCGGCGCCGGGGCCGAGCAGGTTCACGTACGACCCGCGGCGCTCGGCGACGAAGCCGACGATGTCGGCGAGCGCGCGGCGGCTGGCCTGCACGCCGGTGAGTGCGCCGCCGGAGCGCAGCACGATGTCGGCGTTGACGACGAGGTCGAGCAATTCGCCGAGCGCGTGGACGGCGAGATCCTCCGGCGACGCGAAGTGCGTGTAGAAGCTGGTGCGGTTCACGCCGGCGGTGCGGGTGAGCGCGGCCACCGTCATCTGTGCCGGATCCTGCGTCCGGACCGCCTCGTGAAACGCCGCGAGCAGCTTCTCCCGGGTGCGCACGGCGCGCGGGTCGGTGTTGTCGATCATCGGCCGCTTGGAGCTCACGACCGCCGACCGTAGGGGAGAAGGAGGCCTGTCGTCTAGCGGCGTTGCCAGCGTCGACCTAGCTCGCTCGAGGTGGGGCCGGTTCCCGGCAGGACGGTGGTGGCGGCGCCGGGTCGGAGGGCGTCGAGCTGGAGGGCGAGGTAGCGACGGCGCAGCTCCGCTGTGCGTTCCGGTTCGCCCAGGCGGACGGCGGCTAGCTGTTCGAAGAGCATCGAGACGTCGGTGGGTTGCAGGTCGTTGCGGAGCGCGCCGGACGACTGGGCGCGGGCGAAGAGGTCGTTCCCGAGTGCGGTGGCGCGACCTGCCAGCGCGCTCAGCTCCGCGGTCGTGGTGAACGTGCCCGCGAGCTGGACGGTCAGCGAATGGACGTCGGCCTCGACGATTGCGGTGACGAAACCGGCGAAGGCGTCCCAGGGGTCGTCGACCGTGGCGGCGTCCTCCGCGATCGCGACGAACCGGGCCAGGCCCTCGCCGCACAAAGTCCGGAGCAGTTCGTCCTTGCTGGCGTACCTGCGGTAGAGCGCGCCGACGCCGACGTGGGCCGCTTCGGCGACCGCGGACATGGGGGCGGACGGGTCACGCAGAAACACGTCGCGGGCGGCCTCGAGGATCGTCCGGTCGTTGCGCGCGGCCTCGGCCTTGCGCCCACTCAGTCCTGGCATGACGTCAGCATAGCTCTTGAACGGAACGATCCATTCCGATAGGCTGGGCGGACCGAACGGAACAGTTTGTTCCGTTCCGAATCAGGGGAGACGCGCGATGTCCTGGACGGTTCTGGAGCAGGCTCACGGCGCGCTGCGGTCGGTCGTGGCTGGCATCGGCGAGGACGACTGGGCCCTGTCCACGCCGTGCGAAAAGTGGAACGTCGCCCAGGTCGTGCGGCACGCGACCGGCGACCAGCTGGGGTATGCGGCGGCGATCACGGGCAGCGGCGGGCCGGCGGAGGACCCGTTCGCGCCGTCCGCGGGCCGGCCCGCGGCGGCCGCCCTCGACGAGGCGCTGGCCGCCGCCGCGGCGGCGTTCGCCACCGTCGAGCCGGGCACTCCCGAGGTGCCGTGCCCGCTGCCGCTCGGGCCGCTGCCGGCCGAAACCGTGGTCAGCGCCGCCGCGCTCGACGCCGTCGTCCACGCGTGGGACGTCGCCGTGTCGACCGGGCAGCCGTCGCCGCTGACGCCGGAGCTGGCCGAGCAGGTGCGGCCGGCGGCCGCACTGATCGCGGGAGCCCTGCGGGCGTTCGCGTTCGGGCCCGCGCTCGACGAACAGCCCGGCGACGACGCGGCCGCCCGGCTGC
This sequence comes from Cryptosporangium sp. NPDC048952, assembly GCF_043197895.1. Classification (NCBI taxonomy): domain Bacteria; kingdom Bacillati; phylum Actinomycetota; class Actinomycetes; order Cryptosporangiales; family Cryptosporangiaceae; genus Cryptosporangium; species Cryptosporangium sp. NPDC048952. The sequence continues at coordinate 858,748 of NZ_JBICTY010000002.1, read as the reverse complement.
TGCGCTTCCTCGGCCGTCGTCCGGAGTGGACGCGCTAGCGGGGTGCGTAGGGCGGCCAGTTCGACGGCTGGGTGATGTCGGCGGTCCGTTCGACGCTCGCGGTCGTGGCGCGGCACAGCTCACGGAAGTCGCCGCTGGTAATCTCCTTGGTGGCGCGGTAGTTGCAGGTTCCGGTGACCTTGAGGTCGCTCGCGGCCATCACGACCGTGGTGTAGTTCTGCTGCTGCGTGACCCGGGTGGGACGGTCCTGGTAGGTCTCGGTCGGTGCGCCGATGCCGTTGCCGAGCGTGTTCGCGTTCGTGCTGATGAACGTCGACGCCGGGCCCGCGAACGCGACGGTCGCCGCAGGGCTCGCGGTCGGGCTCGCTGTGGTCTGGAACTCGGCGAGCTCGAAGCCCTTGGGCGTGGTGACGGTGTAGGGGAGCCGGGTCTGCGCGGTGAGGTCGACCGAGATCGACTTCGCGACGCGGGTCGCGAGGTTCAGCGGGTCCTTGACGGCGCGCACGGTGACGTAGGCCCAGGCGCCCTGGGCCCACTGCCAGCGGAGCGCGTACTCGCCGTCGCCCATGTCGTCCCAGGTGGAGGGGTGGCCAAAGATCGTCGGGCCGCTCGTGGTCGCCCGGGGGGCGTTGCCGATGGGTGCCGGGCGCTTGCTGTCGAGGGACGTCACGCTGACCGAGACGGAGCTGTACGGCTCGGAGGAGTAGGCGTAGACGACCAGTGCGGTCGTGCTGGTGAGGGTGCCTCGGTCGGTCAACGAGTCCGGTACGCCGCTGATCTTCAGCACGCTGCGTGCGGGGTCGAAGCGCTTGGGGGCGGTGGGTGGGAGGCCGTTCTCGACCGGGGCCCGGTTCTCGGGGAGGAACGCCGAAAGGCCGGGTTGTTCGACGACGTGCTCGGCCGGTTGGTACGCCGGCGGTGCGGCGCGCTCACCGTCGATCTTGTGCGCGAATGCGGCGACCGTCACGGTGACGACCAGCACCGCCGCCGCGGCAGCAGCGACGAACGAGCGTACGCGGTAGGACCGGCGCGACTCGGCGATCTCGGCGACGCGGTCGTAGTCGACGGGCGCGGGGGGAGGTGCCTCGGCGAGCACCCGATCGAGCAGCATCCGGGTCGTGGACTCGTCCATGGTCAGCTCCTGGTCCGGGCGGGGGCGGTGCCGTCCGGTTCGACGTGGGGCAGGGCACGCCGGAGCGCGGCGAGGCCCTTGGCGGTCTGGCTTTTGACCGTGCCGGGGGAGCAACCGAGCGTGTAGCCGGTCTCCTCGACGGACAGGTCGGAGTAGAAGCGCAGCGCGATGACGGCGCGCTGCCGCGGCGGCAGGCCGGCGAGCGCGGCGCGGACCGCGACCGCGTCGGCGGCGTCCGGGTCGGTGGACGACGCGGTGTCCGGCAACCGGTCGACGAGGACCACACGGCGGGCCCAGTTGGTGCGGCGCTCGGACAGGAACGTGCGCACCAGCGTGGTGCGTGCGTAGGCGTGCGAGTTGGTGGCGGCCATCGCCCGGTCCCACTTCAGGTACAGCTTGACGAGGGTGTCCTGCACCAGGTCGTCGGCGCGGTGCCGGTCCTGGCACAGCAGGTACGCGAGCCGATGCAGCGCGGGTAACCGCACGTCGACGTACTCGCGGAATGCCTCGCCGGGCCGTTCGCTCACGCCGCTGTCCTCCGCTAGTCCGTACCGCCCCTCTCCCTAGACCCCCGAACTCCCCACCGGGTTGCCCGCGATTGCCAACTTCTGTCGAGAGCACCGCACACGACGAGTGCGATGCGGCCCACCCCGGGCCCGCGATGGACAAGCCGACGAACAGCGTCCACGGCGGCACGTCAGCGGCCGTCGACCCGGAGCATCAGTCTGACGGCGACGAGGATGTTGCCCGAACGGTCGGAAAGCATGGATGTCAGCTCACCGTGTCGGGGTGGAAGTAGTCGCGCAGGTGGGCGATCGCGCCGTCGCGGAAGCGGAAGACCTGGACCAGGAAGACCGGCGGGGCGTCGGTGAACGCGGCGTCGAGTTCGGCGATCAGCGTGTCGGGGTCGGGGTGGTGCAGCACCAACCGCGAGCGCTCGCCGTCGACGGTTCCGCCGCTGGGCGACGACTTCGCGTAGTACTCGGCCAGTCCGCACCGGATCTCGTCGCGACCCTCGAGCCGGTGCGGGAACACGTGCCCTTCGGGCACCAGCGGTGCTTCGAGGACGCCGTCCTCGGTGAACAGATCCGCGACCGCGTCGGCGTCCCGCCGCATCGCACCGGCCCAGACGTACTGCTGATACATCGCCTCGGTGTCCATGCTCAATCTTATCGGCGGGACGCGATCAGGGTCTCCACGCCGTCGAGGATGCGGTCGACGCCGAAGTCGAGGGCCTGGTTCGTCTTGCCGCTGGCGGCGGCGGAGGCGAATGCGGCCGTGACGGCCGGGAAGCGGTCCTCGCGGCCGGTGAGGATGGCCTGGAAGCCGCTGGTCAGCGGGTCCTCGGCCGACACCGTGTCGTACGCGCGGGTCTGTTCGCCGAGGCTGCGGACGTGGCCGGTCAGCACTACGACCGTGTCGAGCGTCTCCGCACCGTCGAGCCCGGAGTCCGCGAGCGCGGCGACCGCGATCTCCATCCAGGTCAGCTCGTTCGGCCCGATCAGGCGGGCACCGCGGGTGGCCTCGAGCGACCACGGGTGCGCGTAGAAGCGCAGGAACAACTCCCGCGCCCAGGCGGTCAGGGCCGCCCGCCAGGACGTGGCGTCGACCGCCGGGGGCCGGCCCAGTCCGATGTCGACCATCAGCGCGACCAGCTCGGCCTTCCCCGGCACGTACCGGTACAGCGCCATCTTCGTGACGCCGAGGCTCTCGGCGACGCGCTGCATCGTCACCGCGGAGAGGCCTTCGCGGTCGGCGATCTCGATGCCGGCGCGCGCGATGCGTTCGGTGTCGAACGCGGGGCGGGGGCCTCGCCGGGGTGTGGGTCGCTCTCCCCACAGTACGTCCACGCGAACCTCCAGCGAATCGTCGGCAACTGCGTCTAGCGTAATCTGTATCCGACGGATACAGTTTTGACCATGACAAAAAACGTGCTGATTTCCGGCGCCGGCATCGCCGGTCCCGCCCTCGCCCTCGCGCTCGGCCGCCACGGCTTCGGCGTCACCGTCGTCGAGGTCGCGCCCCACCTCCGCACCAGCGGCTTCGCCGTCGACTTCCGCGGCCCCACCCACCTGGGCGTCCTCGAACGCCTCGGCGTCCTCGACGAACTGCGTGAGCTGCAGACGCACGGCAGCGCGATGTCGGTCGTCGACGAGGCCGGGCGCGAGATCTTCCGGCTCCCGCCCGAGTTCACCGGCGGGGAGCTCGAGGTGCTGCGCAGCGACCTGTCGGCGACGCTGATGCGGCACAGCGCCCCGACCACCGAGTATCTGTTCGGCGACGCGATCACCGGCCTCACCGAGACCCCGGACGGCGTCCACGTGGAGTTCCGCCACGCCGCGGCCCGGACGTTCGACATCGTCGTCGGGGCCGACGGTATGCACTCCGCCGTCCGGCGCCTGCGCTTCGGTCCTGAGCAGGACTTCGTGAAACACCTGGACTACTACATCGCCGGGTGGGCCGTGCCGACCACGAGCACCGACGCGCAGCACTACGGCGTGCCCGGCAAGCTCGCGTCGGTGGGCGCCGGGAACGCCATGATCGTCTTCGCCGCGCCCGAGTTACCGGTCGATCTCCACGACCTGGCGCAGCAGAAAGACCTGATCAGCAGCGTCTACCACGGCCTCGGGTGGCGCGTCCCCGAGATGCTCGCCGCGCTGCGCGACGCCCCCGAGATCTACTTCGACTCGATCAGCCGCGTCTCCGCGCCAGCGTGGACGACCAACCGTGTCGCGCTGCTCGGCGACGCCGCGTGGGGCGTCACGCTCGGCGGGATGGGCGTCGGCACCGGGCTCGTGGGCGCCTACGTCCTGGCCGGCGAGCTGGCCGGCGGCCGGCCGCTGAGCGCGTACGAGGCGCACATGCGCCCCTACGCCGGCCGCTGGCAGAAGCACGCCCACCCGGGCCGCTTCCTCGCCCCGCGCACCCGCCACGGCCTGTGGCTGCGCAACCGCCTGTTCAGCACGGCGCTGGTCCGCAAGTCACTGCTGCTCAGCACCGACTCCTTCGCCAAGGACCCGGCGCTGCCCACGTACGCCTAGTAGGCCCGCGGCAGGCGGTAGCCGCGTTCGGCGAGCACCGTCCGGAGGCGGTCCGGGTAGTCGGTGATCAGGCCGTCGACACCGGCGTCGATCAGCGAGTTCATCGTCGCGGCGTCGTCCACCGTCCACGGGACGACCTTCAGCCCGGCCTCGTGCGCCTCGGTCACCAGCGCCTTCGTGGTGTACGGGCGGTAACCCGGGTCGGTCACCTTCCCGTTCTGCGGGTCGCCGTGCACCGGGGAGATCGCGTCCGCGCCGAACGACTTCACGGCTTCGACGAGGCTGCCGTCGAAGTCGTCGATGTCCAGACCACCGAGCCACGGCGACGCACCCGGCCGGCCGGGCTGCAGGAACTGGTCGCCGTTGGTCAGTGCGACGATCGGCAGCCGAGGCTCGACCTGGCGCATCCGCATCAGTGAGCCCCAGTCGAAGCTCTGGATCGTCACCTGGCGCAGCAGCCCGGAACGGCGCACCTGCCGGGCGACGACCTGCACGAACTGCTCGCGCGGCGCGGTCTCGCTCGGTGCGCCGGCTTCGACCTTCGTCTCGACGTTGAGCGTGACGTCCCACGCCCGGTAGCGACGTACCAGCGCGAACACCTCGGTGAGCAGCGGCATCTTCGCGCCGGGCGAGGCTTTCTGGCCGGGGAACTCGGGCTGGGTCCTCGAGCCGCAGTCGAGCGTGCGGACCTGGGCCAGCGTCAGCGTGTTGACGTACTTGCCGACGTACGGGAACTCGGGGTCACCCGCCTTCACCGGGGCGGTGTCCGTGCATTTCTTCGCACTGACCTGACGGTCATGGGTGACGACAGCCGCGCCGTCCTGTGTGATCTGGACGTCGAGCTCCAGTGTGCTCACGCCGATCTCGAGCGCGCGGCTGAACGAGGCGATCGTGCTCTCGACGGTGAGGCCGATGCCGCCCCGGTGGGCTTGAAGGTCGAATTTCGGAGGCTTCGCGGCGGCAGGCGCGGCGGGAACCAGGACGACGGCGGCTGCTACGGCAGCGATGAGTCGGCGCACGGCGCCGAGCCTGGACCTCGTAATTGACGTCGAGAACAATGCGGGACCAAATGGCGCTGAACGGACCCCACCGATCAAACCATGTAGCTGGGAATTGCAGATTTGCGATTCACAAGTCCCTCGTCACAGATTTGTAGCCGTCAGGCTGTGTTCATGAGCGTTCTGTATCGATAGCCTGACGCACAGGTGAACAGGCCGTTGCGAGGGGAACTGCTCATGTCGGCACCTTCGATACCGGGCACGGAGGATCGCTCCGTTCCGACACTCCGGTTACGACAGATACTCCGCACCTACTGCTGGAACTTCGACCCCAGTGGTATCGCGGATCTCCGCGCCAGTGTGGACGATGGCCACTACTCGTGGTTACGAGACGATCTCGCCCGTGCGATGGCGGCCCCGGCGGCCGCTCCGGCGGCCTCCGGCTGGTGGCACGAGTCGATCGGGGAGTTCGGCGGCTCGGTGGTCGCGGCACAGCGCGATCTGTGGCGTCGGCTCTTTCCCGGGCACGCCGTGCCCGGGGTCTGAGGCCGCTACTCCGCCGGCGCCCGCATCCACCGACCGGTTGATTCGGTGATCGACCAGGCTTCCCGATAGGCGGGACCGCCGGGTCGATTCGACGCACCGCGCCCGGCGAGAGCCTTCTGGCATGGCAATCATCGAAGTGGACAGGCTCGTCAAACGCTACGGCGCCCACCGTGCGGTCGACGAGGTCAGCTTCGCCGTCGAGCGCGGCGAGATCTTCGGCATCCTCGGCCCCAACGGGGCCGGCAAGACGACCACCGTCGAATGCATCGAGGGACTCCGTGTCCCGGACAGCGGATCGATCCGCGTCTGCGGCCGCGACCCGCAGCGCGACCACCGGGAACTCCCGACGGTGCTCGGCGCCCAGCTGCAGACGAGCGACCTCCCCGACAAGCTCCGGGTCGACGAAGCCCTGCAGCTCTTCAGCTCGTTCTACCGCAAGCCCGCGGACTGGCGCGAGCTCGTCGATGCCCTCGGGCTCGCCGACAAACTCCGCACCCCGTTCCGCAAGCTCTCCGGCGGGCAGAAGCAGCGCCTGTCGATCGCGCTGGCCCTCGTCGGCGACCCGAAGGTCGCGGTGCTCGACGAGGTCACCACCGGTCTGGATCCGCAGGCACGCCGCGACGCGTGGCACCTGATCGAGCGCGTCCGCGATCGCGGTGTGACGGTCCTCCTGGTCACTCACTTCATGGAGGAAGCGGAACGGCTGTGCGACCGGCTGGCCCTGATCGACGCCGGTCACCTCGTCGCCCTGGACACCCCGGCCGGGCTGGTCGCTGCGGCGGCCGGTCGGCAGCGCCTCCGGTTCCGCCCGTCCGCGCCGCTCGACTCCGCGGTGCTGGCCGCTCTCCCCGAGGTCAGCTCGGTCGAGGAGGCCGGTGGCCAGCTCGTCGTGACCGGCACCGGGGATCTCCTGTCTGCGGTGACCACCGTCCTCGCCCGCCGACAGATCACCGCCGCCGAGCTGCGCGTCGAACAGACCACTCTCGACGACGCGTTCGTCGCGCTCACCGGCCACCGCGCCGAGCACTGAGGAGACCACCCGTGCCGAGCACGAAGGAGATCACCGTGCCTGCCTTCACCACCCTCACCGTCACCGAGACCAAGCTGCTGCTCCGGGAACCGATCACCGCGTTCTTCGCGCTCGCGTTCGCTCCGATGCTGCTCGTCATCCTGGGGCTGGTGCCCGCACTGCGCGAGGCCGACCCCGAGCTCGGCGGCGCCCGGGCGATCGACCGCTACCTGCCGATCCTGGTCGCAATGGGCGTGGCGATGTTCGCCCTCAGCGGCCTGTCGCAACTGTTCGCCTCCTACCGCGAGAAGGGCGTGCTCCGACGGTTGCGTACCACGCCGGTCGCGCCCGGGACGATGATCGGCGCCCAGCTGGCGATGGCCCTGGGCCTGTCGGTGATCACGCTGCTGCTGATGCTGGTTCTCGGGCGCTGGGCGTTCGACGTCCGCCTCCCCGAACGGCCGGTGGCCTACCTGCTCAGCTTCCTGCTGATCGCGCTGGCGATGTTCGCGTGCGGGCTCTTCGTCGCGGCGTTCGCGCCGAACACGAAGGCCGCCAGTGCGATCGGAACGCTGACGTTCTTCCCGCTCATCTTCTTTGCCGGGCTCTGGGTACCACGGACCGCGATGAACGACGTTCTCCGGACGATCAGCGACCTGACTCCGCTCGGCGCGGGCGTGCAATCATTGCAGGACGCCGCAGCCGGTGAGTGGCCGCACCTGCTGCACCTGGGCGTCCTGGTGGGATGGACGGTCGTGGCCGGTGGGCTCGCGGCGCGATACTTCCGGTGGGAGTGAGCAGGTGAGCATCGAGGCCGAGCTCCGCGCGGAGACCGACCGGTGGGAACGCAAGGAGAACGCGGTCCACCACGCGCTGCCGTATCTCCTGCTGGCGGTCAGCGCGGTGTTCCAGGTCGTCAACCCGGTGGCGCCGCTGGCGCCGGTGCTCGGTCTCACGGTGGTCACCGCCCTCTGGCTGCTGTGGTTCCACACCCTGCACCCGGACTCGGCTCCCGGCCGTTACTACCTGGGCCTGATCGTGCTGGCGGCCGCTCTGGTGGCGTTGTCGCCCTGGTTCGGTTTCTTCGCGTTCATCGGTTACCTGCAGGCGCTGCACTACTTGACGGGCCGGCGGCGTTACGTCGGCGTCGTGGCGACGGCCGTCATCACGTCGGTCGGCTTCCTGGGCGGTCTGGCCACCATCCGCGAGCACTCGTTGTGGGGGCTGTGGATGGCGGTGATCGTGGTCACCAGCGCGCTGGCGTGCGCCTCGTTCTCCACCTACGAGATGAGCGGCCACCAGAGCGAACAGCAGAAGCGGGCCGTCGCGGATCTGCACGAAGCGAACGTCACGCTGGCGACCACGATGGCGGAGAACGCGGGCCTGCAGGCGCAGCTGATGGTGCAGGCGCGCGAAGCGGGCGTGCTCGACGAACGGCAGCGGATGGCGCGGGAGATCCACGACACCCTCGCTCAGGGGCTCGCCGGAATTCTCACCCAGCTGCAGGCCGCCGAGGAGACGCTCGACGACCGCGAGATCCTGCTCCGGCACCTGACGAACGCGACGAACCTCGCGCGGGAGAGCCTCACCGAAGCGCGTCGGTCCGTGGACGCCGTGCAGCCGTCCGTACTGGCCGACGCGCGTCTTCCGGAGGCCCTCGGCGAGGTCGCCGACCGGTGGTCGGAGGTCCACCGGATCGACGCGACGCTGACCACCACCGGCGACGCCCGACCGATGCACACCGACATCGAGGTGGCGCTGCTGCGCGCGGCCCAGGAGGCACTCGCCAACGTCGCCAAGCATGCACGCGCGGGCCGGGTCGGCCTCACGCTCTCCTACATGGAGGACCTGGTCACCCTCGACGTGCGTGACGACGGCGTCGGCTTCGATCCGCTGCGTTCGCCGGGCTCGCTCGACGGTGGGTTCGGCCTCGCGGCGATGCGCCAGCGGGTCGGACGCCTCGCCGGGCGGCTGGAGATCGAGTCGGAACCGGGCGGCGGCACGGCGATCTCCGTGGCCGTGCCCGCGCTCGAAGCCGGGGGACCGGCATGATCTCGGTGCTGATCGTCGACGACCATCCCGTCGTGCGTGACGGCTTACGCGGGATGTTCACCGCCGACCCGCGCTTCGACGTGGTCGGCGAGGCCGCGGACGGCGCGGAGGCCGTCGTCGCCGGTGAGCGGCTCCGGCCCGACGTGATCCTGATGGACCTGCGCATGCCCAGGACCGACGGCGTCTCCGCGATCAAGCAGCTGGCCGCACGCGGGGTGCCCGCCCGTGTGCTGGTGCTGACCACGTACGAGACCGACAGCGACGTCCTGCCCGCGATCGAGGCCGGTGCCACGGGCTACCTCCTCAAGGACGCCCGGAAGGACGAACTGTTCCACGCGGTGGAAGCCGCCGCGCGAGGACAGGCGGTGCTGTCCCCGGCGGTGGCGACGACGTTGATGGGCCAGTTGCGGCAGCCCGCGTCCGAACCGCTGTCACCCCGGGAACTCGAGGTCCTGCGGCTCGTCGCCGGGGGCAGCACGAACCGGGAAGCCGCCCAGCAGCTGTTCATCAGCGAGGCGACGGTCAAGACCCATCTGCTGCACGTGTACGCGAAGCTCGGCGTCAGCGATCGGGCAGCCGCCGTGGCCACCGCGTTCTCCCGTGGCTACCTGACCCCGTGAGCCTCGCCGAGGCTGTTGGTACGGGCCACGTTGCCCAGCCACAGCAGGCTCGGCTTCGGCGTCCGCGCGAACGTCGTCCGGTCGACGGCGATTAGCCCCATCGTCGGGCCGAACCCGGAGAACCACTCGAAGTTGTCGAGCAGGCTCCAGTGCAGGTAGCCGCGCACGTCGGCGCCGTCCGCAATCGCGGCGGCCAAGCCGCGCAGCGACCCCTCGGTGTACGCGATGCGCTGGGCGTCGTCGGCGGTCGCGATGCCGTTTTCGGTGATCACGATCGGCGTGCGCGGCAGCACCTCGCGCACGCGCCGCACCGACGCGCCGAGCGCCTGCGGCCGGTACTCCAGGTGGGCCTGCGTCAGGCTCTCGGCGGGCGGCGCGACCGGCCCGTCCGGTCCGATGCGGGCACAACTGTAGACCTGCATGCCGACGAAATCCGCGTCGCCGGCCGCCTCGAGGAACTGGTCCTCGAACGCCGCGCGGTGTTCACGGAGGCGCTCCGCACCGCCGTCTTCGGCGATCCACTCCTGACCGACGAGTGCGAGCCCGACCGGCGCGGTGCCGCGCAGCACCTCGACGCTCCGGCGGTGGGCGTCGAGAAACGCGTCGGTGAGCGCCTGATCCGGTTTCGGCAGCCCCGCGACCGGCTCACCGCGAGCTGCCATCGCGGCCAGCACCGGCAGCGCGGCGGCGAGGTTCGGCTCGTTGAGCGTCAGGATGTGTGAGGCGTCGCCGAGGATCGGAGCGGCCACCTCCGCGAACCGCGTGAACCGGTCGCTGGCCTTCGGACCGAGCCACGAACCGTCGTTGTGGAACCACCGGGGCGTCGAGAAGTGGCACAGCGTCACGACCGGGGCCAGGCCACGGTCGCGGCAGCCGTCGATCATGCGCCGGTAGTGGTCGAGCGCGGCCCGGGAGATCTCGCCCTCCTCCGGCTCGATCCGGCTCCACTCCAGACTGAAGCGGTAGGCGGTGCACCCGGCGTCGGCCAGCAGGTCGAGGTCTTCGCGCCAGCGGTGGTAGTGGTCGACCGCGTCGCCGCTCTTCTCGACGAACGGCGAGTGCTCCTCGTGCTCCCACTGCCAGTAGTGGTTGTTGACGTTGCCGCCCTCGACCTGGTGCGACGCGGTGGCGGCGCCCCAGAGGAACCCGTCGGGGAAAGTGGTCACGCGGGGCCTCCGGAGTACGAGAAGTCGGTGAACGTGACGGTGCCGGCGACCGCGTAGAGCCCGCTGCCCGCCCAGAGCGCGGGGTATCTCCAGCGCCTCGCCCGTGGCCAGGTCGATCCGGACCTGCCCGGGATCACCGCGCCGCCACGGCTTGGGCCATCAGCGCGAGCGCCCGCTCGATCGGCGCGAACTCGGGCGGCCCGTTCAGGAACCCGTGCAGCAGGCCGGTCGCGGTGACCTGCCGGACGTCGACTCCGGCGCGGGCGCAGCGGGCGGCGAAGTCCTCACCGGACGGCCGCAGGTCATCGTACTCGGCGTTGATGACCAGCGTGGGGCAGAGCCCTTCGAGGTCCGCGAGCGCACCGAACGCGTAGCCGTCGGCGCTGCTGAGCGGACCGCCGAGGTAGTTCCGGTTGAACCAGCGGTGCTGCGCCGGTTGGAACCGGAGCAGCTCGGGGACCTCGGCCATCCCCGCGGCGAGGGACGCCGAGGGAGGCGGCAGGACGGCGTGCGCCACCGGGTACACGGCAACGAGGGCGGCGGGTGGCGCGCCGTCCGCGTCCCGGAGCTTCACCGCCGCGCCGATCGCCAGGTTGCCACCGGCGCTGGCGCCCCCGATCGCGACGCGGTGGGCGTCGATGCCCAGCGACGCGGCGCTGTCGCGCACCCAGCGGAACGCGGCCACGACGTCGTCGTGCGGCGCGGGGTAGTGCACACCGTCGTGGCAGAGCCGGTAGTCGACGCTCACCACGACGGCCCCGGCGCGCGTCGCGATCTCCCGCGCGGTCCAGTCGGCCTCGGGCATGTCGAGGTCGCCGCCGACGAACGCGCCGCCGTGCATCCACACCAGCGCGGGCCGGTCGGTGCCCGGAACGTCCGGCTCGTAGATCCGCGCCGGTACCGGGCCGGTCGCGTCGCGGGTCGCAACTGTCGGCGGTTCGTGGCCGCCGGTGATCGACATGAACTCGTCCAGCAGCGCGCGCTGCGCCGGATCGGCCATCGCGGACTCGAACGACGTGATCCCGTCGAGCAATGGGAACTTGGCCACGATCTGCGGGTGGATCGGCATCGACACCTCCGGCGCGGTGAGCTGTGCATCGAGGATGCTCACGGGTTGACGGCCGTCAGGCCTAGCGGGTGTGCCATTGAATGGCAGACCGAGTTACGACGCCCCGATCGAGCGGCGCGCGCCCAGGCTCCGGGAGATCGACCGTGCCGCGGTACGCACCGCCGGCCCCAGCAGACGCGGTTCCGCGTGTTCCTGCGGCACGACGACGGACAGCGCCGCCGCGATCCGCTCGTCCTCACCGAAGATCGGCGCGGCCACGGTGACCAGCGGTTGCGGTGCCCGGCGGCGGATCGTCGCCAGGCCTTCCCGGCGCACCTCGGCGAGCGTGCGTCGCAACGCGGCGGGGGACACCGCGACGTTCTCCGGCTGGTGCATCAGCGGCTGCGCGAGCGTCTCCTCCTGGAACTCCGAGTCGGCGAACGAGAGCAGCACGAGCCCGACGCCGGTCGAGTGCAGCGGCAACCGCCCACCCACCCGGTACAGCACCGGCATCGCTTGGTGCGCCGACAGCCGCTCCACGAGCAGCGCCTCGCCGCCGTCGCGTACGGCGAGCAGCACGTGCTGGCGCGTGACCTCCTCCAGGTCGCCCATGAACGGCAGCGCCACCTGCTTGAGCTCCTGCCCGCGCGGCGCGAGCGACGCGACCTCCCACAGCCGCAGCCCGATCGTGAACCGGCCGTCGTCGCCGCGCTCCAGCGCGCCCCACGCCTGCAACCGCGCGGCCAGCCGCAGCGCCGAACTCGTCGGAATGCCGCTGCGCCGGCTCAGCTCACCGAGCGACAGCGACCGGTGGGCGGCGTCGAACGCCGCCAGCAGCGCGAGGGCACGGTCGACCACCGGCTCGCCCTGCGGCGGCCGGCGACCCCGCGCCGGCAACTCAGCCGTCACGGCCGTGACGTCCGACGCAACGTAGAAGACATTTCCTTTTCATTGAGCGGCATTGTGTCCTGACGTCGCTGTGACGTCCATCGCATCGTTGGCGCCCAAGCCGGTCCCCGTGCTCGTCAGGCGAAGGAGCCTCGAGGCAGATGAAACGATTCAGAGCCGCTGTCACCGCAGTAGCGGTCGTCGCCGCAGTCGCCGCCTGTGGCGGAAACGGCGGCGGTAGCTCCAGCCAGAGCGCCACCGATACCGTCACGATCGCCCTCGACTCGGACGCCGCGCCGACCGGGTACGACCCGCTGCTCTACTCCCAGGCCCAGTTCACGTTCTACAGCGCGCTCTACGACGCGCTGTTCGTCACCGACCGGGACGGCAAGGTCCAGCCCTCGCTCGCCACCGGCTTCACCAACAGCAAAGACAACCTCACGACGACGCTGACGCTGCGCGACGACGTCACGTTCACCGACGGCAAGAAGCTCGACTCGGCAGTGGTCAAGGCCAACCTCGACCGCCGCAGCGACAAGGACCTGGTCGCGTACGGCTCGATCGCTCCCGGCGGTGCCAGCGAGATCGGTGCCGTGGCCACTCCCGACGCGAAGACCGTCGTCATCACGTGGAAGGCGCCGCAGGCGACGCCGGACAACACCCTGGCCGACACGGCGGGCACCATCGTCGGGCCGGACGGCGTGGCGAACCCCGAGACGCTGCAGACGAAGCCGGACGGCTCCGGTCCGTACGCGCTGAACAGCGGAAAGACCACAAAGGCGAGCGTTTACACGCTCGACAAGCAGTCCGATGCGCGCGACGGTGACCGCTGGGCGTTCGACCACGTCGTCTTCAAGGTCATCATCGACGCCCAGTCGCTGGCCAACGCGGTCATCTCCGGCCAGGCGGACGTGGCGACGATTCTCAAGCCGAGCGTCGTCGAGCTGGTGCAGTCGCGGGCCGGCACCGTGAAGGTCGGTGGCACGATCGTCGGCTTCCCGGTGTGGGACAAGCTCGGCAAGACCAACCCCGCGTTCGCGAAGCCCGAAGTCCGGCTCGCGTTGCTCCGCGGAATCGACGACGCGACGATCGTCAAGACGCTGCACCAGGGCTCCAAAGGCACCAAACAGCTCTTCCCGTCCGACGCCACGGGCTTCGACGCCGCGCTCAACCAGACGTACGGGTACGACCCGGCGGCGGCGAAACAGCTGCTCGCGAAAGCCGGGTACGCGAACGGGCTGAAATTCGACATCACCATCGGCGGCCAGCCCACCGAGGACATGCTCGCCGTGCAGAAGCAGTGGGCCGAGATCGGCGTGACGATGAACATCAAGACCGCCACGTCCACCGACCAGATCTTCGCGGCGACCAACACCGAGCCGCTCGGCTTCGGTCCGTTCACCGTCGGCAGCAACCCGGCCGGGTTCGTCGCCGGTGTCGTCTACGGCGGATTCATGAACCAGCAAAAAGCCAAGAACCCCCAGATCGACGCAACCCTGGGCGCCTCGCTGGGCACCACGGGAGCCGACCAGAAGACGGCGCTGACCGGTCTCAACGCGGCGCTGACCAACGGCGGCTGGTACCTGCCGATCTACGAGGACTTCACCTGGACCGGCTACAACAAGAGCAAGGTCGGTGCCCCCGCGTACGCCGGCACGAACAACTACCTCGTGCTCTCCAGCCTCGCGCCCGTGAGCTGACGATGGTCGCGTATCTGGCACGGCGGTTGGCAATGGCGATCGGAACCTTGTTCGCCGCGGTCCTGATCACGTTCCTGCTCGTGCACGCGGGGGACGGGAGCCCAGGGGCGGTGAAGGCCGGTCCCGGGGCCACCGCGGCGGAGATCGCCGCGCAGAATTCCGCGCTCGGGTGGGATCGGCCGCTGCTCGTACAGTTCGGGGACACGCTCGGTGCGCTGGTGCGGGGTGACTTCGGGACGTCGCTGATCGACGGCCGGGACCTCGGTGCGGACCTGTGGGCGCGGCTGCCGGTGACCGCGTCGATCGCGCTGTTCGCGACGCTGTTGTCCGGAGTCGTGGGCGTGCTGATCGGGGTGACCGCCGCGGTGCGTGGCGGTCGGCTCGGGCGGATCGTGGACTCCGGGGCCGGAGTGGCGTTGTCGCTGCCGGCCTTCTGGGTCGGGATCCTGCTGGTGTACGCGCTGTCGTTGCGGCTGGGGTGGTTTCCCGCGACGGGGTACGTGGCGTTTTCCGACTCGCCGTCCGGGTGGTTGCGGAGCCTCGCGATACCGATCGTGACGCTGACGGTCGGCGGTGCGGCGATCATCGCGCGCACCGCGGGGGTCGGTATGCGTGAAGCGCTCGGGCAGGAGCACGTGCGCACCCTCCGGGCGATGGGGACGCCCGAGTGGCGGATCCGGTACGTGCACGCGCTGCGGTTCGCCGGGGTTCCGGTGGTGTCGGTGCTCGGGATCCAGTTCATCGCGCTGTTCGGGGGCTCGGTGATCGTGGAGAACCTGTTCGCGTTGCCCGGACTCGGTCAGGCGAGCCAGGCCGCGGCGTCGTCGCACGACATCCCGGCGCTGATCAGCGTGGTCGTGGTGGCCACGGGCGTGGTCGTCGTCGTCAACGTCCTGCTCGACCTGGTCGTAGCAGCCCTGGACCCGAAGGTGCGCACGTCATGAGCATTGTGCGGCGGCCCGGCGGGGTGTTCGGGGCAGTGTGGTTGGTGTTCGTCGTCGTTGCGTCGTTGACCGCGCCGTTGTGGCGGCCGTACGACGTGGACGCTCAGGACCTGGCCGCGCGGTTGGCGCTGCCGTCGGGGGAGCACTGGCTGGGCACGGATCCGCTCGGGCGGGATGTGCTGTCGCGGATCTTCTCCGCGGGGGTGCTGCCGCTCCTGTCGTCGGCGCTGATGCTCGTGGTGGCGTTCGGCATCGGGTTGCCGTTGGCGCTCGTGGCCGCGGAACGGGGGCGGTTCGTCGAGCGGGTGATCTCGCGGCTCACCGAGATCCTGATGGCGTTGCCGCTGATCGTGCTGTTGCTCGCGGTGATCGGCGCGATCGGGAACCGGATCTATCCGGTGATGGCGATCCTCGGCGTGCTGTTGTCCGCATCGGTGTACCGCGTGTTGCTCGGGGTTGCGCAGTCCGTGCGGCAGCGGCTCTACGTGGACGCTGCCCGCGTGAACGGGCTCGGCTCCCTGCGTGTGAACCTGCTGCACGTGGTGCCGTCGATGGCGACGGTGGTCGCGGTGCAGGCCGCCCAACTGTTCGGGATCGGCCTGCTCATCAATGCCGGCCTGGCCTTCCTCGGCTTCGGCCCGTCGGAGCCCCAGCCGAGCTGGGGCTTCATGATTCAGGACGCCTCGAAACACATCTTCGACGACCCGTGGCTGATGGTGCCGACCGGCACAGTCCTGGCCCTGACCGTGGTAGCCGCCAACGAACTAGCCGACGCCCTGGCAGGCGCCGGCGCCCGCGAGCGCCAACGCCGCAAGCCCCGCGCAGCTCACGCGGCCCTCACGGCCCCCGCGGCCCCCGCGGCCCCCACGGCCCCCACGGCCCCCGCGGCCCCCGCGGCCCCCACGGCCCCCACGGCCTCCACGGCCCCCACGGCCCCCGCGGTCGGTCCGCAGGGTGCGGCCACCGCGGCCGACCCGGCCGCTGCGGACAGCGCAGACTTCGCGGCGGCGTCGACCGTTCCGGCCCCTCGGGGTGGGGGCTCCGGGGGTGGCGCGGGCTCGGTCTTGGAGGTTCGAGGGCTTTCGGTGGGGGTGGAGGGCGGGCCCGAGTTGGTGAGTGGGGTGTCGTTCTCGGTGCGGGCCGGGCGGGTGCTCGGGCTGGTGGGGGAGTCGGGGTGCGGCAAGACGATGACCGCTCGGTCGTTGCTCGGGCTGCTGCCCGACGGCGTCAGCGTCACCGGCGGCGCGATCCGGTGGAAGGGGCAGGAACTCAGCGACTTCCGGGCCGTGCGCGGGCGGGAGATCGCGCTGATCTCGCAGGAGCCGATGGTGGCCCTCGACCCCATGTTCACCATCGCCTACCAACTCACCCAACCGATCCGCCGCTTCCGTGACGTCGGCCGTCGAGAGGCCCGGCGCACCGCCACCGAGCTGCTCCAACAGGTAGGCATCGTCGACGCCGACCGCGTCCTCACGAGCTACCCACACCAACTCTCCGGCGGCATGGCCCAACGCGTGTGCATCGCCCTGGCCCTCACCGGCGAACCGGAACTCCTGGTCGCCGACGAACCCACCACCGCCCTCGACGTCACGGTCCAAGCGGAGATCCTGTCCCTGCTGCGGAAGCTGGTCCGGGACCGCGGCCTAGCGGTGGTACTCGTGAGTCACGACCTGGGCGTGGTCGCCGACCTCTGCGACGACGTCGCCGTGATGTACGCGGGCCAGGTCATGGAATCCGGCACCGCCGCGGCAGTACTCGACGACCCCGCCCACCCGTACACGATGGCCCTGCTCGGCGCCAACCCGCACGTCCCCGAGGGCGAATCGGTCCCCGAGCGGCTCGCGTCGATCCCGGGTTCCGTGCCCCCACCCGGCTCCTGGCCCACCGGCTGCCGGTTCGCCGCACGCTGCCGGTTCGCGCGCGAACACTGCACGACGCCGTTCGCGGTGAAGCCCGCCCACGCCACCGGCACCGCGCTGTGCGTCCGCATCGAAGAACTGAGCCGCACCCGGGCGACCTGGGACGCGGAAGAAGTCGGCGCCGAGACAGCAGGAGCGCACCAATGAGCGCGTTGGAAGTGCGGGATCTCGTCGTGCGGTACGGGAAGTCGGCCGCGGTGGACGGGGTGAGTTTCGACATCGCGCCGGGCGAGACGTTGGGGCTGGTCGGGGAGTCGGGGTCGGGGAAGTCGACGATCGGCAAGGCGCTGCTCGGGCTGCACCCGCCGGCTGCGGGTACGGTGCGGCTGCTCGGGAAGGACGTCACTCGGCTGTCGCTGACGCGGCGCAGTGATCTGCGGGTCGTGTTCCAGGATCCGTACTCGTCGCTGAATCCGCAGCGGACGATCGGTCAGACCCTGGTCGAGCCGTTGCGGCAGCTCGGGGTGCGGGGTGCCGCAGCGGTGGGGAAGGCGCGTGCCGCGCTGGAGTCCGTGGGGTTGCCGGGGGATGCCGTCGATCGGTACCCGTCCCAGTTCTCGGGTGGGCAGCGGCAGCGGGTCGCGATCGCGCGGGCGCTGGTGTGCGATCCGAAGGTCGTGGTGCTGGACGAACCGGTGTCGGCGTTGGATCTCTCCACGCAGGCGCAGGTGTTGAATCTGCTCGCGGATCTTCGTGATCAGCGCGGGCTGTCGTTCCTGTTCATCGCGCACGACCTGGGGGTGGTGCGGTTTCTCGCGCAGCGGGTGGTGGTCTTGTACCGGGGGCAGGTGATGGAGACCGGGCCGGTCGAGTCGGTGACGCGGGCGCCGCGGCATCCGTACACGGTGGCGCTCACGGCGGCGGCGCCGGTGCCGCGTCCCGCCGAGCAGGCGGCTCGGCGGGCGGCGCGGGAGGCGTTGGGTATCGGTACGGCGGGGGCGGCGCAGGCGGGGGCGAACGGTTGCCCCTTCGTACCGCGGTGCCCCTTGGCGACCGATCTGTGCCGCACGGAGCGCCCCCCACTGCGCGAGGTCGGCGACAGCCTCACCGCCTGCCACCACGCCGAACACGTGGCCACCCTCCAATGACCCACCCCACCCGTGCGCCGAGCCGCCTCCCCGGCCTCGCGGACGAGCTCATGGGGCGGCCGGCGGGGTTGCGGGTCGAGCACCTCGAGGTGGCGTTGGGGATTCGTCGTGGCGCGCCGCGGCTTTCGTGGCGACTGCCGGGTGGGGCTCGCGAGCAGCGCGCGTATCGGATCGTCACCGACAGCGGGTGGGATTCCGGGTGGGTGGCGAGTGGTCAGTCGCTGCTCGTGCCGTACGCCGGGCCGCCGCCCAGCTCGTCGCAGCGTGTCGAGTGGCGTGTACGGGTGCGCACGGACGTGGGGGAGAGCGCGCTCTCCGACCCGGCCTGGTTCGAGACCGGTCTGCTCTCCGCCGAGGACTGGACCGCCGCCTGGATCGAACCCGGCACGATGCCGAGCGGCGAGCCCGGGTACCGCCCGGCCGCGCTCCTGCGCGTGGAGTTCGACGTCGACCGGCCGGTGGTCACCGCCCGTCTGCATTCGACCGCTCACGGCCTCTACGAGGCCTTCCTCAACGGCGAGAGGGCGAGCGACGCCGAATTGACGCCCGGCTACACGCAGTACGACGCTCGACTTCAGGTACAGACATCGGACGTCACGCCGTTCATCCGTGAGGGGCGGAACGCGCTGGGCGTGATCCTCGCCGACGGCTGGTTCCGCGGCCAGGTCGGCCTCACCCGCGCCGCCGCCCAATGGGGCGACCGGCTCGCATTCCTCGCTCAGCTCCACCTGGTCCACGCCGACGGGGGCGTCACCGTCATCGGCACCGGCCCGGCGTGGCGCAGCGGCCCCAGCCACATCGCCACCGCCGACCTCATCGAGGGCGAGTCATGGGATCTCCGCCGCCTCCCCCGAGGCTGGAACGAGCCGAGCTACGCCGGTGACGCCGGGTGGGAGAGCGTGGCGGTGGTCAGTCACGGTTATGCGGGGCTGGTGGATTCGCCGGCGCCGGCGGTGCTGGCGGTCGAGGAGATCGTGCCGGTGTCGGTGACCCGGCTTGGTGGGAACGCGCAGCTCGTCGACTTGGGCGAGAACATCAACGGACGGCTGCGGCTGACGAACCTCGGCCCGGAAGGGACCACGCTCACCATCACCCACGGCGAGTGGCTCGGCCCCGACGGCGACCTCACGACCGACCACCTCCGACCCGCGGTCCCGTTCCTCCCGCACCCGCTGCCAGCGGGTCAGGTCGACCGCGTCACCTCGGCGGGTGTTCCGGGCGACGTCTTCGAACCGCGCCGCACCACCCACGGCTTCCGCTACGCCCGCATCGAGGGCCACCCCGACGAGCTGACGCCCGACGACGTGCGTGGCATCGTCGTCCACACCGACCTGCGCCGCACCGGCTGGTTCACCAGCAGCAACGACCGGCTCAACCGCTTCCACGACGCAGCGGTCCGCAGCTTCCGCGGCAACGCCTGCGACATCCCCACCGACTGCCCGCACCGCGAACGCCACGGCTGGACCGGCGACTGGCAACTGTTCGTTCCCACGGCCGCGTTCCTCTACGACGTCGCCGGGTTCTCGACGAAATGGCTCCGCGACGTCGCCGCCGACCAATGGCCCGACGGCACGATCGCGAATGTCAGCCCCAGCCCGCGGCACGAGGGCCGCGAGGGTCCGATCGCGATGCTCAACGGTTCCGCCGGGTGGGGCGACGCGGCGGTGATCGTCCCCTGGGAGATCTACCGGGCGTACGGCGACAGACAACTGCTCGACGAACTCTGGCCGACGATGGTCCGCTGGCTGGAGCGGGCCGAGCGCATGGCCCGGGAGCAGCGTCATCCCGATCGCGCCGCCCGCGAACCCGCACCGCACGAGAGGTTTCTCTGGGACACGGGATTCCACTGGGGCGAGTGGCTCGTGCCGGGCGAGGAGGTCGGCGACTTCGGGGCGTTCGTCGCCGCCGACAAGGGTGAAGTCGCCACGGCGTACTTCGCGTACAGCGCCGGACTGATGGCTCGCATCGCAGAGGTGCTCGGCCGGGACGCGGCACCGTATGCGGACTTGGCGGTCTCCGTGCGTGCAGCGTGGCAGGCCGAGTACCTCGACGACGAGGGCCGGCTGATCCCCGACACGCAGGCCGATCACGTGAGGGCGCTGGCGTTCGACCTGGTGCCTCCCCGGTCCCGGCCCGCGGTCGCCGCCCGTCTCGTCGAGTTGATCCGCGCAGCGGGGACGCATCTGGGCACCGGGTTCCTGGCGACCCCGTACCTGTTGCCGGTGCTCGCGGACGCCGGGCACCTCGACGTCGCCTACGAATTGCTGTTGCAGGACACCGAACCGTCGTGGCTGGTGATGGTCGACCGCGGTGCGACGACGGTGTGGGAGCACTGGGACGGCGTGGACGCGTCGGGCGTCGCGCGCGATTCGCTCAACCACTACTCCAAGGGCGCGGTCATCTCGTTCCTGCACCGGTACGTAGCGGGGTTGTCGCTGGTCGAGCCGGCGTACCGGCGGTTCCGGGTTCGGCCGCTGCCCGGTGGGGGGCTCAGTCGTGCGGAGGTCGCGCACGAGTCGCCGTACGGGCGGATCGAGGTGAGGTGGGAGGTCGGCGTGCTGCGGGTCGTCGTGCCGGCGGGGACGGAGGCCGAGGTGGTGCTGCCCGACGGCCGGTCGTTTTCCGCGCGGCCCGGCACGCACACGTATCGCTGGGAGGGCCCGGATGGGTGACGTCACGGTTGCGCCGGTCACCGTGGAGTGATCAGCGCCGGTGCGGCTCCAGTTCGGTCGACCAGAGCACCGCGCCGGAGTTGTCCCGCAGGTTCACCCGGAGCTTCCCGGTGTCGGCAGCGATCTTCACCTCGCCGAAGAACTGGTACTCGGTGTCCGGCGCGGTGTTGGCCAGGGTCGGCGCCTTGACGAACTTCGTCTGCGCTCCGAACGTCGTGTCGACCTTGCTGGCCGGGAACGCTCCGGCGTGCAGCGGCCCGGTCGTGAACTGCCAGAACGGGTTGAAGTCGGAGTACGCCGCCGTTGCCGGGTCGAAGTAGTACGCGGCGGTGTAGTGCACGTCGGTCGTGAGCCAGACGACGTTGCGGATGTCGTGGCGCTTGAGGAACGTGAAGATGTCCGCGAACTGGATCTCGCGGCCGAGCGGCCTGCCGTTGTCGTCCTGCGCGATCGCCTCGAAGTTCGCCGTGCCCTCGGTGGCGTCGTTGACCACGTCGGTCAGCGGCATGTCCGCGGCGAGCACCTTCCAGGTGGCCTTCGAGGCCGCCAGTTCACGCTTGAGCCACTCGGCCTGCGTGCGTCCGAGGATGCCGCCGTCGTTCGCGGTCTGCTTGTTCGTCGAGTTCGCGTCGCGGTACCAGCGCATGTCCAGGACGAAGACGTCGAGCAGCGGGCCCTGGTGCAGCACGCGGTAGATGCGGCCCTCGTCGTCGTAGGACGGGTTCAACGGTTGGTACTCGTGGAACGCCTGCCGGGCCCGGCGCGCGAGCACGTCCACCCGCTTCTCGGTGTACGCCGAGTCGGTGAGGATCTCGCCGGGGTACCAGTTGTTGCGCGTCTCGTGGTCGTCCCACTGCGCGATCAGGGCGACGTCGGCGTAGAACGCGCGCAGTTTGGCGTCGAGCAGGTTGTACTTGTAGTTGCCCCGGTACTCGGCGAGCGTCTCCGCGACCTTGGCCTTCTCGGGGGTGACGACGTTGTGCCAGAGGCTGCCGTCGGGCAGCGCCTGGGTTTCCGTGATGGGGCCGTCGGCGTAGATGTTGTCGCCGTTGTGGAGGAAGAAGTCGGGCTCCAAGGCCTTCATCGCCTCGAAGATGCGGTAACCGCCGCGCGCGGTGTCGATGCCCCAGCCCTGGCCGGCGAGGTCGCCCGACCAGAGGAACGTGATGTCCTTCCGCGCGCGCGACGGCGTGCGGAAGTGGCCGATGATCGGTTCGCTGGCGCGGTCGTCGTCGAGCGCCGTGACGCGGTAGTAGATGTCCTGGCCGGACGGCAGGCCGCGGAGCACGGTCTTGCCGGTGAAGTCGGCGCTCTGACGCAGGTGCGGCCCCGGAAGGCGCCGCGCGTTGCGGAACGACGGGTCGCCGGCGACCTCGACGATCATCTGCGAGGCGCGGTCGGCACGGGTCCAGATCGTGCCGGAGGACGCGGTGACGTCGCCGGCTTGGATGCCGTGGGTGAGGCTCGGGCGCCCGGAACGCACCAGCGCGGACGCACTCGCGGCCCTGCCGAGGATCGGGGCGGCGGCGAGCGCCGCACTGCCGAGGAGCACGGCGCGCCGGGGAAGCGGCGAACCGAGAAGTTCGGAGGAAGACACAAGACCTCCCATAGCGGATATTCAGCCCGCCGAATTCCTATCGGGGCGGGGCGAACGCCACATGGAGTCCTCATGGCCAGCGCCCGAAAAGACGGCTCAGCCCTCGGTGGCGCGTTTGCGGGTGGCGGCGGCGGTTTCGAGGGCGGCGGCCTCCTCGGCGGCGGCCTGGGCGGCGAGGAGGCGCTCGTCGGCGTCGCGGAGGCGTTCGAGGCGGGCGTGCACCTCGGCGCGGGAGAAGCGCACCGACGCGTGCTCACGGGCCACTCGCGCCTCGGTGAGCGCGCGTCGCTGCTCGCCGTTGTTCTCGGCCGACGCCAGGCGGGTGCGCGCGACGTCGGCGGCGGCGGTCGCGGCGGCCGCGGCGGCGCGGGCCTCGCGGCGGCGGGCGAGCGCGGTGAGCGGGAGGCGATCAGCCGCCGACCGCGCGTTCGCCGCGGCGCGCTCGGCGGCGACGAGTGCGCTGCGCGCCGTCTCGAGTTCACGACCCAAGCGGGCGTCCTCGGTGCGCAGCAGATCGATCTCGCGGTAGTGCTGCGCGGACTCCGCCGCCTGGTGGACGGCGGCAATCGCGACCTCCCGCTGCCGTGCCACATTTGTCATCGCCGCCCGCGCCGAGGCAGCGGCCCGCGCCGCCGCCCGGAATTCCCCGAGCGCGTCTGCGCGTTCTGCACCGTCCATGCTCGCCCCTCCGGAACCTTCCGTCCCTCCGGGACCTCCCAGGAGGCCAGCCTCCCAGGAACCGCGGCCACGACGACCCGCTTCCGACGCGATTTCCCCACCGTTCGCGCGCCGGACAGCTTGTCTTGACAAGGTCCCCGCCATTCGCCACTTGTATAGTTCGTCGCGTGACGGCTCCTCTGCACCGAACAGTGGCGGCGGAGCTGCGGCGGCGCATCCACACCGGAGAGCTGGCGGTCGGTGCGTCGGTGCCGTCCGAAGCCCAGCTCTGCCGGGAGTTCTCGGCCTCCCGGGGACCGGTCCGGCAGGCGCTCGCAGCGCTCCGCGAGGAAGGGCTGATCGGCGGCGGCCAGGGCAAACGCCCGGTCGTGCTCGACGCGGTGCCCGGCCAGCCGTTCGAGTCGTTCCTGTCGTTCACCCACCGCGCCGAGATCACCGGGCACGCCCCCGGCCAGCAACTGCAGGAGATCGCGCTGCGCCGGCCGGATCCCGCGGTGGCCGCGGCGCTGACCATCGACCCCGACACGCTCGCCGTGCAACTGCTGCGGCTGCGCCTGCTCGACGGGCAGCCCGCGGCGATCGAGCGGATGACCTACGTCGAACAGGTCGGGCGGCTCCTGCTCGACGCCGACCTCGACGGCGTCTCGATCTACGCGTACCTCACCGCGCAGGGCGTCGATCTGCACGCCGCCCGCCACACGTTCGACGCGGTCGCCGCCGACGACACCGACGCCACCCTGCTGGACGTGCCGGTCGGCGCGCCGCTGCTGCGCGAACGCCGGCTGACCTGGGACGCCGCCGGCACACCCATCGAGTGGACGGACGACCGGTACCGGCCGGACGTCGCCACGGTCACGCTCACGAACAAACGCAGCGCGCTGACCGAGGGCACCCGCATCGGCTCCGCGTTCGCCGGGAAGGCACCCTCCTAGACCGGTCGCAGCAGGATCGTCACCGTCCGGTTGCGTGGGGCGTCCGGGAACGGCCCCTCCGACTGCTCGGCACTGACCAGCATGAACTCCGCGAGCGGCCGCCCGGACGCGGCCGCCAGTTCCCGCGCCGCCACCTGCGCCCGCCCGTACCCCACGACCGACCCGCCGCTCGTACGCCCGCCCGGCACCGCGACCGTGTGCCCGACCACGGTCACCGACGCCTTCACCGGTTTCAGTCGCCGCCCGACCTCCGCCAGCCGTGCCTCCGCCGCGGTCGTGAGCGAGGTGTCGGCGCTGAACAGACCGGACGCGAACACCAGCCGCACGTCCTCGGCGCGCTGCTCCACCCGCACACCCGGCACCCGGGCGAACGCGGCGGCGAGCTCGCCGAGACGCGTCTTCCGCTGCGCTGCGGCATCGGCTCGCGCGTCACGCTCCGCCCGCAGCGTCTCGACCTCGCGCTGGAGCCCCGGCGCCGCCACCGGTGTGGCGGCTACCGGCTCGTCCGGCGCCTCGCCGTCCGTGCTCGCCCAGACGACTCCGCCGGTCGACGCCACGAGCAGCGTGGCGGCGAGCACGGCCGTCGCGCGGGCCGGCGTGTACACGGGTCGTACCGACCGGCCCGCGGAGATCCGGGCGAGCGCCGCCCGACCGGCCGTCGCGTCGGCGTCGTCCGGATGGAGTTCCAGCACGCGGGCCCAGCACTCGTCGGCCCGCTCGTACTCACCGCGCTGGGCGTGGATCCGGGCACGGAGGTCAAGGGCGGCGGCGTCCTGATCGAGCCCGTCGAGTAGGCCCGCCGCCGTCTCCAGATCCCCCGCGTAGGCCGCCGACCGGGCCCGGTGCAGCACCAGCCGGTGGTCCAGCGCGTCGCGCAGCGTGCTGGTCACGAGGCCGACCGCAGGCCGATGACCTTGTCCTGCGCCTCCTTCGGCAGCAACCGCACCAGACGCTGGTTCACCGCGGTGAGCGCAGTGACGTCCTGCGCCGAGATCGCCCGGCGACCCTCCGACAGCAGCCCGTCCGCGGCCGGTGACCGCGGCACCATCGCCTCGAGCGCGAAGAACAGTTGCACCGGCCAGTCGGGCCGGCGCCGTTCGAGCTCGATGACGAAGGACGACGTGCGCTCGATCGCGGTGCGCACCGCCGCGAGCTGCCCCGACGTGATCGCGGCGTCGGCGCGGCGACGCAGGTCGGCGAGCTCCCGGCGGTCCGAGGCGTCGCCGGCGACCTCGACCGTCTCCTCGGCCTCGGCGAGCAGGTCCTCCAGCTGCCGGGCCAGCGCCGGCACCTGGACGGTCTCCTCGATGTCGTCCAGATCGGCCTGCAGGTCACGCAGGCGTTCCTCGGCGGCGGCAGCGGCACCCCGGTCGACGCGGGCGGCGCCGACCTGGTCGCGGACGGTGTCCAGCGCGCTCTCGTCGTCGAGGCGGTCCAGCTTCTCGCGGCTGCCACCGGCCGCTCCGGCCTGGCGGAGCCGATCGAGGCGCCGGTCGACCTCCGCCAACTGGTCCTGCAGGGTCTGGACGCTCGGCGCGCGCACCTCGTCGAGGTTGATCTCGGCCTCGAACTGCGCCTGCACCAGTGGGACGTCCGCGACGACGGTGACCAGGCTCGACGCGTCGACCTCGAACGTCACCTCCACCTCGGTGCCCGCCTGCAGGTCGATCCGCACGTCACGCGGGCGGATCTCCAGCACGCCGACCTCCCGGTTGCGGTCGCCGCGCGGACGTTCGCCCTGGACGATCGGGATGCGGATCAGCGCGTCGGCGTTGTCCCGCTGCAGGGTGCCGGACGTGTGGAACACCTCGCGGGCCCGCGCGGGCAGCGTCTCGCCCTTGCGCAGGACGGGCGCGAACCCGCGGTCGGCGAGCTGGATGCCGAGCGAGTGCGCCAACCGCACCCCGCCGAACTCCACGTCCCGATGGGTGATCGAGAACGAGTCCGGCGACAGCGGCTGCCGGTTGCCCGCGCCGTCGGTCAGGTCGAGCCGGAACCGGGACGTCGCGTGCTGATCGATGTCGATGTCGGTGGCGAACGCGCCGTTCGCGGTCAGCCGAACCTGGCCGGAGTCGAACGGCGGGTGCCCGTCGGGGTTGGTCAGCCGCACGCTGTACCCGGCCCAGTCGACCGGCACTGACGTGCGCAGGCGTCCGCCGACCGTCGGCGTCGTCGTGGTGACGCTCGGCTCGTACGCCAGGTCGACGAGGAACTCACCCGGGGCGGCGACGGTCGTCGCGACGGTGGACGGGCGGCGGATGGTACTGGCGAAGATCGCAGCGCCCCGCGCGACGACGGTGCTCGGATCGAGCGAGGTGTCGAGTGGGATGCCCATGCCGGTGCGCGGATCGGCGAGCCGTTCGCGCAGACCGGGGGAGAGCGTGACACCGCCGACGAGCAGCAGCCGGTCGATGTCCGAGGCGTCCAGCGACGCCTCCCGCAGCGCCGACCGGCACAGGTTGATCGCGCGGACGTAGAACGGCTCGGCGATCGAATCCAACTCGTCGCGCCGCAGCGTCTGCGTGAACCACTCGGTGCCCCCGTCGGGGAGCCGGAGCTCCACGTTGAGCTCGGCCTCGGTCGACCGTGAGAGCTCGATCTTCGTGTCCTCGGCGGCCTGCTTGAGCTTCCCGAACACGCCCCGCCACCGGGGGTTGTCGCGGCGGAAATCGGTCAACCCGAACTCGTGGCTGACGGTCGGCGCGAGCACGTGCTCGACGATCGCCCAGTCGATCAGTTTGCCGCCGAGGAACGAATCACCGGCGTGGTTGAGCACCCGCAGGTCACCCTCGCGCTTGTTGACGATCGCCGCGTCGAACGTGCCACCGCCGAAGTCGAAGACCAGCCAGTACCCGCGATCGGCCGACTCCTGGAAGCCGTACGCGAACGCGGCGGCGGTCGGCTCCTGCACCAGCGGGCAGCCCGGCTCGAAACCCGCGAGCACTGCAGCTTCGACCGTCGCCTGGTTCTGGTTGAGCGTGAACGCGGCGGGGACCGTGATCACCGCGAACGGCGGCGGGGCGCCGAGCCGGTGCGCGAAGTCCCTGCGCAGCGATTTCAGCACCTCCGCGGAGAGCTGCGGGGGTGTCATCTCCTGGCCGGACCGGGCGAACGTGCGCCGGGCGTCCGCGAGACCCATCTCCTGCTTGAACTCCGCGGCGGCGTTGTCGGGATCGGCCACCACGAAGTCCCGTGCCCGGCGGCCGACCTGGATCGTGTTGGACTTCGTCAGCCACACCGCGGACGGTGTCGTGTCCCAGCCCTCGTTGTTCTTCACGACGACGACGTCGCCGTCCACGACCACGGCGATCGCGCTGTTGGTCGTGCCCAGGTCTATTCCGACGTCGATCGTGTCACTGTCGGGCATGGTCGCTCCTCACGCTTCTCTAGGCGGTTGCGTCGATGAAGGACCCGCCACGATCACCTGGCCCATTTGGATGCGGCGGTCGTGAAGGTAGATGGTGGGTCGGACAGTTTCGGAGACGACCTCGTCGGTGCGGCCGTCGACTTCCTCGACCGCGAGCACCTCGATCGAGCGGCCCGGGTGGAACGCGTCGCCGTCGTGGTCCTGGACGACGAGGCCGGCCGCCTGGAGCGCGTCGCGGCACGAGCGCAGGTAGCGGCCGGTCTGGCGGTCCCGTGCGGTCTGCGCGCCGTGGGCCAGTCGTCGCTGCGCACGCCAGAGGTTCGTGGCCGCGTCGGCCAGCGCTTTGTCGTCGACTTCGGGCTTCTGTTCTTGTTGTTGTTCTTCTTGGGGGAAGGACCTGACGAGCTGCGTGAGCAGCGCGACGACCTCGTCGTCGTCGCCCGGCGGCGCGATGCGGAAGCTCGTCGGTTGCCGGCGTTGTCTCAGCGCGGCCCGGAGGCGCTCGACGGGCTTCACATCACCACTCCCCGCCGCCACAGGATCAGCGTGTGGGCGTGCTGCTCGGCCAGCCGCGGGGAGAGACCGATGGCTTCCTCCAGGAGGTCCGCGGCGCGCCGGAGCCCGCCCGGCGAATGGGACAGCGTGTGGGCCTCGTCGACGAGGCTCCGGGCCCGGGCGCTCGGCGGCGCCGTGGTGTCCGCGGCCTCGGGAGCCCGCACCCGCCGGGCCGCGAGTGCGTCGCCGAGTTCCCGGGCGGTCGGTGTGCGCTTCCAGGGGTCGACGACGAGCGCCGCGGTGACGATCCGGTCCAGCTCCTCGTCGACGGTCTCGTTGTAGCTGCTCGGAGGCAGTAACGGCCGGCGGAAGCGGACGTAGCGGTTCGGGACGAACGGCACACCGTCGTCGTAGGGCAGGTGATCGGTGAGCATCAGGTACGCCAGGACACCCACCGACCACACGTCACCGGCGCACGAGTAGCCGCCGTTGCGCATCACTTCCGGCGCCATGAACGCGTACGTTCCCTGGGCGCTGGCCAGCCGCGTGAACGGGTCCGCGCGCTTGGCGAGGCCGAAGTCGCTGATCCGGATCCGCAGGCCCGCGCCGTCGTAGCCGACCAGGATGTTGGCCGTCGTGATGTCGCGGTGCAGCACCGGCGGGTCCTGGTCGTGCGCCACCGCGAGCCCCGCTGCGATCTGCGCGATCACCTCGGCGACGACGTCCGTGGGCGCCGCCGGGCGATGTGCGACGATGAACCGCTCGAGCGTGCCGCCCGGCACGTACTCCATCGTGAAGTAGCCGCGCTGCCCTTCGGTCGTCGCGAGCGTCCCGACGTCGAAGAGCCGGATGATGTGCCGATGGCCCAGCGTCGAGAGCAGGCGGCCTTCCTCGAGGAGTTCGCGGGTCTCCGCCTCGGACGTGACGCGCTTGAACACCTTCATGGCCTGCCAGCCCAGGTACCGGTGCTCGACGCGGTGTACCTCGGCGAACGCTCCCTCGCCGAGCATCCGGTCGACGACGAGCGAGTCGCCGATGCGCTCGCCGCGGGACACCAGGGCCATCAGCGGCTCACCCACCACACGAACACGATGCCGAGCGCGATCAGCACCAGCCACGTCAGGCACCCGACGCACCCCGCGTTCGACGGCTGGGGCTGCTGCGACGCCGGTGCGTAGCGGGGCTGCCGGGTGAACCGGACCACCTGACCCACGTACTCGGTGTTCTGTGCGATCGAGTTCCGGGTGTCCGGGTCGGACGCGAGGCGCTCCGCCGTGGCCAGCCACTTCCGCGCGGCCTGCTCGGCCGGCGCGCCGCGGGCGTCGATGTCCTGCACGGCACAGTTGTTGAAACCGATGGCGACGTCGTTGCGCGCGCGGACCGTGCGGCGGTGGTCCGTCGCCGGTGCCAGCGTGTTCAGCCGTTCGAGCCGCGGCAGCGCGGACTGGGTCAGCGCGTTCGCGGCGACGGCGGGCCGCGAGTTCTCCAGCGCTTCCCGCGCCTCCCGCACCGCGTCGGTGACGCCCTCGTAGAGCGGCTCGGCGGACTGCTCGAACAGGTCGAGCACCAGGTCACGCGGTGCGGGCCAGTCCAACGCGGCCACCCGCAGGTTCGCCGCGCGTGTCTCGGAGCCCGCAGCGAGCACGACCAGGGGCTTCACCAGCACGCTGGGCAGTTCGTCGCGGATGACGTCGATAGCGGATTCGTCGAGCTGTTTGTCGTCCAGCGCCCGGATGCGCGACCGGACGTGATCCCAGAACGCGACGCGGCGGAGCACGGACGCCCACTCCGTGGCGGCGTCCTTCCAGTCCTCGTTGAGATCGCGCAGCTCACCGGGGGAGAGTTGCGCGCTGAGCGCCTCCCGTTCGAGCACCTCGTAGTGGGACAGCACCGCCTCGTCGTGGTCGCGGTGCAGCGTGCTGGGGCAGTCGCACGTCGACGTGTCGCTGTCCCAGAACCAGAACAGCTCGTCGACCAGGCGCCGACGCGGGTCGCCGAGGATCAGGTCGAACGCGCGGGCGACCTCCTGGGGGTCGCCCTCGGCGGCGCCCACTCCGATCAGCGTGAGCACCTTCTGCCGGCGCTGGCGCACGGTCGGCCGGTCGGCGGTCGTGGACAGCCCGGTGATGCGGAACGTGTTTCGTCGATAAAGAGCAGGAGTCGAGCTATCCCGTAACGCCGCCAGAACCGAGTCCATCACCGTGCCCCGTCGCCCCGTGCCGACAGTGGAGAGTCCAGTGTGCTCACACCCCGCTACACGTCACCTACACAAAGCACCGAGCTGTCGCATTACCGATACTCGTGTTGCCTCACCCGCCGGTTCTCCCCCAGGCGAGCCAGCAGACGATCAGCGCCGCGGCGATCAGCGCCCACGCCAGTCGGACGCGGACCCGGGGCGGACCCGGCGGCGGATCCGCAACGATCGGGGCTCCGGTGAGGCGCATCGCGAGGAACAGCCACCCGAACACGTAGTCGGGCGCCTTCGCGCCCCGCGCCGCGAGCGCAGGGCCCGCGCACGCGGTCAAGGCGCTGGCGACGGCGTCCCGGGCGTCCTGGGTGCGGCGGTGGCGGTCCTCGGGCACGAACGCGGACAGGTGCGTGAGCAGCGGCATGGCCGTGTCGCGCAGCGTGTTCCCGGCGGTGACGTGGTCGCCGGCCGCGAGCGATGTCGCGCAGCGTCGGCGCGCGGTACGGGTTGACGGCTGCGACCGCGAGCATCGGCCGGATCAGGACGGCCGGAAGTTCGGGCCGCAGCACGTCGATCGCGGACTCGGTGAGCTGCCGCTCGTCGAGCGTCCCGATCCGGCTCCGGACGTGGTCCCAGAACTGCTCGTCGCGCAGGAGCGCCTCCCACGTTGCTCCGGCCTGGTACCAGAGACCGTCGAGCTCCAGCGCAGTGCGACGCCTGAGCTTTTCGAGGTCGAGTGCTTCGCTGTGGGCGAGCACCGCTTCGTCGTGCTCGCGGTGCAGGCCGGACGGGCACGAACAGGTCGGGGAGTCGGTGTCCCAGAGCCAGCAGAGCTCGGCGACGAGACGTCGGCGGGGGTCGCCGAGGATCAGGTCGAATGCGCGGCCGACGTCGCTGGGCTCGTCGCCGCCGACCGCCAGGATCGGATCCTCCACGCGGCCACTGTGGTCGGTTCCCCTACACACCGCCTACACGGGGGACTTCGGTTGACCGCGTCCTTAACCTGAGTCCGTACGCGGTGCTCGACCGGGTGATCGGGGGCGGTCCGTGCTACTGGAAGTGCCTACTCGTCTCGTTTCTCCACGCGCGCGCACCACGCCCGCCGTACTGCTGACGATCACGGTCGGCCTGGTCGCGCTCGGGCTCGTGTGGGGCGTGGCCGGTCTGCTCGCCGTGCGTCAGCGCGCCGACCGTGTCGACGACGTCCGCACGGTCAGCGGTCCGCTGAGCGTCTACGCGCTCGACGCCTACCGCTCGCTGTCGGACGCGGACGCCACCGCGGCTACCGCGTTCCTCGGCAGCGGCACCGAGACCTCTGCGCTGCGGAAACGCTATCTGGACGACATCGCGCGCGCCGGCTCCGCGATCGCTGCGGCGCTGCGGGCCACGAACACCGACACCCCCAGCGAGGACCGGCTGCGGCAGCTCGCGGTCGGGTTACCGGTCTACACCGGACTGGTCGAGACCGCCCGCGCCTACGACCGCCAGCAGCTGCCGCTCGCCGCCGCCTACCTGCGCGAAGCGTCCGGGCTGATGCGCAACACGCTGCTGCCCGCCGCGCAGGAACTCTTCGCGCTCGAGACCGACCGGCTCGCCGACGCCCAGCGGCGTGGCGCGGACTTCCCGGTGCTCGTGCTCGTCGTCGGACTGCTGTTGCTGTTGGCGTTGGCCGGTGCCCAGGTATTCCTCACCCGGCGCACGAACCGGCTCGTCAACCCGGGCCTGGCCACGGCATCGCTCGCGACCGTCGTCGCACTGGTGTGGTTCGTCGTAGCGGTCGGGACGGCGGTCGGGGACCTGAACATCGGCCGCGAGACCGGGTCGGAGCGGTTCATTCCGCTCGCCGAGGCGCGGGTGCTGGTCCTGCAGGCGCGCGCCGACGAGTCGCTGACGCTGATCGCCCGCGGTGACGGTGCGGCCAACGAGCGGCACTACGCAGCGGTGCTGAACCGGCTGGTCGGAGCGGACGGCCGGTCGGGGCTGCTCGGCGACGCGGCCGCCACCACCGGCGCCGACCGCAGCCGGGTCGAGAAGATCGCCGAGCTGACCCGGACCTGGCGCTCCCAACACGCGGAGGTGCGCGAACTCGACGACGGCGGCCGGTACGCCGAGGCGGTGGCCTTGGCGTCCGCGGGCCCGTCGGCGACGTTCGAAAGGCTCGACACCGCGATCGACGAGTACGTCGACGCGGCGGGCCGCCGGTTCGACTCCCGCGCCGACTCCGCCGCCGACGGCCTGGCCGGCGCCTGGGCCGCGCTGATCGTGCTCGGTCTCGTGGTGGTCGTCGCGGTGGTGCTCGGCACCCGCAAGCGGATCGGGGAGTACCGATGAGGCGTCTGTCGCTGGTGCTGGCGGTACTCCTGCTCGCGGCGTGCTCCGCGTCCCCGGCCGGTCCCGAGGGCGACGACCATCCCGCCGCGGTGGCGCCGAGGCCGGTGAACGTCGCGGACCCGGCCGTCGTGCCGAGCCCGTCGGCGCAGCCGGAGTGCAACCCGGAGGCCAGCTACCGACCGAAGGCCGTACCGGCGCCAGGGCGGATGCCTGCCGGGAGCGCGATGCAGAAGATCGTGCAGCGCGGCCGGGTGATCATCGGCATCGACCAGAACGCCTACCTGCTCGCCTACCGCGACCCGACCACCGGTGAGCTGACCGGCTTCGAGATCGACCTGGCCCGCGAGATCTCCCGCGCGCTGTTCGGCTCGCCGGACAAGGTCCAGTTCCGGCACATCACCACGGCGGACCGCATCCCGGTGCTGCAGCGGCGCGAGGTCGACATGGTGATCCGCACGATCACGATGACCTGTTCCCGCTGGGAGCAGATCAACTTCTCCACCGAATACCTGCGCGCCCGGCAGCGGATCGTGGTCAACCGCGGCTCGGGCATCACGTCGCTGGACGACATCGCGGCCCGGCGCGGCAAGGTCTGCGCCACCAAGGGCAGCACGAGCATCGCGAAGGTCGCCGCGGTTCCCGGCATCGTGCCGGTGACCACCGACATCACGCTCGACTGCCTGGTGCTGCTCCAGCAGGGCCAGGTCGACGCGGTCTCCACGAACGACACGATCCTGCTCGGGCTGGTCGCCCAGGACCCGGGTACCGAGATGGTCGGTCCGCCGTTCAGCAGCGAGCCGTCCGGCGTCGGCATTCCGAAGGAGGACGTCGATCTGGTGCGGTTCGTCAACGGGGTGCTCGAGCGGGTGCGGTCGTCCGGTGCCCTGGCGCGCAGCTATCAGCGCTGGCTCGGTGGGCTGGGTGCGGCGCCCGTGCCGGCCGCGGTCTACCGGGACTGACGGCCGTGTTCGCGACGACGAACCGGGTGGTGCTCGCCCGGCTGCTGACGGAGTTGGCCGACGAACGGCATCGCATCGCCGACACGCTCCTGGCCATGGACGGCGCCGACGGCGGTCTCGCCTACCTGCGGACAGCCTCGCTCGACGGCGTCACCGCGGAGTTCTGGGAGAAGCTGCGGCAGCGGATCGACGTGCTGTGGTCGGGGTACCACGCGTTCGGTCTCGCGCTGGACGATGTGAAGCCGCTGGGCCGGGCGCAGCTGGCGTCGGTTTCCGCGCAGCTCCGGGCCCCGCTCGCCGGTCCCGACGTTCCGGATGCGATCCGCGGCGTGCCGGTGGTGCGGGTCGGTGAGTGGCTGGAGGACGAGTGCAAGCAGGTCAGAGCCCTGCTGACCGACGTCACCGAACGGCTCGCCACGGTCAGTGCCCTCCGTCTGCTCGAATCCGCTCTGGACGACGCCTCGCGCGCCGCGGGAGCCGGGGAGGCGGCGGTGGCGGGCGCGTTGCGTGATCTGCGGGAGCGGGCCGGGGCGGATCCGCTGGGCGTCGATCTGCACGCGTCGTCGGCGGCGTCGTTGATCGCGACGGCGGAGGCGACGATCGCGCGGTTGGGTCGCTTGGCGGCCAAGCGGGCCGGGTACGGGGAGCGGCGGCGGCTCGTGGGGCTTTCGTTGACCCGGCTCGTGGCCGCCGAAGACGGGGTCCGGTCGGCGTACGCCCTGGTCGTCGCGAAGATTGCTGCTCCCCGGCTCCCCGCGGACGTGGTCGCTTCGGACGGCTTGCAGCGTCGGCTCGACGCGCTCTCGCGGATGGACGTGACGGCGCTCGACTCGGCGTTGCCGTCGTTGGAGGAAGCGGTCGCGGAAGCGCTGAACGCGGTGGCCGAGCGGCGTGAGTTCGCGGACGGGTTGCTGGCGCGTCGCGAGGAGCTGCGGGGGCGGCTGGATTCGTACCGGGCGAAAGCGGTGCGGTCCGGGGTGAGCGAACGGCCCGAGGTTCTTGCGGCGTACGAGGCGGCGCGGGGGTTGCTGTGGACCGCGCCGTGTGATCTGGCGGCCTCGACGCGCGCGGTCGTGGCGTATCAACAGTCCCTGTTGTCGTCCGGAGGTGCGGTGTGACTGGTTCGTGTGCGCGATCCGGGTGCCCGGGGAGTTACGACGCCGACGGGTATTGCGACGAGTGTGGCCGCAAGGCGCCCATTGGATCTTCGGGGTCGTCGCGGGCTGGGTCTTCCCGGGGAGCGGGTGCTTCGCGGGGGACCGGGCCGACCGGGTCTACGCGGGGGACGGGGCCGAGCCGGTCCACGCGGTCCGCGCGGTCGACGCGGGGGACCGGGAGGGGGCGGCTCGGGGGCGGGATGCTGGACCTGCCGCGGGTTCCGCAGCGCGATCCGGCCACCGCCGTCCTGCCGAACCCCCAGGTGGCCCAGGACCGGCGCTTCTGCGGCAACCCCGACTGCGGCAAGCCCGTCGGCCGCGACCGCGACGGACGCCCGGGACGCGTGGAGGGCTTCTGCCCGTCCTGCCGGACCCCGTTCTCCTTCGCGCCGAGCCTGGCCCCGGGAACGCTGGTGAGCGGACGCTACGAGGTGCTGGGCTGCCTGGCCTACGGCGGCCTCGGTTGGATCTACCTCGCCCGCGACAAGAACGTCGGCGACGACGTCAGCGACCGCTGGGTCGTCCTCAAAGGTTTGATCGACGCCGGCGACCCGGATGCCATGGCGGCCGCGGTGTCCGAGCGCCGCTTCCTCGTGACCGTCGACCACCCGACGATCGTCAAGATCCACGACTTCGCGCTGCACCCGGACCCGAAGACGTTCGCCGACATCGGCTACATCGTCATGGAGTACGTCGGCGGACGTTCCCTGCGTGACCTGCGCACCGACGCCGGCGCGCAGCCCCTCCCGCTCGACCAGGTGCTCGCCTACGGGCTGGAGATCCTGCCCGCGTTCGGCTACCTGCACGACCGCGGTCTGCTGTACTGCGACTTCAAGCCCGACAACGCCATCCACACCGACGACCGGCTCAAGCTCGTGGACCTCGGTGCGGTGCGCCGGATCGACGACGCGGTGAGCGTCGTGTGGGGCACTGTCGGGTACCAGGCGCCCGAGGTGTCGACGGACGGTCCGTCGTTCAGCTCGGACCTGTACACGGTCGCGCGCACGATGGCGGTGCTGAGCTTCGACTTCCGGGGGTTCTCCGGTCGGTACGTCGACCGGTTGCCGGAACCGTCCGAGCAGCCGTTACTGGCCGAGCAGGAGTCCTACCACCGCCTGCTGCTCCGTGCCACCCACCCCGACCCGGCCCAGCGCTTCGAGTCCGCCGCGGACCTCTCCGACCAGCTGCTGGGCGTCCTCCGCCAGGTGCTGTCCACCGAGGACGGCGCCCCCCGCCCCGCCACCTCCACCCGCTTCGCCAGCGAGGGCTCCACCTTCGCCCCGACGGCCGTCCCCGCCGGAGCAGCGGCCCTCCCCGGCGGGGCCGCGGTCGGGCCTGTTCGGACCGGGGGCGGGGTTTCCGCCGGTGGCGCGGGGGCACTGTTCGATGGCGTGGCGATCGCGTCGGCGTTGCCGGTGCCGCAGGTGGATCCGGCGGATCCGGGAGCGGCGTTCCTGCTGGCCACGCGCGACCTGAGCGCCGCCGACCTGGCGACGGCGGCCGAGAGTGCACCGCAGGACAGCGTCGAGGTACCGATCGCGGTGGCGCGCGCCCGCATCCTGGCGGGCGAGACCACAGCGGCCAGGACCCTGCTCGACGGGCTCGAGCGGGACTGGCGCATCGACTGGTTCCGCGGTCTCGCGGCCCTCGCCGACGGTGACCCCCGCGCGGCGCTGGCGCCGCTCGACGCGGTCTACGGCACGCTCCCCGGCGAGCTCGCGCCCCAGCTCGCGCTCGCGGTCGCCGCCGAGTGGGCGGGGGAGGCCGACGCGGCGTTCGCCCGCTACCAGCAAGTCTGGACGTGCGACCACGCCTACGTCAGCGCGGCGTTCGGCCTCGCCCGGGTGCTGCACGCCGGGGGTGACCACGCCGGAGCGATCGAGGTGCTGGAGGAGGTCCCGGTGTCCTCCAGCGATCACCTGACCGCTCAGGTCGCGGCGGTCCGCGCGCGGCTGGAGTCGCAACCGTCGGCTGCGGGGTTCCTCGATGTGTCGGCGCGGATCGAGCGGCTACCGCTCGACGGCGAGCCGCGCGCCCGCCTGTCCGCCGAGGTGCTCACCGCCGTTCTGACCTGGCTCACCACCGACGGCCGCGCGACCGCGCCGCGTCCGAGCGGCACGGTGCAGGGGTGTCCGCTGACCGAGCGGGACGTGCGGCTCGGCCTCGAGAAGGTGTACCGGACCCTCGCCAGGCTCGCCCCCGACGCCGACCACCGCATCGCGCTCGTCGACCGCGCCAACCACGTCCGCCCCCGGACCCTGGTATGACCTGCACCGAGTGCTCCGCCCCCACCGCGGACTCCGACCACTTCTGCGAATCCTGCGGCACCGCCCTCCGCCCCCCGGGCGCCCCGATTTACGAAAGCCCGGTCCCGACGGCGCTGACCGGCGAGGGCGCGTGGCTCAGTTCGGGGGCGCCGCCGGTGGGGTGTGCCCACTGCGGGGCGAAGACGTCCATCGGGGGGTACTGCGGCGAATGCGGCCGACGCCTCGGTGCGGGACGGGACCGCGCGGAGCTGGATCTCCCCGGCGTCGCGGCGCTGACCGACCGGGGCCACCACCGCCACCACAACGAGGACGCGGTAGCGATCGGCGTCGACCCCGCCGGCACCGTCGCGATCGTCTGCGACGGCGTGTCCAGTACCCCCCGCGCCGACGCCGCAGCCGTATCCGCCTGCAATGCCGCCCTACCCACCCTGCTCCGCGCACTCGCTGACCGGGGACTCTCGGTGGAGAGGGCTTCGCGGGAGGCGTTCGATCAGGCGTTTCTCGCGGTGGACGCGCTGGTCGACACCGTGCCGACGGACGCGCCCAGCTGCACCTACGTCTCCGGCGTCGTCAGGGACCACGGAATCGTGGTGGGCTGGGTCGGGGACTCCCGGGCGTACTGGATCCCCGAGGTCGGGCCACCGCGGTGCCTCACCGTCGACGACGCCGTACCCGACGTACCCGGCGCACCCCTCACCCGCTGGCTCGGCGGCGACGCGCCGGACGTCGAACTCTCCGTCGTGGCAGTGGAAGTGCCCGGCCCCGGCACGTTACTGCTCTGCACCGACGGTCTG
Source organism: Cryptosporangium sp. NPDC048952 (assembly GCF_043197895.1). Taxonomy (NCBI): domain Bacteria; kingdom Bacillati; phylum Actinomycetota; class Actinomycetes; order Cryptosporangiales; family Cryptosporangiaceae; genus Cryptosporangium; species Cryptosporangium sp. NPDC048952. The sequence continues at coordinate 821,160 of NZ_JBICTY010000002.1, read as the reverse complement.
TCCCGCTACCTCGCCGCCCCCACCGACCTGGCGTTCGTCGCCGGTGCGCCGCCCGTCACCGCCGCACGGCGGCTCGTCGACCTCGCGCTGGACGCGGGTGGCGTCGACAACATCGCAGTCGCAGTGCTCGCGTACTCGGGAGGAGTCTCCGCATGAGCTCACCGCAGGTCACCGTGGAAACGCACCAGAACGAGTTCCTCCCGGCCGACGGCCGAACCGTCGACGCCGTCATCACAGTCACCCAGACCGGTGCCACACCCCCGGCCGGCACCGCCACCGGCTCGGCCGCGGCGTATCCAGGCGGCTCGGCCGCGGCGTATCCAGGCGGCTCGGCCGCGGCGGCACCCCGCGGCTCGGCCGCCGAGATCATCATGATCGACATCTCCGCCTCGATGAGCGGCGCCAAACTCCGCGCCGCGAAGCAGGCCGCGGTCGCCGCCATCGACATCATCCCGGACGGCGTCGCCTTCGCGATCGTGGCCGGCGACACCAGCGCCTGGCCGGTCTACCCCGGCAAGAAGCACCTGGCGACCTCCTCGCCGGCCAACCGCGCCGAAGCCCGCAGCGCCGTCCAGGCCCTGAAAACTCGCGGCGGCACCGCGATCGGCACCTGGCTCACCCTCGCCGCCGAGATGTTCCGTCGGCACGGAGCCACGATCAACCACGGCATCCTGCTCACCGACGGCGCCAACGGCGAAGCGGAGCAGACGTTCGACAAGGCGCTCGACCGCTGCGCCGGCCTCTTCGTCTGCGACAGCCGAGGCATCGGGGACGGCTGGGTGGCGCGTGACCTGATCAAGATCGCCGAGCAGCTCCTCGGCACCGCATCCGGCATCACGGACCCGAACGCGCTGGCCGCGGAGTTCGTCGCGATGACGCAGGCGGCGATGGGAAAGACCCGGGCCGATGTCATGCTCCGGGTCTGGACACCGACCGGGTCGACGATCCGGTTCGTGAAGCAGGTGCATCCGGAGATCATCGATCTGACCGGGCGTCGCACCGATACCGGCAAGCGGGTCGGGGAGTACCCGATCGGCGCGTGGGGTGCGGAAAGCCGCGACTACCACCTGAAGATCGACTTGGAGCCGAACCCGGTCGGCGAAGAGGTGCTCGCGGCGCGCGTGTCGGTGGTGCACGGCGAGGACGTGCTGGGGCAGTCGCTGGTGCGGGCCGTGTGGACGGACGATCTGAATTCGACGACGTCGATCAATCGCCAGGTGGCGCACTACACGAACGAGACCGAGCTCGCCGAGGCGATCCTGGAGGGCACGCAGGCGCAGAAGGTCGGCGACGTCGAGCGGGCCACCCTGAAGCTCGGGCGCGCGGTGCAGTTGGCGGCCGAGTCCGGCCGGGAGGACACGGCGAAACTGCTCGCCAAGGTCGTGGACGTGGTCGACGAACGCACCGGGACGGTGCGGCTGCGGAAGGTGGCTGCGAGTATCGACGCCGAGATGGCGGCGGTGGCGTCCCGGAAGACGCAGCAGGTGCGGCCGCGACAGTCCGACTGAGGGGGGCTCCTGCATGACGATGTGTCCGAAGGGACATGCGTCCGAGGCCGCGGACTATTGCGACGAGTGCGGCATCCGAATCGCGGGCCCCACCGCCACCCCGGGCGTTCCGCCGGGCGGCGGCCCGAACACTGGTCCGGGCATTCTGCCGGGGGGTGGCCAGGGCACGGGGTATGGCGCTGGCCAGAACGTCGGGTCGGGCGGTGGCGCGGGCTTTTCGCCTTGGGGCGGCTCGACGTCGAGCCGCGCGGCAACCGTGTGCCCCGAGTGCAGCGCGAGCCTCACCGGCCGCTTCTGCGAGGAGTGCGGCGCCGACTCCTTGGCCCCACCCACCTCCCTGATACCACCCCCCGCTCCCGCAACCGCCGAGCCCCGTCCGACACGGGGCACGTCCAGCGCGCTGGAGGGCGGCGACCCACACCCCACACCAGACGGCGCGCCCCCCACGCCCGACCGCGCCGAGGCCGCATCCGGCGCCCCGGCGGCGTCCGACAGCACCGCGGCGGCAAGCGGCTCGGCCATCGGCGAGCAGCCGTCCGCACCCAGCGGCGAGTCCTGCGCGTCCGGCGGCGCGGTAGTCGGCTCGGGTGGCGCGTCCGGCGGCGCCGCGGTCGGCTCGGTCGGCTCGCTGAAGGCGTCCGGGGGATCGGCTGCCGGGTCGCAGCCCGCCGCGGGCGGGATCGGTGCGCTCGGCGCCGTGCCGTCCGGGGCCGGCGGGGCGGGGGTGCCTGTGTGGGGGGAGTTCGCGGGGTCGGCGAGCGGGGCGGCGACCGCGGCGTTGCCGGGTGGGGGCGGGGTGTGGTGGGTGAGCGTCAGCGCGGATCGGGAGTATTTCGAGCGGATGCGGGCGCTGGACGGACCCGACGCGGACGAGGTCAGTTTTCCGGCGTTCTTCCCGGAGCGACGGTTCCCGCTCGCGAAGCGGCAGGTACTGATCGGTCGCCGTAGCCGATCCCGGGGCATCTACCCCGACATCGACCTGATCGGCCCACCCGAAGACGCGGCCGTCTCGGCCACGCACGCCCTGCTCGTACCCCAGCCCGACGGAACCTGGGCGATCATCGACCTGCGGTCGACGAACCGCACCTACCTCAACGGCGACTCCGAACCGATCGACGCCGAACGCCCGGTGCCCCTCGCCGACGGTGCCACCGTCAACGTCGGCGCGTGGACGCGAATCACCCTGCACGCCGGCGCCCCCGAATAGGCTGCCGCGATGCGAGTCCGCCGGGCACTGCTCGTCACCGCCGTTCTGACCGGCTGCTTCACCTGGGCGATGGTCGTGTTCGGACTGTCGTTCGCGATGATCGAACGCAACCTCGACCAGTGGTGGGTGGTACCTCCCTTCGGCGCCGCCATCCTCCTGATCACCATCCACGCCCTCCGCGCCGTGCTCACCTCGACGGCGAATGCGACGACCACACCCCAGCAATCCGAGTCCACCGCGCTTGCGCCGACAGCCACCGCGGCACCCGCGCCTGCCGCAGCACTACCCCTCCCGGCGAACGTGGTCCGCGGTCCCGCAGACTCGGCGACCGGCGCGTCCGCGCGAGTCCAGACCGCCCCGTCAACAGCGGGCGCGCCCGCCCCGCCCGTCGGCTCCGTGCCCGTCGGCTCCGTGCCCGTCGGCTCCGTGCCCGGCAGCTCCGTGCCCGGCAGCTCCGTGCCCGGCACTTCCGCTGCGGGCGGAGGGGCGCCCGGCAGCCCGGTGCCCCGCAGCGAGGCGCGCGACGGCGGCGCGGCCGGTGGTGCGGTGGCCGGTGGTGCGGTGGGTGGGAGCGCTCCGGCCGGGACAGCTCCGGCTGGTGGCTCGGCCGGGAGCGCTTCGGATGGTGGCGCGGTGGGTGGGAGTGTGCCGGGTGGTGCAGCCGGGCGGAGTGGGGATGGGTTGAGTGTTCGAGAGATCGAGGTGTTGCGGGAGCTTGCGGCTGGGCGCACGAACGCGGAGATCGCGGCGGCGTTGTTCGTTGCGCCGGGCACCGTGAAGGCCCACCTCAACCACATCTTCCGCAAGCTCGGCGCCACGAGTCGCCTCCAAGCGGTGGCGTACGCCCGCGCCGCCGGCCTGCTGGACTAGCCCTGCCGGATGGAATCCTGCCGGATTAAACCCGGCATAGACCGTTCGGCAGATGCCGAGAACCACCCCGGTTCCTAGCGTCGGCCGACATGAAACTCGGCATCGCGCTCGCCGCGGCGTTCACCGTCGTCGTGCAGGGCCTCTCGCTCAGCGAGTTCCTCCCCGTCCCGGCGGCGCTGGCTCTCGCCGCCGTCTGGGCGGCCCTCATCTGCGCGTTCGCGCTCTGGCTCACACGCAACGGCACCCGCAGCGCCTGGACCGAAGACGTCCTCATCGGCCTCGGCTGCACCGCGATGGCACTGTTCGCGTTCGGCGGGGCGATCGGGTTGCTGATGTGGGGCATCGCGCTGGACTCGGCGTCCATCACCGGCGAGGTGATGGTCGGGATGTTCCTGCCGAGTATCCCGATCGCGATCCTCGCGAACGTGCCCACCGAGCTGGTCGTGATCCCGGTGCTGCTGATCGTGGGGTGGCGGCCCGGAGCTCGCCGGGTGCTGATCGTGCTCGCCGCGGGGCTCTACTTCGTGCTGCGCGTCTGGACGTATCTCGTGTTCGCCGGTCCCCGGCTCGACTTCGCCGGCGCGGAACACTCGACCACGCGCCTCACCGCCGCCGAGCGCGCCGAGTTCGCGGACGGTCTGCACATCGACGATCCGCGCTGGATCGTCAACTTCGCGATCTTCGCAGTGTTTCTCGTCGCCGCCTTCTTCTCACGCGTCCGCGATCTACCGACCCGTCGATGAACCGTTGTCCACGCGAATGATTGAACGCTTTTCCGTGCCCGGCACGGAGAACTGCACATCCACTCAGAAATCCGAGTTCCACGGCAACACCACGCGAAAGGTCGCGCCGCCACCGGGCGTCGCCACCACCTCCACCTGACCCCCATGAGCCACGACCAACGACCGAACGATCGCCAACCCCAACCCGGCCCCCGGGCCCGAGCGGGAGTGATCGCCCCGGTGGAAGCGCTCGAACACCCGCCCCGCCTCCTCGGCGGACAACCCGGGCCCGGTATCCGCGACCTCGAGAACCGCCGAATCCCCGACCCGACCCACCCCCACCCGCACCGGCGCATCCACCGGCGTGTGCGCGTGCACGTTTCCCACCAGATTGCTGACGACTTGACGCAACCGAGCCTCATCACCGAGAACCAGCGCAGCGCCAGGCGCCCCCTCACCCCCCACCCCACTCAGCTCCACGGGCCGCCCGGCGTCCAGCGAACGCAGATCGTGCCGGGCGTCGACGGCCAACGTCCGCAGGTCCATCGGCGCCAGTTCGAGCAACGGCCCCGCCGCGGACTCGTCCAGCCGCGCCAGCAACAGCAGATCCTCGACGAGCGCGGCCAGCCGCCCCGCCTCGCGATCGATGCGCTGGATCGTCTCGTCACTACCCCCACGCATCAGGTGCAACTCCGCCGACCCTTTGATCCCGAACAGCGGAGTACGCAGCTCGTGACTCACGTCCGCCACGAACCGGCGCATCCGCGCTTCGGACTCCGCCCGTGCCGCGAACGCGCGCTCGATCTGCGTCAGCATGGTGTTGAGCACGAACGTGAGCCGGGCGACCTCCGTACCGGGAGGACCGGCGTCGGGAATGCGGTGGGTCAGGTCGCCGCCGGCGATCGCCGCGGCGGAGTGCTCGATCGTGCGCAGCGGACGCAGACCGGCCCGGATCGCGACCCAGCCGACGCCGGTCAGCAGCGCCACGACGATCATGCCGGTGACCAGGCACCACAGTCGCAGCTGGTCGATCGTGGCGTTGATCGGGGTCAGCGGCGCCGCAACCACCACGACCCCACCGCTCGAACGCGCCTCCACCACCGCGCGCCAGTCCCCGTCGAGAGAGATCGCGCGCCCCCGGGGCAGCGACGGGGAAACCTCCGGCGGCGCCGGACCCATCGACGCCGACCGCACGACACTGCCGTCCGCATCCAGATACACCACCGCGAGCGCGCTGATCAGGTCGAGACTGTCGCTCCCCACCGCGCGCTCGACGGGCACCAACGACGGCTCGATTCGCGCCATGACCAGCGCGATCGGCTGGAGCTGGTGATCCACCCGATCGACCAGGTAGCCCCGCAGCGCCGTCGTCACCACCGCGTCGCTGACGACCAGCCCCGCGATCAGCAGCATCGCGCTGATCAGCAGCAACCGGCCTCGCAGCGAACGGGGGATCATCGACGCGGCGCCCGCAGCACGTAGCCCACGCGGTGCAGGGTGTGGAGGAGTTTCGGCTCGACGTGGTCGATCTTGCGCCGCAGGTAGCTCACGTAGGTGTCGACGATGCTCGTGTCGCCGGCGAAGTCGTAGCGCCAGACGTCCTCCAGAATCTGCGGTTTGGAGACGACCTGTCCGGCGCGTTCCATCAGGTACTGCAGGAGCCGGAACTCGGTCGGGGAGAGGCGTACCGGTTCCCCGGCGCGAACGACCTCGCGGGTCGTCGGGTCGAGGGTGAGGTCGGCGATGGTCAGCCCAGCCGAGAAACCGCCCGCCCGCCGCAGGATCGCCTCGATGCGCGCGATGAGTTCGGGCAGGTGGAACGGCTTGGTGACGTAGTCGTCACCGCCCAGCGTGAGCCCGTTGACCTTGTCGGAGTACGCGTCGCGCGCGCTCAGGAACAGCACCGGCACCGGCCGGGCCGCGCCGCGCAGCGTGCGGATCACGTCGAAGCCGTCCATGCCCGGCAGCATCACGTCGAGAACGACGAGGTCGGGCGGATCGGATTCCGCCGCCGTGACCGCTTCCGCGCCGGTCGCGACCGCCGTCACCTCGAACCCGACGTAACGCAGCGCGTCGGCGAGCAGACCGCGGACCGTGTCGTCGTCGTCCACCACCAGCAGGCGCTGCACGATGTCACCTCACCCGTAGGCGCGGATGCGCCGGAGGAGGCGCTGCTGTGCCCGCCACCGTACGTCGGCGGTCAAGCTGCCGGCCGCGCCCGCGAGTGCGCCGGTGAGCAGCGCCCAGCCGATCCCGGGCTCGAGGCGCACCGCGAGCAGCGGGATGTGGAAAACGGCGAGCGAGATGTCGCCGGACGCCAGCAGCGCGGTGAGAGCCAGCGCGGAGGCCAAGGAAACCGAGGCCACCACAGTGTTCGTGCGTGAGGGCTTCACAACCACTGCAACAACAACTACGAACAGCACAATGGCGACGATTCTCAAGCCGCTCGGTGCGGCGAACCAGTCGCCACCCAGCGGCCCCTCCATCGACGGCGACCCCACCAGCACCGCATTGGCCCCGAACAACAGCGCCACACCCCCGAGCGCGGGCTCCCGGGTCGCCGCGACAACAGCCACGATGAGCCCGATGACCACCGGCACGGACGGCGCGACGAGCGTCGTCACCAGAATCGTGCGGCGGTAGGGCAAACGGGACACCACAACGCAGGCAGCGGCGACCCCGACCACCACGAGCAGCCCGGGCAGCACCGCGGACCCGGGCTGCACCGTCAGCCCAGCGGGCCCGGTGGGCAGCGGAACGTCGACCGTCGTTCCGTCGGCGGTGGACAGCACCGCAAGAAAAACAGCCGCCGTCCCGACGGCACCTGCCGCACGCAGGAGGAGATCCTTCCCCGCCAGAACAACGACGAAGACGACGACGCCCGGCGCGGCGATGCCGAGGGGCAGGATGTCCACGGTGCCCTGCAGAGCGACCGGGATGAACCCCGTGTCGACGGTGCCGGTGAGCGTGACGGGGCCACCGAGCGCCGCGGTGAGCACGGTCGGCGCCAGCGCGAGCGGGAGATCGAGGAGGGCGAGCGCCACGGCCGCGAGCGCCGCCATCACCGCGGATGCCGCCACGGTCGCCGCCACGCCCCGGAGGAGGTTTTTCATGGCAGGCACACTGGCGGTCGCGCTTAGGAAACTCGGGAGAGGTTCTGAGTGAGTTCTGCGAAGCTGCGGTCCGTGGAGACTTCGGTGGTGGCGGCGGACGGGACGCGAATCGTCGTGCGTCGATCCGGGCGGGGGAGGCCGGTCGTGCTGGTGCACCCGACGGCCGGCGGGCTCGACTCGTGGGCGCCGGTGACGCCGCTCGTGGAGGATTCCTACGAATGCTGGGTGTACGCGCGCCGCGGGTACGCGCCGAGCGACGGCTGCCGGTCGCCGAAGACGTTCGCGGACGACGTGGGTGACCTGCGCGCGGTGCTGGAGTTGGCGGGTGGGTCCGCGGCGGTGGTCGGGGCGTCGTACGGGGCGATCGTGGCGTTGCACGCAGCGGGGGTGCCCGGGGTCGAGGCGCTGGTGCTGTTCGAGCCGCCGTTGTTCGCGGCGGGGACGGACGTGGTGGACGAGTATCGCGATTTGGTGGCGGCCGGCGATCTCGCGGCCGCTACCTACCTGTTCGCGGACAAGGTGGCGCGGGTGCCGTCGAGCCTGCTGGCGGCGCTGGCGCCCGAACGCGGCGCCGCTGCCGATCCGGGAGCGCCGGCGGAGGCCGTCGGGTCGCTGCACGACCTGGAAGCGCTGGCCGCGGACCCGGGCGACGTCGAACGCTGGGCGGACATCGGCGTACCGGTGCAACTGCTCCAGGGCGGCGACAGCTGGGAGCCGATCCCGTCCACGATGGATGCCCTCGCTCGTGTCCTCCCGAAGGCGCCCCGGGTCGTTTTCCCGGGCCATCTGCACTTCGCCACCCACACCGCCCCGGACCTTTTCGCCGACGCCGTGCGTTCCTTCCTCGGGTGAGCCGGATTTGTCGTACCGGCCCACTACGGTCCTCGGCATGGACTGGAAGATCGAACTGATTCCCGTGCCCGTCACCGACGTCGACCGGGCCAAGGCCTTCTACGAGAAGATCGGCTTCAACGCCGACCACGACCACCGGGTCCAGGAGGGCCTGAGGTTCGTGCAATTCACGCCGCCGGGCTCAGCGTGCTCGATCGTCCTCGGCGAGGGCATCACCGAGAAGACGCCCGGCACGCAGGAGATCCAGGTCGTGGTCGCCGACGCCGAGGCGGCCCGTACCCAGCTGCTCGACGCCGGGGTCGACGCGAGTGACGTCGATCCGCAGCCCTGGGGCAACTTCGTCTACTTCACCGACCCCGATGGCAACAAGTGGTCCCTCCAGGCCCTCCAGGCGCGTCCGAACGGATAACTCAGGCTTCGATCAACCAGCACGCGGCGGGCAACCGCACCTCGTCCCCGTGCACCCACTGGTCGAACACCGGGCGCACCACGTCGAGCACGCGGGCGTGCGTGTCCGCGTCCGCGTCGACCAGCGCGGGGGCGAGTGACCCGATCCGCGTCAGGTACACGTCGAGGTCCGCCTCGGGCATCGTGCACTCGACGTCGAGGGGTCGGATGTCGGCACCGGCCCACCCGGCGGACCTCAGCACGTCACGGGTGTACGCGGGATCGGCCAGCCCGTACGGCCCGGGCCCGGTCGTCGGACGCTCCTCGAGATCCGGCAACACCGCCCGCGCGGCAGGCACCGCTGCCCGCATGAACGGGTTCTCCTCCGCACTGCGCCACACCACGAACCGTAACGCCGCGTCGTCGGTGCACGCCCGCCGCAGGTTGGCGAACGCCGCCCGCGGATCGTCGAAGAACATCACACCGAACCGGGAGATCACGGTGTCGAACTCACCGTCCTGAAATTCGTGGCGCTGCGCGTCGGCGAGCACGAACGAGGCCCCGGAACCGGCCCGCTCCCGCGCGGCGGCCAGCATCGGCTCGGAGATGTCCACACCGACACACCGACCTCGCCGCGCCGCCGCGACAGTCGTCGCCCCCGTACCGCACCCGACGTCGAGGATCCGCCGCCCGTCGCCCGGCGGGATCGCGCCGATCAGCACGTCCGCGAGCGGGCGGTACAGCACGTCCAGCACCGACGCAGCCGACACCCAACCGCTCCACGAGTTCACGACGTTCCCTTCCACGAGAGCGTCCGGTCCCGCTGATACGGACAACCTGCCTGCGCGAACCGTTCCGCGAGACCCGGAAGGAGGTCGAGGTGACCGTCCAGCAGCGCTTCGCTGCGCGCGATGATCGCCAGCGCAATCGGGTTGGCCCGCGCCACCACTGCGGCCACCGGCAGTCGCTCGCGCGCCGACGGGTGCCCGGCCAGCACGGACGCCTCCGCCCACAGCGCCGCGTACCACGCCTGCCACATCACCAGGTTGGCGTTGGCCCAGTCCGCGTCGTCCTCGGGCGCGGCCGCCAGCCGGGCGAGCGCCTCCGCCGCGCGTCCGCGGTGCAGATCGACGAGCGCTTCGAGCACCGGCACCCACCCGGCCCGCTGCTCGAAGACGTCCGGGTACGCGCCGAGCAGCGCCTTCGTGATCCCGGTCCAGTGCGCGCGGGCGTCGTCGTCACCGCGCAGGCCGTGCACCGCGGCGACGCAGTACGCGCTCACCGCCAGGTTGCTCGCGACCGGGCGCCCGGCCCGCACCCAGTCCCGCTCCATCCGCTCGCCGGCCTCGACGACCGCGTCGAACTCACCCGCCAGGGCGTCCACGTCGATCCGCCGCGCCAGCCCGATGTGCTCCTCGCCGCGGTAGAACGGCAGCGCCGCGACGATGTCCGCGTGCCGCCGCGCCTCGGCGAGGTCACCCGCCGCGAGGAACAGGTTGCTGCCCATCTGGGCGGCGTCGAAGAACTCGAAACCGGTGCGGGCGTCCATCGGTTCGCCGGCCAGGACGGGCAGGCGGCCACGGACCGCCTCGAGTGCTGCCGCCACGTCCCGTTCGCCCAGCGCGACGACGATGAGCTGGTCGAGCACGATGTTCTCCAGCAGCGCGTCCCCCGCCGCCCGGGCGAGGCCGAGCGCGCGCTCGGTGAGGGCGCGGGACCGGGCCGTGGCATTCGGCGCCCAGCCCTCGGCCATCGCGATCGCCGCTACCGCGCGGTCACCACCCGTGCAGAGCTCCCGTGCCCGCGCGAGCCGCGCCTCGGTCTGTTCCGCGGTCACGGTCCGGCCCATTATTCCGCGGCACCGGTGCTCGTACATCGACGCGTACGCGAGGTCCTCGGCGGCCGCGTCGGGGTCGTCCGAGCCCGCTGCGGCGCGTTCGAGCAGCTCGACGGCGTCCGAGCCGAGGTTGCGTACCGCAGCGGCGCCGGACGCGTACCGCAGGTAGCGGTGCCGGTCGGCGGGGGAGTCCGCCCACTCCGCCGCCTGCGTGTACCGCAGCTGCGCTTCGCCGGGCCGCCCGTGCCGGAACGACACCGACGCGATCAGGTCGGAGAGCTCAGCCGTTTCGGCGCCCCGCGTCTCGATCCACTGCAGCGCCGCCCGCCCGTCGTCGAGCACCGCGTCGACGTCGTCCGCGTCCAACGGCGCCCGCAACCGCTCCCGCACCCAGGCGAGGTGCGCCTCGCGGAAGTCGGGCGACAATCCCGACGCGTACTGCCGGATCGTCTCCAGCATCCGGTAGCGCGTCACCGGCCCCCGGCGCGGAGCGACGAGATTCCAGTCGACCAGGCGCCCCAGGATCTCCAGCGTCTCCGTGCGCGGCCGGCCCAGCACCGCGGCCAGCGACTCCGCGTCGAACCGGGACGCGAACACCGCCGCAGCCCGCAGCGCGGCGCGTTCCTCGTCGTCGAGAAGGGCGTAGCTCCAGTCGATGGTGGCGCGCAGGGAGCCGTGCCGGTGGTCGGCGCGGTAGCCCGCGGTGAGCAGGGGGAGGTGCGCGCCGAGGAGACCGTCGAGGCCGATCGCCGGTACCCGAGCGGCGGCCAGTTCGATGGCGAGGGCGACGCCGTCGAGTGCCCGGCATATTCCCCGAATCGTCTCGGCTTCGGTCTCCGACGGTGGCGGCGATCCCCCCGCGACCATCCGTGCCGCGAACAGGGCGCCGGCGTCCCCGTCGTCCACCGACAACCCCGGCACCGCGAACACGCTCTCGTACGGCAGCATCAGCCGGATCCGGCTCGTGGCCAGCACCCGGATCCGCGGACACTCGGTCAGCAGCCGCTCCACGCACGGGCGCACCCCGTCGACGACGTGTTCGCAGTTGTCGAGCACGAGCAGCCCGTCGCGGGCGGCGAGCGCGGCCAGCAACGCCTGCTCGCGGTTCGTCCCGGCCCGCTCCGGAACTCCCACCGCGTCCGCGATCGCCGCGACGACCATCGAGGGGTCGACGATCCGCACCAGGTCGACGAACGTCGCCCCGTCCGAGTACTCGCCGGTCAGCCGTTGTGCCGCCGCCAGCGCCAACCGCGTCTTCCCGACGCCACCGGGCCCGGTCGCCGTGACGAGCCGCTCCCGGGACACGGCGTCCACCAGGATCTCGAGCTCGCGCACGCGTCCGACGAAGGACGTGAGGGGGGACGGCAGCGACGGCGCTGCGGCAGCGGATGGTGCCAGTCGCGCCAGCGCCCGCCGGTCCTCCACGCCGAGCTTGCGGAGCAGTGCGGACACGTGGCTCTCAACGGTGCGCACCGACACGACCAGCTGCGACGCGATCTCGACGTTCGTGAGCCGATCCCGCAGGAGCACCAGCACCTCGGCCTCGCGGGCGGTCAGCGTTTCGGCCACGGGCCCAGTCTTCCGTGGTGGCCACTGACGAACAACCTCCGTGCCGCGCACGGATGTCCGCAGCGCGCCGCGAACCCACAGTTGAGGCATGACTACCACGCACGGCGTCGACACCGGCGCCCTCTTCGCCACCATCGACGCGGTCACGGCCGACCCCGAGATCGCCGCCTTCCGTTTCCGCGCCACGAACACGTGGGTCAGCGGCACCCACAACCGCTCGACGATCGACGGCTTCTACGGCGCCACCCAGGAAATGAATCACGTCGAGCCGCACAGCTACGACTCCGACCACCCCGCCGTCCTCACCGGCGCCGACCACGGCCCGACCGGCCCGGAGTTCCTGCTCCACGCGCTCGCCGCCTGCCTGACCGGCGGTATCGCCAACATCGCTGCCGCCCGCGGCGTGACGCTCACCGAGGTGTCGTCCACCGTGGAGGGCGACATCGACCTGCGCGGCATTCTCGGTCTCGACCGGACCGTCCGGAACGGCTTCTCGGAGATCCGGGTCAGCTTCCACCTGCGTGGCGACGACCCGGACGCGCTGAAGGGCGTCGTCGAGCGCTCCGCGGCCCGCTCGGCCGTGCTCGACGTGCTCACGAACGGCGTTCCGGTCCGGATCGACGTCGACTCGTGTCGGTGAGCCTGCCGGCCTGCTCCCGGCCGCTGTACTCCGCGTACGACGTGGTCGTCGTCGGCGCCCGCGCCGCCGGTGCGTCGACCGCGATGCTGCTTGCCCGCGCCGGACTCTCCGTGCTCGTGCTCGACCGCGGCCGGTACGGCCTCGACACGCTCTCCACCCACGCGCTCATGCGCGGCGGCGTGCGGCAACTGTCCCGCTGGGGGTTGCTGCCGTCGATCTGGGCGGCGGGTACCCCGCCGATCTCTACCGTCACGTTCCACTACGTCGATGACGTCGTGAGCGTCGCGTTGCGGGGCGCGCTCTGTGCCCCGCGCCGCACCGTGCTCGATCCGTGCCTGGTCGACGCGTCCGTCCGCGCCGGCGCCGAGGTGCGCTACGGCTTCGAGGTGACTGCGCTCGACGTCGACGTGGAGGGCAGGGTCGTGGGCGTTCGGGCGCGTTCGCGGCGCGGCCCGGACCTCGCGGTGCGTGCGGGGCTGGTGATCGGGGCTGACGGGGCGCGGTCGGTGGTGGCCCGGCTGGCCGGTTCGGTCGTGCGTCACCAGGCGCGCGACGCGGGGGCGTACGTCTACGGCTACTGGTCCGGCACCGACGTCACCGGCTACGAGTGGGCCTACCGGCCGGGCGTCACCGCGGGTTTCATTCCGACGAACGACGGGCGGGTGTGCGTGTTCGTCGGGTCGACGCCCGGGCGGGTCGGACGCGGCGGACGGGAGGTGTTCGACGCGCTGCTCGCCGAGGCGTCGCCCGACATGGCCTCCCGTCTCGCGGCGGGCGCGGCCCACGGGGTCGTGCGGACGTTCCCCGGACGTCCGGGCTACCTGCGCCAGGCGTGGGGCCCGGGGTGGGCGCTCGTCGGTGACGCCGGGTCGTGGAAGGACCCGATCAGCACCCACGGCCTTTCCGACGCCCTGCGCGACGCCGAACTCCTGGCGCGCGCGGTCGTCGACGACACGCTCGACGGCTACGAGGCCGAGCGGGACCGGCGCACCCGGCCGCTGCTCGACGTCGCCGACGAGGTCGTCGGGTACCGCTGGGACTCCGACTCGATCCGCCCGCTGTTGCGGTCGCTGGGCGACGCGATGAAGGACGAGGTCAGTGCGTCGCCAAGGAGTCCAGAAAACGCAGGGCGGCGTTGACGTTCTCGACGCGCCAGCTGGCCAGGATCGCACCGAAACCGTCGGCGTTGTGCTTCTGGTTTTCGAGCGCCTCGCGCACCGGGGCGAGTGCCTTCTGCTGGGCGGCGATCAGGTCGTCGGGCGGCAGGTCGCGGCGCAACCGCAGCGCCAGCTTGACGAGCAGCTCCGACCGCAGGTCGCGCACGTGCGGCACGGGCCGGCGCAACCAGGCACGGACGAAGGTCGCGCCGTCGGCAGTGCTGCTCAGGATCGAACGCCGGGGGCCCCGGTCGCCGGCCTCGGTTGCTTCCCGGCGCACCAGCTCCAGGTCGACGAGGCGGTCGATGCACCGGTAGACGATCGGCCGCGGTACGTGCCAGGCGCGGCCGACGTCGTTCTTCTCGGCGGTCAACGTGGCGATCGCGAAGCCGTGGGTCGGGTGCTCGTCGATGAGCGTGAGCACGATCCACTCCGGCAGGGACAGCGCGGGGAGCGCGGGCATCGGCACAGCCTAGTGCTCGGTTCCGGTAGTCTCAGTGCGACTACCAGGTGGTGACGCGTGGAGAATCACTTCCTTCTCGGTCAATTGGCCGAGGACGGTGACCGGGTGGGCTGCCATCTGTGCGGCCGCTGGTTCCTGTCGGTCGCCAGTCACCTGCGGGTGCACGGGTGGACCAAGGCCGCGTACATCGAGGCGTTCGGCCTCGAGCTCTCGAATCCGCTGACCGGCGCTGCGACCCGCAAGCGACGTTCGGCCGCGCTGACCGCCCGTCAGGCCGTGGAGCCCGCCCTCTTGCGTTCCCAGAGCCGGGCGCGGGACCGGGCGCGCAGCGGCGCCCTCGCCGCAGCGGCCGGTGCCGCCGCGCGGGGGCGGCCGCATCCGCCGGAGCGGCGCGCGAAGACGCTCCGGACGTTGGCCGCGATCGACCCGCGGGCCCGGGCCGAGGGTTCGCGCCGCTCTTCGGCGCGCCGGTTGACCCTGGTCGCGGAATCGGTCGCTGCGCGGTTCGGCTTCGCCGATTTCGACGCCTACCTGCGCGATCGCCTTGCCTCGGGCGCGAGCCTGGCGGCAATCAGTCGTGAGGCGGGGACCCACAAGGACTGGCTCTCCCGCCACCTCCCACGACTCGCCCCGGACTTGACCGCAACACTGCGCCCACCGGCGCCCCGCGGCAGCGCACCGGGCGGCGGCGTATCGGGCAGTGATGGGGGTGGGTGTGCCGCCGTCGCGGGTGCATCGGCGGCGCCGGACATGGGTGGCGGGGACGTGCGGGGGCGGCTGCGGGTCGCGGGGTTCGCGCCGCATCCTGGTGACGCGCGGCTCGGGCCGCTTGCCGCGAGGTGGGGGTTCATGGGGGTGGAGGCCTATCTGCGGCGGCGACACGTCGAGGAGCACCGGAGCGTGGCGTCGATCGCGGGGGAGGCGGGCGTGTCGCGCGCAGTCATCAGCGCGGCCCTGGCACGGCACGGCATCCCGGTCGTGCCGCACGCCACGAAGCGCCACCAGGCCGCCGCCCGAGCCAACGCCGCGGCCCAGGCGCTGGGCTACGACTCGCTGACCGAGTACGTCACCGACCGCCGCGCCCGAGGCGCCACCTGGGCGCTCCTGGCCACCGAATCCGGCATCGCCGAAACCACCCTCCGCCGCCAAGGATCGGCCGCGACATAGCCAGCCCTTCCACAGTGCTTTCTCGACTTTCCACCACCCGGTGGAGAACCATTTTCCGTCGTACGCATGTGCGAGAGTCATTGGCATGAGCGACGTGGCAACCCTAGGCCGAATCCCAGCAGGACCAGAGCTGTTCGCGGCACTCGCCGCCCTGGGCCCGATCGAACGGCGCATGTTCGACGACCGCGGCATCCGCGAAATCCTGCCGGACGCCACCGAGCAGGTTCTGGTCGTCCAGTCCTGGCAACGAGCCATCGCCTGGGCAGACTCCCAGCTCAACGCCGCGATCCTGCAAATAGCCGGCGCCCGGATCAGCCCGGACGACGAGGACTGGGGTCGCGAAGAGGTCGCCACGGCCCTCCGCATGCCGGGCTTGACCGCAGGCTCCCGCATCGACGTGGCCCGCGTCCTCAACAGCCGCGCCTTCCTCACCCGCCGAGCCCTGGAAGAGGGCCGCATCACCCAGCGGCACGCCGAGGAGATCGTCCGCGGCCTCGAGCCGCTGGATGACGAGACCGCAGCGATCATCGAGGCAAAGCTGCTCGACGCCGCACGGTCGAAGACCCCCGCCCAGGTGGCGAAGAAGGCCCGCGGCGAGGTAGCGAAAGCCGATCCGGCGGGCGCGGATGCCCGCCACCGCCGCGCCCGCAAAGGCTGCCGCGTCGACTTCACCTCCCTACCCGACAGCATGATCGAACTCCGCGCGATCCTGCCCGCTGACCTCGGCGTCGGCATCCGCGCCGGCATCAGCCAGTTCGCCGGCGGAATGCGCCACGCCGGAGACACCCGTACCCTCGACGAACGCCGCGCCGACGCCTTGGCCGCAGTCTTCGAACTGGGCACCCTGACCGCCACCGGCCTCCTACCCACACCTCCAGCCCTCAGCGGCTCCTCCGGCACCACCCGCCCCTCCACAGCCGCGCCCGGGTCGTGTGCCGCGCCCGGGTCGTGTGCCGCGCCCGGGTCGTGTGCCGCGTCCAGGTCGTGCGCTCCGACCAAGTCCGGCGCCGCGGTCGGGTCCGGCGCCGCGGTCGGGTCCGGCGCCGCGGTTGGGGCCGGTGGCGCGGTTGGGTCCGGTGGGCCGCCGGACGAGAAGTCGTTGGAACTCATCCGCGCCGTGCTGGCCGGCAAGCGGGCCGCGCCGCCGCGGATCGCGTTGACCGCGCCGCTGTCCACAGTGCTCGGAACCAGCAACGCACCCGGCGACCTCACCGGCTACGGACCGGTACCAGCCACGATCGTGCGGGAACTGGCCGGCGACGGACACTGGGAAAAATGGATCACCGACACCGGCGGCGTGGTCACCGACCTCGGGCGCAGCACCTACCGCCCCACCGCCCGCCTCGCCGCGCTGGTCCGCGCCACCTACCCCACCTGCATGTTCCCCGGCTGCTCGATGCCCTCCTACCGCTGCGACCTCGACCACAACATCCGCCACATCGACGGCGGCCACACCAGCACCCAGAATCTCCTGCCGCTCTGCCGCCGCCACCACCGCGCCAAAGACGAGGCCGGCTGGCAGGTCGCACACGACGCCGCAACCGGCGCATGCACCTGGAGCAGCCCCGCCGGCCACACCTACACCGTCACCCCACCCGACCAGAGCGACGACACCGAACCACTCACCGTCCCCGCGGACTGGACCGCACCCTTGGTCCCCACACCGACCCCCACCGGCGCGACGCCTCCGACCGACGCCGACGACCCGCCGCCCTTCTGAGCGGCCCCGCCCCGCCACCGGACCCACCCGCAGGTGGGCCCGGCACCGGCGCGTGCCCACCCAACACCCCACCCCCGCGCGGCACCGCCGTCGGCGTCTCCCCACGGCGCGGTGGTCCGAGGCGCGGTGGTCCGAGGCGCGGTGGTCCGAGGCGCGGTGGTCCGAGGCGCGGTGGTCCGAGGCGCGGTGGTAGCGCCATCGCGCGATCGTCCCGTGGCGGGGGCCGAATGCGGCTAGTCGGTGGCCAGGCTTACCTCGGTGGATTTGATCAGGGCGGTCACGGTCTGGCCGGGCGCCAGCGACAGGTCCTCGGCGCCGTCCTTCGTGATCGCGGCCGTGAGCACGTTCCCCTCGTCCAGCGCGATCTTCACGGTCGTCATCACGACCCCGTGATCCACCCCGGTCACCGTCCCCGGCAACTGGTTGCGGATGCTGATCCCGTCGACCGCGCCGGTCGCGACCGCCACCTCCGTCGACTTGACGAGGACGTGCACCGAGCTCCCTGCGCTCAGCCCGAGGTCCTTCACGGCCTCCACCGTGACGGCCGCGGTCACCTCGCGGTCACCGGCGACGCGGACCTTCACCGTGCTCATGACCTCGCCGAACGTCACGGCGGTCACCGTCCCGGCGAACCGGTTGCGGATACTGAGCCGCACCGGCGCCACCTCCTCGTGTCGCAGATTGATACTTCCGCCATTAAACACCGCATATCGGTCAGGTGGCTTCGGTCGCCTTGCGGACGGCTCCCTGGTGCCGCGCGATCCAGTGTGGATAGTGCATGGATCATGACGACGAATTCGTACCTCTTCCGTTCGCAATGGGACCAGGAATACGCCCGACTCACCGGCTTGGCGGCCACGTTCGACGCGACGACGACCCGTCACCTCACGCTCGCCGGCGTGTCGGCCGGCTGGCACTGTTTGGAGGTCGGCGCCGGCACCGGGACGATCGCGCGCTGGCTGGCGACGGCCGTCGGCCCGGACGGTCGGGTCGTCGCGACTGATCGTGACGTGACGTTCCTGGACGACCTCCGGTCCTCCGTCGAGGTCCGCGAGCACGACGTGACGACCGATCCGCTCGAGGAGGACGCGTTCGACCTGGTGCACTGCCGCGCACTCGTGCAGCATCTGCCCGACCGGGACGCGGTGATCGCCCGGCTGGTGCGCGCGCTCCGGCCCGGGGGAGTGCTGGTCCTGGAGGAAGGCGTGTGCGGCGGCCCCAGCGCGCGGATGCAACAGCGGTCCACGCTGCCGGCCGCGAGCGCCGAGGCACTGAACCGGGTGTTCGACGCGACGGCGGGCGGATTCCGGAGCATCGGCGCCGAGCCCGAATACGGACTCGACGTCCCGGCGGTGCTCCGGCGGGCCGGTCTCGTCGACGTCGACGGAGAACTGACGTACCGCCTCGTCCACGGGGGCAGTCCGGAAGCCGCGTTCTTCGAGCTGACGATCCGGCAGATCGGCGCCCGCCTGATCGGTGCGGGCCTGCTCACCGCCGAGGACGAAGAGACCGTCCTCTCGATGACCGCCGACCCCACCGCCTGCTGGCTCTCGATCGGCCTCTTCAGCGCAACCGGCCGTCGCCCCTAGCGCGCGGCGGGATTCAGCTCGCCTCTGACGGGCGCTGCGACGCGGACAGGTGCTCGCGGAGGGCGGCGGCGATGTCGGCGGCCGCGATCAGCTGGTCGGGGGTCAGCGCGTCGACGAACAACTCGCGGACGGCGGTGAGGTGCGGAACGGTCGCCGCTCGGAAGGCGGTCAGACCGTTCGGCGACAGTACGGCCTCCTGCCCCCGGTTGTCGCCGGTGCAGTTCTCGCGCCGGATCAACCCGCGCCGCTCCATCCTCCCGAGGTGGTGCGACAACCGACTCCGCTCCCACCCCACCGCTTCGGCCAACGCCGACGAGCGGAGCCGGTGCCCTCCGGCCTCACTCAACGCCAGCAGCACGGTGTAGTCACCGGTGGACAACCCCGTATCGCTCTGCAACCGGGCGGCGAGCGTCGCGCGGAGCGTCTCGGTGGTTTCGAAGAAGTCCCGCCAGACGGTGAGTTCGTCGCGCGTCGGCAGTCTTCGGGCTCTGGGAATAACGGCCACCCCCTTGTGATTGACGTGTCAACAATAGCGCCGGAAGGAACCGTCATGACAGACCTGGAAATCGGCCTCGACACGTTCGGCGACGTCCCGGCGGACGACACCGGCGCGACGATCTCCCACGCCGCGGCGATCCGTCAGGTGATCGACGAGGCCGTGCTCGCCGACGAGCTCGGCGTCGACGTGATCGCGCTCGGCGAGCACCACCGCCCGGAGTACTCGATCTCCACGCCCGAGACCGTGCTCGCCGCGATCGCCGCGCGTACCCAGCGCATCAAGCTCGCCTCCGGCGTCACGGTACTGAGCTCGGACGACCCGGTGCGGGTCTTCCAGCGCTTCGCGACCGTCGACGCGATCTCGAACGGTCGTGCGCAGGTGATCCTGGGGCGTGGTTCGTTCACCGAGTCGTTCCCGCTGTTCGGCTACGACCTGAGCGACTACGACGTGCTGTTCGAGGAGAAGATCGACCTGTTCGCCGAGCTGCTGAAGGAGCAGCCGGTGACGTGGGAAGGCACGACCCGCGCCTCGCTGGTCGACGCGGACGTGTTCCCGAAGACGGAGTCAGGGCACCTGGACACCTGGGTGGGTGTCGGGGGGTCGCCGCAGTCGGTGGTGCGCACCGCGCGGTACGGGCTGCCGTTGATGCTCGCGATCATCGGGGGCCAGGCGGGACGGTTCGCGCCGTACGTCGACCTGTACCGGCGCGCTGCCGAGCAGCTCGGCACGGTGGCTCACCCGGTGGGGATGCACTCGCCGGGGTTCGTCGCCGACACCGACGAGCAGGCGAAGGAGCTGTTCTACCCGGCGTACAAGGAGCAGCGTGACCGCATCGGTGCGCTGCGTGGGTGGCCCCCGCTGCGTCGTGCGGAGTTCGACGCGGAGGTGGAGGGTGGCTCGCTGTACATCGGCGCGCCCGAGACCGTTGCGCGGCGGATCGCGGCTGCGGTGAAGACGCTGGGCGTGGGGCGCTTCGACCTGATCTACACGGTCGGGCCGCAGTCGGTGAGCGCCCGTACGCGTGCGGTGGAGCTGTTCGGCTCGAAGGTCGCTCCGATGGTTCGTGACATGGTTGCCGAATGACGACGCTCGGGATTCTCGGGGCCGGCAAGGTCGGCACGGTGTTGGCCCGTCTCGCGGTGGCGGCCGGGTACGACGTGCTGATCGCCGGCTCCGGGGATCCGGCGAAGATCGCGTTGATCGTGGACGTGCTCGTGCCGGGGGCCACTGCGGTGTCGGCTGCGAACGCCGCGAAAGACGCCGACATCGTGATCCTTGCGCTGCCGCTCGGCAAGTACGAGAAGGTGCCGGAGGATGCGCTGCGCGGCAAGGTCGTCATCGACGCGATGAACTACTGGTGGGAGATCGACGGTGTCCGCGACGATCTGACCGACCCGCGGACGTCGTCGAGCGAGATCGTGCAGGCGTATCTGCCGGAGTCGCGGGTGGTGAAGGCGTTCAACCACATGGGGTACCACGACCTGGAGGGGGAGGCCGGGGCCGCTGATCGCAAGGCGATTGCGATCGCCGGTGACGACGACGCGGCCGTGGCCACGGTTGCCGGGCTGGTCGACGCGCTGGGCTTCGACCCCGTGATCGCCGGGCCCCTCGCCGAGGGCGTCCGGCTGCAGCCCGGCACCGAACTGTTCGGCGCGAACGAGAACGCCGACGAGGTCCGCGCGATGCTCGCCCGCTACCTCACCTCCGAAGCAGGCCGCACCACCACCGCCGCCCGCGCGGCCGGCTCGGTTCCCGCCGCTGATGCGGCCGGCTCGGTGGCCGCCGCCCGAGGCGCCGACGAGTGAGCGCCCCGAGCGGAGAGTCAGGCGTCCCAGTCGCCCAGGGCTCCCTCCAAGGCGCCCAGGGCGGCGTCGATCAGGGACCAGCGGGCGTCCTCGGGGCAGCCCTCGTCGACCCAGTGCAGGCACGCGGCGTCGAGAAAGCCGAAATAGCCCCACAGCGCGAACTCGTGGCGGAAACCACCGCGCGATGAGAGCAGCCCGCGCAGGCGCTCCACGTACTCGCGCCGGGCCTCGGCGCGCACCGCGGCCGCGGCGGGCGGTTCGCCGCCGGGCCGGCGGAACGGGATCGCCCACGCCGCCGGCCGCCCGGCGATGTGGTCCAGGTAGACCAGCGTGGTGGCGCGTAGGCGGTCACGCACCGGCACCCCGTCCGGCAGTGCCCGCACGGCGTCGGCCTGCCGGGCGAGCAGTTCGTCGATCGCCCGCCGGACGAGCTCGGCGTACAGCTGATCCTTGCTGGTGAAATACCGGTAGAGCAGCGCCTCGGAAGCGTCGGCGCGCGCGGCGATCGCGCTCACCGCCGTGTCGGCGTACCCGTGTTCCCGGAATTCCGACGCGGCCGCCGACAACAGAGACTCCCGACGCTCCGACGGATCGAGTCGTTGCCGGGGCTTGCGGTCCTGTCGCGTCACACCGCTAGGCTATCCTTAGTGAGTCGGACTCAGTAAGGAGCGACATGGGCTGGACCGAGCACGCGATCTGGTGGCACGTCTACCCGTTGGGTTTCACCGGCGCCCCGATACGCGGTACGGATCCGCAACCGGCACCACGCCTCCGCCGCCTGCTCCACTGGCTCGACTACGCGATCGGGCTCGGCACCTCGGGCCTGCTGCTAGGCCCGATCTTCACCTCCGAGACCCACGGCTACGACACGCTCGACCACTTCGCGATCGACCCCCGCCTCGGCACCCTCGACGACTTCGACGAGCTCATCGCCGCCTGCCGCGCCCGGGGCCTGCGTGTCGTCCTCGACGGCGTGTTCAGCCACGTCGGACGGTCCCATCCGGACTTGACCCGGGCACTCCGCGACGGCCACCCCGGCATCTTCGACATCGAAAACGGCGAACCCCGCGTCTTCGAAGGCCACGACTCCCTCGCCCGCCTGAACCACAGAAACCCCGAAACCATCGACTACACCACCCGCGTGATGACGCACTGGCTCGACCGCGGCATCGACGGCTGGCGCCTCGACGCGGCCTACTCCGTCGACACGGCCTTCTGGCGCGAAACGCTGGCCCGGGTCCGCGCGGAGCATCCCGACGCCTGGTTCCTCGCCGAGGTCATCCACGGCGACTACGGCGCGTTTGCGGCCGCGTCGACGGTCGACTCGGTGACCCAGTACGAGCTCTGGAAAGCCATCTGGTCCAGCCTCGCCGACCGGAACTTCTTCGAGCTCGACTGGTCCCTCCAGCGCCACAACGGGCACCTGACCAACGTCGATCTGAATACGTTCGTGGGGAACCACGACGTGACGCGCATCGCGACCACCGTCGGTCCGGAAGGCGCCCTCGTCGCGCTCGCGATTTTGCTGACGGTCGGCGGCACGCCGTCGATCTACTACGGCGACGAACAGGGCTTCACCGGCGTCAAGGAGGAGCGGGTCGGCGGCGACGACGCGATCCGACCGGCGTACCCCGACGAGCCGGGGCAGCTCGCGCCGTGGGGTAAGACCCTGCACCGCGCGCACCAGGACCTGATCGGGTTGCGGCGCCGCCACCCGTGGCTGCGCACTGCGACCACGAAGTCGCTGGCCCTGTCGAACACCGAGTACACCTACCGCGTCAGCGGCGGCACGGACCATCTCGACGTCTCGCTCACCCCCAGCACCGTCCGAATCGTCGACGCCGCAGGCCAGACCCTCTGGAAGAGCTGAGCGATACTCGAACCATGACGTGCACGGGGTGTGGTGCGCAGGATTTCGACGAGGGCTTCCTCGAGGACGGGGGCGAGTCCTCGCGGGGCTACTCGCGCTGGATCGAGGGGCCGCTGCAACGCGGCATCTTCGGCGGCGCGAGAACGATGGGCAAGCCGCGGCGCGAAGTCCGTGCGTTCCGCTGCCGGAGCTGCGGCCACCTTGAGCTCTACGCCGGCGACTACGTCTGAGACGAGTCGCCGGCCCGCTGCCCCGAGGGTCAGGACACGTTGACGACGACTCCCGAGCTGCCGAACGAGCCGAAGAGCCGGATCTTCGTGATCTTCTGACCCTTGGAGATGTCCCAGGCGACGATCATGTCCTCGCTGGCGCCGGGGGAGACGTCACCGAGGAACTTGCCGGTGTCGTCGGGGTTCGAGGCGACCGTCGCGGTGATGTCGGCGTCGACGGTGTCCCCGCCGTCGGTGGTGGCCTGGTACTTCGACGCCGCGACCAGCGATACCTCACCGTTGCCGACGTTCTTCACGGTGGCCTTCATCTGGCAGTACTGACCCTTGGGGTTGTACTTGGCGTACTGCCCGATCTCGGTGATGCCGCACTCCACCGACGTGACGGTGAACTCCGCGTCGCCGTCGCGGGCGGGCTTGTTCAGCGCGCCCTCGGGGCCGGTGGCCGGTGCGTCGGTGCCGCCGGTGTCGGGCGCGGTGGTGACGCCGGGAGGGGAGAAGCTGTAGCGGTCGGCGGCGTCGTTCACTTCGTCCTTGGCGCTGTTGTAGACGAAGAAGCCAATGACGCCACAAACAAGGCATAAAGCGACGAAGACGCCACCGATGATCGCGGCGATCTTGCCGCCGTTCGACTTCTTCGGCGGGGGAACCTGGCCGTACGGCGGCTGCCCGTAAGCCGGTTGCTGCCCGTACGCCGGCTGGCCGTAGGGCTGCTGCCCGTACGGTTGCTGCCCGTAGGGCGGCTGACCTGCGGCGGGGTCACCGTACGACGGTGGCTGCGGAAGCGACGACGGATCACTCCACGGCTGCTGCGGGCCGGAGTTGTACGGCGGCCCCGAGCCCTGCGGCGGCTGCGGGCCGCTTCCGTACGGCTGCTGCGGGTCAGGAGGGTACGTCATGAGTACGGAAGGTACCTGCAGCCGCCAGCGATCAGCTGATCGGCTGGTGGGACGGGGCGGTGAGGGCGCGGTTCGCGGCCAGTGCGGCCTCGGCGCGGGCGATGCGGCGGCGATTGATGACCGGGTTGACGAACGGCAGCACGCACACGAGCACGCCCACGACCGGCGTCAGCGCGTGGCGCAGCGTCGGCTCGTCGAGGAGCGTCATCGCGCCCCCGACGATCAGACCCGTCCCGAGCAGGCAGAACACCCACCGCATCGAGCGCATCTGCCGGATCCCGGTCTCGTTGAGCGCCAACACGTACAGCGCGTGCGCCGCCGCCGCGTCGGCGAACTCGGGGCGCCCGACCGCGGAACCGCTCCGCACGGCCCGGCGCACCTCCGAGCTCGCCCCCCCGTCGAGGCGGTCGGTGCCTTCCGGCACGCCCGGGCTACGCCCGCGCAGGGACACGAACAGCACAACGGCGCCGACGGCCGGCAGCAGCAGGAACCCGAGGTCTGTCATGCGAACCCGTTACCCACTGGAGCGAAGAATTACAACTGCACCTTTTCGTTCTCTCCGCCCTCGTACGGTTTGCCCGTCGCCTTGGCCTTCGCGAAGCTGAGCAGGCTCGCGACCCGGCCGCCCGGGGTGTCCCAGTACTCGGCCGATTCGCCGTTGACCTTGATCAGCGTCACACCCGGGTCGTCGGGGCCGTTCGGGAACCAGGCCTCGACCGCCGCGTTCCACAGTTCCTTCTTCTTCGTCGTGTCGTCGTCGAGCGTCGCGGTGCCGGTCAGCGAAACCCACGTCGAGCCCGACCCGACCGTCACGTTCACCTGCGGGTGCGCGGCCAGGTGGGCCACCTTCCGGGACACGCGCTCGGCGAAGAACCACAGGTCGCCGTCGAACTCGACCTCCTGCAGCGCCATCGGCCGGCTCGTCAGCGTGCCGTCGGGTGCGGTCGTCGTCAGCATGCCGATGCGGCCGCTGCTCTTGATCAGTGCTGAGACCTTGCGGGCGTCGTCGTCGGCCATGGAGCTCCTTCGTTGGTGGTGCCTCCGATTACCCGATTCGCCGCCGTCAACCCACCGGAGACCAGGTCCGCCCACCGGAATACACCTCGATCTTGGACCGGATCTGCCCGAGGTGCTCGTGCAACCGGTCGATCCGCTCCAAGACCCGCTGCTCGTGGGCGCGAAGCAGCGCCAGCCGCTCGTCGACGGTCGTGTCCCCGTCGCGCAGCAGCTGGGTGAAGTGCGCGATCTCCGTGATCGGCATCCCCGCCTCACGCAGGCAGTGCACCAGACCCAACCACTTCAGATCGACGTCGGTGTAGCGCCGCCGCCCCGCTGCCGACCGCCCGACCGGCGGAACGAGCCCGGCCCGCTCGTAGTAGCGCACGGTGTCCGCGCTCAGACCGGTCCGCCGCACGGCCTCGGCCCTGCTGTAGGTGCCCATCGGTCCAGCGTTCCACCGGGAGTGCGCTCCGCGTCAAGGACTTGACGGGGAGCGCACTCCGACTCCGACCGTGTGTTCATGCCTCTCGACACGTACTACCTGCTCGGCCGCACGGGTCTGCGGGTCTCGCCGCTCGGACTCGGCACGATGACGTTCGGCGACGCGGACTGGCACGCCGCTGGATCCGAGAAGACCCGAATCTTCCACCGCTACCTCGAACGCGGCGGGAACTTCGTCGACACCGCGGACATCTACGCCGGGGGAGCGAGCGAGGAGATCCTCGGCGAGCTCATCGAGAAAGCGCGCTGCCGCGACCGGATCGTCCTGGCCACGAAGTTCGGCGGCCCGGTCGACCCCACCGACCCCAACGCGCGCGGCAACGGCCGCAAGCACGTGCTGAACGCGCTCGACGCCTCGCTGCGCCGCCTGCGCACCGACCACATCGACCTGTACTGGCTCCACCTCTGGGACCAGCTCACCCCACCCGAGGAGGTCATGGCGACCTTCGACGCGCTCGTCCGCAGCGGCAAGGTACGCGCGGTCGGACTCAGCGACGTCCCCGCCTGGTGGGCCACCAAAGCCCAGCTCGTCGCCGATCGCCACGGCTGGGAACCGATCGCCGCCCTACAGCTGGAGTATTCGCTGGTCCAGCGATCGATCGAGTGGGAGCACGTCCCGGCCGCGCTCGACCTGGGGATGGACGTCGTCGCGTGGTCACCCCTCGCGAACGGTTACCTCACCGGGAAGTATGCGCAGAACCGCGAGGGTCGGCTCACGCCCGGCCGGAGCTGGCCGATGGCGGCGGCCCAGCACGACCCTGCGATCCTCGACGCCGTCGTCATCGCCGCGGACCGCGCCGGCTGCGACCCCGCGCAGGTCGCGCTCAACTGGGTCGCCGGACGGCCCGGCGTCGTCAGCACGCTGGTCGGCGCCACGAGCGTCGAGCAGCTCGACACCAACCTCGACGCGCTCGACGTCGCCCTGCCCGACGACACCGTCGCCGCCCTGGACCGCGCCAGCTACCGGACTCCGCAGCTGTTCCCGCACAACCTGTTCGCCGGCTTCGCCGCGAACAACACCCGCCGTCGGCCGCCGTGGCGTCCGGCGTCCTACGTCTGAGCAGCTCGCTGCGCTCAGGCCCGGAGGAACGTGAGCACCGCGCGTACCCGCCGGTGCTCACGGTCGTCCGGCGCGAGGCCGAGCTTCGCGAAGATCGCACCGATGTGCGCCTCGACGGTCTTCACCGACACATGCAACTCCGCCGCGACCGCCGCGTTCGACAACCCCTGCGCCATCAACCCGAGCACCGCCCGTTCCCGGGCGGTGAGTTCCTCGAGCGGATCCTGCTCGCGCCGCCGCCGCACCAGCCGCGTGACGAGCTCCGGATCCATCACGGTCTCGCCACCCGCGATCCGCCGCACGTCACCGGCGAACGTGGTCAGATCGGACACGCGGTCCTTGAGCAGATACCCCACGCCCCCATCGAACTGGGTGATCAACCGCAGCGCATGGTGCACCTCGACGTACTGCGACAGGATCAACAGCCCGACGGCCGGTGTCGTCTCCCGGATCGCGGCCGCCGCGTCGATCCCCTCGGCGGAGAAACCGGGCGGCATCCGCAGATCGATCACCGCGACGTCGGGCGGATCCCGGCGCACCATCGCCAGGAGTCCCGCGCCGTCGGAGGCTTGACCGGTCACCACGAAACCGGTCTCGGCGAGAATCCGGGCGACCCCCTCGCGCAACAGCAGCGAGTCGTCGGCGAGCATCACGCGCACGGGATCACCGTCGCGAGCCGCGTACCCGAGGGCCCGCTGTCGATCCGTAACCGCGCCCCGAGCGTGGCGAGCCGATCGGTGAGCCCTTCGAGCCCGCTCCCGGGCTGGACGGTGGCACCGCCGCCCCCGTCGTCGGTGACGTCGACCGCCAGGCCCTCGGCCGCCAACGACATCTCCACCCGCACCACCGACGCTCCCGCGTGTTTCGCCGCGTTCGTCAGCCCCTCGCTGACGACGAAGTACGCGGTGGCCTCGACCTCCGCCGGCAGCCGACGCCCCACGTCGATGTGGACCCGCACCGGAACGGCCGACCGGTCGGCGAGGTGGTCCACGGCGGCCTCCAGGCCGTCCTCGGTCAGCACCGCCGGGTGCAGCCCCCGCGCCATCTCGCGCAGTTCCGCGGTCGCGGCGAGCAGTTGCGTCCGCGCGGCTGCGGCGCGCCCGGCCAGCTTCACGTCCCCGGACGCCTCGGCCAGCCGCACCAGGCTCCCCAACTCGAACGACGCGGTCACCAGGTGCTGCTGCGCACCGTCGTGCAGGTCGCGTTCCAACCGGCGACGGGCGGCGTCACCGGCGGCCACCAGGCGCGCTGCGGTGCCCTGCAGTTCGAGGATCAGCCCGGCCTGTGCGGCCACCTCACCGACGAGCCGGCGCTCAGCGGCGGACAGGGGGTCACCGGGCGCTTTCGTGACGGCGAGAGCGCCCCGGAACCGCCCGTCGTGGACGATCGGGACGGCGGACAGATCGTCGAGTGCACACACCCCGGCCGGCAGAGAAGCCTCCGGCCACGCCGACACCGCACGCAACTCGTCGGGCGTCCCGGCCCACAACACCACCTCCCGCGCCCCCACCCCGTCCGACACCGTCTGACAAATGCTGTCCAACGGCCGCCCGGCGGGCGCCGCCAGATGCGAGGACAGCCGCGCCAGCGCCTCGTACGCCGTCGCGCGGTGCCCGTACACGAGCCGGTCGACGAGCCGCTGCACCCGTCGCCGCAGCGGCTCGAACGCCACCGCGACCAGCGCGGTCGCGACCAGCGACCCGTATCCGTGCACCAGCCGGCCGATGCTGGTCACCACCGCGGCGTAGCCCAGCGTCACCAGGCCGGCCATCACCGCGAACACCAGTGCCTTGTTGATCACCGGGTCGATGTCGTAAAGCCGGTACTTCAAAATCGCGCCACCGGCGGCCACTGCGACCAGCGGAACCGACAGCACCCCTGCCAGCGGGCTGCCCCAGAACGCCAGCCCGGCCACCATGACCAGCCCCGACACCACCGCGGCGAACACGAACACCCGCAGCTGACGCGCCTCGTCACCGCGGGCGCGGCGCAGCCGCACGACCACGCACACGACCCACGTCACCTGGAACAGCAGATAGCCGACGCCACGCGCGACCTCGTAGAACGCGTCCGCGTTCCCCGGCAGACGCAACGGATGCGGGGCCACCAGCCCGGTGCGCGCGTACTCCACCGGCCACAGCGCCGACACGGTCGAGAGCACCAGACCGATCACGGCCAGCGCACCGACCACGGGACGCCATCCCGGCGACGGCAACCGACCGTCCGGGAAACACATCACGGTGACGCCGACCAGGACGAGCACCAGCGGCAGCGGCCACACCCCGAGCCACCCGACCCAGGACGCTCCCGGGAGCGGACCGGCGTGCAGGCCGTACTCGCGCGCCGCGAACATCCACGCGTGCGCGGCCCCGGTCGCGACGAACAGCCACCCCTCGCGCACGGCCGGCTTGCGCTTGACGACGTAGAGACCCACCGCGCCGAACGACGCCGCGATCAACCCGTTGTGCAGGTTGCCCAGATGCGGGCCCAGCACGAAGCCCGCAACGACGAGCACGGTGATTCCCGCGCCCAGCGCCACCGGGCGAACCGTGCTGGTCATGAGCGCATCGTGACAGAGCCCGGACCGGCGCGGATCAGGGTTGGCCCTAGGTCACCCGAGGGGCGGCCCCGATGGCCCGGGGTCGCTGCGCCCCGATCGTGGAAGGCAGTCCGCCTATCCGAGGAGCGCCCGTGCATCCCACCGATCGGCTGCTGGCCGGTTCGCTGATCGCCGCACCGTTGACCTACCTCGCCGCCGACCTGCTCTACGCCCTGCGCGGCTGGGACGACCCGGCCGCCGGTGTGCTGCACGTCCTGGGCGCCACCGGATACATCCTGGTCGTCCTCTTCGCCGTCGAGCGCGAACGGGGCCGGTTCGCCGTCGCGCTGCTCGTCGTCGGTGTGCTCGGCGCCGCGGGCAACATCGGCTACGGATTCAACACGCTGCACGTCGCCCTCGGCGACACCGACCTCAACGACGCGAGCGGCGCCGCGACGCTGATCAAAGTGCTCGGCTTCTGCTTCCCGCTGACGCTGCTGTTGATCGCCGTGTCGCTGCGCCGGGAGCGGACCGGCCCGCCATGGGTGGCCGCCACGCTGGCGGTCGCCGCGATCGGGTGGCCGGTCGCGCACATCGCGAACATCGGGTGGCTCGCCGTGGTCGTGAACCTGCTGCTCGTCGCGTCGTTCGCCACGGTGCGCCCGGTGCGCACCCCGGCGCCGGTATCCTGATCCGCAGACGCGACTGGCGGCACGAGGATGGTTCGAACCATCGGGGAGCCTTTCCGCGGGAGTCGACCGCCTGGGCTCCCGTCGAACGGGAGCGTCGATGACTGCCCGAAATCTGCCCGGAGCACCGGTCGCCGAGTCCGTCCTCGCCGACGTCGCCCAGCGCGCCGACGCGCTCCGCGCGAGGGGTGTCGTGCCTGGCCTGGCGACCGTGCTGGTCGGTGACGACGAGTCCAGCGCCGGCTACATCCGCATCAAGCAGAAGCAGGCCGCCGAGCTGGGCTTCGACTCACCGCACCGGCACCTGCCCGCCGACGCCACGCAGGCCGACCTGCTCGACGTCATCACCGGGTTCAACGACGACAAGAACGTCCACGGCGTGCTCGTGCAGTACCCCATTCCCGGACATCTCGATTACGACGCCGCGCTGGCCGCCCTCGATCCCGACAAGGACGTCGACGGCATGCATCCGACGAACATGGGGCGCCTGGCGGTGGGCCTGCCGGGGCCGCTGCCGTGCACCCCGGCCGGCATCGAGGCGCTGCTCGCGCACTACGAGATCTCGGTCTCCGGCCGGGAGGTCGTGATCCTGGGACGCGGTGCGACGCTCGGGCGTCCGCTGGCGATGCTGCTGTCGCAGAAGCGCCCGACGGCCAACGCCGCGGTCACCGTCGTGCACACCGGTGTCCCGGACTGGGAGCGGTACACGCGCCGCGCGGAGATCCTCGTCGCCGCGGCGGGCGTGCCCGGCATCATTCAGCCGGAGCACGTCCGTCCCGGTGCTGTCGTCATCGGTGCGGGGGTGCGGTACGAGGGGCGTCGGCTGCTGCCCGACGTCGACGAGTCGTGTGCCGAGGTGGCGTCGGCGATCACCCCCCGCGTGGGTGGCGTCGGCCCGACGACGGTCGCGATGCTGTTCCGCAACGCGGTCGCCGCCGCCGAGAGCGCCAACCCTTAACCGACCGGCGGGCGCCGCATTTCGGGCAGGGTGTCGTTCAGACCCGTCGCGGTCAGGATGCGGCGCAGGGCGTCGGAGGGGTTCATCAGGCCGAGGTCCCGGCCGGACGCGGCGAGCGCCGCGTGCGCGCGGAGCAGCGCGCTCAGCCCTCGGGCGTCGATGAAGCGCAGGGTGGAGCAGTCGAGCACGACCGGGCCGTCGGCCGGTGGCAGCAGCGAGTCGATCGCGCTGAGCAGCAGCGGCCCGGTCTGCATGTCCAGGTCGCCGTTCAGTTCCAGGCGGACGGCGAACTCGTCGTGGTGCACGGCGACGGAGAGGGGGCAGACGTCAGGCATCGAGAGACCTCCGGTCAGGTCTGCCGTGGGGCAGATGTGCGTGACCGGGCTCTCGGCCGAACCCGCTGTGCAGTGTAATCCGTCCTCCGGCGTACTGCAGCTGTCTCCACCTCCCGCGGTAGTCAGCTCCGCTGTGCGAGGTGGCGCCAGACTCGATGCATGGCCGGCCTGGTTGCGCGGCATCGGACAATCGGGGTCGTGATGGAGTCGGGTGCCGGCGGTCGCAGCGTCGTCGACGGCGCGTTCCGGGTGCTGCGCGCCTTACCGCTGGCCGGGCAGGTCGCGCAGGTGACCCGGGTCGCGGAGCTGACCGGGCTGCCGCGCCCGACCGTCCACCGGATGCTGGGCCAGTTGCGCGCCGCGGGGGCCGTCGACTGGTGCGACGGTCACTGGACGCTCTCGGCCGACCTGCTCGGGCTCGCGCAGCGCGTCGAACCGGTCCCCGGGCTGCGGACGTCCGCGACGAGCGTCATCCAGGGACTCCGGGAGCAGACCGGTGCCGCGGTGTCGCTGGTGGTCGCGGGCGGGGAGTCGTTCGTCGCGCTGGAAATGGTGCCCGGGCGCGACCCGCTGCCGATCGATGCCCGGGCGGGGTCGGAGATGCCCGGATCGACGGCTGCCGGTGTCGTACTCGGCGGGCACTCGTCCGCGCGGCGCCGGCCGTTCGGTGCTGCGGTCGACGACGAGGACGTGATGCCGGGCCTGACGTGTTACGCGGTGCCGGTACGCCTCCCCGCCGGCGGGCGGGCGGCACTGCAGATCGCCACCCCCGCCGGGCGCTCGGCGGAACGGTCGGCGGCTGCGGTCCACCGCGCCGCGATCGTGTTGGAACGCCGGGTCGCGAGCGCCCACCAGGGGCGCGACACCTAGTCTGCGGTGGTGCGACACATTCGGGTCATCGGTATCGGGGCGGGCGACCCAGGCCTGCTCACCGTCGAAGCGGTCGATGCGCTGCGTAGCGTCGATGTGTTCCTTGTTCTGGACAAGGGAGAGACGACCGCGGAGCTCACCGACGCCCGGCAGGCGATCCTGGAGCGGTTCCTCGGAACCGACGGCTACCGGGTCGTGACGATCGCCGACCCGCCGCGGGACCGGACCGCCGACGACTACGCGGGGGCCGTGGAGGCCTGGCGGGATGCGCGGTCGGCAGCGGTGGAGCACGCGCTGCGCGTCGAAGTGCCCGAGAAGGGCACCGCGGGCATCCTGGTCTGGGGTGACCCGGCGCTCTACGACGGCACGATCCGCATGCTCGACACGATCGTGGGACGCGCGCAGGTGGCGTGTGCGTACGACGTGCTGCCGGGCATCAGCAGTGTGCAGGTGCTCGCCGCGCGGCACCGCATCACGCTGACGCGCACTGCCGGTGCGGTGGTGGTCACGACCGGTCGGCGGGTGGCGAACGGCCACCACGACAACGATCTGGACCTGGTCGTGATGCTGGACGCGAGCCTGGCGTTCCGCCGGTTCACCGGTGAGGACGCGTCGTTGTTCTGGGGGGCTTACCTGGGTGGGGCGGACGAGGTGCTGATCGCTGGGCCGCTGGACGAGGTCGCGGATCGGGTTGCCACTACGCGCGCCGAGCTACGGGCACAAAAGGGGTGGATCATGGACACCTACCTCATCCGACGCAGGGAGCGCTAACTCACGTTGACCGGGAGCCTTTCGCGGGCCTACGGTGCCTGGAGCGTGGCGGCGCGAGGAAGCTGGTGGAAGTCCAGCACGGTCGCGCCACTGTGAGCCGGCCTCCGGGTCGGTGAGTCAGATACTGGTGCCGTCACGAGGCCCGTTCGAACAGGGGACGCACGATCCCCAGAGGAGGCTCGACGTGACCAGTCCGTCTGCTGTTGCGACACCGGTAGTGATCTCCGGCTCACGGGGTGCTGTCTACCTCGGTGCTGCCGTGCTGCTGGCGCTGCTCGCCTACTACTTCATCGGTGTCGATCAGGGCGCCACGTCGGTGTTCGGCAACGACGCGCACGTCCACGAGTACATCCACGACGCGCGTCACTTCCTCGGCTTCCCCTGCCACTGATGGAACTGAAGCTCTTACTCCGCGGCGCACTCGCCGGCGGAGTCGGCGGCCTGCTGGCGTTCGTGTTCGCGCGCATCTTCGCCGAGCCGCAGATCCAGCAGGCGATCGACTACGAGGAGGGCCGGGGCGCTGCCCAGGAGGCCCTCGACCGGGCGGCGGGGATCCCGATCCCGGCTGCCGAGTCCGAAGTGTTCAGCCGCACGGTGCAGGCGAACATCGGTATCGGCACCGGTCTGGTCGTGTTCGGCATCGCGATGGGTCTTCTGGCCACCGTGATCTACATGATCTGCCTGGGGCGGGTCGGGGCCGTGCGGCCACGGGTGCTGGCGTTGCTGGTCGCCGGTGGCGCGTTCGTCGGGCTGTTCCTGGTGCCCTGGCTGAAGTACCCGGCCAACCCGCCCGCCGTCGGTGACGACGACACGATCTCCACCCGGGGTGGGCTGTACCTCGCGATGGTGCTGGCGTCGCTCGTGCTGCTCGGTGCTGCGGTGTGGCTGGGGCAGCGTCTGGCGGCGCGGTTCGGCAACTGGAACGCGGCACTGCTGGCCGGTGGCGCGTACGTCGTCGCGGTCGGCATCGTGATGCTGCTGCTTCCGACGATCGCCGAGATGCCGGAGCCGTTGCGTGACCCGAGCGGTCGGATCGTCTACGAGGGCTTCCCCGCGGACGTACTGGCGTTCTTCCGGCTGTACTCGGTGGGTGCGCAGCTGATCATGTGGGGCACGTTCGGGCTGGTCTTCGGGCCGCTGGCCGAGCGCGCCCTGGCCCCGGCGAGGGCGGCGGCCCGGGACGCGGTGCCGGCCTGAGTTCGTTCGCGGCGCTCGCCTCGCTGGGGCCCGCGTTCGCTGTCGAAACGCATCCGGTCGACGCGGTGCCGGCGGCGCCGTGGCGGCCGGTTACCGAGCTCCTCGACCCGGCGGGCCGCGCGTGGAGAGCGCGGACCGCGGCGGTGCGGGAGGCGCTGGGTGGGGCGGTCGAGGAACGGGTGGCATTCTCGACCGCGCACCTCGGGGTGGTCGCGCGGGTGCTGGCGCCGGCGTTCGCGCTGGCCGTGACCTCGTCGGCGGTTCCGTCTGCCGATATCTGGTGGCAGCCGGTGCTCGGCGGGATGGTGCCGCTGTCGTTCGCTGCTTCGGTGACCCGGGTGCCTGCGGCGGGTCTCCTCGATGCGTTCACCGACTCCGTCGTGCCGCTCGTCGTCGGGATGACGTCGGCGGCGGCGACCACGTGCCCGATCGCGCCGGCGATCCTGTGGGACAACAGTGCGTCGGCTCTGAACAGCTCGGTGACGATGCTGGGCCCCGCGTACGCCGATCGCGCGGTGCCCTTCGCGAACGCGCTGCTCCGGCGCGCCCCCTGGGGGATCCCGGCCCCGGACGTCGGCGACGGCTTCCGCCGGGGAAGCTGCTGCCTGATCTACCGCGTCAGCCCCGGCCCACCCCGCCCGGTGTGCGGCGACTGTGTACTCGGCTGACACGCCGACACGAGATGTTGGGTGTGACTTCTGTGGCGGGCCTATATATGGTGGCTCTCGCAGCTGGTTCGGCCGATCCTCCAGATCGGTCGTGGCAACAGGGAACCCGGTGGGAATCCGGGACTGCCCCGCAGCGGTAAGTGGGAACGACCGCCGTCAACCAAGCACTGGGCGCAGAACGCGCCTGGGAAGCGACGGCCAGTAGGCACGCGTGATTCGCGCCTCGCGGCGCGACCGGCCCGGCCGGGCACGCACAGCTCACGAGTCCGAAGACCTGCCAGCGCGCCGGACCGATCACGGTCCGGCGGTCCGAGGCCGCGTGGGACGGCTGACGCCAACCCCGCACGCCGCTGTGCGCCGATGGTGTCTGTCCTCGCGTGTCCTCGTTCCGGGACGTACTCGCGAGGAGAGAGTTGTGACAACCGCCGAGGTCGCGCCTGCCCAGCGCCGCCCCCAGATGCGCATCGTCAAACGGAACGGTCGGCCCGAGCCGGTCGACGTCAGCAAGATCGTCCGTGCGGTCGAGCGGTGGGCCGACGATCTCACCGACGTCGATCCGCTGCGCGTCGCCACGAAGACGATCAGTGGCCTGTACGACGGCGCCACCACCGCCGAGCTCGACCAGCTTTCGATCCAGACCGCGGCGGAGATGATCGGCGAGGAGCCGCAGTACTCCCGGCTCGCCGCGCGGTTGCTCGCCGGCTTCCTCGACAAGGAAGTCCGTGGTCAGGGCATTGCTTCGTTCAGTCAGTCGATCGCGCTCGGGCACGCCGAAGGCCTGATCGGCGACGAAACCGCCGCGTTCGTGGCGGCCAATGCCCGCAAGCTCGACGACGCGATCGACGAGTCCAACAACCTGCGCTTCGAGTACTTCGGGCTGCGCACCGTGGCCGACCGCTACCTGCTGCGGCATCCGCACGCGCGACTCGTCGTGGAGACACCGCAGTACTGGCTGCTCCGGGTGGCCTGCGGCCTGTCGCACACGGCCAACGAAGCGATCGGCTTCTACCGGCTGCTGGCGTCGCTGGCGTACCTGCCCAGCTCGCCGACGCTGTTCAACTCCGGCACGCGCCACACCCAGATGTCGAGCTGCTACCTGGTCGACTCCCCGAAGGACGAGCTCGACTCGATCTACCAGCGGTACGCGCAGGTCGCGAACCTGTCGAAGTTCGCCGGTGGCATCGGGATCGGCTTCTCCCGCGTCCGTGGCCGGGGTGCGCTGATCCGCGGCACGAACGGCCAGTCCAACGGCATCGTCCCTTTCCTCCGGACGTTGGACGCCTCAGTGGCGGCCGTCAACCAGGGCGGACGCCGCAAGGGTGCGGCCTGCGTCTACCTCGAGCCGTGGCACCCGGACGTCGAGGAGTTCCTCGAGCTGCGCGACAACACCGGCGAGGACGCCCGGCGCACGCACAACCTGAACCTGGCGAACTGGATCCCGGACCTGTTCATGCGCCGGGTCGAGGAGGACGGGATCTGGTCGCTGTTCGACCCGGACGAGTTCCCCGCGTTCCCGGACCTGTGGGGCGCGGAGTTCGACACCGCGTACGAGGCTGCCGAGGCCGCGGGCCGATTCGTCCGGCAGGTCAAGGCCCGTGACCTCTACGGCAAGATGATGCGGACGCTCGCCCAGACCGGCAACGGATGGATGACGTTCAAGGACGCGTCGAACCGGCTGGCGAACCAGACCGCGGTGCCCGGGAACGTCGTGCACCTGTCGAACCTGTGCACCGAGATCGTCGAGGTGTCCAGCGACGACGAGACCGCGGTGTGCAACCTCGGTTCGGTGAACCTGGCCGCGCACGTGGTCGGGTCCGACCTCGACTGGGATCGGCTCCGATCGACGGTCCGGACCGCCGTCCTGTTCCTCGACCGGGTCATCGACATCAACTTCTATCCGACGCCCCAGGCGGCGGCCAGCAACCCCCGCTGGCGCCCGGTGGGGCTGGGGGTGATGGGGCTGCAGGACGTCTTCTTCGCGTTGGGTCTGCCATTCGATTCGCCTTCGGCTCGATCGCTCTCGACGAAAATCGCCGAGGAGGTCTACCTGACCGCGCTGGAGGCCTCCGCCGACCTGGCCGCCGAGTTCGGGGTGCACCCGGCGTTCGCGGACACCCGCGCGGCGCGCGGCGATCTCCAGCCGGATCTGTGGGGTGTGGAGACCTCGGGGGAGCGGTGGGAGGCGTTGCGTGCTCGCGTTGCCGACACCGGTCTGCGTAACTCGCTGCTGATCGCGATCGCCCCGACCGCAACGATCGCGTCGATCGCCGGCTGTTACGAGTGCATCGAACCGCAGGTGTCGAACCTGTTCAAGCGCGAGACGCTGTCGGGGGAGTTCCTGCAGATCAACACGGCTCTGGTCCGTGAATTGAAAGCTCGTGGACTGTG
Organism: Cryptosporangium sp. NPDC048952; assembly: GCF_043197895.1. Taxonomy (NCBI): domain Bacteria; kingdom Bacillati; phylum Actinomycetota; class Actinomycetes; order Cryptosporangiales; family Cryptosporangiaceae; genus Cryptosporangium; species Cryptosporangium sp. NPDC048952. The sequence goes on along the minus strand of NZ_JBICTY010000002.1, from coordinate 784,084 downwards.
GACTTCTGCGGTGCGCAATGCGATCAAGCAGGCGGACGGGTCGGTGCAGGGGATCACGGGGCTTCCGGCCGAGGTGCGGGACCTGTACCGCACGGCGTGGGAGCTGCCGCAGCGCGCGTTGATCGACCTCGCCGCCGCCCGGGCGCCGTTCGTCGACCAGTCGCAGTCGCTGAACCTGTTCCTGGCGTCGCCGACGATCGGCAAGCTCTCGTCGATGTACAGCTACGCGTGGAAGGCGGGCCTCAAGAGCACCTATTACCTTCGCTCGCGGCCCGCGACGAGGATCCAGCAGGCCACGGTGGCCGCGCCGGCCGCAGCCACCGTGACGCCCGAAGAGGCGATCGCCTGCTCCCTGGAAAACCCCGAGTCGTGTGAGGCGTGCCAATGAATTCTTTTCAACCGACCCCTGCGGGCGGTGTTCACCCCGCGAAAACACCCGAGGTTGAAAGGAGTTCATCGATGCTGCTTGATCCCGGCATGGACCTCACTCTGCGTCCCATGCGTTACCCGCACTTCTTCGACCGCTTCAAAGACGCGATCAAGAACACCTGGACCGTCGAGGAGGTGGACCTCCACACCGACCTCCGCGACCTCGCTCGCCTGTCTCCGGCGGAGCGGCACCTGGTGTCGAGGCTCGTCGCGTTCTTCGCCACCGGCGACACGATCGTCGCGAACAACCTCGTGCTGAACCTGTACCAGCACGTGAACAGCCCCGAGGGTCGCCTCTACCTCTCGAGGCAACTGTTCGAAGAGGCCGTGCACGTCCAGTTCTACTTGAACCTCCTGGACACCTACGTCCCCGACGAGCAGGAACGCTTCGAGGCGTTCGCCGCGGTGGAGAACATCCCGTCGATCGCCCGGAAGGCCGAGTTCTGCTTCCGCTGGATCGACTCCCTCGGCGGCCTCCGCGTCCTGGAGACCCGCGACGACCGGCGGGCGTTCCTGCTCAACCTGATCTGCTTCGCCGCCTGCATCGAGGGCCTGTTCTTCTACGGCGCCTTCGCCTACGTCTACTTCCTGCGCTCGCGCGGCCTGCTCCACGGCCTCGCGTCCGGCACGAACTGGGTGTTCCGCGACGAGTCGATGCACATGGCGTTCGCGTTCGACGTCGTCGAGACGGCCCGGCGCGAAGAGCCGGACCTGTTCGACGCGGAGATGGGCCGCCAGGTCCGCGAGATGCTCGCCGAGGCCGTCGAGTGCGAGGTCCAGTTCGCCGAGGACCTGGTCGGCCAGGGCGTCCCGGGCCTGTCGCTGATCGACATGCGCGAGTACCTGCAGCACGTCGCCGACCGGCGCTTGGTGCAGCTCGGCGTCGATCCGCTGTACGGCTCGAGCAACCCGTTCGGGTTCATGGACCTGCAGGACGTCCAGGAACTGTCCAACTTCTTCGAGCGCCGCGTCTCCGCATACCAGGTGGCGGTCCCGGGTTCCGTGACGTTCGACGAGGACTTCTAGGCAGCGTCAGCGCACTCGGAGGACGGCTTCGGGGCGGGCGGCTCGTCACACTCGGACGTCACGCCGTGGAGCGACTCGGTCAGGCCGAGGGCGTAGACGATCTCAGCAGGGAGACAGCCTGCACGGGTCCATCGCCGAGCGCGAACGTCGGAGCCGCCCCGTCCGTGGGCCCGGCCGCGTGGGAGCGCGCGCGGTAGTGCGTCGGCCCAGATCGTCGACCACACGGAACGGTCGGCGTCGAATCGCAGTACTGGTTGATGCGGTCCTGCACGCTCACGCGGGGGCCCTTTCGCCGATGGGATGAAACAGCAGGTGGATGGCGCCGTCGAGCTCGATGCGGCGGATGCCGATGCCGTAGACCGGCTCGAGAACCGCCGGGTCGAGGACGTCGGTCGTCGGGCCGGCGGCGGCCACTCCGCCGTCGCCGCCGAGCAGGACGAGGTCGTCGCAGTAGCGGGCCGCGAGGTTGAGGTCGTGGAGCACGACGATCGAGCAGGTGCCCAGCCCGTGGACCAGCCGGAGGATCTCGTGCTGGTAGCGAATGTCCAGGTGGTTGGTCGGCTCGTCGAGCAGCAGGTGGGTGGCTTCCTGGGTGAGTGCCCGCGCGATCAGTACCCGCTGGCGTTCACCGCCGGAGAGCTCGGCGAACGGTCGTGCGCCCAGGTGGGTGGCGCCGACCCGCTTCAGTGCGCTCGCGGCGATCGCGTGGTCGGCCGGGCTGGTGCGCTGGAACGTGTTCAGGTGCGGTCCGCGGCCGAGCAGAACCATTTCCCCGACGGTCAGCGAGGTTTCGCCACCGGTCTCCTGGACGACGACGGCGAGCCGCCGGGCGGCCTCCCGCGGAGGGAGAGACGTCTCGCCGTCGATCTCCACCGTCCCGGTGGGGCTGCGCAACGCGCCGTAGAGCAGGCGCAGCAGGGTGGTCTTCCCGCTGCCGTTGGGTCCGATCAGCCCGAGTACGCGCCCGGGTGCGGCCTCCACGTCGACCCCGTCGACGACAGGATTGTTGCCGTACCGCCAGGAGACGTCGGTGGCCGTGATCATCCGAAGCGCTTCCGGATCATCTCCAGGCCGGTGACCGACAGCGGGGTCGGCGGCTCGGTGAAGTTGAACAGCTGGGTCAGCACGTTGCCGTTCTTCACGGCGTTGAGCTGGTTCGCGCCGGGGAGGCTGGTGATCGCCTGGTCGACGGTCTGGGGGTCGCCGTCGCTGTAGAGCAGGATCAGCACGTCGGGGTTGCGGCCGAGCAGCTCTTCGCGGGTGACTTCGAAGACCCGCTCGTCGACGTTGCCGAAGACGTTCGTGAACCCAGCGGCTTTCAGCTGGGGGTCGGCCATGCTCAGCGTGCCGTAGGCGTAGGTGGTGCCGCCGCCGACGGTCGGGTAGAGCACCGCCGCGGTTCGGCCGGACGGCGTCGACGCGGTCGCGGCCTGGACGCGCTTCTTCAGGTCCGCGTTCGCGGCCGACGCCTCGGAAGGCTCGTCGAAGACCTTGCCGTAGAGGTCCATCTGCTCGTAGACGGAGTCGAACGTCGGCTTGGTCTGTGTCGTCTCGCAGAGGGCCGGCTCTTCGATCAGCGGGATGTCGACGGCCGAGAGCGTCTCACGGGAGAGGTTGTCGACCTGGCCGAGCACCAGGTCGGGCTTCTGCGCGATCACGATCTCCTGGGAGATCTGCAGGTGGCCGCTGGTATCGGTCTTGTCGGTGAGGAGCGGGATCGTGTCCAGCTCGGCCTGGGTCTGCGCGTCGTAATAGGCCTGGGGGTACTGGCCGGCCTTGGCGGTGATCCGATCCATGACGCCGAGGTCGTGCAGGTACGGCACGGCGGCGCTCTTGAGCATGACGACACGCTCGGGCTCCGCGTCGAACGTGACCGTGGCGCCACAGTTCTCGACCGTGACGGGGTAGGCGCCGGTGGCGGCTGTCGTCTGCGTGGCGCTGCTCCCGCAGGCGGCGGTCAGCAGGAGAACAGAGGCGAGGGCGAGTCTGCGCACAGAATTCCTCACGAGGCGTGGAAGCGACGGATGAGTACGAGTAGGAAGGGGGCGCCGAGGAGGGAGGTGATGATGCCGATCGGGATCTCCTGGGGCTGGAGAAGGACCCGTGCGATGACGTCGGCCCAGATCAGGAGGATCGCGCCGAGCAGCGCTGCCACCGGAACCACGCGCACGTGCGTGGCGCCGACCAGGCGGCGCGCGAGGTGCGGCAGGACCAGCCCGACGAAGCCGATCGAACCCGATGCCGAGACCAGCACACCGATGCAGAGTGCGACCACGATCAGGAGGCGGATCCGGAACTTCTCCGGCGAGATGCCGAGGGTGTGGGCGGTCTCGTCGCCGATCGCCAGCGAGTCCATCCTCCGTCCCCAGATCGTCAGGAGGATCACCGTCGCCAGAATGACGACGCTCACCACCGCCAGCGGTGCGTCCCACTGCGCGAGGCCGAGCGAACCGAGCAGCCAGAACATCACCGAGCGGGCGCCTTCGGCGGAGCCGGAGGCGAAGATTAGAAAGCTGGTCGCGGCGTAGAGCGCGTAGCCGACCGCGACGCCGGCGAGCAGCAGGCGGAGCGACGTGACGCGGCCGCCGCTGCGCGCCAGGAAGAACACCAGGAACGACGCTGCGAGCGCACCGAGGAACGCGCTGAACGGCAGGGCGTGCTCGCCGAACCCGGCGCCGACGCCGAACAGGATCGCCGCGGCGGCACCGGACGACGCGCCGGAATTGATACCGAGCAGGTACGGGTCGGCGAGGACGTTGCGCACCATCGCCTGTAACGCGACGCCGCACACCGCGAGCCCGGCGCCGACGAGCGTCCCGAGGAGCACGCGGGGGAGGCGGACGTCCCAGACGATCGCGTCGTTCGCGAGGTCCCAGGTGACGTCACCGGGCCAGCCGACGACGTGGTGGCCGATGATCCGGGCCACGGTTGCCGGGTTGATCGCGACGGCACCGAATCCCACCGCGACGAGCACGGTGACGACGAAACCGATGCTCAGGACGACGAGCCAGAGCACCGTCCGGCGGCGTCGTGCGCTCAAGCCGAGAGTATCGGCCGGATCTTTCGCCGCGACCGCGGTTCCCACTCATCCTCCGTGATGCCAGCTAGCTGCTGTTGCAAGATCCTTGCATTAAGGGCCCGGAAAGAGAAGGTTCCAGAGGGTTCATCCACCGACTCTGGAGGCCCGCTTCCCGATGGCCACCTACTCGCTGCCGGACCTGCCGTACGACTACGCGGCCCTCGAGCCCGCGATCACCGGCGAGATCCTGGAGCTGCACCACTCCAAGCACCACGCCGCTTACGTCAAGGGCGCCAACGACACCCTCGAGCAGCTCGAGGAGGTGCGCGAGACGGACGGCTTCACCCCGACGGGGCTGGTCGGGCTGGAGAAGACCCTCGCGTTCAACCTCTCCGGCCACGTGCTGCACACCCAGTTCTGGTCGAATCTGAGCCCCGACGGCGGCGACCGTCCCCCCGGTGCGCTGGGCGACGCGATCGCCGAGCACTTCGGTTCGTTCGAGGCGTTCCAGAAGCACCTCAACACCGCCACGACCAGCGTGCAGGGTTCCGGCTGGGGTGTGCTGGCGCACGAGCCGATCAGCGGCAAGCTGCTGATCCACCAGGTCTACGACCACCACGGCAACGTCGGCATCAACACCACGCCGCTGCTGGTGTTCGACGCCTGGGAGCACGCGTACTACCTGCAGTACAAGAACGTGCGGCCGGACTACGTGCAGAAGCTGTGGTCGCTGATCAACTGGAACGACGTGGCGGCCCGCTACACGGCCGCGGTGGCGGCGGCCAAGTCGGCGCCGTGACCGCCCGCCCTGAGTCGGCCCAGCCGGGTGCCGCGGTCCGCGCAGCGACCGACGCGGCACAGCGAGCGGCCGGTGTCATCGCGGCCCGCCGCCGTGGCGACGACGCGGGTGCTGAGGCGCTGCTGGCCTCGTTCCCGGACGAGGCCGCGAAGGCCGGTGGGTTCTTCGTCCTCGCCGACCTGGCGATCGCGCTGCTGGCCCGCGCATCCGACCAGCGCGCCGACGAGGTCGTGCAGGACCTGACGATCCTCCTCGCGGCCCACGCGACGGTGCCCGACCAGCGCTGACGGTCGGACGTGAGGCCCGCGCCGGCCACGGGGACGGCGCGGGCCTGGCTGCGTCAGCGAACGAGCGCTACGTGGGCCCCGTCCGCGACGGTCCCGGCGACGCCGCCGTCCGCTGACCGTCGTCGTGGAGTCGTCTGAGGGCGGCGTTGTAGGCGGCGAGCTCGTCGTCGGCCGGGCCGCGGTCGACGCGACGCTGTTCGCGTTCGTCCGCGCGCACCCACTGCCAGAACAGCGCCGCGAGCACGGCCGCGGACGGGATCTCGCCGAACGCCCACGTGATCCCCGCGGCGAGGCTCTGGTCGGCGAGCAGATCGGTCAGCCACGGACGGTGCAGCGCGGCATACCACGGCTCCGCGATCACGGTGCCGGCCTGCATCAGTGCGATGCCGAAGAACGCATGCATCGCCATGCCCGCGAAGTGGATCGGGATCCGCACCGGGTACGGCAGGCGCTTCGGCCCCGGATCGACGCCGATCACCACCCAGAAGAACAGGTACCCGACGAGCACGAAGTGCGTGAGCATCACGAGGTGTCCCTCGTGGGAGCGCATGGCTTCCTCGAACAGGTCGGAGAAGTACAGGCCGTAAAGGCTCGCGACGAACAGTCCGGTAGCGACGACGGGGTGGCTCAGTACTTTCAGTGCCCGCGAGTGCAGGATCTTCAGGAGCCATTCGCGCGGGGCTGGTTGCAGTGTCCGGAGCGCGAGCGTGGCCGGAGCGCCGAGCACCAACAGGATCGGCACGGCCATCGACAGCACCATGTGCTGGAACATGTGCACGCTGAAAAGCACCATGCTGTACCTGCCGACGCCAGTCAGGGTGACCGCGGCGAGCAGCGCGAGCCCGCTCAGCCAGAAGACGGTCCGGTGCCGAGGCCAGTGGTCGCCTCGCTTGCGGAGGCGGAAGACCGCGGCGAGGTAGAGCCCGGCGCCGACCACGACGAACGTGCCGAACCACAGGTCGGGATACCAGAGCGTGATCAGCCGCCCGAGCGTGGGAACCGGCGGCATGGCGAAGCCGATGAGGTCGATCGTGGGGTCGGGGTCGACCGGGTTCGTGGGGACGGGGGTGGGGCTGCGGGAGAGCGCGACCGCGAGCCCGGTCGTCGCGGCGAAGACGATCACTTCACCGGCGGCGAGGCGTCGGAACGAGGTGGGGAGTCGCTTGAGTGCCCAGGTGCGGTGAACAGCGCCGATGGCTCCAAGGACGACCAGCGCGAGCGTCTTGGCGGCGATCAGGAGCCCGTAGCGGGAGTGCAGGAGCGCGTCGAGCGTCCCGAGGCGGACCCAGGCGTTGAGCACGCCGGAGAGCCCGACCGCGACGAAGCACCACAGCGCCATGCGGGAGTAGCCGGCCGCTGCGCGGGCGAGCACGTCGGTGCGGCGGATCAGCAGCAGGGCGACGAGGCCGCCGGTCCACAGGGCTGCGCCGAGGACGTGGAACATCAGGCTGGTGACCGCGACCTCGTGGTTACCGGCACCCGCGGCGTGCCCGGTGAAGGCGGGCGGCACGATGCCGGCGACCGCGGCCACCGCGAGCCAGGCGGCGCCGTTGCGGGAGAGAACGAGCCGGCCGCCGATCGCGACGATCAGCGCGAGCCCGGCCTGGATCGCGAGGGCGCGTCCCTGCGAGACGTCCTTGACGAAACTGATCGTCTCCGCCGAACCGATCGTCTCGACGGGCACCCCGAGCAGGTCCGACGTCGTGAGCACGATCGCCGCGACGGCTGCGACGAACCACCCCGTGGCTGCCCACGCCGCGACCCGAACCAGCCGATACCCAGCCGGCCCAAGCATCCGCCCCGACCCCGACCTCGGCCCAGTTCCGTGGCCGGCACTCACCCGACCGTCACCGCCGGAGCGCAAATCGCCGCCGGGTCCGAGCCCCGTTCCTCCGCCAAACTTGCCGCTGCTGCCGCCGCTGCCGCTGCCGCCGCTGCCGCTGCTGCCGCCGCTGCCGCTGCTGCCGCCGCTGCCGCTGCTGCCGCTGCTGCCGCCGCCGTTGCTGCTGCCGCCGCCGCTACCGTCGTCGCTGCTGTCGCTGGAGTTGGGACCGGTGCTGCTGCCTGGGCGCAGGCCCGTGTCGCTGTCGGGGCGGGGGGTTGGGGGAGTGTCGGGGGTGGAGCCGGGGACCAGGAAGGCGCCTACGACGGTGGTGCCGATGGCGATGGTTCCGGTGGCGATCGCGAGGGTGGTGGCGAGGGGAAGGCCCCAGGTGGTGAGGGCACCCGGAGTAGGAAGGCCCGGGATCACCGCCTCGAGTGCCCGCCCGAAGCGCAACGCGAGTGCGAGCACGCCCAGGCCGATCAGAGCGGAGACCGCTCCGAGCGCGATCGCCGCCGATCGGCGCGGCGATCGGCCGCCCCGGAGCGGCGACGGTGCTGTAGTGGTCACGTCGAGGTCCCGTCGATTATTGTCTACGCCGCGTAGACGTTCAGAGGATAGTCGGCCGCCGAGCGCGGAAAGTTCCGCGCGGTTCTAGGCCGGAGACGAGCGACGCCTCCGCGTCAATGCCACGAGTCCGACGACGATGACGAGCACGCCCGCGGCGGCCGAGGCGAGGAACAACCCGTTACCGTCGTCGTCCCCGCTGGTAGAGGCCGCCGCCGCCCGGGTCGGCCCCGGCGAGGGCGCCGCGCCCCCAGCGGACCGGGCCGTGGAGCCCGGCGACGCACCGGCCGTGGAGCCCGGCGACGCATTGAGCGTGGAGCCCGGCGCGATAGCTGCAGAAGCCGAGGAGGCTTGTGCCGACGGGAGAGCCGCGGTGAAGGTGAAGACGCCCTGCAGGGGGTGACCGTCTGCGGAGACGATTCGCCAGGCCACGGTGTACCGACCGGACGTCAGCGGCTTAACGGGCTGATGCAGGACACGGTCGACGGCGCGCGGCTTGCCGTCGCCGTATCTCGCGCCGCCGGGGCCGGTGACCACGACAGTGCTGAAGTCGCCGCGGATCCCGGCCGCGAACGTGAGCGTGATTTCGTCCGGCGCGGTGGTGATCGTGCTGTCCGCGGCCGGACTGCTGCCAAGAATGTCCGAGTGCGCCTGGGCAGGGCTACTGGCCACCACGACCAGCAGGAACGCCGCACCGAGGGCGCGGCGGATGAATGAACGCATGAGTACCTCTGAGACCGGTCGGTTCGGAGCGTCGTGACGCGGACCGGAGCCGGGCCGGCTCAACGGTCGATCGGCGACAACGCCGGGAAAGGCGCTAGCGCAGCGCCGAGGTGGGCTGGTCGCACCGCACCGCACCGCACCGCACCCGCACCGCACCCGCGCCGCGCCCGCGCCGCGCCCGCGCCGCGCAGAGGTGGGCCGCGCAGGGGTGCGCAGCGGTGGGCTGGCCGCGCAGCGCATCGAGGAGGAGGCGGGCGCCGCGGGTCAGGAAGCGGCAGCGGGTGGCGGGCCGCGGCGCGTTGCGCTGCGTGCCCACGTCGGCAGAGGCGGTGGCGCGGCCAGGTCGGCGAGCCGAGCCCGGAAGCGACGCGGCGCCGGTGCCGACAGGCGCATCGCTACCAGCGCGAACAGCGCGCTCAGGGACGGCAGGCGACGGCCCAGCCAGCGAACGAGCCGCCACACCGCAGCCTCACCCGCAGCGAGCCACACCGCGGTCAACGCACCAGCGAGAACGTGCGCCGCGATCATCGCCCCGGGGCGGGGTGACCCGGCCATGACGTGCGCCGGCCCCATCGAGAACACGCCGTGCAACCCCGCCTGGGTCACGGCCAATGCAGCCGCGATCACCGGCAATCCACGTTCTCGCCCCGTCAGCACCACTGCCAACGGAACGACCAACCCGGCCCCAGCCAGCACCGAAACCAACGACGGCACATGACCGTGCGCCCAGGTATGCAGCGCCACCGACAGACTCACACACACCAACACGAACACCAGAGCGCGCACCTCACGCAGCAACCCCGGGTTCCCCACACCCCGAATGGTGCCAGCCCCACCCGCCGCCCAGCCCCGCGCCCCTCCGAGGCCTGCACTGTGGCGGCCTATACCCCACCAAAGTGCGCAACCCTCGCGACCACCCACCGAGCCACGCAGTCGTGCGAGGGGGCCTACCCCCCAAGCCCACGGGCGCGCACGCGGACCATTACTGCTATCGCGGCCAGCACCACCGCGAGGGCCGCGAATCCCCACGTCAGCGTCGCCACCGCGGCGACCCCCGCCACGAGGAGTGGCCCGCCCGCATCCCCGGCCTCGCGGCCGAGTTCTGCGCTGCCCATCGTCTGGCCGAGACGTTCCTCCGGCGTGCTCGCCGCCAGCGCCGCGAACGCCAGGGGCGTGATGGCCCCGGTGCCCACACCGATCAGCGCGGCCGCCACCAGCACCCCCACCAGCCCGGGAATCATCGCGCACGCCAGGCCAACTGCCGCCACCACCAGCCCGAACGTCAACCCGGTCCGCGCCGTGACACGGCCGGCGTCCAGCGCCCGACCCGCCCGCGGTTGGACGACCGCCGCGCACGCGGCCAGCAATGACACCGCCGCGCCGGTCGCGATCGTGCCGAGCCCCGCCACCCGCCCACTCACCGGCAGGAACCCCACCCCTGCCGACAGCGCCGCCGTCGCTCCGGCCAGCGCGCTCGTCGGGAGCAGGAACCCGGGGTCGGCCAGCCGTCGGGCCAGATCGACGAGCGTCTGCCGGGACCTGGGCAGCGGCGGAACCACGGGCACGGAAACCCACGCCCACACCGCGACCCCCGCACCCAGCACCGCGAGCACCGTGAACAGCAGCCGCAACCCACCGGCCCACACCAGTACCCCGCCGAGCAGCGGCCCGAGCGTATACCCGATCGACTTGTAGAACCCGTACGACCCGAATGCCCGCCCGTGCTTCGCCGCCGGGTTCAGCCGCGCGACCAGCGCGGACGCGGACGGTGAGAACGCCGAGGCCGCCGCGCCCTGGCCGAGCCGTGCCGCCCACAGCCACGCGTGGGAATCAGCCACGACGTACACGAACGACGCCAGTGCGAACGCGACCAGCCCACCCAGCAGCACCGGCCGCGCCCCGATCCGGTCGGCGAGGCTTCCGAAAACGGGCTTGAGTACGATCTCCGCGCCGTCGTACAACGCGAGCAACCCGCCGAGCACCAGCAGGGACGTGACCGCGTCCTCCGAGAACCCCCCGAGGTTCGCCGCGATGCCGTGCGCCCCGAAGGCGGTCGTGAACCCGGCGGCATACAGCGGCCACATCTGCCGCACCGGTGCGGCCTCCCCCGCCACAGCGGGCGCGCCTTCACGTCCTCCGGTCACGACCTCATCAGACCACGCCCCGCCCCATCGCGGGCCTCACGGCCGACGGCTCGCGCCCGCCCCCGGTCCCGCCCCCGGTCCCGCGCCCGGCCCCGCGCCCGGTCCCGCGTCCGCGCCCGGTCCCGCGTCCGCGCCGGGTCCCGCGTCCGCGCCGGGTCCCGCGTCCGCGCCGGGTCCCGCGTCCGCGCCGGGTCCCGCGTCCGCGCCGGGTCCCGCGTCCGCGCCCGGCCCCGCGTCCGCGCCCGCGCCCGCGCCCGGCTCCGGCGGCGGGCGGCGCGAGCGCCACCACGCCCGCGCCACCGGCGCCAGCGCCACGAGCACGAACAGCGCGAAAAGCGTCCCCGAAATCGGACGGGTCAGGAAACCGGTCGGGTTCCCGTCGAACAACAGCAACGACCTACGGAGCGACGTCTCGAGCAGGGACCCGAGCACGAACGCCAACACCAGCGGTCCGGGGTCGAACCCGAACTTCTTCATCAGATACCCCAGCACACCGAACGCCACCACCAGCCCGATGTCGAACACGCTGTTGTTCACCGTGTACGCGCCGATCAGCGTGATCAGCGTCGTGATCGGAGCCAGGATCGCGGGCCGAACACGCAGGATCCGAACGAACAGTCCGACCAGCGGAATGCTCATGATCAGCAACAGCACGTTCCCGATGTACATCGAGTTGACGACGCCCCAGAACAACTCGGGGTGCTCGGTCACGAGCTGCGGACCGGGCGTGATGCCCTGAATGAGCAGCGCCCCGAAGATCACGGCCATCGTCGCGTTCGCTGGGATGCCCAGCGAGAGCAATGGAATGAACGACGAGGTCGCGGCGGCGTTGTTCGCGGTCTCGGGAGCGGCGACCCCCTCGATCGCCCCGTGCCCGAACCGCTCGGGGTGACGAGACCGTCGTTTCTCCACCGCATAAGCCGCCAGCGACGACATGACCGCTCCGCCCCCCGGCAGCACGCCCAGGACGAATCCGAGCACACCCCCGCGGCCGATCGCGCCCGCCGCCTGCCGCAGGTCCGCGCGGTTCGGCCACACGTTGTGCACCGGCGCCGGTTCCTGCCCCGAACGGTGCCGCTGCTCCAGGTTGTGCAGGATCTCCCCGAGTCCGAACAGCCCCATTGCGATCGGCACGAAGTCCAGACCGTCGGCGAGCGACAGATTGTCGAACGTGAACCGTTCGGCGCTGGTGAAGCCGTCGCGCCCGACGACGGCCAGCAGCAGGCCGAGCGCCGCGGCGGTCAGGGCCTTGATCCGGCCGCCCTGGGAGATCGTCGAGATCAGCAGGATGCCGAGCAGCGCCAGGACCGTGTATTCGGGCGGGCCGAAGTCGAGAGCGAACGACGCCACGAACGGCGCGAGCAGGCTCAGCGCGACGATCGAGACGGTGCCGCCGACGAACGAACCGATCGCGGCGATGCCCAGCGCGGTGCCTGCTTTGCCTTGGCGCGCCAGGGCGTGCCCGTCGAATACGGTGACCACCGACGACGCCTCGCCGGGCAGGCGCAGCAGGACGCTGGTGATCGTGCCGCCGTACTGCGCGCCGTAGAAGATGCCGGCGAGCAGGATGATCGCGGTGACCGGTTCCAGGCCGAACGTGATCGGCAGCAGGATCGCGATCGTCGCGGCGGGGCCGAGGCCCGGCAGCACGCCGATGAGCATGCCGATCACCACGCCGAGCAGGCAGTACAGCAGGTTGCCCGGCTCCAGGACGACGGCGAAGCCGTCGATCACGCCTTCCATCGCGGTTGGCTCCCGTTAGAACAAATGCGGAATGGTGACGTCGAGCGCGCCGACGAAGAGGGCGTAGAAGGCGATCGTCGCGCCGAGGCTCACGGCGATCGAGATGCGCCAGGACTCGTGGCCGAGGAACCGGAGCCAGACGAAGGTGAGCACGGCGGTGGGGAGTTCGAAGCCGATGACGCTGATCACGGCGACGAAGACGATCATCGTGGCGACCGCGGCGACGACGAGCAGGCCGGTGCGCCCGAACCGCTCGGCATCGTCGGTGCGCCGCGCCCGCGCCGCGAGCACGACCCCCATCACCAGCAGCAACCCACTCACGATCGCGGGCCACAACCCGGGTCCGGGCGCCGCCGGAGTCCCCAACCCGAGCCCCACCGCCCCGATCAACGCTGCGCCGCCGAGCGCCACCACGACACCCGCCGCGACCCCATTCGCCACCGGCCCCGCCGGAGGCCCCCCAGCGGTCTCGCCCGCGCCCGCGCCGCGCTCGCCCGCGTCGCCCGCGCCGCCCGCGCCCACGCCGCGCTCGCCCGCGCCGCCCGCGCCCGCGCCGCCCGCGCCCGCGCCGCCCGCGCCGCCCGCGCCGCCCGCGCCCGCGTCCGCGCCGCCCACGCCCGCGCCGCGCTCGCCCGCGTCGCCGCGTTGCGCCGCGCCGCCGCGTTGCGCCGCGCCGCCGCGTTGCGCCGCGGCGGCCTCGGCCGGCTCCACCGGGGGATCGGTGGTCACTTACCGGCCAGGTCTATCCGGTACTCCTTGGTCAGCGAGCGGTAGGTCTCCAGGGAGCCCGTCCACTGATCGAGCAGCGTCTTCCCGTCGACCTCGTTCGGCGTCAACAGGCGCTCGGTGTTGAAGTCCTTGTACTCCTGAGTCCCGAACGCCTTCCCGAACGCCTCGGACAGCCGCTCGACGACATCAGCCGGCGTGCCCTTCGGCGCCACGACAGCACGCGACTGCTGCACCGGCGCGTTGTACCCGGCCTCCTTCGCCGTCGGAGTATCGGGCAAATACAAAGGCCGCATCTGCGCGAACGTCACCAACGGCACCAGCTTCCCGGCCTTGATCTGCTCCTGCGCCTCACCGAGCTGCACCGACGCCACGTCGACCTGACCCCCGAGCACCGCGGTCAACGTCGGCGCGCCACCATCGAACGGCACCGCTGTCGCGTTCACCTTCGCCTGCGCGAACAGGAGCGCGGAACTCAACTGGCTCCCCGTTCCCACGCCCGTCGTGCCGTATTTGATCGCGCGTTTGGCGTCGACAATGTCTTTGACGGTTGTGTATTTCTTGGCGGGTGTCGTGACCAGTACGTAGTCGTCCTGGGAAACGCCGGTGACCACCTCGTACTTCGTGATGTCGACCGCCTGGTCGGGCGCCACGGCGAGCGGGGTGATGTACGCGAGCGAACCGACGAACATCATGATCGTGTAGCCGTCGGCTTTCGTGCCGGCGAGTTCCTTCGCGGCCACGCCCCCGTTCGCGCCGGGCCGGTTGACCACCGTGACCGGTTTACCGAGGTCGTCGCTGACCTGCTCGGCCAGCGCCCGGGCGATCAGGTCGGTGCTGCCGCCGGCGTCCTGGCCGACCAGCACCGTGATCGTCCGCGACGGATAGGACGACGATTCGCCGGACGAATCACCGAGATTGCCCCCGCACCCGGCTAAGACAACGATCAGGGCCAAAACGAAGACACGTTTCATGGGCCTGCTCCTCAACGATGGGGAGAATGTCCGGGAGCCTAGGGCCCGCATTAATGCGTGTCTAAATCTCTTAGTGCATCGATTGATGCTCTCGCGGCATGGTGTAGACACCCGCGCATGACGTACACGCTCGAGCAGCTGCGCGGGTTCGTCGCGGTGGCCGAGGAACTCCACTTCGGACGGGCGGCAGCCCGCCTGCGCATGACGCAGCCGCCGCTGAGCCGCCAGATCCAGAAGCTGGAGGTTGCGGTCGGTGTCCGGCTGTTCGACCGCGACAACCGGCGGGTGCTGCTCACCCCCGCCGGTGAGGCGTTCCTCGGCGAGGCGCGCCGGATCCTGACGCTGGTCGAGTCCGCGCCCGACCTGGCGCAACGGGTGTCGTCGGGCAGCCGGGGCGTGCTGCGGCTCGGATTCACGGCCGCGTCCACGTTCGGGATCCTCGGTTCGCTGCTCAACGATCTGGAGCGGCACCTGCCCGAGGTGCGCATCGACCTGTTCGAGATGGTGACGCGCGAGCAGCTCGCCGCGCTCGCCGCTGGTGACCTCGACCTCGGGCTGGCGCGCCCGCCGTTCGACGCGGAGCTGTTCGACTCCCGGGAGCTGCACCGCGAGGCGCTGCTGCTCGCGGTGCCGGTCGGGCACCGGCTCGCCGGGCTCGACCGCGCCGCCGAGCCCGGTGACCTGGGGACCGAGCCGCTGATCTTCCACTCCCAGCAGAAGGCCCGCTACTTCTACGACCTGGTCGTGAGCATGGTGCCGCTGGCGCACGAGCGGGTCGTGCACAGCGTCAGCCAGATCCTGACGATGCTGTGGCTGGTCGCGGCCGGGCGGGGGATCGCGTTCGTGCCCGCGTCGGCGATGCTGCTGGGCGTCCCCGGTGTGGAGTTCGTGCCGCTGACCACGCCGGTCGCGGAACCGGTCGAGTTGCACCTGCTGTGGCCGCGCGAGTCACGCAATCCGGCGCTCAGGAGGGCCCTCGCCGTGCTACGTGATACTCGGTGAGCATCACGTCATACGGAAACGCTCTTGGACAGGCATCGACAGTGCTTCTTACCGTGATCGGGTGACGATGCCTCCTGCCGAGCTCGCCGCCCGCCTGGGCACCGGCCTGCTCTCCTTCCCGGTGACGCACTTCGACGACCAGCTCGCCTTCGACGAGCCTCGCTACCGCGAGCACCTCGCCTGGCAGGCCGAGTTCGGTGTCGCAGGTCTGTTCGCCGGTGGCGGCACCGGCGAGGGTTTCTCTCTCACCACTACCGAGATCGACGCCGTGGTGCGCGCCGCCGTGGGTGAGGTCGGTGGGCGCGTACCGGTCGTCGCTCCGGCGACCGGAGGGACGGCACAGGCGGTCGAGTTGGCGCGTGCGGCTTCCGCTGCTGGCGCAGCCGGCCTGCTGTTGCTGCCCCCGTACCTCACCGAAGGCACGCAAGCCGGGCTCGCCGCGCACGTCACCGCGGTTTGTTCAGCGGTCGACCTGGGGGTCATCGTCTACAGCCGCAGCAACGCGGTGTTCGACGACGTGACGGTCGCCGAACTGGCCGATCGCAATCCGAACCTGATCGGGCTGAAGGACGGTGTGGGTGACATCGAACGGCTCACCCGCACGTACGCCCGGGTGGGCGAGCGGCTGCTGTACATCGGTGGGCTGCCCACCGCGGAGACGTTCGCACTGCCGTTGCTGCAGCTCGGCGTGACGACCTACTCGTCGGCGCTGTACAACTTCGCCCCGGAGTTCGCGCTGCGCTTCTTCGCGGCCGTGCGGGCCCAGGACCGTGCGAGCGTGTACGCGATGCTCAACGACTTCGTCATCCCGTACCTCGACATCCGCAACCGCGCCCGCGGGTATGCCGTCTCGATCATCAAAGCCGGTCTGAACACCGTAGGGCGGAACGGGGGGCGGGTGCGGCCGCCGTTGACCGACCTCACCGCTGACGAGCAGGCTTCGCTCGGCGCGCTGATCTCCAAGGTCGTGTGATGCCCGACCGGATCACCGAGGTGACGCTCTCCTCGGTGACGCTGCCACTCCGCACTCCGATCAGCGACGCCAATGTGCTCACCGGCCGGCAGCGCCCGATGACCGAGGTCGCGTTCCTGTTCGCGGAGGTCCGCACCGCCGACGGGCACGAAGGGCTCGGGTTCAGCTACAGCAAACGCGCCGGTGGCCCCGCGCAGTTCGCGCACGCCCGCGAGGTCGCGCCGGATCTGATCGGCGAGGACCCCAGCGACATCGGGCGCCTTTGGACGAAGCTGGTGTGGGCCGGGGCGTCGGTGGGGCGCAGCGGCGCGTCGACCCAGGCGATCGCCGCGATCGACGTCGCCCTGTGGGACCTGAAGGCGAAACGGGCCGGGTTGCCGCTGGCGAAGCTTCTCGGTGCGTACCGCGATTCGGTGCGGTGCTACGACACGTCGGGTGGCTTCCTGCACGCGCCTCTGACACAGGTGCTCGACAACGCGACGGCCGCACTCGCCGCCGGTATCGGCGGGATCAAGATCAAGGTCGGGCATCCGTCCGCGTCGACGGACCTCGCCCGGGTCGAGGCCGTCCGTGCGCATGTGGGCGACGACGTGCCGCTGATGGTGGATGCGAACCAGCAGTGGGACCGGGCCACGGCGCTCCGGCTCGGACGGGCGCTGGAGGAGTTCGGGCTGGTGTGGATCGAGGAGCCGCTCGACGCGTACGACCACGTCGGGCACGGTCGGCTCGCCGCGGTGCTGGACACCCCGATCGCGTCGGGGGAGATGCTGACGAGCGTCGGCGAGCACGTGTCGTTGCTGGACGCGGTGGACGTCATCCAGCCCGACGCGCCGCGGATCGGCGGGATCACCCAGTTCCTGCGGTTGGCGACGCTCGCCGAGCACGCGCACGTGACTCTGGCGCCGCATTTCGCGATGGAGATCCACGTCCATCTGGCGGCGGCGTATCCGACCGAGCCGTGGCTCGAGCACTTCGACTGGCTGTATCCGCTGTTCAACGAGCGGTTGGTGATCGATTCCGGGCGGATTCGCGTGCCTGATCGGCCCGGCCTCGGGGTGACGCTCAGCGAACAGGCCCGCGCCTGGACCGTGGACCGTGCGGTCATCGCCTGACCGAATCGGGCCGGGACGCCGTTCGACATCGCGCAGTGCGTGACCGAGCCGATCCATCTGCTCGGCGCTACGGCGCGCTCGTGGCGGTGCGGAAACCCGACCCCCGTTCCCCGCCGCGCGGGGGCGCGGCGGGGACCCGGGTCAGGTCGTTCGGCGCCTCCTGGCCAGGAGGGTGGCGCCTGCCAGGGCGAGGACGGCCGCTACGCCGGCGATCACCCAGGGGAGGGGGGAGCTGCCGTCGTCGGTGGGCTCGGTGGCCGCGGCCGGACTCTGCGAGGGCGCGGGCTCGCTCACGTTCGGCGCCGGCTCGGTGGGGCTCGGGGAGGGAGCCGCCGGGAGGTCCGCGGTGAACGTGAAGACGCCCTGGATCGGGTGCCCGTCAGCGGACACGACCCGCCACGCGACCGTGTACTTCCCCGCAACAAGGGGTTTCACCGGCTGGGACAGCGTCTTGTCCACGGCACTGGCCTTGCCGTCGCCGTACCTGACGCCGTCCGGACCGGTCACCACCACCGTGCTGAAGTTGCCCCGGATGACCTCGCCGAACGTCAACGTGACCTGCTTCGGCGCGGCCGTCACCGTACTGTCGGCCTTCGGCGAACTACCAGCCAGATTCGAATGAGCCTTCGCAGGCTGCGCCCCCAGCACGACTCCCGCCACCGTCAGCAGCGCGGCAACGGCCAGCGAGACCCCAGTCCGCCACCGCGCGGCAAGCGCGGCCGCGCCGCTCCCGCGCTGTGCCGCGACCGCCGCGGCCGCGCGCCGCGGCGCGACTAGGCGAGTAGCTGGTCGCCGATCCAGCCTCCCTCCCCGCAGCCCGGTGGGATGGCGAAGACGGCGGAGCCGATGGGCGTGATCCACTGGTTCATCAGGTCCTGTTCGGCGAGACGTTGCTGAATCGGGAGGAACTGCGTCACGACGTCGGCCTGGAACGCAGCGAAGATCAACCCGCTGTCCGGAACTCCCTCCGCGTCCGGCTCGCCGTCGTAACTGTAGGGACGGCGCAGGATCCGCATCCGTTCATCACTGACGTGCGCCCGGGTGACGTGCGAGAAGTCCGGCATCACCGGCAGCCCGGTCGGGTCGACCGCGGTGAAATCGGGTTCGTCGTGCTCGTGCTTCCCGGTCAACGGCGCACCGGAATCGAGCCGACGCCCCGTGACCAGTTCCTTGTCGGTCCGGGACAGTTTGTCCCACGTCTCGATCTCCATCCGGATCCGACGCAGCACCATCGTCGTGGCGTTCCCGTTCCAGACGGCGGGGTTGTCCGGCTTGGGGTTCACCGTGCCGTCGAGCTGACCCATCAGGTTGCGGTGGGTAGCCCCGTCGGCCTCGACCCCGCGCCCCCGCCGGAACCCCCGTTGCACCCAGCGAATCGCCCCGAACGGCCGGGCGTCCTTGATCAGCATGCGCTGGGCGTGCGCGACAGTCGTCGGATCGTCGGCGCAGATCTGCAGGAGCAGGTCACCGCCGGTCCAGCGCGGCTCCAACCGGTCGATGCCGAATTTCGGCAGGGTGGTGACGGCGGGCGGGAGTCCGGCAGCCGTGTAGAGGCCGGGCCCGAACCCGAACGTGACGGTCAACCTCGCCGGGGTCAGCGCGAGGTCGGCTTCGGTGTCACCGAGCGCCGGTCGGCCCTGGGTGAGCCGCGCGACGTCGTCGGTGAGCAACCGCAGCATGCGGCCGAGTGCCTTCCGGTCGGTGCCGGGCTTCAACGTCAACCCGAGGAACGACGCGAACGCCTGCGGCGGCGTGTCGATCCCGGCCTGCCGGGCGCCGTGGAACGGCACCGTCTGGCTGCCGTAGTCGGCCGGTGCCGGGTCGGCGGCGGGCTGGGGATCGGTGGACGAAGCGGTGACAGCGGTCGCGGAGGCGGCGCCCACCAGGGCGCCGCCGACCGCCGCCGCACCGCCGGTGAGCAGGCCACGCCTGCTCACCGCGAGGCGGCGAGAAGTCACTTGGACGCGCTGCCAGAGGACATGGTCATGCCGCCGTCAGGCGCGTAGCTCTCCTCCGCACCGGAGTACGGCTTCGCCACCGCGGTGAACGGAACCGTGCTGCCGTCCGCGAGCTTCAGCGTGAACGTGACCTCGTCGCCGGCCTGCACCGGCGACTTCAGCTCCATGAACATCAGGTGGTCGCCACCGGGCGAGAGCTCGTGCTTGCCCTTGGCCGGCAGCACGAAGCCGCCTTCCTTGGGCTGCATGACCATCTTGCCGTCTTTCATCGTCATCTCGTGCAGTTCCATCGTCGAGACGTCCGACGTCGCGCTGACGATCGTGAGCGGCTTGTCGGTGTTGTTCACCAGCGTGCCGAACGCGGCGGTCATGCCCTTGTCGGCAGCCTTGAACCACGGGTCGGTGATCGAGATCGTCGTCTCCGTGGCGGCCGAGGCGGCCGGAGCAGCGGGAGCCTCCGCGGCGGCAGTGGTGGACGAGGCGTCAGTACTGCAACCAGCGGCCAGCAGGCCGAGCGTCAATGCGATGGCGGGCAGGAAATGGGCAAGACGGATACGGGAAGACATGGGGGTGCCCTTTCTGGGCGGATGAAGTGGATGACGGACGCAGCCGTGATCCAGCCCCCGAGGAATTCGCGTCAGAGGGCGGTCACGGCGAGGGTGCACGGGGGCCCTCGCCGGACGACGCTGCGCAGCCACGTGGGCTCGGGCAGCGGGGGAGCGAGCTCGGCGAGCCGAGCACGCGTGAACCGGCGCGGAGCCGGAGCGAACAGACGCAGCGCCGCGAGCGCCAACAGCACACCCAGGCGCGGCAGACGCTGGGCGAGCCGGCGCACCAGCCGCCAGACGGCGACCTCACCGGCGTACAGCCACAGCGCGGTCAGACCACCGGCGACGACGTGCGCGGTGAACATCGTCCCGGGCGTCGGCATCACCATCGTGTGCGGCGCCCCGGCCGGGATCGTCGTGAACAGGCCGTGCAGCCCCGCCTGGGTGAGTGCGAGCGCACCGGCGATGACGGGCAGTCCCCGCTGCCGGCCGGTCAGCGGCACGGCCACGATCGTGACCAGACCCGCTCCGGCGAACAGCGCGATCGGCGGCGGCAGGTCGCCGTGCGCCCACGTGTGCAGCGCCGTCGACAGGCTCAGGCAGACCAGGACGAACACGAGAGCCCGCGCTTCGCGCAGGATCCCGGGCACCGTCATGCCGGGCATTCTGCCAGACGCGCTCACCCCCGCTGTTGCACCATGGGTCGATGCGGTTACCGGGGCGGCGGCTGTCCTATCTGTACGTGGTCATCGGGGCGGCGCTGCTCCTGGCCGGGTTCGGACTGCTGTACCCGGTCAGACATGTCGAGGGCTTCGCCACCGAGGTACGGATCAACATCGGCTCGAACCTGATCGACCTGGTGCTCGCCGTGCTCGTGCTGCAACCGTTGGTGCTTTCGCTCAACCGCAACGCCGTGCGATGGCGCAACCGATTGGACTACCGCGACGTCATCCGCAGCATCGAACGCGCGAACGACCACGTCGATATCTGGAAGTACTGGACCGGCCTGCTCGAACCCACCCACGCGGCGGCTTTCGCCGCCGCGGTGCGAAAAGCACTCGACCGTGGTGTCCGGTTCCGGATCATGCTCACCGATCCTTCCTGTCC
The DNA here is from genome assembly GCF_043197895.1 of Cryptosporangium sp. NPDC048952. Lineage (NCBI taxonomy): Bacteria > Bacillati > Actinomycetota > Actinomycetes > Cryptosporangiales > Cryptosporangiaceae > Cryptosporangium > Cryptosporangium sp. NPDC048952. The sequence continues at coordinate 763,125 of NZ_JBICTY010000002.1, read as the reverse complement.
GGACGCCGCACAGCGGGCGAACCAGGTGGCTCCGACGGATGCGATCGCGCTGATGCGGGAGAACATCGAGCGGCTCGACGAGATCCTCGGGGAGTTGCCACCGCGGCACGCGGACCACTTCGAGGTGCGGGTCAGCCCGGTGGGTCCGGCGCACGCGCTGTACCGGATCGACGACTGGCTCTCCTACGGGCTGTTCCGCAACCGGCGGGTCAGCGAGAACTACCAGCGTGAGGTGCGGGTGGCCGGTGACCTCGGCGGGCTCGCGCTGGAGGCGTTCGACAACCGGTGGAACGGCGCCGGGCTCCGCGAGATCGCCGACCACTACCGGCTCGGCGTCCGGACGCCAGGGCAGGCGATGGAGTACGACCTGGAGTACGTGGTGCTGGACGGTGAGACCTGGGTCGACGCCGGCTCGCTCCGGATCGGGCACGAGCTGTCGATCACCTCCGACGGGTCGACGCCGTACGTGCTCACTAACGCCGGACCCGAGGCGCGGGACCGGGCGGCAGCGCTGTTCGCCCACAAGTACGGGCCGGATCGTTCGCCGTCTCTGCTCCGGCTCGCTGCTCCCTGATCGTTATGTACTGGCGTACGCATCATGTGTACGCTCGTACACATGACGACGGACGGCCGCTCGATGCGGGAGCGCATGCTCGCCGGTGACCTTTACATCGCCGACGACCCCGAGCTGGCCGAGGAGAGCCTGCGCGCCGTGGACCTGACGGACGAGTACAATGCGTCCTCGGCCCGTCGTCCGGACGAGCGGCGCCGGCTGCTCACCGCGCTGCTCGGCGCGGTGGGGGAGGGCACCGAGATCAGGCCGCCCCTGCGCGTCGACTACGGGCGCTACCTGCGGATCGGCGCGCGGACGTTCGCGAACTTCGGTCTGGTGGCGCTGGATGTTGCCCCGATCACGATCGGGGACGACGTACAGATCGGGCCGAACGTGCAGCTGTTGACGCCGACGCACCCGGTCGAGGCCGGGCCGCGCCGGGACAAGTGGGAAGCCGCGAAGCCGATCGTGATCGGTGACAACGTGTGGCTCGGGGGTGGGGTGATCGTGCTGCCCGGCGTCACGATCGGCGAGAACACTGTCGTCGGCGCCGGTGCCGTCGTGACGCGTGACCTCCCCGCGAACGTCGTCGCGGTCGGCAACCCGGCCCGAGTGGTCCGAGACATCCCATGACCGAGCAGCCTCCCGCGCCGCGTCCTGAGTCACCGGCGGAGCCGGACGTGGCGGTGACGACCGCGCCGCGGCGGGTGCGGCGGCACGATCCGGGGCGGCGGGACCGGTTGATCGACGCTGCGCTCGTGGTGCTCGCGGAGAAAGGTGTCGCCGCGACCACGCACCGGGAGATCGCACGGGTCGCCGACGTGCCGCTCGGCTCGATGACCTATCACTTCGCGTCGCTCGACGAGGTGCTCACCGAGGCGTTCACACGGCACGCCTCCGCGGTCGCGACCGTGTTCGACGAGCGCCTCTCCGCCGCCACCGACCGCGACTCGGCAATCGAAGCGGTCATCACACTCGTCTCCGAGGACCTGCTCGGACCGGCCCAGGACCTCGTGCTCAGCGTCGAGCTCTACGTCGCCGCCGCCCGCAACCCGGCGCTGCGTGCCGTCACCCAGGCGTGGATGCAACGCAGCCGCGACGCCCTCGAACGTCACTTCGACCCCACCACCGCGCGGGAACTCGACGCGCTCATCGAGGGACTCGTGCTGCACAGCGCGCTGTCCACCGACCCGATGACGCCGGCGCAGATCCGGCACGCCATCGAGCGCTACGCGCGCTGACCGCTCTCTTCTAGCTCTCGGAGATCACTCGTGTCCGCCGTGCTGTCCCCCTCCAGCGCGCCGTCCCGTTCGGCGCGCCGTGCCCGCGCCGCCGTCGCGGCGCTGTTCCTCACCAACGGCGCGTTGTTCGCGAACGTCGTGCCCCGGTATCCGCAGATCAAAGCCGAGCTCGGGGTGAGCAACGCGGTACTCGGTACCGCGTTGGCCGCGATGCCGCTCGGCGCGTTGCTCGCTGGGCTGTTCGCCGCGGCGATCATCCGACGGTTCCGGTCCGGGCCGGTCGCGGCGGTGGGCATCGTCGTGCTCGCGGTGAGCACGCTCGCGTTGCCGTTCGCGCCGACGTGGGTGGTGTTCGCGGTGTTGATCGGGCTCGTGGGGGCGCTCGACGCGATTGTCGACGTCGCGCAGAACTCCCACGGTCTGCGGGTGCAGCGGGTCTACGGGCGCTCGATCGTGAACTCGTTTCACGGGCTGTGGAGCATCGGGGCGGTGACCGGCGGTCTGATGGGCTCGGCCGCCGCAGGTCTGCGCCTGCCCCTGGCCCTCCACCTGACGATCTCCGCGCTCCTGTTCAGCGCCGTGGCCTTGGCAGCCCTCCGCTACCTGCTCCCGGGCCCGGACACCGCCGAACGTCCCTCCACCGAGCCAACACCCGACGCCGCCCCGTCCGCGGAGGGCGCGTCCAGCGGCCACCCCGCCTCCGACACTGTTGGTGGTGGCCCTGCGGCTGGGGCGGCTTCGGTGGCTGGTGGGAGCGGTCGGCGGCGGGTGGCGGGGCATGCGGTTCGGATGATTGCGGCGCTCGGTCTGTTGGCGGCCTGTGGGGCGCTGGTCGAGGACGCCGGGGCTTCGTGGGGCGCGCTGTACCTCACCGGGCTGGGCGCGGGCGCCGCGACTGCTGGACTCGCGTTCGTCGCCCTGCAGACCGCGATGACGATCGGCCGTCTCACCGGCGACCGTGTGGTCGACCGGTTCGGTCAGCGCACCGTCGCCCGCGCCGGGGGAGCGCTCGCCGCCCTCGGCATGGGCTTGGCGCTCGCCCTGCCGAGCGTCCCCACGACCCTCGCGGGGTTCGCCCTCGCGGGGCTCGGCTTCGCAACGCTCGTTCCCGCCGCGATGCTCACCGCCGACGAACTCCCCGGCCTCGCACCCGGAACCGGCCTCACCGTCGTGAGCTGGCTGCTGCGCGGAGGCTTCCTCCTCTCACCACCACTCGTCGGCCTCCTAGCCGACGCCACGAGCCTCCGAGTAGGCCTCCTCACCGTGGTTGCCGCCGGCCTGATCACCGTGATCGGCGCCCGGGTCCTCCTCAACCGCACCCCCTGACCGCCACCGGTCCCGTTCGGACGCGCCCCGACCCGCCCGAACGGGACCGCCCGGTGACCGCCCCGGTCCTTTAGGCGGCGCCGCCCGCCCGCCCCGGTCCTTTCGGCGGCGCCGCCCGCCCGCATCGGTCCTTTCGGCGGCGCCGCCCGCCCCGGTCCTTTTGGCGGCGCCGCGCGCCCGCACCGGTCCCGTTCGGACGCGCCCTGCCTCGCCCGAACGGGACCGCTCGGGACCGTCCGACCGCCGGGGGTCTCCCAACCGGACCCTCCTTGGCCCTCACCTCGCTGCCCGGCCGCAGCGGTCTCGTTCCGGCGCGTTCTGACTCGTCCGAACGGGACCATTGAGAAGCGAGCAAAATAACAAGCCCAGACGCGGCTTGCGCGGTACACCCTGGCGCAGGGTCACGCCTGGTTCAGTTCGATCTTCCAGATGCGGACGCCGGTGGTGTCCGCGGTGGGGACGTAGAGGCGTCGGCCGCGGAAGTCGAGAGGGGCGATCAGGCCCTTCAGATGGGTGACCGCCGCGAGCCGCATGCCGTTGGCGACGTCCCAGATGTTGATGGTGCCGGTCGGGTCAGCGGTGGCGAGGTACTGGCCGTCGTCGCTGAACACCAGCGCGGACAGTGGGCGGCCGTGCGCGACGGTCCGGTGTTCCCGGGTTGCGCGCTTCGGGTTCCCCGGGGTGACGACCGGGTTGTCGTCGACGGCGCGGAAGCCCGGGTAGCGACGCTGCGGGCTGGCGTCCGAGGGGATGAGGTAGTCCCAGAGGCGAACGCGTCCGGTGGGGTCGGCGGCGGCGAGCAGGACCTCGAAGTCGTTGCCGTTCGCGGTCAGCGCGGTCACCGGTCCGGTGTCGAGCGTGAGGCGTTGCTCGAACGTGCCGGTGGTGCGGGCGTCGAGGAGGTGGACGGTGCCGTCGGTCGTGTGTGCTGCGACGAGGTCGCCGCCGGCGGTGATCGCGTCGGTGCCGGTGGGGAGGGTGAAGCGGGCTCGGCCGCGGTCGGTGGAGAAGGGGTTCCAGAGTTGGGCGCGACGGTCCGGGCCGACGGCGAGGAGATCGCGGTCGGCGGTGACGGCGCGGGCGACCGGGCCGATCGACGCGTCGCGGGCGGTGCGGGTGGCGGTTTCGGTCGACCAGCGGTCGAGGGTGCCGTCGGTGCGGAGGCCTGCTGCGGTGCCGTCCTGAGTTCTGTCGTCGAAGACCACGGCGACGAGGGGTGGGCCGGTGGGGAGTGGCCGCCAGGTGCTGTCTTCGAGCTTGGCGCACCAGGTTCGGCCGGTGCCGTCGGCGGCGACGATCAGCGCGGCGCCGTCGCTGAGGTGGATGGTGGTGACTTCGCCCGGGGCTTTGAGGTCGCCGATGCGGGTTGCGGTGGCGTCACCCGTGACACGGGGTTTGCTGGCCGGTGGCGTGTCGGGGTTCTTGTCGTCGTCGCCGGCTTTCAGGGAGAACACCAGCACGAGAACGATGACGATCACGGCACTCCCGACCGCACCGATCCATCGGCCCCGCCGCGCGCGAGTGGCGGTCCGCCCGCCGAACGCAGCCGCAGGCTGCGCAGCAGCCGACCCGATCACCGCGGCCTCCACCGCCGCGGGCTCGGCGCCCCCGCGCCTTGCCGCCGCAGGCTCCGTCGCCGGGGGCTGCGTCGCCGCGGGCTGCGTCGCCGCAGTCCCCGCCGCAGGTCCCGCCGCCGCGGGCTCGGGGGATCCGGGCTTTGCCGCCGCGGGCTCGGCGGCCGGGGCGGCTTGGGTGGCTGCTGCCGCGGGTTGGTCGGGGGCGAGGGGTGGTGGAGTCTCGCGGTCGACCAGGAGGGAGCCCAGGGCGACGATGGTTTCGGGGCTCTCGACGAGCACGGGAGGTAACCCCAGCTCGCGATGGAGCAGTGTGGCCACGAGCGGCATCCGGCACCCCCCACCCACCAGGAACACCCCGTCGAGCGGCGGCCCGCCCCGCACCAGCTTCCGCACCGCCCCGAGCGTCCGCCGCAGCACCGGCAGCGCGACCTCGTCGAGCGTCTCCCGCCCCAGCGGCACGTCCACGTCCACCAACGGAACGTGCACCACCGTCGACGACCGTCGCGACAGGACCTCCTTCGCCTGCCGGACGTCACCCCGGAACGCCATCGCCGCGCGCCGGTCCGACGCCGTCCGCGGCGCGACGAGCCGCGCCCACCCCTCCCGCCCGGACAGCGCCGCCCCGAAGTGGTCGACCAGCGCCTGGTCGATGTCCAAGCCACCGACGTCGGGCAACCCACCGCTGGCCAGCACCGTGCCCCCGCGCACCAGCGTGAGGTCCGTGGTGCCCGCGCCGAGGTCGTAACAGAGCCACACCCCGTCACTCGCGGCGTACGCGGCCGCCGCCACCGGCTCGGGAACCAACTGCACCTCACCGAGCCCGGCCCGTTCCGCCGCAGCGAGCAACAGACCGGTCCGCCGAGGCCCCCACGCCACCGGGTGCGTCAACCGGGTCCGGGGCGCCGCCCCACCGAGCACCCGTCGCGCCTCGTCGGCGACCCGTCCCAGGACTGCCGCGATCACCTCGGTTACCGGCACCTGCTGCCCACCCAACAGCAGCGTGCCGTCGTCGATACAGCGCTTGGGATGCGGTTCGAGCGACGCCGGCGCTCCGCGCGCGGAGCGTAGCGCGTCCTGGCCGGTCAGCAGTGTGCCGTCGAGATCCAGGAACACCGCGGACGGGATGCTCGGCGACCCGTCGATCAGCAGCGGCACCGGTACGCCACTGTCCGGGCGCACCACGGCCACGGTGCTCGTCGTTCCAAAGTCGACGCCGAGTTCCTCGCCCGTCACAGCCGTGAGCCTAGGCCCTGTCCTGCGAATCCATGCTCGGCTGCGGCTCCGCTCAGCCGCCGCCAGTCCGCGTTGTCGGGATGTCCGGATACAACAGCGGTATCCGGACATCCCTCCGCCTTGCCTGGCGACGGCTGAGCGGTGCCTCGCTGCGAGCGAGATTCGCAGGACAGGGCCTAGGCGTTGGACCGGCCGTCGATTTGTTGAATCGGACACCCAAAATCGCGGAAGGTCACGACAACGTAACAGTTCGGGGAGATACTTCCTACGCGGGCCGGGCCGGACGAGTGGTGGAGTCGCCATGCACAAACGCAGCATCCACATCGTCGCAATTACCGTTCTGGCCCTGGTAGCCGCCTGCGGCGCGCCGGACTTCACGTACGTGAAGAACTCCGGCCACAAGACCTACTTCAAGGTGCCGCAGGGCTGGCACGAAACCGCAACCAAGTCCTTGGACGACGCGCTGAGCGGCACGAACACCGACTCGGTGGCCGCGGAGATGCGTCAGCAGAGCTGGTGGTCGGTGGCGTACGACGCCGCCGAGTCGCCCGCCGCGGACCACCTGGTGACCGTCGGGCTCACCGACGAGCCGATTCTCTACGCCCGGGTGGCGCCGCTGACCGAGGAACAGCAGAGCAAGGTCTCCCTCGACCTGTTACGCGACGCGTTCCTGCCGGTCACGCCCACCGCGCGCGAGGCGGCGGCCGGGAGCCTCCCGCTCACCGGCTTCGAACTGGTGCGCAGCGAGGTGCTCACCCCGTCCGACGGCCTGCACGGCGTCCGGGTGATCTTCGACTACGAGCTGGCGAACGGCGTCCTGCACACGTTCGACCAGACCGCGTTGGTCAACAACGCCGGAACCATGCTCTACCTGCTGATCATCCGGTGCTCGACCAGCTGTTACCGCGATCGGGTCGACGAGCTCGACACGATCGCGAAGTCCTTCACGGTGAGGAGCGACGCATGACCACACTGGAGGGCTTACGGCCACCCGAGACCGGGCCGCGCGAACAGGAGCGCACCACCCGCAAGAAGCTCCCGGTCTGGGACCGGATCAAGTTCCTGCTGCTGTTCACGCTGGTGTGGTTCGCGCTGGTGTGGGCCGCGATGGCCGACAACCCGCTGCTGCCGTTCCAGGACGCCAACCGGCTGCAGGTACAGAGCGGCACCGGCATCGCGATCCTGGTGCTCGCCGGCATCGAGGTGCTCCGCCAGCTGCACTACCTGGTCAGCGAGCACGCGTCGGGTTATCACCGGCTGTGGACCCACGGCATCTTCGGGGGGTTCGAGCGCACGTCGCACCGGCTGTTCTCCGACTGGACCCGATTCCGCTTGATTCGCGTCTTCAAGTGGCTGTTGGTCTTGGCTCTGGTGGCGGTGGTGCTCGCCGCGGTGCTCGACACCACCCCGTTGCTGGCGCTGTTCCAGGCCCCCGCGCTGATCTGGCAGGCGCTGCCGTTCGTCCTGCAGATCGTGTTTTTCCTGTTCATCGCCGTCGGGCAGTTCGTTGCGATCTTCTGGTTCCTGTCGCGCGGCGGGATCGAGGTCTACTACCCGGACGACGTGAAGACGCGCTTCGCCGACGTGTGGGGCCAGGACCACGTGCTCGAACGCGTCAAGGAGAACATCGTCTACCTGGAGAATCCGGAGGCGATCGAGTCCAAGGGCGGGTACGTGCCCGGCGGCATTCTGCTGTGGGGGCCGCCGGGGACCGGTAAGACGCTGATGGCCGAGGCGGTGGCCGGGGAGACCGGTAAGCCGTACGTGTTCGTCGATCCGGGTGCGTTCACGAACATGTTCATGGGCGTCGGGATCTTGAAGGTGAAGTCGCTGTTCCGCAAGCTGCGCAAGCTCGCGTTGCGGTACGGGGGTGTGATCGTCTTCCTCGACGAGGCCGACTCGCTCGGCAACCGTGGTGCGCTGGCGCAGGGCGGCGGGGCGTTTCCCCGCGGTGCGTTCACGGACGGTTGCCACGGGTTCTCGTACCTGTCCGAGGACTCGCGGCTGATGTTGACGCGGCAGGCCATGCGCCAGGACAAGATCGTGATGGGTGCCGGCATGGGCGGCGGCGCCGGCATGGGCACGCTCGAAGCGCTGCTCACCGAGCTGTCCGGGTTGAAGAAGCCGCGCGGGTTCGTCAACCGGTACGTGCGGCGCGCGCTGGGCATGCGTCCGAAGCCGCCGCCGAAGTACCGCATCCTCGTGATGATGGCGACGAACCTGCCGGAGGCGCTCGACGAGGCGCTGCTGCGGCCGGGCCGCATCGACCGCATCTACAAGGTCGGATACCCCACGAAGGCCGGGCGGGTCCGCACCTACCAGGGGTATCTGGACAAGGTGAAGCACGAGCTGGACGCCGAGCAGGTGGACAAGCTCGCGACGATCACGCCGTACGCGACCGGCGCCACGATCAAGGACATGGTGAACGAGGCGCTGATCACCGCGGTCCGCGACGGGCGGGACACGGTGACGTGGCGCGACATCATCCGCGCCAAGCAGCTCAAGGAGCTCGGTCCGGCGGAGAACGTCGAGTACATCGAGCGGGAGCGGCACGCCGTAGCGGTGCACGAGGCGTGCCACGCGGTGGTCGCGTACCGCACGCGTCACCACATGGAGATCGACATCGCGACGATCGAGAAGGGCAGCGGGTATCTCGGGATGGTCGCGAGCATCCCGCCGGAGGACCAGTTCACGACGTGGCGCAGCCACTACGAGTCCGACATCTACGTGTCGCTGGCGTCGCTGGCCGGTGAGCGGATGTTCTTCGACGGGGACAGTTCGTCAGGGGTGTCGGGGGATCTGGAGTCGGCGACGGCGGTGGCGACGAACATGGAGGGCGTGTGGGGGATGGGGTCGACGGTGTCGTCCTATGCCTACTCGCGGGAGATCGGCACCGGCTCTCCCGGTGGGCCCAGCAAGAACGAGGACGCGCGGAAGGCGCTCGCCGACCGCATCGAGGACAACCTCGGCACGATGCTGGTGCGTACTGCGGAGATCCTCGAGGCGAACCGGCGGGAGGTGCTGGCTCTCGCGCACGCGCTCGAGACGCACAAGACCCTCACCGGTGAGGACGTCGTCGCGGTGCTGGAGGGGCGGCCCGGGCCGCTCGTCGACGGTTCGGTCTACGCCGACGAGGGGTTCGCGGCGATGCTCGAGCAGTACCACCGGGCCGCGCTGGACGCCCACCGCAGCCACGGGAAGCTCACCGCGCGGTTGCCGAAGGACGCGCGCGACGAGCCGATCGTGCTGGTCGACGCGTCCGCACTGCCCGACTCCACGAGCGTCTGGCGCCGCCCCAACGGTTCAGCCCCCACGACCGACTGACTGCGAACCGGTCCGGGTGCGGAGGGTGGCCGCGCCCGGCCCGCTCAGGTCGTCGACGTAAACCGAACGGCGTGCACGGCAGGCCACGCGGGCGCCGGATGTCCGCACCGTGCACGACGACCTCCCCGAGCCACGCCGGCAGGTGACCACTCGCGGTGGTGGTGGCCGCCCCGACGGACCGAAACCGCTCCAGCGTCTCGGCGGGTGAGCCCCCGAGGTGCTCGGCGAGCCGCCGATCGGCGTTGAACCCGGCCGCGAGCATGCTCCGCATCCACCGCGCGGGTCCGATACTCGCGCCCGCGGTGAGGTGAGCGACCACCTCCCGGACCCGACCGAGTCGGCTTTCCGACGCTACGACGCCACACGCCGCCCACCCGCCACGGCAAACATCGAAGCCAGCGCCCGTATGGGGTGATCCGGGGCCCTTGCGCACAGGTTTACGTTCTTGACCAGATTCCCATCAGTCGAAGTGGACCCAGACGGGGGCGTACGTGGCAACGACCTACAAGATCCACCCGGCGATCGGGCTCGCGCGTGTCGGCGACAGTCCCGACGAGTTCTTCGTCGGCCCCGAGCGCCCCAACGAGCATCCCGCGCCCGCCGACGGGTTCAAAGACGACCAGTGCCGCATCAAACGCCAGGCCGCACGGTTCCGCGTCTTCGCCCACCACGACGACGGCACGACCGAGGAGATCACGACCGGCGTCAGTTGGACCGTCCACCTCGCCAACGCGAAGGCCGCCGACCCGGGCCGGGGCAACACCGAACCCGCCGCCGAGCTCACGATCGATCCCGGCCCCCGCACCCTCGACGGACCCGGCCAGACCGCCCTCTTCGACACGGGCACGATCACGTTCTCCGGCCAGCAGCCGGTCACCGTGCCGCTCGGCGAGGCCCGCACCGAAGCCGACGGCCGGTTACTCGTCCTCGGTGGACACGGCACCAGCGCGTCGCCCGAAGGCAACGGAATCCAGGACTTCTGGGGCAACGCCGGCTGGTACGACGACGTCGCCGACGGTCCCGTCACCGCGACGCTCACCCTTCCGGACGGATCGACGCCACCGGTGGAAGGCGCCTGGGTCCTCGTCGGCCCGCCGAAGTTCGCGCCGCACCAGGACAACGTGATCACGCTGTACGACCGGCTGTTCGACCGCATGGTCACGCTCGGCCTCGCCACCGCACCCACCACCACGTCGTACACGCACGACGTCTACCCGGTCCTGCGGCGCGCGGCCGACAGCAAATGGGTGGCCTCCGTCGGCGGGGCGCACGCCTGGCCGCACCCGGTCACCCAGCAGCGCACGATCGACCGCATCGTCAAACGCCTGCGCCCGACCGGCGACATGCCCGCACTCTCCGGCGAGGACGCCGTCCTCACCGCGACCCAGGCCGCGCACCTCGACCGCTGGAAAGCCGGCACGTACACCCAGGACTGGGCCGGCGAACCCCAGCCCGACCCGGCGATCACCCCCGCCGGCCTCGACCGCGCGGCACTCGACGGAGCCGTCGGCGGCGCGTTCTTCCCCGGCATCGAAGCCGGCGGACTCGACGAGGGCAGGCGCCCCATCCTCGAAGCCCCGTACACCGCCGCGTTCCGGCTCGACCACACCGCTGTGACCCCCGGCGCCGTCACGTCGTCGATGGCGTTGCCGTGGCAGGCGGACTTCCAGGCCTGCGCCGACACCTGGTGGCCCGTCCCGCGCCCCCTCGACGTCTACGAGAACGCCGAGGCCACCGAGCAGATCCGCTGGGACCGCGACGTCACCAGCGGTGAGGAGATGGTCGCGTCCTGGAACACGCTCGGGTTCATCGTCGGCCCCGGCACCGACAAGCACTTCGAGACCGAACACTGCACCCCGCCCGCGATCACCCTGCTCACGCCGGTCGTGCGCTTCGCCGACGTCGCCCAGGGGCCGCTCGGCATGGTCGCCGAGGCGACCGCGTCGATCCGCTTCTCCGTGCACACCACGGTGACCCTGGAACTCGACCCGCCGGTCCACCCACAGCTGGCCGCGCGCACCCGGAGCGTCACCGTGGACCCCGCGCAGGACCCGACCGCCACGTTCGAGCTCGCCTACCGCACCGGCGTCGCCCCCTCCGCGATCCCGACGCAGACCCTCACCGTCCGCGACCCGGCCGCGGGCACCACCTGGCAGATCAGCGTCGACGCCAACACTGTGCCCCGCACCGGCAACGCCACCGTGCTCGTCGTCGACCGCTCGAACAGCATGGCCGCCGACGGCCGCATCGACGCCGTCCGCCGCGTCGCGCCCGCGTTCGCGGCGCTGCTCCCTTCGGGAGACGGCCTCGGTGTCGTCGGGTTCGACGCCGATGCCGAGGTCCTCCAGGAGGTCCTGATCCTCTCCGATGACGACGCCAATCGGGTGGCCACCGTGGGCGTGCTGAACGGGCACGGGCTCGACCCCCGCGGCACCACGTCGATCGGCGACGGGGTCGCGGCGGGACGCACCGCCGTGAACGCCGGCTCGTTCGGTTCGCGGTCGCTGGTGGTGCTGACCGACGGCATCGAGAACCAGCCGCGCACGCTCACCGAGGTGATCGGGGAAGCCACCACCGAGACCGTCCACTCCGTGCAGCTGGGGCGTCCGAACTCGATCGGCGTGCCGCCGCTGAGCGACCTGTCCGGGTTGACCGGCGGTACGGCGCTGAGCAGCGGCGAGGCGAACCTGGACGAGGCGCTGCTGCAGATCCTGGCTGACGTCAGCGGCGCGGACGTGGTGTTCACGGGCGGTGGGCAGCTGACTGACGTCACCCGGATTCCGTTTACGGTCACCGACGCGGACGGTGGCTTCGACGTGCTGTTGTCGACGGCGACGCCGGAGGCGGTGGACTTCCGGCTGCAGACGCCCGGGGGTTTGCTGATCGAGCCCTGGCTGGCGGAGGGGGAACCGGCGATGCGGTACGGGACGAGCTCGGGGCTGGCGTGGTACCGGATCGCGTTGCCGGTCGCGCTGAAGCCCCGCCGGTTCGAACAGGGCGGTACCTGGAACGTGGTGGTGGCGCCCGGGCAGCCCCGGCGGACCCCGTCGGAACAGGGTGCCGACACCTCGATCCTGCGCGGGGTCCGTGGGCGGGTGCCCGCTGGGCGTGGCTTCGCCGCCGCGGCCGCGGCACCACCGCTCGGGGTCACGTCCGAGCGCGAACGGGCCTACGCGGTGATCAACGCGCCGACGACGATCCACGGGTTCGCCGCAGCCACCCCCGTGGCGACGTTCGGGGTGCGAGTACACGCGTGGTCGGGGATCTCGCTGCAGGCGTTCTCGACGCAGGACTCGTTCGAGCCCGGCACGTCGGTGACGCTCGGCGCGGCGGTGACCCAGGCGGGCGAGGCGGCGTCCGAGGTGACCGTCACCGCGGAGATCACGGACCCCGCGGGCCGCGTGACGACCCAGCCGTTGCCGCCGTCCGACGACGGCAACTTCGTTACGACCTTCCGGGCGGCGGCAGCAGGCCTCTACCGAGCACGCCTCCTCGCCACCGGCCGCACCCGCGCGGGCCAACATTTCACCCGCGAACGCCTCCTGACGCCCACCACCTGGTCCACCCCCCTCCCCGCCCCCACCGACGGCTGACCCCACCCGCCGCCGGCCGCACGGCCGGCGGCTCAGGGGGTGGTCAGCGCCTGGAGACACGGCCCTGGGCCCCGCCCGCCTCCGCCAGCGCACGGTGCAGCGCGTTCGTGAGCGCGCAGCGGCCCGCTCCACGCACGGGCGTACGCCGCGATGCTCGCCGGATCCACGAGCTCGAGCGGCGCGACCCGCACCGCGTCGTTCCCGGTGCTCTTCCGGATGTCGGCGGCGACGTCCTCAGCCGGTCCGGTGCGCCGCACCGCGAGCGTGTCCTCCGCCTCGCGAGGGCGAGCGCCCGGGCGGTCTCGACCCCGATCCCCGACGCGCCCCCGGTGACGATCGCGCGCTTGCCTCGCAGATCGACGCCCGCGATCAACTCGGCCGCGGTCGAGGTCGCTCCGAACGGTGTGCTGATGCGATCTGTCATGCCCGATCGTCGCCCTCGGAGCGCGCTCGAAGTCAACCCACAACTTCCCGGGCTCATCCGCCGACTTTCCGGCCTCAAACCAGCTGCGATGAGCCCGGAAACTCGACGCGAAACCCCGAAAACTCGTGCGCTCCAACCCGCGGCCCGCGGGCGGGTCAGGGAGGGCGGGATCCCCGGAACGCCGCCTCGGCGAACGCGGGGGAGGCATTCGCTGTCGGTGGCGATCAGGATGGCGCCCTCTCGGGCTAGCGCTGCGGCCTCCGCCGCGCCCTGGCCCCGGGCGGCTCCGGTCACGACGACGATCTCTCCGCGCACCGTCCCATTCGCTCATCCTCGGTGCGGCGGAGCGCTCGCGGAAATGAGTGATCCGGATGGGCACCATCGAGCCCGCCGATGCGCCGACGACTTATCGGGGCATCAACGACTTCCCGGGCCTACGACCGGCCGACGTAGGCCCGGGAAGTCGTTGTAGGCCCGAGAAGTCGTCGGGACCCCGCAGCGCGCGGGACCCCGAACAGCGCGCGGGACCCCGACGGCGTGCGGGGGCTACACCCCCACGTAGTCCGCCAAGTGCTCACCGGTCAGCGTCGAACGCGCCTTCACCAACTCAGCCGGCGTCCCCTCGAACACGATCGTGCCACCGTCGTGACCCGCGCCCGGCCCGAGGTCGATGATCCAGTCGGCGTGCGCCATCACGGCCTGGTGATGCTCGATCACGATCACCGACTTGCCCGAATCGACCAACCGATCCAGCAACCCCAGCAGATTCTCCACGTCAGCGAGGTGCAACCCCGTCGTGGGCTCGTCGAGGATGTAGATCCCGCCCTTGTCACCCATCTGCGTAGCCAGTTTGAGCCGCTGCCGCTCGCCCCCGGACAGCGTTGTGAGCGGCTGCCCCAGCGTCAGATATCCCAGCCCCACATCCGCGAGACGATCGACGATCTTCTGCGCCGCGGGCAGCGCGCCCTCGCCGGAACCGAAGAACGAAGCGGCCTCCGACACCGGCATCCCGAGCACCTCGGAGATGTCCTTCCCCCCGAACGTGTACTCGAGCACGTCGGCGGAGAACCGCTTGCCCTCGCACACCTCGCACACCGTCGCGACCCCGGCCATGATCGCCAGATCGGAGTAGATCACCCCGGCACCCTTGCAGTTCGGGCACGCACCCTCGGAGTTCGCGCTGAACAGCGCCGGCTTCACCCCGTTGGCCTTCGCGAACGCCTTGCGGATGGGCTCCAGAAGGCTGGTGTACGTCGCCGGGTTGCTACGCCGTGACCCGCGGATCGGCGTCTGATCGACGGCCATCACCCCGTCACGCCCGGCCACCGACCCGTGGATCAGCGAGCTCTTCCCCGACCCCGCGACCCCGGTGACGACGACCAACACACCCAACGGCACATCGACGTCGACGTTCTGCAAGTTGTGTGAGGAAGCCCCCCGCACCGACAACACACCGGTGGACGACCGCACCGACGACTTCAACGACGCCCGATCGTCCAGATGCCGGCCGGTCAACGTGCCACTCGCCCGCAGACCCGACACCGTCCCCTCGAACATCACCTCACCGCCCGCGGTTCCCGCCCCGGGCCCCAGGTCCACGACGTGGTCGGCGATCGCGATCGCCTCGGGCTTGTGCTCGACGACCAGCACGGTGTTGCCCTTGTCGCGCAACTGCAGCAGCAGGTTGTTCATGCGCTGGATGTCGTGCGGGTGCAGCCCGATCGTCGGCTCGTCGAACACGTACGTGACGTCGGTCAGCGACGAGCCGAGGTGGCGGATCATCTTCGTGCGCTGTGCCTCGCCACCCGAGAGTGTCCCGGAGGGCCGCTCCAGCGACAGGTACCCGAGTCCGATCTCGACGAACGAGTCGAGCGTGTGCTGCAACGTCGCCAGCAGCGGCGCCACCGACGGGTCCGAGAGCCCCCGCACCCACGACGCCAGGTCGGTGATCTGCATGGCACACGCGTCCGCGATGCTGACATCGTCGATCGTCGAAGACCGTGCCGCCTCGTTCAGACGCGTACCACCGCACTCGGGGCACGTGGTGAACGTCGCCACCCGCTCCACGAACGCCCGGATGTGCGGCTGCAGCGAATCGATGTCCTTCGACAGAAAAGACTTCTGGATCGACGGGATGAGCCCGGCATACGTCAGGTTGATGCCGTCGACCTTGATCTTCGTCGCCTCCCGGTAGAGGAGGTCCTGCATTTCCTTCTTGCTGAACTTCTTGATCGGCTTGGCCGGGTCGAAGTACCCCACGCCCCGGAAGATTCGCCCGTACCAACCCTCCATGCTGTAGCCGGGGATCAGAATCGCGCTCTCGTTGAGCGACTTGTCCTCGTCGTACAGCGCCGACAGGTTGATGTCGTTGACCGAGCCCCGGCCCTCGCACCGGGGACACATCCCGCCGGTGATCGAGAACTCCCGGCGCTCCTTGACCGTCTGCCCACCCTTGTTCACTGTCACCGCGCCCGCGCCGCTGATCGACGCCACGTTGAACGAGAACGCCTGCGGCGAACCGATGTGCGGCTGCCCCAACCGGCTGAACAGGATCCGCAGCATCGCGTGGGCGTCGGTGGCCGTGCCGACCGTGGAGCGCGGATCGGCTCCCATGCGCTGCTGATCGACGATGATCGCGGTCGTCAGGCCCTCGAGAACGTCGACCTCGGGACGGGACTGCGTCGGCATGAACCCCTGGATGAACGTGCTGTAGGTCTCGTTGATCAGTCGCCGCGACTCGGCCGCGATCGTGTCGAAGACCAGCGAGCTCTTGCCCGACCCGGACACCCCCGTGAACACGGTCAGGCGGCGCTTCGGCAGCTCGACGCTGACGTCCTTGAGGTTGTTCTCGCGGGCTCCGTGCACGCGGATGACGTCGTGGGTGTCAGCGGCAGCGGTGGTTCTGGGAGGCATGCCCGCGATCGTGCCATGACGCGGTCAAGACAATCGATTGTTCACTTCAGTGCGATGGCGTTCGCGGGGGAGCCGACACCCCCGATGAGGTGCAGCGGCTTGCACGTCAGGAAGAAGTCGTACCGACCGTCGGCGGCACAGTCCGCGGCCAGCTCGTCGAGCTTCCACATCTCGCCCATCGCCATCCCGAGCAGCGCGATCAGCGGCCGGTGCAGCATCCCGTCGTGGTTGGTGCCCCGCTCCGGCGGCTGCGCCCCCGGGATCCGGAAGTCCGACTCGACGACCGGGTCGGCCTCCACCGCCAGATTGTCCGACGCCACGAGCGCGATCTCGTGGTCCCAGAGCCAGCGCACCACCTCGGTGCGCTGCGCCAACCCCGGCGACGTGTTCTTGATCCGTGCCCGGTCCGCCGCCGACGCCCCGAGATAGTGTGACGCCCAACCCGTGTGCAGCAGCAGGATCTCCCCGCCCGAGAACGTCACCCCCTGCTCCGCCGCCACGGCGTCGAGCACGGAAGCGTCTAGCGGAATGGTCTCTTCGTAGTGGTAGTCGGGCCCAGGGAAGAACCGCTCGATGTCGAGCAGCACACCCCGGCCGGCGATGCCGGTCTCCGCCCACACGTGGATCCCGAGGTCAGTCGAAGAAGCGTTGTTCGACGAAGACGGCCGACCGTTGTAGAAGCCGTGCGAGGGATGTCCGATGTGGCGTAACGAGTCCACCTGCGTCGTCGACTGCAGGTAGAACGAGTCGACCCAGTCGTCGCGGTGGAACTCGTTGTTCGCGAACACGTGGTGCTCGGTGGCCGGCCGCGTCCCCGTCGGATACGGCTCGAACGCGTTCACCGCGTAGTCGAGCCCGAACTGTTTGCCGGTGCGGATCAGCTGCGCCGCGGCCGCCACCCGCGCGGGCGTCAGGAAGTTGATCGTGCCGCGCTGGTCGTCGCGGCCGAAGTACTCCCAGCTCGAGTACGGCGGGTTCGCGGACGCCAGGTCGTCATACTTCGGCGGCACGGGCAGCTCCTAGTTCGTCGCTCAGCCCTCCGGCGGCGGCCAGGAGGTGCTCCAGCGCGGGAGACAGGTCGGGGATGTCGCCGGCGGACAGAATGGCCACCGTCGCGCAGAGGCCGTTGGCGTCGAAGATCGGCGCGGCCACCGCCGTCGGCCCGCCGGGCGGCCGGACGAAGCTGAAGCCCTGCTCGCGGGCCGACCGGACGTCCGCCTCCAGGCGGACCCGTTCGACCGGGGACAGGCCCGCGAGCAGGTCCTCGGTCGCCGCCTCGTCGGCGTGGGCGAGGAACAGCCGGGTCTGCGCGGCGGTGGTGTCGAGCTTCGTGCCGGGAAGCACGGTCATCACCACCACGCGACTGGTGTCCTCTTCGACGAGCGCGACGATCGGCCCGTGGGCACCCGCGACGCTGAGCACCGCCGTCATGCGGACGGCGGCCCTCAGCTTCTGCAGGTACGGGCGGGCGATCTCGACGACCCGCTGACGCCCGAGAGCCAGTGCCCCCAGGTCCAGCATGAGCGGGCCGAGCGCGAACGTTCCGCGCCGGGTGCCGCGTTCGAGGATGCCGGCGGCGACCATCGACGCGCAGTACCGGTACGCCGTCGTGCGGTTCAGTCCGGTGCGGTCGGCGACGTCCGCCGCCGTCAACTCCGGGATCCGGGGCCCGAAGAGTGCACAGATCTGGCCGACGCGGGCGACCGCCTGGATGTCAGAGGTCGAGACATCGCTCGGGTCTGAGTTCGCCATGGTGAATTAGTCCTAGCCTACGAGCCAGTTGTTCATCTGCGTGTTGACCTGATCGAAGTTCTTCGAGTACCAGTCGACGTCCTGCTGGACGACCTGGCCGCTGTTCTGCGGACCGGCCACTTCGACCTTCGCGGCATTCACCGAGAGGTTCGCCTTCGCCGCCTTGTTGATCGGCTGCGTGCCCAGTGCCTCGGAGATCGACTCCACCGACTTCGGCGTCACGACGGTCTCGATGAAGCGGCGCGCGGCCTCCTTGTTCGGCGAGCCCTTCGGGATCGCGAACGCGTTGAGCGCGGTGACCGTGACGTCCCAGGTGACGGTGATGGCCGTGCCGGAGTTCATCAGCGGCACCAGGCGCGAGTCCGGGAGGATGAACATGTCCACCTGGCCGGCGCCGACCGCCTGCTGCAGCGCACCGACGTTCGGCGCGAACGTCGTCTGGCTGCGGATCGTGTCGAGCTTCTTCAGCGCGCGCGGCACGTCCAGCGGGTACATCTTGTCCGGCGCGACGCCGTCGGCGAGCAGCGCGTACTCCAGCACACCGTTCTGGATGTTGGTGAGCACACCGCGCTTACCGGGGAACTTCTTGGTGTCGAAGAAGTCCGCGACGGTCTTCGGGGCCTTGGACTTGTCGGGGAACGCGTCGGTGCGGTACGCGATCGGGTTCGCGTTGATCCAGTTGCCCAGGTAGCACTTGCCGACCGTGCCGTCGACCAGGTTGCCCTTGTCCTTCAGGTCGGAGAAGTCGAGCTCCTCGAACAGCTTTCCGCAGTTCTGCGTCGCGGCGGCCGGCGCGACCGCGACGACGTCCCACTTCACGGACTTGCTCAGCACCTGTGCCTTCACCTGCGCCACGTCCGGCGGGGAGGTGTTCACGAAGCTGACGTTGGAGTGCTCGGCCGTGTACGGCTTCTGGTAGGAAGCGATCATGGCCTTCTGGCCGTCGCCGCCGTACCCGGTGAAGGTGAGCGTGACCTTGCCGTCGGGGTCGTTCTCGGCGCTGCTTCCGCCACCGCAGGCAGCCAGCATGGCTACCGCGAGGACCGTGCTGACCACGGCCAGGGAACGTCTGGGCATCGTTGCCTCTTTCAACAAGGGGGGTGGGGGTGTTCAGATGGCTACGAGTCGCTGGCGGTCGGCAGGCCACCACGCGGTGACCGACTGACCGAGCGAGAGATCGGACTGCGACGCGTCGAGCCGGGCTTTCCCGGTCACCCCGGAACGGCCGAGCGACAGCACCGCCATCCGGTAGGAACCGAGGTACTCGAGGTCGCGGATGGTGGCGCTCACTGCGTTCGCACCCGGGGGTGTGTCACCGTCGCTCAACCGCACGTCTTCCGGACGGACGACGAGCGCGGAGCCGGTGCCGGGTCCGGTGGTCCACACGTTGTCCTCCCAGCGAACTTTTTCGCCGTCGGGCGCCGACTCGAGTTCGAACACGTTCGAGTCGCCGAGGAAGCGGGCCGCGAACAACGTCTCCGGGCGCTGGTAGAGGTCTTCGGGCGTACCGACCTGTTCGATGCGGCCGTTGTTGAACAGCGCGATCCGGTCGGAGAGGTTCATCGCCTCTTCCTGGTCGTGCGTGACGAAGACGAACGTCGTGCCGACCTCGCGGTGGATGCGCCGGATCTCGGCCTGCAGCGTGCCGCGCAGGTTGCGGTCCAAGGCGCCGAGCGGCTCGTCGAGCAGCAGGGCGTTCGGGCCGAACACGATCGCGCGGGCGAGCGCGACCCGCTGCTGCTGACCACCGGACAGCTGGTTCGGATGGTGACCGTCGCGGCCGGTGAGCTGCACGAGTTCCAGGACCTCGGCGACCCGCCTGGTGATCTCCGGCTTAGGCACCTTCCGCTCCTGCAACGGGTAGGCCACGTTCTGCGCGACGGTCATGTGCGGGAAGAGCGCGTAGTTCTGGAACAGCATGCCGAGGTTGCGTTTGTGCGGCGGCAGGCTGCTGACGTCGGCGCCGTCGAACGCGATGGTGCCGGCGGTGAGCGTCTCGAACCCGGCGATCAGGTTGAGCGTCGTGGTCTTGCCGGAGCCGCTCGGTCCGAGCAGCGTCATGAACTCTCCCGGCTCGATGCTCAGCGAGACGTCGTCCACGGCCGGCGTCGCCAGGCCGTAGCTCTTGGTGACGTGCTCCAGGCGGATGCCGGTGCTGGTCGTGGTGGTGGTTGCTTCGATAGGCATGGGGGTTCCTAACGGGACTTCCTGCGGCTGCCCACGAACTGCAGGACGAGGCAGGCGGCGGTCACCGCGGTGACCACGACGCTGGACGAGGCGGCGATCGTCGGGTCGATCTCGACGGTCACGGAGTTGTACATCTGCACCGGCAGCGTCTGGAGCGCCGGCGAACGCAGGAAGAGCGCGATCACGACCTCGTCGAACGAGGTGACGAACGCGAAGACCGCGCCGGTGACGATGCCCCGGCTGATCAGCGGCATCGTGACGCGCAGGAACGTGCGCACCGGCGGGGCGCCGAGCGAGGCCGACGCCCGCAGCAGCTTCGGGTCGAAGCCGCCGAGCGCGCTGGTGACCGCGACCAGCACGAACGGGACGCCGATCGCCGCGTGCGCCAGGACGTAACCGGCCAGCGTGCCGACCAGTTGCCACTGCAGGAACGAGATGTACACCGCGACCGCGATCACGATCGCCGGGGTGACGATCGAGATCATCAGCATCGTGCGGGCGAACTGGGCCAGGCGTCCCTGCAGGTTGTGCAGGCCCAGCGCGGCGGCCGTGCCCACCACTGTGGCCAGCAGCGAGGCCAGCAGCGCGACGACGACCGAGTTGCGCAGCGCGTCGAGCCAGACCGGGTTGGTGAAGAAGTTCTCGTACAGGGCCAGGGAGAAGCCCTTCGGCGGGAACTGGAACGTCGTCGCCTTGCTGAAGCTCATCGGGATCACGAAGAGCGTCGGCAGGATGAAGTAGAGGCCGACGACGCCGGTGACGAGTTTCAGCCACCAGGGGATGGCGTCGACTCCCCGGTCCTTCTTCTTCGTGATGGGGGCCCGTTCGAGGGTCGTGGTCATGAGCGGCCCTTCTCGGGGGCGGTGGAGGCGACGGCGCCGATCGCGGAGATCGTGCCGCCCACACGGTTCGCCCAGGCCACGAGCACGAGCGAGACGATCAGCACGACCAGGCCGAGTGCGCTGGCGCCCTCAAAATCGAGCAGCTGGGTGGTGCGCTGGCCGAGCAGCTGCGCGACCAGCGACTGTTGCGGTGCGCCGACCAGCGCCGGCGTGACGTAGAAGCCGAGGCTGAGCGTGAAGACGAGGATCAGGCCTGACACCACGCCGCCGCGCGAGAGCGGCCAGTAGATCTTCCAGAACGCCTTGACCGGGTGCGATCCGAGCCCGCGGGCGGCCAGCAGCAGCTTGCGGTCGATGCCGGCCAGCGCGGTGTAGAGCGGTAGGACCATGAACGGCAGCAGCACCTGGCTCATCGCGATCGTCACGCCGCCGACGGTCTGGTAGAGCACGACATCCAGCCCGAACAGCTTGAAGAACGAGTCCACGGGTCCGTTGCGCTGCAGGATGATGATCCACGCGAAGTTGCGCGCCATGACCGACGTCCAGAACGGCACGAGGACGACCACCATCAGCACGCCGCGCAGACGCGGACCGACGCGGGTCATCACGTACGCGTACGGATACCCGAACAGCAGTGCGATCACCGTGACCGCGGCGGCCGTACCGGCCGTGCGGAGCAGGACGGTCAGCGTGACGCCGTCGGTGAACAGCGTCTTGTAGTGCTCCAACGTGAAGTCCGGCGATCCCACGCTGGTGGCGACGCTGCGGCCCAGCGGCACCAGCAGGATCACCGTGAGCAGGGCCAACGCGGGGAGCACGAGCAGCCACTGCGGGCTCGGCGTGCGCCACCGCTTGGGAGGGCTCCCGCGCTGCTCGACGCTCATCTCTCCGCCTCCTCGCGGTCGGTGTCTTCGAAGTTCCGACAGTGAAGCAGGCAGAAGTTCAACATGCAACCGTTGAAATCGCGATGTGAACGCTCAGCCGTAACGCGCACCGCAAAGTGCGCGATTCGGGGTCTGGACTGGCGGTTCTGATGTCCGTAGTGTGCACACGACGTACGGCATACGAACAACGGAGGCGCCCCGCATGGCCACCAACGAAGCGCTGTTACAGGTCCTCGAAGGCGCTGTCGACCTGCACTGCCACTCCGGCCCGAGCCCGTTCCCGCGCCGGCTCGACCACGTGGAGGCCTCGTACGACGGTGCACGGATCAAGATGCGCGCGATCCTCGTGAAGTCGCACCACCACAACACGGCCATGGACGTCCTGGCGATGAAGACGCAGCTCGCGGACGCGCCCACCCCCGTGTACGGCGGTGTCGCGCTGAACTCCGAGGTCGGCGGCATCAACCCGTCGGCCGTGGCGCTGGCGATCAACATGGGCGGGCGCTGCGTCTGGGGCCCGACGGTCTCGGCGGGCCAGCACATCTGCGCGCACAGCGACGGCGACGGCTTCCCCAGCGCCGGCGGTGAGCTGTACGAGAAGGAAGTCTCGATCTACGACGAGTCGGGCGACATCTCCGCCGACACGCGCCTGGTGCTGAAGCTGGTCGCGGACGCCGGGATCATGCTCTCCGGCGGTCACCTCGACGGGGACTCGATGCTGGCGTTCTTCAAGGCGGCCAGCGAGGCCGGCGTGAAGCGCATGATGCTGCACCACCCCGACTACATCGTGAACGTGAGCGACGCGATCATCGAGGAGATGATCGGTCTCGGGGTGTTCGTCGAGCACGATCTCGCGATGTACAACCCCGAGGTCAAGGCCGTCGGCTGGCCCACCGAGAAGCTCGTCGACTGGATCCGCAAGATCGGGCCCGAGCACACCGTGATCAACTCCGACCTCGGGCAGAAGGGCAACCCGCTGCCGGTCGACGCCTACCTGTACATGGGTGAGCAGCTGCTCGACCACGGCATCCCCGCGGCCGACATCCGTCAGATGATCTGCAACAACACCGCCTACCTCCTCGGGCTGGAAGAGAAGCCCTGATGCGGAAGGCGTCGAAAGTCATCATCACGACCGCGGTGACGGGGTCGGTCAACGTGCCGTCGCAGAGCCCGTACCTGCCGCTGTCTTCCTCCGAGGTCGTCGAGGCCGCGGTGGAGTCCGTGGAGGCGGGGTCCGCGATCGTGCACCTGCACGCCCGTCACCCGGATGGGCGGCCGGCGTGGGAACCGTCGGTGTTCGAGGAGATCGTGCCGCCGATCGTCGAACGGACCGGCGCGGTCATCAACATCACGACCGGTGGCTCCACCGCGATGACGATGGAGCAGCGCCTGGCGGGGGCGACGACGTTCGAACCCGAGTTGGCGTCGCTCAACATGGGCTCGATGAACTTCGTCTACAGCGGTATCGCGGACAAGGTGACCGAGTGGAAGCACGAGTGGGAGAAGCCGTACGTGCTCAACACGTACTCGCACCCGTTCGTGAACTCGTTCGACCGGATCGAGAACACGCTGCGGACGCTCGGCGCGAACGGCACGCGGTTCGAGTACGAGTGCTACGACATCGGGCACCTGTACTCGCTGGCGCACTTCGTCGATCGTGGGTTGGCGCCGACGCCGCTGCTGATCCAGGGGGTGTTCGGGATTCTCGGCGGGATCGGGGCCGACCACGAGAACCTGGAGCACATGGTTCGGATCGCGGACAAGCTGTTCGGTGACGACTACTACTTCTCGGCGTTCGCCGCCGGACGCGACCAGATGGCGTTCGGCACGCACAGCGCCTGGCTCGGCGGGAACGTGCGGGTGGGGCTCGAGGACAGCCTGTGGATCGGCAAGGGAAAGCTCGCGAAGAGCAATGCCGAGCAGGTGCGCAAGATCCGAGCGGTGGTCGAGGACCTGGGCAAGGAGATCGCCACTCCCGACGAGGCACGGTCGATGCTGGCCTTGCGGGGCCGCACCAGTGAGGGGAGCTCTACATCATGACCACGTACGCGGCGGACGACATCCGCTCGAAGCTCGCGGCGGCGGCGCCGGCCCGTGCGGTCGACGTCTCGACGCCGATCAAGGACTCGCAGTGGATCGAGTTCCTGTCTCTGGAACCCACCGAGGTGGCGCCGAACGGGAGTCGGACGTGGCTCGCGCGAGCGTCGAACCTGGTGCTGGCGTACACCGAGGCGCGCGCGGGTGACGTGTTCGCGCGCGCCGGGCAGCCCGACGAGTACGCGGTGCTCATGTACTCCGACAGTGCTCCGGTAACGGTCACCGCGGGTGAAGCCACCAAGTCGATCGCCGAGGAGGCGTTCGTCGTGGTGCCCCCGGGCGACAGCTCGATCCGCGTCGACGCGGACGGCGTCCTGATCCGGTTGTTCTCGACAGTGGCGGACGACCTGACGTCGGCCGCGCTCAATGCCGACGCTTTCGCGGCGCCGGACCTGCGCGCCGCACCGCTCGTGCCGTGGCCGGACCCGGTCGGAGGCTTCCAACTGCGGGTCTACCGGCTGGTCGACACCCCGATCGCCGAGGGCCGGTTCGGACGCATCTTCCGTACGACGAACATGATGGTGAACTTCCTCGCCGAGGAGTCGGCACCGCGCCCGGTGAAGAAGCTGTCCCCGCACCACCACGACGACTTCGAGCAGATCTCGCTCGCGGTGAAGGGGCGATTCGTGCACCACATCCGGTACCCGTGGGGGCCGGACTCCACGCAGTGGCGCGAGGACGAGCACCGCGAGATCGCGACCCCGTCGATCTGCGTGATCCCGCCGCCGACGGTCCACACGACGCAGGGCATCGGCGAGCACCAGCAGCTCATCGACATCTTCGGCCCGCCACGCGTGGACTTCTCCGCCTCGGGCTGGGTCCTCAACGCCGACGATTACCCCGCCCCGTGACGCGCGACAGCCTCTTCCGCGCTGCGCTGGCGCGCGCAGGCGCAACGGACGGCGGGGCCGCTTCCGGCGGTGCGGCCGCCGCCGCTGCTCCCGCGGGCGCGCGGGGACCCGCGCTCGGGACGTGGGTGAAGATCCCGGCGATGGAGGTGGTCGAGCTGGTCGCGTTGGCCGGGTTCGACTTCGTCGTGATCGACCTCGAGCACTCGCCGATGAACCTGGAGACCGCGTATCAGCTGATCGGCACCGCGCTGCACACCGGCGTGGCACCGATCGTGCGGGTGCCGGGCCGGGACCAGGGCTTCATCCAGCGCATTCTCGACGCCGGAGCCGAGGGCATCATGGTGCCGCACGTCGACACCCCCGACCAGGCCCGGGAAGTCGTCACGGCCGCGCGCTTCCCCCCGCGGGGTACGCGCGGCGTGGGTTCCACGAGCCGCGCCGGCCAGTGGGGCGCGATGCCCCGCGCCGAGTACCTCCGGTACGGCCAGGAGGAGGTCGTCGTCATCGCGCAGATCGAGAGCGCGGAGGGCGTGCGCAACGCGGGATCGATCGCGGCGACCGACGGCATCGACGCCCTGCTCGTCGGTGCCGCCGATCTCTCGGTGAGCGAGGGCGGCGGCGACGTCACCGACCTCGTCGCCGAGGTCGTGGCCGAGGCGCGCGCCGCGGGCGTACCCGTCGGCAACGCAGGCGGAGCCACCGCCGAAGCCGTCCGCTACGCCACCGAAACCGGCTTCACCTTCACCCTCCTCAGCAACGACGGCACCCTCCTGGGGACGGCAGCACGAGCCGCCGTGACGGCCGGCCGCTCCGCCGGGGCGGAATCGACTACACGGAGTGCGCATGCCTGAGCTCGAAAACAAAGTGATCCTCGTGGTCGGGGCGAGCGCGGGGATCGGTGCGGATGCCGCACGTGTGTTCGCCGCCGACGGGGCGAAGCTCATGTTGGTGGCCCGCACCGAAGGCCCCCTCGCCGACCTCGCCGCCGAGCTGGAGAAGGACGGCCACGACGTCGCCTACACCACCGGCGACGTGTCGGTCGCCGCCGACGTGGCCCGCTTCGTCGACGCCACCGTCGACCGCTTCGGCCGCCTCGACGGCGCGTTCAACAACGCCGCGATGACCCAGGCGGGCCGCCTCGACCAGGTGCCGGACGAGGACTTCGACCGCATCATGGCCGTGAACGTCCGCGGCACCTGGCTCTGCATCCGCGAAGAAGTCCGCGTGTTGAAAGACCATGGCGCCATCGTCAACATGAGCAGCATCGGCGGCCTGCGCGGCAGCTCCGGCATGGGCGCGTACCAGGCCAGCAAACACGCGGTCATCGGCCTCACCCGCACCGCCGCCCACGACTTCGGCCCCCTCGGCATCCGGGTGAACGTCATCGCCCCGGGCCCCACCGAGTCCCCGATGCTCGACGCGACCCGCCGCGCGATCCCCGGCGGCGTCGAGGAACGCATCGCCAAGACGCCGCTGCGTAAGGCCGGCACCGGCACCGAGGTCGGTAACACCGCGTCGTTCCTGCTCAGTGACCGCGCGAGCCACTTGAGCGGCGTCATCCTGCCGGTGGACGGAGGCTTCGTTGCCTGAGATCGGAACCCTCCGACTCCCCGCGCGCGTCCACTTCGGCTACGGCGCCCGGGATCAGCTCCCGGAGATCGTGCGCGTTCACGGCCGCCGCGTGTTCGCGGTCGTCGACCCGTTCCTGACCGGAACGCCGTTCCTGGCGTCGGCGGTGGCCGAGCTGGAAGCCGTCGGGGTCGAGGTCCGCGTCCATTCCGACGTCACGCCGGAACTGCCCGTCGACACGCTGGACACCGCCGGGGCCCTGGCCCGGGACTACGCACCCGACGTCATCGTCGCGATCGGCGGGGGGAGCGCGCTCGACGCCGCGAAGCTGATCGCGTTGCTCGCGGCCTACGGTGGGCCGCTGAGCAGCTACTACGGCGAGAACCTCGTGCCGGGTCCGGTGGTGCCGATCGTGGCGCTCCCGACCACCGCGGGTACCGGTTCCGAGGTGACGCCGGTCGCTGTGGTCTCCGACCCGGACCGCGAGCTCAAGGTCGGCATCTCGAGCCCGTTCCTGGTACCGGCGGCGGCGATCGTCGATCCGGAGTTGACGCTCGGGTCGCCGGCGACCGTCACCGCCTACTCCGGTATCGACGCGTTGGTGCACGCGGTGGAGTCGTACACGGCCCGGCCGTTCGACCTGGACTTCGCCGCGCCATTACCGGTCTTCACCGGGCGGAACGCGCTGGCCGAGCCGATCGCCCTGCAGGCGGCGCGGCACCTGGGGCCGTGGCTCGAAGTCGCTGTCGCCTCACCCGGCGATCGGCGTGCCCGCAGTGAGGTGGCCCGCGGCTCACTGCTCGGCGGTATCGCGTTCGGCTCCACCGGCACCCACCTGTGCCACGCCCTCCAATACCCCATCGGCGCCCTCACCAAGACCCCCCACGGCCTGGGCACCGGCCTCATGCTCCCCTACATGCTCGACACCATCCGCCACACGGTGCCGGAACGCGTAGCGGCCCTGGGCGCTGCCCTGGAAAGCGCGCCGGGGGCGCCGGCCGCGTCGGGTGGCGGCCTGAACGCGTCGGACGCGTCGGACGGACCGATCGCGGCGTCGGCGACCGGCGCGGGGGAGCCCGGCCACGCTGACGGTGTATCGCCCGAGCGCACGATCGCCCGCATCGTGGAGATCAACCGGGCGATCGGCATCCCCGCCAGCCTGGCGGAGATCGGGCTCACGCGTGATCAGTTGCCGCGGATCGCGGAGCTGGCGCTCGGGGCGCAGCGGTTGCTGGCGATCGCGCCGATCGAACCCACCCGCGACACGCTTCTCGAGATCCTCGAAAGAGCCCATGACGGAGTGCTCACCCCGTGACGCTCCACCCCGACCTGCGAAGGTTGCACCATGATCACTGACCTCTTCATCGACGGCGAGTGGCGCCCGGGCTCCGACGGCAAGCGCTTCGACGTCATCGACCCCGCCGACCTGTCGGTCGTCGCACAGTTCGCCGTCGCGTCCGAAAAAGACTGCATGGACGCGGTGGACGCGGCAGCCGCCGCACAACCCACCTGGGCGGCGACCGCACCGCGCGAGCGCAGCGAGCTGCTGCGGAAGGCGTACGAGATCCTCACCGACGAGGTCGAGGTCTTCGCCGAGATCATGGTCCGGGAGAACGGCAAGTCCTGGTCCGACGCCATGGGCGAGGCGGGTTACGCCAAGGAGTTCTTCCGCTGGTTCGCCGAAGAGGCAGTGCGCGTGCCGGGCGACTACCGACTCTCCCCGGCCGGCGACAAGCGGATCATCGTCGACCGGTCACCGATCGGCGTGTCCCTGCTGATCACGCCGTGGAACTTCCCCGCGGCGATGGCGACGCGCAAGCTCGCACCGGCACTGGCCGCGGGCTGCACCACGATCCTCAAGCCCGCCCGCGAGACGCCGCTCACCGCCGCGTACGTGGTCGACGTGCTGCGCCGGGCGGGCGTGCCCGACGGCGTCGTCAACCTGGTGACGCCGGTGCCCACCGGACCGCTGGTCAAGGCCATGATCGACCGTCCCGAGGTGCGCAAGCTCAGCTTCACCGGGTCCACCGAGGTGGGCCGCGATCTGCTGCACGCGTGCGCGGACAGCGTCGTGAGCACGTCGATGGAGCTCGGTGGTAACGCGCCCCTGATCGTGCTGCCCGGTGCGGACCTGGACGAGGCCGTCGAGGGTGCGCTGCTCGCGAAAATGCGTAACGGTGGGTCGGCGTGCACGGCCGCCAACCGGTTCTACGTGCACGATTCGGTGCACGACGAGTTCGTGAGCCGGATGACCGACGCGTTGGCGAAGGTGAAGGTCGGGTCGGGTCTCGACCGGGCCAACGGGCTCGGGGCGCTGGTGTCGGTGGCCGAGCGGGACAAGGTGGCTTCGCTGGTCGCCGGTGCCGTCGACGAGGGTGCGACGCTTCAGCTCGGCGGCAACGCGTCCGCCGACGGGGCGTTCTACGACGCGACGCTGCTCACCGGCGTCACGCACGGTTCGACGATCACGACGACCGAGATCTTCGGTCCGGTGACCGCGATCGTGCGGTTCGACGACGTCGACGAGGCCGTACGGATGGCGAACGACACCGAATTCGGGCTCATGGCGTACGTGTTCGGCGAGGAGCGGGCGGCGGTCGCCGTGGCTCGGCGGTTGGAGGCCGGGATGGTCGCGGTGAACCGCGGTGTGGTCAGTGACCCGGCTGCGCCGTTCGGTGGGGTGAAGCAGAGCGGGCTCGGTCGTGAGGGCAGCTCGGAGGGGATCCTGGAGTTCCTCGAGGAGAAGTACATCGCGCTGACGGCGTGATTCGATGGTCCGGGTGTGACGGCGGGAGGTCCGCGGGCAGTTCGTGGCACTGCACGACGCAGACGTACGGGGTGCTGACGGGCTCGACGCTGAGCCCGTCCGCAGCGGCCACCAGTCGCGCGGCCGGTTCGGCCCCGTCTGGCTCCCGGTCGGCGACGGCATCGGCGCCGACCGGGGCCGGACGTTCGTCAGCGAGACCTGGCGAACGGCATCACCGGTGATGGCCTGGCTGGACGACCACGTCGGCCCCACCACCGAGCCCCCCACCCGCCGCCGCTAGCCGGCCCGGCGGCCGCCACTCGTCGGCCGCCACAGCCGGCCGTCGCCCGGCGGCCGCCACCGACCCCTCGGCCGCGTCGCGCCTAAGCGCGGGAGGCGAGCCACTCGCGGAAGGTCGTGGTGGCCAGGAGTGCGTCGCCGTGGGGGATGATGGCGTCGCCGCTCACGGCCGCGAACATCCCCGCCGTGTCGTCGACGACGACCGTGCGCTGGTCGCCCTTCGCGGCGAGCGCCACCCGCCCCAGCTCGTCGAGCGTGAACACCTCCGGCCCGGCCACGTTCCGGATGCCGTGCAACGGCGCGCCCTCACACACCGCAGCCACCGCCGCAGCCACGTCGGCCGACGCCATCGGCTGCACCGGCGTGGCCGGCAACCGCACCGTGGTGGCGTCCGACGTCCACGACAGCACCGCGTCGACGAACTCGAAGAACTGCGTCGCTCGCACGATCGAGTACCGCACCGGCCCGGCCGCGAGGATCTCCTCCTGCAGCGTCTTCGCGCGGTAATAGTCCAACGACGGCACCTGGTCGACCCCCACGATCGACAGGATCACGGCGTGGCCGACGCCGGTCTTCTCCGCCGCGGCGAGCAGGTTCTCCATCGTCACCCGGAAGAACTCCGGCGACGCCTCGTCGAACGTCGGCGAGTTCGTCAGGTTCACGACGACGTCGGCGCCGGTCAGCCCGTCGGCCAGCCCTTCGCCGGTGAGCAGGTCCACGCCGGTGGACGGCGCCAGCGGCACGGCCTCGTGCCCGTCCGCGGTCAGGATCCTGACCACCTGCGAGCCGATCAGCCCGGTCCCCCCGAGGACAGCGATCTTCATGGTGCTCCACCTTTCTCTGCATGTGCTTTCACCAGGAGGACCGGACAGCACCGCGATCCGTGACAGCAACCGCGGGGAGGAACACCGCAACACCGGGGAAGGCAACCGCCGGCAACCCCGACCGCGCCGACGAGGTCGTCGCGACCATCCGGAAGAACAGCGGCAACGCCACCGCCGCCCAGGCCGACGTCGCCGAGGAAACCGACGTCGCCGCGCTCTTCGACACCGTCGAGCGCGAGTACGGCGGCATCGACGTCGTCGTCCATACCGCGGGAATCGTGCTGCTCGCCCCGCTCGCCGAGCTGGAGCTCGACGACCTCGACCGCATGCACCGCACGAACATCCGCGGCACGTTCGTCGTCAACCAGCATGCCGCGCACCGCGTCCGCGGGGGTGGCGCGATCATCAACTTCTCGACGTCGGTCGGAAAGCTCGCGCTGCCCACGTATACGGCCTACGCGGCATCGAAGGGCGCTGTCGACGCGCTCACGCCGATCCTCGTCAAGGAACTGCGCGGCCGGGACATCACCGTCAACGCGCTCGCGCCCGGCCCCACCGCGACGCCGCTGTTCCTCGACGGGAAGGACCAGGAAACCGTCGACCGCATGGCGCGCCAGGCCCCGCTGGAGCGGCTCGGGGTGCCCGAGGACATCGCGGAGGCCGTCGCGTTCCTGGCCGGCCCGGGCCGCTGGGTCAACGGCCAGACGTTCGACGTCAACGGAGGAATCGCCTGATGAGCAGGATCCTGATCACCGGTGAGTCCAGCGGGTTCGGCGCGATGACCGCCCAGGCCCTCGCCGACGCCGGTCACACCGTCTACGCCGGCATGCGGAACATCGCCGACCGGAACAGAGAAGCCGCGCAGAAGGCCGGCGAATACAGCCACGTCGTCGAGATTGACGTCTCCGACCAGGCGTCTGTCGACGCCGCGGTCAAGCAGGCCGGGCACCTCGATGCCGGGAGCGGTCACCCCCACCGAGCCGGGGTGGTACGTGGTGCGCCCGTTGCTGCTCTCGATCGTGTAGTGACCGCTCAGCACCGGAGACGGTGCCCCGGTTCCTCGACCGGAGTAATCGCGAGGGCAGTGTCACTCCTGAATCGTAGGCGCGTCGGGGCTTGAGTAAACTTCCGTTAACTCACTGTCGGACGGAGCGATGATGGAGCTCACTCGGCGGAGCGCGCTGAAGGCCGACCGACGCCGCCAGTTGTTGCAGGCCGGCGCCGAACTGATCGCCGAGCGCGGGTTCCCGGGCGTGCGCCTGGAGGACCTGGGTGCGGCGGTCGGCATCAGCGGCCCGGCCGTGTACCGGCATTTCGCCAGCAAGGAAGCGTTGCTCGTCGAGATCCTCGTCGGGATCAGCGACCGGTTGCTGCGCGGCGGTCACGCGGTCGTCGTCGAGGCGAGCACGCCGACCGAGGCGCTGCACGGCCTCGTCGACTTCCACCTGGACTTCGCGTTCGGCGAACCGGAGCTGATCCGGATCCAGGACCGCGACCTGACCGCCCTGCCCGCCGACGCCCTGCACCGGGTGCGCCAGACCCAGCGCACGTACGTCGAGCTCTGGGTGACAGTGTTGTGCGCCGTGCGGCCCGGCCTGACCGACGACGACGCCCGCGTGCAAGCCCACGCGGTGTTCGGGCTGATCAACTCGACGCCCTACAGCGCGGCGGCGGCTTCGCTGGATCGTTCCCGCGAGATCCTCCGGGGGATGGCGCTGGCCGCTACGCTAGCTTCAGTTAATGACGACTAACTGAAGGAGTCTCGGTGACCGACTTGTTGTCCGAGGAGTATCGCGACCTCGCGCTCGCGGTCCGGGATTTCGCCCAGAAGGTGGTCGCTCCGGTGGCCGCCAAGCACGACGCCGAGCACTCGTTCCCGTACGAGGTCGTGGCCGGCATGGCCGAGATGGGCCTGTTCGGGTTGCCGTTCCCCGAGGAGCACGGCGGCCAGGGCGGGGACTACTTCTCGCTGTGCCTGGCGCTGGAGGAACTCGGCAAGGTCGACCAGAGTGTCGCGATCACGCTCGAGGCCGGGGTGTCGCTCGGCGCGATGCCGGTCTACCGGTTCGGCAACGACGCGCAGAAAGCGGAGTGGCTGCCGCAGCTGACGTCCGGCCGCGCGCTGGCAGCGTTCGGGCTGACCGAGGCAGGCGCCGGCAGCGACGCCTCCGGCACCCGCACCACCGCGCGCCTCGACGGCGACTCGTGGGTGATCAACGGGTCCAAGCAGTTCATCACGAACTCCGGCACCGACATCACGACGCTGGTGACGGTCACCGCCGTCACCGGCACGAAAGAGATTTCGACGATCCTCGTGCCGACCACGACCCCCGGTTTCCGCGCCGAACCCCCGTACGACAAGGTCGGCTGGAACGCCTCCGACACGCACCCGCTCTCGTTCGACGACGTGCGCGTACCGGCCGAGAACCTGCTCGGCGAGCGCGGCCGGGGATACGCCAACTTCCTCCGCATTCTCGACGAGGGGCGCATCGCGATCGCGGCGCTGGCGACCGGTGCCGCGCAGGGCTGCGTCGACGAGTCCGTGCGGTACGCGAAGGAGCGGGTGGCGTTCGGATCGCCGATCGGCCGTCACCAGGCGATCGCGTTCAAGATCGCGCGGATGGAGGCGCGGGCCTACACCGCGCGCGTCGCCTACTACGACGCCGCCGCGCGGATGCTGGCCGGTCAGCCGTTCAAGAAGCAGGCGTCGATCGCGAAACTGGTGGCGAGCGAAGCGGCGATGGACAACGCCCGCGACGCCACGCAGATCCACGGCGGCTACGGCTTCATGAACGAGTACGCGGTGGCCCGGCACTACCGGGACAGCAAGATCCTGGAGATCGGCGAGGGCACCACCGAGGTTCAGCTCATGCTCATCGCGCGGGAGGTCGGGCTGTGAGGCGGGAAGTCCAGCGGGGTCTGTGGTTCGAGGAGTTCGAGACCGACGTCGTCTACGAGCACCGCCCCGGCCGCACGATCACCGAGGCCGACAACGTGCTGTTCACGACGCTGACGATGAACACGCAGGCCCTGCACCTGGACGCCGCGTTCGCCGCGGAGACCACGTTCGGCGAGCGCCTGGTGAACTCGATGTTCACGCTCTCGACGCTCGTCGGGCTCTCGGTGGCGCAGCTGACGCAGGGCACGATCGTCGCGAACCTCGGCTTCGGCACGGTGAAGTTCCCCAAACCGCTGTTCCACGGCGACACGCTCTACGCCGAGACGGTCATCACCGACCTGCGTGAGTCCAGGAGCCGCCCGGGCGAGGGCATCGTGACGTTCGAACACACGGGCCGCAACCAGCACGGCGACGTCGTGGCCACCGCGGTGCGGACGACATTGGTGAAGAAGAAGCCGTAGTAATCCTCGGATCCCGTTCGTCATTGTGGTGACAGAACGCGAAAGAGGAGAGCGATGAAGTACCTGATGCTGGTGTGCACCGACCCCGACCACACGCCCGGCGAGAACGACGGTGCTCCGGACGTGGAGGACTGGGTCGCCGAGATGGACGGGAAGGGCATCCGTCTGATCGGCGACCGCGTCCGCCCGGCGAGCGACGCCACCACGGTCCGCGTCCGCAACCGGGAGGTCCTGCTCACCGACGGGCCGTACGCCGAAACGAAAGACCACATCGCGGGGTTCGACGTACTCGAGTGCGCCGACCTCGACGAGGCCATCGAGGTCGCGTCGCGGCACCCGATGGCCTGGAACGGCCTGATCGAGCTGCGGCCGTTCTGGCCGCTGTGACACAGCCGCTGTGACGATCAACGACCGCATCGCAGCGGTCTACGCCGACGGGTGGAGCCGGATCGTGGCAACCATGATCCGCTTCACCGGCGGTGACTGGGACCTCGCCGAGGAGTGCGCCCAGGACGCCTTCGCCCAGGCGCTCAAGACCTGGCCCACCACCGGCGTGCCCGACCAGCCGCTGGCCTGGCTCACCACCACCGCACGCCGGCGCGCGATCGACCGGATCCGCCGTGCGAACACCGAGGCGGCGAAGCTCCAGGAGGTGGTGACCGTGACGCCCGACGCGCAGAGTTCAGACATCCCCGACGAACGCCTCGAGCTCATGTTCACCTGCTGCCACCCGGCCCTGAACATCGAAGCGCAGGTGGCGCTGGTGCTCCGCGCGCTCGCCGGACTCAGCACCGCCGAGATCGCCCAGGCGTTCCTGGTGCCCGAGAAGACGATGGGCCAGCGCCTGTTCCGCGCGAAACAGAAGATCCGCCACGCGGGGATTCCGTTCCGCGTGCCGTCCGCGCAGACGCTGCCCGACCGGCTCTCCGCGATCCTGCACGTGCTGTACCTGCTCTACAACGCCGGTTACGGCGACCCCGCGAGAGCGCGCCTGGGCCAGGAGGCGATCCGGCTCGCCCGGGCACTGACCGAACTGATGCCCGACGAGGCCGAGGTCATCGGCACCCTCGCGCTCCTGCTGCTGCACGAGGCCCGGCGCCCGACCCGCGTCGACGCCGACGGCCACCTGGTGACGCTCAGCGAGCAGGACCGGTCCAGTTGGGACCAGGACCTCATCGCGGAGGGCGCCGAACTCTGCGAGCGGGCGCTGCGCCGCGGCCGCGCCGGACCCTTCCAGCTCCAGGCGGCGATCGCGGCCTGCCACGCCACCGCACCCACCGCCGGGGCCACCGACTGGCCACAGATCGCCGGCCTCTACACCGAGCTCGTGCGGATCGCCCCCAGCGCGGTCACCGAGCTCAACCGTGCGGTCGCGATCGGCGAGGCCGACGGGCCCGAGGCGGCGCTCGCGCTGGTCGACGCCCTCCCCGGGCTCGAGGACTACTACCTGTTCCACGCCACGCGCGCCGACCTCCTGCGCCGGCTGTCCCGCCCGCAGGAGGCCGCCGACAGCTACCGCGCGGCGCTGCGCACCGCACCCACACAAGCCGAACGACATTTCCTCGACGCCAGACTGCGCGAGGTCGGTGCAAGCTGACCTGCGGCGTGCGTGACAGGTTTACGCTAGTCATGCACGGGTCGCTCGGTGGGGACCAGGTGGAGCGGCTCGAACGCACATCGTCCGGGGGAACCCCATGCCGAATGACGCGTATCGTCCTGTTCGTTTGTACGCCGGTCAGCTCGTGTGGAGAGGCGTCTTACCGCGCCAGACCGTCGGTGACATCCTCGGCCACCTCCAGCAGCGCGCCGCGTCGGCGGGGCGGGCCACCGACGGGTTCCTGGACATCGCGGCCGAGGAAGGCCGCGACGGCTCGGGGCGGCTGGTGGTGCGCTGGTCGGCGATCGACGCGCTGGAACTGCTCGACGAGTCGACCGCCGCGTAGATCAGCGCGGGCCGTACGTCCGGAAGATGGGCTCGGCGATGCACACCGGCTTCGCCGCGCCCTCGGCCTCGATCACCGCGCCCACGGTGAGCTGGTAGCCGCCGTCCACCTCGTCGACGCTCGTGAGCGTCGCGGTGAGACGGATCTTCGAGCCCACCGGCACGGGCGCGGGGAACCGCACCTTGTTCAGGCCGTAGTTGACGCCCATCGTCGCGTCGGTGACTCGTAGGACCTGCGACCACATCGGGATCAGCAGCGAGAGCGTGAGGTAGCCGTGCGCGATAGGGCCGCCGAACGGGCTTTCAGCCTTGGCGCGCTCCGGGTCGGTGTGGATCCACTGGTGGTCACCGGTGGAGTCGGCGAACAGGTTCACCCGCTCCTGGGTGACCTCGAACCAGTCACTGGAACCCAGTTCCGTGCCGGCGAGTTTCGGCAGTTCGGCCACTGTGGTGGTGGTGCTCATGAAAGAACGTCCTTCCGGAGGTCGGGCTTGAAGATCTTGCCCGTTGCGGTCTTGGGGAGTTCGGGCACGAACCGGATCTCGTGCGGCACCTTGAACCCGGCCAGTCGCTCGCGCAGCGCGTCGCGCAGAACGTCGGCATCGGTAGGAGCGGAAGCTACGACGAACGCGAGGCCGACCTCGCCCCAGCGGGCGTCCGGGACGCCGATGACGGCGGCCTCGACGACACCGGGTAGTTCACGCAGCGCGGACTCGACCTCGGCGGGATAGATGTTCTCGCCGCCGGAGATGATCAGGTCCTTGTAGCGGTCGCGGATGAAGAGGAAGCCGTCGGCGTCGATCGAGCCGGCGTCACCGGTGTGGTACCAGCCGTCGACCAGCACCTCGGCGGTCTGCGCCGGCTCGTTCCAGTAGCCGGCCATGATGTTCGGACCCTGCACGACGACCTCGCCGATCTCGTCGGCGTCGGCCTGGCTGCCGTCCGGGCGGACCACCCGCAGATCGGTGAAGAACACCGGCT
This sequence comes from Cryptosporangium sp. NPDC048952, assembly GCF_043197895.1. NCBI lineage: Bacteria > Bacillati > Actinomycetota > Actinomycetes > Cryptosporangiales > Cryptosporangiaceae > Cryptosporangium > Cryptosporangium sp. NPDC048952. Next base: position 726,606 of record NZ_JBICTY010000002.1, on the reverse strand, counting down.
TGCCCGCCGAGCCGACCTTGCGGACGGCGTCCGCGGAGTCCAGCACCGTGCACCCGGGCGCGGCCTCGGTCATGCCGTAACACTGTTGCATGGTGACACCCCGATCGAGCCACGTCCGCAGCGTCGGCAGCGGGAGCGGGGCACCGGCGGCGCCGATCGTGCGTAAGGCGGACAGGTCGCGCGTGCGGAAGCCGGGTTCCCGCGCCATCGCGTCGAGCATCGTGGGAACCGCGAAGAACGACGTGACCCGCTGCTCCTCGATCACGGCGAGCGTCTCGGCGGGGTCGAACCGCCGCACGAGCACCGCGCAGCCGCCGCGCAGGAGCGTCGGGTTCACGGTGCCGTTGAGCCCACCGATGTGGAACAGGGGAGCGAGCGCCAGCGTCCGCTCGTCCTGCGCGAAGTCCATGCCCATGAACTGGTTGACGGCGTTCCAGGTCATGTTTCCGTGGGTGAGCACCGCACCCTTGGGCTTCCCGGTGGTGCCCGAGGTGTACATGATCAGGCAGGGATCTTCGAGCGAGACGCTCAGGTCGCGGAACTCCGGCTCGGGAAGACGCTCGTCGAGCTCCTCCGTCGCCACCCAGTGGCGCACGTGGGTGCCCTCCCGCACGCGGTCCGGGAGATCTCCGTGGACGACGACCGACGCGCCGGAGTGCTCGAGCACGTACCGGGCCTCGGGTGCGGCGAGCCGAGCGTTGACCGGCACCCACACCGCCCCGAGCTGACCGCACGCGTAGAGGGTCTCCAGCGCGGCCGGGTGGTTGGTGCCGAGCCAGGCGACCCGGTCACCGGGCCGGACGCCGAGCCCCGCGAGCGCACCGGCGACCTGCCGGACCCGGTCGGAGAACTGTTCGTGCGAGGTGGTGACACCCTCGAACCACAGCGCGTCCCGATGCGGCGAGATCTGCCGGCGCCGCTCCGGCCAGGAGCCGAGCCCTGCGTTACGCACGGCTCAACCCTAGAGCCCGGATGGCGTTCTGTTTCATGATCAGCGGACGGACGTCGTCTTTGATCTCGAGCTTTTCGAAGTCGCTCACCCAGCGCTCCGGGCGCAGCAGCGGGTAGTCCGAGCCGAACAGCACCTGGTTCTTGAGCTGTCGGTTCGCCGCGTGCACGAGCTGCGGCGGGAAGTACTTCGGCGACCAGCCCGACAGGTCGATGTAGACGTTCGCCTTGTGGGTGGCCACCGAGATCGCCGCGTCCTGCCACGGAACCGAGGGGTGGGCCATGATGATCGTCAGGCCGGGGAAGTCGGCGGCGACGTCGTCGAGCAGCATCGGGTCGGAGTAGCGCAGCTTGATGCCGCGGCCGCCGGGGAGGCCGGCGCCGATGCCGGTCTGGCCGGTGTGGAACAGCGCCGGGACGCCCAGCGCCTGCAGCTCCTCGTAGAGCGGGTACACGCCCCTGTCGTTCGGCAGGAAGTTCTGGAAGCTCGGGTGGAACTTGAAGCCGCGGACGCCGTGTTCCTCGACGAGCCGCCGGGCTTTCCTGATCCCGGCGACGCCCCGGGCCGGATCGATCGAGCCGAACGGGATCAGCACGTCGGGGTGCTGTGCGGCGAGGTCGGCGATCTCCTCGTTCGACAGCGCCGGCTGACCGGTCGCGGCCTCCGCGTCGACGGTGAAGATCACCGCGGCCATGTTGAGCCGGCGGTAGTCCTCGGCGATCTGGGGAACTGTCGGGTCGTACGGTTCGCCCTTGAAGTACTTCGCGGCCGCGCCGCTCAGTTCGTCGTCGAGCGCGAGGTGTCCGTGCTGGTCGGCGTGGACGTGCACGTGGACATCGATGGCCGTGAGGGCGTCGACGTTCATCGCGGCGCCTCCGGGAGCTGCTGGCCGACGGTCTGGATGCTGCCGGAGAACTGGGACGCCCAGACGTCGGCGATCGCGTCCGCCGACCAGCCGGTGCCGTCGGCGAACTCGACAGCGACCTCGGTGGGGTGGCTCCAGAGCGCGAGGCGGTCGCCGCCGACGCCGATCGCCTGGCCGGTGATGTCGGCTGCGGCGTCGGAGGCGAGGAACGCGACCAGCCCGGCGGCGTCCTCCGGCGGACCGAAGCCCAGCTCGCGGCGGGCGAACGGCGGGAGCGGCTCTCCGGCCTCCAGCGCGTCGACGTACGGCTTGAGGAACGGGACCGTCGCGGTCATCGCGGTCGCGGCCACGGGCACCACGGCGTTGACCGTGATCCGGGCACGGGCGAGCTCCATCGCCCAGGTGCGGACCATGCCGACGATGCCGGCCTTGGCCGCGGCGTAGTTCGTCTGCCCGAAGTTGCCGACCTGCCCGGTGGGGGAGCCGATGCAGATGATCCGGCCGCCCTCACTCTGCTCACGCAGCTTGATCGCCGCGGCCCGGGTGCACGTGAACGTCCCGCGTAAGTGCGTGGTGATGACGTCGTCGAACTGCTGGTCGGTCATCTTCCAGAGCGTCGTGTCGCGCAGGATGCCGGCGTTGTTGACCAGGATGTCGAGTCGGCCGAACTCGGACACGGCCCGGTCGACGAGCGCCTGGGCGACCTCGGAGGTGCCCACCGGGGCGACCACTGCGGTGCCGTTGACCGCTTTCGCGGCTGCCTCGGCCGCATCGGGATCCACGTCGTTGACGACGACCTTCGCGCCGTGGGCGGCCAGCCGCTGGGCGTAAGCCAGCCCCAGGCCTCGCCCGCTACCAGTGACGATCGCTACTTTGCCCGTCAGATCCATGGGGCCACGGTAGGGTCAACCATTGAGAGTGTCAATTAATGAGGAGCTCCACTAATGCCGTTCGTCGACAACATCGGTTTCTTGATGTCCCGGGCGAGCGGCCAGCTGGTTCGCGCGACGAACGCGGCCCTGGCCGAGCACGGCCTGCGCGTCCGCCAGTACTCGGTGCTGAGCGTGGTGTGCGAGTCGGCCACGGGGGAGTCGCAGCGTGACCTCGCCGAGGTGCTCGCGCTCGACCCCAGCCAGGTCGTCGCACTGGTCGACGACCTGGTGCGCGCCGGGCTGGTCGAGCGCCGGCCGTCGCCGGCCGACCGGCGGACGAAGCTCGTCGTGCCGACGGCCTCGGGGCGCACCGTGCGGCAACAGGCGGCAACCGGGGCCGAAGCGCGGCTCGCGGCCGCCCTCGAGCCGCTCGACGCGGACGAGCGGGCGCTGCTCCGCACCATGCTCACGAAGCTGGTCTTCGTACCGGTGTGAACCGTCATTCTTGGGAATCGGTCACAGTTTCGGCCTCGCGGGACCACGATGGGTCGTATCCAGCTCAACGTCAGAGCGAGGAGCGCCCATGAAAACCCAGGCCGCCGTCGTCTACGAGCCCGGTAAGCCGATCGAGATCGAAGAAGTCGAACTGGACCGCCCGCGCGACGGAGAGGTACTGATCCGGTACCAGTACGCGGGGTTGTGCCACTCGGATGTCCACATCGCCCACGGTGACCTCGAAGCCCGGTTGCCGATGGTGCTCGGCCACGAAGGCGCCGGGGTCATCGAGGAAGTCGGGCCCGGTGTCACCCGCGTGAAGCCCGGCGACAGCGTCGTCTGTTCGTTCATCCCGAACTGCGGCGTGTGCCGGTACTGCGCGAACGGCCAGCAGTCGATCTGCGATCTCGGTGCGACGCTGCTGGAGGGCTCGCTGCCCGGTGGCCGGTTCCCCATCAGCGGCCGCAACGGTGAGTACGGCGCGATGTGCCTGCTCGGCACGTTCAGCCAGTACGGCGTCATCCACCAGAGCTCGGTGGTGAAGGTCGACGACAGCCTGCCGCTGGACAAGGCCGTGCTGGTCGGGTGCGGTGTGCCCACCGGGTGGGGATCGGTCGTCAACACCGCCGAGGCGAAGCCCGGCGACACGATCGTGATCCTCGGCGTCGGCGGCATCGGCATCAACGCGGTGCAGGCCGCCGCGTTCGCCGGGGCGAAGAACGTCATCGCGATCGACCCGCTGGAGATCAAGCGGAACAAGGCGCTCGAACTCGGCGCCACCCACGTGTTCGCGTCGGCCGGTGAAGCACTTGCGGCGGTCTCCGACCTCACGCACGGCCAGATGGCCGACTCCGCGGTCCTCACGCCGGGCCTGCTCACCGCCGAGAACGTCGGCGACGGGTTCAACCTGGTGGGCAAGGCCGGCATCGTCGTGCTGACCGCGCTCAACAAGCTGGACGAGATCAACATCCAACTGCCCGGCTCGATCCTGACGCTGTTCCGCAAGCAGATCCGCGGCAGCCTGTTCGGTGACTGCAACCCCACCACCGACATCCCGAAGCTGCTCGGGCTCTACCAGAACGGCAACCTCAAGCTGGACGAGATCATCACGCGCTCGTACCGGCTGGAGGAGGTCAACAAGGGCTACGAGGACCTGCTCAACGGTGAGAACGTGCGGGGCGTCGTCATCCACGAGCACTGAGTTCTTCGCTCCCGGCGTTCCGCGGTACGGCATAGTGATCTCCCGTGGAACGCCGGGGTGCCCTCGTTCTGGCCGGTGTGGACGGTAGCCCCACGTCGGTACGGGCCGGGGCGTACGCCGCCGGCCTGGCCCGTCGCCAGGGGGCCGAGTTCCTCGTCGTCTACGTCGCGTCCCGGCCGGCGCTCGCGTCGATGTCGCCGGAGGCGGTGCAGGTCGCCGAGGAGGCCGTGGAGCACTCGATCGCGGAGCTGCGGGAGAGCGTCGAGGCGTCGGCCGCGTGGGCGCAGATCCCCGTGCGGTTCCTCGCCGTGCGCGGCGACCCGTTCACCGAGATCTGCCGTGTCGCCGGCGACGAGCGGGCCGACGTCGTCGTGGTCGGCGCGTCGACGCACGCGGGCCACCGCTGGGTGGGTTCCCTGGCGGTCCGCCTGGTCAAGGCCGGCAAGTGGCCCGTGACAGTGGTGCCGTGAGGCCCGGCGCGGCGCGGGGCGGGAGCGCCCGGGATGCGGGGCGGGTGCGGTGAGCGGGGCGGCTCCCCGGGTGGGTGCTCGACGGGAGCGCGGGGCGGCTCGGGCTTGAGCATGCCCTCGCGCTACCGATTTCCTCGTTGACCGCACAACGAGGGGGTGGACATGACCGAGATTTCGAGCGTCACCGCGACGAGCACCGCGCCGCAGCCGGTGGCCGCGCCGGTGGGCAGGCACTTCGCCTACGTGCTGCAGGGGCTGATCGGGGCGCAGCTGGCGCCGACGTCCGCCGTGGCCCCCGAGCCCGCTCCCGCGGCGCTCCCGGCGGGCATCCCGACCGGGGCCGTGACCGTCGGCCCCAACGGCCCGACGACGATCGGCGCCTTCCGCTTCTGGCACCGAGTACTCCCCGTAGGCGCCGACGCCTAGCCCGCGCCGGGCCTGGCCCCGTCGTACGCCGGGCCGGCTCAGGCGAGCAGGGCCTCGATCATCGTCGTGAGCGGCTCTTCGAGATCGGCCGCCGTCGCCGCCGACAATGGTTCCACGCCGGGGGACGCCCGGAGCAGCGCGATCCCGAGCGAGGTCGCCAGCACGATCTGAGCGCGCAGCAGCGCTTCGTCATGCGTGGACGTCTCCGCGAGCCGCGCGCTCGCCGCGTGCAGAAAACGGCGCCGCGCGGCGTCCGCGCGCTCGTCGCCCGACGACCGCAGCAGAAGCAGCAACCCCTCGTTCACCGGCAGCGCCGCCTCCGGCCCGGCGATCCGGCTCGCGATGTTCGCCGCGATCACCGCGGGGGAGCCGACCTCCGTCGCCTGGTCCAGCTCGGTCACCGCATCCGCCAGACACGCCTCGAACAACCCTTCCTTCGACGTGAAGTAGCGACTGATCAGCGCCACGTTCACCTCGGCCCCCTCGGCGATCTCGCGCACCGACATCGTCGCCGCGAAACCGTCACGCGCGAACCGGCGCTTCGCCTCGTCGAGCAGCAGCCGACGGGTGCGGGCCGAATCCCGGGGTTTGCCTGCCACGGGAATGCCCAGCGGCACGCTGCTGGTGCTCTACCTCTCGCTCGGCGGCCTGGCCTACGCCGTACTCCAATCGCTGGTCTCACCGGCGCTGGGAACGATCGGCCGAGACCTTGAGGTCTCCACCAGCGACGCCAGCTGGATCGTCACCGCGTACCTGCTGTCGGCCTCGGTGCTGACGCCGGTGCTGGGCCGGCTCGGTGACATGGTCGGCAAGCGCACGGTGCTGATCGGCGTGCTCGCCGCGCTCGGCGTCGGCACGCTCGTCGCCGCGCTCGCGCCCAACCTCACCGTGCTGATCGTCGCTCGCGTGCTGCAGGGCGCCTCCGGCGCGATCATGCCGCTGTCGATCGGCGCCGTCCGCGACGAGTTGCCGCGCGAACGCGTCAGTGTCGTCGTCGGCCTGCTCTCGGCGATCTTCGGCATCGGCGCCGGTGTGGGCATCGTCGCCGCCGGGCCGATCGTCGAGCACCTGTCGTGGCACTGGCTGTTCTGGCTGCCGCTGGTGCTGATCGTCATCGCGCTGGCCGGCGTCGTCCTCGGCATGAAGGAGTCGCCGGTCAAGAAGCCCGGCAAGCTCGACCTGATCGGCACCGGCATCCTGTCGGTCGCGCTGGTGGCACTGCTGCTGGGCATCAGCAAGGGCCAGGCGTGGGGCTGGGGCGACGCCAAGACGCTCGGCCTGATCGCGCTCGGTGTCGTCGCCCTGGCGGTGTTCGTGCCGGTCGAGCTGCGGGTGCGTGAGCCGCTGATCGACATGCGGCTGATGAAGCACCGGGGCGTCTGGGCGACCGACCTGGTCGCGCTGATCCTCGGCTTCGCGATGTTCGGCACGTTCCTGCTCGTGCCGACGCTGCTCCAGCTCCCGGCCGGGACCGGCTACGGCTTCGGCAAGTCGGTGACGACGTCGGGGCTGTTCCTGCTGCCGACCGTGGTGGCGATGGTCGTGTTCGGGCCGATCGCCGGGATCCTGGTCCGCCGAATCGGGCCGAAGCTTCCGCTCTTCGCCGGTGCGCTGCTGGTCGTGGCCGCGTTCACGGTGCCCGCGCTCGCGCACGGCGAGACCTGGCAGGTGCTCGCGTCCGGCATCCTCACCGGCGCCGGCATCGGCCTGGCGTTCGCCGCGATGTCCAACGCGATCATCGAGGCCGTGCCCGCCGGTCAGACCGCCGAGGCGACGAGCGTCAACACGATCGCCCGGACGATCGGGTCCAGCATCGGCACCGCGATCGTCGCGGCCGTGATCACGTCGAACAGCAACCCGCAGGGCCTGCCGACCGACGACGCGTTCACCGCCGGGTTCTGGGTCTGTGCCGGGGTCGCGGTGCTCGCGGTCCTCGCCGCGCTCGCGCTGCCGGGTGCGCGCCGCCGGCAGGAGGAGGCCGCCGAGCTGGGCATCGACGACCTCCCCGCGGTGCAACTAGCCGCCCAGTAGCGAATCCGAAGGGCCGGTGCTGCCGGCGGGGTACTCCTGCAGCGGGACCTCGCCGGCGCGCCAGGCGTCGAGCACGGGCTGGACGATCCGCCAGCACACCTCGGCCGTGTCGCCGCGTACCGACAGCGTCGGGTCGTCCTCCAGCACCCCGCGGAGCACCTCGCCGTAGGGTGGCAGCTCCCCGGGCCCGAAGTCGGTGCCGAGCGTCGCCGGGTCCAGCACGAACGGGTCGCCGGGGCCGTTGATGTCGACGTCGAGTTCGAGCCGGTCGGGGCTGAACAGGATCCGCAGCCGGTCCGGGCGGTCGGGGCCGGTCAGCCCGGTCGGCACCCACGGAGCCGGCTTGAACGTCACGACCGCCTCCTTCCGGCGGCCGCCGAGCGCCTTGCCCGAACGCAGCCGGAACGGGACGCCCGCCCAGCGCCAGGTGTCGACAGCGAGCACGATCTCGGCCAGCGTCTCGGTGCCGCGGCTCGCGTCCACGCCGGACTCGTCGGCGTAGGACGGCAGCTGCCGGTCGCCGATCGTCCCGGCCGTGTACCGGGCGCGGCGACTCGACGCCCGCGCGTCATCGCCCCACACGTGCGTCGCCCGCAGCACCTGCGCCTTGCTGTCGCGGAACTCGTGCGCGTCCAGGCTCGGCGGCGCATCCATCGCCAGCATCGCCAGGATCTGCAGCAGGTGGCTCTGGATCATGTCGACGAGCGCGCCCGCACCGTCGTAGTAGCCCGCGCGGCTCTCCAGCCCCAGGTCCTCGTCGAACACGATGTCCACGGACTCCACGTGCTGGTTGTTCAGCACCGGCTCGAAGATCCGGTTGGCGAACCGGAGCCCGAGGATGTTCAGCACCGTCGACTTGCCGAGGAAGTGGTCGACCCGGTGGATCTGCGTCTCCGGCACCAGCTGTACCAGCAGCGCGTTCAGCGACTGTGCCGTCTTCTCGTCGACGCCGAACGGCTTCTCGAGCACGAGCCGGGTGCGGTCGGGCAGGCCGATCTCGCGGAACGCCGCACACGCCTTCGCGGTGACCGAGGGCGGCAGCGCGAAGAAGATCACCACCTCGCCCTGGCAGGCGTCGAGCAGGTGCTTCAGGTCGTTCTTGTCGGTGACGTCGGCGCGCAGGTAGCGGGCCTCGTTCGCGACGGCGCTGTGAGCGGCGTCGCCCTCCGGAACGGCGCTGTCCGCGGCCTTGTCGTCCCGGCCGAACGACTCCCGGACGCGGGTGCGCCACGTGTCGTCGTCCCAGTCGTCGGTGCCGGCGCCCACGAGCGACAGATTTTTCCTGCCTTCGAGCGCCAGCAGAGCGCCGAGCCCGGGGAGGAGGAGGCGTGCGGTCAGGTCACCGCTGGCGCCGAGGATGAGCAGGGTCTGTTGCGTCATGCATCGGCCATGCCCGGGTTATCCGGCACTCATGCCGTCCAGCAGGACGCGGATGATCAGCGCGCGGCGTTCCGGGTCGTCCCCGGCGGCTTCGACGCCGTGCGAAGCGCCGATCAGCAGTGCCATCACGGTCGGCACGTCGAGCTCCGCGCGGACGACGCCGGCTTCCTGGGCGCGGCGGAGCAGCAGGTCCAGAGCCTCTCGCACGCCGGTCTTTCCTACGTTCACCTCGACGCCGGCCGCGGCCAGCGCGTCGGCGAGCGCGTTCTTCGAGGGCGACGAGTCGACGACCAGCGTGATCTGTTCGCGGAACGCGGCGCCCGGGTCGGGGCTCTCGGCGGCCGCGCGGACCTGCTCCGCGAGCCGGTCGAGCCGCGCGACGAACACCGCTTCGAGCAGCGCTTCCTTGGTGGGGAAGTGGCGGAACACTGTGCCGATGCCGACGCCGGCGGCCTGGGCGATCTCCTCGGTGGAGGCGCCGGTGCCGTGCGTGGCGAACACGTCCTCGGCGGCGGTCAGCACTTTCGCCCGGTTGCGCCGGGCGTCGGCGCGAAGCGGTCGCGTCATGGGCTCGACAAACGGAGTGACCACTCCGTATCGTTCGTATTCGGAGTCACAACTCCGAATATAGAGGAGAGAACCATGTCTGCTGCGGATCTGATCCATCAATTACTGGACGGTCTGGCCTCCGGGAAGTGGGCGGGCCTTCCCGCGCTCTACGCCGAGGACGTGCACGTCAGGATCCCGCTGGCGCTGCCGGAGCCGGTCACGCTGCACGGGCGCGACGAGGTCGCTGCCCACTTCGCCGGGCTGAACTCGATGCCGATCCGATTCGTGGTCGAGAACCTCGTGGTGCACGAGACCACGGATCCGGACGTGGCCATCGCGGAGTTCGACTACGAGGTCCACATCACGACCACCGACGCGCGCTTCCGGGCATCGAACATCCAGTTCCTCCGCGCGCGGGACGGGCTGATCGCCGAGACGCACGACTATCACGACCACGCGCGACTGGGTGCCGCGCTGGCTAATAGCACTAGCTGAAACCCGATGTAGTATCGGAGCATGCTCGCCTCCGACCTGATTCACGGCGCACTCGAACTCGAACGGACCGAACGCGGGCTGCTCCCGCACCGGCTGCCGGCCTGGGCCCGCGCGCAGGCGCAGGACCCGCAGCTCGACACCGTCGAGGCCCAGCCGTCGGGAGTACGGCTGGTGTTCCGCACCCGGGCGACGTCCATCGAGCTGGACGCCGTACGCACCAGGCGGGAATTCCCGGGCGTACCCGACCGGCCGGCGGGCGTCTACGACCTGCTCGTCGACGGTGAGCTGACCGCGCAGGGCAGTGTGGACGGCGGCGACACGGTCACCGTCGACATGGCCGCAGGCACCGTGACCCGGCAGGTGGGCGACCCGGGGACGCTGTCGTTCACCGGCCTGCCCGATCGGGACAAGCACGTCGAGATCTGGCTGCCGCACTATGAGAACACCGAGCTCGTGGCGTTGCGCGCGGATGCCCCGGTGACTGCGGTCGACCGCGGGGCGCGGCGCTGGTGGCACCACGGCAGCTCGATCAGCCAGGGTTCCAATGCGGCGAGCCCGTCCACCACGTGGGTGGCGCTCGCCGCGGCGGCGGCCGGCGTCGACGTGACGAACCTCGGGTTCGGCGGCAGCGCGCTGCTCGACCCGTTCATCGGCCGGATCCTGCGCGACAGCGACGCCGACGTGATCAGCGTCGAGATCGGCATCAACCTGGTCAACGCCGACCTGATGCGCCGGCGCGCGTTCGGCCCGGCCGTGCACGGCCTGCTCGACACGATCCGGGACGGGCATCCGACGACGCCGATCGTGCTGATCTCGCCGCTGTACTGCCCGATCCACGAGGAGACGCCGGGGCCCGGCGCGTTCGACGTGGAGGCGCTGCGCGAGGGGCGGGTCGCGTTCGTCGCGACCGGGGAGCCGGGGCCCGACAAGCTCACGCTGACGCTGATCCGGTCGGAGCTCGAGCGTATCGCCGCTGCGCGTGCGGACTCGGGACTGCGGCTCGTCAACGGGCTCGACCTGTACGGCGAGGACGATTTCGCGGAGCGTCCGCTGCCCGACGGGCTCCACCCCGACGCGGCGACCCACCGCTCGATCGGCGAGCGGTTCGCGGAGGTACTCCCCAGGAAGTAGTCACCCGCTCGCACGACCGCCGCGAACTCGCGGTCCGCGACCGCGCCCCGCTGCAAGCCTCAGCCGAGCGGCAGGTAGTCGTCGGTGCGGCCCGACTGCGGCAGGCCGCTGAGGCGCGCCACGAACTCGACGGTCTCGGCGAACGTCGACGCCTCCGGAATCACGTGCTCGTTCGGCACCCCGAGCAGATCGGACTCCTGATACCAGCTGGCCAGGGCTGATGTGCTCACCTCCGCGGCAAGCGGCCGCGTCGCATGCCGCCGGAACGTCTCGTTCAGACTGACGTCGAACCAGAAGAACGTCGGCCGGTACTCGGCGAGCCCGAGCAACTCCGTGCGGTACCGCGCAGCGGTGAGAATCCCCTCCACGACGACCGAGTAGCCGTGCTGGAGCGCCACCCGCGCCGTAGCGGCAACCAACCGCGGCGCCACCCACCAGCGACGTCGTGCTCCCACAGCACCGTCCGACGCAGGTAGTCCTGATCGACCACCGCGCACCCCCGCCCGTGCCGGCGCCGCAGCTCACGCGCGACGGTGCTCTTCCCGGAACCGGAGTTGCCACGGAGAACGACCAGCACCGCCATACGCCTAGGGTAAGCACCCGTGACCGACATCCTCGCTGACGACGCGGCCGTGCTCGCCGCCGCGGCCGCGTTCGCCCCGAAGCTCCGCGCCGGCGCCGAGGAGCGCGACGCCAGCGGCGCACTTCCGTACCGCGAACTCGAGGAACTCGCCCGGACAGGGCTGCTCGGCATGCGCGTGCCGACGACGCTCGGCGGCGCGGGCGTCAGCACCGAGACGGTCGCGGAGGTGTTCCGCGTGCTGGCCGCCGCCGACTCCGCTGTCGCCCAGATCCCGCAGAACCACGTGGCATTCGTCGACCTGTTGTTCCGCACCGGAACCCCGCAGCAGCGCGAGTTCTTCGCGGGGGAGTTCCTCGGCGGCGCGCGCCTCGGCAACGCACTGTCCGAGCGGGGAACGACGACCTCCCGCGCCTTCCAGACCACGATCCTGCCCCGCGGCGACGACGTCGTCGTGAACGGCACGAAGTACTACTCGACGGGCGCCCTCACCGCCCAGTGGATCCCGGTCTTCGGCAAGGACGACAACGACGAGGTGTCGGTCGCCTACGTGCGGCGGGACACCCCGGGCGTCGTCGTCGAGCAGGACTGGAACGCGTTCGGCCAGCGCGCGACGTTCAGCGGCACCGCCGTTTTCACGGACGTCGTCGTACCGGCCGAACACGTGCTGCGCCAGCCGTACCGCACACTCGCCGGGTCCACGTTCGGCGCCTTCGGCCAGATCATCCACGCCGCGCTCGAGGTCGGAATCGCCCGCGGCGCGCTCACCGACGGCGTCACGTTCCTGCGCGAGAAGGCGCGGCCCGCGCACGGGTCCGGGTTCACCCGTGCGATCGACGACCCGCACCTCCGCCGCCTCGCCGGTGAACTGGAGATCGACGTCCGGGCCGCGGAGGCGCTCCTGGTGTCCGCCGCCCGGGCCGTGGACACCGCGAGCACCCCGGACGAAATCACCCACGCCCGCCTCGAAGTGGCCGCGGCGAAGACGTTCGCGGGGCGGGTCGCGCTGGACGTCGCGAGCCGGATCTTCGACTTCTCCGGCTCCAGCGCCGCCGACCGCAAGTACGGCCTCGACCGGCACTGGCGCAACGCCCGCACCCACACCCTGCACGACCCGGCGCGGCTCAAGGAACTGGCGCTCGGCACGTTCCTGACCACCGGCGAGGGCCCCGACCCCGCGAACACTCTGATCTGAGAGCGCTACTGCCCCAGGAGCGCCGACCCGAGTGCCGTCCGGTGGTAGAGCACCTCGTGGCCCTGCCGCCGGGCGGTCACCAGCCCGGCGTCGCGGAGCACCGCGAGGTGCGCGGACACCGTGGAGGCCGCGAGGCCGTGGCGCTGGGCGAGTCCGGTCGTCGATGCGGGCTCGTCCAACGTCGTGAGGAGCGCGGCCCGGTTCGCGCCGATCAACCGGGTGAGCGAGCCTGGTGCGGGCCGGGTTTCCCACGCGCGCGCCATGCCCAGGGCCGGATAGATCACCGTCGGCTGCCACGGCGGCGCGAACCCGCTGATCGCCTCCGGCCACGCGAAGACGCTGGGCATCAGCAGGAGCCCCCGACCGTCGAGCTCCTGATCGAGCATCGCGCTGCCCGCGTGCAGCGTGAGTGTTCCGCCGTCCCAGCGCAGGTCGCGGTGCAGGTCGGCGAAGAGCGCGCCGAGGCCGCCTTCGGCCATGCGCCGCGACCGCTGGGCGATGTCGGCCTCCAGCACCGTGCGCAGCCGGTCCCAGTGCGGTGCGACGAGCGCGTGCCAGGCGCGTTCAGTGGCGTCGGCCAGTGCGTGGATCGCTTCGGCCGGATCGTCGAGCAGGCGTTGGTGATGTGGGTCGGTGGGGTCGGCGCCGGTGCTCGCGAACGAGCGCCGCATCTCGTCGTGGGCCAGGCTCGGGTCCGTGGCGCGGAGGCGTGCGATCTCGTCGCCGAAGTCGGCGGTTCGGCCCAGGGGCGCGGCCGGGGGTGGGCCGAGGAAGTCCGGTGTGTAGCCGAATTTCGGCATGAGCAGGCGCAGCGGGCCCAGGTCCGGGATTTCGGTGCCCAGCCACGCCTGGTGGTAGCCGTGACGTGCCGGTCGGAGCAGCGTCCGCACCGCCTCGTGCGTCTCGCACAGCGGCGACACCGCGAACCGGCACCGCAGTAGATCCGCTTCTGCGAAGCGGAGGCGTAGAGGCATCCGTCTCCTATTCGTCCGTAGCCGAAACACTAGGTCGACGTCATGAGCAGCGGCAGGGTGCGCTGCGTGACTTCTTCGGGGTACCGGGCCGTGCTCGCCGTGCCGGAGTTCCGGTTCGTGTTCGCGGCGCACGCGTTGTCGACGCTGGGCACGGTGGTGTGTGAGATCGCGCTGTCGGTGCTGGTGTATCAACGCACCGGGTCGCCGCTGCTCAGCGCGTTGACGTTCGCGCTCGGGCTGTTGCCGTACCTGCTCGGGGGCACGGTGTTGTCGGCGGTGGCCGATCGGTTGCCGGCTCGGCGGGTGCTCGTGACGTGTGATGTGGTGTGTGCGGTGGGGGCGGTCGGGCTCGTCGTGCCGTGGATGCCGGTGGCCGGGCTGTTGGTGCTGCGGTGCGGGATCGCGGCGATCGCGCCGGTGTTCGCCGGTACGCGGGCGGCGACGCTCGGCGACGTGCTGGCCGGGGGAGAGCTGTTCTCGCTGGGCAACTCGGTGCTCCGCCTGACCAACCAAACCGCCCAACTCACCGGCTTCGCAGTAGGCGGCCTCCTCCTCGCTGCGGTCTCCCCCCGCACGGTCCTGGGCTTCACCGTCCTGACGTTCCTGACCTCAGCCCTGCTCCTCGGGATAGGCACTCACGCCCGCCCGGCCCGGTCGGCGGAGGCGGGAGCATTGCTCCGGGCCTCATTGAGTGGGGCTCGGGAGTTGTTCTCGGATCGGCGGGTGCGGGCGTTGTTCGCGTTGGCGTGGGTGCCGCCGATGTTCGTCGTGGTGTCGGAAGGGCTGTTGACGCCGTACATCGCGTCGCTGGGGGAGAGCCCGGCGTCGCTGGGGCTGCTCATGTGCGGGATGCCGATCGGTGCGATCGGCGCGTCGCTGCTCGCCGGAACGCTGCTCAGTCACCGCACCCGCGTGCGTCTGTCCTTCCCGATCGCGATCGCGGCCACGCTGCCGCCCCTCGGCTACCTGGCGCACCCCGGCGTCGCGATCGCCCTGCTGTTGCAGATCGGTATCGGCGCCGGAATCGTGTACACGTTCGGCATCGACCACTGGATCCTCGACGTCATCCCCGACCACCTCCGCGGCCGCGCGCTGACCCTGCTCACCGCCGGCTCCATGACCACCCAGGGCCTGGGCATGACCCTCGCCGGCACAGCGGCCGAGTTCGCCCCGGTCCACCTGGTGATCGCCGGCGGCGCCACGATCGCCTTCCCCACCGTGCTCCTGGTGGTCCGCAACGCCGCCAGAGCCCGCACCGCCCAGCGCGAACCAGCCGACAGCCCCTGATCCGGCGGCGCGCTGCGCGGGGCGCCCGACCCGGCGGCGTGCGGGTCAGGTCAGGCGGTCGCGGCGGATCCGGCTGCGTGGAGGCGGGTGGCCAGCTCGTGGCAGCGAGTTGCCAGTTCGGGGGGTTCGAGCACCTCGAAGTCGTGATCGAGCATCACCATGTGCAGCAGCACACCGTCGAGATTGTCGGCCCCGGCACGCACTTCGCACCGCCCGTTCCCCGCGGGATACACGACCGCAGCCGACACGGGGATCTCGTCCCGCACGAGATCGGCAGGCGCATGGACCAGGAACCGCGCCTGGTGCGCGTACACCCGAGCCGCGACGCCCTCGTGCACGTACGTCGCCGCGTCGGGCGCATCCGCCCGCGCCCGGAAGTGCCACGTCCGCGCACTGACGTCAGTCATCCGATCGACGCGGAAGATGCGCCAATCGTCGCGGCTCCGGTCGAACGCCATGAGGTACCAGCGCCGATCGGAAGAAACCAACCGATAGGGCTCGACCCGCCGAGCACCTCCCGACGGGTACCCGAACTCCACCTCGACCTCGTCCCGGCACGCCCGGGCCAGCGTCATCAGCACGTCGGGATCGACCGGCGTGCGCCCACCCCGACCGAACGACTCCACCGACCCCGACAACGCCCGAACCTCGGAACGCAACCGCGTCGGCAGCACCCGATCGAGCTTCGTCAACGCACGCAACGCGGCATCACCGGCGCTGGCCACCCCACCCCCCGCCCCGGCGAGCAGCGACACCGCGGTGGCGATCGCCTCCTCGTCGTCGAGCAGCAACGGCGGCAGGTCCTGCCCTGGCCCGAGCTGGTAACCGCCGCCCACTCCCTGGCTCGCGAGCACCGGATACCCGAGCGTCCGCAACCGCTCGACGTCACGTCGGACGGTGCGAGGCGTGACCCCGAGCCGGCCCGCGAGGTCGGGCCCGGTCCACACCTGGCGCTGCTGCAACAGCCCCAGCAACGCGAGCACCCGTTCGGCTGTGTCCACGAATCCAGTTCACCACGGATAGCGGACCTATCCTGTCCGCTAGGGGTGCCAGAGTGACCGCATGAACTGGAACCGAGCACTCCGTGAGCAGTGGGAATGGCACTGGAACCACCAGGTCCGCGCCCGGCTCGACGGCCTCACCGACGACGAGTACTTCTGGTCACCCGGGCCCGGCGAGGCCTGGAACGTCCGGAAGCGGGGCACCGGTACCGCGCCGGTGCAGGCGGGTACCGGCGCCTACACGATCGACTTCGCGTTCCCCCAGCCCACGCCGCCGCCGTTCACGACGATCGCCTGGCGGCTCGGCCACGTCATCGTCGGTGTGCTCGCGGCGCGGAACGCGTCGCACTTCGGTGCGGAACCCGCGGACTACGAGTCCTGGGAGTACGCGGGCGACGCGAAGTCCGCGCTCGACCAGCTCGATACTCAGTTGGGCGTCTGGACGGCCGGTGTCCGTGGGCTCAGCGAGGAGGCGCTCGCGGTGCCGGTCGGCGACACGGAGCCGTATCCGGACGCACCGATGGCCGATCTGGTGCTGCACATCCACCGCGAACTGATCCACCACCTCGCCGAGGTCACCCTGCTGCGTGACCTCTACCTGCACACGAACGGAGCGCCCCGATGAGCCGACAGCTCCAGGTGACGTTCGACGCCCACGACCCGGGTGTGCTGTCGAAGTTCTGGGCCGACGTGCTGGGGTACGTCATTCCCGGCCCGCCCGGCGTCGACGTGCCCCGAGGGGCCGACCCGCTGGTGGTGTGGGGCGAGTTCCTCGCGAAGATCGGCGTCCCCGAGGAGTTCCGGAACAGCCGGTCGGCGATCGAGGACCCCGCCGGGGACGGCCCGCGGGTGTTCTTCCAGCAGGTGCCGGACGACAAGGTCGCCAAGAATCGCGTGCACCTGGACGTGCGGGCCGCGCCCGGCCTCCGGGGCGACGAGCGGATGGCGGCGCTCGAGCTCGAGTGCGAGCGCCTCGTGAAACTCGGCGCGACCCGCATCCAACGCTATGAGCCGCAGCCCCCGCTCGAATACGGCCAGATCGTCATGGCCGACCCCGAAGGCAACGAATTCTGCCTCGACTGACGGCCCCGCCCAACGACGGGTTCTCGGCCCAACGACGGGTTCTCGGGCCAACGACGGGTTCTCGGGCCAACGACGGGTTCTCGGCCCAACGATCGGCCGAGGTAGGCCCGCGGACCGGTCGTAGGCCCGAGAACCCGTCGCGGGCGGCGCCCTGCGGTCCCGCCGGATCCGCCCGCCGGGGTGCGTCAGCTCAGATCGTCCGAGTGGCCTGACTCGAGGCGGGACCATTGCGGAATGGGGCGGCCGTTGGTGCGCAGGTTGTGGCCGTCTACCGGCCAGGGCTGGGGCCAGCCGGCGGGGGAGTCCTCGTGGGGCTCCTGGCGGCCGAAGACCGTCAGGTCCATCAGCCGGTAACTGTTGTCGAGGAGCTCCACGCCGCGACGGGTGGTCCACCACGTCTCGAACACCCGATCCTCGTCCCGCACGTAGCTGATGAGGTGCATCATGCCGACCGTCCGCCCGGTCAGCAGCGTCTCCAACGGCTCACCCTCCGCGGCGTACCAAGGCATCGTCCACCCCATGAACTCGTGGTACCGCGCACTCTCCGGGTACGGACCCTGCGCGAGAATCGCGTACGTGATGTCCCGCGAGTGCAGGTAGGACAGTTCCCCGACCTGCGAGGAACACCACGTGCACCCCTCGCACTGCTCGGCCGCCGGGTGCCCGGCATGCCACATGAAGTAGTACAGAATCAGCTGCCGACGCCCCTCGAACGCATCGAGCAGCGTCATCGCGCCGCTCGAGCCGGCCAGTTCCGTATCGGCGGGTACCTCCACCATCGGCAGCCGCCGCCGCTGCGCGGCGATCGCGTCGGCCTCCTTCGTGTGCACCTTCTCGCGAGCGCGTAGCCGCGCGACTTCCGCTTCGAACGCGGCACGGTCGACGATCGGGGGCAGGGTCATGACGGGGTCCTTTCGTTGCGGGTGAGTCCTTCGTTGGGGTGAAGCACACGCCGGTGAGGGCAGCGATCTGCAGCGCGGGGCCGCGGAGTCCGATGCCGACTCCGGCGAGGAGGAACGCCGGGAGCAGGCCGGTGAGGTAGCTGGAGTCCTCCGAGGTGCGGGGTCAGCCACAGCGCGGTATCCAACCCCACCATCGCCTGGGCCGCACCTGCGAGCCCGAGCGCCAGCCCGGGCCGGGCCCGCGCGTCGATCTGTGTTGTCATGCCCCACCGACGAAGGGGCTCGACTCAGATCGACACCGGCCCGAGATCTTCTCGCCGGTTCTCGAGATAGCGGCGCTCGGCGTCCGTCGGAGCGAGCGAAATCGCCTGGTCATAGGCGTCCCGCGCCTCGGCGGACCGCCCCGCGCGCCGCAACAGATCCGCCCGGGTCGCCGGCAACAGGTGGTACCCGTCGAGCCGCCCCGACGTCGTCAGGGCGTCCACAAGCTCCAGCCCGGCCGAAATTCCTTCCGACATCGCAACCGCCACCGCCCGGTTCAACTCCACCACCGGCGACGGCGTCAACCTGCCGAGTTGCTCGTACAACACCACGATCTGCCGCCAGTCCGTACTACCCACGTCCGCAGCGGTCACATGACAAGCCGCGATAGCCGCCTGCACCTGATAGGGGCCGGCTCGGCGGGCGGCAAGCGCGGCGTCGAGGAGGTGTTCGCCTTCGGCGATCAGGGACGCGTCCCATCGACGGCGATCCTGCTGCTCGAGCGGCACGAGGACGCCATCCTCGGCGCGAGTGGCACTCCGCGCCTCCCCGAACAGCATCAGCGCGAGCAGCCCACGCGGTTCGGGCTCGTCGGGCAGCAACCGCGCCAGCACCCGCCCCAGGTGGATCGCCTCCGCGGTCAAGTCTCGACGACCGTCGTAACCGGCATTGAAGATCAGGTAGAGCACGGCGAGCACCGCCGCGAGCCGCTGCGGCAGCAGCTCCGCGGGCGGAACGCGGTACGGGATCCCGGCCCCGGCGATTGTGCGCTTGGCCCGCACGAGTCGCTGCGCCATCGTCGACTCGCTCGTGAGCAGCGCCCGGGCGATCTCCGCGGTGCCCAGACCGCAGAGCGTCCGCAGCGTGAGCGCGACCCGCGCCTCGAACGGCAGCGCCGGATGACAGCACGTGAAGATCAGCCGCAGCCGCTCGTCGGAGATCTCGTGCGACTCCGGCGTCCGGTCCAGCAGCGCCAGCTGACGTAGCTTCGCCTGGCCGACGGCGTCGCGCCGGAGCCGATCCATGGCCCGGTTCCGCGCGCTAGTGGTCAGCCAGGCCCCCGGACGCGCCGGAACCCCGTCCCGCGGCCACGTCGCCAGAGCCGCCGCGAACGCCTCCTGCGCGCAGTCCTCGGCCAGGTCCCAGTCCTGCGTCAGCCCGATCAACGTCGCGACGAGCTGGCCCCACTCGCTCCGGTAGGCGGCGTCGACCGCGTCCTGGACCGTCACTCCCAGACGGGGCGAACCTCGACCGTGCCCCACTGCGCGTACGGGTGCGCGGCCGCGATCGCGATCGCCGCGTCGAGATCGTCGGCCTCGACGACTGCGAACCCGCCGACGAGGTCCTTGGTCTCGGCGAACGGACCGTCGGACACGAGCGTCTCGCCGTCGCGCACCCGGACGGTCGTCGCGTCGACGCTCGGACGCAGGCGCGCACCTGCCAGCAGCGCACCGCTGCTGGTCAGGTCCTCTTCCCAGGCACGCATCGCCGGATCCGCGCCGAGCTTTTCGGGCTCCGGCTGGTAGGTCTCGTCGTCACAGATCAGCAGCACGTACTTCATGGCCGGAAGTATCCATCGAATACACGATCCCGAGGAACCGCTCGATGGCCTCGGCCGCCGCGTGCGCCCGGCGCGTCCCGAAGATTTCGAACGCGTGCTGCGCACCCGGAATCTCCGCGTACACGACCGGCTGCTTCGACGTGGCTCGCAGGTCCTCGACGAACCGGCGGGCACCACGCACCGGCACCAGCGAGTCGTTGGCGCCGTGCAGGACGAAGAACGGCGGTGCGTCGGCGGTGATCGCTCGGCGCGGCGACGCGGTGCCGAACAGGTCGGGCGCGTCGGCCAGCGTCTGCTTGATCACCCGGTTCTCCAGCAGCCGGATCAGCCCGGCGTCCTGCGCGTCGGTCCAGTCGTAGATGCCGTAGAGCGGCACGGCGGCCGCGACCGATGTGTCGACGTCCTCGAACCCGGGCTGCCAGATCCGGTCCCGGGCGGTGAGCGCGTGCAGCGCGGTGAGGTGTCCACCGGCCGAGCCGCCGGTGATCGTCACGAAGTCCGGGTCGCCGCCGTACTCGGCGATGTTCTCCTTGACCCACGCGACCGCGCGTTTGACGTCGACGATCATGTCGGGCCAGGTGGCGCGCGGGCCGAGCCGGTAGTTGACCGAGACGCACACCCAGCCGCGCTCGGTCAGGTGGCTCAGCAGCGGAAGGGCCTGTTCACGCTTGTTGCCGACGGTCCACGCGCCGCCGTGCACCTGGATCAGCACCGGGGCGCGCCCGCCCGGCGGGAGATCGGCACGTCGCCAGACGTCGAGATGATTACGGAGGCCCGCCGGACCGTACGGGATGTCGACGTCGTGCGCGTAGCGCCGGCGGACCTGGAACATGCGCACGACGCCCGGCCGACGACTGAGCGGGGCATCCGCCTCCGGCCACGCGGGATGGCGCACGCGGGAGCGGTAGTCGGGGCCGTAGACCTCGTCGAGCGCGCGATCGAGGACGTCGGCCGCGGGCCGGGAGGCGGCGGCGACCCCGACTAGACCCGCGGCCGCGCCGAGGGAGAGTGCCAGGCCGAGCCGGCCGGTGCGGGTGCGCGCACCACCGGCCGCGGCGAGCGCGAGCTGCGGCAGCACTGTCGCGGCAGCGGCGGCGGCCGGGAGCTCGGTGGTGAGCGCCCCGGCGGCGAACGACGGGATCGAGTACCGGGGTGAGCGCGTCGGACGCAGCGCGTTCGCGGTGTTCAGCACGGCCGCGGCCCCGTGCAGTAAGCCAGCGGCACCGGCGAGTTGTCGCTTCATGCTTTCGGACGCTAGCGGTTCAGAATGCCATCAGTCACGGGTACGGAATTGTTGACTAATCAACTATTGTTGGTCGCATCATGAAGAAGAAGATCGGGTTCCTGAGCTTCGGGCACTGGCGGGACGTCGAAGGATCGCAGACGCGATCCGCTGCCGACGCGCTGCTGCAGACGATCGACCTCGCGCAGGCCGCCGAAGATCTCGGCGTCGACGGGGCGTTCGTCCGGGTGCACCACTTCGAGCGGCAGCTCGCCTCGCCGTTCCCGCTGCTCTCGGCGATCGCGGCGCGGACGTCGCGGATCGAGATGGGCACCGGCGTCATCGACATGCGGTACGAGAACCCGCTGTACATGGCCGAGGAAGCCGCGGCGACCGACCTGATCAGCGGCGGAAGGCTGCAGCTCGGGCTGAGCCGGGGATCACCCGAGACCGCGCTGCGCGGCGCGGAGTCGTTCGGGTACCAGGCGGACGATCCGGCCGAGCTGGCCCGGCAGAAGACCGAGATCTTCCTCGCGGCGATCCAGGGCGCGGCAGTGGCCACCACCGATCCGGCGCGCACGGGGGTACGGGCGGGCCTGAAGATCCAACCGCAGTCCGACGGGCTGGCCGACCGCATCTGGTGGGGCGCCGGGACGCGCGCGACCGCGGAGTGGGTGGGCTCGCTCGGGCTCAACCTGCAAAGTTCGACGCTGCTCACCGAGGACACCGGCGTGCCGTTCGACGAGCTGCAGGCCGAGCAGATCCGGCTGTTCCGGTCCGCGTTCACCGGGTCGCGGGAACCGCGGGTGTCGGTGTCGCGCAGCGTGCTGCCGATCACCGAGAAGATCGACGCGATGTACTTCGGCTCGCGCGGCGAGGACGACCAGATCGGGATCCTGGACGGGGTGCGGTCGCGCTTCGGTCGGTCGTACGTCGGCGAGCCGGACGTGATCGCCGCGGAGCTGGCCCGGGACCAGGCGGTTCAGGACGCCGACACGATCCTGTTCACGGTGCCGAACCAACTCGGCGTCGAGTACAACGCGCGAATCCTCGCGACGATCGCGGAGCACATCGCGCCGGCGATCGGCTGGAAGCCGGCGACGGTCTAGCTGGGAGCGTCGCCGGCTTCCCGGTCTAGAAGGGACCGTCTGCCGGGGGTGTGGCCGGCGGCTGGGTCTGCGCTACGTGTTGCGGCTGCACGTAGGTGCCGCGGGCACGCAGAGCCCGGCGCGTCTGGGCGGTCGCGCTCAACGGTAAGCGGCCCGGCACCGGGGTCGGGTCGGGGCCCGGCGGGTCGGCCAGCCGCTGGCCGCTCGTTGCGATGTGCCACCGGTGGAGCAGGACCGCGACCGCCGCCACCGCGATGCCTATCAGCAGGATCTCCATGTGTAACCAGCTACCCGCTGTGCGGGGGTGTTCACACAGGAATGTGCACGGGCAGTCGCGTGAAACCTTTGAGCGTCAGGCTGTTACGGCGCTCCGCCTCGCCCGCCGGCGCGAGATCCGGGAAGCGACGCACCAGCGCGGGCAACGCGACCTGCGCTTCGAGCCGGGCCAGCGGCGCGCCCAGGCAGTAGTGGATACCGCCGCCGAACGACAGCGGCCCGTTGTCCTCGCGGTCGAGGATCAGGTCGTCGGGGTCGGCGAAACGCTCCGGGTCGTGATTGCCGGCGCCGAGGTACGCGACGATCCGCTCACCGGGGTTCACGGTGACCCCGGCCAGCTCGATCGGCTCGGCCACCATGCGTGCACCGAGCTGTACCGGACTGTCGTAGCGCAGCAGCTCCTCGACGGCACTCCGGGCCAGCTCCGGCCGCTCGGCGAGCAGCCGGAACTGATCCGGGTGCTCGAACAGCGCCGCGAGCCCGTTCGCGAGCAGGCCGGTCGTCGTCTCGAACCCGGCGATCAGCAGCAACGCGGCGGTCGTGACGGCCTCGTCGCGGGTCAGGCTGTCGCCCTCGGCCTCGGCCTGCGCCAGCGCGCTGAGCAGGTCGTCGGTCGGGTGTTCCCGGCGCTTGTCGAGAAGCCCGCCGAGGTACTCGCGGATCGTGGCCGCAGCCGGGTCGGCGCGGCTCAGGACGTCCGCGTTGAGGACCTCCATCACCTGGGTCCAGTCCCGCGTCAGCGACTGGAACTGCGCGCGATCGCCCGCCGGGATACCGAGGAGCTCGCCGATGACGTTGACCGGCAGCGGGAACGCGAACGCGTCGACGAAATCGACGGTGCCGCTCATCGCGTCGAGCAGATCGTCGACCATTTTCTCGATCGCCGGACGGAGAGCCTGAACGCGACGCGCGGTGAACGTGGCGCTGACCAGCCGCCGGAGGCGGGTGTGGTCGGGCGGGTTGATCGTGAGCATGCTGGTGTACAACGTGAGCAGTGCCGGATGGTCGCGCCAGTCCGGGTAGCCGAGGACCTCCAGCAGGTCCGGTGGCATGTGGCCGAGGCGCGGGTCGCGGAGCATCGTCGTGCACTCGGCGTAGCCGGTGAGCACGAGCGCGCCGTCGGCGGCGCGGACGATCGGCGAGGCCTCTCTGAGACGTGCGTAGCGCGGGTAGGGGTTGGCGCGACCCTCCATGCGGGTCAGTTCGTCCAACAGCGCTAAGACGTCGGGGCTCTGCACGATCTCGGGCACGCGCACAGGGTAGTCACCCCTTCAACGCGGCGGCGCGGACGCCGAGTGGTCACCAATACAGGATGGGCCGGTTGGCGCCCGTCGGCGTTCGTACAGTGGTGCACATGGGTGCGTGCCTGCGAATGGATGCTGTGTACTGCGCGGTCGCGGCGGTGATCCTGGTCGTGTTCGCGGGGCCGGTCGGCGGGACGTTGGGGGTTCCGGTGGCGGTGCCGCTCGTGGCCGCTGCGGTAACCCTGGTGTGGGCCGGGTTGCTGGTCGTGCTGTCCGTTGTGCAGCGGCTGCGCGCGGCGGTTCGGTTCGTGATGGTCGTCAATGTGGTGGCGGTGGCGGCCCTGAGTGGTTTGGCCTTCAGCCGACCGGTGGACGCGTTGTCGCTGTTGGTGTTGGCCGTTGCGGTCGAGGTCGGTGCCTTTGCGGTTTGGCAGACGTTACTGCTGCGGAGCGTTCGCCTACACTGACCCACCTCTTGGGTCGAGAAAGGTGATGCGGGCGTGGCTAAGCGGATGGCTGGTGCGGGTTTCCGCGAGGAACAGCAGCGCGACAGGTACGCGCCCCACGTGCGCGCGATCAATGAATTGGTCGACGAGTTGCGCGAGGTCGATGGGCGCGGCTCGATGCCGTACGTGGCGCCGTGGCACGGCGGGGTGGAGGCGCGGGTCTTATCCGTGTCGGGTGACCCCGGCCGGGCGGATCGTGGGTCCGGGTTCCTGTGCACGGAGAACGACGAGCAGGGCGCTGAGCGTCAGGCGCTGGAGTTCGAGGCGCTGGGGATTTCGCCGCGTGAGGTCACGTTGTGGAATGCGTACCCGTGGTACCGCGATGCCAAGGGGGACCCGAACGGGGTTCAGCTGGGCGTTGGTGCGGATGTGCTCGAGCGGTTGATCGGGTTGTTGCCGTCTCTGCGGGTCGTGTTGTTGCAGGGGAAAGTTGCGCAGCGCGGGTGGGAGCGGCTCGGGGAGCGAGCCGGGAAGCTCGTTGCTGAGCGTGGGTTGACTGTGGTGACCACGTACGGGCCGTCTCGGCAGGCGATCTGGCACCGGGATCCGGCGGTTGTCGCCGAGCGGGTCGCGGATCGTGATCGCGCCTACCGCGAGGTGGCCGCCATCATCGCGGCCGTGCCCGGCACCGCCGCCCCGTCAGCCTCGGCCGCAGCATCCCCCGAGGCCCCGGCCCCCGAGGCCCCGGCCCCGGTGGCCCCGGCCCAGGAAGCGCTGGCCCCGGAGGCGCTGGCCCCGGAGGGTCTGGCTCCGGAGGGTTTGGCTCCGGCGGCGACGCCCGTGGCGGCGCCAGTCGCGCCGGTGGCTGAGGCGCCCGCGGCCCCGGTGGCCGAGACGCCGACTCCTACTCCGGTGACGGAGGTCGTGGCACCGGCTCCGGTGGCCGAGGTCGTGGCGCCCGCTCCAGTCGACGAGGTCGTGGCACCCGCTCCGGTGGCGGAGGTGAATGCCCCGGCTTCGGTGGCCGGGGTGTCGGCGCCTGCCGCGGAAGCTCAGGGAGAAGCGCCGGTGGCCGCACCCTCTGCGGGTGCGGCGCCTGCAGCGGAGGAAACCGCCGCGGACGCCGCGCCGGCCGAGGCGCGAGCTGACGAGGCGGCGTCGACCGGGGCGCCTGCCGCTGAGGCAGACACTGCTGAGACGCCTGCTACCGAGGCGCGAGCAGCGGAAGCAGGTGCCACCGAGGCGCCCGCCGCCGACGCCGCGCCCCCTGATGCTGCGACGGCCGACGCCGCGCCGGCCGATGCCGTGGGGGCGGGGCGGGGGTCGGCTTGGGGGCGGTTCAAGGCGGTGTTTTCGCGCCGTAAGGGGTAGGGGTCAGCGGAGGCCGGTGAAGAGGTCGTCCTCCGTGGTGGGCGAGCCCGTGGTGTCGTGCACTCGCACGAACGTCTCCATGCGCATGAGCTTGGCGAACTTCTCCTTGCCCATCTTCAGGAAGAACTCCCCGTCGCTCTGGCTGCCGTGCGCAGCCAGAGCGTCGTACTTCTGATCACTGAACCCAGTGGTGTCCACCCAGGCCGTGATCTGCTCGTCCGGCACACCCATCGGGGTTGCCTCGACCGGCGGAGCGTCCGCGGGCTCGGGCTCGGCCTCGTCCCACTCGAGCCCAGCCTCTTTCGCCCACGTCCCCATGTTCTCCATCCACGAGCGCGGCACCGTGCTCATGTACAGCTTCGGAACGTCGCCGACCAGCTCCGCGGCCGCCATCGTCACCCGGTGCACCTGGATGTGATCGGGATGCCCGTACCCGCCGTTCTCGTCGTACGTCACGAGGACGTCTGGACGGTACTGCCGGATCAACGCGGCGAGCCGCTCGGCGGCCTCGGGCACCGGCGTCGACCAGAACGACCCCGGCGCGTCGTTCGTGGGCCAGCCCACCATGCCCGAATCGTGGTAACCGAGCTGCTCGGAGTGGGTGACCCCGAGAATCTTGCAGCTGATCGCCAGCTCCGCGGCACGGGTGGCCGCCACGGCCTCGGGGTCATGACCGGGCTCACCGGGCTTGACGCCCCCGGGCCCGTCACCGCAGCGACCGTCGGTGCAGGTCACGACGATCGTGGTGACTCCTTCTGCGGCGTATCGGGCCAGCACACCGCCGGTTCCGGTCGCCTCGTCGTCGGGGTGGGCGTGTACGGCCATCAGCGTCAGCGGGCGATTGCTCATGCGGCCAAAACTACGGTCGCCCCCCGACAATTCCTGGGAAGCGCACTGCGGCATGCTGAACACCGTGCTCAAAGGTATCGACCCGCTGCTCAACGGCGATCTTCTCAAGATTCTCGACGAGATGGGCCACGGCGACCAGCTCCTGATCGTCGACCGCAACTACCCGGCGTTCAGCGCGGACCGCCCCGTGGTGCGCCTCGGCGAGAGCGGCACCCTGCGCGTGCTCGACGCGATCCTGTCGGTGTTCCCGCTGGACGCGTTCGTCGAGCACCCGCTCGAGCGCATGGAGGTCAAGGACGATCCGTCCCTCACCACCGCGCTCCAGGACCGCGTCCTCGACGTCGCCCGCGCCGGTCACCCGACCGCGCTCGAGTACGGCGTCGTCCCGCGCCACGACTTCTACCAGCGCGCCAAGAACGTCTTCGCGGTCGTCCACACCCTCGAAAGCGAGCCGTACAGCTGCTTCATCCTGCACAAGGGCGTCGTCTTCCCGCCCGGGATGGCCGAGGACGGTTCCTGAGTACGGTAGTGGGATGAACAGGGAAGAAATCGCGGCCGCTGTCGACGCGGTGGTTCCGGGCGCTCTCGCCGACCTCCAACGGCTGGTGCGCATCCCCAGCATCTGGGCCGATCCGACCCGCGCCGACGACACCGAGGCCAGTGCCGCGCTGGTCGCCGAGCTCGCCGAGGCGCTCAACCCGGAGTCCGTCCGGATCCTCCGTGCCCCCGGCGGCGCACCGGCGGTCGTCGCGCAGTGGCCGGCGCCGGAAGGCCAGCCGACGATCCTGCTCTACGCCCACCACGACGTCCAGCCCACGGGCGGCGACGAGCTGTGGACGAGCCCACCGTTCGAGCCCACCGAGCGCAACGGCCGTCTCTACGGCCGGGGCGCGGCCGACGACAAAGCCGGCGTCCTGACCCACCTCGCGGTGCTCCGCGCCTACGACGGCAGGCCGCCGATCGGCGTCACGCTGTTCATCGAAGGCGAGGAGGAGTCCGGCTCCCCGACGCTGCCCGCGCTGCTGCGCGAAAACCACGAACTGCTCACCGCTGACGTCATGGTGATCGCCGACGCCGGCAACCCGTCCGTCGACGTACCGGCGTTGACCACGAGCCTGCGCGGGCTGGTCGACCTCGTCGTCGAAGTGTCGGTGCTCGAACACCCGGTGCACTCCGGCGTCTACGGCGGTCCGATCGGTGACGCGCTGACCGCCCTGGTGCACACGCTCGCGAGCCTGCACGACGAGAAGGGCGAGATCGCCGTCGCCGGCCTGCGTCGGAACACCGGCACCGACGCCGCCTCGATGGACGTCCCCGAAGAGCAGTTCCGGGCCGAGACGGGCCTGTTGGACGGCGTCGAACTGATCGGTTCCGGCACGCTGGCGGAGCGCACGACGCAGGCGGCGGCCATTTCCGTCCTGGGAATCGACGCACCGACGGTCGCGTCGTCGTCGAACGTGCTGCTGCCGCGGGCCCGTGCGGTGGTGAGCGTGCGGCTGGCGCCGGGTGAGGACCCCGTGGCCGCGCGGGAACTCGTGGCCGAGCACCTGCGGGCGCACGTGCCGTGGGGTTCGCACGTCGACGTCAAGCAGCACATGGGTGTCGCCGAGCCGTTCCAGCTCGACACCACCGGCAGCGCGTACGACGCCGCCCGCTCGGCATACGGCGAGGCGTACGGCAACGCGGTGGTCGAGATGGGTATCGGCGGGTCGATTCCGTTCATCGCCGAGTTCGCGCGGACGTTCCCGGGCGCTGCGGTGCTGGTCACCGGCGTGGGTGACCCGGCGAGCCGGTGGCACGGCATCGACGAGAGCGTGTCGCTGGCGATGTTCGGAACCGGCGCTCGCGCGGAAGCCTTCCTGTTGGACGAGCTCCGGCGCTAGCGGGTCTTTCACAGACGACGCTCAGCGGCCGCACGCGTGGCGGCCAATCGGTGCCGCCACGCTGGGGATCGTCGTTGATCGCCGCTCCCAGGAGGTTTCATGTCCCGCACGCCGACGTACGAGGGTCGGGTGTTGCCCAGGCCGGACGAGGACGTGGAGAACGGTCTATCCGGACCAGGCGTCGATCACCGATGCCAGCACGGCGATCGCGACGTCGCAGGTGGCGCTGCCGAAGGCGACGTGCGACGTCGTGTACAAGACGACGGAGGCGCCTTCGAGGGTTGAACACTCTGGCGTGCTATACGCCCCTGGAGTGTTCAACCCTCGGCGGAACCCGGTCGCGCCATCGGGCCACGCTCAGCGGTCGGATCAGGCGCCGACCGCGTGGTACCGGCTCGCCCACTCGGCGCGCGAACGGATCGTCGTGTCGACGTCAGCAGCCTGAGCACGCAGGGCACCGACAGTCGCCTGGTCGCGCGACGTGAGCGCGAACGGGTCCCAATTGAAGAACCGGGCGCTGTTCTCCCAGGTGATCTTGTTGATGTCGGCGTCGTCGGCACCGGCCGCGACCAGTTCCGCGTGCACCTTCTCGGGGGCGTCCGGCCAGAAGCAGTCGGAGTGCGGGTAGTCGCACTCCCACGCGATGCTGTCGATACCGATCTCGTGACGCAGCTTCAGCGCAGTGGGATCGGTGACGTAGCAGGCCAGCGCGTGCTCGCGGAACACCTCGCTGGGCAGCTTGCCGCCGAAGTCACGGCGCAGCCAGCGCTGGTTCGTGTAGTGCCGGTCGCTGCGGTCGAGGTAGAACGGGATCCAGCCGATGCCGCCCTCGGAGAACGCGATCTTCAGGTCGGGGTAGGAACGCATCGCCGGGCCCCACAGCAGGTCCTGGGCGCACAGCGAGGAGATCTGCGGCGCGAGCACCATCAGGTTGTCGATCGTCGCGTCCGGCGCCAACTGCAGCGCGCCGAAGCCGGTGCCGATGTGGCAGCACATCACCAGACCGGTCTCCGAGAGCGCCTGGAACACCGGGCCCCAGTAGTCGATGTCGTGGTAGCTGGGCAGGCCCTCGAGGTGCGGCAACTCCGGCATCGTGATCGCCGAGCAGCCCTTCGCGGCGACGCGGTGCACCTCGCGCACCATCGCCTCGGGGTTCCACGTCGGCATCAGCGCGAGCGACAGGAACCGGCCGGGATACGCGGCGGCCCACTCGTCGATGTGCCAGTCGTTGTACGCCGACACCATCAGCGTCGTGATGTCGTCGCGCAGCTGATTGAGGTGACGGGCGCTGAACCCGGCGAACGTCGGAAAGCACATCGACGCGAGGATGCCGTTGCGGTTCATGTCGCGGACCCGCTCGTGCACGTCGTAGACGCCCGGCCGCATCTCGGCGAACCCCGCCGGGTCGCGGCCCCACTCCTCCGCCGGCCACGACACGACCGCGTTCAGCCCGCTCACGCCGGTCGTCTTCCCCCGGTAGATCCATTGATCGACGCCCTTCGCGTCGGTGACGACGTGCGGCGCGTGGTCGGCCCACTTCGCCGGGACGTGGCGGGTGAACATGTCCGGCGGCTCGACGACGTGATCGTCGATGCTGATCAGGATCATCTCGTCGATATTCATGGATTTGTTTATATGCTTCGAAGTGATGAGCGTCGGTGCATGGTCGGTCAACAATCCGGCAGATGCGGCCATCGTTGACATCCGCCGGGGCGGGGTCTCGTCGGCCGGGAGTTATCTCTATGAAGGTGACCACCTGAACACCGGGTGGCACACCCACGACATGCACCAGATCGAGTACGCCGCGGTCGGTGGGGTGGTCGAGGTGGAGACCGTCGACGCCCACTACCTCCTGCCGCCGCACCAGTTCGCATGGATCCCGGCGGGGCTGCCGCACCGAGCGACGATGAACGCGGCAGTGCGGACCGTGTCGGTGATGTTCGGGGCCGGGTTCGTGGCCTCGCCGGGGGACCGGGTGCGGATCCTGGCCGCGTCGGCGGTGATCCGCGAAATGGTGATGTACTCGCTGCGCTGGCCGATCGAGCGTCACTCCGGCGATTCGGTGTCCGACGACTACTTCCGGGCGCTGGCGCACGTCGTGTCCGACGCGCTGGACCACGAATCACCGCTGTCACTGCCCAATTCCGACGATCCGGTCGTGGCCGCGGCGATGGCGTACACCAGGGAGCATCTGGACGCCGTGAGCGTGGAGCAGGTGTGCCGGGCGATCGCGGTGTCGGAGCGGACGCTGCGCCGCCAGTTCGCGGCTTCGGTGGGCATGTCGTGGCGGACGTACCTGCTGCGTGCGCGGCTGCTCCGGGCGATGGCGTTGCTGACGGTGCCGGGGCGGTCGGTGGGGGAGGTCGCGGTGGCGGTCGGATTCGCGGACGTCAGCGCGTTCGCCCGCGCGTTCGGGCAGCACTGCGGGGAGTCGCCGTCGGCGTACCGCGCCCGCGTCACGGCCTGAGATTGTTGCTCGTGCGAGTGGCGGTGGTGGATACGGTGCCCGCGTGAGCGACGAGAAGGCTGTGCTGTCGGAGTTTCTCGCCTATCAGCGGGAGAGCGTCGAGGCGATCGTGGCGGGGCTCGACGAGGAGGCCCTGGGCACGGCGGTGCTTCCGTCCGGGTGGACGCCGCTCGGGTTGATCGAGCACCTCGGGGATGCCGAGATGCACTGGTTCCAGGATGTGTTCACGGGGTCGCGGGTGGAGGGTGAGGCCTCGTCGGGGCTCGCGTTCTACCGGGAGCAGTGCCGGATCTCGGACACGGTGATCGCCGCGGCGTCGCTGGACACCGCGCCGGCGCGTCGGCACGAGTCCGAGCCGCTCGCGTCGCAGACCACCGATCTGCGGCGGATCATCCTTCACCTGATCGAAGAGACCGCCCGTCACGCAGGCCACCTGGACGCGGCCCGCGAACTCCTCGACGGCCGAACCGGCCTGGGCCCCCGCTAGCCCACCCACTCGGCCCGCCCCCCGGCCCTCGGGGTGCTCGCCGATCGTCCGGAGCATCGTCGGCATCGCCATGAACACAGGTGGGGCGGCCCGCGACCCGGACGCTACTGCGCGAACGAGATGCCGCCGTTGACCGGATAGGTCTGGCCGGTGATCCAGGAGGCTTGCTCGCTGGCGAGGAAGACCGAGAGTGCGGCGGCGTCGGACGGGAGGCCCGGGCGGCGGATCGTGTAGCGCTTCATGAGCGACTTGGCGTGGGCGTTGTCCGGGTCGGACCACAGCGCTTCGGTGGCTTCGGTGCGCATGGTGCCCAGCGCAATCGTGTTCACGGTGACGCCGTAGCGGCCGCCCTCTGCGGCGAGAGCGCGGGTGAGGCCGGCGGCTCCCGCTTTGGAGGCCGCATAGGCCGCCATGTTCGCTTCGCCGGTGCGGGCGGAGTCGGAGCTGATCGTGACGATCCGGCCCCAGCCTCGGTCGATCATGCCCGGAAGTACGGCGTGGGCGCAGTGCAGGACGCCGTAGAGGTTCACGCGCAGGAACGGTTCCCAGTCGGCGGGGGAGGTGTCGACGAACCGTCCCAGGCCGCCGAAGCCTTCGGAGCCCGCGTTGCCCGCGTTGTTGACGAGGATGTCGACGCCGTCGAGCTTGGTGATCGCGGCGGTGACGTCGGCGTACTCGGTGACGTCGAAGGCGGACGGGGTCGCGCCGATTTCGTGGGCGACCTGTTCGGCGCGTTCGGGGCGCAGATCGTTGACGACGACGTCCGCGCCGGCGGTGGCGAAGGCTTCCGCGATGCCTCTGCCGACGCCCTGACCTGCGCCGGTGATCAGCGCCCGTCGGCCGCCGAGGTCCAATTCGTACGCCATGCGCGGCTCCGTCCCGGCGGGGTCGTGGACCGGGCGACGGTATGCCACCCCTGGCCGATCGGCAAGCGCCACCCTTGCTCGGGCACCGACCGGACCACCCCGGCACCGACGAGGCACACCGGACGTTTCCGGCACCGGTCCCGCGCGGCGAGCCCGCGAGCGATCCTGGAGGAGTGTCGGAGCGGCGTCTGATGAGTCTTGTCGTCGGGATCGTGATCCTGGCCATGATCGTCGGCGGCACGGTCGGCCTGCGCCTCGCCAGGACAGCGCACGAACCGGCGCCCACGCCCCACGCCGCGCAAGCCCCGGATTACGTCCCCATCGAGGACGTGACCCCGAGCCGGACGCCGAAGCCGCGAAAGAGCTACACCGCACGCTGCGGGAACAACGACGAGGGGCATTACAACTCCGACAACTTCATCGTCTCGCCGGGCATCCGCAACGGCGCCCATCACCTGCACGACTATGTCGGCAACACCGACTCCTCGGCGGCTTCCACCGACCAGTCGCTCGCCGCCGCGGGTACCACCTGCCAGGACCGCGGCGACACCTCGGCCTACTTCTGGCCCGTGCTCCGTGACCGCACCGACGTCGCCGGCCAGCGACGCGTCCCCGGTGAGGACCCGAAGGACGACAACGTCGGCCGGGTGCTGCGGCCGGACGTGACGCTCCGCTTCGAGGGCAACCCGCACGCCCCGGTGGTCGCGCCGCCGACGTTCCTCCGCATTCTCACGGGCGACGCCAAAGCCGTCACCAACGGCTCGGCGAACGCGCGCGCGAGCTACACGTGCGTGGGTTTCGAAGACCGTGTCACGACCGTCGCGTATCCGCTCTGCCCGCTCGGCCGAGGCCTCACCCGTGTGCTGGAGTTCCCGAGCTGCTGGGACGGCCGCAACACCGACAGCGCCAATCACCGCGCCCACATGGCGTTCCCGGACACGGCCGGGCGCTGCCGCACGAACACCGTCCCGGTGCCGAAGCTGACGATGACGCTCGTCTACGACGTCCCGACCGGACCGTCGTTCGCGATCGACACGTTCCCCGACCAGGGCCACGCCCCGGTCACCGACCACGCCGACTTCGTCAACCTCCGCACGGAAGCCTCCACGCGACACCTCCTGACCTGCCTCAACACGAACCGGGCCTGCTAGGCCCAGGGCCGCCGGGAACGCGTCGCCCAGTACGACCCCGGCTCCTCGGGGAAACTGATATCAGCCGCCACCGACAATCCGGCGGCCCGGAGGTTCCGGGCGATCTGAGCGGGCGTCACCGCGCCGGTCAGCACCCGCGACACCCACGGTTGCGCGAGCGCCACGGCCATCGCCAGCTCGTCGACCGGTGCACCGAGCTCCTCGGCCACCGCGCAGACGGGGCCGCTCGCCTCGGCCGGCGTCAGGCGTCCGTTGGCCAGGCTCTCTTTGATGACGACGTCCACGCCGGCGTCGGCGGCCTCGGCCAACGCGGGGCCGACCGAGGGCTCGAGCAGGTTCCACGTCGACTGGACGACGCCGAACAGCGGAACACCGCCGACGGTGACGTCCAGCGCGCGCCGCACGACGTCGGCCTGCGACGGCCCGGACGTCGAGAACCCGACCAGCACCCCCGAGTCGCGCAGTTCCCCGAGCGCCGCGAGCAGCTCCGGCGAGTCCAGCGCCG
Organism: Cryptosporangium sp. NPDC048952; assembly: GCF_043197895.1. Lineage (NCBI taxonomy): Bacteria > Bacillati > Actinomycetota > Actinomycetes > Cryptosporangiales > Cryptosporangiaceae > Cryptosporangium > Cryptosporangium sp. NPDC048952. Next base: position 693,022 of record NZ_JBICTY010000002.1, on the reverse strand, counting down.
GGCTCGACGGCACCAGCGAATGGATCTGATACACGTCGAGCCGGTCGCCGAGCACTGACCGCGTCTCGGCGAACTGCCGCACGTACGCCGCCGGCGAATGGTCCTTCACCTCGTGGACGTCCCGCTCGAGCCGCCACTCACCCACGTACGTGTAACCCCACTTCGACGCCACCTGCACGTCGGTGACATCGGGCCGCGACGCCAGCCAGTCCGCGAGGAACTCCTCGGCGCGACCGTACGACCGCGCGGTGTCGACGTACCGGATCCCGCCCGCGTACGCGGCGTCCAGCACGTCCGCGGTACGGCGGCGCAGGGCGTCCACCGAGCGGTCGAGACCGAGGTCCCGCGACCGCTCACCGTTGATGTACGCCGGACGGCCGACCGCGGCCAACCCGATCCCCAGTCCCTTGCCGATGCTCCGCATGCCCCTAGCGTTTCATCCGCCGAATCCCGCCCGCAGCGCCGCAGGAGGGGCGACGATGGCCGGATGACGGACACCGGAGAGCAGCGCGTCGAGGTCACCCGTCGGGTCGCGGCACCGGCAGGGCGGATCTTCGCGCTGCTGCGCGACCCGAACGGGCACATCGCCATCGACGGGTCGGGCATGCTGCTCGCAGCGGCGGACGCCCAGCCGATCACCGCTGTCGGCGACACGTTCGTCATGAACATGGACCGCGAGCCCCTCGGTGACCTGCCGATGGGCAAGTACACCGTGAAGAACACGGTCGTGACGTTCACGCCGGACGTGGAGGTCGCGTGGCAGCCCGGTGCGGTGGACCGGTCGCCGATCGGCCACACGTACGGCTACCGGCTCGAGGCGGTCGGCGCCACGGCGACCGACGTGACGTCGTACTGCGACTGGAGCGGGGCCCACCCCAAGCTCTTGGCGGCGCTGACCTGGCCGGTCGTGCCGGTCGGTGCGCTGGAGAAGTCGCTGGAGACCCTGCGGTGCCTGGCCGAAGGGTCAGGAGCGTAGGGGGCGACCCTCGCCGTCGGTCGGGTTGCCGGCCATCAGCACGATGCCGTCGATCACGAACCAGAGCCACCCGGCCGCGTACACGAAGAAGAACAGCAGCGGGACGATCAGGAACGATCCGCAGATCGCGAGCCAGAACGATCCCCAGCCGAGCAGGCTCGTGACGAGTTGGGCGGTGCCCATCACGGAGTGACCGGCGTAGAGGCGGCCGATGCCGCCGAGGCCGAGGAAGAAGCCCGGCAGCAGCTGCAGGAGGCCGGCGGCCAGCTTGCTCTTCTCGGAGAACGGCCGCCCGGATTTCGGGTCGATCCCGTAGGCGGCCGCGCCCGCGTACGTGGGCGGCTGCGGCACCGGATAAGCCGGTTGCCCACCATAAGGCTGCATCCCGTACGCCGGCTGAGCCGAATAAGGCTGGGCCGAGTACGGCTGGGCCGAGTACGGCTGGGCCGAGTACGGCTGCGCCGACGACGTCGGGTCCGCGTAGGGAGCACCCGCGTACGGCGCGCCCCCCGAATACGGCATGCCGGAGTACGGAACCCCCGACGGCGGGGGCGGCACCGAATAGTGCTGACCCGACGGCGGGGGAGCCGACGCCGGGTCGGTCGGATACCACGGATCGTGGTTCGACCGGTCAGCGGGACCCGGAAGCGGCAAAGTCATAACCGGCACGGTATCGCCCTGTCGCATCCCGGGTCACTCCCCGTAGCAGTCACTCGAAAACAGCCGGACGGCTCTGCCGGGACGCCGACCGCGCGCCCTACCGGGCGAAGGAAGCCGGGCGTGACCGCGTCGCGGTTCAGGAGGCCGAGCCGCCGGTGGCCAGCTTCATCAGGTCCGAGTCGAGGTCGATCGTGAGCTCGGTGCCGCCCGCACTGCCGAACTCGTGCTGGTAGCTCTGCCACGACTCGTTGCGGATCTCCCGGGCGAAGCCGCTCTCCATCAGCACGACCAGCTCGAGCGCGGCGCGGTCGACGCGCTTGTTCAGCGCGGGGTCGTTCCAGTCCTCGGTCGAGGCGAAGAGCGACGTCGGTACCGGTACCGTGCGCAGGTAGGCGAAGAGCGAGCGCAGCTGGTCGTCGACGACCAGTGCGTGCCGGGCCGTACCGGCAGTGGCCGCGAGCACCACCGGCTTCGCGATCAGCAGGTCGTTGTCGAGGACCTGGAAGAACGAGGTGAACAGGCCGCTCGCACCGGCCTTGTAGACCGGGGTACTGGCCACGACGCCGTCGGCGCCGGCGAGTGCGTCGATCGCCGCTCGGAGGCGGGGGCCGACGAGTCCGGAGATCATCGCGGTGGTGATCTCGGTCGCGAGCGAACGCAGGTCGACGACCGACACGTCCACTGCCGAACCACGGCCGGTGGCGATCGACTCGACCCGCGCGGCGGTGCGGTCGGCGAGCAGCCGGGTCGACGACGGGTCGCTGGTACCGGCCGTCACGACGACGAGCGAGAACTTGTTCATGCGAGCTTCCTGCCGATCACTTCGAGTTGGTGCAGTTCTTCTTCGGTGAGCCGCTCCCGCAGCGCGCGGGCGACTCCCCGCGCGTGCCGCAGGCCGATCGTGCGCTGGAGTTCCCGCCCGGCCGCGGTGAGCGCGAGGCGCACGCCGCGGCCGTCGGCCGGGTCCGGACACCGCTCGACGAGACCCTTCGCGACCAGCCGGTCGACCATCCGGGACAACGCCGGCTGGCTGAGCAGCACGTGGTGCGACAGCTCGCCGATCCGCTGCGGTTCCGGGCACTTCGAGAGCGTGTAGAGTACGTCGTACTCGCGCATGGCGAGGCCCTCCCAGACGTCCTCGGCTGCGAACTGCTTCATCAGCCGGGCGTGGGCGCCGAGCAGGGCCTCCCATGCATCGTTGGCGGTCATGCCGGCCTCCCTTCGGTTGGAGCCGGCACGACCGCCGGCGACTCTGCTTGCTGGGCGTCGCGCAAGCGCTCAGCCGTCAGCCGGCGAGAGCCGTGTCCTGGTACGGGGAGCCACCGGTCACGTTGTCACCGCGGTTGGCGTTCGGCCGCGGCTGACGGGCCGGCTGATCGCCGTACTTCGCCTCGACGAGCGAAGCGTGCGTCGGGGCCTCGGCGGCCTCCGGGGCGCGGCGGGCGGCCAGCTCCTTGCGGAGCACCGGCACGACCTCCCCGCCCAGCAGCTCGAGCTGGTTCAGCACGGTCTTCAACGGCAGGCCGGCGTGGTCGACCAGGAACAGCTGGCGCTGGTAGTCGCCGAAGTGCTCGCGGAACGTCAGCGTCTTGTCGATGACCTCCTGCGGGCTACCGACGGTCAGCGGTGTCTGGTCCGCGAAGTCCTCCATCGTCGGCCCGTTGCCGTAGACCGGGGCCTCGTTGAAGTACGGGCGGAACTCCTTGACCGCCTGCTGCGACCGCTTCGCGATGTAGGCCTGACCGCCGAGGCCGACGATGGCCTGCGCCTCGGTGCCGTGGCCGTAGTGCGCGTAGCGCTGGCGGTAGAACTTGATCAGCCGCATGTAGTGCTCCTTCGGCCAGAAGATGTGGTTGGCGAAGAAGCCGTCCCCGTAATAGGCCGCCTGCTCGGCGATCTCGGGGCTGCGGATCGAGCCGTGCCACACGAACGGCGGCACGTCGTCGAGCGGGCGCGGCGTGGACGTGAAGCCCGACAGCGGCGTGCGGAACTTGCCTTCCCAGTCGACGACGTCCTCGCGCCACAGGCGGTGGAGCAGGTTGTAGTTCTCCAGGCCGAGCGGCAGGCTCTGGCGGATGTCCTGGCCGAACCAGGGATACACCGGCGCGGTGTTGCCGCGGCCGAGCATCAGGTCCATCCGGCCCTTGGACAGGTGCTGCAGCATCGCGTACTCCTCTGCGATGCGCACCGGGTCGTTGGTCGTGATCAGCGTGGTCGACGTCGTGACGATCAGCTTCTCGGTCAACGCCGCGATGTGCGCGAGCAACGTCGTCGGCGCGGAGGAGAAGAACGGCGGGTTGTGGTGCTCGCCGATGGCGAAGACGTCGAGGCCCACCTCTTCGGTCTTCTTGGCGATCTGCACGACCGCGTCGATCCGCTCGGCCTCGCTCGGCGTCTCGCCCGAGACCGGGTCGCGAGTGATGTCGCTGACCGAGAACACCCCGAACTGCATGGCCGTCTCACTCTCACTTCAGTTGAGGTTCATGCGTTTGCATAGATCCATAACCCGGGGACCCCCGGGGCTATTCCGGGGAGTCCGCCCATCGCGAAAAGCCCGACGATGGCCGCGGTCCTCGCCGCGTCCCGCAAATATTCGGCGTTCATGCTGCTCTCCCCGTGTTTCAAGCCGCCGTTGCCAAGCCGGGACCGTAGCAGTGGTTTCACCGGCCGCCGCTTGCGGATACCTGAAGACAAAGCAGTCGACGCGGGGAGACGACGTGAGCGCGAATCTGATCGTTCTGGTGGTGGCACTGCTCGGCTACGGGGTGTTCCAGTTCGGGCGTTCACTGCGGGACGAGGCGGCCGTTCCGCATTGGACGACGGCCGTGGCCGTCGGCACTGCGGTGTTGCTGCTCGAGGGGCACGCGCTCACGCTGCTGCTCAACGGTTCGGCGGGCTGGACCTACCAGCTCCTGGGCATCGCCGGCTTCGCGCTGATCGGCCCGGTCACGATCGCCTGGTCGATCATCGGAGCGCTCTGGCTGCGCCACCGCGGTCACACCGTCCACCGGCCGCGCCACGCGCGTTCGGCGAGCGGCGTCCGCACGGTCACGAACTAGCGGATCACCGAGCAGCGCGGCCGGCCGTCCACGGAAATCGGTCAGCCGGCCAGTGCGGCGGCGAGCAGATACGGCCAGACGCGGGCGGCCAGTTCTTCCGGAGTGTCCGGACCGTGCCCCCGCAGCCAGTCCACTGCCGTGCCGACGATCGCGCCCGCGATCAGCGCGTGCAGCGGATCGTCGGGTGCGGGTTCGGGAGCCCGCACCGACGCCAGCGCCGCGAACCGCAGATTCGCCCTGGTGGCGTCGCGCAGGCGGGTGAGCAGGTGGCTCATCACCCGCGCGCTGCCGTCCGGGCCGAGCAGCGACCGGTAGAGCGCGGCGTGTGCGGCGAAGTGCGTGAACACCGGCACGAGCGGGTTGTCGACCGGCTTGGCGACGTCGACCAGCCCTGGGTCGGCCAGCGGCAGGCCCGCCACCAGGTCGTCGAACAGTTCGGTGCACGCGGCCGCCGCGAGGTCGTGCACGTCGACGTAGTGCTCGTAAAACGTCGACCGGCTGACGCGTGCGTTCTTCGTGACGTCCGAGATCGAGATCTGCGTGAGGTCAGTGGTGGCGGCGAGCTCCAGCAGCGCCTGTTCGAGTGCGCGCCGCGAACGACGCGCTCGCGGATCTTTCACCGGCGCGGCCATGAGGCAAGAGCGTACTGGTCAGACCCGCACCGGTAGCATTTCCCAGCCGCGGACGGTCGAGGTCGACGATAGCCTCGCCGACGCCAGATCGACCTCCCACGTCGGGAACCGCTTCAGCATCTCCTCCAGCGCCACGCGGCCCTCCAGCCGGGCCAGCGCGTTGCCCAGACAGAAATGGATGCCGCCCCCGAACGCCAGGTGGGGGACCGGACGCCGGTGGATGTCGAACGCGTCGGGGTTCTCGAACCGCTCCTCGTCGCGGTTGGCCGCGGCCATGATCGCCATCATGATGCTGCCGGCCGGGATCGTCGTGCCGCGGATCTCGGTGTCGCGGGTGACGTAGCGGCACATGAAGTGCCCCGGCGCCTCCATGCGCAGCACCTCCTCGATGGCGGCGGGCACGAGCGACGGGTCGGCGGCCAGCTCCGCCCGCTGGTCGGGATGGTCGGCCAGCAGCGTGGTCATCCAGCCGATCAGCCGCCCGGTGGTCTCGTTGCCGGCGCCGGCCAGCACTGTCACGTAGAGCACGACCTCCTGCCGGGTGAGCCGGCGCACGGTGCCGAACTCGTCGGTGAACTCCACCTGCAGGAGCTGGCTGATGATGTCGTCGGACAGATTCGCCGCACGCCAGTCGACGTAGGACGCGAACGCCTCGCCGTCGAGCAGCGTCTGGTCGGCGCTCATCGGCGCGCCGGCCTCGGTGCGCAATGAATCGTCGACCGCGTCGCGGACGGCCTCCTGTTCCGCCTCCGGAATGCCCAGCAGCATGCCGATCGCCCGCATCGGGACCTGCGCGCCGAGCTCGGCGATGATGTCGAACTCGGGTCGGCCGACGAGCGGGTCCAGCGAGCGGACACAGAAGTCGCGGATCTTCGGCTCGAGCTCCATGATCCGCCGCGGTGTGAAGATGCGGGACAGCAACCGGCGGTGCAGCGGATGCACCGGCGGGTCCTCGAAGATCAGGACGCCCGACGGCACCTCGATGTCGGCCTGGATGATCTCCAGGATGTCGCCTTTGGCGCTGCTGTACGTCTCGTGGTCCTGCAGGACGGCCGAGACGTCGGCGAAGCGGCTCACGGCCCAGAAGCCGATCTCGTCGTTGCGGTACAGCGGCGCCTCGTTCCGTAACCGCTGGTAGAGGGGGTACGGATCCACCACGGTGGCCGGGTCGTACGGGCTGAAGCTCACTGTCGACATCGTCGTCTCCTGAGTTCTCCGACAACTGTCGGAGAAGTTACACGATCGGAGATCGGCCGCGGAGGTGTTCGAAGATCAGGTTCGTTTCCGTCATCGCGACGTCGCGCGACGCGCTCAGGTTCTCCACCACGAAGTCACGCAGCTCGTCGGCCGAGGCCGCGGCCAGGTGCACCTGAAAGTCGTTGGCGCCCGCCAGAAAGAACACGTTGAGGACGCCCGGCAAGGCGGCAATCCCCGCGCCGAACTGTCGGATGCGCGTGCGAGCATGGGCTTGCAGACGGACCGAGATCACCGCCTGGAGCGGGCGCCCCAGCGCGGTGGGGGACAGGTCGGCGTGGAAGCCGAGGATCGCGCCCGCCTCCTGGAGCCGGCGCACCCGCATCAGGCAGGTGGACGCGGCGATCCCCACCTGGGCGGCGAGCGTGCTGTTCGGGATGCGCGCGTCGGCGGCCAGCGCGCGCAGGATCTGGTGGTCGACGTCGTCGAACTCCGGCCGAAGGTTGTTCACCAGGGCTCCCTCTCGTGGTCCAGTGACCGAATCATCGGACAGAATTCGGCATCTCACCGAATAATCGTCGGTCGGATCCCTGCTCTGCCGAAGGAGTCGTCACGCTCGAGGGAACTTCCCCGGCGAACCAGGAGTCCTCTCATGCGGGTCGCAGTTCCGAGCGAAGTCAAGAACCACGAGTACCGGGTCGCACTCACCCCGGCCGGCGCGCAGGAGCTCGTCCGCCGCGGCCACACGGTGTTCGTCCAGCGCGGCGCGGGTCTCGGCTCGGCGCTCCCCGACGAGGACTACCTGGCCGCCGGAGCCAAGATCGTCGACACCGCGGACGACGCCTGGGCCGCCGGTGACCTGGTGCTCAAGGTCAAGGAGCCGATCGAGTCCGAGTACGCCCGGATGCGCGACGGGCAGGTGCTCTTCACCTACCTGCACCTCGCCGCGTCCCGCCCGTGCACCGATGCGCTGCTCGAGCGCGGCGTGACGTCGATCGCGTACGAGACCGTGCAGCTGGACAACGGCGCGCTGCCGCTGCTGGCGCCGATGAGCGAGGTCGCGGGGCGGTTGGCGCCGCAGGCCGGTGCGTACCACCTGATGCGTGCGGGTGGCGGGCGCGGTGTGCTGCTGGGTGGGGTTCCCGGTGTCGCGCCGGCGAAGGTCGTGATCCTGGGCGCGGGTGTGTCGGGGATGAACGCCGCGGCGATCGCGGTGGGGATGGGCGCGTCGGTGACGCTGCTCGATCTGGACATCGAGAAGCTGCGTGCGGCTGACCGGCTCTACGCGGGCCGGCTGACCACCGTGGTGTCGAACTCGTACGAGATCGAGCGGGCCGTGCTGGACGCCGATCTGGTGATCGGGGCCGTGCTGGTGGCCGGCGCGAAGGCGCCGAAGCTGATCTCGAACGAGCTGGTGTCGCGGGCCAAGCCCGGGTCGGTGTTCGTGGACATCGCGATCGACCAGGGTGGGTGCTTCGAGGACTCGCGTCCGACGACGCACGCCGAGCCGACGTACGCGGTGCACAACTCGGTGTTCTACTGCGTGGCGAACATGCCCGGCGCGGTACCGGCGACCTCCACGCACGCGCTCGCGAACGTGACGCTGCCGTACGCGCTGGCGCTCGCCGACAAGGGCTGGCAGCAGGCCCTCCGCGACGACGCCGCCCTGGCCCGAGGCCTGACCACCCACGCCAACCACCTCACCTCCGCCCCGGTAGCCGAGGCCCACGACCTCCCGTTCATCTCTCCCGAGACGACTCTCGCCTGATCGGCCCCTAGCCCGGCCCGCATCAGCGGGCCGGGCGTTGTTATGCGTTCGGTCGTCTTCGAATTCGCAGGGGTATGAATCCGCGCCGCCGCGCTGATCACCATCGGGTGCGCCATAAAACGGCGACAGTCGATGAGGGAGCTGATCGTGTGTCGGAGCGCTCCGGCGGTTCCATCGGCCGGCGGATCGTCCGCACGCTCGCGTTACCGATCGCCGCGGTCGTCGTCCTGCTCTCGGTCATCGCGGTGGTCCAGGTCGACAACTTCCGCTCGGCGACCGCGACGTCCGAGGCGGTCACGCTGGAGCTGGCCGTCCAAGACCTCGTCCAGGAATTACAGGCCGAACGCGGCGTGACCGCCGGCCTCCTCGGCGGCAACGCGGGCTTCCGCGCCGAACTGGCCCCGATCCGAAGACGCGTTGACGCCCGCCGCGCGACTGTCTCCCGCCTCGGCGGCGACGACAGACTCGCCGCCGCGCTGCGCGCACTCGACGGACTCGACGGTGTCCGCGCCGGCGCCGATTCCGGTGCGGCGGCACGCGGCCCCACGTTCGCGTTCTACACCGCCCGGATCGCCGCGCTGATCAACGTCGACTTGGGCTTGGAACGTTCGTCCGACGCCGCCCTGCGGCGGACCGTCGGAGCGCTGGAAGCGCTCGGAAACCTCAAGGAATCGACGGCGCAGGCCCGCGCGTTCCTCAACGGCGTGTTCTCTGCGGGCGGCTTCCGCAGCGGAGAGTTCCTGCAGTTCGTGACGATGCGTTCCACCGCGGACGCCGCCGCAGCAGCGTTCGTGCAGCGCGCCGACCCGAGCGCCCGCGGCGGGCTGTCCTACCTGTTCGACACCGGGGCCGCCCGCGAGGCCGTCTACTTCCAGAAGCTGGCGCTCGACGCGGGCGACGGCCGATACCTGCAGGTGAACCCGCAGTCGTGGTGGTCGGCTCTCACGACAGTGCTCGACGACATGCGTCAGTTGCAGCAACACGTCGGCTCGGTGATCCAGGCCCGCGCCGACACGCTGCGCAACGAGGCCACAGTGCGCATGGGGGTGCTGCTCGGCGCGGTGCTGCTGGCGCTGATCGGGTCGGTGTACCTGGCGGTGCGCGCGTCGAGGTCGATCGCGCGTCCCTTGGCCGCGCTGGCCGACGAGGCGAACCGGCTGGCCGGCACCGACCTCCCCGAGGCGGTGCGGCAGGCGGCATCGGGATCGTCGTCGGCGCCGCCGCGCGTCGGGATCGCTGACAACGCCACCGACGAGGTGCGCCTGGTCGCGAACGCGCTGACCCGGGTGCAGGACACGGCCCACTCGCTCGCTGTCGAGCAGGCGCAGTTGCGCCGCAGCAGCGCCGAGTCGCTGGCGAACCTCGGGCGCCGGAACCAGAACCTCTTGCGTCGCCAGCTCGGGTTCATCACGCGGCTGGAGCGGGAGGAGTCCGATCCGGAGGGCCTGGCGAACCTGTTCGAGCTCGACCACCTGGCGACGCGGATGCGGCGTAACGCGGAGAGTCTGCTGGTGCTGGTGGGGGCCGCGAGCCCGCGGCAGTGGTCGGAGCCGTTGCCGGTGACCGACGTGATCCGGGCCGCGGTGAGCGAGGTGGAGGAGTACCGGCGGGTGGTGTTGCGCCGTGTCGACGAGGTGCTGGTGTCCGGCGCGGTCGTGAGCGGCGTCGCGCACATGCTGGCGGAGCTGATCGAGAACGGTCTGTCGTTCTCGCCACCCGACGTCGAGGTGGAGATCCATGGGCGGCGGCTACCCGACGGGTACCTGATCGCGGTGTTCGACCAGGGGGTCGGGCTGAGCGGGGCCGAGCTGGAGCGGGCGAACCAGCGGCTGCGGGGTGAAGGGGACTTCATCACAGCGCCCGCGCGGTTCCTCGGGCATTACGTGGTGGGCCGGCTCGCGGTGGAGATGGGGATCGGCGTGCAGCTGGCGGCTTCCCCGGTCACCGGCGTGACGGCGCGGGTGATGCTGCCGAATGCTCTCCTGTCCGACATCCCGGCCGTGGCCCCGGTGCTCCACCGCCACGCCCTCCCCGCCGATCCGCCGCCCCTGCCCGGTGCGGCGGCCCCGCTCGCGGCTGCGCCTCCGCTGGAGGCCGCGCCCCTGGTCGGGGCGCCGGCGTCGCGGGCCGAGCGGCTGGCGCGGGCCGCGACCGCGGAAGCGGTGGTCCGCGCACGAGGCCGCGGTCGGTCCGACGCCGGCGCTGGGTCCGTGGCGGGCGCCCCGGCGGCGGAAGGAAGTGCGGCGGTGGTGCCGGAGCAGCGGTCGGAGGTGCTGACGCTGCACCCGGGCGAAGGGGAGCGGACGCGCAACGGGCTGCGGAAACGGACCTCGCGGGGACGGAAGCCGGTCGCGGTGGCGGCACCGGTGGGCGAGCGGCCCGCGCTGCTCGAGGAATCGCCGGACGCACTGCGGGCCCGCCTGTCCGCCTTCCGCGACGGCGTCGGGCGTGGCACTTCAAGGAGCGACAGTGAGCGTTGACACCTCGGCCGACCGGCACCAGTTCAATTGGCTGCTCGGCAACTTCGTCCACCGGACGGACGGCGTCCGCGACGCGGTCGCGGTGTCGTCGGACGGGCTGCTCATCGCCGCGTCCGACGGGCTCACCCGCGCTGAAGCCGACCAGCTGGCGGCGATCGTCTCCAGCCTGGCCAGCATCTCGCGCAGCGCGTCGCGGCGATACGACTTCGACGGCCTCAAGCTGATCATGATCGAGATGCGACGCGGCTTCCTGCTGGTGTCGGTGATCGCCGGGGGCAGCTGCCTGGGCGTCGTCGCCGGCGGCAACAGCGACCTCGGTCTCGTCGGTTACGAGATCTCGCTGCTCGCCGACCGCTTCGGCGGACTGCTCACCCCAGCGCTGATCGCGGAATCCCGCCAGAACTTACCGAGATGAGCGCGGACGAGAGCTTCGTGCGCCCGTTCGTGCTCACCGGCGGGCGCACGCAGCCGCGTCACGACGGTCTGCGGATCGAAACCCAGCTGCACGCGACCCCGCAGGCCCTCTCCGCACCCCTGCGCTTCGAGTCGCGCCGGATCGTCGAGCTGTGCCAGGCCCCGCAGTCGCTGGCCGACCTGTCCGCGGCGCTGCGCGCACCGCTCGCCGTCGTGCGGATCCTCGTCGACGACCTCGTCACCGAGGGGCACCTGCTCATCGACGAGCCGCTGACCGACGTGTCTCCCGCCTTGATGAGGAGGATCAGAGATCGTGTTCGGGCGCTCTAGCGGATCACCCGCACCACCGATCGCCGTCAAGATCGTCGTCGCCGGCGGGTTCGGCGTCGGCAAGACGACGTTCGTCAGCGCGATCAGTGAGATCGAGCCGCTGATCACCGAGGCGGAGATGACCGAGCGGTCCCTCGGCATCGACGACACGACGGGCGTCAGCGGCAAGACGACGACCACCGTCGCACTGGACTTCGGGCGCATCACGCTCGACGAAGCGTTGCTGCTGTACCTGTTCGGCACGCCCGGCCAGGACCGGTTCTCGTTCCTCTGGGACGACCTCGCCGAGGGAGCGCTCGGCGCAGTCGTGCTGGTCGACACGCGCCGGATCGAGGACTGCTTCGCGACGATCGACTTCTTCGAGGACCGATCGCTGCCGTTCGTGGTCGGCGTCAACGTGTTCGAGCCGATGCGGAAGTTCGAGATGGACGAGGTGCGTGAGGCGCTGGGCGTCGACGCGGGGGTGCGGATGGTCGAGTGCGACGCCCGGCGGCGGGAGTCGGTGAAGGGTGTGTTGGTGGCGTTGACCGAGGAAGTGTTGGCTCGGCGTCTGGCGGGTGCGGCGTGGTGAAGCTGCTTCTGGTGCTCGTGCTGTTTCTGGCGGGGTGTGGTTCGACCACCGCTCTGTCCGCCCCGCCGGGGGTGCCGAAAACCGAATGCCGCACGGTCACGATCGCCGTCAACCCCTGGGTGGGGTACGGCGCCAACGTCGCCGTGGTGCGGTACCTGCTCGAACGGGAACTCGGCTGCACGGTGATCGAGAAGGAGCTCACCGAGGTCGAGTCCTGGCAGGGGATCGCGGCCGGTTCGGTCGACGTCATCCTGGAGAACTGGGGCCACGACGACCTCAAGAAGCGGTACATCGACGACCGGAAAGTCGCCGTCGAACTCGGGCTGACCGGTAACAAGGGGATCATCGGCTGGTACGTGCCGCCGTGGTTGGCAGCGGCGCACCCCGACATCACGAACTGGCGGAACCTCAACAAGTACGCCGGGCTGCTGCAGGGCACGTTCCTCGACGGCGACCCGTCGTTCGTCACGAACGACGTCGCGCTGATGAAGAACCTGAAGCTGGATCTCACCGTGAAGTACACCGGCAGTGAGGACAAGCTGATCAGCGCGTTCCGCGCCGCGGAGGCCAACCGCACGCCGCTGATCGGCTACTTCTACGAACCGCAGTGGTTGCTGTCCGAGGTGGACCTGGTCCGTGTCCCGCTCCCGCGGTACAAGCCCGGTTGCGACGCCGACCCGAAGGCCGTCGCGTGTGACTACCAGCCCTACGACCTGGACAAGATCGGTCGGAAAAAGTTCGTCGACTCGGGGAGCCCCGCGGCGTCGCTGATCAAGAACTTCACCTGGACGAACGCGGACCAGAACGCGGTCGCGCGGGACATCACGGTCGGCAAGGTGCCGCCGGACCAGGCCGCGAAGCGCTGGCTCGACACGCACCCCGCAGTGTGGAAGCGATGGCTTATATAAGCAGTCGCTGATACGGTGGCCGGGTGCATGCGTTCGATGTGCTCGGTGACCCGGTGCGGCGCCGGATCCTGGAGCTGCTCGCCGATGGCGAGCAGCCCTCCGGCGCGATCACCGACGTCATCCGGGAGGAGTTCGGAATCTCCCAGCCGGCGGTCTCCCAGCACTTGAAGGTGTTGCGTGAGAACGGGTTCGCGAGAGTGCGGCCGGACGGCGCGCGGCGGCTCTATGCCGTCGACGCGACCGCGCTGCGGGCCGCCGACGACTGGCTGGGGCAGTTCCGGCGATTCTGGCGACCGCACCTCGACGCGCTGGCCACCGAGGTGGCGCGCGGCAAACGACAGCGACGACTAGCGGAGTGAGTTGGGATGCCGAACGAGAACGAGCAGATCGACGCCGTCACCCGGGGCCTGGCCCATCGCGAGGTCGACGGCAGCACCGCGAAGGTCGCGACGATCAGCCAGGTCTACGACACCGGGATCGACGATCTGTGGGAGGCTGTTTCGTCGGCCGAGCGGATTCCGCGGTGGTTCCTGCCGGTGAGCGGTGAGCTGAAGGAAGGTGGTCACTACCAACTCGAAGGGAACGCGAGCGGGACGATCACCGCGTGCGACAAGCCGCGGTCGTACGCGGCGACGTGGGAGTATGGCGGGATGGTCAGCTGGATCACCGTGCGGCTGACGTCGCTCGGGGATTCGCGCACGCAGTTCGAGTTGGAACACGTCGCGCATGTGGACGACAACCTGTGGGAGCAGTTCGGGCCTGGAGCGACCGGGCTCGGGTGGGAGATGGGGCTCTGGGGCCTGGTGAGCTACCTGGCCGATCCGGCGTCCACGCCCGCGGACCCGGCTGCCGCGGCGGCGTGGGCGGCATCCTCGCAGGGAAAGGCGTATCTGAAGCGCAGCAGCGAGGCGTGGGCGGAGGCCGCGATCGCGAGCGGCGACGACCCGGACGAAGCCCGGGCCGCCGCCGAACGCACCTACGAGGCCTACACCGCCGAGGGCTGACCCGGCGGGGATGCGCGGCGCGCTGCCTCTGCGGGCCGGTCCGTCCTCCGGGCGCCGGGCGTTGGTCCGGTCGGCGGACCGGGCCCGGCGAGAACGGCTCTGCCGCCGGTCGAGCTAGGACCTGCGCGTCCTTCGGGCTGTGGTCCGGCGGCCGGTCGTGGTGCTGCCGGTCGTGGACCGGCGGTACCACGGGGATGGGGTGGCCGGCTTGCGGCGTTTCCGGCGCACTACCGCGGTCGCGACAGCGAGTGCGGCAGCGCCGGCGACGCCTGCGGCCTTGCCGAGGCCGCGCTTCTTGGTGGTGGTCGTGGCTTCTGGCGTCTGGGTGTCCTCGGACACGATGACCTCGGGGGCCTTGGCGGGCGGTGACTGGGTCATACCTGCTCCTTCCGCAGGGACGCCCCAGTGGGGGCGTCACCGATCAACGAGCGGGACGCCCCGGTTGCGCTCCGCAGTGAATTGGCTACCCAGTGCGATGCCGCTCTAACGCGGTGCCTCCGCCCAGCTATCGCTGCAGTGGCGGCGCGCGGGCTCCGAGCGGCGCCCCCCGGCTACCGCCGCGGGGGTCGCCCGGCTACTGCCGCGGGGGTCGCCCGGCTACTGCCGCGGGGGTCGCCCGGCTACTGCCGCGGGGCCGCGCGCTACGCCGGAGCGGCTCCGGGCGTGGCTCCGCCGGCCGGGCCGGTGATCGGCCCCGCGCCGGCGGCCGTGGTGGCCTCGTCGGCCGACGCCGGCGCCGGCGGGGGATCGGTCGATTCCGGTTCCGCATTGGGTTCGGCGTCCGGATCGGGGTCACTGAGCTGTTCGCGGATGTAGTTCCAGATCACCGCGATGATCGCCGCGACCGGCACCGCCAGCAAGCTCCCGACGATCCCGAACAACGAGCCCCCGAGCGTCACGGCCAGCAACACGATCGCGGCGTGCAACCCGAGGCCCCGACTCTGCAGCATCGGCTGGAAGATGTTCCCCTCCAACTGCTGCACCAGCAGGATGATCGCCAGCACGATCAGTGCATCGGTCAGTCCGTTGAAGACCAACGCGATCACCACCGCGACGAACCCGGCGAACACCGCACCGACGATCGGGATGAACGCCGCCACGAACGTCAACACCGCGAGCGGCAGAACCAGCGGCACGCCCACGATCCACAGTCCGATCCCGATACAGATCGCATCGAGCAGGCCAACCGCCGCCTGCGACCGCACGAACGAGCCCAGCGTCAACCAGGACCGCGCGGCCACGGTCGGGATGTCGGTAGCCAGCCGGCCCGGCAGCTGGCGCTGCATCCACGGCAGGAACTTCGGCCCGTCCTTCAAGAAGAAGAACATCAGGAACAGAGCCAGGACGACGGTGATCAGCCCGTTGGTGATCACGCTGACCCCGGTGAGCGCACCGCTGGCGATACTGCCCGCGCTGTCCTGCACCCGCGAGGTCACCGTGTCGAGCGCCTTGCTGATCTGGTCGTCACTGATGTTCAGCGGCGGCCCGGAGGCCCAGTCACGCAGTCGCCCGACACCGTCGACGATCCCGTCGGCCAGCTCGCCCGACTGGGCGGCCACCGGAAGCACGATCCCCACGATCGTCCCGACGGCGACCAGCAGGAACCCGAGCGTGACGGTCGTCGCGGCCAACGCCGGATGCCAGTGGTGTTTGCGCAGGAACCGGGTCGGCGGCCAGGTCAGCGTGGTGATCAGCAGCGCCACTACGAGCGGCCAGAGGATCGACCAGGCCTTGCCCAGGATCCAGAGCGCGACAGTGGTCATGAGGAGAAGTAGGAGCACCTGCATCGAGATCCGCGCCGAGTTGGAGAGCGCGGCCCGGGTCTTCGACGAGCTCAGCATGCGCCTCACCTTAGGGATCACCACTGCCACTCCCGTGAACGCCTGGCCGAATTCTTCGTCTTAGTGCAAACTGCACTAGTGCCAACTGCACTAACAAAAGCCGATCGCGACGTCACGGCGCTGACCGTGCTGGGCCTGCTGCTGACTGGGCCGCGGCACACCTACGAGATGCACCGCCTGATCGAACGCACCCACAAGGACTACGTCACGGGGTTGCCGCGCAGCGTCTACCACGCGGTCGAGAGGCTCCTGACCGGCGGATACGTGGAGATCGTCGACACGGTTCGCGACGGGCCGCGGCCGGAGCGCACCGTCTACCGGCTCACGGCGGCGGGGGAGAGTCGGCTGCACGAGTGGGTCGAGCGGCTCCTCGCCGAGCCCGAGGCCAACTCGACGCTGTTCGTCCCGGCGCTCAGCTTCGCGGGATGCCTGCCGCCGGCCACGGTGGCCGCCGCGCTGCAGCGCCGCCGCGATGCGCTGGCGCGTCGCTCGGCGTCTGCCGAAGCGTTTCCGGCGGAGCTGCCTCGGGTGCTGGGGCTCGAAGCCGAGTACGAGGTGAGCCGCCTGCGAGCGGAACAAACGTTTGTGAGCAATCTGATCGACGACCTGGAGCGCGGTCGGCTCACCTGGTCGCCCGAGCCGCCGGACCCGGCGGACATCGACCGACTGATCGAGGAGGACGGGAAATGAAGCTGCTGTTCGAGGCGTCGGCCCCGGTGCGAGCGTCGCTCGCGCGGGTCAGGGCGCTGATCGACGACGAGTGGGTCCTCGATGCGTTCTTCGCCTCTCCGGACGCGCGCTCCTACGTGGACGTCGACCACGCGCCGGGCGTCGTCGGGTTTCAGGGGCACTGGTGGTACCGCGGTGAGATCAGCGCATCCGACGACGCCGGCCCTACGCGCATGATCTATCGCGTCTTCAACATCGCGCAGCGCGGAGCCTGGGCGGTTCCGGCAGCGAACCACTTCTTCGTCGGATATCGCCGCACGGTGCAGGAAGGCGTCGACGGACTGGCCGCCGCAGTCGAACGACACCTGAAAGCAGCCGCCTAGTGACTTGCATATAGATCGATGTCTAAACTTCGAACCATTCTGCTGCTTCCGACCATCGATGGGGATGAGGCATGGCTACGCGGGATGAGTCGTTCGATTTCGTGATCGTCGGAAGTGGTGGGGGTGGGCTGGTCGCCGCGCTCGCCGCCCATGAGGCCGGTTTGAAGCCGGTTGTCATCGAGAAGCAAGCGCACGTCGGCGGTTCCACCGGCATGTCGGGCGGCATCATGTGGATGCCGAACAATCCGCTGATGCGTGCCGAGCGCGTCCCGGACTCGTTCGAGCAGGGCCTCACCTACTTCGAGTCGGTCATCGGCCCGCCCGACCAGGGCTCGTCCCTCGAGCGGCGCAAGGCGTTCCTCACCAGCGGCCCCGAGATGATCACGCTGCTGCAGCGCAAGGGCGTCAAACTCGTGCGCTGTGAGGGCTACTCGGACTACTACTCGAGCCGCAAGGGCGGCAGCGAACGCGGACGCTCCGTCGAGGGCATCCCGTGGGACGGGCGGCAGCTCGGCGAGTGGCAGCACAAGGTCATCCCTGGCATGGGCAAGGGCATGGGCATGGCCGTCAAGACCAACGAGGTCCGCGACCTGCCGACGTGGACGCGTTCGTTCCACTCGCTGCGCAGCACAGTGCGCGTCGGCACCCGTACCTACCTGGGGCGCCTGCGCAAGCGCGACCTGTTCACCAACGGCATGTCGCTGGTCGGCCAGATCACGAAGATCCTGGTGGGGGCCGGAGTGCCGATCTGGCTCAACACCGGCGTCGAGGACCTGGTCGTCGAGGGTGGACGCGTCGTCGGCGTCCGGGCGGTACGCAACGGCGAGCAGGTGCTGGTCCGGGGCACGAAGGGTGTGCTGCTGGCGGCCGGCGGCTTCGAGCGCAACCCCGAGATGCGCAAGAAGTACAGCGCCGACACCCAGCCCAACGACGGCCAGTGGACGATGGCCAACCCGGGCAACACCGGTGAGGTGCTCGCGGCCGCGATCGCGGTGGGCGCCAAAACCGACTACATGGACGACGCGGTGTGGCTGCCGAACCCGCGGATGGAACTCGCCGGCACGGCCGTGGCACTCGGCCGGCAGTATCCGCACGCGATGTTCGTCAACCAGCACGGCAAGCGGTTCGTGAACGAGTCGAACTCCTATCTGGAGGTCGGCAAGGCGATGTACGCGAACGACGCGGTACCGGCCTGGCTGATCTTCGACGACGCGTTCCGCAAGCGGTACCCGTGGGCGCGTGGCCTGCCGACGCTGCGCAAGTTCGCGTCCGTCTTACCCGGGCGGATGCCCGAGGAGTTGGTGACCAGCGGCATGCTGAAGCGCGCGGCGACGCTGCAGGAGCTGGCGGCTCAGATCGAGGTGGACCCCGAGGCGTTGGTCGCGACAGTGGGTCGGTTCAACGTCCACGCGGCGCAGGGGGAGGACCCGGACTTCGGGCGGGGGGAGTCGCAGTACAACCGGGTGCTCGGCGACCCGGGCAACAAGCCCAACCAGGCCCTCGGTCCGGTCGACACCCCGCCGTTCTACGCGACGCAGATCTACCCGGGTGACGTCGGCACGATCGGTGGCGTCATCACCGACGAGTTCGGCCGGGCGCTGGACGAGGCGGATGCGCCGATCCCGGGCCTGTACGTGACCGGCAACATGGCCGCGACCGTCATGGGCCGCACCTACCCCGGCGCCGGCGCCAGCATCTCCAACACGATGACGTTCGGCTACATCGCCGCGTTGCACGCCGCGGGGAAGTAGCCAGCCTCCAGTCGTGGCCGCGCCGCGCTGCAGCTGCGCGGTACGGCCACGGGCGGGGCGGCCCCCCGGCGCCGATCGGGTGGCCCTACGATCACTCGGCGTGGAGCAGACTTCGGCGCTGGCGCGCGATCTGACCGATTCCGACCAGAACGAAGCCGTTCTGACGGGCACTGGTAACTACGGTCCGGCCGTGGCCGCGGAGGCCGCCGCGGTGGCCCGGTCGCGGGAACGGTTGCGCGCCGTCACCGGCCCCGTGCACCTCACTGTCGTGTGGGCGATGTACGGCGAGACCGGGCGGATCGTGCCGCGCTCGGAGCACCCGCACGGCGAGGACTTCGTGCGTGCCAAGGTGCGCCAGCTCGACTGGCTCACCGAAGGCCTGCCGGACGTCACCTGGAGCATCCTGGCCTGTGACGACGGGTGTCCGGACGAGCCGTCCAGTGCCGACGTGATGGCCGGCATCATCGAGGCCGAGGGCTACCCGTCGACCGGGCACCGCAGCGTGCGGGTCATCAAGCTCGCGGATCTGCTCGGCACCCCGATCAGCCCCGAGTTCGCGAAGCTGACGTCGACCGACCAGTCCCGCAAGGGCGGGTCGATCCTCGCGGCGCTGGCGACCGCCGTGGACGCCGGTCCCGAGCACACGCACGTCGTCGCCTACACCGACGCCGACCTCTCGGCGAACCTCGCCCAGCTCGGCTCGCTCATCGCCCCCATAGTGGACGGATCCGTCGCCACGCTCGGCCAGCGGTACGGCGTCGAGGGAGCCGTGCTGGTCAAGCCCGACGGCCCGTCGGTCGAGCCGCAGAGCACCGGTGACAAGCCCGACAAGCTCATCGTCCTGTTCCGGCACTACGTCCGGGCGCTGCTGATCCCGTCGCTGGCCCACGTGCTCGACACCCAGGCCGGCTTCAAGGTGTTCGACGCTGCGGCGCTGCGCCCGGTGCTGGCAGAGATGACGTCGTTCAACGAGACGTTCGACGTCGAACTGCTCATTCACCTGGCGCAGCGCTACGGTGCCGGGACACTCGCGGTGGAACCGATCGTGTTCACCGAGGACTTCGCCGCGACGAACTTCCCGTCGGTCGACCCGGGCGCCCGGCACCTCGCGATGGTGAAGCAGGTCGTCGAGCTCTACGACCGGTTCGTGGAACCGGTCGAGCCGGTCACCGGCGAGGCGGCCGAGCTGCTGACGCTGGTGCGCGACCTGGACCTCGACGGTTACGTGCGGCTCATCGGGAAACTGCGCGCCGACGACGCCGGGGACCCGACGCTCTTCGACCGGCGCTGGTCGGTGGAGTACCTGCGCTCAGCCGTGTGAGTCGCCGGCACCGCCGACCACTGTGACGCCGGCCGCGAACTCGCCGATGCGGGCGGCGTCCCAGTGCAGCTGCTCCGGGACCTGGATGTCCACCCACCGGCCGGAGGTGGTGTCCTGGTACGTCAGGATCTGGCTGGGGGCCAGCCGGTAATACCCGACGCCGTCGCCGACGGGCACCTTCTTGCCCTCGGTCAGTGACTCCGGCGGCGCGTCGGACGACGTCGAGAGCACGGCGATCTTGTCGACGAACGAGTTGGGGTCCTGGTCCGCGGCGCCCTTCGGTGCGATCACCAGCGACGACTCCGTGCCGCCCTGGATCTCCCAGCCGTCGGGCACCTGCGTCACTTTGTAGCCCTTGGGCTGCTTGCCGGTGTAGGCCACGAGCGTGACCTCCTTGACCTCGACGGGCGGCCCGACTCCGCTGGTCTCCTCGGCGGCGGGGCCTCCGGTCTGCCGCATCACCGCCGGGTTGGTGCGGGTGTTCTCGTCGCCGCCGGGGAGGCTCGACGTGATCAGGACGGCACCGCCGCCAACGAGCAGAGCGGCTGCGGCCACTCCGCTCACCAGTGCGGTACGGCGGCGCGCGACGTGCCGGCGGCCACGGGCGACGTCGTCGCTCGGGTCAAACGTCATGGGTGTGGACTCCTCGTTCACAGCTGCGGCGAGCAGGCGCTTGATGTCGTTCATCGGGTGGTCTGCCCTTCTGGGGTGAGGAGGTGCCGCAGCTTGGCGACCGCCTTCGCGTTCTGCGATTTGACGGTGCCCTCGGTGCAGCCGAGCCAGTCGGCGGTCTGCTCGACGCTCAGGTCGAGCCAGTGCCGGAGCACGACGACCGCGCGCATCTTCGGGGGTAACGATGCGAGCGCGCTTCGCACCGCCTCCCCGAGATCGTCGTCGGCGAAATGGACCGGAACATCCGGTGGCAGGGCCATCGAGCGTTCCCGGCGCCACCACGGTCGACGACTCTCGTCGATGTGCGCGTTGACGATGCTTCTCCGGACGTAGGCGACCGGGTAGTCGCTGTTCCGGACCCGGTTCCAGGCCGTGTAGGCCCGGACCAGCGCGGTCTGCACCAGGTCTTCGGCCCGGTGCGGGTCCCCGCTGCTGAGCAGCCGGGCGGTTCGCACCAGGTCGACGCGGTGTTTTTCCACGAAGCCGGCGAACTCTGCGTCCAGCGTTCGTCGTTGCATCGGCACCTCCTTCGCCCGGATGGACGAAGGGCGCCGTCTCGGGGGTTGTCTGTTCCTCAAACTATTTTGCGCGGATCACCTCGTACAGTGCCGTCCAGTCGTCGCTCCCGTGGCCGGCGTCGATCGCGCGGTCGTACTGCGACTTCACCGCCTCGGCGAGACCCGGGTCGACGCCGGACGCCTTCGCGGTGCGCACGATGTGGTCGGCGGTCGCGCCCATCATCCGGGCCGTGCTCAGCGCCCCGGGGTGCTCACCGGCCTCGAGCCGCCGGGCGATCTCGGCCCCGTCGCCGATCATGACCGGGATCTGCGTGACGAATTCCAGCGCACTCGGCAGGAATCGGTCCGCCGGCACCCCGGACGCGGTGACGAGGGCGGTCGCGTGCAGCAGGCTCGACAGCGACGTGAGGAAGACGTCCAGGTACGCCTGGTAGAAGAGCTGCGCGAGGCCGGGATCCTCGCCGAGCCAGGTCGGCGCGCCGATCACGCGCAGCACCGGCTCGTAGCGGCCGAACAACGCCTGCGAGCCGCTGTAGAGCACCGAAGCGCCCGGCGTACCGACGACCGGTGCGGGCACCATGACGCCGCCGGTGAGGAACCGCGGGTAGCGGGCGGCGGCGTCGCGGGAGGCGTCCGGGGTGTCGGAGCTGAGGTTGACCAGCGTCTTTCCGGCGAAGTCGGTGACCCCGTCGAGGATCGAGTACATCGCCGGATAGTCGGTGAGGCTCAGGATGACCAGCTCGCTCGCCGCGACCGCCTCGGCCGGAGTGGCGACGAGGCGCGCTGCGAGCCCGTCGGCCCGGGACGGCGTGCGATTCCACACGGTCACCGTGTGTCCGGCGCGATCCAGGGACGATGCCATCGCTCGGCCCATCGGGCCCAGTCCGATCACGGTGACGTTCATCGAAGACTCCTGAGCGATTCGTAAGCGCGGGCCGTGCCATGGTCGCCGTAACCGGCGTCGATCTGGCGTCGGACGAGTTCGCGTACGGGCGCGAGCGCGGTCGCGGTGAACCGGAGCGACTGCTGGTCGGGGCCCTCGTAGTCGCGGGCGTCGACGGTCGCCGCGTAGCCGGCGAGCTGGTCGGTCATCGCGGCGAGGAACGGTGCCTGGCGAGCGGCGAACTCGGTGGCCGACGTTCTGAGCATCGCCGCGCCCTGCAGGAAGCCGCCGATGATCGAGCCGGCGATCGCCTCGGCCACGGTCTCGGCCGCGCTGGCCCCGGCCATGCGGCGGGTCCGCCCCGCGGTGCGGTTCCAGACCGTGACCGGCTCGCCCGCGGCCGATGTGGTGGCAGCGAGTGCGCTGCCCATCGCTCCCTGTCCCAGGAATGTTGTCCCCATGGGACAAATCCTTGGCTCGGCACGCACCGGACGACAAGTACCTACTATTTAGTTCACTACTCACCGGACAGTAAGGATCGAGGTCATGGCTTCGAAGCCCCGGCGCGGCCCCTACATCTGCGGCATCGACGCGGCGATGGACGTCGTCTCGGGAAAGTGGAAGTCGTTGATCCTCTGGGAGCTCGACAACTACGGCACGCGACGGTTCGGCGAGCTCAAACGGGGCTTGCCTGGCGTCAGCGAGAAGATGCTGATCCAGCACCTGCGCGAGATGGAAGAGGACGGCCTCGTCCACCGGGAGGTCTACCGCGAGGTGCCGCCCCGCGTCGAGTACTCGCTGACCGATGACGGTCGGTCACTGAACGAGGCGCTGCGACCACTCGGCGCATGGGGAACGCAGCGATCCGCCCGGATCGCCGCCTCGACCTGAAATATGGTGTGAGTTAACCGTCCGCACAGCTGATTCTTACTTTGAGAGAGGGTCAGACATGTCGGCGCCTTGCCTAGGATTGTTGAGTGCTCAACGTGGGTGACGAAAGTGAGACGCCCGCGCCGAGGAAGCGCGGCCGCCGGTTACTGATTGTTCTCGCCGCGTTATGGGCGATCGTGCTCACCGCGTTCGTCGTCGTCCGCGGTGGCAGTGACCCCGCACCGGTCGCCGCCGCGCCCTCGCCCTCACCGTCGCCGAGCGAATCGCTCACCACGTCCGAGGTGTTCCAGACCCTCGCGCCCTCCGTGGTACTCATCCAGAGCACCGGCGGCGGCCGCACGAAAGCCTTGAGCTCCTCGCTCGGCACCGGCGTCATCGCGAACGCCAACGGCACGATCCTCACCGCGTTCCACGTCGTCGAGGGCGCCCGTGCCGTCACCGTGACGTTCGCCGACGGCACGAAGTCACCGGCCACCGTCGCCGACTCCGACCCCTCGATCGACATCGCGGTACTCGTCCCGGAGACACTGCCGGACGTCGTCGTGCCGGCCACGCTCGGCGGCGGCCCCGCGATCGGGGACGACGTCGTCGCGATCGGCAACCCGCTCGGGCTGGTCGACACCACGACGACCGGCGTCGTGTCGGGCCTGAACCGCACGATCGCGCGCGCCGGGGCCGCTCCGCTGGAAAAACTGATCCAGTTCGACGCCGCGGTCAACCCGGGCAGCTCCGGCGGCCCCCTCCTCAACGCCCAGGGCCAGGTGATCGGCATCGTCGTCGCGCTGGCCAACCCCACCGACGCCGGCACGTTCATCGGCGTCGGGTTCGCCGTCCCGATCGGTGCCGCGCTGGGCGCCGGCGAGGGCGACGGTCGGCAGCCACCACTCTAGAGAAGAGAACAATGTTGAACTGGAACGGTGGCGGCACCAGCTCCTCCACGGGAAGCCCGAACGAGCAGGTCCTCTACGAGGTCAAGAAGACGATCGTCGGCCAGGACATCCTGCTCGAACGGTTGCTCGTCGCGTTGCTCGCGCGAGGCCACATCCTCGTCGAGGGCGTCCCCGGCCTGGCGAAGACGCTCGCGGTGAAGTCGCTCGCCGAAGCGATCGGCGGGCAGTTCCACCGCGTGCAGTTCACGCCCGACCTCGTGCCGGCCGACATCCTCGGCACCCGTGTTTACCACCAGCCCACCGGCGAGTTCCAGGTGTCGCTCGGGCCGGTCTTCACCAACCTCCTGCTCGCCGACGAGATCAACCGCGCCCCCGCCAAGGTGCAGAGCGCGCTGCTCGAGGTCATGCAGGAGCAGCAGGTCACGATCGGTCGGGAGACGTTCAGCGTCCCGGAGCCGTTCCTGGTCATGGCGACGCAGAACCCGATCGAGTCCGAGGGCACGTATCCACTGCCCGAGGCTCAGGTCGACCGGTTCATGATGAAGGTTCTCGTCGGCTACCCGAGCGAGACCGAGGAGTTCGTGATCGTCGAGCGGGCCCTCGCCGCCGGCGCCGCGATCCAGGCGATCATCGACCCGGAGCGCCTCGTCGCGATGCAGCGCGAAGCCGATCAGGTCTACGTCGACCCGGCGCTGATCGAGTACTCGGTGCGGCTCTCGGCCGCGACACGTGACCCCGCACGGGTCGGCAAGGGTGACCTCGGCCGCTACATCACCTACGGCGCCAGCCCGCGCGCCTCGATCAGCCTGGTGCTCGGCGCCCGGGCGCTCGCCTACCTGCGCGGACGCGACTACGTCGTGCCCGAGGACGTCACCGACCTCGCCCTCGACGTGCTGCGCCACCGTCTCGTGCTCTCCTACGAAGCCCTGTCCGACGACGTCACCGCCGACTCCGTGCTCAGCGGCATCCTCGGTGCGTTGAAGGTGCCGGAGCCGGCCGGTCGGGGCGGCTGATGGCTACCGCGCCGGAGCGCTTGGTCCGCCGCTTGGAATGGAAGGTCGGCCGTCGCCTCGACGGCCGCCTGCAGGGTGCCTACCGCACCGTGTGGCGCGGCACCGGCATCGATTTCAGCGACCTTCGTGCCTACACGCCCGAGGACGACGTCCGGCACATCGACTGGAACGTCACAGCACGTCTCGACGAGCCGTTCGTGCGGCAGTACACCGAGGACCGTGAGCTCACCGCGTGGCTGGTCGTCGACACGTCGGGGTCGATGCGGGTCGGCAACGCAGAGACGGGCAAGGAGTCGCTGACCACGAACTTGGCGCTGAGCCTGGCCCAGTTGATGGTCAAGGGCGGCAACCGGGTCGGCGCGATCCTCTACGACAACGGTGCGCATCAGATCGTCCCGCCGCGGTCGGGTCGCAACCAGGTGCTGCGGCTCGCCCGGGAGCTCTCGCGGGCCGAGACCAGCAGTACGACAACCACCGATCTGGACGCCATGCTGCGGCTCGCCGCCTCGACGACGTCCCAGCGGCGCGGCCTGGTGTTCGTGCTGTCGGACTTCATCGGCGAGCCCGGCTGGGAGCGTTCGCTCGCGAGGCTGGTCCATCGGCACGAGGTCGTCGCGGTGCGCGTCGCCGATCCCGTCGAGTCCGCGCTGCCCGACGTCGGATTGATCCTGGTGCAGGACGCGGAGACCGGCGAGCAGTTGCTCGTCGACACCAGCGATCCGCTGCTGCAGCGCCGGCTCGGCGCGGAAGCGCAGGCGCGCGAGGACGCGGTCACCGAGGGGCTGGAGCGCGGTGGCGTCGCCGCGCACCGGATCAGTACGGACGAGGAGTTCGTGCCCGCGCTGGTCGGGCTCGTGCACCGCTCCCGGCAGGTGCGCCGATGAGCCTCCACTACCCGCTTGCCCTGATCGTCGCGGTGGTGATCACCGCGGCGGCGATCGCCGGGTACGTCCTGTTGCAGCGTCGGCGCACCGCTGCCCTGACCGCCGCAGGGCTGGCCGGCTCGTCTCGGCGCGCGGCATTACGTCGACATCTGCCGTATGTGTTCTTGCTGTTGGCTTTGCCGTTGTTGCTGGTCGGGCTGGCGCGTCCGGAGGCGACGGTGGTCGTGCCCCGGGTCGCCGGCACGGTGATGCTGGTGTTCGACGCGTCGAACAGCATGAAGGCCGACGACCTGAAACCGAACCGGCTCGCGGCCGCGCGGGAGGCGGCGACGTCGTTCGTGGAGGCGCAGCCGAGCTCGGTGGACATCGGTGTGGTCGTGTTCGGCGACCAGGCCCTCACCACGCAGGAGCCGACCGACGACCACAACGTCGCGCTCGCCGCGATCAAGCGGGTCGGCGGTACCGGAGGGACGTCGCTGGGGCAGGCGATCCTGTCGTCGCTGTCGACGATCACCGACAAGCAGGTGTCGCTCCCGGCCGAGGGGGCGCCGGCGCAGGACCTCGGCTACTGGCCGTCGGCGACGATCGTGCTGTTCAGCGACGGTGAGGAGACTGGTGGCGCGGACGTGCAGGCCGCCGCCGACCTCGCGGCCACCGCAGGCGTGCGGATCCAGACCGTCGGGGTCGGCACGACGCAGGGCGCGACGGTCGCTGTCGACGGGTACCAACTCGCCACGAAGCTGGACGAGGCCCAGCTGACCTCGATCGCGAAGACCACGGGCGGGTCGTACCACCAGGCTTCCGACAGGTCAGAACTGTCGGATGCCGCTGGTGAAATCGATCTGCGCCTGACGAGCAAGGAGGAGCCGCTCGAGCTGACGGCTCCGGTGGCGGGCGCCGCGCTGGTGTTCCTGCTGCTCGGCGCGCTACTGATGACCCGCTGGCACGGAAGGATCGTCTGATGTCGCTGCACTGGCCGTGGGCGCTGCTCGCGCTGCTGGCGGTGCCGCTGCTGCTGCTCGCCCGATGGTGGTTCAACCGGCGGCGGAAGCGCACCGCGATCCAGGTGTCCAGCGTCGCGCTGATCAAGGCGGCGTTACCGGGGCGGTCGGCGTGGCGGCGCCGGATCCCGCTGATCCTGTTCCTCGCCGGCCTGCTCGTGCTCGGTACGGGGCTGACGCGTCCCCAGGCGTCGGTGAACGTGCCGACCGACCAGAGCACGATCCTGCTCGCGATCGACGTGTCCGGGTCGATGTGCACGACCGATGTGGCGCCCAACCGGCTGGCGGTCGCGAGTGACGCCGCCCGTCAGTTCATCCGGTCGCAGGACAACGGCACCCGGATCGGGCTGGTCGCGTTCTCCGGCATCGCCGGTCTGCTGGTGGCGCCCACCACGGACCAGGATGCGCTGATCAAGGCCATCGACGGGCTCACGACCGCGCGGGGTACCGCGATCGGACAGGCCATTCTGACGTCGATCGACGCGATCGCGGAGATCAACCCCGACGTGGCGGCCAGCGGGGTGAACCTGGGCGACAGCGCGGTGCCGCCGGGTGGGGCCACGCCGGCGCCGATGGGCGACTACGAGCCCGACTCGATCGTCGTGCTCACCGACGGTTCGAACACCCAGGGCGTCGATCCGGTGACCGCGGCCGAGCAGGCCGCCGCCCGGCGCGTGCGGGTGTTCACGATCGGATTCGGGTCCACCGAGCCCGCGCCGATGGTGTGCACACCCGAGCAGGTGTCCGGCGATCTCACCGGCGGCAACTGGGGTGGCGGGCCGCGCGGTGGCGGGCGTCGGATCCAGCAGATCGACGAGGCGGCGCTGACTCAGGTCGCCGACCTGACCGGCGGCCGGTACTTCAAGGCCGCGGACGCCGATCAGCTCGCCGATGTTCTCAACGACCTGCCCAGCCAGATCGGGCTGCAGCGCGAGGACGTCGAGATCACTGTGTGGTTCGTGCTGGTGGCCGTGGTTCTGGTGTTCACCGGGGTGGGGCTGTCGCTGTGGTGGTCGCGGCCGCGGATCGTCAGTACCCGGCCACTGTGAGTGGCCGGGTACCGACTCCCTAGCTGGGCAGCGACAGATACAGCCGCCTGCCGGCTACGCGGTAGCCGACGCGTTCGTAGACGCGTCGGGAGCCGTCACCGCCGTATTCGAGCCAGACGGACTCCGCGCCGGCACCGAACGCGGCCTCGGTGAGCGCCGCGGTGACCGATGCGGCGATGCCGCGACCCCGGTACCGCGGGCGTGTGCCGACGCCGGCCAGTTCCGCGGTGCCTTCGGCCGGGGCGGAGCAGCCTGCGGCGCCGGCGCAGGTGCCGTCGGGTGCGCGGACGAACCGCACGAACCCGCCGTTCTCCTGCTGGCGTTTCAGGCGGGCCGCTCCCTGCGGGGAGGCGGTGAACTCGCCGCCGAACGCTTCGGAGAGGGTGGCGTCGATCTGGGTGTACTCCTCGTCGGTGTGTGGTGTTTCGACGTGGTTCCCGGTTGGGACTTTCAGGTTCGGCGGTGTGCACGCCAGGTACTGGTGCTCGGCCTCGGTCGTGAAACCGGCGGTGCGCAGTGCCGGTTCGACGTCCGGGGCCGCGTCGGGGGCGAATTCGAGCCGGGGTTGTAGGCCGCGTTCGCGGAACGCGGCGATCAGCATCGTGACGTCGTTCGGCGTCGGCTGAGCGTCGGGTAGTGGCGTGGCGTAGTTGAGGAAAGGGCTGGGATCGGTCGGTTCCAGCCCGACGACGAACCCGGCGGCCTCGAGGGCCACAGGACGACGACGGAGGTTGGTGACCGCAAAACTCTGGACGTTGATGCCCACTGGTGAACTGACCTCACTGGCGAAGGCGGATGGGTTCACGCGGCACACAGAAGCCGCGACCATCGGGCCGCCTGATCCGGTATCAGAACCGGCGGCGACCGCTGCGGGGCGCCGAGAACATAGGCTTCGTTCCTTCACGAGAAGTGAGGGGACCGAATTTACCAGGCGTCACGGGGTGAGCACGAGACGGCCGCGGAGGCCGCCCGCGGCGAGGCGCTCGTGGGCGTCGGCGATCGTGTCCAGCGGGAACGTGCCGGCCACGCGCAGCGTGAGCTGACCGGCGTCGACCAGCGCGGACAGCTCGGTCAGCCGGGTGCCGTCGGCGAAGACCTCCTGGACGACGACGCGGGTCGCGCGCAGCGGCGGCGGGGCGAACGGCGCGACGAGAGCGACGAACGTGCCACCGCCACGCAGCGCCTCGTGCGCGGGGACGCCGATCACGGCCGCGTCGACGACGGCGTCGACACCGCCGGGGACCACGGCCCGGACGGCGGCGGGCAGGGGTTCCGTGCGCCGGACGACGTGATCCGCGGGCACCTCGGCGTCGGCCACCGCGACGGTCCGGATGCCGCGCAACCTGGCCAGTTCCAGCAGCAGCCCGCCGACGCCACCGGCGGCGCCGGTGACCAGCAGCGTCTGACCGGCGCGCAGGCCGGTCAACGTCAGCGACCGGTCGGCCGTCAAGCCGATCAGCGGGAGCGTGGACGCCGTCGTGAGCGGCACGCTCGTCGGCGCCGGGGCCAGCGCCGTCTCGTCGAGGACGACGTACTCGGCGTGCGTGCCGGGAGCGGACAGGACGTCACGCAGGCCGATGATCGGGTCGCCCGGCGCGAACCGGGTCACGCCAGGGCCGACCTCCTCGACGGTTCCCGCCACGTCCCAGCCGAGCCAGTAGCGGTCCGCCGGTGCCAGCAGGCCGGCCTGGGCGAGAGCGCCGCTGCGGGTGGACAGGTCGATGCGGTTGACCGCTCCGGCGGCGACGCGAACCAGGGCCTGCCCGGGACCGGGTGCCGGGCGCGGCACGTCGACGATCTCGAGGATGTCGGGTCCGCCGAACTGGGTGACGGCTGCAGCTCTCATGCCGGTCACGCTAGAAATGTCGGTGGACGACGGTAAGAAGGCACTCGAGAGTGCCCTGGGTTCACAGGAGTGCCCATGACGACGGTCAGCGCGGCGGAACGTCGGGCCGAGCGTGCCCGTGCCTACAACGCGAACCTCGCCGAGTGTCCCGGCCACGACCTGCTCGGCAGACTCAGCGACAAGTGGCTCACGCTCGTCGTCGCCGCGCTCGCCGAGGGGCCGCGGCGGCACGGCGAGCTCGCCGCCACCGTTGCCGGGGCCACTCAGAAAATGCTCACGCAGACGCTGCGCACGCTCGAACGTGACGGCCTGGTCACGCGCACGGTGGTGCCGGAGACGCCCGTCAAGGTCGTTTACGCCCTGACGCCGCTGGGGGAGAGCCTGCTGCCGATCCAGCGGGCGATCAAGGACTGGGCCGAGACCCACATCGACGAGGTGCGCGAGGCCCGGGACGGGTACGACGCGCGCCCGTCCCGGTGAGCGGCGCGCAGCGTGATGTGCTAGGTCTAGCGGGTGCTGTTCGACCGCTCCACGATCGCCGCCGCGTTACCGTCCTACGAGGTGGGACGGGAAGTCGGCAGCGGCGGGTTCGGCACCGTCCTCGAGGGCAGACACCGGTCGCTCGGGCGGCCGGTCGCGATCAAGGTGCTCGCGATGCCCGACCCGGGGCTCGAGCGGCGGTTCCTGTCCGAGGCGCAGGTCATGGCCGCGTTCGACCACCCACACGTCGTCCACGTGCACGACTACGCCGACGACGACGGGTTGTGCGTGCTCGTGATGGAGCACTGCCCCGGCGGCACGCTGACGTCCCGGCTGCGTTCCGGGATGACGCCGGAGACGGCGTGTGCGATCGCGCTGTCGGTCGCCGACGCGCTGCACGCGGCGCACCTGCGGGGGATCGTGCACCGGGACGTGAAGCCCGACAACGTGCTGTTCGCCGCCGACGGGGCCGCGAAGGTCACGGACTTCGGGCTCGCGAAGATCTTCGAGGGCAGCGTGGTGACCAGTGGGTCGCTGGTCGGTACGCCGGGGTACGCCGCGCCCGAGCAGATCCTGGGGCAGCCGGTGCGGCCGGCGACCGACGTGTACGCGCTCGGTGGCGTGGTCTACCACATGCTCACGGGGCGGCCGCCGTTCCCGGCCGATCTGCCGGTGCGGGAACTGCTGCACGAGCAGATCTACGGGAGCCCCGACCTCCCCGGTGGGCTGCCCGACCGGTTCGCGGCGGTCCTGGGTCAGGCGTTGACGCGTGATCCGGCGGAGCGCACGGCGTCGGCAAAGGATTTTGCGTTGTTGCTGGCGGGCGCCGCGGCGGCCGAACTCGGACCGGACTGGCTGACGCGGGCGGAGACGCCGCTGCGCGTGGAGGAGGACGTGCTGCGGGCGATGTCCGACCGCGCCGGCGCGATCCGCCGCCCCACCGCGGCAGCCCCTCGTCGCCGCCCGGGCGAGTCGGAATCGCCGTATGCCCCGAGCGCCGGTGCGCCGAGTGCATCGGGGCGGCA
This sequence comes from Cryptosporangium sp. NPDC048952, assembly GCF_043197895.1. Classification (NCBI taxonomy): domain Bacteria; kingdom Bacillati; phylum Actinomycetota; class Actinomycetes; order Cryptosporangiales; family Cryptosporangiaceae; genus Cryptosporangium; species Cryptosporangium sp. NPDC048952. The sequence continues at coordinate 661,909 of NZ_JBICTY010000002.1, read as the reverse complement.
TTCGGCGCCGGATGCGCCGCCGCCGTTTCCGTCAGGCCCTTCGGAGGAGCTGACCCCGGACGAGGTGCAGCGCCGGATCGCGGCGTGGGAACGCCCTGACGAGGGGTTCAGCCGACGCACCTGGATCATCCTCGCGATCGTGATCGCGGTGCTCGCCGCGGTGAGTGTCGGCGCGGGTGTCCTCATCGGGCAGTTGCAGCGCGGCGGCTGACCCCGACGAGCCGGGCACGCACGTCGTACGACTAGTGTCCGATTCGTGACGAGTCGATTCGTGTTACCGGTCGGGGACGACGTCGATCTGGTGCTCCGGGAACGCTGGACCGCGGACGCGATGCTCCGTCTCGCGGTCGCGAACATCGAGCGGCTCCGCGCCTGGGAGCCGTGGGCCCAGGGCGAGCAGACGCTCGCCGCGCTCATCGCGTACGACCGGCTCCAGATGCTGGACTGGGTGGACGGGCGGGCCGTGCCGACCGTGATCCGGTACCGCGGTGAGATCGTCGGAACCGTCAGCGCCCGCATCGACAATTACCAGCGCACCGCGGAACTGGGCTACTGGATCGACGCCGGCGCGGAGGGCCGCGGCCTGATGACCGCGAGCGCCGCGGTGCTGCGCGACCACGTCGTGTCGGCGTACGGGGTCGCGCGGATCGAGATCCGGGCGGCGGTGCAGAACCGGCGCAGCCGTGCCGTCGCCGAGCGGCTGGGATTCGTTCACGAAGGCACGTTGCGTTCGGTGTTACCGGTCGGCGACACCCGCCACGACCTCGCGATCTACGGATATCTACCGCCGTCTTGACCGGGCGACGCGCACCGGCGGAGAGTGGAACGTACTCCGCTGGGAGGTGGCGCCCGTGCCGCGCGTCCGCTCCGACGAGCTTCTTCTCCGCATCGTGCGTGACGCGGTCGCGCTGCAGCCGGTCGCCGACGACGCCCTGGCCGCGTTGTCGGCCGCGCCGGAACGGGTCGGGATCTGGGCGCGGGCCGCGTCCCGGGTCGCCGGGCGGTACTGGGAGATGCTGCAGGAACTCACGCCCGACACCCCGGACCGCCGCCGGGTGGCCGAGCTGCTCGGGTACCACGAGCGGATCCTGCGACACACGATCCGGTTCGCGTGCTCCCTCGACCACGTCGCCGACCGGCAGGTTCTGAGTACCCGTCAGGCGAGCACCGGCCTCGGCGAGCCAGGCGCAGAACTGCGCCGCATGCTGAAAGAACTCGACGCGGAGTCCGCTGCCGACGGCTAGCGAGAGACCCGGCGCGGGTCGTGCGGTCGATCGCGCGGCGCGGCCGAGGCCGCGCCGCGCTTCGGATCAGCAGCGGCGGTTGCTGTTGATGCAGTTCACGACCTTCTTCATCGACGACGTCGACATGACGTTGATGAAGTCGTTGTGCTCGTTGATCGGCTTGTGCAGCTGCTCGGGGAACCCGTCGATCGCGAACGACGGGCCCCTCGGCACGTTGTACGTGAGCGTGATCGTCAGCTTCGGCACCGCGACCGTGCCCTGGGCGCAGCGACCGCTGGCGTCCGGGAACGTGATGTGCGCGCGGTGGTTGGCGCTGTCGGTGCTCTTGCCGTCCCAGCAGCTCGGGAACTCCGCGATCCGCTGGAAACCGCGACCGTTCGGGCAGAGCGTGTACTTGTCGGTCGAGATCCGGTTCGTGAAGCCCTGGCACGAGAACTTGGCGTGCTGGTTCGCGCCACCGTTCGTGAACGCCTTCGCGTCACCGGTCAGCACGCGGAGGAACCGCGGCATCGGCACGACCTTCTGGAACGGGTTGCCCGAGTACTGGATCGAGACCCGTGGCCGGAGCGTCTTCCCGACGTTCAGGTCCTCCTCGAGTTCACCCTGAACCCGCTTCTGACCCCTGGTCTTCGTGATGTCACGCACCACCGGCCAGTAGTAGCTCGACTTGTCGCCGCGGTCTTGGCACGTCGTCCCGCCGCGGGCGAGGCTGTCGTCCGTGGACTGGAACGACGTCGTGGTGTTGCCGACGTAGTCGTGCAGGTGGTGGGCGCCGTTGCCGACACCCGGCGCGACGATCACGTTGTCGGAGTTGAAGTGCCCGCGCTCGTTGTTGCCGCAGCGTGCGGTGAACGTGCCGCCGGATCCCCGGCGGCTGGTGCGCGCCTGCGTGCTGCGGGTCGGCTTCACCCTGCGGATGTCGACGAAGTCCGCCTTGACGGGGCCGCGCTGGGCGTGCCCGTGGGTGGCGGCCGGGTTCGGCGCCGCGGTGGCGGGCGGCGCGGTCGTGGCGGCTGCACTTGTCGGGGCGCTGCCGGCGCCCTCCACCGTGCAGGTGGCGAGCGTCTTCACGTCGAGCGTCGGGCGTTCGCCCGCGCGTCCGATCGCGATGACGATCCGGTCGACGGTGGAGCTCCGCTTGTCGGCCAGCGGGCCGAGGATCGCGTTCTGGACGAAGTTCTTGCCGCCTTCGCCCTGCGAGCTGACGAGGCGCTTGTTGGCCTCGTCGATCTGCGTCTGCAGGAGCGCGAGGTTGCGATCGACCTCGGCCTGCGCTCGGGCCGGCACGGCCGGCAGTTGGCTTGTGACGTCTGGGCAGACGATCGTGCCCGGCGAGCTGCTCGCCGTCTTGTCGGCAGCATCCGAGACGCCTACGAGCGCCGTGCCGGTGATCGCTGCCGCTGCGACGCCCACAATGGCGCCGATGGTCAATCTCTTACGCAACTGAGTCATCCTCCGCCGGTCTACCTGCGCATACAGGCCCCGATCACCCAGACGCCGCAAAGGACCACACGGTTCGACGTTTGACTCATTTAATTCTCAGCTAACCCATAGGTGCTCCACTGCCTCAGGAGTTTCATGGCGGGATCGTCGCTCGAGGTCACTCCTGAGTGGATTCCCGGGGTGACTATGCCGGTTGTGCCGTCGATCGTGACTTCTGTGCCGTCACTGAGCGTGACTTCCTCTGCGCCGACCACGGCGGGCTTGTTCATCGAGCGGGCGACGACTGCCGCGTGGCTCGTGGGGCCGCCGCGGAACGTGATCACGCCCGCGGCCGCGGCCAGTCCGTGGAGGTCGGCCGGTGAGGTCGTCGGGCGGACGAGGATGACCGGGCCGTGGGCGGCGAGGCGGACGGCGTCGTCCGCGGTGAGGGCGGTTCGGCCGGAGGCCAGGCCGGGGGAGGCCGGCGTACCCCTGGTCAGAACCGGAACTCCGGCGGGGAGTTGGGGGGTGTGGTGCGCGAGATCCACGCGGGCGACGGCTTCCTCGCGGGTGAGGATCCCGTCGTGCACGAGATCGACGGCGATCCGTGCGGCCGCGCTCGGTGCGATACCGCCGGGGCGGACCTGGAGTAGCCAGAGGTTGCCCGATTCGATCGTGAATTCGAGGTGGCAGACGTCGCGGTAGTGGCGCTCGGTCGTGGTCAGGGCGGTCCGGAGGGCGTGCCAGGCGTCGGGGATTCTGGTTGCCAGGTCGGTCAGGGGGCGGGTGGGGTGTGTGCCGTCGACGACGTCGACGCCGTGGGCGCGGAACACCACCTCGCCGTACGGGGCCGGGTCGCCGGTCATCGGGTCGCGGCTGAAGGCGACACCACTCGCGCTGTGCTCGTCGCGGTCGCCGTAGACCATCGCCTGGACGACGACCGCGGTGCCGAGGTCGTCGTCGATGTCGTGAAGTCTCCGATACGTGGTGGCCCGTGGGGAGTCCCACGACGCCAGCACCTGCTCGATCGCGTCCCGCACCTCGCTTGCTCCGACGTCGAGCACCGTCGCCATCATCCCCGGCATCGACACGGGCGCCCCCGACCGCACCGAGACGCGTAACGGCCCGGGACCGGTGGTGGTCTCCAAGGCTTGGAGTGCGGTCGTCAGTTCGGCGTCGAAGGAGGGCGGGAAGCGGCCGGCTCGGTGGAGGGTGATGGCTACGGCGAAGCCCGGGGGGACCGGGAGGCCTAAGTGGTGCAGCACGTAGAGGCCGTGGGCCTTGGCGCCCACCAGGGACGGGTCGTCGGCCGCTGACAGCGGCACGATCCAGCTCATCAGTGGCGCGGCGTTCCGAGCGTGACCAGCAGATCTTCGTGCAGCCGGAACCACCGGGTGTGGTAGGAGTCGAGCCGGTCGGTGAGGTACTCGAGCTGGCCCTTCTCGGCGTGGGACAGCGCGTCCCGCAGGCCGGCGCGGTGCCGCTCGAAGCGGGGGAGCAGCGGAACCAGCGGTTCGAGCACGACGGAGCACCGTGCGTGCAGGTCACCGAGACGCTCGACGACGCGCCCCACCTCGGCGGTGCGGAGTTGCCACGCCGTGCAGAGGTCGAGCAGTTCGGGGTTCAGCTCCAGGAACGCCTGGTACGCGACCTGCACGGCCGCCCGCGCGCCCAGCGCATCGAGCTCGTCCGCCACGGCTTTGTCGTCGGCCGCTTTGCCCTCGGCGGTGATCCGCCAGCCTCCGAACTCTCCCCGCTCGAACGTGACCAGCCCTGCCACCGCCAGATCGATCAACGCCGACTCGGCCTCGTCCTCCGCGACCCCAGCCGCATCCGCAACCCCAGCCAGCCCCGACCCCCCAACACACCGCAACACATGCAAGACCCCACTCATCGCCCCACCCCCACATCCGCCACGCCACGACCCGCCGCCCCGCCGCGGCCCACCCCGACGTGCATGGCGCCGCGCCCGATAGCCACGTCCGCGACCTGCGCTGCGTCCGCGACCTGCGCTGCGTCCGCGACCTGCGGTGCGTCCGCGACGTGCGCTGTGTGAGCGATGTGCGGCGCGTGCGTCGCGGACGCCTGGGTTCGGTGCGGCGCGACCGGGTTCGGTCGGGCGGTCATTGGACTACCGCCACTGCGTGGCCTGCGCCTCGGTGGTCAGCGCGGGCTACGACGCGTCCGTCGGTGATGCGCACCGCGCACTCGGTGGCGGGCTCGGGCGTCACTCCCAGGGCGGACGCGACGTGGCCGTCGTCGAGAAGGAGGGCGAAGCCGGGCCAGAGGGCGGGATCGACCGCACGTCGGAGGCACCCGACCAGGTCGCGGACCCGCAGGCGTACCAGCGGATCGGTCTCCGGACTGCCGGCGACCACGACCGTGACGCGCTCGCCGGCCGCGCGTACAGCCTCCTCCGCCGCGCCGAGGCGCTCCGCACCGAGCAGCACGATCACCCCGTCGCCGAGCGACACCGGCTCGCCGTTGATCAGGTCCGGCGCGGCCGCCGGCGCCTCCCACGGCTCGTCGACCGTCTCCGCCGCCTTCACGAACGGCAGGTGCGTCGGTTCCCACACGTCGGTCAGCGGCAGATCCGCCAAATGTTCACAGGCCCGGACGACGTCGAACGGATCCCCGACGCCGGGCGCTACGGCTGCGAGGTGACCGGCACCGTCGAGGACCGTGCGGACCACCCCGGCGAGCCGCACCCGCCGGGGAGCGGTCGGCACGCAGGCCTCCAGTGCTCGCCCGAGCAGCAGCGTCTCCAACTGGGTCACCCCGCCGAGCGCGGTACGACCGGCCACGGTGTCCAGCACGCCGTCGAGCGAGCGCAGTCGCAGGTGAGCGCCGGCGGGGGTGTCGCCGTGCATCGGGAGCCGGTCGAGCCAGGCCCTGGCGAACGCTTCGAGTGCGTCTTCGAGGTGCGTCTCGCGCGTCACGGCCTCGGACGGCTCCCGCTCCACGACGTCGAGCAGCACCGCCAGGTACAGCGCACTCTTGCCGGGGAAATTCGAATAGACCGCGCCGCGGGTCATCTCGGCGCGGTCCGCGATCCGGTCGACCGTTACGGCCTGGTAGCCGCGCTCGGCGAACTCCGCGTGCGCCGCAGCAAGCACGGCAGCGCGCGTGCGTTCCTGCTGCTGAGCCCGAGTGAGCCTCATATGACGATCACATCCAGATGATAACAACATCCGAAATCGATGGTTGGGCTCACGACAAAGGGGTCAGCCCACCCGTATGACTACAGCGATCCCCTTCGACGTCTATCCGCTCGCGCTCGGCGGCAACACGTTCGGCTGGACCAGCGACGAGGCGACCTCGTTCGACGTCCTCGACGCCTATGCAGCGGCCGGGGGCAACTTCGTCGACACGTCCGACAGCTATTCGGCGTTCGCGCCGGGGAACTCCGGGGGTGAGTCCGAGACGATTATCGGCTCGTGGCTTGCTTCGCGGAACAACCGCGGGAATGTTGTCATCGGGACGAAGGTGTCGCAGCACCCGGACTTCCGCGGGCTCGCGGCCTCGAACATCGCTGCCGCCGCGGAGGCGTCGCTGCGTCGGCTGCGGACCGACTACATCGACCTGTACTACGCCCACTTCGACGACGAGTCGACGCCGCTCGAGGAGACCGCGGGGGCGTTCGACGCGCTGGTGCGGGCTGGGAAGGTTCGGGCGATCGCGGTGTCGAATTACCGCGCGGAGCGGATCCGGGAGTGGTTCGCGATCGCGCGGCGTGAGGGGTTCGCGATGCCGGTGGCGGTCCAGCCGCACTACAACCTGGTGCATCGGGTGGATTACGAGCGGCAGGTCGCGCCGGTCGTCGCGGACGAGAACCTCGCGGTGGTTCCGTACTTCGGGTTGGGGGCTGGATTCTTGACCGGTAAGTACCGGACGCAGGCCGACCTGGAGGCCGGTGCGATCCGCGGGCACATGGCGAAGAGCTATTTCAACGACGCCGGGCTGGCGGTCGTCGACGCGCTGGACAAGATCGCGAGCGCGCGGGGCGTGGAGATGGCAACGGTGGCGCTGGCGTGGCTCCGCGGCCGCCCGAACGTGGTCGCCCCGATCGCGAGCGCCCGCACGCTCGAGCAGCTCCCGTCCTTGCTGGCCTCCGCCACCTTCGACCTGGACGGGTCCGAACGAGCCGACTTGGACGCGGTCTCCGCGCGGTAGACCGCACGATGGCGCGCCGCGGCGCGACCGGCGACAGCCGGCGCCGCGCCGAGCGCGCCGCGCCGCCCAGGCGGCGACTGCCCGTCAGGCCGCGCACGCGGCGGCGAGCGGGTCAGGGCCGAGCGCGCCGCGGCGAGCGCGTCAGGGCTGCCCACGCGGCGGCGACCAAGGCGGCGCCGGCGACCGCGTCGAGGAGCCAGTGGTTGGCGGTGGCTACCACCACCGCTGTCGTGATCACGGGGTAGGTGAATGCAAGAGCCCGCTGCCACCAGTGGCGTGACAACGCCGCGAGCGCCAGCCCGCACCACAGCGCCCACCCCACGTGCATCGACGGCATCGCCGCCAGCTGATTCAGCCCGGCCGAGTCGTGCTGGGGCCACCACCCCACGTCCGCGGTAGCGATGAGCGTGTCGACGTACCCGGGCACCATGCGCGGCGGCGCGGTCGGGAACGTCACGTACCCGACCAGCGCCGCCGCGGTCGCGGCCATCAACGCCAGCCGCGCCCGCCGGTACAGCTCCGGCCGCCACCGGAACAATGCCAGCAACACCAACGGCGTGACGAGGTAGTGCAGCCCCGCGTACCAGAACGCGGTCGCGACCTCCGCCCACCGCTCCCCGGCAACCGCCGCGTTCAACCCCGCCTCGACGTCCAGGCCGAGGTGCCGCTCCCACGAAAGCACCTGCTGCGCGTGCACGAGCGCCGGACCCCGGTGGTCACTCGCCGCCGCCCGGATCAGGTCGTACGGCACGAGAAACGCGACGACGATCAGGATCTCGCGCCACCACACGGGCCGATCGGTGCGTACCGGTGCAACAGCAACGCGCGCCGGCGCCTCCACCACCACGGTCGCCACACTAGTCACCTGACACAACACGGCCCCTGACTAAATTCGACATATATAGGACGAAAGTCCCTAGACTCGGTCAGTGTGAGCCGTCCCTCCACCCTCGACCCCTCGCCCTCCGACACCAGCGCCGACTCCGACGCCACTGCGATCGCCGTTCTCCCGGCCGCCGTCCGCGCGGCCTACGACGCCGCCGACCGCACCGGTCACCGCATCCGCCTCGGCGCCGTGCCGGAGTTCACGCTGGTCGTGTGGGGTCCGGTCGACGCCGGAAAGACCGCCCTGATCTCCGCCCTGCTCACCGACGGCGTGCGAAATTTTCCAGGGCTCGCCGAGCGCCCCGGCAAAGCCACGCCCGTCCCCGTCGAGTACGTGTACGGCAGTAGCCCCGAACTCTGGCTCGGCGTCGGCGGAACGGCCACCGAGCCGACCGAGTGGGTTCGCGCCCCCCTCGACACCCCGGACCTCACGAGGTTCCCCGAACTGCGCCGCGTCCGCGCGATCGCGCCAGCCCGCCTCCTGCTCGACTGGAGCCTGCGCGTCGTCGACTGCCCGGGCCTCGACACGACCGACGACCTCACCGGCCCCGCCGTCGACGAGGTCCGGAAACCCGACGTCGGCGTGCTCTACGTGGTGCCCCGCCGAGGGATCACCGAGCTGGACTCCCAAGCCCTCGAAGCGCTGCGGAACACACCGTTGCTGCTGATCGAGAACCGGCGGGAAGCCGAGATCGCCGGCGCGGCGTCCACGTTCGACGAACTCGCGGTGCCGGGCCTCGACATCGGCCCGGCCGTGCCGCTCGCGGTCCGCCGCCTGGCGCGCCCCGGCCCCGAGCGCGCGACGTTCCTGCGCTGCGTCGCGCTGCTGCGGACCCGCACCGCCCCCGACCGGTGGACGTCCGGGCTGGCCGCGGCCGCGATCCGGAGCCGCGAGTCGCTCTGCGGCGACTTCGCCCGCCGCCGCACGATGGCGCTGATGGCACGCCACCCCGACTGGCTCGGCTCGCTGCACCTGCTCGCCGACCTGGTCGGCATCGAGCGTGACGGCCCGGACGTCATCGAACTCGACGACCGGCTCGCGGCGATCACCCGGCTCGCGTCGGCGGCGCGTCCCGTCGAAACGCTCCGGACGCTGCTCGACCACGACGTCCGCACGACCGTCGATCGGTACAACGGCGAGGCGGTGCGGGGCGTCCGCCTGCCGCGCGACGAGGACACGCCGACCGCGTTCGGCCAGGCCTACGCCCAACTCCGCGACGACGTGATCGCGCTGCTCGAGAGCGTGCTCGCCGACTCCGCCCTCGGCGCGACCGACGCCGACCGCGCCGCGCTGGAGACCGTCCGTGACGAGGTGCGCGACGACCGGCTCGAGGTGGCCGTGCTCGGCCAGTCCTCGTCGGGCAAGTCGTCGCTGATCAACGCGCTGCTCGGCGTCCGCACCGGCGCGGCGCTGCTGCCCGCCGCGCCGCGCCCCACGACGTCGACGGTGAACCGGGTCGAGTACGCGCCGCGCGACTCGCTGACCGTGGAATGGCTGCCCGAGGTCGAGCTGCGGCTGCTCTCGCCGGGCGCCGAACCGCATCAGCTGCGCGTCCACCTGGAGAACATCCGGGCGCTGGGCCGGTGGCTGCGCGACCGGTCGGTCGCGGCCCGCGACTGCGAGTTCCGTCCGCTCGCCGGCCAGACCGAGAGCGACGGTGAAGCGGCGTTCTGGCGCCTCTGGAAGATGCTCGACCTCACCGGCGACCCGCAGCTCTACGCCTACCTCGCGCCCAGCCCCGACCGGCCGCGCATCACCGACCTGTCGGTGCCCGCGGAGGTCCTCGTCCGGCGGTTCGTGTCGGTGCCCGACCAGTGGCCCGGCGCGCTGGACCGCGAACGCGCGTTCGCCGACCTCACCCGCGACCCGGCGCTGGCCCTGCGCGTCGACACGCTCCGGGTGGGCGTGCCGCACCCGCTGCTCGAGCACGTCACGATCGTCGACACCCCCGGCACCGACGCCCCGGTCCCGCACCACCGGGTCACGGCCCACCGCGCGGTCCGCGACCAGCGGCACAGCGCTGTCGTCTACTGCTTCGACGGCGCCCGGCCCGCGAGCGCCGAGGACCGGACCAACCTGACGTTCCTGCGGGAGCGGCTCGACCCGTCGCGGTTCTTCTTCGTGATCACCCGTCGCGGTGTCATCGAACACGACCAGGACCGGGTGCGCGAAACCGTCGAGAACGTGCTCGGCACGACCCCGCCGCGCACGTACTTCACCGAGGTCGTGAGCGAGCTCAACGACGACTTCCGGGCGCTCTCCGACGACCTCGGCCGCTACGTCCTCGACTCCCGGCGTGCACTGCTGCGCTCCTGGGTCGAGCGCGCCCACCAGGTCGTGACCGACGTCCACGGCCGGCACGTCCGCCGGATCGACCGCGTCGCCGACGGCGAGGAAACGCGTCGGGCTCGCCTTCAAGCCTTCTATGACGACGTCGACGAGCTGAGCTGTGTTCGCGACGGCTTCAGAACTGCGGAGTGGGGCGAACCGTGGCTGCGGGCCCGCGTCGCCGAGGCCCTCGACCGCGGCACTGCCCGGATCGAACAGATCGTGCACGGCCTGACCGGCAAGCGGGCGTTCGCCGCGGCCCGGGACCGGCTCGGCGCCGAGATCGACGTGCTCAACCGCACCGTCCGCGAGCTTCTGGCGTCGGACTGCGCAGTTCTGTCGTTCGAACTGGCGGCCCGGCTCCCGGACCGAACCGTGACGCCGCCCGAGCTGGCCTGGGACGTCGAACCGTTCGGCGTCGCCGAGGTCGACCACGCGGCCGCGACAGTCGAGTGGCGGGGCGGCTGGCAGCGGCTGATCGTGCTGCTCGATCCGCGTCGGCGGAAGTCCGATGCGGACGCCAACCGGCAGGTCGTCGCCGACGCGTGGGCGCGCAGCCGGGACGACGGTGTGCGGGCGGTGAACGGCGCTGTGGAGCACGTCGTCGGGCACCTGCACGCCGAGCTGGCCCGGCTCGCCGAGGGCACGGCCGCCGAGGTCGAGGCCGCCGAGCGGGAACCGGCCCCGGAGGACCGGGTGGCCGCCACCGAGGGACGCGACCGGGCGTCGAACTGGCTGCGGCGCATCGATGCGCTCAGCCGCAACCCGAATTTTCGATCGGAGGGAAATCAGTGACGACCACTACGAGGGACGTTCACCAGGAAACGGTGACGCTGCTGGCCGACGCGGTCACCGACATCACCAAGCGTGCGGTCGAGCCGACGCTCGCTCCGTTCGGCGCGGAACTCCGCGAGACGATCACCGCGCTCGACGTCCGGCTGCGCACGCTCGACGAACTGCTCGGCGACGACCGGATCGACCGCCAGCGGCTGACCCGGCAGGTGGGTGAGCTGGTACGCACCACCGAAGCCGGCACCGACGCGATCCGGCACCGGGTCGACGAGGCCACCGGGACGATCGACCGGCTGCGCGAGCAGGCGACCGCCAACGCCGCCACGATCGAGCGGCTGCGCCGGTTCGGCGTCGGGCTGTCGTTCGCGTTGCTGATCTGCGTGGCCGCGCTCGCCGTGCTGCTGCTCACGACCGGTCGCTAAGGTCTGATTCATGGATCTGCTGCTCCCGGTCGGGCACTCGCTCGGCGCGACCACCGACCCGGAGACCGGCGCTCCGGCGCACCGGGTGCGGGTCGGGCCCGACGTCGTCCGGCTCAGCGAGCCGCAGTTCGCCGTCTGGGCGCTCGTGCACGGCGTTCCCGATCGTGACGCCGTGCTCAGCGCCGCTGCCGACCTGCCGGACGTCGACAGCGTTCTGAAAGCTTTGGTGGACGACGGACTGGTGGCCGAAGTGACGCCGGGGACACCGACGGCGCTGTCGTTCGCGGAGTCCTACCAGCTCAAGCCGCTGATGCTCGGGCTGGGCAACCGCGCGGACGACCCCGAGACCTACGAGGTGGGGCTTCCGGGCCAGCCGGTGGCGCAGATCGGCGCCGTGCTGTTCCGGCTCTACCAGTGGGGTCACCTGGAGTCGGACCTGTGGGCGGCCTGCCGGGCCACGTCGGTGATCGCCGACGTCGAGCCCGGTCCGCTGCTGGACGCCGTACTGGAGGCGCTGCCCGCGCTGCTCGGGCCGAACGCGGCCTACCTGGACGCTGCCTAGGCCCGCGCGGCGTCGGGGGAGAGCCCCAGGTAGTCGAGGAAGAGCAGCGCCGGCAGACCGGAGCGGACCGCGGTGCCGCCGGACGGGTCGCCGTCCTCGCGGATGCGGAACGTCTCGATGCGGGCGCCGCGGACCAGTTCCTTGGCGTCGTCCAGCACCAGCCGCGGACGGCCTGCCTCGATGCGCGCGTTCTCCTCGGCGTAAAAGAGATCGGAGAAGACGACGGCTTCGCTGGAGCGCTCGCAGCCGCGCTCCCGGTAGTCGGCCGGCATCGCGTCGAAGAACGTCGAGACGACGGGGTGGAGCGGCCGGTCGGCGTCGGAGCGGAGGCTGCGCGCGATCCAGCTGCGGTCGGCGATCGTGAGGCGGCTCATCGTGGCGGGGTAGAAGCGGGTGCGCGGTCTTTCGGTGGTCTGCGGTTCGAATCCACGGACGTACCACTCGGCGATGTTCTGCGGCGGGAGCGTGCCGCCGACGACCAGTTCGCCGGACTCGCGGTTGAGCACCATGCTCGGGATCCCGAGCGGGTCGTCCGCGGTGAGCGGGTACCGGGCCGAGATTACCCAGCCGAGCTCGAACTCGTGCAGAACCGCCTCGGCGCCCGGAGCGGCCTCGGCGACCCAGCGCCTGGCGAGCTCCTCAGCGTCCGTCCGGTTCAGTGCCGCCATGGAGGCCACTGTAACCAGAGTGACCAGCCACCCTACGATCGAGGTCGATGAACGCGACCCCGATGCTGCTGCCGGTCGGCCACTACCTGGGAGCGTTCCACCCCGGTCCCGGGCAACCCCCGAGCTACCACGTGGTGCGCGCCGGGTGGGAACCCTTCCGGCTGGCCGACGAAACCGAGCTGGACGTCTGGGGCTTCGCGCACGGTTTGCCGGATGCCGAGCCCTTCACCCGGGAATCGTTGCTGGCGGCCGCGGCCGAGCACCCCGAGGCCGACGCCGTCCTCGACGGCCTGCTCGACAAAGGCCTGGTCGTCGAAGTGGTGCCCGGCACCGAGCAGGCGCGCGAGTTCGCCGAGCAGCACCGCCTCCAGCCGCTGCTGCTCGGGCTCGGGCACACCCGCGACGACGAACTGGACGCGATCGGCGTCCCCGGGCTGGTCGTGGCGTTGCGCGCGACGCCGAGCGTGCTCGAGGTGTGGGAGTGGGCGCACCTGTGGCCCGATCTCTGGTCGGCCTGCGAAGGCCTTGCCGAGGCCGCCCGGGACAGCGGGCACGGGGAGACCGACCCGGCTGCCGTGTTGACGTTCGTGCTCGACGCGGTGCAGACGCTGGTCGCGCACGGTGCCGCGTACCTCGACCACCGGCCGCGGCAGGGGCTGTCGTGACGATCGCACCCGTCGGGCACCTGCAGGGGCGGATCTCCTCGAGCGTCCGGGTGAGGCTGGGCACGGCCACCGTGGAGCTCGACGAACTCGAGTACGCGACCTGGCTGCTCGCGCACGGTCTAGACGACCTGGGCCCGCGGCTGTTGCCGGCCGAGGTGCTAAGCACGCTGGTCGACGATGTGGCGCCGCTGGACCGGCTCTGGGACCGGGGCCTGCTCGTCGAGGTGCCCGAGGACCCGGCGGCGTTCGCGAACGAGTACCGGCTGGTGCCGCTGGTGCACGGGCTGGGAAATGCCCGGCGGTCCGCGTCCTTCGGCATCGGGCTCCCCGGGGAGCGGATGGGTCGGCTCGCGGAGCTGTCGGGGGCCTGGGCCGAGCTCAACCCGGCCGGGTTCGAGGTGTGGCGCCGGTCGGCGGTGTACGGGTCGCTGGCGTCGACAGTGGCGGCGGTGGTTTCCGGGGATTCGCCGTTGCGAGAGGGCTTGGCCGGGGTGGAGGAAGGGGCGCTGCGGGAACACGCGGTGTCACTGCTCGGGCCGCTGATCACCGGGTGGACGGCGGCGCTGCAGCCCGCGTCACCGACGCCGCTGGTCGGCGCACCGTCCTTCCCACCGCCGCCGGAAACAGACCGCGCCGGATGGCTGTTCGCTGCCGGCCACAGCGGCGGGCCGTTCCACCGGTTCCTCGACAGTGCGTACGTGGCGCATCTCGTCCGGGTCGGTGCGGAGGACCACTCCCTCGACGAGGGCGAGGCCCGGATCTGGGAGATCACCCGCGCCGCGACCCGGGACCGGCTCTGGAACCGGGCGTCGGTCGCGGCCGCCGCGGTCGGCGAGGGAGTCCCGGACGCCGGTCGCCGGCTGGACGCGCTGATCGAGCGCGGGCTGGTCGTGGAGGTGCACCCGGGCACCGAGCGGGCACTCGCGTTCGCCCGGGCGTACCGCCTGCAGCCGCTGCTGCACGGCCTGGCCGAGCGGACGGACCTGTTCGAGTACGGCCTGCCCGGCCGGCCGCGCGTCGCCGTCTCCACCGATCGCACCGCGCTGCTGTGGCGAACAGCCGGCCAGTGGCCGTCGCTGTGGGACGCCGTGACCGCGGTGTCCGCCTCGTACGCCGAGGTGGGGCAGGACCGGTTCCGGGAGGACACGCCGGAGGAGTACCTCACGCACTGGGGATTTGCGATCGTCCGCGAACTGCTGGCAGCGGGTGTCGTGTATCTGGACGGCGCTGTCTAAGGGTTACCGGGGTCGCCGGGGTTCGGCGGCGGCAGGGCGCGCGCGGTGGTGCGCCGGGTGTCGAGCTCGCTCTTCAGGTCGGTCAGCAGCACCGTCAGGCGTTCCGCCAGCTGTTCGGTGTCCCTGCGTTGGGCGGCCTGACGGTTGGCGACCTGGGCCATGCGGTCCTTGTGCGGTGCCTGCCGGTCGGACGCCCGGTCCTTCTCCGCGCCGTCGGCCCACTTGTCGCCGAGCGACCCGATCACCGCCGCCACGCGGCCCGTGAGGCCGGGCAGCAGCGAGGACACCGCGCCGAGCACCAACGCGGCCGGCACGCCGACGGCGACGTGGACGACCGCCGCCGGCAGGGTGCGCGGGAAGTAGGAGCGGTCGAACAGTTTTCCCCAGTCCGCACGGCCCCCGGTGCGCTTGGCGGCGTCGGCCTGCTTCGGTTCCGTCGGGTCGGGTGCCTGCGCACTCAGCTGCGGAACGTTCAGGGCGATGCCGAACGCGTCGAGGATCGCGTACGAGGCCAGCAGATCGTCGACGACCGCCGCGTACTGCGCGGACCGGTCGGCGGACGCGTGGGCGGCCAGCTCGTTCTCGTCGCGTTCGCGTTCCCGGCGCAGCCGGTCCCAGTGGTAGTGCATGCGCGACTCCGACGTGCCGCCGACGACCGTGCCGATCGCGCCACCGGCCAGCCCGGCCCAGAGCACGACGAGCGGCAGCGACGCCCCGGTCACGGCCGTCACGCCCATCAGCGCGCCGACCTGCGCGGCGGTCCCCAGCCCGACGTTGGACGTCCCGGACTTCACGAGGTGCTCGGTGAGCGACGGCAGCTCGGTGCGCAGCGACCAGGGGGCCAGGTCGCCGTCGAGCAGGAGCTGATCGTCGACGGTGCGGTTCGGCCCGGCCGGGCCGGCGTGGGGACCGGTGGGAAGCGGAACGCCTTCCTGGGCGGCAAGCCGGGTCAGCTGCTCGAGGAGCGTCGCGGCGAGTTCGCGCTGCTGCGCGAGGCGGGCGTCGGCCGCGGCGTCCTCGGGGGTGCGGATCTCGAAGTCCCGGTCGTGCTGCCGGTCGGCGTCGCGGTCCTGCTCGCGTTCCTGGCCGCGGTACTTGATCCACTCGCCGATCGAGCCGAACACACCGGCGGCCGCGCCGGTGATCCCGGCCGACGCGGGCGTGAACACCCCGATCGAGGCCGCGACGTAGCCGATCAGCCCGCCGTAGAGCAGCGGCGCCGGTGCGGTCTTGCGGAGGTAGCTCCGGCCGGACAGCACGGCGCTGCGCGGACGCCGGTACGGCAGTGGGTTCGCAGCCGCGTCGAGCCGGTCGGCCGGGACGACGACGTCGATATCGGGCGGCTGGGGCAGTTGGATGCCCAGGGCCGCGGCCGCCGCGGTGAGAGCGGTGAGGGCGTCGGTCTCCTGCTGTGTGATGGCTGCTTGCTTCGCGGCTTCCTTGGTGCGCTTTTCCCGGTCCGACGCGTCGGACTTGGCTCGGCTGCGGTGGCGCGTGACCCACTCGCCGTAACCGGCGGTGCCCGGCACCGTGGACGCGAGTCCGAGCGAGAGTAGCCCCTGGGTCAGCTGCCCACGCAGGAGCGAGACCAGCGACGCGACGACGAGCGCGGTGCCGGTGGACGCGTACGCCTTCGCGATGTACGTGCGGCGGCCCGGGACGCCGGTCGGGAAGCCGGGCGCGTTGCGGTTGCGGGCGGCGCGGGTGCGAGGGTTGTCGAGCTGGGACAGGCGGCGGTTGAGGATGTGCTGCTCGCCCGCGACGACGAGCGTGGCGCGGCTGACGGCGTCGGACTGGTCGGGGTGCATGCCCAGGCGGGTGATCGTCTCGGCGAACCAGGGCGAGGGGGTGCGGCGGGCGCCGTCGAGGCGGGCGACCGCGCGCAGGTAGGCGATCTGCCCGTGGTCGTCGGGGGAGAGTTCGCCGGCGTCGACCGGGAGCGGGTCGGCCGTCAGCAGGTCGGCCATCGGCGGGGGCGTCGATGGCGCGAACTCGGACTCGCGCCGTTGTGCCGCGGCGCGCTGGGCGATTTCGCGGGCCAGTGCGGCTTCCAGGCGGCGGGGGGTCGCGGTGTTCGACAGCAGGACGCCCTGGGGGCCCGTGTCGAGCGCGACGCCGGACGGGAGGTGGCCGGCGGCTATCTGGAAATGGAATACCGGGCCGCCCTCGCTGATCTCCACCGTGACCTGCCGCCACTGGTCGGTGGCGGGAGTGATCGTGACGTTGTGGACGTCGGCGTCCTGGGCGAGCGTGGGCCGCTCGTCCGGTTCCGGGTGGGGTGTGGCGGCCGCGCGGATGGTCTGCAGGACGCGGACGACGTCCGGGGTGAGGTCGCCGTCGATCCGGGTCAGCATCCTGGTGATGTCGTCCGGGAGGCCGGCGCGGGCCTGGGCGGCGCCCGGCTGGTCGGCGGCCAGGCCGACCTCGGCGAGGTAGCGGCGCAGTGCGGTCTCGGCGGCGGCGCGCCGACGGGATCCGAGGCGGTCCGTGCGGTCGGCGAGCAGTCGGAGCCGCGCGACGGTGGCGGGATCGGCGACGGTGGTCGTCGCCGGTGGACGCAGCTGAGCGAGGAGCCGCGCGGCGATGGCCACGACGGTGTCCTCGATCAGGGCGTCGGTCGCGTCCGGGGAGACGAGGATCTGGGCGTCGTCGGGGCCGAGGACGTGGCCGGTGGCGACCTCGCCGTCGCGGAGCGGTGGGATGCCCTGGGCCTCGGTGGTCACCGTGACGTGCAGCGGTGGGCCTGAGGACGGGGTGATGACGACTTCGCCGTCGTCGATCCGGACGTGAAGACCGGTGCCGTCGTCGCGGCGGCGGAAGTCGGCGACCTGCTTGATCGTTGCGGCTGCGGCGGCGGTGCTGGCGTCGGGGTTCGACTCGGGGCGGCTGCCGTCGTAGCGGGCGGCGACGTCGCGGAGGTCGCCGGGGAGCGCGGCGCGGAGCGTGGGGGCGTCGTCGGCGCCGTACGCGAGGCCGAGGCGCGTGACGAGGTCGCGGGCGGAGCGGGTGGTGCGGCGGCGGGCGAAGTGACCCGCTCCACTCTTCGTGCCGGGGGTGCCGGCGGCCGCAGCCGCATCGCCGCGGGCGATCCGGTCCAGGGTGCGGAGTTCGGCTAGGGCTGCGTAGCGGGCGGCGTCGAGGCGGCCGGCAGCGAGGTCACCGCGGAGGTCGTTCGTGGTCT
The DNA here is from genome assembly GCF_043197895.1 of Cryptosporangium sp. NPDC048952. NCBI lineage: Bacteria > Bacillati > Actinomycetota > Actinomycetes > Cryptosporangiales > Cryptosporangiaceae > Cryptosporangium > Cryptosporangium sp. NPDC048952. The sequence goes on along the minus strand of NZ_JBICTY010000002.1, from coordinate 644,331 downwards.
CGTCGGGCACGCCGAGGCGGTGGCCGGACCAGGGGGAGCCGGGGGCGACCAGGCGGTCGGCGAGGCGAGCGGCGAGTTCGCGGGTGGCCGCGGCCCGGATCCGGTCCGGCTTCGCGGACTCCTCGACGTCCAGCGTGATCAGGTCGGGCGCGTCCTCGATCGCCCGGGCCAGTACCCCCTCGCCCAGCGAGTCGACGAAGATCCGGACGCGGACCTGTTCGCCGTTCGGCAGCGTCACCAGGTAGCGCGGTTGACCGTCGGACATCGTGTCGGGCGACTGCGGATCACGTCCGATGCGGCTGACCGGCAGACCCAGATCGTCGGCAAGCGTCGTGAGCGCGTCCTCGGCCACGCGCGTGCGGGTGCCGATCTCCGCGCCGTCGAGCTGCGTCAGCAGCGTGCCGAACTCGGCGGGCAGCGCGGCCCGCCGGTGCGCCCCACCGGGCTCGTTGCGCAGCGCACCCGCGGCCTGCGCCAGGACGTCGATCCGGCGCGAGATCCACCGCTGCGACCGGCCGTCCGCGTAGGCCCGCGCCAGGAAGCGGCCCTCGGCCGCGAGCGCCCAGTCGGCGGGGGCCAGGTCGGCGGGGATGATCGCGGACGTGCGGTGCCCCGGCTGGAACACCGGGGTGGCGTCGATCGGGAGGCCGCGGTTGGCCCGGTCGAGCGACGCTGCGATCCGCGCCAGTTCACGCACGATCGCGGCCCGGCGCGGAAGGCCGGTCGCGCGGGTGTCGACGCGGAGCACGGGCCGGCCGTGTTCGACGCCGCCCTGAGCGAGGCTGCCGTCGCCGGTCTGGTCCGGGACGATCTGCAGGCTGTGGACGGTGCCGTCGGCGAGCGTCAGCGTGACCACGCGCGGGTCGGTGCCGTCGGCGCTGATGTCCGCGACGCCCGCGTGGTGGGCGGCGTCGGCCAGCTGCTGGTGGAGGGCGGCGAAGTCGGTCGGGGTTCGTTTGCTCACGGCGTCGGCGCGGTGCAGTTCGGTGTGGACGTTCGGACGGCCCGCGAACAGCGCACGGCGCGCGTCGACGCCGGGGGCGTCGCGGTCGAGGCCGTTGCGGACGACGAGGTCGCGCAGGTGACGGCGGGTGGCGGCCTTGTCGAACGGGCTGCGGGTGTCGGCGATCCGGTCGGCGAGCGCGGCGACTTCGAGGACGAGTCCGTTGGTGGCCGGGTCGAGGGGGTCGAGCAGTTCGCCCACCGCCCGGGCGACGACGCGGTCGACCTGACGGTCGTCGAGGTGCGGGGAGAGTGCGAGCACGGTCGGGTTGCCCGCGGTGATGACGACGCCCTGGCCGAAGCCGGGGGTGGTGGCCGCGGCGAAGGTGAGGCGGATGTGGTTGTCCAGCTCGAATTCACCGGGGTTGGGTTCGGTGAGGGTTGCGCCGGCGAGGCGGGCGGCGTCGCTCACCGCTGCGTGGGCGCGCCGCACGACGGCCCGGCCGTCTGCCTGGTGACGTCCGCCTTCGCGCTGCTCGAGGGTGGCGCGGACGTCGTCCGGCAGGTACGCGCGGAGCGCGTCGACGCCGGGGGCACCGGCGTCCAGGCCGAGGGAGACGAGCTGCGCGTCGATCTGGCGCCCGACGAGGAGCGCGTCGTCGAGCGTGGGGTCGAGTGCGGCGTATTGGCGCACCCACTGCGTGAAGCGGGCGAGTGCGACGTGGTCGTCGGGCGAGAGCGCCGCCCGCGGCGCGTGCGCGCCGGGCGCGGGCGTGTGTGGGGCGCCGGGCGTGTGTGGGGCGCCGGGCGTGCCCGGGTGCCTCTTGCCCGGGGTGCTCGGGGTGCTCGGGGTGCTCGTACCCGGTGGGCCGGGTGTGGGCGGCGTGGCGGCCGCGCTGGGTGTTGTCGGCGCGCTAGGCGTGCCCGGGGTTGGGAGTGCGGATGCGCGGCGGCGGAGGAGGCGGTCGGGGGTGGTGTCGCGGGTGGCGGGTGCGCCGGCGGCTGGTTGCCGGGCGGCGAGGCCGACGGCCTGTGCGACGGCCTCCCGTTCGAGGTGGCGATGCCACTCCGCACTCCGCACGAACAGGGGCCGCCGCTGGTTGACGACGACGCTCGCGAGCCGGCCGCTCGGGTCGATCGGACCGTCGGCGGCCTGGTCGCTGACCAGCGAACCGGCCACGACCTCGAGCTGGAAGCTCCGACCGTTCGTGAGCGTGACCAGGTACGTGCCGGTGTCGGCCGCCCAGTCGACCGGCTGCCACGTGACGTCGGCGATGACGTCGTCGCTGGCCAACCGCGCGGAAACCGCCCGATTCGTCGGATCGAGCGCCTCGATCGCCGCCCGCGCGTCGGCGACCATGTCCCGCCGGTGCCGGTCGTCGAGCCACCGGACCGGGTGGGCAAGACTGGGCCGGTCGACGTTCAGCATCGCCGCGGCCTCGTCGCCGGTGAGCAGACCCTCCTGCACGAGCAGGTCGAGCCGCGACACGACCCGTCCGATGCCGCGGTCGAGCCCGAGCTGCCCGGACAGTTGCCGGACGCGGGACCGCAGCACGGAGTCCCGCAGGATCAACCGGTTGCCGAGCGTCTCGGCCCGCATCATCCGCTGCAGCAGGAACCGCAGCGACGCCACGCGCGCGTGGTGCGACGGTGTCCACCGGTCGGGGTCGAGCGGGAGGGTGAGCCGGTCGGGGCCCCAGGCGGCCGGTGCGCGGGGCGTGAGCTGGAGGCGCGTCCAGCGGGTGAGTGCGACCGTGATCGCGTGCCGCAACCGGACTTCCGACGCGTACTCGTTGACGATGACGGTCAGTCCGCGCTGCGGGTCGTCGACGAAGCGGACCAGGGGCGCGTCGGGGTCGGGGTCGCGGTAGATGCCGACCTCGACGTCCTGCGGCCCCGGGAACCGGACGCGCAGAACGTTCGGCCGGTTGGCGTCGACGTGGACGTCCGCGCCGTTCCCGCCGGCGAGCAGCGCGCTCTCGGCTGCCGCGCGGCCGGTGAGTACGGCGCGTGCGCTGCCGGTTGCCGCGTCGAGCCGCTCGACGCCCTGCCGCACGTCGTCCGGAAGGGACGCCCGCCGCTCGGCCGCACCGACGGTGTCGTGCGCGAGCCCGTACTCGGCGATGAGTCGCTGGGCGTGCGCGGGCGCGCCGGCGATCGCCAGCCGCAAACCGACCACCGCCGCCACATCGAGCGCCCCATGATCAGCGGCCTCCAACTCCCCAGTCGCCTGCGCCAACACGCCCACCGCGGGCGCCGGGCCGGTGGGCGTGGGGGTGCTGGGGGTGGGGCGTTGGGGGGTGCCTGGGCGGAGGACGGGGGTGTCGGGGCGGAGGCCGCGGCGGAGGGCGATCTCCTCGGCGACGCGCCCGGCGAGAGTGACCAGGTCGGCTGGGCCGTGGTCGGTGCGCACGAGGACTGGGTCGGCGACCGCGAGCATGGTTTCGTCGAGCCGGATCGCCGGCGGGCGAGCCACCGTGACGACGTTCCCGTCCACGCTCACGGCGGGCTCGTGGACACCGTCGACGACCTCGACCGTCAGCGTGCTGCCGTCCGGAAGCGTGACCTCCGCGAGCCCGTCGCCGACCGGCGTGACGTCGGCAGCGCCGGCTTCCTCCGCGGCCTGCACCATCGCATCCCGGGTAGCGCGTCGAACCGCGACCGCCGCAGGATCGAGCAGCGCCCCGAGCGCGGCGTGAGCGTCCGGGCCGAGCAGCCCGGCATCCCGCAGCCGCTCGTATTGCCGCTCCCCACCGGGCCGGCCCGGATCCATGCCGGCCGCCGCCCGCAGACTGACCACCGCACGTGCGGCCGCCCGCCGCTTCGTCCGCCCGAGCGACCGGTCACGGGCGTGCTCACCGAGCACGCCGAGCTCCGCGGCGTGCGCGGCATCGTCGACGGTGACGTCCGGCGGAAGTCCGGTCACCGCCACGATCTCGGTCGCCACCGCCCGGGCGATGAAACGCTCCGCGGCGAGCGGATCGGCGCCGCCGTACACGGTGAGCACCGGCCCGACGGCCTGGGTGTCGTCTCCGACGCGGACGGTCAGCGTCACGCTGTGCCCGCCGACGTCGACCCGGATCCGCTCGGCGTCGAGCCTCGTCGCCGAGCCGCCCGGATACCTCGCCGCGGCGGACTCGACCTGCTGCCGGGCCCGGGTCAGCGCCTCGGGCTCGGTGTCGCCGAGCGCCGCCAGTGCGTGTTCGGTCGCCGGGTCGACGAGCCCGCGCCGGACGACGGCACCATCGGACCGCCCGAGCAGCCCGAGCTCCCGGCCGAGCGCTTCGAGCGTCTCGGCTGCCGGCACACCTCGCCCTCGCACCCGCGACTGCCCGGCCGCCGCCCGCACCTCAGCGAGAGACCGAGCGTCCGCCACGGTCAGCGGCGCACTGACCGGAGCCCCCGGCCGCACCGAAGGCGTCCCGTGAGGCAGCCCCGCCGCACTCGCCACCAACTCCGCAACCGCTCCGGCGACGGCAATCGCAGCAGCAACAGGATGAGCCCGCCCATCCACCGCGATCGTCGCCGCGCCACCCATCCCACCGCTCGCGGCGGTGCCGCCACCTCCGGCGGTGCCGCTCGCGGCGGTGGTGCCACCTCCGGCGGTGCCGCTCGCGGCGGTGGTGCCACCTCCGGCGGTGCCGCTCGCGGCGGGGCCGCCAGCGGCGGGGCCGCCAGCGGCGGGGCTGCCAGCGGCGGGGGTCCCGCTCGCCGCGGGGGTGCCAGCGGCGGGGCTGCCAGCGGCGGGGGTCCCGCTCGCCGCGGGGGTGCCAGCGGCGGTGGTGCTGCTTGTGGCGGGGGTGCCAGCGGCGGTGGTGCTGCTTGTGGCGGGGCTGCCACCGGCGGGGGTCCCGCTCGCCGCGGGGCTGCCAGCGGCGGTGGTGCTGCTTGTGGCGGGGGTGCCAGCGGCGGGGGTGTTGCTTGTGGGCGTGGCGCCGGAGGTGGCTATCGCTAGGGCGCCGCTGGGGAGAGTGGCGGAGGTGACGGTGATTCGGAGGGGGGTGGATCCGGGGGGAGTGACGGTGAGGAGGTGGGGGTTCGCCGGGTCGATGTGGACGGGAGTGTTGCCCAGGGCGGCGGACAGGGCTTCCGGGTCGATGGTGGGGAGTGGGCCCGGGGTGGGGCGTCGGGCGTCGATGAGGTCGGCTAGTTCGGTTGCCAGGTCTGGGACCGTCGTGGCGGGAGTGGGTGCGGCGGGGGCCAGGGCGCTGGTGGTGCCGGACAGCAGGGCGCGGCGGGCGGCGGCGTCGCGGGCACCGGCACGCAGGCCCAGGGACTCGGCGCGGCGGGCGAGCCGGTCCACGGCCGCGCGTCGGGTGAAGCGGGTTGCGTTCCGGGCTGCCGCGGCGAGTTCGTCCAGTTCGGCGCGGGCGCGCTGGTCGTCGACGGTGAGCGTTGCACCCGGCGGTAGCGGGTCGGTGGTGAGGACCGCGCCGGTCGTCGGAGCGCCGGTGACGGTCGCGAGTGCGCCGGCGACCCACCGTGCCGCGTCGATCGCGGCGTCAGTGGGATCGGCGTCTGCGGCGACGGTGATCGTCAGCACCCCGGGGTGGGACGCGACGGCGACGGGTGGTCCGCCGGCTGGGCCGACCACCACGCGGGCGGTGATCGCCGGCGCTCCGGCGGGGACGAGGTCGATGAGCCCACCGCCCAGCGCGGTGTCCCGGCCACCGAGCCCACCGACAGCGCGCGCCACCGCCTGCTCGACGCGCCGACTCGCCGCCGTGGGGCGAGCTGCGGTGCTCAGGGCTGTGGCGATGTCCGCATCGGAGGAGGTGAGGAGGCCTGCGCGGACCGCTGCGGCCAGTCGCAGGGAGGCGTCGGCTGCTCCGGTGCCGTCCGGGGCCGCGGTCGCGGTGCCCGGGATGAGGCCGGCGTGGGTGAGCGAGTCACGCAGGCGTGCCTCGGCGGATGGACGCGCGAACGGGCCGGCCTCGGAGGCTGCTCGGGCGCGGCCGCGGATGCGGGCGAGGGTGGCGTGGTCGGTCGCGGAGAACGGGGTGCGGGAGTGGCCGGTTCGGAGCTGCGGTGATGCGGGGCCCGCGCCGAGGAGGTCGGTGGATCCCGCGCCGGTGTGTGCTGCGACGAAGGCCGCGAGGTGCGCGGCGAGTTCGATCTGGATGTCGAGTCGGCGGCCGCGCGGGGGGACGGCTACGCCGAGTGCTCCCGGGAGCGCTCCGGGCACGACGCGGACCGTGCCCGCAGGGGCGTTCGAATCGACGCCCATCGCGAGGGGGAAGGAGTTGCCCGTTGCCGTGGGGTAGACGGCGAACACTCCCGGACGCCCCGGGACCGGCTCGAACCGGTGCACCCCGGCGACCTCGGCGATCCACGCCGCGTTTCGGAGGTTCTGCACCGCGTCCGTCCCGAACAGTGGCCCGTCCGGATCCCCGGCCGCCGACAGCCCGCCCGACGGCCCTCCCGGCGGCGGCGCCCCACCGGGAGGAGTCGCCCCGGGCGGGGTCATTCCGCCGGGTGGGGTCATTCCGCCGGGTGGGGTGATTCCGCCGGGTGGGGTGATTCCGCCGGGTGGGGTGATTCCGCCGGGCGGGGTCATCCCCGCAGGCGGTGTCGTCCCGCTGGGCGGTGTCGTCCCGCTGGGCGGTGTCGTCCCGCTGGGCGGTGTCGTTCCGCTGGGTGGCGTGGTTCCGCCGGGTCGGGCCGTATCGCCGGGCGGGGTTGGGGTGGGGCCGGTGGGGCGTAGGGCGGCTCGGAGGGAATGTTCGCGGGCTCGGACGGCTTCGCGTTCGGTGCGGAGTTGGGCGGGTGAGAGCGCGGAGTCGGTCGTCGCGGCGGTCGCGGAGCTGACCGTGGTGGCGGTGAGGCCGAACGCGGGGTGCGGGTCGAGCGCCGCGATCCGCGCCGCGAGGTCGGCGTCGAGCACGGCACGCCGTTGCGCCCAGGAGACGTCCGGGCCGAGGCTCGGCGCGAACCCCGCCGCCGCGATCTCCGCCACGGCGCGCGCCCGCAGCCTCGCCCGCACGAGCGGGCGCCGAGCCGCACGATCGAGCTCGTCCAGCGTCCGCCGGAGGTTGTTGACGCGCGCGGTATCGCGGGCGGTCACCCGCGACGGGTCGATCGGGCCGGTGATCGGGCCGGGTCCGAAGACGTCCGGGCCGCTCGGTGCGCCGGCGAGCATCGACGTCGCCTGGTCGAGAGCGAACGGTAGTGCTGCCTCCAGCGCGGTCCGGTCAGCGCGGTCGGACACCGTGAGCGTCACTAGACCCTGCGCCCCCACCGACACTCGCACCAGCTCGGGGGACGACACCGTCACCACCCGGGCGCGCACCGACGGCCCGTCACCGGTGAGTCGGATCTGCCCGTCCGGCCGGACGTCCGCGGCCGTGAACGGGGTGCCGGGACCGGTCATCCCGGCCACCACCTCGCGGGCGACCCGCGCGACCCGTCGCGAGGACGCGAGCCCTCGTGCCGCACCGTCCACCGTGAACTCACCGGCGACCGGTTGGCCCGCGAGCGCGTCGATCTGCTGGTCCAGCTGCACCCGCCGCTGCACCAGACCCGCCAGCTGTTCAGCCATCCGCCGATCGACCCGAGCCTGCTCCGAAGCCCGGTCCGGCTGCGCGCTCGGGCCGCAGTCCGCGGGGCCGGTGCGTGGATCGGGGCTCGGCGAGTCGGGGTCGGAAGCGGCGGGGGCCGCGGCCTCGTACGCCGGAGTCGGGGGCAGTTCGCTCTGCGAGGAGAGCGGCAACCCCTCGACCGGCACGGCCGCCCCGTCCGGCCCCAGCAGAATCATGTCCAGCACCCGGACCTGGCCCGGCGCGAACACCGGCTCCGCACGGACCGTGCCGGACTGCGGATCCACCCACCGCACCGCATCGTCCTGGTTCACCGCCACGAACGTGTGCGACGCCCCCGAACGCCAACTCGCCGACAGCATCGCCACGGCTCCCGGCCCGGCGTCCAGCAGCGCCGCCGCGACTCGCGCGTACCCGTCGCTCACCGCCTGATCCGCGGCGTCCGGATCGAGTTCGTGCACGCTCGGCACCACTGACTGGAGCCGACCGCCGGTCCACTCCTCGTCCATACCCGGGGTGTCGCCGGTGTGGTCCGCCCGCACGACGTTCAGCGCGTTGCGGGACCGGAAGCGGCTCCGCGCCAGCGGCGCCGCTACCCGGGGCCGCCCGAACCAGGTGTCGACGAACGACCGCACCGAGTCGACGCAGTTGAGCAGCCGCGTGGCGTCCGATCGTGTCCCGAACCCGTTGATTCTGAGAACCCAGTCGCCCTCGTCGACCGACGGGTGCACCGGAATGAGCCCGAACGTGGTGACCAGCGCGGACTCCAGCAGCCGCTGGTGCGCCAGCAGCGGCACGCGGTACCCCTCGCGCCCGTACGTGCGCAGGTGATCGGCGGGCGGCCGGTCCGGGCCGCCGGGGAGGTGCTGCACCAGCGGGTCGGCGCGGCTCGCGAGCCGGCCGGCGTCGGTGTTCTGGTCGATCCAGTTGGTCGGGGCGTCGGCCAGGGCGGGGTCGTTCGGGTCGAAGCTCGGGTCGGTGGCGCGGAGTTGGGCGATCCGCAGCTGGTCGTAGGCGTCCGTGATCTCGGCGAGCCGGGCGGCTTCGGCGTCGGCCAGCGCGCGGAGTGCGTGCGCGTCCTCGCCGATGCGCTCGGCCGCCGCGGCGGCGTCGGCCAGCCGGGCGGCGGTCTCGCGCGCCTCGTCGAACTGCGTCTCCAGCGCATTGGTCTGGTGGAACCAGGACTGGAGCCGGTCGATGCGTTCGTCGAGGTCGAGGTGGTAGTCGAAGGACTCGCGGCGCCAGGCGTCGATCGCGGCGGGGTCGGTGACGTCGGCCGGGGTGTGGGCGGATCGGGGGGTGTCCGCCGAGCCGCCGTCCGCCGGGGTGTGGCTGGTGGGCGTGGTCGGGGCCGGTGGCTGGGACGGTTGGGGCGCGGTGGCCGTCGCGGCGACGTACTCCGGCGTCGGCGGCCGCTGACTCCACGGCGAAATCGGCATCCCGGCCACCGGCATCGGCGCGCCGGTCGGGTCGAGCACGATCATGTCCAGCGACAGGATGTCGGCCCCGTACGGCAGCGTGGTCGTCGCGGTCCCCGACTGCGCGTCGACGAAGAAGATCGTCCCGCCCTGGTTCACCGCGTTCCACGCGTGGCCGCCACCGCCGCGCCACGGCGTACTGATCAGCGCGACCGACCCGTCACCCGCCGCCCACAACGCGCCCGCGATCCGGTTCACCCCGTCCTGCAGCGCCTGCACCCCGGCCGCCGAGGTGACCGGCGTGTTGTGCAGGAACGGAATGACCTGCTGGAATCGCCCGCCGGTCCAGTCCTCGTCCACACCGCGGAGCCCACCGGGGTGGTCGGGCGTGCTCGCGGACCGGTTCTCGTACGCACTCCGGGTGACCGGCGCCGCCACCCGCGGCCGTCCCAGCCACGTATCGACGAACGACCGCCGCGTGTCCGTGCAGTTGATCCGCCGCTCGTGGTGGTGGAAGCCGAACGCGTTGATCCGCGACAGCCACGTCCCGACGTCGACCCGGGGGTGGATCGGGATCCGGCCGAAGTCCGCGAGCAACGCCGCTTCGAGGAGCCGCTGGTGGGCTAGGAGTGGCGTCCGGAATCCGTCGATCGGGTCGGTCGACCGGAACACGTCCGCAGCCGGACGGTGCGCCGCCCCGGCCGACGGCGAATCCGTCACGAGCGGGTCGCTGGCCGTCATCGGACGCGCCGTGTCGCTGTTCGGGTCGGACCAGTCGATGTTCTGGTCGCCCCAGTTGGTGGGGAGCCCGGCGAGGTCCGGGTCGGTGTAGGTGGTGGGGGACAGCGCGCGGTTCTGCCGGTCGACCGGCGGCCGGAGCGCGTCCGCTTGCGCGGCCAGGTGCGCCCCGCGCTGCGTGGTCTGCTGCCGCGTCGCGATCGCCGCGTTCAGCGTGGTTGCTGCTACCTGCGCTGCTGACGACGCCTGGCGCGCCTCGGCCGCGAGGCGGTCCGCGGTGAGGGAGAGCTGTCCGGCGTGGGCGTGCCAGGAGATCGCCTCGTCGTGGGCCTGGCGGCTCTGGCCGGCGAGGCGGTACGCGCTGATCAGCCGGTGGCTGTCGCGTGCCGCGCGGGCTTCGGAGGCGAGTCGGTCGGCGTCGCGGGCGAAGGCGTTGCCCTTCGCGCGGGCCTGGGTCGTGGCGTCCAGGTAGCCGCGGGCGAGGTTCGCCGTGCGGGTGGCGTAGTCCGCGGCCGCGCTGCTGGCGGCGGCGAGGGCCGGGAGACGATTGGCCTGCTGGATCGCGGCGTCGTGTGCCTGGCGGGCTGCTCGCTCGAGCCTGGTGATTTCCTGGACCGTGGGGGTCAGTTGGTCGAACCAGGCTTGGACGCGTTGCTGGCGGTCGGCCAGGTGGGCGAAGTACTGCGTGGACTCGTGTCGGAGCGCGTCGAGCACGCGCTGGTCGGTGAGCGCGGCTGCGAGGTCGGCCGGGTCCGCCGGGGTGTGGTCAGGCGGGTTGGCGTCCGCCGGGCCGTTGTCTACCCATCCTGCGGTGGTCGGCCCCGTGGCGTCGATCGAATCCTCGCCGACGGCGGGGGAGACGCTGTTCGGACCTGGGGGGACCGACGGCGGGTGCGGGGAGTTGGCCGCGGCGGCGGCGTAGGCGGGGGTGACCGGGGTTTCGCTGAAGTGGGAGATCGGCAGGCCGTCGACGGGGGTGGGCTGACCGTCGGGGCGGAGCACGATCATGTCCAGGAAGAGGACGCGGTCGGTGCCGAACGGGAAGTCGGTGGTGTGGTCGCCGTTCTGGGGGTCGACCCAGTGGATCGTGCCGCCGTGGTTGACGGCGCCCCACGCGTGGCCGCTGCCCTGGCGCCAGGCGGTGCTGATCATCGCGACCGAACCGTCGCCGGCGGCACGAAGCGCATCCGTGATGCGGGCGATGCCCTCGCGGAGGGCGGCCGCGGCCTCGGGTGAGCCGGCGGCGTTGTCGAACTGGAACGGAACGACTTCCTGGAAACGTCCACCGGTCCACTGCTCGTCGACGCCACGCAGGCCGCCGGGGTGGCGGACCTCGGTCGTGTTGCGGTTGTCGTAGGCGCTGCGGACGGTCGGCGCGGCGACGCGCGGACGGCCGAAGTAGGTGTCGACGAACGCGCGGCGGGCGTCGGAGCAGTTGATGCGCCGGGCCGGGTCCCGGTCGTGGCCGAACGCGTTGATCCGCTGGAACCACGTTCCGGTGTCGACGCGGGGGCGCACGGGAATATGGCCGAATTCCGCGACCAGGGTGGCTTCCAGCTGGCGCTGATGGGTGAGGAGGGGCGCCAGGAAGCCGTCAGTGGGATGGTCGGAGCGGACGTGGTCGGCGGGGGGCCGGGGTCCATCCTGGACTAGCGGGTCGTCGCGGGTCATCGGACGGGCGGTGGGGCTGTCGGGGTCGGTCCAGGAGGTGTTCTGATCGAGCCAGTTGGTGGGGGTGCCGGTGAGGTCGGGGTCGGTGTGGAGGTCGGCGTCGATCGCGCGGTTGAGGCGGTCGAGCTGCGGGCGGAGCGCGTCGCGGAGGGCGTCGGCGCGGTCGGACTCCGCGGCGGTGAAGTCGGTGAGCTGCTGGTAGGTCTGCTCGGCTTCGGTGCGGCGGGCGGCGGCCGCGGTGGCTGCGTCGGCTGCTTCGTGCGCGGTGCGGATCGCGGTGTCGGCGTCGCGCGCCAGGGTGGTGGCGCGGGCGTGCCAGGAGGTGGCGTCGTCGCGGATCGACGTGGCGTGGTTGGCCTGGCGGTAGGCGCTGAGCAGGCGCAAGTTCTTCTTGGCCTGGGCGGCTGCGGCGTCGACGCGGTCGGCTTCCGCGGTGCGGGCGGCCGCGTGGGCGGCGGCTTGGTGGGCGGCGACGGTGGCGTGGCTGGCGGCGATCGCTGCGCGGGCGGCTTCGTCGGCTGTGGTTCGAGCCTGTTGGTGGAGGAGGGGGAGCTGGGCGTCCAGGTCGTTGGCCTGGCGGGCGGCGGGTTGGAGGCCGGTGGTGATGTCGGTGATGTGGCGTTCTAGGGCGGAGATCTGGTTGAACCAGGTTTGGAGGCGGGTGCGGCGGGATTCGAGGTCAGCGAAGTAGCGCTGGGATTCTTGTTCGAGGGGGGCGAGGTTGGCGGGGTCGGCGGGGTCGGCGGGGCCGGCCGGGTCGGGGAGGTCCGCCGGACCGTTTGGATCGCCGGGATCTGCCGGGTCTGCCGGATCGGTTGGGTCTGCCGTGTCCGCCGGGTCGGTTGGGCCTGCCGTGTCCGCCGGATCGGTTGGGTCTGCCGTGTCGGCCGGGTCTGCCGGGCCGGTTGGGTCTGCTGGGTCGTTGGAGTTAGCGGGCTCGACAGGGGCGCCCGGGTCTTTCGGGTCGACTCGGTGCAGAGGGTCCGACCGGTTGTCCGAGTCGGACGGATTGTCTGGGGTGGCCGGATCGCGTGGGGGGCCGGTGAGGGCGGTGGGGTGGCTCGGGTGGGGATCGACAGGGTCGTTCGGGGTGCCCAGGATTGGGCTCGCGGGTGGGGGTGAGCCGTGAACCGTGCCGGTGAGGACCGAATCTGTGCGGCCAGTGGTCGCGGGGGCGGTGCGGGTGGCGCGGGCCGCGAGGGCAGCTGCTCCGGCCGCGCCGGCGGCGACGAGCATAGCGACGGCCGTGCCGTGGTGCTCGTCCAGGGCGGCGCGGACCGTGGCCAGGTCGGGGCCCTGATCGCCCGGCGCGATCGACCGGAGGATCTCGCGGAGCGCGACCTGCTCCGGGGTGCGCGCCGGTCCGTCGAGGACGTCGTTGAGCGTGTCCTGCGTGAGGGCAGGCGGCTGGGCGGGAGCGGCAGTGGGGTCGGGCGACGACGGGAGCTGCACGTCGGAGACGGTCGGACCGGTGACGGGGGCCCGGACGCGTCGGTCGTCGGCGGCTGCGGTGTCGTGGTCCGTGCTCGGCTTGTCGGAGTCGCCGGGTGAATCGGCGGAGGCGGTGGCTTTTGCGGCGTCGTGGTGGGTCGACGGGGTGTCGGGAGCGTCCGTCGCGTACGGTTTGTCGGCGTCGCTGGAGGCCGCGTCGTGGTCGGTCGAGGGTCCGTCGGCTGTGTCGGACGGGTCGAACTGCGAGTGCGTGTCCGCGGTTACGGGCTCGTCAGCGCCCGAGTGGTCGTCCGAGTCGTCGGATGCCGAGCTGTCGTCGCTGTCGTCGCTGTCGTCGTGCCAGCTCTCTTCGGAGTCGTTGTCCTCTCGGCTGTCGCCGTGCGACCTGTCGCCCGAGTCGCTGTCGTCGCGGTTGTCGTGCGACCCGTCGTCGCCCCGGCTGTCGTCTCGGTTGTCGGGCCGGCTGTCGTCGCGGTTGTCGGGCCGGCTGTCGTCTCGGTCGTCGTGCCGGTTGTCGTCCGAGTCCCTGTCGTCCCAGCGATCGTCGTCCGAGTCGTGGTGCTCCGAGCCCTCGTCGGTCGGCCGGCCGTGATCGCGGGAATCGTGGTCCGAGTGCTGATGCCGATCGTCGGTCCGTGAGTCGTCATCCGCCGGGCGGTGATCGCGCTCGTCGGGGTCGCGGTCCGCCGTGTGGTGGCCGCGCTCGTCGGAGTCGTGCCCCGGCGTGTGGTGGCCCCGGTCGTCGGAGCCGTGATCCTGCGAATGGCGGCCGTCCTGCGTGGGGTCGCCGTCGCCCGGCTGGTCGTGATGGCGACCCTGGTCCTGACTGTCGTACTCGCCGCCGTGGTCCGCCTGGTGGCGACCGTGATCGGCTCCCTCGCGATCGTGCTCGCCGGGTGTGTCGTCCGCAGCGTGATGGCCTTGGTCGTGCCCAGCATCGTGGCCGTTGTCGGCGGCGCCGTCATCGGGGGAGCGATTGCCGTCGGTCGCCGGTGAATTGTCCGCGGCGCCGGCCCGGTCGGCCGCGGTGTGGTTGTCCGCTGCGGTGTGACTGCTGCTCGACGAACCGTCGGTCCCGCCACCGCCACTCTGCGACCCGCCGCCACTGTGCGAGCTGCCGCTCTGCGAACCGCCCCCACCCCCCTGAGAGCCGCCCGCGTGCGAGCTGCTGCTCGAAGTGCCGCCCCCGCCCTGCGAGCTGCCACTGTGCGAACTCCCGCTGTGCGAATCCCCGCCCTGCGAGCCGCCGCCCTGGGAGTTCCCGCCCTGCGAACTGCTTGCCTGCGACTCACCCCCGTGATGGCCGCCGCCACTCTGATGAGCACTGCCCTGCGGTTCGCCGCTGTGCGAGGAGCCGGCCTGCGGCCCGCCACTCGACGAGGCGCCGTCGGCCGGTCCGCCATCGAACCCGGCCGGCGTGGGCGCCAGAGCCTGCTGCCCGCCGGCCGGCACCGGACCAGGCGTCGGCGCAGGGCCAGGCGAAGTGGACCCCGGCGACGGCCCCGAATCATCCGACCCCACAACCTGCGCCTCGGTAGCCGCAATCGACGAGGCGTGATGACTCCGCGCCCCACCGATCAACTCGAACGCGGCCTCCTGCGCCGCCGACGTCAGCCCCTGCCCATTCCCCGTCAGGAAGTCCGAAAGACTCGCCGGGTTGCCCATCGCATACGTGACCCCCGACGCGGTCAACGCACCAACACCCTCACCGAACGTGTCGATACCCGTCCCGTGGTGACCACGAGTGACCATCGCGGACGTCCCGCCGGTCACCGCCTCCTCGAACGTCATGTTCAGCAGACCCGGCCGGCCGTACGCGTCATCGGTCAGGACAATGTGGTCCTGATGACCCGTGGCCACCATGTACGCCATCGAGCTGCCGACTTCCTTCAGCGCACCCTTCCCGCCCTCGAGTGCGCCCTCCCACACCGACTTCGCCCCGTGCCGGGCAACCGCAGCCGCCTTCTGCTTCCCCGTCAACTGCGCAAACTGCGCAACTGCCTCACGCCGGGCGACGTCACCCGCTTGGTTGGTAGCCTGTCGCGACGCGATCGCAGCCGACCGCGCGGCAGCGGCATTCGGAGCGGCCCGTGCGATGTTGTTCAGATCGGTGAGCCGCGCGAGCCGCCCACCACCGGTCCGCATCGCCTCCTGAGCCGCATGGTTGCCGACGAGCCGAGTCCCGAGCCCAGTCATCGCCTGCCCGGGATGGCGCACCCCACGCCAGACGTTCTGCGGCAGGCTCCCCGTGCGTCGCAGCAGGTCGGTCACCTTCGACGGCAGATCCCGGATCGGCGCCCGCGCCGTCGTACGAACAAAAGGCGACGAAGCCTTTGCGACGTCCAGCGCGAGGCGGGGCGTCTTCTTGAAGGCTGCCTTTGCTCCCTGCTCGGCCAGCTCCTCCAGCAGTTCGCGCGCAGCCTTCGCGATACCGGCACGAGCGGCCGCATACGCCGCGCCGACGCCGATCGTCGAAAGCCCGAACGTCTGGATCATCGTCATGATCGCGGCGAACAGGGCCATCGCGAGGTCGAACAGGTCCCACAGCGCCATCAACTTCATGAACTCGAACGAGTTGCCCGACGCCCGCACCATCTCGGTGAGCGACGCGCTCGACTCCGTCGCGTTCGCCGCGACCTTCATGTGCCGCGTGTACTTCGCCCGGTACGCCTCCGCGCCACCGCCCTGGCTGCCGAGGTACGTCGTCATGACCTCGGCGCCGAGCGGACCGACCAGCTCCTGGTACTCCGCGAGCGCCTGCGTCAGTTCCAGGCGCAGGTCGGCGAGGCGGTAGAGCTCGAGTTCGTCGGCCTCGGGAATCTGGACGAGGAACTCCATGACGTTGCCGAGGCAGTCCGGTAGCCATTCTTCGAACTGGCGGAAGCACTCGAGCAGGTCGTCGAGTGCCTCGTGGAAGGAACCGGCCATCCGGTGTTCCTCCCCGTTCGACGCTCGTCAGTGTGTGTGGTCAGGCCGGCGCGCGGCCGGTGCTGTGGTCAGACGATCCGGGTGATGTCGTCGGCGGCCCGGATGTCTTCGGCTTGGTAGTCGGTGGCGCCGGCGGTCAGCGCGATGCCGATCTCGCTGGCCTCCGGGCCGAGATCGCGGACCTGACCGTCCACCGCCTGCGCGAATGGACCCTCTTCGGTGGCCTGCTGGTATGACGCTTCGAACTGGGTGCCGTACTGGTCGCCGCCCCACGGTCGGGCGGCCTCGATGGCGGCGATCTCCTGGAGCAGTCCGCTCAGACGCGCCGCGAACCCCTCGGCCTGGCCGGACAGTTGCGCGGCGCGCGCGCGGAGGGCGTCCGGGCCCTCGCTGAGTTCAACCCACCCCATCGGCCTCGTCCTTCCGCCGTAGTTCGTCGCGCAGGTCGCCGTCGTGCATCCGGCCGATCTTCCACATGTCGAGGCGACCCTTGCCGGAGGCTCGGGCACGCAGATCGGCGGGCACGGAACGGTCGAGGATCGCGCCGGTCTGCTGGAGCACGTCGTCGGTGGCGGCGCGGACGGTCGAGAGGATCGTCGCTGCCAGCGCCTTCGAGTTCGGCGTGCGGTAGACGCGGGGGTCGAGGTCGAGCTCCAGGAGGTGACCGCGGGCCCCGACGACGGCCTTGACCATGCCGTCCTTCGACCAGGCGGTGCCCGTGACGCGAAGCGCCTCGTTCTGTGCGCGTTCAGCGTCACCGATCGCGGACTGTAAGTCCTTCGCCATGCTCGACACGGCCGACCAGTCGGGGCGGTCGGAGCGAGAGTTCTCGGTCACCCAGCCCTCCACGTCGGACGCGGCCGGGGCTCCTGGTGGCCGTGGTGCCGCAGTAAACAGTCAGACCGTATCGCAGACGACAAGTCACCGTCCGGGGGAGCGCGACCATCACCGGCCGTGGCCACCCCGTTCCATTCCGCTCACCTCAATCCTTCCAGCCGCCTGCCCGCGCTCGGTTCCTGCCCCCGTTCGACCCGTCCGTGATCGAGCCTTGGCCGCGGCTCTGGCGGTGGCCGCGGTCGCGGGGTGGTCGTCCCTGCCACGGTGGCAGTTCTCACGCGGGTGCCGCTCGCTGCCGCAGCCCGTGGAAGGTGCGCGTCGGCTGACCACAGTGTTGGGAACCGAACGTTTCGGTCGTCGTCGCGCCGAAAGAACCCGGCCCCGGGAGGCGCGAAGCTGTTGGCACACGGGGAACACACCCCGAACCAAAAACTTGGAGGAAGCGACATGAGCGGCTGCTACGACTACGACTACAACCAGTGCAACGACTGGGACTACAACGAGTGCAAGCCGCGGCGTCGCCGCCACCACAAGAAGCGCTACAACGACTGCTGGGACTACAACCCCTGCTCCTGAACCATCCAGCAGCATCGCGGGCCGGGAAGCACACGCTTCCCGGCCCACGGCACGTCGCCGCTGCGGCACCGCCTGCGAGGAGTCGGGCCTACGACGGGTTCCCGGGCCTACCGTCGCCGGTCGTAGGCCCGGGAACCCGTCGTAGGCCCGAGAGCGCGTCGTTGGCCCGGCAACCCGTCGTTGGTCCGGGAGCGCGTCGTTGGCCCGGCAACCCGTCGTTGGCCCGAGAACCACCCGTCGTTGGCCCGGGAGTGCGTCGTTGGCCCGAGAGCGCGTCGCGGCCCGGGAACCCGTCCGCGGGCCCGGGAACCCGTCGTGGGGCCAGGCCCGTCGCAGGCCCGGAACTCGTGGCTGGTCGCGGCGGGCGGTAGGGCCCTCGCGATTCGGGGAGGCAGCGGCCGTCCCTGGCCACCGGGCGAGCGGCGTCACCTCCTAGGCAGGGACGATCAGCTGCTGGTACGTGTCGCGCACGACCTCCAGGCGGTCGCGGTCGAAGCGACCTGGATCTTCCTCGTACATCGCTAGCCCCACCTCGCTCCGGATCGCTTCCGCCGGTACCTCGTCGGCGTCGGCGGGGATGAAGGCGAGCACTTCGCTCATCGCGGCGATGGCAGCGGACATCCGCGTGCGGACCTGGGTGCGCGCTGCCTCGTCCAGTGCGGAGGCATCCGCCGGGACGGAGCCGGCGTAACGGTCGGCGACCCAGAGCCACTCGCCCGGGTCGAGCAGCTCGGACGGGGTGCCGTCGCCGTAGACCACGGTGCCGGGGGTCGGTAGCGACGGGGTCGCCGGGAGTCGGAAGACGAACTCGCGGGGCGTACCGCAGATTGGGCAGTCGCCTTCGTAGCGGCTGCCGAGGTCGTCGCCGCCCAGTTCGATGATCGATGTGGGGCCGGTGAAGGTCGGCTCGCCGCAGTCGCAGGGGTGCAGGTCCATGTATAGGTGCGCCTCGGCGGCGGTGCGCGCCAGCGGCGCCGTGGTCGGCATGGCCCGACTCTATCCACGCCACCTTCCCACTCCGCCCCACGGGCACCACAGGACCGCGCCGGCCCGAGGCAGGCCCGCGGCTTCGGCGCTAGGGTTCCGCCGCCCCGTGGTACGCCGCCGCCACCCGCGGCTTCGGCGCGAGGGTTCCGCCACCCCGTGATACGCCGCCGCCGCCCGCGGCTTCGGCGCTAGGGTTCCGCCACCCCGTGATACGCCGCCGCCACCCGCGCCCACTCCGACAGCGCCGGAACCTGACCCGCCGGGAGCCGCGCCCGCAGCGACGACCCCGGGTTCACCACCAACGCGTACTCCGCACCCGGCCACGCCTGCACCACCGACATCAGCGGCACCCGCACCGACGGCACGTCCGCGCCGCCCGACGCTTCCGCGAGCCGTGCCGGCGACGTGAAGACGCCCAACTCCGGCTCGTCGGTCGGTAGTGCGGCCCACGGGAAGTACGGATCGTCCAGCGCCACCGACGTCGTCGGCCGCAAGGTCGGCAGCAGCACCTCGGCGAACACCAGCAGGTCCAGCAGCAACGGCACACTGCCCTGCGCCAGCACCTCCCGCATCGCCTCCTCCAGCTCGTTCGCCGGAGAAGACCCCTCTGCCGGAGTGGCCTCGAGATCCAAACCGGAAGAGACCACCGGCAACGAAGGCAGCTCGCCCCACGGCACCGGCACCGTCGCGTCGATCAGCGTCGTCGGATTCAACGCCAACCACCACGAAGGATCCGGCCAATCCTTCGCCAACGCCTCGTACGACATCTGCAGCACCGTGTCCGCCTCGGCGCCCACCACGTGCGCCAACCCCTCCGCCGAGGTGAACGCCGGCACGAACGACCGATCGCCGCGAGTCCACGTCACCAACTGCCCACTCAGCGCGGGTACGTACAGCGGCGACTCCGCCACCAGAGCAAAGAACCGCGAGGCATCGGACCGCAACAGCGCGTGATACAGCAGCACCTCGACCCGATTGGCCGGCCGCCACGAAGTCACCGTCACACCGACCACGCTAGTACGCATCAGATACCCTCCTCCCCGTCATGGCGCGCACACTTCTCGTCTCCACCCGGCAACCCGGCGCATTCCCCACCCTCGCGGACGCGCTCGAAGTCGCCGAACCCGGCGCGACGATCTCGCTCGACCCCGGCGAGTACCGGGAGACCGTCACCCTCACCCAGTCGACGCTCACCCTCATAGCCCAGGGCGACGTCATCCTCGACGCCACGGGTCTGGGGCCGGCAATAACAACGACGAACGCCACGCTCACCCTGCGTGGCCTCACGATCAAGACCGGCGACGACCCAGCCGTCCGCGCCGAAGCAGGCCGCCTCGAGCTCGTCGACTGCACCCTCACCGCCGGCTACGGCGCCGCCCTCACCGTCACCGACGGCGCCGAGTTACGCGCCACGGACACCCGCGTCACCGGCGGTCAGTACGGCATCGTCTGCTCCGACGCCACCGGCGTGATCGACAACTGCCAGATCTCCGACGTCACCGACGACGGCATCATCGTCCGCCTCGGCGCCGACCCCACGATCCGCAACACCACGATCACCAACAGCGGCTTCCGCGGCGTCTACGTTTACCAGTCCGGGCGCCCCACGCTCGAGAACTGCGAGATCACACGCACCGGCGACGCCGGCATCGCCATCGCCTACGACAGCGAACCCACGCTGCGCTCGTGCCGCATCGAGCACACCCGAGGCGTCGGCATCCTGGTCGGCAGCGGTTGCGGTGGAGTTATCGAGGGCTGCCGCCTGGAGCACACGGCCACGCCGGCGATCCTCGTCGAGCCGGGCGCGAACCCCACGATCACCGAGGCCCTGACCGCTCCGGTCACCGAGAAAGCCGAAGAGTCCGACGTCGAAAAACTGCTTTCGCAGTTGGACGCCATGGTCGGGCTCGCCGCCGTCAAAGCCGAGGTCCACGCTTTGATCGACGAGATGCAGGTGAACACCTGGCGTCGGCAGGCGGGGCTGTCCGTGGGTGCGGTGAGCCACCACCTGATCTTCACCGGGGCGCCCGGTACCGGTAAGACCACCGTGGCGCGGCTCTACGGCCAGTTGCTCAAGGGCCTCGGGGTGCTGCCGAACGGGTCGTTCAAGGAGGTTTCCCGGCGGGACCTGGTCGGCCAGTACATCGGTCACACCGCGGAGAAGACGGCGGCGGTGGTCGAGGAAGCCGCCGGTGGTGTGCTGTTCATCGACGAGGCGTACACGCTCTCGCGGTCCAGCGGTGGGGGCGCCGACTTCGGGCAGGAAGCCGTCGACATGCTGGTCAAGCTCATGGAGGACCGCCGCGACACGCTCGCGGTGATCGTCGCGGGCTACACCGCGGAGATGGCCGACTTCCTCGACACGAACTCCGGGCTCGCGTCCCGGTTCGCGAAGACGTTGGAGTTCGCGAACTACACCCCGGCCGAGTTGGTGCTGATCGCCGAGCGGATCGCCCGCAGCGACGAGTACGTCCTGGGGCCAGGGCTGCAGGACGCGATGTACGAGTGGTTCGCCGGACTCGACCGCGACGCCAACTTCGGCAACGCGCGGGAGGCCCGCAAGCTGCTCGAGGGTATGCGCAAGGCGCAGTCCGGGCGACTGCGCAAACTCGGCCGCATGCCCGACCGCGAGGACCTCACCACCCTCACGCTCGACGATCTCCTCGCCGCGACCGGCTCCTAAATGCACTACCAACTGCCCATATCGACGCCGATCAAGCTGCCACCGCACGCACAGCGCCCGGGCACGGCCACGCGCGACACCAAGAGCGGGCGCCGCACGCGGCTGCTGCTCGTGGCGGTCACGGCCGCGGCGCTGCTGGTTCCGGCCCAATCCGCAATGGCGGAGCCGTGTGCCGAACCTGGGACTGCGATTTCGCAGGTGCCCTGGGTGCAGGTGCGGCAGCCGCCGCAGGCGCTGTGGCCCGTCGCGGACGGGGCCGGGACCCGCGTCGCGGTGCTCGCCAGCGGCGTCGACGCCGACCATCCGCAGCTGAAGGGCCGGGTGCTCGACGGGCGGGACTACCTCACCGACGACTCGACCGCCCCGGACGCGGACTGCGAAGGACTCGGCACGCAGGTCGCCGGGGTCATCGCTGCGGCATCCGTGGACGGCATCGGGTTCGCGGGTCTCGCTCCCAAGGCCACCATCGTGCCCTACCGGGTGTCGGCGACCCCCACGCTCGACGCCGACGAGAGCCTCGCCGAGGCCGTCACGGACGCCGCGGACGAGCGCCCGGACGTCCTCGTGATCCCGGTGGTCAGCTACGTCGACGACCCGGAACTCCGCACCGCCGTCGCCGACGCGATCGCTGACGACGTCGTCGTGGTGGCGGCGACGGGGGATGGTCGCACCACCGACGGGCCGAAGATCCCGTACCCCGCGGCGTACGACGGCGTGATCGGGGTCGCGCCGATCGGACCCGACGGGGAGCGCGGCGGGGACGCCGAGGCGCGGCAGGTGACCGACCTCGTCGGTCCCGGTGATCAGCTGGTGTCCACGCAGGTGGGTGGGGGGCTGGTGCCGGTGGCCGGGAGTGCTGTCGCTTCGGGGTACGTGGCCGGCACGGTTGCGCTCATCCGCAGCCGGTGGCCCGAACTGAAGGCGCCGGACGTCGTCAAGCGGCTCCTGGCCACCGCCACGCCGATGGGTGACGGGGTCGCGCTCGTCGGCCCGGCCCAGGCCCTCACCGCGACGATGACGAACGAGTCCCCGAGCCCCCGGATCGAGGGGGAGCAGCGCGTCCGACCGGCCGCGGACACCGACACCACGCCGATCGTCGTCGCCGGCGCCCTCGCCGCGACCGCCCTGCTCGTCATCGCGTTGGCGGTGGCGGTTCCCCGCGGCCGCAAACGCCGCTGGCGCCCGGGCCTGGCCCCGAGGCCGATCGAACACCCCGAAGACGACGAACCCGAGCCTCCCCGCCTCCTCTTCGAAGACTGGACCCCGGGCCCCCGCTGAACCGGCCCCGTTCCGGCACGCCAGAGCCCGCCCAAAAGGGACCGCTCGAGGCGCCCAATGAGCGGCCCCGTTTCGGCATGCCAGAGCCCGCCCAATCGGGACCGCTCGAGGCGCCCACCGAAGCGGCCCCGTTCCGGCACGCCGGAGCGCGCCGAAACGGGACCGCTTCGCGGCGAGCGAAAAGGTCAGGCCGTGCCGAAGCGGGCGGCTACGCGGCCGTCCAGGGCCTTCATGTTGATGCCCGCGTCCCCCACCTTCGTGGACAACGTCCGCAGCGTCGCCGCCATCTCGTTCGCACCGGTGTGCCACTTCGCGCTCTGCGCCTGGAACGCCGCAGCGCCCTCGCTGCCACCCCAGCCGTTCGCGAGCAGGTTCCGGAACGTCGCGTCAACCTCGTCGAGGTTCGCGTTCATCTGCGCGACGAACGCCTCGATCGCACCGGACACACTCGAGATGCCCTCGTAGTTGTAGAGCAGGTCATCGGCGTCATAACCAGCCATGATCGATCCCCTCAGTTTCCGTTGAGCGCGCTGATGACGTTCCCGCTGCCCGGGTTGAACGCATTGCCGACCGTGGTGATCTCCCGCGCGATCTCCGCGTCGGACGTGCCGTAGTCGGCGCTGGCCGCGTTCACGTTGCCGGACATCGTGTTCAGCGCGGTGAGGATGGTCTTGAGCTGGTCACCGAGTTGCGTCGAGACGGACTGCAGCGCGGTACCGCCACCGCCCTGGAACGACGCCCCACCCTCCGATTGGATCGTGAAGAGCAGGTTGGTCAGCTGCGCAGCGATACCCTCGCCGACGTTCTCC
The DNA here is from genome assembly GCF_043197895.1 of Cryptosporangium sp. NPDC048952. Taxonomy (NCBI): domain Bacteria; kingdom Bacillati; phylum Actinomycetota; class Actinomycetes; order Cryptosporangiales; family Cryptosporangiaceae; genus Cryptosporangium; species Cryptosporangium sp. NPDC048952. The sequence goes on along the minus strand of NZ_JBICTY010000002.1, from coordinate 621,476 downwards.
GCCTTTTGTGCGGCGTCGACCAGCATCTGCGGAGTGACGTTCATTGCCATGGACGGGTCACCCTTCGATTTCGTTGTTTCCCAGCGCTAACTTAGACACCAATTGCAACATCGGTCACCCTTATCGGCCCCCGGTCGACACCGGACGGTCCGCTCCGGCCCGCGTGAGCGCCGGTCCGGCGGGCACCCGGTGCAGCACCGCGGCGGGCAGCGTCACCGCACCCGACGCGTCGAACCCCAGCACGCCCAGCGTCTCCGCGGACTCCACCGCGTACCGCACCCCACCGTCGGTGACCAGCGCGTACGCCCCGGACTCGCGCTCACGCACCACCGCCACCGAACCGCCGGGCACCGCGACCCGGTCCGCGAGCACCTCGCCGTCGGCGGTCCGCGATCCGGTCGGCGTCCCGGCTGTCGGATCCCCGCCGCTGGCGACGGAAACCACCGGTGAATCACCGGCGAACGTCACGCACGGCCCGCTCCCGGCGCCGACGTCGACGGCCGGCGGTGTCCGCGCCGGCGCCTGCTGCGCGGCGGGGGAGTCCGACGCCAGCGACTTGCTCTCCGGCGCATCCGCGATTTCGTCCGGCTGCATCGACACCGGGTTCACGGTCCGCGCCGCACGCAGCAGGTCGAGCTGCAGGTCCGTCAGACGCGCCAACCCGTTGTCCAGCACCAGGTAGTTCACGTTGCGGTCGGTGACGACCTCCCCGTTCCGGTGCCCCGCGACCGCGTCCGAGCGCTCCCCGTCGTCCGGAATGGTGATCTCACGGATCGCGTCGCCCTCGGGAAGCGTGTCCAACCAGGCGGAACCGACCTCGATCGGGCGGGAACCGCCCGGGAACAGGGCCTTTGGCACGCGCGCGCCCGACAGCCGGTAACGGTACCCGTGCCAGACCAGGTAGTCGCCTCCGGAGGCCGTCACGTACAGGCCCCCGTCCCCGACCGGCGCACCCGCCGCCGGGCTCCCCACCGACAGAACAGAGACCAAAACGTCCTGTCCGGACGCAGTGCGCGCCGGTACCGCACACATCGCCCACGGTCCCCGCAACAGCGATTTCGACGTCGGGAGCGAGGCTGGTGCCCCCTCGATGCCGCGGGCGACGGCACGGGGCACGTCCCGCAGCGAATTGCGGGGCACCACGAACGACGCCGGCGGTGACTGCCCGGACACCAGGAGCGCGCTGGTGTAGTTCGCCGCGGGCACCAGCGTGCCCTCGCGGTACACGAACGCGGCGCCGGTCTCCTTCTCGACGACGACCGCCGCCTCGACCTTCCACTTCGCGCTGCCGGTCTTGGTGAGCAGACCGTAGATGCCGAACACGGCGGCGACGATCACCGTCACCATCACGCCGACGAACGCGGCGCCCACGCCCCGGCGCAGCGGCGACTGGGCGGGGTCGGTCTCGCGCATGATCAGCGCGGAGATCGCCCGCTGCAGCATGAACTGGTAGGAGTGCAGCTGATCCTTGCGGGAGGCCACGACTCAGCCACCCAGCGAGGCGAACAGCCCCTGCACGTAGCCGTAGAAGCCGGTCAGCACGCACGCCACCGGGAGCAGCGACACCAGCAGCAGCACGTCGACGATGTCGGCGAACCGGCCGACGTACGGCGACGGCGGGCGGCTGCTGTAGAGCAGCCCGGCGGTCAGCACCACACCGCCGACGACCAGCGCGACCGGCACCGTCATCAGCACCGACGACCCCAGCGCGAAGCCGGTGAACAGCAGACCCAGGCCGAACACCCCGGCGATCATCAGCGGGATGCGCTGGCGCGGGGTCGGGAACAGGCGCCCGCGCAGCAGCAGCGCCGCGGACGCGATCGCGACCAGCGCCACCGCCGACGTCCGTCCGTCGCGGCCCAGCACCCAGAAACAGACCGACGAGACCAGCGACACCGCGAGCAGCAGGCCGGTCAGCACCTCGTCGGCACGGGCCACCGCCGCGAAGACCTCGGCGCGCTGCGGCACGGGGTCGTCACGCAGCATGTCCTCGGTGCGCTGGGGCAGCACCGGCATCGGCAGCTTGCCGATCCGCATCGAGAGCAGCGGATACGCGGGCAGCATCGTGATCGCCACGGTCAGCACGATCGCTGCGACCCCGGCGCCGGACATGCCGGTCCACAGGGCCAGCAGGGCGCCGATCACGCCGAGCAGCCCGGCGAAGACCCCGGCCACGAACACCCGGCCGTGCGCGCCGACGCCCAGGTAACCGACCATTCCCGCGACGCACAGCGCGACCGACCCCAGCAGCAGGTGTGAGGCGTCCAACCCGTCGAGCTCGACGCGGGGCGCCACCACGACCGCGCCACCGACGAACGCGTAGACCAGGCCGGGCCCGGCCACCGCGACCCCGGCGACCGCGTCGCCCGCGGCCCGGGCCAGCACCGTGCCGATCACGCACAGCAGCAGCGCGACGCCGAGCGCCAGTGACCCCGGCACCACCCACGACGGTCCCGCCGCGAGGATTCCGATCACTCCGAGTAACAGCGCGAGCGCCCCGACGACGAGCGCGGCCCGCCGGGTCGCGGGGCCGCCCCAGGAGCGTCCGTACCGGCGTGCGCCGCTCGCGATCGCCTCGACCACGTCGTCGTACTCGAGTTCCGGCCAGTCGTCGCGGCGCGGCACCAGGTGCAGCACGTCACCGTCGCGGATGCCCTGGCCGGTCAGGTTGCGGTCACCGGCGAGCGAGGTGCCGGTGGAGGTGCGCAGCACCCAGCCGCCGTGCCGTTCGCCGTCGTCCGCGGCGCCCTCGCCGGCGTGCAGGAGCAGGCTGGGCAGCAGCTCGGCGACCGCGAGATCTTCCGGTAACGCGACGTCGATCCGGCGCTTCGGGGTGCTGACCGTGACGCGAGCGAGCCCGGTTCCGACGGGGACCGTCACGCTGGGATACCTCCGGGCAGGTGTTGAACGCGGACAACGTATCAGGGCGGTAACGCCTGATGGTTATGGTGCACTCTGGCACCAACCGAGTGGGAAGAGGATTCTGCGTGGCGTCGGTGATCGTGAAGCGTCCGCCGCGGCAGCCCGCGCCGGAGCTCCCCGCCGGTGAGGTGGTCCTCGACCCGCCTCCGGAGGCCCCGCAGCCGAACAACCAGGCGTGGACCCGCCTGATGATGATCATGCCGATGGGCGCCGGAGCCGCGGCGATGGGTCTGATGGTCGGCGGCGGACGCGGTGGCGCGCTCGCCTACGTGGCCGGTGGCCTCTACGGCGTCTCGATCCTCGGCATGATCGCCGCGCAGCTGGCCAACCAGGGCGGCGGCCAGAGCAAACGTGAGATGGTCGCGGCCCGGCGTCAGTATCTGCGCAGGCTGAGCCAGTTACGGGCCGCGGTGCGGATCACGATCCGCCAGCAGCGCGAAGCGATGTTCTACCGCCACCCCGACCCGGACGCCCTCTGGTCGACGGCGCTCTCCGCCCGCCTCTGGGAGCGCCGTCCGGTCGACGGTGACTTCGGCGTCGTCCGGATCGGACGCGGCGCGCAGGAGATCGCGACACCCCTGGTCCCGCCGGAGACGCGCCCGGTCGACGAACTGGAACCACTCTGCGCGAGCGCCTTGCGGCGCTTCGTCACCACCTATTCGGTGGTTCCCGACCTGCCGGTGGCGATGGCACTGCGCGGCTTCTCCCACGTCTACGTCCGGGGTGACGCTGACCGCACGCGCGCGATGGTGCGGGCGCTGATCGCGCAGTTGGCGACGTTCCACGCGCCCGAAGAAGCGCTGATCGGCTTCTGCGTCTCCGATCGCAACCGGGACGCGTGGGAGTGGGCCAAGTGGCTCCCGCACGCCCTGCACCCGACCCGCACGGACTCGGTCGGGCCGGTACGGCTGGTGGCCCCGTCGGTGACCGCGCTGGAAGCCATGCTCGACGACGTCCTGGCGCACCGGCCGCGGTTCAACCCCGGTGCGGCGCCGAGCGAGGGCGTCCACCTGCTCGTCGTCATCGACGAGGGCGCGACGATCGGCTCGGACCACCTGATGGCCGAGGGCGGCGTCGAGGGCGTCACGATCGTCGACCTGGGCAACCCGCCGCCGCGGGTGCTCGACCAGTCGACGATCGTGCTGGACGTCGACGCCGACGGCACGCTGTCGAGCACGACGATGGACGGCCGCTCGCCGATCGGCCCCGCCGACCGTCTCGGTACCACCGAACTCGGTGCGCTGGTGCGGAAGCTCGCGCCGATGCGGTTGTCGGCCGCCTCGGTCGGCGAGACGCCGTTGACCGGCGAACTCGGCCTCGCGGAGCTCCTCGAACTCGGCGACCCCTACGAGTTCGACGTGCTGCACGCCTGGGCCACCCGTCCCAACCGCGACCGGCTGCGGGTGCCGATCGGCGTCAACCCCGACGGTCGGCCGATCGAGCTGGACCTCAAAGAGTCCGCGCAGGACGGCATGGGGCCGCACGGCCTGCTGGTCGGGGCCACCGGTTCCGGCAAGAGCGAACTGCTGCGCACGCTCGTGCTCGCGCTGGCCGCGACGCACTCGTCCGAGACGCTCAACTTCGTCCTCGTCGACTTCAAGGGTGGCGCGACGTTCACGTCGCTGGACCGCCTGCCGCACACCAGCGCGGTGATCACGAACCTGTCCGACGAGCTCGCGCTGGTCGACCGCATGCAGGACGCGATCTCGGGCGAGCTGATCCGGCGGCAGGAGCTGCTGCGCTCGGCCGGCAAGTACGACTCGCAGCGCGACTACGAACGCGCCCGGGCGGCGGGCGTTCCGCTGGTACCGCTGCCCAGCCTGCTGATCATCTGCGACGAGTTCAGCGAGCTGCTCACCGCCAAGCCCGACTTCATTGACATGTTCGTACAGATCGGACGCGTCGGGCGGTCGCTCGGCGTCCACCTGCTGCTGGCCTCGCAGCGCCTCGAGGAGGGCCGCCTGCGTGGCCTGGACTCGCACCTGTCGTACCGGATCGGCCTGCGGACGTTCTCGTCGATGGAGAGTCGTACGGTCCTGGGCGTGCCGGACGCGTACGAGCTGCCGCGCTCGCCGGGCAACGGCTACCTGAAGGCGGGCACCGAGGGGCTGATCCGGTTCAAGGCCGCGTACGTGTCCGGGCGGTACTCGCGGGGCGCGGACAAACCGCGGTCGATCGCGCCGAGCGTCGACCCGGTGCAGCTCTACACGAGCCGGTACCAGGCCGCGATCTCCACGGAGCCCGCGCCCGTTCCCGTGCCGGCGGAGGAGGACACCACCCCGCACGGCGAGACGCTGCTGCGCGTCCTGGTGCAGCGGCTCGCCGGCCAGGGCGTGCCCGCGCACCAGGTCTGGCTGCCGCCGCTGGCCGAACCGCCGACGCTGGACCAGCTGCTCCCACCGCTGGTCAGTGATCCCGTCCGCGGGTTGACGACCTCCACCCAGGAGACCCGCGGCGCGCTGCGGGGCGTCGTCGGACTCATCGACCGACCGTTCGACCAACGGCGGGACGTGTTGGAGGTGGACCTGTCCGGCGCAGCCGGAAACCTGATCGTGGCGGGCGCGCCGCAGTCGGGCAAGACGACGCTGCTGCGGACGCTGGTCACCGGGCTGGCGCTGAGCCACACCCCGGCCGAGGCGCAGTTCTACTGCCTGGACTTCGGCGGCGGCGGTTTCGCCGCCCTGCGCGACCTGCCGCACTTCGGTGGCGTCGCGACCCGGCGGGACATCGACGAGGTGCGCCGCACGATCGCGGAGATGCACACGCTGCTCACCGCGCGCGAGAACACGTTCGCGGCGCACGGCGTCGACGGGATGACGACGTACCGGCGGCTCAAGGCCGGGGGCCGGTTCACCGACGACCCGTGGGGCGACGTGTTCCTGGTCGTCGACGGGCTCGGCACGCTGCGCACCGAGTTCGAGGACCTGGAGCCGCTGGTCACCGACCTCGCGCAGCGCGGACTCGGGTATGGCATCCACCTGCTGGCGTCGGTGAGCCGGTGGATGGAGTTGCGCCCGGCCGTGCGGGACATGTTCGGCACGCGCCTGGAGTTGCGGCTCGGTGACCCGTCGGACTCCGGGATCAACCGGCGAGCCGCGCTCAACGTCCCGAAAGACCAGACCGGACGCGGGCTGACGCCGGACGCGATGCACTTCCTGACGGGGTTGCCGCGGATCGACGGGCACCCCGATCCGACCAATCTGAGCGACGGGGTCGCGAAGCTCGTGCAGCGGATCCGCAACGACTGGGCGGGCGCCCCTGCTCCCGCGGTACGCCTGCTGCCACCGCTGTTGCCGTTCCACGCCCTGCCGCCCGCCGGTGCGGACGCCGAGCGCGGTCTGCCGATCGGTATCGCCGAGGCCGACCTGCGTCCGGTACGGCTCGATTTCGACGCCGAGCCGCACGCGTTGCTGCTGGGTGACGTCGAATCAGGAAAGAGCACGTTCCTGCGGGTGCTCGGCCGGACGATCACCGAGCGGTACGCGCCGAACCAGGCCCGCATCATCGTGCTGGACTACCGGCGCAGCCTGCTCGGCTCGATCAACCCCGACCACCTGATCGGCTACGGGACGTCCGCACCGGTCACCAACGACCTCGTCGGGCAGGTCGTGCACGTGATGAAGGGCCGGCTGCCCGGCGCCGACGTCACGCCGGAGCAGTTGCGCAACCGCAGCTGGTGGACCGGGCCCGACCTGTTCCTGCTGATCGACGACTACGACCTGGTGTCGGCGGGGGTGACGAACCCGCTGCTCCCGCTGCTGGAGTACCTGGCGCAGGGGCGGGACATCGGGCTGCACGTCGTCGTGACCCGCCGGGTGGGTGGCGCGGCCCGGGCGCTCTACGACCCGTTCCTCGGCCGGATCCGCGAACTCGCGTCGCCGGGCATCCTGATGTCCGGCCCGCGCGAGGAGGGGCCGTTGTTCGGCAACCTCAAACCGCGGCCGCTGCCGCCGGGACGGGGCTGGTTGGTGACGCGGCGCGGCGGCAACCAACTGGTCCAATTGGCACATCTTCCGGCCGAGTAGCCCTGACGTAGACATCAGCAACTAGGCTCACGGACGGAACTCTGGAACCAGGAGGAGGACCGGTGGCGGGAGACGGGGACCTGCACGTCGATCCGAGTGCCTTGGGCACGTACGGCTTCGACATGCAGACCTACGCCTTTAACGCGGGCATGCCGATCAGCACGAAGCTTTCGACCGTCGAGGTCGACAGCTCCGGCGCGTTCAGCGGCATCGGTGGTCTCGAGGCGGGCGTGTTCGCCGAAGGCCCGGTCATGCAGGCGGCGATGGAGAAGCAGGCGTACGCGTTCAACGCGTTCCTGTCCGATCTCACCCGCGGGCTGATGGCGATCGGCAACGCCGCGAACGTCTGCGCGATCACGTACAACAACACCGACATCGAAGCCGCCGAGAAGATGAACCTGCTCGGCTACGCCTTCGCCACCGATCCCGACGCCAAGCGCCCGGCCGGTGTGCCCACGGACGTGACGACGATGCTCGATCAGGAGATGGCCGGCCAGAACGCCGCCGCGCTGCCCGAGGCGATGACGAACCCGGCCGGCGGCACCACCGCGAACATCTACAGCGGTGGCTACCTCACCAGCTACTCCGACGGCTCGTCGAAGATGGTGCACAGCCAGGCCGACCCGGCGGTGCCCGGCGGTGTTCTGACCGTCACGACGATCACCGGTCCCGGCGGTGTCGTGCTCAACACGACCACGACCAAGACGACGTACGCGAGCAGCGGCGCCGCCTCGGAGTACTACCGCCAGTCCGTGACGCCCGGCGCCAGCGTGCAGGGCGAGAACGGCAAGACGCAGAAGCTGCCGGACTCCTCGGTCACCACCGAGAAGGTGGAGAACGGCACGAAGCTCAAGACGACGACGCAGTCCGGCGGCAAGGACCCCGAGGTCCAGGTCACCGACATTCCGAAAACCACCACCGCGCCGACGGCCGAGGACGTCGGTCCGCTGCAGGAAGCCCAGGACGTTCTGGGTGTCGACGCCGGCAAGGTCGATTGGCGAAAGGGCTATCAGGGCGTTCAGGCGCCGGGCTAGCGCATGGGTGACAACGGGGATTACTACGGCTACGACTCGGCCGACAACACGAAGCTCGCCGACCTCCGCTACCAGGGGCGTCACATGGGCGAGAACTTCACCGAGTACGGAGACAGCTCGGTCGGGTCGTCGCACTTCGAGGGCTACCGGCAGACGTACAAACCGCCGTCGGGCGGCGATCCGAACGATCCGTCGTCGACGAACTACGACTACTGGAGCAAGAAGGACGCCTACGGGCGGACCGGTGCGTCGGGGGACGGTGTCGAGGCGATCTACCACCGGATCATGGCGCAGGATCCGGACAAGGTGCAGGCGCTGATGACCCACTGGCGTGGTGTCGCGGAGGCGTTGAGCGCCGTCTCGGACACCATCAAGGCCAAGACCGACGGGGTGTCGTCGAAGTGGCAGTCGCCGGGAGCGTCGCAGTTCATGGCGCTCGGGCCCGGTGCGGCGATGAAGTCGGTGAACGACTGGTATCTGGCCGCGATCCAGACGGCTGTGGCTCTGTCCGTGGTGCACGGTTCGCTGATCCAGAACCGGGCGCTGATCACCGCGTTGTACAACGAGTACAAGGCTGAGGTCGGGGCCTATCAGGACAAGATCGGTGGCACCGGCATCGATTCGGCCCGGGACATCAAGGGCGACAAGTACGGGTTCTCGCAGCGGTACACGCAGTACGTGGCGGAAATCCAGCAGAAGTACACGTACCGGGCGCAGGTGATCGAGTCGTCGCTCGGGGACGCGTACTGGGACGGGTACAACGGGGTCGTCGGGTCGACACCGGGGATCTACGAGGGTCCGACCAACGCGGTGGCGGCACCACCGGCGAACGCGCTGAACCTGCCGGGGTTTCCCGGGGGTGGGCCAGGTGCGCCCGGTGCGGTGCCGCCGGGGTTGGCGCCGTCCGGGCCGCCGGTCGCGCCGAACGCTGTGGCGCCCGCGCCGCCCGCTGCGCCGATCGCGCCGGGGAAGGCGCCCGTAGCTCCGGTGGCGCCGGTTGCTCCGGGTGGGCCCGGGGCTGGGCCGGTGCCGGTGGTGCCGGGGGCGACGCCGCCGGCTCCGATTGCGCCGGGGACGCCCGTGGCGCCGGTCGCGCCGGGGACGCCGGTGGCGGCGCGTGCTCTGCCGGTGTTGCCGATCGCGCCTGCGGTGATGCCGCCGGGGAAGCCTGGTGCGCCTGTTGCGCCGGGAATGCCGGGGGCCTTGCCGACGGGGGCGCCGGGGCAGCCTGCGTTGCCGAAGGCTCTGGCCAAGGGTGGAGTGTTGGGTCAGCCGGGTGCTGGCAACCTGCCGCCGAATCCGGGCGGCGGGCGGACGCCCCCGTCGCCGGCGTCGCCGCGACTTCCCGCTGCGCAGCAGGCGAGGCTCGCGCGGCCGGTGCTCGGCGGGTCCAATCCGTCGGCGCCGCCCGGGATGCCGGGCGGTGCCCGCCAGCCGGGCGCGCCCGGTGCGCCCGGGGCGCGGCGGCCTGGGGCGCCGGGGATGCCGGGCGCTTCGCGGCAGCCCGGCGCGCCGGGGATGCCGGGAGCGCGGCGGCCTGGAGCACCGGGCGCACCGGGGATGCCTGGAGCGCGGCAGCCGGGGGTGCCGGGGATGCCCGGTGGACTCCAGGGTGGACGGCCGGGATCGTTGCCGGCTTCGCCGTTCGGCAACTCGACGCGACCGGCGGCGCCGCCGGTCCTCGGTGGGCGCGCGGCTCGGCCGGGGGAGCCGGGGTACCTGGCCGGGCGGCCGGGAACGCCGGAGCCGAGGCTGCCCGGGATGCCGGGCGGACCGGGATCCCGCGAGCCGGGATCGCGCGTGCCGGGGATGCCCGGGGGCCCGGGCCCGGGAGTGCCCGGGGGACCGGGGTCGCGATTTTCCGGGATGCTGGGTGGGTCCGACGGGCAGGAGGACCGGGCACCGCAGGCGCCGGGGGCGATCCCTCCGGTGCTGAACCGTCCGGAGAAGTCTCCGCCGGAGCAGGACCCGGGCGCACCGCGGCAGGGGCGGAGATTCAGCCTGCGGCGGCTGCTGCCGGGCGGGCTGAGCGACCCGTTCGGGCTGACGTCACGCTCGGCGCCGGCCGGACCGGTGCTGAACCCGTCCGTCGGCCCCAGGCCGGTGACCAGCGCGGCTGCCGGGGTTCCGGGGACGCTGCGGGGTACGTCCCCGCTCACTCCCGCGTCCCCCGACCCCTCCGCGAGCCGCCCCGTCGTCGAAGCCGACCTGGCCGCGCGCCACGTCGAACCCACCGACACGCACGCCCTCCGCGACGAGGACGTCTTCGTCCCCCAAACCCCCGGAGGCCCAGTCCTCGCCCACGGCAAACGCCCCAGGGACTACGAAGCGGAGGAGCGCATCGCGCTGCCAGGCTCCGGCTGACCCCGGTGGGCCGCCGCGCGCGCCGGGTCGCCGAGCTGGAGCGGGTCAGTGGGGGGCCGTGATGCCGGCGAGGAGCCAGTTGACGCCGGACAGGAACTGGTCGCGGTCGTCGTGGTTGCGTAGGTGGTCGGCGACGCCGTGGGTGAAGGGGTACTCGGTGGGGTCGAGGTCGGCCCAGGTGTCGGCCATGGCGCCGAGGACGTCGTCTCGCCGCGTCCCCGGCGCCACGGACGTGGCCAAGGCCGCGTTCTGGGCCGCCACGCCCAGGATGTAGTTCCGCAACGCCGCTGCTGCGTCGAACTGCAGCTTCCCGGGCACCCCGAGCGCCCGCAACTGCTGCCCGAGCCGCTCGAGCATCTGCACTGTCGTGCCCTGCGACTCGAGTCGCGACAGCTGCACCCCGATCCACGGGTGCGCATCGAACGCGTCGAACACCCCCAGCGCGACCGCCCGGATCGCCTCCTCCGGCGTCAGGTCCGCGGAATCGGTCGCGAGCGCGTCGGCGAGAACCGCATCGGTAGCCGCGACCAGCACGTCACTCTTGTTCTTGACGTGCCAGTACAACGCACCGAGCCCGGTGTTCAGCGTCGCCGCGAGCCCGCGGACGGTCAGCCCGCCCTCCCCGGAAGCATCGAGCATCGCGATCGCGGCGGCGACGATCCGCTCCCGGGAGAGGGCGTCGTCACGTCGTTCTGTGATCCGCGTTGTAGTCGGCATGCCCCCATCTTGACATGTCTGGATCAACGATCCACGCTGGCTCTGGAACATTGATCCAGAGATAAACGAGGAATCGCTTTGACTACCCCAATTGTGATCATCGGCGCCGGGCTCGGCGGGCTCACGCTCGCCCGCGTGCTCCACGTCCACGGCATCCCGGCCACCATCTACGAAGCGGAGGCTTCCTCGGGGGCCCGCGCCCAGGGGGGCCAGCTCGACATCCACGAGCACAACGGCCAACTCGCCCTCCGCGCGGCGGGGCTGTACGACGAGTTCCGCGCCCACATCCGCGAGGGCGCCGAGGCGCAACGCATCCTCGACACCGACGGCAGCGTCCTCCTGGACCACCCCGACGACGGCACGGGCCACCGCCCCGAAATCCTCCGCGGCGACCTCCGCCAACTCCTGATCGACTCCCTCCCCGCCGACACGATCACATGGGGCCACAAACTCACCGCAGTCCGCCGCCTCAGCGACGGCCGCCACGAACTCACCTTCGCGCCCGGTGAGACCGTCGTGGCCGAGGTGCTCGTGGGGGCGGACGGGGCCTGGTCTCGGGTGCGGTCGTTGGTGTCGGAGGCGGTGCCGGAGTACACGGGCACTGCTGTGTACGAGACGTACCTGTACGACGTCGACGAGCGGCACGCCGCTACCGCGAAAGCCGTCGGGGCTGGTGCGATGTACGCGCTCGTGCCCGGCCGGGGGATCCAGGCGCACCGGGAAGCCGGTGGAGTCCTGCACACCTACGTGATGCTCGCCAAACCCCTGGACTGGTTCGCCGACATCAACTTCTCCGACGCCGAAGCCGCCGCACGACGCGTCGTCGCGGAATTCGACGGCTGGGCACCGGAACTCACCGCCCTGATCACCGACGGCGAGACGCCACCCGTCCTGCGCCCCCTCCACACCCTGCCCCTCGGGCACCACTGGGCGCGCGTTCCGGGCGTCACGCTCATCGGCGACGCCGCCCACCTCCAGCCCCCGAACGGCGAAGGCGCGAACCTTGCGATGTTCGACGGCGCAGAACTCGGCAAGGCCCTCGCCGCCCACCCCGACGACGTCGAGGCCGCGCTCACCGAGTACGAGCAGGCACTCTTCCCCCGCACCCTCGCCGAGAACGAGGAGGCCGCCCGCGACTTCGAGATCATCTTCGGCGCCAACACCCCGCAGAGCATGCTGGAACTGTTCGCCGCCGCGGGCTGAGCCGGTCGTGCGTCAGGCAGGTGGCGGGTTGCCCGCCGCGGGCGCCGGGAGTGGCCCGGATCCCGCGGACCGGGCGGGGGCGTCGAAGAAGAGTCTGACCGCCTGCATTATCTCAGCGGTGTGGGGGGCCGAACTGGGCACGTTCGATGCGGGTGGGCTGGGTCCAGACGTAACGGGGCTTGCCGTCGTCGAAGAGCGCGAGCATGTCGTCCTGCAGTGCGCGGACCAGCGCGAACGATTCGCGGTCCAGGCCCAGGAGCTGGGCTCCGGCGGTGGCTTCGTCGGGTTCGAGGCGTTGCACGGCGACGACGCCGGCCTCGCGGATCGCGGGGAACGCGTAGGCGGTGAGTTGCCCGACGACGGAGAGTTGGGCTTGCCACGGGCCGAGGGTGCCGCGGATGCCGCCGGTTAGGGCGTTGCCGTCCTGGACGACGAGGGCAGGCTCGTGGGGGGACGAGACGGCGCGGAACTCGGAGTCGAGCGGGCGGACGACGACGCGGTCGTCGGAGCCCGTCGCCCAGCGGCCGAAGCCGTGCCACGCTTCAGGGCGTCCGGTGAGGACGGTGACGTCCGCACCCAGCGCCAGGGCGCGGAAGACGATCACGCGCGCGGACCACAGGCCACCGACCAGGGCGATTCGGGTGGGTTCGGGTTGGAAGAGGCGCACGGTGGCGACGGTGCTGTCGGCGTCGAAGCCGACGACCAGGCCGGTTGCGGTGCTCGGTGGGGTGAGCCTTCGGAGCGCCGGGCCCGACGCTACGTGGGCGCCGACGCTCAGCCTGGGCAGTAACCCTAGCCAGCGCGAGCGTCGGCGCTTGCCGGTCGGGTCGACCGGGGGTGCGCTGTAGACCGTGCCGGTGGGGGCCGGCGGTTCGGTCGGTGGCGCGGCCACCGCGGCAGCCAGCACGGGCGGCGGCGCCGCCGCCGCAGCCGCAGCTGCCGCCGCGCCTGCAGCCGCCGCCGCGCCTGCAGCAGCCGCCGCGGCCGAGGTCGCAGCCGGCGCAGCCAGCACCCCCGGCTGCCCGACACCAGCCGCCGCGCCGCCCGCCGCGCCGACGCCCGGGGCTGCGCCGCCCGGCGCGCCGGCGCCAGGAGCTGCGACGCCCGGGGCAGCGACGGGCGCACCAGTCCCCGGCGCGGTGACGGCGGGCGCGCCGGCGCCGGGAGCGGCGGAGGGCGGAGCCGCGGGCCGAGCGCCCGGCTGCTGGAGCGCGCCCGGCTGGTGGAGCGCGCCGGGGTGACGGAGTGCGCCGGGATGGGCGGCGCCGGGCTGGGGGAGGGCGCCTGGCTGGGGAGGTGCGGTGCGCGGCGGCGCGATGCTCGGAGCGGGGCGGGTCGGGGCGGGCGCCGGGGCAGCACCGGCCTGCCAAGGCTGGGCGGGGCGCTGCTGGGGCATCGCGGGGCGCGGCTGGGCGGCCGGGGGCATCGCGCCGGGTGGGGGCGGACCGGGGCGCACGACCCCCAGCGCCGGGGCTTGCGCGGCGTAACCCGGAGCGCCCGGCGGCATCGGGCCCGCCGGTCGGTACGGCGGCTGCCCGTGCGGACCCGCACCACCGGGCGGCCGACCGCCCGCGCGCCCGGCGGGACCCGCGCCTGCGCCGGTGTGCCCAGCCGGGCCGGGGGCCGAGCCCGCACCTGCACCGGCCGAGGGGGCCGTGCCCGGGGGGCGTTGATCGGGGGGAACCCCCTGCGAGCCAGGATCTTCCGGGGTGGTCATCGGACGCCGACTCCCGTTGGGGCGGTTGCGTAGGTCGCGGGGGCCTGTTCGCCGTCGAGGGGGAACAGCTGGGCGCCGTGGCTCCGGGCCGCCGTGCGGAGACCGGCCACCGCCGACCCCACCGCCCCCGGCGCATCCGCCACCCGCGCGAGGCACCGCAGCTCACCCCCGCCGGGTGTCGGCGTCACCGCCAGGCTCAGGCTGGTGAGCGCCGCCGGCGCCCGGTACAGCTCGGCCAGCAACGCCCCGCATTCGTCCGGCGCCGGCCACGCCCGCACCCAGTAACACCGGTGCTCGAGCCCGGCAGCGCGCCACGAATCCCACGCTTCGGTCCCCGCCGCCCGCTCGACCCCAGCCGGCGTCACTTCGGCGGCCAACGACTGCACCAGCGCGTCCAGCAACCCGTCCCCGTCCAGCACGCGATGAGCGAACCCACCGCGCTTGAGCACGTTCCCGACCCGCCGCACCAGCGCCCCCAGCACCGCCGGTACCTCACCGATGGCCTCGGGCTCGTCGACAGCGACCTCCGCGACCGCGCGCGCTTCGATCCGCACGACCACCCAGCACGCCTGGTCACCCACGCTCACCGGCGCGGCCGCGACAGTGCTCCCGTCGAACGGACGCAGCAACTCCCGGTACGACTCCGCGCTCGGGTTGTCCCCGCTCCCGACCCGTCCCGGCACCGTGTGCACCACGACCTGCACGACGCACCCGGGCTGCCCGGCATCGGCCAGGGACCGGGCGAGCGTGTCGAGCGGCGGCACCGCCTGCTCCTCTCCCCGCAACCCGCGCGAGGGATGCAGCGCGATCGCGGCGAACCACCCCGCGCCGTCGCGCCCCACGCCCAACCGCGTGCCGCCGACGGCGTCCACGGTCTCGACGGTGAGCTCGGGCGCGAGGTCACGCAGCGCGGTGAGCCGCCGGTCGTCAGAGATCAACCGCGCCGACGCCCGACGTCGCCGATAACGGGACCGGAGCACGACGCGTTCGGCCAGCCACCGCCCGCGGACGCGGGCGAACACCAGCAGCGGCAGCAGCACCGCACACCCGAACAGCACCCACCGGGGCCACCCGGACGCGCGCCAGCCGAGCACGGCGAGCACCAGCGCCACCTCGAGGCCGATGATCTGCAGGACGTTGACCGGCCCCAGCTGCCCGGGGCGGTGCCGGCGACGCAACGTCGCAGCTTCCTGCTCCGTGGGTAACTGCGGCCCGACGCGAGCGACGGCCCGGACGCGCGGGGCGTCGATCGTGGACAATCCGGTCAACTCCCTCTCAGCGACGCAGTGGCCCCACGGTACCGGCTACCACCTACCGTCGTCGCGCACCCGGGGCGGCTGGGCGCCGGTGACCAGCGTGGTCAGCGCGGCCTCCACCCGGTCACCGAGGAACCACTCACCACCGGCGTCCAGTGCGAACACGCGCCCGCGCTCGTCGATCGCCAGCACGGCGTCGTCAGTGCCTTCCACACCCAGCGGAAACAGCGGAATGCCCAGCGCCTGGCCGAACGCGGCGAGCGTGGCGGCGGTGGGCGTCGCGAGCGTCGGGTCGATCGCGAACGGGCGGCGCCGGAGCGTGACGCCCGGTCCGTCTTGCGACACGTAGATTCCGGTGAACTCGCCCAGGGCCTGCTCGGCGGCGCGGAACGACGTGTGGCGGGCGCCGTCGGCAGCGGTGTACGCGCACACGGTGGTGATCGCCGCGGACGCCGCATCGGGGACGTACCGGCCCTCGGACCAGCCGGCCTCCCGTAGTACGGCCTCGACCTCACCAGGAAACCGCTGCACGGGAGGAGTCCCTTCTGACGCTGATGCTCGAGGACAACCTACGCTGCTCGCGTGGAGATCCCGAGACGGCTGCCGGGCAGTGGGTGGGCGGCGCGGGTGCGGCCGTTCGACTCGCCGGTGCTGCGGGTGCGCTACCGCGGTGGGGTCGCGTACGACCTGGCGGGGTTACCGGTCTGGGATCTGCTGGCCCGTGCGGTGGTGCGACTCGGCGACCCGGAGGACGGGCTGACGCGCGACGAGGTCCGGGTCGCCGACGTGCTCACCGCCAACGAGATCATGCTGACCAGCGGGGATCCGCTGTGGTGGGTCACTGCCGACGACTACGCGCCGCTGACGCCGCCCGGCTGGATGTGGGCGCACCGGTTCGGCGCGCGCGAGGTGTTGCTGGTGCCGGCGGCGGCCTACGGCTCGTTCCGGCAGGTGGGGGGTGTGGCCACGCTGCCCGTGGGCGCCCGCGGGCTGCGCGTCGACGAGCGGGTGCCGGCGTCGTTCGACGTGCCGTCACCACTGGGGGAGAGCGTGCTGGACGCCGTCGAGCGACGCATCGGGCACCCACTGCCCCCTCCGTACCGCGAACTCCTGACCGCCGCGTCCGGGGCTCTACCGACGGCGCCCGGCGTCGTCGCCGGTCACGGTTTCGTCGTCGATCAGCCGCTGTTCGGCGTCGGCCACACCGACCGGCACCAGGACGTCCTGTACGCCCGGCACTGGTTCACCGACCGGCTCACCGAGGAGTACCTGCCGATCGGCTACGTACAGGGCGGTGTGCTCGCGCTCGCCGTCGACGGATCGGTCTGGTTCGCCGACTTCGACGATCCGCGCGACGACGACCGCCTCGACGCCAAGGCCTACTGCGACGAACTGCTGGTCCCCGTCGCCGAGGACGTGACCGCGTTCCGGGCGTCGCTCACCGCCGTGCCGCGCTGGCTCCTGGACGTCGCGGTGGCCCGGGTCGCGTCCGGCGCCGCCCGCCAAGTTCCCCGATGAGGGGTGCGGTTTACCGCACCCCAGATCGACGGCCGCCCTCATGGTGACGAACACGCCCGATTTCTAGCGTTCCCACCATGAACATCACGGACCTCGTCGACACGTTCGGCGGTCCCGGCGCCGGGCTCGCCGTCGCGCTGGAGAACCTGTTCCCGCCGATCCCGAGCGAGGTGATCCTTCCGCTCGCCGGGTTCGCCGCCAGCCGGGGTGAGCTGAGCCTGGTGTCGGCCATCGTCTGGACGACGCTCGGCTCGGTGGTCGGCGCGCTCGCGCTGTACGGCGTCGGCGCCGCGCTCGGCCGCAACCGCCTGCGGATCATCGTCGACAAAATGCCGTTGGTGCAGGTGAAGGACCTGGACCGTACGGAAGCGTGGTTCGCACGCCACGGCACCAAAGCGGTCTTCTTCGGACGGATGATCCCGATCTTCCGGAGCCTGATCTCGGTCCCGGCCGGCGTCGAACGGATGCGCCTCGGGGTGTTCCTGCTCTACACGACACTCGGCAGCCTGCTGTGGAACACGACGTTCGTGCTGGCCGGGTACTTCCTCGGCGAGAACTGGCACCAGGTCGAGCCGGTCGTCGGCACGTTCCAGAACGTCGTGATCGTCGTGTGCGTGCTCGCGCTGGGCTGGTTCGTGGTGTCGCGCCTCCGTCGTCACCGCGTGAAGCCGTAGCGGGCGAACAGCTCCAGCCGGGCGTGCCGGCCGTGCGCCGCCGCCCAGGCCAGCTGCTTCGCGACGAGTTCGGCCGGGCTGTCGGTGGCGGCGCCGAGCAGTTGGCGCCACGGGCCGCCATCGCCGGTGCCGAGCCCGGCCGGCAGCAGGAGCTCCAGGTGATCGTCGTCGGTGCCGAACATCCGGTTGTAGAGTGCCTGCCCGTCGTTCGGGTCGGCGCCGGCGGCGAGCAGCAACGATGCCAGCTCACGACTGCGCGGGTGCCGCGGCTCGCGGCCCGGCCCCTGCTCGCCCTCGCCGAACACCCCCGCGAGCACGGTGAACGGCGTCGGGAGGCCGTGCCAGAGATAGCCCTCGTTCACCTCGGCGCCGGCCTCCAGCAGCAGGCGGGCGGACAGCACCGGATCGGCCGCGCCGGGCCGCACCCGCGAATACGCCAGGTAACACAGCGGCATCCAGCCGTACGGGCCGCCGGTGCGGGTCGCGAGCCCCGGGTCGTCGCTCAGCAGGCGCGCGACAGCGGGGGCGTCCGCCGCTGCCGACGCCGCCCAGATGTCGTCGGTCACGGAGTGGCCCGCCAGCAGCCGACCGGCTTCCGACCAGCGCTGGGGACCGTCGTCGTCCGTGTAGGTGAGGCAGGCCAGCCGCAGGAACCGGTGCGCGGCCGGTTCGGCGGCGGGCGGAGGACTACCCGGTTCCCAGCGGCGCGCGTCGACGACAGCGAAGTACCGCCCCACCGCGGCCCAATCCTCGAAACCGTGTGCCCGCGCCACTTCCGCCTGGGCGTCCACCAGCGAGTACTCGGACACGTGCTCCCTCAGGCGTGCGGCCTCGTCACTCAGCGCGTCAAGAGTCGGGTCGTTCGGCAGCGTGACCGTAGGCACCTCTGAACGCTAACAGGACTTGCCCCGTACGGTGTGTTGGTGCAGTTCGGAGTACTCGGACCGTTGACGGTCACCACGGAAGCCGGTAACCCGGTGGTCATTCCGGGCGCCAAAGTGCGCCTGCTGCTGGCCGATCTGCTCACCAACCGCAACCACGTCGTCTCCGCTGACCGGTTGATCGACGACCTGTGGGGCGACAGTCCACCCGCGAACGCGTCCGGCGCGCTGCAGGTGCGCGTCTCCCAACTACGCAAAGCGTTGGACGACGCCGAGCAGGGCGGCCGTGACCTGGTGGCGTCGGTGGCGCCGGGGTACGTGCTGCGGACCGACGCTGTCGACGCCGACCGGTTCGTGGCGCTGACCGGCTCCGGCGTCGACGGGCTGACCACCGCCCTGGCACTGTGGCGCGGCGACGCGTACGCCGAGTTCGCCGACGAGGAGTTCGTCCGCGCCGAGGTGCTGCGCCTCACCGAGCAGCGTCTGGTCGCCCAGGAACGCCTGGCCGCCACCCGGCTCGACCGCGGCGAGCACGACCTGGTCGTCGCCGACCTCGCCGAACTCGTGACGAAACACCCGCTGCGCGAAGGGCTGCGCGGCCTGCAGATCCGCGCGCTGTACGCGGCCGGACGGCAGGCCGACGCGCTCGACAGCTACACCGGCCTGCGCGAACGCCTCGCCGAGGAGCTGGGCCTGGATCCGGGCCCGGAACTGGTGGCGCTGCACGGGCGGCTGCTGGCGCAGGGCGCGGAACTCAGCCCGGCGGCGGTCGTGCGCAACAGCGTGCCCGCGCGCCTCGACGAGCTCGTGGGCCGCGACGAGGCACTGGCCGACGTGCGCGCCCTGCTGCCGACCCGACGGCTGGTGACGCTGATCGGGCCGGGTGGCGTCGGCAAGACCCGGCTGGCCACCGAGGTGGCCCGGGAGCACCGGGTCGCGTGCCTCGTCGAGCTCGCGCCCTTGCCGGCGGGGGACGGGTGCGTCGCGGAGCGCATCCTGACCGCGTTGGACCTGAGCGAGGCCGCCGGATTACCGGTCCCGGCCGAGACCCGCCTGATCACCGCACTGGCGGGCCGAGACATCCTGATCGTGCTCGACAACTGCGAACACGTCATCGACGCCGCCGCCACGCTCGTCGGCCGCGTCCTGCGCGAGGCCCCCGGCGTCACAGTGCTCGCCACCAGCCGCGAACCCCTCGGCCTGACCGGCGAGGTGCTCTGGGAGGTCCCGCCGCTGCCGCTCCCGGACGACGACACCGACGTCGACGCCGTCCGCCGCTCACCCGCCGCGCGGCTGTTCACCGCGCGGGCGGCCGCCCAGCAGCGCACGTTCCGGCTCGACGAGCACACCGCTGCCGGGGTCGCGCACCTGTGCCGCCGGCTCGACGGTCTGCCGCTCGCGCTCGAGCTGGCTGCCACGCGCGTGCGGGCGCTCGGGCTGGCCGGTGTCGTCGCGCGGCTGGACGACCGGTTCGCGCTGCTCACCGCGTCGACCCGGGACGTTCCGGCGCGGCAGCGGACGCTGACCGCTGTCATCGCCTGGAGCTGGGACCTGCTGTCCGCCGACGATCAGCGCGCCCTCGCGCGACTCGCGGTGTTCCGGGACGGCTGCACGGCCGAGGCCGCGGCAGCCGTGTGCGGGACGTCGCTCGACACGCTCGCCGGGCTGGTCGACCGCTCGCTGGTCGCGTTCGACGGGGCCCGGTACCGGCTGCTGGAGTCCGTGGCGGAGTTCGGGCTCGCGCGCCTCGACGACGTCGCGGACGTCCGCGCCCGGCACGCGTCGTACTACACCGCGTTGGCCGAGCACGCGGACCCGCTGCTGCGCGGGCCGCACCAGCGGGAGTGGCTGGAGCGCCTGGACGCCGAGGACGCGAACCTCCGCGCGGCGCTCGACGCCGGTGGCGGTCTCCGGCTGGCCAACGCGCTGACCTGGTACTGGTACCTGCGCGGCCGGTTCACCGAGGCGCGCACGGCGCTCGCCCTGCCCGGCCCACCCGCCGACGAACAGCGGGCAGAGCCCTGGCGGTTCGGTTTCGCCGTCCTGCAGGGTGTTGCCATCGACGCCGACGACGTCCGGGCGCGCGTCGCCGCGTGCGAGGTCCCGCGGGCCGCGTGGTTCGTCGCGCACGCGCTGATCGAGCGCAGCGAACTCGCGCTGACCGCGTCGCTGCTGCCCGAGTCCGACGACCCCTGGACCGAGGCGGCGGTGCTGAGCACCCGCGCGATGCTCGCGCACGCCACCGACGACTGGACGGAGTTGGAGCGCGTCGCCACCCGGGGTGCGGCGCTGTTCGAGGAGATCGGCGACGGCTGGGGCTGGCTGCGGGCGTCGGAGTGGCTCGCCGGGATGGCCGAGGTCCGCGGCGACCGCGACGGCGCCGCCGCGTTGCACCGGGAAGGTCTGCGCCGCGCCGAGGAACTGTCGCTGACCAGCGAGGTCGGCGGCCGGCTGTCGTGGCTCGCCTGGCTCGGCGTCCAGACGCGGGCCTACACCGTCGCCCAGGAGCTCGGCGAGCGGGCCCACCGGATGGCGATCGAGCAGGGCTCCGCGGCGGCGATCACGTTCGCGCAGATCGGCCTCGGGTTCGGTGCCCGGCGCGGCGGGAAGCTCGACCTGGCCGTCGAGCACCTGACCGAGCTGGTCGACCGGGGCCGGGCCGAAGCCGCACCGGCGCTGTTCCTGCCGATGGTGCTGATCGAGCTCGGGTACGCGACCGAGCACCTCGGCGACGTGGACGGCGCGATCGCGCTGCACCGCGAGGCGTTCGACGTCGCCGACGCGATGGGGTCGTTGCGCAACAGCGTCCCGGCGATCGAGGGACTGGCGTCCGCGGCCGCGGCGCGCGGTGACGCCGAGCCCGCCGCGCGACTGCTGGGCGCGGCGACGGCTGCCCGGGTCGCGCTGGAAGCCCCGCCCGCCCCGGCCGAACAGGACGAACTCGACCGGGTGACCGAATGCGTGACCGACGTGCTGGGCGTCGCCCGGATGACCGAATTCCGCACCGAGGGTGAGCGCCTGACGCTCGCCGAAGCGCGAGCGTTGCTCCAGCACTAGGCCGAAAGCCTCACCCTTCACCCGAGCTTCAGTCGTTCACGGGCTTGTACGACGCGATGATGACGCCGCTCTTGAAGACCTGCGTGTCGACGAGCGAGAACGTCGCGGTGAAGTCGGGCAGGGGAGCGGTGACCGAGGGGCCGCCGACGAAGACCGGGTGGATCCACAGGCGCACCTCGTCGACGAGGCCGGCCGTGATCAGCTGAGCGGACACCGAGCCGAGCCCGTACTGGATGATGTCGCCACCCTCCTGCGCCTTCAGCGCGGCGACGGCCTCGACGAGGTCACCCTGCAGCACCTCGGCGTTGCGCCATTCGGGGTTGGTCAGCGTCGTCGACGCGACGTACTTCTTCACCGAGTTGAAGTACGCGGCGCCGGTCGTCGGGTCGTTCTCGTCCCGGCTCGACCAGGCCGGGAACATCCCGTCGTAGGTCGCGCGGCCCATGAGCACGGCGTCCGCGGCCTGGGTCTGCGATCCGGCGAGCGCGCCGGCCTCGTCGTCGAAGTACGGCATGGTCCACATCGGGTTCTCGATGACGCCGTCGAGCGTGATGTAGGTGGAGTTGATGAGCTTGCGCATCGGATGTGCTCCCGAGGTCATGTTTCGTGGACAACCAGACCTTGACGCGTCGAGCTTACGATTCGCTTTCGATGCGCCTTCGGCCCCTGATGACCCCCTTCAGGGGGGCGGGTGCGCACGGTGGTGCCTACGGGGCAGAATCGATTCGCGCCTGCACCGCGGCGGGCGCGGCCAAGGACGGCAGACGGTGTGAGGCGGGATCAGTCGACGTGATCATCGATCGGGCCCAACTGGTCGTCGCCCTCCCGCAGTACGAGATCGGCGACCCCCTCGGACGGGGTGCGCACGGGCTGGTGTTCTCCGCCCGGCACCGGCGTCTCGGTTCGGCCCACGCGGTGAAGGCGCTCGTCGTCGCCGAGCGGGACCACGACGCGTCCCGGCGGTTCCTCAACGAGGCGCGGGTGATGACCGCGCTCGATCATCCGCACATCGTTCGCGTGAACGAGTACGCCGAGGGGGATTCGGTTCTGCTGCTGGTGCTCGAGCACCTCGGTGGAGGGACGCTGACCGAGCGGATGGGGCGGGCGGTCGCACCGGACGTGGCGTCGGCGTGGATGCTCGCGGTGGCGGAGGCGCTGTCTGTCGCGCATCAGCACGGGGTGGTGCATCGGGACATCAAGCCAGCGAATCTGCTGTTCACGACCGGGGGGTTGCTGAAGGTCGGCGATTTCGGCATCGCGAAGCTCTTCGCCGGGACCGATGCGTCGGCCAGTGCGGACATCGTGGGGACGCCGCGGTACATCGCGCCCGAGCAGATCTCTGGCGGAAGGATCGGTCCGGCTACCGACCTGTATGCGCTCGGGGTGCTGTTCTACGAGTTGTTGTCCGGGAAGTCGCCGTATCCGACCGGATTGTCGTTACCCGGGTTGTTGCACCATCACCTGTCGGTGCCGCCGGAGCCGCTGGAGGGTGCGCCGCCGGCGCTGGCGGAGCTCGTCGAGCGGTTGCTCAAGAAGGATCCCGCGAACCGGCCGGAGTCGGCGCGGGCGTTCGCTGTCGATCTGGTCAACGCGGCCGAGCACGATCTCGGTGGGGACTGGATCAGCCGGTCCGGTGTTCCGTTGCGCATCGACGGCGCGCTGCTCTACCAGCGCGGACCGTGGCGCGAACAGGGCGATACGGCAGATCCCCGCGTCACCCCTCGCCCGCGTCCCCGCCCGGTGCCGCCCTCCTCCCAAACCGTCATGCTCGGCAACGAACCCATGCCCGACCTCCCCCCGAAGCCCGCGGTTCCCGCGGTGCCGGGCCCGGAGGGTTGGGTCCGGACCGGTGACCGGGAGCGGCCCGAGGAGCCTGCCGCGCCGGTGCAGGGGCGGGCGCTGGGGCCGGGTCGGCCGGGGCAGCGGCGCACGCTGGTGGCCGGGGCGGCGGCGGTTGTGGTGGTGGCGGCGGTTGCGGCGGCCACGGTGGTGATCAATGCCGACCGGTCGGCGGATGCCTCCCACACCGCGACCACGGCGGCCGCCGAGAAGACGGCCACGGTCGAGCACCGTGCCGCGCTCGTCGCCCAGTTCACGGCAGGTCAATCGATCGCCGAACGTGTCGCCATCGACGGCGACGGCACCCACGTGGCCTGGATCGCCACGGGAGGCGAGGTCACCGTCTGGGAACCGGCCGCCAACCGCCAGGTCGGCCCACTCGGCGGCCAGAACACCACGGTGTGGTCCGCGGCCTTCGTCGTCGACGACGACCCGACGCTCGCCGGACCCAGCGGTGGAGTCCTGCTCACCGGCGGCCAGGACGGCGTCCTGCACCAGTGGGATCCTGGCAGCGGCCGGGAAGCCGGCGCCACCGTCCCGGTCGGCCAGGAGAAGACCGTCGCGGTCGCGTTCGACCAGGACGGCGCCACGATGGCCGCCGGTGGCGCGGACGGCGTCGTCCGCATCTGGAACTCGATCACCGTCGAAGCCGCCGACCCGCCGCTACGCGGCCACACGTCCCCGGTCGCGGCGATCGCCTTCGCCCCCACCGGCACCCGGATCGCCACCGCCGCCGACGACGGCGTCCGCCTGTGGAACGCCGGCAGCCACCAGCAGCTGAAGTTCCAGCCGAACCGCGGCGACGCGGTGACGACGAGCGTCGCGTTCAGCCCGGACGGCAGCCGCCTGGTCTCCGGCGGCTTCAAGAACGCCGTCCAGCTCTGGGACGCGCAGTCCGGCGACGCCGTCGGCCCGGCGATCGATCCGGGCCCGACCGACCTGAGCATCGCGCTGGGCTTCAGCCGCGACTCCGACCGACTGATCACCTGCGCCGGCAACGTCGTGCGCTGGTGGGACGCGACCACCGGCGAGCGCTCCGGCGCCGAGGTGCGCCTGTCGGCCAGCGCGCCGGTGAGCGCGGCCGCGTTCACCGCGAACGGCACGCACGTCGTGACCGCGAGCACCGACGGCACGGTCCGCCTGTGGAAGCTGACCTGACCGCTACCGCAGGTGCGCGCCGACGACGGTCGTGACCATCGCCCGGACGGCGTCGGGCGCCGGCGGGGTGCCGGTGCGGTCGGCGAAGAGCAGGTGGCCGGTACCGACCAGCATCGGCGCCAGCCCGTCCACCGGAACGTCCGCGGCCAGGCGCCCGAGTTCCTGCTCCGCGGCGAGATAGGACGCGAGCATGATCGCGCCCTCGGTCAGTACCGGCACACCCGCCGGCCACGTCTCGCGCAGCCGGGCGCGCAGCTCGTCCCGGAAGATCACCAGCGGCACGATCGCCACCGCGACCGACCCGAACAGCGCGGTCAGCGCGTCGGCGAGGTTGCCGACGACGGTTCCGGAGCCGGCGGCGTCCCGCAGCGAAGCCGCCTGCTCGTCCATCCGGTCGACGCGGTCGAGCACGAAGTCGGCCAGGAACGCGTCGAAGTCGGCGAAGTGCCGGTGCAGGACACCCTTCGCGACGCCGGCCTCGTCCGTGACCGCCCGGCTGGTCAGCGCACTGGGCCCCGACCGCAGCAGGACCCGCTCGGCGGCGTCGAACAACTGCGTCCGAACATCGCGAAGAGCTACCCCGGTCGGCACCGGCCCATTCTAGTCGGGGGCACGCCGCCGCGACGGGCCCGCGATCACCTGGATCTCGGTGAAGCCGAGCAGACCCCAGGGCCCGTTCTCGACGCCGATCCCGCTGTGTTTGTGGCCGCCGAACGGCAGGTCGGGCGTGATCGCGCTGCCGTGCGCGTTCACCGTCACCTGGCCGGCGTCGATCTCCCCGGCGACCTCGGCCGCGTGCTCCGGGTCGTCCGACCACACCGACGCGGTGAGCCCGTACATGGTGTCGTTGGCCCGGACCACGGCGTCGTCGACGTCCCGGTACGTGAGCACGGGCAGCACCGGGCCGAACTGCTCCTCGTCGACGATCCGGACGCCGTCGGACAGGCCGGACAGGATCGTCGGCCGGAAGAAGTAGCCGTCGCGGTCGTACCGCGAGCCACCGGCCGCGACGTTGGCGCCGGCCGCGATCGCGTCCTCGACCAGGCCGCTGACCCGTTCGTACTGCGGTTTGTTATTGATCGGTCCGAGCTGCACACCCTCGACCAGGCCCTGGTCGACCTTCACGCCGTTCGCGATCGACGCCAGCGCGTCGACGAGCTCGTCGTACTGCGACTCGTGCACGTAGACGCGCTTGATCGCCAGGCACGTCTGGCCGTTGTTGATGAAGCCGCTCCAGAACAGCGGGGCGGCGATGTCGGCGATGTTCGCGCCGGGCAGCACGACGGCCGGATCGTTCCCACCGAGTTCCAGCGTGACGCGCTTGAGGTCGTCGGCGGCGGCCGCGGCGACCTTCTTCCCGGTCGCGGTGGAGCCGGTGAAGCTGATCTTGCGGACCAGCGGATGGGTGGTGAGCGACGCACCGAGCGGATCCGGACCCGTGACGACGTTGAGCACACCCGGGGGCAGCACCGTGCGCAGCACCTCGCCGAGAGCGAGCGTGGCCAGCGGCGTGTACGGCGAGGGCTTGATGACCACGGTGTTGCCCGCCCGCAGCGCCGGCGCGATCTTCCACATGCCGAGCGTCAGCGGGAAGTTCCACGGGGTGATCGCCGCGACGACACCGATCGGCTTGCGGTGGACCTCCGCATAGCCCTTCTCGTCGTCGCGCACGACCTCGGGTGCCAGCTCGAGCCCGGCGTAGTAGCGCAGCCAGAGCGAGACGGCGTACGTCTCCGCGCGGGCGTCACGCAGCGGCTTTCCCTGCTCGGTGACGAGGATCGCGGCCAGGTCGCCGGCTGCGGCGTCGACGGCGTCCGCCGCGGCGAGCAGGGCTTTCTGCCGGGCTGGTTCGTCGCGGCGCCAGGTGCGGTAGGCGGCGTCCGCGGCGCGGACCGCGCTGTCGAGCTGGACGGGGGAGACGGACGGCGCCGAGGCGAACGGCCTCCCGGTGGAGGGGTCGATCACCTCGAAGCGCTCGGCGGTCTCGACCGCGGCACCGTCGATGGTGAGGGTTCGCGGATAGTCGGGTGCGACGGACATTGTCGGCTCCTGACGCAGAACGCGGCGTGTGAAACAGGATTTCAATACCGGCGAATCGGGTCAAGAGCGATAGGTCTAGAATCCAGTTCATTCCGCGTGGGGAGGGGCCATGCCGAGACTCACCGCGACGCAGACCGCGCGGCGGTCCCGGATCCTCGCCGCAGCTCTGAGTGCGCTCGATTCCGCGGAGTACGAGCACATCCAGATGCGATCGGTCGCCCGGGCCGCCGACGTGGCCCTCGGCACCGTGTACCGGTACTTCCCGTCGAAAGAGTTCCTGTACGCCTCGGCGGTGCGCGAGTGGGCGGTGACGGCACCGGAACTGGCGGCAGCCCGGCAGGTGCCCGACGAGCTCCCGCCGGAGGACCGGCTGCGCGTCCGGCTACACACGATCATCGCCGCGTTCGAACTGCGGCCGTGGCACTACCGGGTGCACGTCGCGCTGCGCACGGCGGCCGACCGCCAGGCGGCAGCGCTGATCGCGGCCACCGAGCGCGATACGCGAATGATCCTGGCGCACGACCTCGACGCGCTGGGCCCGGCGGCGGCCGAGGACACCGCGCTGATGCTCTGGGCCGTCGTCGACGCCGCGCTGCGCGAGGCGATCATCCGCGGAGGTGACATCGCCGAGGCGTACCGCGTGGTCGACCGCTTCGTCGACCTGCTCGCGACGCCCCTACGGTGGGCCGCGCCGGTGCCCGCGGCGCGGGATGATCAGCCGTAGACCGGCGTCGAGCAGGTGGCCTTCGAGTTCGTCGTCGCGCAGCGTGCCGAACTCCGGGCTGCCCGCCGCCGCGACGATGCCGGTGAGCGCCACCGCGGCCGCCACCCGCTGACCGGCGTCGGCGTCCGCTCCGACGATCGCGCGAGGGATGCGGTGCTCGTAGTCGGCGAAGTCGGGAAGGTGCCGGCGCAGCGTGCGGATCACCGCGACGTCGTCGTAGAGCAGTGTCAGCAGTTCGCGGTGGCCGACGACCAGGCGCACGAACCCGGCGAGGAACGTCCGGGTACGGGCCGACTGCGCACGCTGCGCCTCGGTGTGGTCGAGGATCTCGCGCAGCTGGCCGAGCGCCGGGGACACCACGGCCAGGACGATCTCGTCCTTGGTCTTGAAGTGGTAGTACACCGCGGCCTTCGTGACGCCCATCGCGTCGGCGATCATCTGCAGCGACGTGCCCTCGACGCCGAACTCGGCGAACTGCGCGAGCGCCGCGTCGATCACCCGCTGCCGCCCGCGCGCCGGGATCGTCCGCTCGCTGGCCACGCTGGTCACCGGAACCTCCTTCGTCCGAACGAGGATTCTAGGCGCAGCGTCACTCGAGGTTCTTGTGGAAGATCCGGAAGTCGCACGGGGTCGCGAGCAGCGGTGAGAGGTGCGGGTACGCGGGCGCGAAATCGTCGGTGCGCACGTTGACGTAACCGATGCGGGTGTACCACTCGACCAGGAACTGCTTCACCGGGTGCGTCCAGTCCTGCGGGGTGAGCACCTCCAGTTGCATCCGCGTGTCGCCGGCGCTGCGGGCGTTGGCCTCCGCGAACCGCACGAGCTCACGGCCGACGCCGAGCCCGCGGTGTTTCGTCGAGGCGACCAGCATGCCGAACTCGCTCGTCGTCTCGTCGAGGCGGCAGATCCGCACCGAGCCGACCAGTTCGTCGTCGAGGCGCGCCACGAACAGCTCACCCGCGCGGGCGAAGTTCGTCAGCTCACCCACCGTGGTGCGGGTCTGGCCGGGGATCCAGAGGCCCTGCTCACCGTCGGCGTAGACCTCGTTGATCAGTTCGGTGAGCTGGGCCACCGCGACGGCGTCCGCGGCGTCCTCGGGGGTGAAGGGCGCGATCGTCAGGAGGGGTTGCACCGCACCAGTGTCCCCCGAGCGAGCTACGCGTGTGGCCCACGGTCAGGTGACGACTTCCTCCGCCCCGCTCGGTAGCGTTCTGCCCCGTGGTGATCCGAGTGCTCGTCTGCGACGACCAGGCGATGATCCGCGTCGGGTTCGTCACGATCATCGACGCCCAGCCCGACCTGGAGATCGTCGGCGAGTGTTCCGACGGCCGCGCGGCGGTCGAGCTCGCCGGCCGCCTGCGGCCCGACGTCGTCGTGATGGACGTGCGGATGCCGGGCCTCGACGGCATCGAGGCGACCCGGCTGCTGGCGGGCGTCGGCGTCGAGGATCCCGTGAAAGTGCTCGTCGTGACGACGTTCAACCTCGACGAGTACGTCTACGAGGCGTTGCGCGCCGGCGCCAGCGGTTTCCTGCTCAAGGACGCACCCCCGGCGCACCTGATCAGCGGCATCCGCACGGTCGCCAGCGGCGCGGCCCTGCTCGACCCCGAGGTCACCCGCCAGCTCGTCGGGCGCTTCGCCGCGCGGATCCGCCCACCCGAGGGCGGCGCGGAGACCACGCTGACCCCGCGCGAACTCGAGGTGCTGCGGCTGATCGCCACCGGGCTGTCCAACAGCGAGATCGCCGCGACGCTGCACGTCAGCCCGGAGACCGTCAAGACGTTCGTGTCCCGCATCCTGGCGAAACTCGGCCTCCGGGACCGCGTCCAGGCCGTCGTCCACGCCTATCGCACGGGGCTGGTCACTTAAGAGGCGAGCGCGTTGACCCGGGCCGGATCGAAGAGGTGCTCGAGCATCAGGTGGCCGCCGCCGATGACACCGGCGAGCCGTCCGGCCCTGCTCGGCTCGATGACGAGCTTCTCGACGGCCATCGGCAGGCACCGCTCGTAGAGCGTCGACCGGATGTTCGCGACGTAGGGCTCGGCCTGGCTGAGCTGGCCGCCGAGCACCAGCGTGTCGGGGTTGAAGAAGTTGACGATCGTCGCGAGGACGTCGGCGGTGGCGCGGCCGGCGTCGCGGAACATGCGTGCGGACACCGGTTCGGCGTCGCGGGCGATGTCGACGACGCCGGTGGTGCCGCGGACGTCGAAGCCCGCCTCGGCCAGGCGCCGGGCCAGGGCGGCGCCGCTGGCGACCGCGTCGAGGCAGCCGGTGCGGCCGCAGGAGCAGGGGACGTCCTGCTGGTCGGAGACCGGCGCGTGGCTGATGTCGCCGGCCGCGCCTCGCGCGCCCCGGTGCAACTGGCCGGACGCGATGACGCCGCAGCCGATGCCGGAGCCGGCCTTGAGGAACACGAGGTGTTCGCTGGGGGAGGCCGCGAACTCGCCGAGCGCCATCAGGTTGGCGTCGTTCTCGACGAGCACCGGCACGTCGGTGAGGGATTTCGCCAGCGCGGGGACGTCGGCGCCGTTCCAGCCCGGCATCCGCGAGGGCGAGACCACTTTTCCCGCACGGAAGTCGACCGGCCCGGGAACGCCCACGGTGAGGCCCAGCAGCGGCGCCGGCTGCGGTCCGGCCGGGGTGCCGGCCACCCGCTCCGCGGCGGCGCCCGGCTCCCGCGCGACGTGCGCCTCGCGCATGGAGCCGACCTGCTCCACCACCCACGCGAGTACGCGCTCGGGGCCGTCGGCGATGTCCATGGGGAGTTCCTGCTCGGCCAGGAGCGTGCCGCCGAGGTCGAAGAGGGCCAGCGTGGCGTGGTGGGCGCCCAGGTCGGCGGCGGCCACGACACCGGCGTCCGTGCGGAGCTCCAGCACCCGCGGACGCCGTCCGCCCCGGGACCGCCCGGCGCCGGTCTCGTGCAGGAAACCGAGCTCGATCAGGGCTTCGACGCGAATCGCCGCGGTGGACGCCGATACATGGGTCAGGCGCGCGATGTCGGAGCGGGACGCGGCCTGACCCGAACGCACGAGGCGGAGGACGGCTCCCGGCGAGTCCGGGGCAATCGATTCAGGCAGCACCCCTTCGTTGTACCAGGTTCGGGATAAATCTTCGATGGGTCGTTGACTTGTTTCGATAATTGGACTTAGTCTCGGTTCCGTGATCGAAGTGACTGGGGTGAACAAGTACTTCGGTGATCACCACGTCCTCCGCGACATCGACCTCACGGTCGCCGCCGGCGAGGTGGTCGTCATCGTCGGGCCGTCCGGATCGGGCAAGTCCACGCTGTGCCGCTGCCTGAACCGCCTGGAGACCGTGTCGTCGGGCGAGATCCGCATCGACGGCCGCCCGCTGCCCGGCGAGGGCAAGGAGCTGGCGCGCCTGCGTGCCGAGGTGGGCATGGTGTTCCAGTCGTTCAACCTGTTCGGCCACCGGACGATCCTCGACAACGTCGCGCTGGGTCCCATCCACGTCGGCAAGAAAGACAAGAAGCAGGCCCGGAGCGACGCTCTGGAGCTGCTCGAACGGGTCGGCATCGCCGAGCAGGCCGGCAAGTACCCGGCGCAGCTGTCGGGCGGTCAGCAGCAGCGCGCCGCGATCGCCCGGTCACTGGCGATGCGGCCCACGGTGATGCTCTTCGACGAGCCCACGTCGGCTCTCGACCCGGAAATGGTCAGCGAGGTCCTCGACGTCATGGTCGGGCTCGCCGCGGACGGCATGACGATGGTCGTCGTCACCCATGAGATGGGGTTCGCCCGGCGAGCGGCGAACCGTGTCGTGTTCATGGACGAGGGCCAGATCGTCGAGTCCGACCACCCGGACACGTTCTTCGAGGGCGCCCGCAGCGAGCGGGCCCGCTCGTTCCTCTCGAAGGTTCTCTCCCACTGAGCCGGCTGTTGCCGGAGCCCCACGGATCATCCGCCGCCGAACGGCGACGGCAGGAAGGAAACCCCATGGCGAAGGTCGCCACTCGAACGCTGCTCACGGCGGCATTCGCCGCTGTGACGCTCACGCTGGCCGCGTGCGGCGGCTCGGACTCCGACTCGTCCGCGGTACCGCCCGCCGCGAGCACCGGAGCCGACACCGCGTCCGGAGCGCCGGTCGCGGACGCCTCGCTGATCGTCGCCGGGTCGACGATGGAGAAGATCAAGAAGCGCGGCAAGCTCGTCGTCGCCGAAGCGCTCGACGCCCCGCTGCTCTCCCAGCAGGACCCGTCGAACCCCGACAACGTCACCGGCTTCGACGCGGACCTCGCCAAGGCCCTCGCGACCTACATCATCGGCAAGCCGTCGGTGCAGATCGTGCCCCCGGCCACCGAGACGCGTGAGGCCCTGCTCGCCAACGGCACCGTGGACGTCGTCTTCAACACGTACACGATCACCGAGGAGCGGGCGAAGCAGGTCGACTTCGCCGGACCGTACTTCTCCTCCGGCCTCGCGGTCGCGGTGAAGACCGGCAACACCGAGATCAAGAGCGTCGAGGACCTGGCCGGCAAGACGGTCATCGTCGGCGCGAACACCCCGGCCGTCACCGAGATCCCGAAGCGGGTCCCGACCGCCAAGGTCGTCCAGTTCGGCACCGACCCGCAGGCCGTCCAGGCGCTGACCCAGGGCCGCGGCGACGCCTACGTGCAGGACATCACCCTGCTGGCGAGCGACGCGAAGTCGAACCCGGCGATCACGGTCGTGGGCAACCCGTTCACCGAGGAGCCCTACGGCATCGGCCTCAAGCACGGCGACTCGCAGATGAAGGAATTCGTCAACACCTGGCTGAAGACGATCCAGGACAAGGGTGTGTGGGCGAACATCTGGAAGGCGTCGCTCGGCACCGTCGTGAAGTCGGAGGCTCCCGAGCCGCCCGCGATCGGTTCGGTTCCCGGGTCCTGAGTCCGTTGGCGCCGGGGTGTGTTCACCCCGGCGTTCTGCATTTAAGTCACTCAGTCGGAGGCGCCGCACGTGAACGTCCTGCTCGACAACCTGCCAGCGCTGCTGGAGGGGCTCTGGACCACGGTCTGGATGACGGTGGTCGCCGGCATCGGCGCGCTGATCCTGGGTGTGCTGGTCACCGCCGCCCGGGTCAGCCCGGTGCCGATCCTGCGCAGTCTCGCGTTCTCGTACGTGCAGTTCTTCCTGAACGTCCCGGCGCTGGCACTGCTCGTCCTGTTCGTGTTCGCGCTGCCTGACGTCGGACTGCTGATGCCGTTGACGACGACCGTCGTCGTCGTGCTGGTGATCTACGAGGCCGCGTACGTGGCCGAGGCGGTGCGCAGCGGCATCAACACGGTCGCGATGGGCCAGGCCGAAGCCGCCCGCGCGATCGGCCTGACGTTCTTCCAGTCGCTGCGGCTGGTGATCCTGCCGCAGGCGCTGCGGGCCGTGGTGCAGCCGGTCGGCAACGTGATGATCGCGCTGGTCATGAACACGTCGCTGGCCGCGGCCGTCGGTGTGGTCGAGCTGACCGCGTCGGCGAACAAGGTCAACCTGGTGCACGCCCAGCCGATCCCGATCTTCGTCGGCGCCGGCCTCGCGTACATGGCGCTGGCGCTGGTCATCGGCCTGTCGACCGGTTTTGTCGAGCGGAGGGTGGCGATTTTCCGATGAGCGCTCGCGCGAAGAGCGGAGGCCACAGATGAGCGCTCGCGCGAAGAGCGGAGGCCACCGATGAGCGCTTCCGTACTGTTCGACGAGCCGGGGCCCCGGGGTCGCCGCCGCATTCGCATCGCGTCGATCGTCACCGTCGTCGTCCTTGTTGTTGTCGTTGCTTTGGCTCTTCGCGTTTTTGCCTCGCACGGACAGCTGGACGCCGCCAAGTGGCAGCCGTTCGGGCAGTGGCCGATCTGGAAGTACCTGTTCGTCGGTCTGCGGGGGACGTTGCAGGCCGCGGCGCTGGTCGCGGTGCTCGGTGGCGCGTTCGGCCTGGTGCTGGCGCTGGGCCGGCTGTCGCCGGTGCGGCCGATCCGCTGGCTGGCCACCGCGTACATCGAGATCGCGCGCACACTGCCGGTGCTCCTGTTGATCTACGTGACGCTGTTCGCGTTGCCGGCATACGGGCTGAACCTGCCGCTGCTGTGGAAACTCGTGCTGCCGCTGACAGTGGCCAACGCGGCGGCGTTCGCGGAGATCTTCCGGGCCGGCATCCTGAGCATGCCGCGCGGGCAGAACGAGGCGGCGCTGAGCCTCGGGATGACGCGGGTGCAGTCGATGCGCCTGGTCGTGCTGCCGCAGGCGCTGCGTGCGGTGGCGCCGTCGGTGGTATCGCAGTTGGTGTCGCTGTTGAAGGACACTTCGCTGGGCTACATCGTGGCGTTCACCGAGCTGCTGTACCGGGCTCAGGTGCTCGCCGCGTACAACCATCTGCTCGTCCAGACGTACATCGTCGTCACGCTGGTCTATTTGGTCTGCAACCTGCTGCTCTCCGGAGCGGCGCACCGCCTGCAGACGTTCACCCGGCGTCGGACCGCCGCGCCCGTTGTGGAGAAGACACCATGATCGCTGAACTGGCAGTCGTCGAGCGGGACGGCTTCGCCGAAAGCCACCACTTCGGGACGCTGGTCGCGCTGGCGGCCGACGGGTCGGTCGCGTTCGCGGCCGGCGACCCGGCCGCACCGATCCTGCCGCGCTCGTCGGTGAAGCCGTGGCAGGCCGTGACCTGCCATGCGTCAGGGCTCGTGTTGGACGACGCGGGCACGGCGATCTCGGCGGGCTCGCACACCGGCGAGGACGCGCACGCCGTGCTGGCGCGGGAAATCCTGGTGTCCGCGGGGCTGACCGAAGACGCGCTGGGATGCCCGCCGGACTGGCCCGAGGACCGGGCGACGCTGCACGGCTTGATCGCGGGCGGCGGGGTGGCCACGCCGATCCGGATGAACTGCTCGGGCAAGCACGCCGCGATGCTGGCGACGTGCGTGGTGAACGGGTGGGACACGGCGTCGTACCTGTCGCCGGAGCACCCGTTGCAGCAGCGGGTACGTGCCACTGTGGAGGCCGCGACCGGTGCGCCGGTGACGCACGTGACGACGGACGGGTGCGGGGCGCCGCTGTTCGGGACCTCCGTTCACGGACTGGCGCTGGCGGCGTCGCGGCTCGTCGTGTCTCCGGTCGGCTCTCCGGAGCGGACCGTGGCGGACGCCATGCGGGCGCAGCCGTTCTACGTCGGCGGGACCGGGCAGGTGAACACGGTGCTGATGCAGCGCGTGCCCGGGGTGTTGGCCAAGGGTGGAGCCGAGGGGGTGCTGGTGGCCGCGGCACCGGATGGGCGTGCGGTCGC
Source organism: Cryptosporangium sp. NPDC048952 (assembly GCF_043197895.1). Classification (NCBI taxonomy): domain Bacteria; kingdom Bacillati; phylum Actinomycetota; class Actinomycetes; order Cryptosporangiales; family Cryptosporangiaceae; genus Cryptosporangium; species Cryptosporangium sp. NPDC048952. The sequence goes on along the minus strand of NZ_JBICTY010000002.1, from coordinate 587,081 downwards.
GATGAAGGTGTTCGACGGGTCGCCGCGGGCGACCACTCTCTTGGCCGTCGCGGCGCTGGGATTTCTGGGCGTGGACATGTCCGGGGCCGGGGAGTTGGCGTCGGTGCCGGTGTTCGGGGGTGGCCGGCCGGTCGGGCGGATCCGGCTGGGGGCAGATGTGCAGGGTTTGCAGTGACGCTGGTCGAAATTTGTGTGGACGATGTCGCGGGGGCGCGGATAGCGGAGGAGTGTGGGGCCGACCGGATCGAGCTGTGTGCCGACCTGCTCGAGGGTGGGATCACGCCGTCGTACGGGATGGTGGCGGGGGCGCTCGAGGCGACGTCGCGGGTGGGCGTGCAGATTTTGATCCGGCCGCGGGGCGGGGACTTCGTGTACTCGCCGGACGAGGTGCGGGTGATGCTGACCGACATCCGGTTGTTCGCGGGGTTGCCGCGGGTGGGGTTCGTTCTGAGTGGTCTGACCGCTTCGGGGTCGGTGGATGCGGTTCTGCTGGCGTCGCTGGTGGAGGCGTGCGGGGGTGCGCCGGTGACGTTCAGCCGGGCGTTCGACTCGCTCTCTGATCAGTTCTCCGGGTTGGACACGCTGGCGTCGCTCGGGGTTTCGCGGGTGCTGACGGGTGGGGGACCGGGGACGGCCGAGGCCGGTCGTGACCAGCTGCGGGCGTTGGTGGCCCATGCGGGGGATCGGATCACGGTGCTGGCCGGGGGGTCGGTGCGGTCACCGAACGTGGCTGCGCTGATCGCCCACACGGGCGTCACCGAGGTGCACCTCCGCGCCATGCGCCCGGTCGGCGGCCGTGACCGCACCTCCGCGGACGAGGTCCGCGCGGTCCGCGCCGCAGTGGACGCGGCCGGAGTGGACGTGGCCGGAGTGGACGTGGCCGGAGTGGACGTGGCCGGAGTGGACGTGGCCGGAGTGGACGTGGCCGGAGTGGACGCGGCCGGAGTGGACGTGGCCGCAGTGGACGCGGCCGCAGTGGACGCGGCCGCCGGGGTCGCTGATGGTGGTGCGGCGTGACGGGCGCGGTGGTTGCTGTCGACATCGGGGGTACGACGGTCAAGGCCTCCGTGGTCGACGAACTGGGGTTCCGGCGGCACCACCGCACGGGGCCGAGCCGCGGTGGTGACGACACCGTCGCTGTCGTGCTGTCGTTGATCACGTCGCTGCGCGAGGCCGCGGTGGCCGACGGTCTCGACGTGCTCGCGGTCGGGGTAGTGACCCCGGGTCTCGTCGACGCCGCCACCGGCACCGTCGCCTACGCCTCGAACCTCGGCTGGCGCGATTTCGACCTCCGCTCGGCCCTCGCCGGGCCCCTGGGGGTGCCGGTTTCGGTCGGCCACGACGTGCGCGCCGCCGGCCGCGCGGAGCGTCACCTGGGCGCGGCCCGGGGAGCCGACGACTTCGTGCTCCTGCAACTGGGCACCGGGATCGCGGCCGCGGTCGTGACCGAGGGAACCCTCGTGAGCGGCGCGGGCAGCGCCGCAGGGGAGGCCGGGCACATGCCCGTCTACCCCGACGGCGAGCCCTGCCCCTGCGGCAAACGCGGCTGCCTGGAGGCCTACGCGGCCGGCGCCGCAGTCCCCCGCCGCTACCACGAGGCCCTCGCCGCCGCCTCCCGGCAGGCGAGCCCGCCGCTCACCGCCCGCGAGGCCCATCCAGCCGCCGTCCCAGGGGGAGCGGTGCACTCCGCCCGCGCGGCGGCCGGGGCTCATGGGTCCGGCGGCCCGGTGGGTGCGGCGCGTTCCGGCACCTTCCCGACCGCGCCCGGCGCGGGCGGGTTGGCCGATGCGGCGGCGCGGGTGGGTACGGCTGCGGATGTGGTGAGGTTGTTGGGTGTTGATCCGGTGGCGGATCGGGTGTGGGGGGAGGCCGTGCGGGCGCTGGGATTCGGCGTCAGCACGTTGACGATGTTGCTCGATCCGGCGCTGGTGGTGCTGGGGGGTGGCATGGCGCAGGCCGGCGATGCGCTGCTCGTGCCGGTGCGGCGCACGCTGACCGAGTTGCTCGTGTGGCGCGAGGCCCCGGAGCTGCGTCTTTCGACGCTCGGCCCCGCGGCCGGGCAATGGGGCGCCGCAATCGAGGCCTTCGCCCTCACTCCTTCCGCCGCCTGCGTAGCGACCTGGACCTCCCCGACCCCCGCAATCGCGTAGCGCCGCGGCGCCGTACCGCACGGCGCCGTGCGCCGCCGTGTCGTGCGGTGCCGTGCGCCGCCGTGTTGTGTGGTGCGGTGTGGGTTCGCGGCGGTGCCGAGGTGGAGCGGTCCCGTTCGGGCGCGTTGCGGCGCGTCCGAACGGGACCGGTTCGTTCGGTCAGTAGATGTCGAAGTCGTCTACTCGGAGAACCCAGGTGCCGCCGTAGCGCCAGTCGCTCGCGCCGAAGCCGAAGTAGCCCCAGCCCGCCCAGCCGAAGCGGGTGTAGTCGCAGCTGAAGTCGTCCCAGTAGCCACGGAGGACACCCTCGTACCCAGCCTGCTGGCAGCTGATGTAGCCACGGTGGAACGACTCGACCCGGTCGCCGAACCTGGCACGCGGTGCCCAGCCCCAGCCGCCCGAGCTGTCCCAACCGCCACCGCGGTGGTAACTGGCACCATGGCGCCAGTCCGACCCACCGCGCCAGACGCGGTAGTCGCCACCCCGCCACCGGCGACCCTCGTACCACCCGGTGTTGATCCGCTCACCACGGCGGTGCTCGCGGTAACGCCACTCGCGACTGTCGCGGTGCTGGTCCCGACGCGACTCGTCCCGGCCCCGCCGGTCCCCGTCCCGCCCATCCCCGCGCTGGCCATCACGGTCACCGTGCCCGTCGCCGCGCTGGCCATCGCCGCGGCCGCGGTCGTTCTGGTCCCCCTGGTTCCGGCCATTGCCGTCCCCGCGCCGGCCATTGCCACGGTCGCCGTCGTCGTCACCGCGACCGTGGTCACCCTGGTTCTGACCGTCACCGCGCTGGCCCTGGCCGCGCTGACCATCGCGGTCGCCGCCGCGCTGTCCGTCGCCGTCGCCATTGCCACCGCGCTGGCCACCGCCGTCGCGCTGGCCACCGCCGTCGCGCTGCCCCTCGCCGTTGCCGTCGCGCTGGCTCTCGTCGCGCTGGGTTTGGCCGTGCTGGGTTTCGCCTGAGCCTCGGGCCGGGCGGTTCGCGTTCCCGCGGGAATTGTCGTCGTCATCGTCGTCGCCGGGGCCGGCCTGAAGCATCGACCCGACATTGATCGCGAGCGAGCCCGTCGCCGGCGGGGCCGCCAGCGCGGGGGAGGCCAGCGACAGGCTGGTACCGGTGGCCAGCGCCGCGCTGACGAGCGCCAGCCCGACGCATGCGGTCTTGCGCGTCATTTTCGTCTCCGATCTGTTTTTAGGACAAACCGGATACGAACAGCTCAGGACCAAACCGCGACCCCGACGTGCCGACGTTTTGCATATTCGCGCTAATTTGCCACCTTTCGGACGAGCCAGAGCCCGCCAATCACCCGAACACCGCAGCGAACGGCGCTCACCGGCGGTACGAGAGACCGTCGCCTCGGTCGAACAGGGGTTTCGTTGAGTCGTCGGGCACGTCCTCGAGCTGCTTGTCGGCTGCGGCCTGCGACGACGGCAGCTCGAACGGCAACCTTCCGCCCGGCACCCGCGTACCGAGAACCGTCTCCAGCAGCACCCGATCGGACACGCCGTAGTTCGCGAGCACCGCCGCCGCCCGGTCGGCGACGTTCGTCAGCACGAGCGGCCGGTCCAGCTTCGGCACGGCCACTGTCGGAACCCCCGCCGCCACCGCCGTCCGGAACGCCCGGTAGTCCGCCTCCGCACCGGTGAACCCGAGCCCCAGCGTCCCGGACCCACTCCGCGGATCCGCCAGCCGCACGATCGCGAGGGACGCCTTCCGCGGATCGGTCGTGACCTTCAGCCCCAGCTCGCGGGCCACGTCCGCCGAGACCCCGGACAGGTACACGGTCTGCCCCGCACGAGCCGGCAACACGTTCCGACGGTTCGTCAACAACGTCAGCGACGCCGCCTGCGCCCGATCGCCCAACGCCTGGAACTCGGCGTTCCCGGACAGCTGCTTCGCCGCGGACGGATCCACGAACGGGTTCTCGAACAGTCCGAGCCGGAACGTCTGCGCGAGCACGCGCCGCGCGGCCTGATCGACCCGCGCGGTACTCACCAGCCCGGCGTTCACCGCCTGGGTGACGTTGACCGGCTCGTCGGAGCCACCGATCTGGTCCACCCCGGCGTTGATCGCCCGCGCGAACCGCTGCACGACGGTCAAATTCTCGACGCCCCACGGCATGCCGACGCCCCACGGCCCGACGAAGAACGCCGGCGGCCTGTTGTTCTTGCAGGCCTGGGGGCAGTCGCCGGTGATGGCCCAGTCCGACAGGATGACGCCCTGGAACCCGTACCGGCCGCGCAGCAAGTCAGTGAGCAGGAAACTGTTGAACCCGGCGCCGACCTGCTCCACCTTGTGCCCGCGCACCGTCAGGTTCCGCAGGATCGAGTACGTCGGCATGATGCCCGACCCGGTCATCTCGAACGCGCCCAGGAACGGCACGACGTGATCGGCGAATCGCCCACCGGGAAACGTCGCAGAGCGTCCGTAGTAGTAGTGGCTGTCGTAGCCGTTGTCCTGTGCGCCGTAACCGACCCAGTGCTTGGTCACCGTGGCGACGCTCGTCGCGTCCAGGCCGGCGGTGCCGTTCTGCATTCCGGCGACGTAGGCCCGCACGAATCGGCGGGCGGTCTGCGGATCGGAGCCGAAGGTGCCGTTGACGCGGGTCCAGCGGGGCTCGGTGGCGAGGTCGGCCTGCGGGGACAGGCCCTCGCCGATGCCGACCGCGCGGTACTCCTGCCGGGCGATGTCGGCCAGCCGCCGCGTCATCTCGTTGTTGCCGGTGGCGGCCCAGCCGATCGCGTCGGGCATCGCGGTGGTGCCGACTCCGGCGACGGTCTGGCCCTCGGTGACCGTGAAGCTGTTGCGCGGGTCCGTGGAGATCAGTACGGGGACGCCCAGCGGCGTCTTCTCGGCGGCTTCCTGCACGGTGTTGTTCGCGGTGGCCAGTGCGTCGGGTGCCACCGACAGCCGTGTGATGAACGTGCGGATGTGGCGCTTGCCGACCAGCGACCCGACCTGTGCGGCGTCGTAACCGGTCTCTGTGGACGGCAACGTGCCATGGACGAGAAGCCCCGCCTTCTGGACGAGGGTCATGCGGCGCAGCAGGTCGTCGGCGCGGTGTTCGGGGTCGGAGCGCCAGTCCTCGTAGGGCGTGAGCTCGCCGTTGCGGTCGAGGTCGCGGAAGCGTAGGCCGTCGATCGTCAGGATCGGGGCGCTGCGGGTGCTCAGTTCCGGCTGGCCGGTGGGGCCCTTGGCCGGTGCCGCGGCGGGGGCGGCGAGTGGCCCGAGGAGTGCTCCGGCGACCAATCCGCACAGCAGGCGAGAACGGGACACGGCGCGCCTCCTCGTTGAGGGCTGAGCGTCCGTCCACTGTGACGGCTGTCACGTGGCTGGTGCCACGCTAGCGCATCAGCCTTCTCCGGCGAAGATGCGCAGCTGTAGCGCGAGGCTGCCGTAGTAGCCGACGAGCGTCGTCAGTTCGAACAGACCGCGTTCGCCGACGGTCGTGACGGCGGCTGCGTACTGGGTGTCGGTCAGGCGTTGGTCGGTGAGTAGGGCGCGGGTGGTTCGCAGCACGGTGAGTTCGTGGAAATCGAGGGTCGTGGGCTCCGCGTTCGAGCGCACCGCGGCGAGTTCGTCGTCGGTGAGGCCGGCGCGACGGCCTACGGCCTCGTGCGACGAGCGCTCGAAGGCGCTGTTCCAGTGGGCGGCCGCGGCGAGGATCGCTAGTTCGCGGGCGCGGTCGCTGAGGACGGTTTCGTACCGTACGGCCTCGCCGACCGACTGCAGGGCGGCGCCGACGGGTGGGCTGAGCAGCATCGCGTTGAACGGGCCGTTCAGGCGGCCTTCGGCGTCGACGAGTTCGAACGCCTGTGGCCCCTCGGCGCGGCGGCCTCCGGTGACCGCGCGGTAGACGGCGCGCTGGTCGTCGTCGAGATCCGCGGGGCGGAAGCGGGGGAGGCGGGTCACCGGTGCACCGTGACCAGACACAGTGGATTATCCACAATCAGAACCTGTTCCCTCCGTTATAGCTGCTCACCGTGTTTACGATGGGGCGTGTCGCGCTGCCGGGTGCTGGGACCGATCGAGGTCGTGCGGGCGGGGTCCCCGCCGCGCGCGTTGCCGCGACGGCAGCGTGCGCTGCTCGTGTGTCTGATTCTCGCTCGTGGGCGGGTGGTGGAGTACGACGAGCTCGCGTCGAGCGTCTGGGGGGACGAGGAGGGGCCGGCTGACGTGCGGCCCGCGTTGTACACGCTCGCGTCGCGGCTGCGTGGGGCGCTGGGGCAGGGGCTGATCACCGAGTCGCACGGGTACGCGCTGCGGTTGCCGGGTAGTGCCGTCGACGCGTGGGAGTTCGAGGACGGGCTGCGTGCCGCGCGGGCGGCGACCGGGCAAGCGGCGCTCGCCGCCTACGACCGGGTGCTCGCCTGGTGGCGCGGGCGCGCCTTCGACGAGTTCGCCGACGGCTTCGCCGCCGCCGAGTCGGCCCGCCTCGAGGCCCTCCGCGAGGCCGCCACCACCGAACGAGCCGCCCTCGCGAACTCCTAACACCCGCGCTCACCGCGCCCACCGCGCCCACCGCGCCCGCCGCGCCTCCCGCGCCCGCCGCGCCTCCCGCGCCTCCCGCGCCTCCCGCGCCTCCGCGCCGACCGCGCCCGCCGCGCCTCCGCGCCGACCGCGCTCCCGCGCCTCCGCGCTCCCGCGCCTCCGCGCTCCCGCGCCT